>ARRA01000039.1 GCA_000384935.1 gamma proteobacterium SCGC AAA076-P13 | reverse complement strand
AATATTGCAGCTCGCAATGGACGTAGAGATTCTGAGCAAGACTTTGGCACTAACCCGTGCTCTGAGATTATCCTACGCTCTAATCAGTTCTGTAATCTATCTGAGGTTGTTGTGCGTGAAGACGACACAGCAGAAACACTTAAAGAAAAAGTAGAACTAGCTGCTATCATTGGCACACTACAGGCAACGCTTACAGACTTTAGATACTTGCGAAACATTTGGCAAAAGAATACAGCGGAAGAAGCACTGCTTGGTTTAAGCATGACAGGAATTATGGACAATGAGTTACTATCGGGTAAAGGAGATGCAGAAGAACTTGCATCAACACTGGAAGGTCTTCGTGACCATGCTATCAAGGTCAACGAGAAATGGGCTAAGAAGCTTGGCATTGAACAGTCTGCTGCTATTACGTGTGTTAAGCCTAGCGGCACTGTATCTCAACTTGTCGATAGTGCTAGTGGTATCCATCCTCGCTTCTCTAAGCATTACATTCGCAGAGTACGCTCTGACAAAAAAGACCCACTTGCAGTCTTTATGGAA
>ARRA01000038.1 GCA_000384935.1 gamma proteobacterium SCGC AAA076-P13 | reverse complement strand
CATCGACAAAACCAACCGACAAATTGCCGAGCAGCTATTCAACGAGCTTATCAGGCATGATGAGGACGACATTTCTGGATGGGGTTATATCAGGGACAACATGCCACTACTTCGGGATCATGTTCTGAACGAGTGCAAAAAAGAAAAGATAGACATTGAGCAATTAATCAGCCGGTACAAGCCAAAAACTAATCAGCTTACACAAGTGACAATAGGCATCAGCACAAATCATGAGCCTGGACCACTAACAGAAGAGCAACTTAACCAATCTGGGTTAAAGGTGCCTCGAGAACACTTTATCGCCTTCATCAAGACCCTCTACAAGCAGACAAAACGAAGATCTATAACTAACTACGTGATTGAAAGCTTTCCGCAAAGGGAACAGCAGCTAAAGCATGCGGCACTGCCAGATTCGTCAGAGATGGATAGGCTTATGCGATACAGGACTTCACTTGAGAGGCAGTTTTCAAAGACCCTCGGGGAATTGTTACACCTTATTAAGCTTAGAGCAGACTAGACAATTACTTGTGATTTACCCTG
>ARRA01000037.1 GCA_000384935.1 gamma proteobacterium SCGC AAA076-P13 | reverse complement strand
CTTTGCACTCCAGCAACATAACCAAGCATTCCATTATCTCCAAAGTATTCTTTGGCTAGATTATCTGTAGATAAGGCAGCTGTATGATATGTAGGTAATGTTATTAAATGATGAAATATCCCTGCTTCTCTTGCAGCATCAGCTTGGAAAGTTCTTATTTTATTGTCAGCCTCTATAGCTAAATCAGAAGTGTCATAGTTTTCATTCATTAAATCATCTCTATTATAAGATGAAACATCTTTACCCTCATCAGACATAGTATCAAATACTTGTTGTCTAAAATTAAGAGTCCAGTTAAAAGATGGACTATTGTTATATACAAGTTTTGCATTAGGAACTACTTTTTTTATTTCATCCATCATTGCTCCAATTTGTCCAATGTGAGGCTTTTCAGTTTCTATCCATATAAGATCAGCACCATTTTGTAGACTAGTAATAGAATCTAAAATACATCTAGCTTCGCCTGTGCCTGCTTTAAATTGATACAAGTTACTTGGTAGTCGTTTTGGTCTTACAATTTTTCCATCTTCCAATCATAACCCCATCAACATGCTCAAGATGTTGTT
>ARRA01000036.1 GCA_000384935.1 gamma proteobacterium SCGC AAA076-P13 | reverse complement strand
ATCTTCTGCGTGTTTACTTGCTGCAGTCCCATCTCTAACTCTTCCTAATATTCCCTGACATATTGCAGCAACTTTAAATATATTAAATGCCATATAGAACTCCCAATTAGCTGACATGTCTTTGCCAGTAGCCTCTGAGTACATATCTCGGTATTCCATTTCATTAGGCACACCAAGCTCTTTCAATTTTGCATAATCATAATAGAGAGGCTCTGTTCTCCATGTTAAGCAATGGTAGCTAAAGTCTGCCACAGGATGCCCTAAGGTGGATAGCTCCCAGTCCAAAACTCCAATAACTTCTTGATTTTTCATAATCATGTTATCTAAGCGGTAGTCACCATGAACAATTGAAGTTTCATCATCGTCAGGAATATTATTCGGTAGCCACTCAATTAGATTATTCATAGCTTCAATATTGTCAGTTTCTGATGCCATGTACTGTTTTGACCATCTAGATACTTGTCTTGCTACATAGTTTCCAGGTTTACCATAATCGCCTAGACCAACTTTTTTGTAATCAACGCTATGAAGAGCTGCAAGAGTTTTATTTTTATTTTGATAAACTTTAATACGTTGTTCT
>ARRA01000035.1 GCA_000384935.1 gamma proteobacterium SCGC AAA076-P13 | reverse complement strand
ACTTTGATATATGTTCCGGTATTAGTTTGTTGCCAGTTAGCGACCATGTATATCAGCAAGCTCCGTATGAAGACATCAGCGCAGAGAAGTATGAAGAGTTACTAGCTTCTATGCCTAAAGATGTCAATTGGAATGACTTAATTTATTTTGAACAAGAAGACAACACTACAGGCTCACAGGAATTAGCGTGTGTCGGTGGAGCTTGTGAGATAGTATAAGGAGATATACATGAAAGCAAAGGAAGCTAATATACTATCGTTTAAAATAATCGTCAATCATTCGGGGGCCATCCTAACTGAGATGGGTGGTCTCCCCGAAGACCGACTGCATGAAGTGTTTAAGGGTGATGAGCTAATGCTCGTGCGTAAGATTATTCGTGATGCTAAACCTAAACTAGAAAAGATGCATGACTACCTTGAGCGTGAGCTAACAGCCTTCTCTACCACTTAGATTTATTAGCCCAATATGCCGCAGACATTTTGCCCTTGGCAATGTTCTTAGCATGTCGGGCTTTAAAACTTGCACGTTTTTTCTTCATCTTTTCTGACTCTCCGGCCTTGGGCTTACCTGCTGTACTGGCTCCC
>ARRA01000034.1 GCA_000384935.1 gamma proteobacterium SCGC AAA076-P13 | reverse complement strand
AATTAATAACCATATATTCGAAGACTACTTTACAAATGTCATTTCGTGGACAATAAAATTCTGTTAATTTCTTATATCAAATCGTGAATCAACAAATAGCTGAAAAAGGAATTTGGGGTAATATTTAACAACTCGAGTAAATACATGTGGCTCCTTAAAAAAACGATAGCACCATCGTAGATTTAGCTTGTTAATATACCCTGGATAGTAAGCGCCTCCACACACATTCGAGTTAGCTGTCTGCGAAATAAAAGCACCGCATGTGAAGACCAATGCCTTATATTGCTCAATCAAACAAAATCCAACTCTCTCTTGTTTAATATTTCCAAGACCAAGGACAACAACATCTGCTCCAGATTGTTTTATTTTGTTAATAATATCAGCATCATTTAAGTATCCTGAGCAATATCCTGAAATTTTTAGCCCTGAATTTAAGGTACGAATTTTATTGATAAATATCTCCACTTCACTTTCATCACCGCCAGCAAAAAAAATGGAAAGTTGTTTTTCTGCACAGTAATCAAAAATTTTAGGCGCCAATGAAGTCATGTCAAATGATTGGCGAGAAGGAGATAAAGCTATATCGCAAAAAAAACT
>ARRA01000033.1 GCA_000384935.1 gamma proteobacterium SCGC AAA076-P13 | reverse complement strand
ACAATGGCCAACCAACTGGCGAAAAAAATTCTGGCGATTAACAGCAGAAAAATTTCGTTCTGTTGGATCAAGGCGTGACATCATGCCAATAGCTTGAACTTCATACCACGCAATTTTTTCAAGTAAAGGTTCATCTAAAACTACCCCATCAAATGGAAACCCCATACCCTTCCAAGCATCCTCTACTGTTTGTAGGTGGCATTCCGATTCAAAGAATTTTTTATAATCTCTATGGTCATCTCTCCAATGAGTAATATGTACAGGCTTTATTCCCAATGATAATAATTGTTTGATCACACTGACCCAGGGTTTGGAAATACAACACACATAAATAGCCTGATTATTTAACATTAAAATTTCCTCTATTTGATAACGGTATTGATACCCAACCAGCACCGAACAACGATTTCACAACAACCAGTACAAACATAGAGCTTGATAGAGTCCAAAATAGAACGTCTATATCATCTTTTAGGTAACATAAAATAGCACCGATAAAAAACACGAACGCACCAAATAAGTTGGAAATCAAAATACACCCATCCTTACCTTTAGCGTATAAAACGTAATGCGGCACCATGCTTAAACAATACAAAAATGAAAATAACAACAACCACCAAAGGTA
>ARRA01000032.1 GCA_000384935.1 gamma proteobacterium SCGC AAA076-P13 | reverse complement strand
ATTGGCGCCGGAAGATTTGGCTTTATGCTCATATGTTTGTCCTAGCAAATATGATTATTCATCCATTTTGTTAAACAATTTAAATAAACTTTATTTAGAACAATGAAAATATTAAGAAATTACATCAATTCAGTAAAGCCAAGTTTTGTTGGTGAGGGCAAATACTCTAAATGGTTTCCATTATTTGATGCTGTAGAAAATTTATTCTTTTCTACACAAACAAAAACCGCTAATCCTGTTCATGTTCGTGATGCTATAGATATTCAAAAAGTAATGGTTACAGTATGGCTTGCAACATTTCCAGCTATGTTTTTTGGAATGTATAACCTTGGATCACATTCTCTAGAATACTTAGATTCAATAAATCAATTAAATACAGGGGACTGGCATCATTATATTGTTAGTTTAGTTGGCTATGATTCATCTAGTTTCGTTGCCAAAATGTGGTTTGGGGCTGCATATTTTATGCCCATTTACATAACAGTTTTTGTTGTCGGTATTGGGTGGGAAGCTGTTTTTGCTATTGTTAGAAAGCACGAAATTAACGAGGGTGCTTTTGTATCTACTATTTTATTTTCATTAAGTTGCCCACCTGATTTGCCTTTATGGCAAGCGGCAATGGGTAT
>ARRA01000031.1 GCA_000384935.1 gamma proteobacterium SCGC AAA076-P13 | reverse complement strand
GTGTATATGAAATTAAATTATTTTCGCTTAATTTTTAACAAAGTAATTGCACCTCTATCTAATATTATAGTTTATCCGTTTGTTTTTAAAAAATGGGAAGAAGACTCAAAAAGCCTTCCATTAAAACCTGAACACAGGGATCTCTACTTTATTATTCATCAGCATATGTTTAGAAAACTGCTTAGATTCCCAAATCTAAAAGATTGTCAGGACTTCAATGATAAAATTCAATGGCTAAAACTATTTGACCAAGATGAGAAAAAGATCCTTTGTTCAGATAAACTTGGTGTAAGGGAATTTGCATCAAGCAGAATTGCAGATAAACATCTTGTTCCATTATATCAGGTAGTTAATAGCTTCGAGCAAATCGATTTTGATTCATTGCCAAGTTCTTTTGTGTTGAAAACCAATCATGATTCAGGATCAGTTATCTTAGTTCGTAAAAAAGATGATTTAGATATTAAAAAAGCAAAAAAGTTTTTGGATAAGTCATTAAATCAAAAATATGGATGTCAAGTTGGTGAATGGGCATATAGTTTGATTAAGCCTAAGATTTTGGTTGAATTCTTTATCGATCCAGACGGCTTAGCACCACCACCAGATTTTAAATTTTACTGCGTTAATGGAAA
>ARRA01000030.1 GCA_000384935.1 gamma proteobacterium SCGC AAA076-P13 | reverse complement strand
AGAAAGCACGATGATAAATTGGTTGTTTCTCCATCTATACCTCATAGAGTATTTGATTACGCACTTTATGTTGCTTCTCGACTTGAGGGAATCAATTTTCTAACATTTCAGCAAACACCATTTGGCTCGAACAGCATTCTGCTTGACGATATTAACAGTATGCCACCACTACTAAAAGCAGAGGCACAAATGCCTTCAAGTTTGGTCAAAGAGCGTGTTGAAATAGTATTAAAAAATTATAATGACGCCATTCCTGATTACATGCTTAAACACAGATTAAATAATACTAGTTTGGTCAAGCCTCTACTTAAAATTATTTCTCGATTTAGGGTGAATATAAATAATGGCAATTGGTATAAGTTAGTTCGACCAAATACTTACTGGATTAGAGCAGGCTACCATCCTAATTATAGTTCCCCAATGTGGCTGGAATATTTTTTAATTAAAATTAAAAATAGAATTAAAATAAGTAAACTTAAAAAGTTGTATTCAAAGTTAACAAACAAAAAGCAACCGAATGGTGCAAGATTTATCTTTGTTGCATTACATTATCAACCTGAGGAAACCACTTGTCCTACAGGAGGGGCTTACAATGATCAGTTAATAATAATTAATTTATTAAATGAGTTGTTTCCTCCGGACTTAAATATTGTTGTTAAGGAGCATAAATCACAATTTTATACT
>ARRA01000029.1 GCA_000384935.1 gamma proteobacterium SCGC AAA076-P13 | reverse complement strand
AGAGGAAATAAAGGAGGCTGTGGATGCTGCACAAAATGCCGGCTGTAATCAGCTTATTATTTTGCATTGTGTAAGCGGTTATCCAGCGCCAGCCAAAGATTATAATTTAGCGACAATACCTGATATGAGGGAGCGATTCGGTGTATTAACAGGCCTCTCTGATCACACAATTGATAATACTACAGCTATAGCTTCAGTTGCTTTAGGGGCATGTTTGATTGAAAAGCATGTCACCCTTGATAGAAATGCAGGTGGCCCTGATGATAGCTTTTCGCTTGAAAAACCGGAGCTTTTTCAGCTTTGTCGTGATAGTGAAATAGCATGGCAAGCATTAGGTAAGGTTAATTATGAGCGCAAAGAAAGTGAAAAAGGTAATCTAGTATTTCGTCGCTCACTTTATGCGATAAGTGATATCAAGAAGGGAGAAATGCTTACCCATGAGAATATTCGAAGTATTCGTCCAGGTTATGGAATGCCGCCTAAGTTTTATCATGAGATCTTAGGTTCCAAAGCAAAAGATTCTATTTCTAGAGGCACCCCACTTTCTTTTGATTTTTTAAATTTGAATGATTCAAAGAAAGATTAAATTACTGGGTATTCAAATATTTTTTTAATTTTGAGCCATTTTGAAAATACCATCCATAGTCAATTTCTTTTTGATTGTTTACTGCTGACAATAAACTTATGTTTGGTTAACGGCATATTTAATCCGAATTTTTTTT
>ARRA01000028.1 GCA_000384935.1 gamma proteobacterium SCGC AAA076-P13 | reverse complement strand
CAGAAACTGCATTTGCATGGGCATCTAGGTCTTCAGCCATTGCTAGGATTTTTACCGTATTTGATAAATTATTAAAACCTTGTGCTGTTGCTGTTTGGAATGTAATTATTTTACCAAAATCTGTAACACTTAAGCCTGAGTATGATTTTGCATAACCAGAAGTTGGAAGGGTATGGTTGGAACCAGATGCATAGTCGCCAAAGGATTCAGGAGAAAATACACCACAAAAAACAGAACCAGCATTTAAAATGTAAGCAGAATATTTAATGTAATCTTGATCTAATAAAATTAAGTGCTCAGGAGCATTTGTATTTATGCATTCAATTATTTGTAAGTCTTTATTTGCTAAAACAAAAATTATATTCTTTAAGCTTTGGTTAAGTATTGTTTTTCTATTTAATTCATTTTTTTGATTGCTAATTTCTTGTTTCACTTTTTCAATAAGATTTTTATTTTTAGTAATAAATACAGCTTTTGCATCAGGACTATGCTCAAGTTGAGATAAAAGATCAGCAGCAATTATTTTTGATTTTGATATATCGTCAGAAACAACATAAACCTCACTAGGTCCAGCAGGCATATCAATAGGAGTATGCACACTTACTATTTTCTTTGCCTCATTTACATACTGATTGCCTGGGCCAAATATTTTTAAACATTTAGGGACTGACTTTGTTCCATATGACATAGCAAATATAGCTTGAGCGCCACCAACTTTGAATACCTGTCTTGTTTTTAAAAGCTTTGCTACCCATAAAATAGAAGGATCTATTTTTCCATTTTTATTAGGAGGAGTGCAAATGACTATGTCTTTACAGCCAGCTATAAGCGCTGGAATTGCTTGCATTAATAAGGAACTAAATAGGGGTGCTGAGCCTCCAGGTATATATAATCCAACTCTATCAATTGGTTTAAACTCTGACCATAAATTAATGCCTGGGGTTGTTTCTACCTGAGATGATTTTAATTGTTGAAGTTGGTTTTCATGATATTTTTTAATATTAGAGTAGGCTATCAAAATTGCTGATTTTAATTCATCATTTATTTTATTATCTGATTCGGCAAATTCTTTTGTTGTAACCTTTAAGTTTTTGAGTGGTCTTTCTTTTAATAAAATTGAAATATTTTTAATGCCAACATCACCGTCTGCAAGAATCATTTTTTCAAATTTCCTTACTGTTTTTAGGATACCTGGTGAAGTATCGCTATTCGCGGTATTTAATAGAATATTAGTTTTATTTAATTTTATTTTTTGCATATCAATTAAG
>ARRA01000027.1 GCA_000384935.1 gamma proteobacterium SCGC AAA076-P13 | reverse complement strand
AATTTATCCATATTTAACTAAGTATTATTGAGGTTATAAAATATATTATGCTAATAAATGTTATATTGAGAACTAGGAATAAGATAATAAGCCTAACTAAAGTTACTTTTTTTATATCATCCTCTAGTTCAGATTTTGATCTTATTCCCAAAAATGAATTTAATATTCTCTTTAACCACATACTATGACTGAAATAATTAATATTACTAAATCAGCAGAAGAATACCTTTCAAATTTATTGAAGGATAAGAATGAAGAAAATCTTTCTGTAAGAATTTTTATATCTGATCCTGGTACGCCAAAAGCTGAAACCTGTTTGGCATATTGTAAACCAGATGAAGCTGAACCAGATGATGTGATTATTGAATTAGATTTAATGAATGTTAATGTTGAAAAAAGAAGTATTCCTTTTCTTGTTGATGCGGAAGTTAACTTTGACAATGATACATTTGGAGGACAATTAACTATAAAGGCTCCTAATGCAAGATTGCCTAATATTTCACCAGATAGCCCTCCAGAAGATAGAATTAATTACGTGATTTATAATGAAATCAATCCAATGCTTGAATCCCATGGAGGAGAGGTGAGCTTAATTGAATTTACCAATACTGGTGTTGCAATTCTTCAATTTGGAGGTGGGTGTCAAGGGTGTGGAATGGTTGATGTTACTTTAAAAGATGGAATAGAAAAAACTCTTATAGAGCAGATTCCTGAACTTAAGTCTGTAAAAGACTCAACTGATCACTCTATTGACGATAATGCTTTTTATAAAAGAGTAACAATAGCGACTTATTATGAAATCAGAATTTTCTTCTCGCATCTTTAACTTACTTATTCGAGGAATTAGTACTCTAAGTAAGTTCGCGCTTGTTATGAGCATGGCTAAATTTTTAACTTTAGAAGAAGTTGGTACATATGGGTTACTAGCAGCAACTATTTCTTTGTCTGTAATTCTTATTGGCGGAGAATTTTACACATATAGTCAAAGAGAGCTGTTATCAGTTGATTTAAAAAAGTGGCCAAGTATTTTAAAAAATCAAGGCATTGCTAGTGCTGTTTTGTATTTTATATTTTTACCAGCGCAGTTAATTATTTTTTATCAAGAATTTATTACATTTAATTTATTAGCAATATTTTACGTAATATTAATTCTTGAACACATTGCTCAGGAATTGAGCCGTATCCTAATAGCAATGCATAAACAATTATTTGCTAGTGTTGTAATGTTTTTGCGTATTGGAGCTTGGTGCTGGATTGTAATAGGCTTATTTTAT
>ARRA01000026.1 GCA_000384935.1 gamma proteobacterium SCGC AAA076-P13 | reverse complement strand
CTATAAGACTGGCAAGATTTAGAACTTATGATCACCTAAAAGACTTTGTGATATCTAAAGAAACCAAAAAACTCATAAATACTATTATTAATCTTGGTGAAATTGGTACCCTTTCAAAGAATAGAATATGGGCAGAGACAGAAAGGGCTTTATCCTCAAACAACCCAAGTATTTATTTTGAAACTTTAATTGAATATGAAATGCATGTCTTTCATTTCAAGGATCTTAAAAATTCAGGGTGCTCATCAGTGAATGATCCATCCATAAGATGGGCCGAACTCGAAATTAATAATAGTTTTTTGATTGGGAAGGATCTGCCAATACCAAATAGTTTTATAAATGCATCGCAGACATTAAAAGCCTTATCTAAAATACCAACTAACCCTGATGAAGAATGTCTTTTAGGTATCCTTAAAAATGTACGTCTGGAGCGGGATGAGGATTTAATAAAACATCTTGTATGCCTCCCTCAGCTCAAAGAAACAAAAAAATTAATACTCGAATTGGTAGAAGGAATGAAGAATACGGATTTTTCAATATTATCAAAGGTTTCAAATGAGCATATTGAAGAAGAAAAGATTAAACTACTCAAACAAGTTATAGAGAATCTAAATGAATAAGACAATTTTAATTACAGGGGCTGCAAAGAGAATTGGTAAAGAAATTGCCCTTACCTACTCTGACTTGGGATGGAATATTATTATTCACTTCAACTCATCCAAAGATGATGCAGAGAAACTTGCAAATCAAATTAATTCGAAAAATCCAAATACTGCAAAAATTATTCAAGCTAACTTAGACGTAGATAGTGAAGTGACGAGATTGGTGGATGAGGCTAAAGGTCTTTTTGAGACTATAGACATCCTTGTTAATAATGCCTCTACCTTTTATCCAACTCCAATTGAAGACATATCTTTAGAGCATTGGACAAACTTAGTAGGCTCTAATTTAAAAGGGCCTCTTTTTTTAATTAATGGTCTTAGAGATAAATTAAAAGAATCTAATGGTTCAATTATAAATATCACAGACACTAATTTGAGCAAGGGAGTTGCAAATTTTTCTATATACTCAGCTGCAATTAAAGATTTAGAAAATACTATTAATATTAGAGTTTATTACCCTTCACTTAAGTATTGTGGAGATAATGCTGCAATGATTGCCTTTGTTGGCTCTCTAAGATCTTCTGATAAAATTAATATTAAGGGATCATCTGTAAGGGCTAGATGGCCATTAAGCGAGCTAACAAAATGAAAGATATTATTTACATAAAAGATTTACGAGTTGAAACCATAATAGGG
>ARRA01000025.1 GCA_000384935.1 gamma proteobacterium SCGC AAA076-P13 | reverse complement strand
GTCATAGATCTATCATTTGTATCTAGAAGAAAAAGTATTAGGAATAATTTAAAAAAACAAGATTTTGATTGGATTGGTTTAGATATTGATAATAATCTTAGGCCAGAAGAAATTTCACTTGAAGAATATATAAAACTAGCTGAGTCTTATAAAGAATAATGGCTCATTACGTAATAGGCGATGTTCAGGGGTGCTATTCAGAACTTCAAGCACTTGTAAAAAAAATAAAATTCAACCCAAATAAAGATAAAATTATCTTTGCTGGGGACCTTGTTAATAGAGGCCATCAATCTCTTGAAGTGATGGAGTTTTGCATGAGGCACAAAGGATCTATAAAAGCAGTATTGGGAAATCATGACTTCTATTTGCTTTACCTAATAGAACATCAAAAGAAAAATAAATCACTAAAAAAAGTTTTAGATTCAAAAAAATATTCAAAAATATCACTCCTGGTTAAAAAAATTACCTTTATTACTAGAGATCAAAATTAAAGAAACAAAAGAAACTTTTTGGATATCTCATGCGGGTATACCTTATATTTGGGATATCAGGATGGCTAAAAAACTTTCAAAAGAAATACAAACTGGGATGAAAGATGATTCTTTTAAGATCTTAGAAAATATATGGGGAGATACTCCTAGGATATGGAATTCAGACCTTAAGGGCTATAAGAGATCTAGAACTATTATTAATTACTTTACTAGAATGAGATTTCTTGGAAAAGATGGTTCGTTAAAATTGAAGGCTAAAAAAAATAAAGCTGATGAGATGCATGTTCCATGGTTCAACCAAACAATCAAAAATTTAAAAGAGAATCAATATATTATTTTTGGGCATTGGGCAGCTCTCGAGGGTAAAACTAAATTAACTAATATAATAGGAGTTGATACAGGATGCGTTTGGGGAAATAAGCTCACAGCGATAAGATTAGAAGACAGGAAATTATTTCAAGTTAAAAAAGCATGAAGATTTATGAAGTTGGGGGTGCTGTTCGAGACGCTCTTTTAAAAACTAAAGCAAAAGATAGGGACTGGGTTGTTGTTGGCTCCTCTCCTGAAGAAATGATTGAGAAAGGTTTTAAGCCTATTGGTAAAGATTTTCCAGTTTTCTTGCATCCATCTACAAAGGAAGAATATGCCCTAGCAAGAACCGAAAGAAAAACTGGACATGGATACCATGGTTTTAATTTTTATTATGGGAAAGAAGTCACTCTTGAAGAGGATCTTTCAAGAAGAGACTTCACTATAAACGCAATCGCCAATGAGAATAATATTATTGTTCCTGGTTTTATAGAGCATCATATTCACCCGTTACTTGCCGGCATTACTATGAACTCTGAGATTGTTGC
>ARRA01000024.1 GCA_000384935.1 gamma proteobacterium SCGC AAA076-P13 | reverse complement strand
TGGTTTTATTAATTGCCCAGAACCTCGTTTGACTTTTCTTTTAGATATTTCTGTTCAAGATGGGTTTGAAAGAAAAGTTAACGATGTGAAAGATAGAATTGAATCTGCAGGCAACGAGTTCTTTCAAAAAGTTAGAGAAGGCTATTTAGACATAGCTAAAAATAACCAAAATAGAATAAAAGTTATTGATGCAATGCAATCTATAGATGATATAAATAAAAGCATTATCGACCATGTAAAGCCTCTTTTATGAGTATAGAAAAATATAAATGGCTTAACGATATTTATAAAGATATAAATTTTAAAAACTTGCCCCACGGAATAATAATTAATGGACCTAGTGGAATAGGTAAAAACATTCTTGCAAATAAAATATGCGAGAGCATTATTATTAATCCATCTACAGAAAGCAGTAGGGATCACATTAGCCTTATTCATAATAATAGCCATCCTGACATGTATGTTCTTGATAAAGACAAGCTGGGTGTTAATGACATTAGCAGAAGAAAAGAAAGTAAAAACTGGGATGATGAAAAGGGCTTTAGAGATGTAATATCTTTTTTAAATTTAACACCATCTATAGCTAAAAATAAAGTTGCTTTAATACATAATGCAGATTTAATGACTAACGAAGCTCAAAACGCGCTCTTAAAGTCCCTTGAAGAGCCAGCATCATTTTCATACATTATCATGACAACAAATAGACCAAGATCTCTGAATCAGACGATATATAGCAGATGCCAACTTATTAATATAAAAAATTTATCACCTGAAGGGGTTAATAATTGGCTCTCTGATATAGGTATTGCTGAATATACAGCAATGGATTTTCCTAGTTTTGCAACACCATTTAATATTCTTGAAGATATACAAAATAACAACCAAAACTCATATAAAGATTTTGTTACTTTAATTGATAAATTTACTTCTAATAAAGTTGATCAAGTTCAAGTATTAAAAGATATCAATGACATCGATATTGGCTTTATAGAAAAAATTAACTATTTAATAGAGTTTTTAAAGATACTCCTTAAATCAAGATTAACCGACAGTGGGTTAAGCGGTACTTATAAAGAATTTAATAAAACTAACTTTAATAAATTAAAAATCTCTAATATTATTGATGAACTAAATAATCTTAGGTTTGATTTTTATTCTGTAAGCTCAATTAATGAAACCCATGTAATGAATTATTTTTTAAGTCAGTTAAAAATATCTATTAAGCAATAGTAGTTCCACCATCAACAACTATTGTTTCTCCATTAATATAGCTTCCAGCCTTAGAGGCAAGCATTACCGCAACACCAGCTATTTCATCGGCTTCACCAATTCTTCTCATTGGAGTGGTTGTCAGAACACTTTTTAAAATATCAGGATTCTCCCATAGG
>ARRA01000023.1 GCA_000384935.1 gamma proteobacterium SCGC AAA076-P13 | reverse complement strand
AGAAGGTATAGCATGCGTTAAGCATCAAAATATGTCAGGTTCTGATATGGGCGACGACCATAAGGAGTATTTTGCAGGTGATGCAGCTTTAAAGGCTGCTGGTGAAGACAATACTATGAATCAGTTCTGATCACAGACCTCGGTATCAGTTCTACCACATATTTGGCATGGTGCACCCTCCTCCAGGTTAGCCATGCCGCCACAGGAACCTTTGATTGGCTCGTTTCTCATAATTAATCCCAGTGCAAGACCAGTAAAAGAAAGTCCAATAACTATAAATCCTAAAAAGATATCACTCATAAGCAAAATCATACCATTTATCTGAAAAAAGTAGTTCGATATCACTACCGTTTTGCACAACCAACATTAACGCAATATCATTAGCGTTAGCAATTTCTATAGACTTATTTACACTCATTGCATTAAATGCCGTGGCATATCCATCTGCATATGTAGCTGATTTACTGCTAATCACAGTAACAGATAGTGAATCAGGTTTAATTGATCTGAGTGAATTTGGGTTAATTGTATGAGTATCGATAAGACCTAATGAGTTAGTTTTAAAATTTCTATACTCACCAGATGTAGCTATTGATAGAAATGATGTGTTTGTATTTTTTATAATGTATATCGGATTACTAGCTAATGAATTTGGATCTTGTATACCAACCTTCCATGGTTCAGAGTAATTGGTACCACTAATAATTACCTCTCCTCCTATATCTATTAAATGATTGGGTAAATTATTTTTTATAAGGTAATCATGTATTCTTTGAACAGCATAGCCCTTTGCTATAGATGATAAGTCAAACCAAAAAAGAGAATTTTTATTTACTGTCTGATTAGATTTATTGAGCTCATAACTCCTGTTAAGTGGATTATTCTCAACATTCTTTTCAAAATCAGGTGAAAAACCCATAGAACTTGAGATTTTTCCAAGCGTTATATCATAATGACCATCTGATTCTTTAGATATCAACTGAGCTATACTCAAGATATCAAACAAGCCATCACTGACCAGGAGATCTGTGTTTATAGGGCTGTTATTTATAAGAGCAATTTCTGAGTCAGGCTTATAGTTGGAAGCCATCATATCAATATTGTTGATAATATTTTGTATCTTCTTTTCGTGATGATCTGCGATATATTCAGTTGATGTTATAGACCAAGTTGTCCCGTAAGCATAACCTGAGACTTGAAAAGTATTTTTAGAATTAAAGTTATAGGCAAGAAATATACAAAGTAAACCAACCAGCAATGCTAGAAGTTTAGATAGTATGTATCTATTAACCAACTTTTATTTAGCCACCAAAATCATCAAGTGCTATATTTTCTGGTTCAACACCTATGTTAAGCAGTAAATCAATTACAGCTTTGTTCATCATTGGAGGCCCACACATATAGTATTCACAGTCCTCTGG
>ARRA01000022.1 GCA_000384935.1 gamma proteobacterium SCGC AAA076-P13 | reverse complement strand
CCATACGGTATCTAGCAATCTTCTGTATATCCGGCCTAGAACGGTAATAAAAGTAATTAAAAGGATTCAAATAAACAAAAAGTTCCTCCCTTGGATTAGAACTGTTTAAATAATCCATTACATCAACATATCGATTGGATAAAAATTTAATCATTTTTAAAACTATACCTGTTACTTTGAATGTTATTCAGGTGGCTAAAGCCTATAAACAAAATCATGATGAGTGGGAAAATTACACTGTTAAAAGATGAAACTGATAAGCCGTTTAGAAAAGTCGCGAAGACTACGACCATTGATACTTTTTTTGTATATTTAGACAAACGTAAATATTTGTAAGTAGAAAAGAGCAATAAACCCAAAATTATGAGCCCATGGTCTAAGATAACCCTAAACAAAAAAGAGTGTAGGATAACTGAATAACAACTACCATCATTACTGTAACTGAATAACCCATCATAAAATCTAAGTGCATGACAAGAATCTGCACTCAAAGGAGAAATTCTATCCAAGCCAATAAAGAAATTTATAATGGATGCGTTACTCAATTCGTCGGCAAATACTTGAAAAAAAACAACCCTGTCTATGCTATCAAATGAAGCCCCACCACTTCTTTCAAAAAGAATCATACTAAAGAGATATCCTGCAAGAGCGATGAAGATCGTCAAAAATGATAGCTTTCGAATGGTTAATTTATCAAAGATAATTGAACTTGCAACCAAAATGTACACCGGTATAGCAGATCTCGACAACGACATAAAAGTTATCAAGGAAACAATAAACCAATCAAACCAACTCAACTTGCCTGTAAGAACAAATTTCAAGTAAAAAAGCAATGTCAAGAAAAGCATTTCAAAGTTATTTTCCAAGTAAAGTACAGGCCTGTTATTGAGGCCTAATAAAATACTTAATAAATACTTTAGAAAAAATAGACTTACAACAAGGTAAAAAAATAGATTGAATGATTTTATTGAACCAAATTTATTCCCTATATAAAAAGCTATTATGGCTACGTAAACAATTGATTTGTATATTAAAAGAAAATCTAGGATATTGTTTCCTTTGTATAACACAGAATAAAGAAAGCTTACAAAGAAATATAAAGAAAAACCGAAGAAAATTTTAAAAGCCTGCCTATTAATATTTAGACCTTTAGTAAAAATAGCACTGAAAATGAGACACTCAAAAACAATTGAAACTGGTAAAAAATTTACTTTACCCCAATTGATGAAACCCGCTAAGCCCAGGAGAAGAAAAGTATACAAAAATATCCTAAAGTACAGCGTCATAACTAATTACTAGACTGCTTGTTATTGCAAACAGGATCAAAGAAAGATTCCCGATCAAAATCTAGTTCTTTACCATGAAATCTTTGACCATGACCACGATAAGTTCCAGCCTGTGGCCAAAACGTCATCTCCCCTAGATAAATTTCTCCTTTAGCT
>ARRA01000021.1 GCA_000384935.1 gamma proteobacterium SCGC AAA076-P13 | reverse complement strand
GTGAGTTAGCAGTAAGATATCCAGATTTTTCAAATCTGAAATCTGATGCATCAAATTTACCAAGTTATTTAAATACAGAATTATCTGATGTTATTGATATGGCATCTAATAGACCAGATCACCCAAAAGACATAGTTCTTTATGGTTTTGGAAGGATTGGCAGGCTTGTTACCAGAATGATGATTCAAATGACTGGCCCTGGTAATTATTTTAGATTGAGGGCAATAGTTATTAGAAAAGCATCTGATGATGATATATATAAAAGAGCTAGTTTACTCTCCAGAGATTCCGTTCATGGATCATTTGATGGAACGGTTAGGGTTGATGAGGCTAATTCCGAATTAGTCATTAATGGAAACCCTGTAAAGGTTATATATGCATCCAGTCCAAGTGATGTTAAATATAGTGACTATGACATTAATAACCCAATTGTTATCGATAATACTGGTGTCTGGAGAACAGAAGAAGCGCTTGGGTTGCATTTAGAGTCTGGGGCTTCTCATACTTTATTAACAGCACCTGCTAAAGGGGATATCAAAAATATTGTTTTTGGTATTAATGACAAAACTTTGACTGATGATAGGATTATTTCGGCTGCCTCGTGCACAACAAATGCAATTGTTCCCATTTTACAAGTAATTAAAGATGAGTATGGCATTAGTGGTGGACATATAGAAACGGTTCATTCTTATACTAATGATCAAAATTTAATTGATAATTTTCATAAAGGAGATAGAAGAGGTAGAGGCGCTCCTTTGAACATGGTAATCACCTCAACCGGAGCTGTGGCAGCTGTTGCCAAAGTTATTCCAGAACTTGCTGGTAAACTAACAGGAAATGCAATTAGGGTCCCAACACCTAACGTTAGCTTAGCTATACTTTCTTTAGTTTTAGACTCAGAGGTAACCAAAGAGGGTGTTAATGACTATCTTAAATCAATGGCTTTTCATTCAAAATATAGAGAAATTATAGGTTTTGTGAACTCACCTGAAATTGTGTCAACTGACTTTTACTCCAGTCCTTTTGCTTCAATTGTTGATTCACAGGCAACAATCACAAGTGGTAATAGAATCACTTTGTATTGTTGGTACGATAATGAATATGGTTACTCTAAACAGGTTATTAATTTAACCAAGAAAATAGCTAATATAAAATTACAAAGATTGCCTAAACCAATTGAGTAAAACTATAGAATCGTTAAGGTTTTAGTTTTATAATCACCTCGTTTTTAATTGATTATTCTTACTTAAGGCATAGCGCACGTGATTAAAATAAAAAAAGGCTTAGATCTACCTATTTCAGGCACGCCTTTACCTGTAATAACAGATACACCAACTGTAAATTCAGTTTCACTTCTTTCTAATGATTTTATTGGAATGAAGCCAACTATGTTAGTAAAAACTGGAGATCTTGTTAAAGTTGGGACAAAAATTTTTGAAGATAA
>ARRA01000020.1 GCA_000384935.1 gamma proteobacterium SCGC AAA076-P13 | reverse complement strand
AACTAGAATTGACGAAGCACCTTTATTTTTAAGCTGCTCCATTGTTTCCCAAAATATAGGTTCCTGACACAATGCATGAATAGCAACTTTATTTTCATCCTCTAATGGAATTATGGTTGGCGATTCAGACCCAGGAAGAAGCTTGCAGATATCTTTAAGATTTTTTGTGTCGGCATTTAACATCACATATTTACTCTCTATTGCATTAATAACACCCTCCATTCTGTTTATTACCTTTTCTGCTATCAATATTTTATTTTTTGATAACTTCTTATTTTTAATAAGTACTGCTTGCGAATTAAGTATTACTTTAATTTCCTTTAGATTATTAGCTTCAAGCGTTGCACCAGATGATACAAGATCACATATACAGTCAGACATGCCAATGTAAGGGGTTAGCTCTACCGAGCCATGTATGTTAGTTACAGTTGCATTGATATTATTATCAGCAAGATATTTTTTAAGAATATTAGGATATGAAGTTGCTATTTTTTTATTTGCTAGCCGCATATTTTTTTTATTATCAGGAGCAGCAATAGAAAGCCTGCACTTGGAAAATCCTAAATCTAAAACTTTAACAGTATTATTTTTTTTAAATAGAGTCTTTTCAATTAAGACATTCTCTCCGACAATTGCTAGATCAGCATCTCCATTCGAAACTAAAGAGGGTATATCATCATCTCTTACAAATAGAATATCTATTGGAAGGTTATTTGATTTTGCTAATAATTTATCTCCTTTGGTTGAGAAATTAATTCCAGATTTTTTAATTAAATCTTTGCTTTGATCTGATAACCTCCCACTTTTTTGGATAGCTATTGTCAGTCTATTTTTCATTATTAATCCTCTTAAGTATTTTTTGATAACCTTTATAAGGCTCATTTGTTAGAAATCTTGCCACCCTAGTAATTGTTGTGGTGCTTGCATTTAGTTTTGCAGCTATTGCTCTGTAAGACATTTCATCCCTATACAGAAGTTGAGCAACTGCCCATCTTTCATCAAGAGCTTTTAATTCAGCTGGTGTACAAAGGTCATTTAAAAATTCATCAACCTCTGATTTAGTTTTAAGTAGCAGTATTGCTTGGTTAAGTTTTTTCATGTGTTGTAGTGTAGTACTATGATGGTACAAAGTAAATAAAAATAAAGGTGCAATTGCACCTTTATTAATTAGATAATTTTAATTATCGTTTGATATCCAAAGAGGAAGTACAGCAATCAACAAACCACTTAAATAGAACACCCACCCACCTAGTGAACTAAGCATATTTCCACTTTTTGTATTTTCGATAAATTGTAATGATCCAGCTCCAATATCTAAATCTCCATTAGCCATATCTAATGCGGCTAATGCCCCAGCATGACCCTCATAGGTTCCGTTTATCCATCCTGATAGATTTAAGCCTAATAAAAATACTGATACAGCAAAAGCTGTACATATAACTCTTGCTAATACATTTGCATTCTTTTCTATCATCACGCTAGAGAATCTAGCAGCAATCCAAACAGCAACAACTGTTGCTAAAAATACTGTTGCATTGGCACCTCTGGCGCCGGCAAATGTTTCCCATAGCGATATTTCAATAGCTACACTTTGTAATATATCCATAATTTCTCCCTTATTATTAAATATTAATGTACTTTTATATCACTTATTATAGTA
>ARRA01000019.1 GCA_000384935.1 gamma proteobacterium SCGC AAA076-P13 | reverse complement strand
ATAACTTCTGATCAGCTCTTTCTTCGCATGAAAGATGATGAATGGGATAACGTTTTAGCAACTAATTTAACTGGAACATTTAATTTAACAAAAGCTTTTATAAAAAATATGATCAAGAATAGATATGGAAGAATTATAAACATATCATCTATATCTGGATTAATGGGAAATCCAGGTCAGGTAAATTATTCATCTGCAAAGGCTGGATTAAGCGGGTTTACTAAATCCTTGGCAAAAGAAGTAGGATCCAGAAATATTACAGTTAATTCTGTAGCACCAGGTTTTATAGAAACTGATATGACCTCTTTTTTGGATGAGGATTCTAAAAATACTATTATTAAAGATATACCTTTAAATAGACTTGGCTCACCCGAAGATGTTTCAGAGTTAGTTGCATTTCTTGCTGGTGATGAATCTCAATATATAACAGGGCAAACCATTTCTATTGATGGCGGACTATTTATGCATTAATAAATGTGCATCTTTTTGATATTAGATGTAAAATGAGCAACTTTTCAATTGGGAGAAATTATGAGCGTTGAAGATAAGGTAAAAAAAATAGTTAGTGACCAACTTGGCACAGCAATTGATGATATACAAAGTGATTCATCTTTTGTAGATGATCTTGGTGCTGACTCTTTAGACACTGTTGAACTTGTTATGGCACTTGAAGAAGAATTTGATCTTGAAATAGCAGACGAAGATGCTGAAAAGATTTCTACTGTTAACGAAGCGGTAGATTACATTAATTCTAATTCTTAGAAATACTAACTAGCAAAATTATTCATTTCTTACATGAAATGATATTAAAAAGGATTCTTTAATAGAATCCTTTTTTTATTTATGACACTATAAGTTTTAATGAAAATACTCCCTTATATTAATTTAATAATAATATTTACTATATCTATTTTAGGGCCATATCATGCCTTTATTAATTTTGAACCCACCAAAGATGAATATATTGTCGTAAAACAAGGTGAGTCAATGACAAGAACTTTAGATAATTTAGTAAAGAGTAATATTTTAGATACTATTTTTTTTAAAGTATTTCTTGCGATTGAAAATATTGATAGTTTTCAAGCTGGTAAATACAAAGTAGAAGAAAAAAATTTAAAAGAGATTTTCTTAGATCTAAGCCAGGGACACACCTCGACTCATAAGTTAGTTATTAAAGATGGGGCAAATATTTATGATATACAAAAAGAACTTGAGAATAGTTTTTTAGATATTGATTGCTTTAATCTAAATTGTATAAAGAGACATACACCATTTAAAGAAGGAATTCTTTATCCTGATACTTATTTCTATAAAGACTCAATGAAGGCATCATCTCTATTGCAAGCCAGTCATGAACGTTTATTCAATACAGTATCAAGACTTTGGTTAAATAAGCCACCTAATAATCCTTTAAAAAACATTAATGAAGCTATTATTCTTGCCTCTATAATTGAAAAAGAAGCAGGCAATAATCAAGAAAAAGCCTTGATTGCAGGAGTCTTTCTTAAAAGATTAACATTGGGCATGAGGCTTCAAGCAGACCCAACAATTATCTATGGTTTATTACCAAATTTTGATGGAGATATAAAAAAGTCTGATATTCTTAATAAAAATAATTTACATAATACATATATGATAAAAGGCTTACCACCAACTCCAATATCAATGGCATCTCTTTCTTCAATAGAGGCTGCTATAAATTCAGTTCCA
>ARRA01000018.1 GCA_000384935.1 gamma proteobacterium SCGC AAA076-P13 | reverse complement strand
TTGTTGGATTAATAATTACAAACTGCATAGTAATGGGAAGGGCAGAAGCCTTTGCTATGAAAGAAAAACCACTATTAAGTTTTTTTGATGGTCTAGGTAATGGTTTGGGTTACAGCATAATTCTTATTGGTGTTGCTACAATTAGAGAGTTATTTGGTTCAGGTACACTTTTTGGTTATGAGATCCTCCCTTTAGTATCAAATGGTGGCTGGTATATGGGTAATAATTTATTATTACTTCCTCCGAGTTCATTTATCATCATAGGTTTATTTATTTGGGCAATACGATCTTACAGACCAGCTCAAATAGAAGAAGATGACTTTGTTGTATCTAAGCACTCAACTGCACCAGATCTTACCAAGAGAGAATTAAATGTTTGAACATTACCTAAGTATTTTTATTACGACTGTTTTTATAGAGAATATTGCTCTATCTGTTTTTCTTGGAATGTGTACTTTTATAGCTATTTCAAAAAAAATAGAAGCAGCTATGGGATTAGGTATAGCTGTTATTGTTGTTTGCCTTATTACTGTTCCTCTTAATAATTTAATATATAACTTTGTTTTAAGAGAAGATGCCTTGTCTTGGGCTGGTATCGAAGGAACAGATCTCAGGTTTGTTTCCCTTATTAGTTATATTGGTGTGATAGCAGCTGTTGTTCAAATCCTAGAAATGTTCTTAGATAAATATGTTCCAGCTCTTTATAATGCTCTTGGAGTATTTCTGCCACTAATAACAGTTAATTGTGCAATCCTTGGTGCGTCTTTATTTATGATCGAAAAAGATTTAATGTTTGGTGAAAGTGTTGTCTATGGGCTTGGAGCTGGTTTTGGCTGGGCCATGGCTATAGTTATCCTTGCTGGAATTAGAGAAAAACTAAAATACTCTGATATACCAGAAGGCCTGAAAGGACTTGGAGCAACATTTATAATTGTAGGTTTAATGAGTTTTGGCTTTATGTCATTTGGGGGAATCTCACTTTAATAAGGTTTTATATTATGCAAATTGATTTAATACTAGGTGTTGTAGCTTTTTCAGGAATTGTTCTTGCGCTTGTTGGAGTAATTATTGGAGCTAGATCTCAGCTTGTAAGTACGGGTGACGTGTCTATTGAAATAAATGGCGATTCAGATAACCCTCTTGTAGTTCCAGCTGGATCAAAACTTCTTCAAACTTTAGCTGATAATAAAATTTTCTTATCATCTGCGTGCGGCGGCGGCGGGACATGTAGCCAATGCAAATGTGTGATACTAGATGGTGGAGGCTCAATCCTTCCAACCGAAGAATCTCATTTTAATTCACGTGAAAAGAATGATGGCTGGAGATTGTCATGTCAAGTTGCAGTAAAAAATGATATGAAGATTGAAGTACCGGAAGAAATATTTGGAGTAAAAGAATGGGAGTGTGAGGTTCTTTCGAATGATAATGTAGCAACCTTTATAAAAGAGCTAATTTTGAAGCTGCCTGAGGGTGAAAACGTAGATTTTAAAGCTGGAGGTTATGTTCAGCTTGAGGCCCCCGCATATGAAATAGACTACAAATCATTTGATATCCAAAAAGAATATCAAGGAGATTGGGATCATTTTAAAATTTGGGATAATAAAGCAGTAAATTTAGAGCCTGTAATAAGAGCATACTCTATGGCCAACTATCCAGAAGAGAAGGGTGTTATTAAATTTAATATAAGAATAGCATCACCGCCTCCTGGCACAGACTTTCCTCCAGGCGTAATGTCGTCATGGACATTTAATTTAAAACCCGGAGATAAAGTT
>ARRA01000017.1 GCA_000384935.1 gamma proteobacterium SCGC AAA076-P13 | reverse complement strand
TAGCTGCCTGTCTTACGTTGTTATATAAAAGTTCTAATTCTTTAATCAAATCACCAGCATTGTCTGTTGCGCTTTTCATGGCAATCATTTTTGCTGCTTGCTCACAAGCGTTGTTTTCTACAACTGCTTGATAGACTAGTGACTCGATGTATCTGGTTAAAAGCCCATCTAATAATTCTTTTGCTTCAGGCTCATAAATATAATCCCACTGTGTTGATATTGAATCATCTTGCTCTGCTGGAGCAAGAGGAATTAATTGGTCAACATTTGGTTGTTGAGTCATAGTATTAACGAAACTGTTAGAGCATAGATAAGCTTGATCAATATCCCCATTTTTATGCATATCTAAGACGATCTTGGTTAAACCAATCAAATCTTCTGGATTTGGTTTATCGCCAAGCTTTTCAGCAACTCCAACAACCTGCCCGCCAATGCTCTTAAAAAATCCTGGAGCCTTAGAACCAATTAATGCGAAACATGACTCCACGCCTTGCTCATGAAGCTCTGCAGATTTAGCAATTACCTGTTTAAATAAATTAATATTTAAACCGCCACACAACCCTTTATCAGATGAAACAACTATAAAACATGCTTTTTTGGCAGACCTTTCTTCATAAAATGGATGTGGATACTCTGAATTCGCAGATGCTATATGAGCAATTACATCTTTAATTTTTAAAGAGTATGGTCTTCCTTTAAGCATATTGTCTTGAGTTTTTTTCATCTTACTAGCTGCAACCATTTCCATGGCCGAAGTAATCTTTTGCGTGCCTTTTATGCTCGCAATCTGTTTTCTTACTTCTTTTGTATTAGCCATTATTTATTTCTAATTAAAATGTTTGAGTCTTTTTAAAGTCTTCAACTAAAGCTGTGAACTGACTTTCAATATCATCATTCCAGTCACCTGTTGAGTTAATTTGTTGCTCTAGTTCTGATTTTTCAGCAGTTAAATAGCTATGAAGTGCTTCTTCAAAAGCTAAGATTTTATCTACTTCTATATCAGCCATAAATCCTCTATCAGCAGCAAATAAACTTAATGCTTGTTGGGCAACACTCATTGGAGCATATTGCTTTTGCTTAAGAAGTTCAGTGAAAGCTTTACCATTTGCTAGCTGTTGCTTAGTTGCATCGTCTAAATCTGAGGCAAACTGAGAGAAGGCGGCTAATTCACGATACTGTGCTAATGCTGTTCTAACACCGCCAGCAAGCTTCTTCATGATTTTTGTTTGTGCAGAACCACCAACCCTTGATACAGATAGCCCAGGATTAATAGCAGGCCTAATACCTGAATTAAACAACTCTGTTTCTAAATATATCTGTCCGTCTGTAATTGAGATAACGTTTGTTGGAACGAATGCAGAAACGTCTCCAGCCAAAGTTTCAATAATTGGTAAAGCTGTTAATGACCCAGTCTTTCCTTTTACTTTCCCGCCAGTAACCTGCTCTACATAGTCTGCGTTCACTCTTGCGGCTCTCTCTAATAGTCTTGAATGTAGATAGAAAACATCTCCAGGATAAGCTTCTCTTCCTGGAGGCCTTTTAAGTAGTAGTGAGACCTGTCTATAAGCAACCGCTTGTTTTGAAAGATCATCATAAACAATTAATGCATCCTCACCTTTATCTCTGAAGTATTCGCCCATTGAACATCCTGAGTAGGCAGATAAGTATTGCATTGGAGCTGGGTCAGCTGCTGTAGCTGAAACAACAATCGTATGATCCATAGCACCATACTCTTCTAATTTTCTTACAACGTTAGCGACAGTTGATTGCTTTTGTCCAATAGCAACATAAATACATTTAACGCCTGTGCCTTTTTGGTTAATAATTGCATCGATTGCAACTGCTGTTTTACCTGTTTGTCTATCGCCAATGATTAATTCCCTTTGCCCTCTTCCAATTGGAACCATAGCATCAACAGCTTTTAGTCCAATCTGTACGGGTTGATCTACTGATTGACGTGCAATAACACCAGGGGCAACAACCTCAACAGGCGCAGTTCCTTCTGCCTTAATCTCACCCTTGCCATCAATAGGAACTCCCAATGTATTTACAACTCTTCCTAAAAGAGCCTCTCCCACAGGAACCTCTAAAACCTTGCCTGTGCAAAGTGCTTTTTGCCC
>ARRA01000016.1 GCA_000384935.1 gamma proteobacterium SCGC AAA076-P13 | reverse complement strand
TGTCTCAAGTTGATAAAGATGGCAGTTTAATTTTAAAGAGGGACTATGATCCAAGTATTCCAGAAATATATGGTGACGAAGATTTATTTATTCAGGCAATATTAAATATTGTAAAGAATGCTCAGCAGGCTCTATTGCTAACGACTAACCCAGTTATAACAATTAAATCACGAGTTTCATACAGTCAACCAATTAATGGGAATCTTCACCCAACTCTTTGCGAGGTTAGTATTATCGATAATGGACCGGGCATACCAACTGATATTCAAGAACAGGTATTTTTTCCAATGGTTTCCTCTAAAGAAGATGGTTCTGGTCTAGGGCTTTCAATTTCTCAAGATATTATTAGGATTCATGGAGGAGCAATTACTTTTAAAACCAAATCTGGAGAAACTGCTTTTTCAATACAAATTCCAATTAAACTAAATACAGAGGTCCAAAGTGCATAAAGTATGGGTTGCTGATGATGACAATGCAATTAGAATTGTTTTAGATGAAAGCCTCTCTTCTGCTGGCTTTGATGTAAAAACATTTTCTTCTGGTGATGACGTAGTCACTCAATTAAAAATTGAAGAGCCTGATCTAATATTAACTGATGTGCAGATGCCAGGAATGCTTGGCTATGATCTTCTTAAGCATATAAATGATAATCATGAAAACATTCCTGTGATCATCATGACTGCATTTACTGATATGCAAGCTGCTGTTGATTCTTATGGAGGTGGGGCTTTTGAATATATCCCTAAACCCTTTGATCTCGACGAGGCTACCCAAATAATTAATAGGGCTTTAGAAAAAAAACCAGCCACCAAAGGACTTAAAACAAAGCCAACAACTGACATAATAGGTGAGTCTGCTTCAATGCAGAATGTTTTTAGAGCAATTGGTAAGCTTTCAAATACAAATGCAACTGTTTTGGTTCAAGGCGAGTCAGGAACAGGAAAAGAATTAATAGCCAAATCTCTTCATAAAAATAGTCCTAGAAATGATATGCCTTTTATTGCATTAAATATGGCAGACATTCCTAAAGAACTTGTTGAGTCAGAATTATTTGGTCATGAAAAAGGAGCTTTTACAGGAGCTGTTGATAAGAGAATTGGTAGGTTTGAGCAAGCAAATGGCGGCACTTTATTTCTAGATGAGATCGGAGACATGCCACTAGATTCTCAAACAAGACTTTTAAGAGTTTTATCAAATAAAGAATTTTATAGAGTGGGTGGTGATAAGCCTATTAAAGTTGATGTAAGGATAATTGCTGCAACACATCAAAATTTAAATAATCTAGTTTCACAAAAGTCTTTTAGAGAGGATCTCTTTTATAGGTTAAATGTAATTAAAATAGATGTGCCTCCTCTCAGAGACCGAAAGGAAGATATTGGAGCTCTTACTAAATACTTTCTAAAAAATCACTCCGACTCATTGGATGAGGAGTTAAGAGTTCTTTCTCCTGAGGTAATGGATGTTATTGCTAACTACAATTGGCCAGGAAATGTAAGGCAACTTGAAAATATCTGTTACTGGCTTGCACTTATGACTCCAACTCAAAATGTAAAAATCCAAGATCTCCCATCAGAAATAAAGGACCATGAGGCTGAGGAGCCCATATCTGATTCTTGGGAAGATCGTTTTAATTCATGGATTAAAAATATTGCATCATCTGTAGATAAAGACTTAATGGGGATTGCTAATAAAAAATTAGACAAAATTATTATAAGAGCTGCACTAGATAAAACTAACGGAAGAAAAAATGAAGCAGCTATTTTGCTTGGGTTAGGAAGAAATACTCTTTCAAAGAAAATGAAAGATCTTGGTATCTAAACTAAAGGAAGATTGGACTGTCTCCACTCTCCTATACCGCCTTTTAATATTAAAATATCATTAAACCCTTCTTTATTAAGGATTTCTCCAGCATTACCAGATTGGCTGCCCATTTCACAAACAAGAACAATAGATTTATCAGAATTCTGAAGTTTATAAGTACTATTTTCTAAAGTATTAAAAGGAATGCTAATAGCGCCAGTGATATGGCCCTTTTCAAAATCATCAGAAGGTCTCAAATCAACCAAAAGCATATTATCTGCGTTAGCAAGAGCAGTTAATTCTTGACATGATATTCTCTTGCCGCCCTTCTGAGCATTTGATCTAATCAATAGGATTATCGCTATAAATAATGGTACAGAAAGATAGTAATGATCTATTAGAAATAAAGTAATATTAACCATTGGAGTATTATCTATTAAAATAAAACAAAATTCTTCAAAATATATAAAAATGAAAAAAAGAAATCTTATACTCGTAAGACATGGGCAGAGTGAATGGAATGCAAAAAATTTATTTACTGGTTGGAAAGATCCTGATCTAACGAATCTTGGGGTAAATGAAGCAGGCAATGCTGGAGCTCTTATC
>ARRA01000015.1 GCA_000384935.1 gamma proteobacterium SCGC AAA076-P13 | reverse complement strand
GATAAAGCAATCAATAAAAAACAAAGGTCTTCATTTATTTCGAGATCAACAAATGAAACAGATATATACATTAATTTAAATATTGATGGGACTGGTCAATATAATATAAATACAGGACTTAAGTTCTTTGATCATATGCTTGAGCAATTTGCAAAACATGGTTCATTTGATATATCTATACAGGCCTTAGGGGACTTAGACATAGACGAACATCATACAATCGAAGATGTAGCGATAACCCTTGGTGACGCTTTTAATAAAGCAATAGAGAAAAGATCTAACATTGAGAGGTATTCCTCAAATGAAACTCTTGTAATGGATGAGACGCTTTCTACTGTATCTATAGATATGGCCTCTCGAACAATGCTGCAGATGGATTACCCAGTATTAAAAGAATATGTTGGTGACTTCCCAACTGAAATGTTTGAACATTTCTTTATTTCATTTGTTAATACCCTAGGATTTACGTGTCATATTTCTACAAAAGGTAAAAACTCCCATCACATCGTTGAGGCTACTTTTAAAAGCTTTACTAGAGCATTGAGCAAAGCATTGAAGCTCAACAATTCACAAATTCTTTCTACAAAAGGAATATTGTGAAAATAGGAATAGTAGACTGCGGTGGTGCTAATCTTAATTCTATATATTACTCCTTAAACAGACTTGGTATTGATGCTGTAATCTCATCATCTAAAAAAGAGTTAGAAAAAACTGATGGCTTGATACTACCTGGGGTTGGTTCTGCTGGTGTAGTCATGAATTATCTTAATAGTAAAAAACTAGATAATTTTATATTTAATACCAATAAGATGACTCTAGGAATTTGTATTGGCATGCATATACTATTCGATCATTCAGAAGAGAATAACACTCAGTGCCTTGGAATAATAAGTGGACAAATAAAAAAATTTATTTCACCAGACCTTTCAATTCCTCAGATGGGATGGAATCATATTGAAGGATTAAATGATTACAAAGATCTAAGTAATTACTATTATTTTGCGAATAGCTTCTACTCAGATAATACTTCTAGAGCTTTTGGTTACAGTAAATATATTAATAAATTTACATCTATAGTTCAGAAAGATAACTATATTGGTTGTCAGTTTCATCCTGAAAAATCATCACTAGCTGGTGAAAACTTTCTTAAATATTTTATAAGCCAAATATGAAAATAATTCCTGCAATTGATATTCTTGATGGTAAATGTGTTCGTTTATATAAAGGTGATTTTAATAAAGTAACGACATACTCAGTAGACCCGGTAGAACAGGTTAAAAGATTCATGGATGAAGGTTTTACATATATTCATATCATAGATCTTGATGCTGCCTTATCAGGCGAATGTAAGAATTTAAAATTGATTGAGACGATTGCTAAAATAAATGGCTTAAAAATACAGGTTGGAGGCGGCATAAGATCAATTGAAAGGATTAAAAATTTATTTTCTACTGGTGTTGATAGATTGATTGTTGGAACTGCTGCAATAACAGATAAAGATTTTCGCAATAATATTTATCAACAAGTTAATTATTCAAAAATAGTATTTGGTCTAGATTTTAAAATAACAAATAACCAGCCAATGCTTTCTGTTAATGGCTGGACTAAGAATACAAATATAGGTCTTTTTGATTACATAAATAATAATAAATGGATTAAAAACATTCTTGCTACAGATATATCAAAAGATGGAACGCTTGATGGACCCAATATAGATATATATAAACAGTTACTTTTAAACAAAAATATTAATTTAATAGCATCTGGCGGTATTGGATGCTTGGATGATATTAAGAATCTAATAGATATCGGAAGCCAGGAGTGTGTTGTTGGAAAAGCTATCTATGAAAATAGAATATTACTTAAGGATCTTTTAAATGCTAACTAAAAGGATAATTCCATGCCTTGATGTTAAGGATGGTCAAGTTGTAAAAGGCGTAAAGTTTAAGAACCATAAAGTAGTTGGTTCTATTTTAGATTTAGCCAAAAAATATTCTGATGAAGGAGCTGATGAGCTCGTGTTTTACGATATCAGTGCAAGTACAAACAATACAATGGTTTCAAAAAAATGGATTGAAGAAATAGCTAAGAATATAAATATACCATTCTGTGTAGCAGGTGGAATTATTAGTATTGAAAGCGCCAGATTAATCCTTAACTCTGGAGCAGATAAAATATCAATAAATACACCAGCAATAGAGAATCCAATTTTAATAAATGAACTAGCAAAGGCTTTTGGGAGTCAATGTGTAACAGTAGGAATAGATTCTATGCAGCACAACGATCAATACATTGTTTATTCAAAAACCGGGAGTGTTAAAACCTCATTTAATACAAAAATTTTAACTAAAGATTGGATAATGAAAGTTCAAGAGCTTGGGGCTGGTGAAATTGTTCTTAATTGCATGAATCAAGATGGTGTTAAAAGAGGTTTTGATATTAAACAACTAAACTATATGAGTGATGTTATTAATGTCCCTCTCATAGCATCTGGTGGTGCTGGTAAAGAAAAAGATTTTTATAATGTACTAACTAACCCAAAAATAAGTGGAGCTTTAGCTGCATCCGTCTTTCATAATAATGAAATACAAATGACAGATTTAAAGAATTTTCTTAAACAAAATAATATACGCATAAGGTAAAAAAAAATGAATTTTGATAATATTAAATGGAATGAGAAAGGACTAATACCTGCTGTAATTCAAGATGATGTTACATCCTCTGTATTGATGTTGGGTTACATGAATCAAGATTCTTTGAACAAGTCCTTGAAATCTAATGAGGTTACTTTTTTTAGTAGATCTAAAAATAGGCTATGGACAAAAGGTGAAGAGTCGGGCAATAAATTAATAATTAAAAATATTATTTTAGATTGTGATCGAGACACCCTCCTAATCCAAGCCACACCATTAGGACCAACATGTCACACAGGTACTATTTCTTGTTTTGGAAATGATCATTTATCCATTGATATGATACAAAAACTAGAATCGATTATTGACGAAAGAAGAATTTCAATGAGTGAAGGGTCTTACATTTCTAGTCTTTTTAAAAAAGGTGTCAAAGAAATTGCTAAAAAAGTTAATGAAGAAGCTGGTGAAACTGCAATAGCTGCTGTAACAAATGATGGAAGGCTTATAGAAGAAGCAGCTGATCTTGTTTTTCACTTGATGGTACTATTAAGGTCCCAAGATAAAAAAATGGAAGATGTAACGAATAAATTATTTGAAAGAAGTACTAATCAATAGATTTATATTCAATGTAATCAATAATTAACCGACCCCTATCTGGATCTGCTAAGTTACCGCATTCTTCATCATGACAGTACATATTGGTATCTACACCAAAAGTATCATAATCCCCACCCGAAGCGACATTGAGCAATAAATAAAAACTCTCATTAAATGGATAATAGTTTGAATTAAATTCTGTAGAGTCAGATGACTCTTCATAAAATGGAGTTTCCTGCGTATCTAGATAAACTTTGATAGAGTTCTCTTGCCATTCAAAAGTAACAGAATGAAACTTATCATGAAAGTTTACAGAATTAGGAACAGTTTCAGCCTTATTAATCATAACTCTGCTTAATGAGTTGCCAAAGTGAAGAGTTGAGCCAATTTCGTTAGCAATTCTCCCCCTTGCTTCCATTAAGTCTATTTCACCATCTGTTGGCCATGTTTTAGCGCCCTCAATAAAGCCCTGTGGAAGCATCCATATTGCTGGCCAATGACCAGTTCCGTCAGGCACTTTAAAGCAAATTGTAATCCTGGATGGTTTCTCAAAAATTTTCTTAGAAGAGGTTATTACTCTTGCTGATGTATGAGGCCATTCAATAGAACAACTTCCATCAGCGCAATACGGATCTTGAAAAACATTACTAGTGTTGTAAATAGGTTGTATTTTTAGGTAGCCATTTTCAATGAAAAGATTTTCTGTAGTATTCGTAACTGAATTATACTTTTTAGCGTAACCCGTTCCTGGCCCAGTATAGTATTGAAGCTCATTATTACCCCAACCTCCAACCCATGAGCCATCACTTGCACTAAATCCATTGCCTAGTTGATAAGTAAATATGTCTTCATTGAATGTATTAGAGTCAAAATTTTCGATCCAATAGCTAGATGAATTATTAATTGGGTCTTTGCAATATGAGGCCTTATCTTCACTATAAATATCTGACCCATTAATTGTTGAGACTTCGACATCAATAGACTTAGATATAATATTTTGGGGGTTTTCACCTCTACAAGTTAAAATAAAAGTGTATGTTTTTACATCAGATAGGATTAAGTTTTCTGAACCTGATAAAGATTTACTTCCATCCCAGTCACCACTTGCGCTACAGCTAACTGTATTTGTTGTAGTCCAGGTTAAATCAACTGAATTGGTGACTGCTATAGAATCAGATGAAGATGTAAATATATTTATAACTGGGTTAATCGTAACTGTCTGATCGAGGTTAGATGATTCACCACCTCCGCCTCCACCACAAGATACGAGTAATAAAATAATAAGAAATCTAGCTATTTCCATTTTAAAAGATCTTTTAATAAATGCTAGATTAGTTATTTTTTATAAATTCATTGGTTAGATCTTTCATTTCATTTCTTAAAACAAATAGAGCTATCAAGTTTGGAATAGAAACTAAAGCAACAACAACATATGCTATATTCCATACGATTGTTGTATCTATAACGGCAGCTAATATAAAACATAGTACGTAGAAATTTCTGTACCAAAAGACACCCTTCTCACCAAAAATATATGCGGTTGATCTATCTCCGTAGTAGCACCATGTTATTGCAGTAGAAAATGCAAATAAAAGTAATGCGATAGCTACCAACTTACCACCATATTCTCCAAGCGCGCCTTGTGAAAATGCTTTAGCAGTGAGCTCAGCTGAGCTTACCAAAGACTTACCTTCAACCAATACTGGTTCTAAAACCTTCCCTTTGATAACATTTAAGGTGCCAGTATAAAGGTTTTTATTATCAACAGACTTTACAACTACATTCTCAGCAATTGATCTAGAATGAAGTATTGTAATATCAGAATTTATTAATTTACCATTTTCAATAGTTATAGATCCAGAAAATTCACTCACATCAGAATCAATAGATTGAACATACTTTGTTAACTGTTCCATATGATCCGGATGCCTATATGTACCATCAACATTCTCTTGATCGCTATAGGTACCTTCAAGAATTACCATATCAGTCTTAGAGAATGTAGTATCAAATTTTTCGGTCCATACTCCACTTGATAATATAACTAAGGCTGTAACGCTACATACAACAATAGTGTCAATGAATGGTTCTAATATAGAAACAACACCTTGATCAATCGAAGTATTTTTTGAAGATGCATGAGCAATTGGAGAGGAGCCTTGCCCTGCCTCATTAGAATACAATCCTCTAGCAACACCATATTTCAAGCTCATAGCGAAACTTGCACCTAAAAACCCAC
>ARRA01000014.1 GCA_000384935.1 gamma proteobacterium SCGC AAA076-P13 | reverse complement strand
ACTCTAATATTATTGCTGATTCAATCCCAAGAGTCTCAGCAACATCTTTGGAAAAAAAAATTTTATCTGAGCCTTTCAAGATTTTACAATCCTCTCCTTTTTCTAACAGCGTCACTTAAATTGCTTAAACATATTAAAGTATCATCCCATCCAATACATGCATCAGTTATGCTCTGTCCATAAGTTAGGTTATCTGTCATTTTTTGATTGCCTTCAACAAGATGACTTTCTATCATTACACCATTAATGTTTCTATTTCCCTCAGATATCTGCTCAGAAATGGATTCAATTACTGATATTTGTTTTTTAAATTGTTTTTGGCTATTTCCATGACTAGCATCAATCATTATTGATTCATTAACCTCTGCCTCTTTAAGAGCCGAAAGTGTTGCTGATACTGATTCAAAATCAAAGTTAGGTTCCTTACCTCCTCTTAAAATAATATGAGTATCATTATTTCCTGCTGTTTTAAGCATGGCAATATCAGCTTCTTTTGTAGCTCCTAAGAATACGTGTGAATGATTTGCAGCCTGAATACCATCTATAGCGGCTTTAAGATTACCGTCAGTTCCATTTTTTATACCAATTGGGCATGATAAACCTGAGGCTAGTTCTCTATGGATTTGGCTTTCAGCTGTTCTGGCTCCAATAGCGCCCCATGAAATAATATCTGTAACATATTGGGGTGAGATTGGATCTAAGAATTCAGTACCAGCAGGTAAATTTAACTTTGCCAAGTCAATCAATAGCTCTCTTGCCATTTCGACCCCTTTTGCAATGTTATAGGTCTCATTTAGATCAGGATCATTGATTAAGCCTTTCCAACCAACTGTTGTTCTTGGTTTCTCAAAATATACTCTCATTACAATGAGAAGATCTTCTTTATATTTAATATTTTGTTCAACTAATTTTTTAGCGTATTCAATAGCACTTTTTGGGTCATGAATGGAGCAGGGGCCAACAACCACAAGCAGCCTATCATCTTTTTCATGAAGTATTTGACTTATCTCTTGCCTAGTTCCATAAACTAATTTTGCAATTTGATCATCGATGGGGTGCTTGTTAACAAGCTCATATGGCGCAGGAACCTTTTTTCTATCAATGATTCTTGTATTGTCTGTAGAGTAGTTCATTCTTTATATAATTTAATTATTTACGATATCAATATTAAATGAATGAATTTAAATTAGTAGCTATTCATTAAAAAAGATTTATTAAATTAGTTTCAGCAAATCTAAAACGGAAATAAAGTAAATTTTATTGTTTATATAGATACACTATATGTTGTATTAATAAGCTTCAAACCTTACACTATGTAGTGTTTATCATGCAAAATACTACTCAAACACAATTAGAGTTTCCGATGGTTATGGGTCAACCATATGAAACTCTTCCAGAAGATTTATTTATTCCTCCAAATGCATTGGAGCTTTGCTTAGAGACATTCTCTGGGCCGATGGATCTTTTACTGTATTTAATTAAAAAAGAAAATATTAATATTCTGGAATTAGATGTTTCAAACATTACTGATCAATACATAGAATATATTGATTTAATGGATGCTCTTCAGTTTGAGCTAGCTGCTGAGTATCTCGTAATGGCAGCAACCCTTGCTGAGATCAAATCCAGAATGATGCTTCCAAGAGACAAACATGATGAAGAGGAGGAAGATCCAAAATCAGCATTAATCAAAAGGTTACAGGAGTATCAAAGATATAAATCAGCTTCAGAAAAAATGGCATTGATGCCAAGAGTCGACAGAGATTTTTATACTGCTACTGCGGCCCTTCCCGAAATCAAAATCGAGAAGAAAGAGATATCCATAACCAAAGAAGAATTAGCTTCTATTTTCAATGAAATTAAGTCTAGGCCTGACTTAAAGTTGAGTCATCAAATAGATTTTGAGGAACTCTCGACTCAAGAGAGAATCCAAATCATTCTTGATATCTTATCAAGAAGAAATGTAATTAGTTTTTCTAAAACATTAAGAAAATCCGAAGGAAGGCATGGAGTGGTTGTTACCTTTTTAGCCTCCCTTGAGTTAGCTAAAGACGGACATGTCGAATTAATTCAAAATAAAACAGAAGAGATGTTTTTAAAATCTCTTAGAGGAGCTTAAATTGGATATAAAAATAGTTAATACAGTCGAGGCATTATTATTTGGAGCTGGGAGGCCTTTAAGGCTATCTGAAATAAGAGGGCTTCTGGAATCTGATGGGTTGATCGCAGAACTTTCAGATATCAAAAAATGCATCAATGAACTTGAGCAAAGATTTAACTCATCATCACTTGAAATAACAGAAGTTGCATCTGGTTTTAGGCTGCAAATCAAACAAACTTATAGCGCGCCAATAACACATCTTTGGAATGAAAGAACTCCAAGAATATCAAAAGCTTTGATGGAAACGATCTCAATCATTTCATACAAGCAACCTGTGACTAGAGGAGACATTGAGGATATTAGAGGCGTAAGTGTTAGTACTCAAAGTATTAGGTCATTGCTTGAAAGAAACTGGATTAAAGTAACAGGCTTTAAAGACGCTCCTGGAAGACCGGCTTTATACTCAACAACAAAAGAATTTTTAGATGACTTAAATCTAAAAAGCATTTCAGAACTTCCTGAATTACCTGAGGTAGATGAAGGATCTAATGACCAAGTTTTATCTGAGGTTATTTAAAGTCCCTAATTATGTCTGAAAGGTTGCAAAAATATCTTGCTAGAGCAGGTATAGGTTCTAGAAGAGCATGCGAAGTATTGATAAAAAATGGTCAAGTTTTGGTGAATGGGAATGTTGCTAAAATTGGTACGACTGTATCTGAAAAGGATATTATTGAATTTGAAGAAAAAATTGTCCAAGTAAAAGAAGTTGACCTCAAGGTTATTATTTTAAACAAGCCTGAAGGCGTTCTTTCCTCAAATGCTAGAGAAAAAAATATTCCAATCGTTTATGACTATTTGCCTAATGCTTACAATCAGAGAAGCTGGATTTCAATTGGAAGGCTTGATATTAATACCTCTGGTTTAATGTTGTTTACAAACAATGGAGAGTTTGCAAATTACTGCATGCATCCATCAAACACACTAGACAGAGAATATCTTGTTAGAGCAAGAGGGGACTTCACTCAAGAAAAAAAAGAATCCATGTTAAGGGGTATTTTAATAGATGATGAGCTTCATAAGTTTACGGATGTTGTAGAGGGTGAAAAAAATGGATCAAATCAATGGTTTTCAGTTTGTTTGATCAGTGGAAAGAATCGAGAGGTTAGAAAAATATTTCAAGCCTTGGATCTTGAGGTCAGTAGACTTAAAAGAACAAGATTTGGGCCAATATTTCTTCCATCAACATTGCAAAAGGGAAAAACCAAAGCTTTGGATGAAAATGAAATAAAATTGCTAGAGAACTATAGTGGCTGAGGCAGCAATAGCTTACAAATTTCTTCTAGACACATCAAAAAAAAATAACCATAACAAATTTCATAATTTTTTGATTTCTTCTAAAGTTATCTCAATAAAATCTAGATCCAATAACTTATCAGTAGATTTATTTCTTATTAAAACAATTATCAGCCAGCAAGTGTCTGTTAAAGCTGCGCAATCAATTTGGTTAAAAACTTATACTTACATAACTAACTCAAAAGAACTATCAGAAGATGGGTTAAGAAATCAGGGTCTATCAAGACCAAAGGCATCTTATATCCATGATATTTTTTATAATAAAGAACTGAAATCTCTGTCCAAAAATAAAATATTAAATATGAAAGAAAGTGATATTGATAATTTCTTTTTAAATATTAGAGGGGTTGGACCTTGGACGCTATGCTCATTAAAAATGTTTTATCTTTCTTATTCTGATGTATTTATTACTGGTGACTTAGCAATTAATAAGGCTTGTAATGAACTTATGCTAGAGGAAAACTCACCAATGATAGATTATGCGCCATATAGAACCTACTTATGTCTTTATTTATGGGCAAGCCTTAATCAAACTTAATATATCTCTCATTAGTTTCATCGCTTTGTTCAGATAGCATCCATAAATAATATGGTAACAACGATGATGCATCCTTAAGATCATTTGGATTTTCTGCAGGGTATGCAAAAGCTCTCATGGCAGTCTTTGTTTTGCCTGGGTCGAAATTAAAAATTCTAATCTGTGAAATTGGTTCAAGCTCTTCTTGTAATATTTCTGCCAGTGATTTTACTGCAGCTTTTGAGACTGCATATGCGCCCCAGTAAGCTCTTCCTTTTTCTGCAACACCTGAGGATGTAAAAATAATTCTTGGATTTTTAGAACCCTCCATTAAGGGAACAAGATATTTCGTTAATACATACGAACTAGTCACATTAATATTTATAACTTTTTGCCATGTAGAAAGATCGTAGTCAGCTAAAGTAGACATTTTTCCAATTATTGCAGCATTATTAACTATCCCATCAAGCCGTTCATATGAGCCCTGAATTGCATTAGCAAATTCCTGAGCCTTACTTTCATCAAGATCATTTAAATCGCATTTTACAATTATAGGATTAGTATTAAATTTTTGGATAATTTCATCATATATTTTATCTAAAGAGTCTTCATTTTTTCCATGCAGGATTACATTAGCACCATAAGAACTAAGACCGAGCGCCAATTCTTTTCCTATCCCGCTGGTAGAACCTGTAACAAGTATATTTTTGTTATCTAAAAATCCTTTGTCAAAATCATTTATATATTTCATATTTATTGAATCAGTGAAATTATCTCTTGTGCACTATCTACCAAATCAGCTCCATCAAAAAATTTACAATCGGCTAATGAATAGCCATACCTGCATCCAATCGTTTTTGTGCCAGCGCTAATACCTGCTTCTAAATCTTTAGGATGATCTCCTATATAAATAGTTTTTGATGGGTCTATGCTTAGTTTTGAGCATGCTTGCAGAATACCTTCAGGATCTGGCTTAATTTTATTAACATGATCAGGGCAAACTAAAACTTTACAGTTATCTAACTCTATAAAATTCTCTATAACAGGTCTGGCATACTCTAAAGGTTTATTCGTAACTATACCGAAAGATATTTCATTGCTTTTTAAAAAATCTAAAAGCTCTTTAATGCCATCAAAAATTTTTGACGAAGTTGTTAAATTATTTTTATATTCATCTAATAGTTCCTGTCTGTAACCATCAAATAAGAAATGATTCCTAGGTAAATTAAAACCTATCTCTGTTAGTTTTGCAGAACCATCAGAGACATGCCTTCTGATAAGGCTCTCTTTTATTGGCTTTCTATTATTTCTTACAAGAACATTATTTAAGGAAAGAATAAAATCTGGAGAGGTGTCTACAAGAGTCCCATCAAGGTCAAATAATACTAATTTAGTTTTATGATTTTCTTGCATGCATCATATAGTTCACACCAAGATCCTCATTGAGATTTGCTTTGTGTGTGATTGGATTATAAAACATGCCCTTAGATTCAAGTAATTCAACATTTGCATTTCTAACATATGAGGCCAATGAAGATGGTTTTATAAATTTATCAAATTCATGAGTGCCCTTGGGTAAAATATTAAATATATATTCAGCACCAACTATCGCTGTTACCCAAGACCTAGGATTTTTATTGATAGTAGATAAGAATAAATGGCCACCAGGTTTTAAAAGCTCACAACATGTTTTTACTAAAAGCTCTGGATCTGGAACGTGCTCAAGTACTTCTAAGCAAGTAACAATATCAAATCTTTTTTCTGTTGATTCTAGAAGACTTTCTGCAGTAGATTCTATATAAGTAATTGATTTGTTATTCGCTTCAGCATGCAATTTTGCTATCTCTATTCCGGGCCCCGCAGCATCTATACCAGTAATGTTCCCACCAAAATCGTGAAGAGC
>ARRA01000013.1 GCA_000384935.1 gamma proteobacterium SCGC AAA076-P13 | reverse complement strand
CAATATCAACATTTCCTGTTCTCTCTCCATTACCAAAAAGAGTACCCTCAACTCTATCTGCACCAGCCATTAATCCAAATTCGGAAGCTGCTACAGCAGTTCCTCTGTCATTGTGAGGATGGAGGCTTAGGCATATATCATTTCTATTTTTAAGATTCTCATTCATCCACTCTATTTGATCGCCATAAATATTAGGCGTGGACATTTCAACTGTTGCTGGTAGATTAATTATTATTTTGTGATCAGAAACTTCTTTTAGAATATCTACAACCGCATCACAAACCTCAGCCGCATATTCAAGTTCAGTACCTGTAAAGCTTTCTGGAGAGTACTCAAACCGCCAGTCCGTGTTGGGGTTTTTCAATGCAAGGTCTTTTATTTTTTTGGCTCCATTGATTGCGATATCTTTTATTCCAGCTTTATCTTGCTTGAAGACAACTTTCCTTTGTAGAGTAGATGTCGAGTTATAAAAATGAACTATTGCTTGAGGAATCCCCTTAAGAGATTCAAAGGTTCTATCAATGAGTTCATCTCTTGATTGAGTTAAAACCTGGATAGTAACATCAGATGGTATTTTTTTTGATTCTATAAGATCTCTTACAAAATCAAAATCAGTTTGAGAGGCAGAAGGGAAGCCGACCTCTATTTCTTTAAAACCAAGATCACAGAGAAGAGAAAACATTCTATCTTTTCTTTCAGCACCCATAGGTTCTATAAGAGCTTGATTGCCATCTCTAAGATCAACCGAGCACCATAAAGGCGCTTTATTTATAACTTTTGTAGGCCACTTTCTGTTTTCAAGTTTAATCGGTTCAAAAGGCTTATATTTGTTTACTAGATTATCCATTTTGCATTCGGTAAATGTTAATATTTTATTTCTATGATAACTTCATTTATAAAAACTAACCTTATCTTAAAAGAGATTGGGGTTACAAGGTATTCTTTGCGCTCTAATAAAGAAAAAACCAACGATAAAGAAATTTATATTTATCAAAAAGGAAATATTCTAACATTACTTGATATTGGTTTTGATGATTTACCTAAAGATGAGGCAGTCCTTCTCAAAGCAATTGTTGGCGCCATCAATCCTAATGAGTCTAATGAATTGATTGAAGCTATAAAATTTGATTCAAGCAGCCGTGTGCAAGAAATGATTGCATCAAAGAAAACATTAGCTGGCGTCATTACTTTTACTAAAGAAAATTTAGAAATACAAATGCCTTTACCAATAATAAGATCAAAGACCTTGGGTGAGATAATAAGAAATCCTAGCCTCAAGAAGCCCCTTTGGGAAAATATTAAAAAAGATATTATTAAATAATGTATAAAATCTCATTGCTAGATATTAATGATTTAGAAGAAGCATATGAGATTGAGTTTTTAACTAACCCATCTCCATGGTCAATTGATAATTTTAAATCTTCTTTCGAGGTTGGTCATCATGGCTTAGTCTGCAAAGAAGATAACAAGATGCTGGGCTTTCTAATTTTTTCTCCAATTAAACCTGAGGCTCATCTTTTAAGTATTGCAGTTATAGAGACCCAACAATATAAAGGGATAGGCTCATTATTATTAAAATCTATGATTAGTCAGTGCAAGGCGATGGGCATTAATCAAGTTTTTCTTGAAGTGCGCGCAAGCAATGAGAAGGCTATAGGGTTTTATCAAAAATATGGATTTAAAAAAGATGCCATAAGAGAAAACTATTATTCTGGCGATATTCCTGAAGATGCCCTGTTGATGTCTTTAGGGCTTTAAGTATTAGAGTAATTTAATGATATCTGATTCAATAGATTCTGGCTTAGTTGTAGGGCCATAACGCTTTATAACTTCTCCATTTTTATTAACTAAGAATTTTGAGAAGTTCCACTTAATATTTTTTGTTCCCATTATTCCTGGTCGCTCATTTTTAAGAAAATTATAAAATGGATCAGCATCCTTGCCATTTACATCAATCTTATTAAAAACATTAAATGAAACATCATATTTCTCAGTACAAAAAAATTGTATTTCTTCATTTGTTCCTGACTCTTGACCTTTAAACTGGTTACAAGGGAATCCAAGTATCTCTAATCCATCTTCAGCATATTTGCTATACAAATTTTGAAGCCCTTCATATTGGTAAGTGAAGCCGCATTCGCTAGCTACATTAACTACTAATAAAACTTTGTTTTTAAACGAGCCAATTGATATTTCATTCATATTGGAATCTTTTACAACGTGATCATAAATATTTTTAGACATTTAGAAGCTCCTCTATATCTTTTTTCATTTCTTCAGGCTCAGTTTTGGGTCCAAATCTTATAATTGTTTCACCATCTTTGCTAATTAAGAATTTGGTAAAATTCCATTCAATATCATTTGACCCTGATTCGGCAGGATTGTCTTTTTTTAAGAATTGATAAATTGGAGCGGCATGATCGCCATTGACATCAATTTTATCAAACAAGCTAAAACTTACATCATATTTCTCAGTGCAAAAAAATTGTATTTCCTCATTTGTCCCAGGCTCTTGAGCTCCAAACTGGTTGCATGGGAATCCAAGAATTTCCAAACCACTTTCTTTGTATTTATTATGAAGACTCTGAAGCCCTTCATACTGATATGTAAGCCCACATGCACTAGCCACGTTAACAATTAACAAAACTTTATTTTTGCATTCTTCTAGAGTGGTTTCTGTCATGTCAGATTTTTTAACAACTTGGTTATAAATATTTGACATAATTTCTTCCTTTTTTATTTGAGTTAAAAGAGTTTACAGAACTCACAACTGGATGAGTCATTATTATATAATTATTTACAGTCAACAGTTGATGTAAATTTGAAAAATTTAAAAAAAATAAACTATATTTGGAAAGAATTCTGCGAACTAGCGAGTGATGAATTATATGCATTGATTCATTTAAGACAAAAGGTTTTTATTGTTGAGCAAGATTGCCCATATGTAGATGCAGATTTTTTAGATCAAGATGCATTTCATTTGCTTGGCTATGATGATGATAGCCTTGTTTCTTATTTAAGAGCTTTTCCTCCTGGGATTAAATATGAAGGAGCTTCTCTTGGCAGGATCGTTGTTGATACTTCAAGAAGAGGCGAGCAGCTAGGGCAAGATCTAACAGAAGAGGGTATCTCATTTCTAACCCAGCATTATCCTAATATTGAAATTGTTATTTCAGCTCAACATAGGCTAGAAGTTTTTTATAATGAACTAGGCTTTAGTGCTAGAGGCGATGTTTATTTAGAAGATGATATCGACCACATACAAATGTTTCTTTTGAAAAATTGAAACTACTCAATAATTTGAGATTTAAATAGTAATGAATGTATTTCCTCAGTTATAAAGGGAGCGAATGGGTGCATCATTACTAATATTTCTTTTAGCATAGGTCTTAAGTTATCAGTTTTACCAGACTTCTTACATTCTTCAATATATACATCACAGAACTTACTCCAGAAGAACTCATAGACTTCATTAATAGCAAAATCAAGCCTGTAATCTTCAATATTTTTTTGTATTTTATTTTTTGTTTTTTGAAATTCATCCATTATTAATTGATCTGCATCAGTTTTAGGATTAAAAATCTCATTACCTGCCGGGTAGCCGTTAATAAATCTTGCAGCATTCCATATTTTTGTGCAAAAGTTTCTATAGCCCTTTAATCTCCCGAATTCAAAGCTAATGTCCTTGGTATGTGTTGCCAAAGAGTAAAACGTCATCCTAAGTGCATCCGTTCCATATGATTCAATACCTTTAGGGAATTGATTTCTTGTTTTGCGTTCAATTTTTTGTGCAATTTTTTCTTGCATAAGATTAGAGGTTCTTTTTTCTACCAATGCATCTTGAGATATACCATAAATAAGGTCCAATGGGTCAATCACATTCCCTTTTGATTTTGACATTTTCTGACCATTCTCATCTCTAATTAAACCAGTCACATATACGTCTTTAAATGGAATTTGATCTGTAAATTCTAGACTCATCATCATCATTCTGGCCACCCAGAAAAAAATGATATCAAAACCAGTTACAAGCAATGAGGTTGGAAAGTGTTTTTTAAAGTCATCAGTTTCATGAGGCCATCCCATTGATGCAAAAGGCCATAAACTTGATGAAAACCATGTATCGAGAACGTCATCATCTTGTTTAAGCTCTCTACTATCTAAATCATATTGAGTTCTGATTTCCTCTTCATTATGACCAACATAAACATTACCCTCACTGTCATACCAAGCAGGTATTCTATGACCCCACCATATCTGCCTACTAATACACCAGTCTTGTATGTTGTCCATCCAGTTAAAATATGTCTTATCCCAGTTTTGAGGATGAAATTTAATGTCACCGTTATTTACAGCCTCATTAGCCCTAGCTGCCATTTCAGATGTTTTTACGTACCATTGATGACTCAACTTAGGCTCTATAACAACATTGGATCTCTCCCCGCGAGGGACGCTGATATGATATTTTTCTTCTTTTTCTAAAAGAGATAACTCACTCAATTTTTCAATAACAAGTTTTCTTACTTTAAACCGGTCAAGATTATTAAAAGGTGCGGGCACATTATCATTTGACCAAGCATCATCATTGAATATATTTATAGGCTCAAAATCGCTGTCAGTTTCAGAAGTTTCAACTTGGCCATTTACCTCATGCAATGAATATTTTTTGCCAATTTCATAATCATTAAAGTCATGTCCAGGAGTTATTTTTAAACAACCAGTTCCAAATTCCATATCCACATAATCATCGGCTAGTATAGGAATCTTTCTTCCCACAAAAGGTAAAACAATATTCTTACCAATTAACTCTTTGTATCTTTCATCATCGGGGTTAACTGCGATTGCCATATCACCAAACATCGTTTCAGGTCTTGTAGTGGCAACTGTAATAAAGTCATCAGTTCCCTCAATCGGGTACTTGATATGCCACAATAAGCCATCCTTTTCTTGCCTAACTACCTCTAAATCAGAAACAGCTGTTTTTAAAGATGGATCCCAATTAACAAGCCTATATCCTCTATAAATTTTTCCTTTTCTATGCAGTTCGACAAATGCCTTAATAACAGCTTCATTAAAACCATCATCGAGTGTAAAGCGATATTTATCCCAATCTACAGTGCTTCCTAGTCTTTTAATTTGTGAGGTTATTTTTTCTTCTGAGTAATTTTTCCAATCCCAAACTTCTTCAAGAAATTTTTCCCTACCAAGATCTTTTCTTGTAATCTCTTTCTTTGCTAGGTTATTTTCAACAAGCATCTGCGTTGCAATTCCAGCATGATCACTTCCTACTTGCCAATAGGCATCTTTTCCTGCCATATGGTTATACCTTGTATAGAAATCCATAATAGCGTACTGAAAACTATGTCCCATATGCAGGGTGCCAGTAACATTTGGAGGAGGAATGACTTGAGAGAAAGACTCGCTAGATTCTGTATTAGCTACCTTTCTCTCAGACCAAATTTTTACCCACTTTTCTTCTATATCTGTAGGGAAGTACTGTTTATCCATATTTTTGGAATGGCTTTATTTTAATTTTTTGCTTAGAAGTAGTTCACTCAATAACGGAACAGGTCTTCCAGTTCCAGCTTTTATAGGCGAGCTATGCGATGCAGTTGCAGCAATATCTATGTGAGCCCATTTGTAATCATTAGTAAACTTAGATAAAAAAGCTGCAGCATGAATTGTGCCTGCTTCTCTGCCACCGCCAATATTAGCTAAATCAGCATATCTTGTTTTAGTGCATGATTGATGCTCATCCCATAAAGGAAGTTGCCATGCTCTGTCACCAGATTCTTCTCCAGCATCTATAATCATGTCAGCAAGATGCTGATCATTTGCCATGACACCACTAGCATGTCTTCCTAGAGCAACTACTACAGCCCCAGTAAGGGTTGCCATATCAATAACATGAGAAGGTTTATATTTGCCTACATAAGTCAAAGC
>ARRA01000012.1 GCA_000384935.1 gamma proteobacterium SCGC AAA076-P13 | reverse complement strand
AATAAATATTTCACCTTTCATATATAAAACTGAATTGCCTCCAATAAGGACCCTTTCATTTTTATGTTCACAAAATAAAACTCCTCCTCTTTGCGATAATTGTTTTGCAATAAGCTTGTCCTTTTTAAGTTTTTTGCTCCAATAAGGAATTAGAGATGTGTGAGCTGAGCCAGTAACCGGATCTTCAATAACACCGGTTGATGGGAAAAAGCATCTTGAAACAAAATCAGAGTCATCACCTGGAGCAGTTACAATAAGACCTCTTTTATCAATTCTTTTTATAGCTTCAACATTAAGTTTTAAGTTTTCAATATCTGATTTATTTTCAAAAATAGCCAATAGATCATCCCTGCCCTCGTAAATATCTATGGGAGATATTCCTACTGAATTAAAGACATCATCATATTGAGTTGATGGCAAAAGTGTATCTGTAGGAAAATCTAAATAAAGAACATCTTCATGCTTAAAAACCTTTAGAACACCATTTCTTTTTGAATGTACCTCAAATATATCAGTATCGGTGTTTATATAGTTAAAAAATACATGCGCTGAAGCAAGTGTTGCATGACCACACAAATCAATTTCACACTCTGGTGCAAACCATCTTATAAAATATTTATTATCTCTATAACTAATGAATGCTGTTTCTGAAAGATTATTTTCTGCAGCAATATTTTGCATCACCTTTGCGTTATCAAGGTTAGAGAAAATTACTGCAGCTGGGTTTCCAGAAAATAAAGACTTTGTAAACGCATCAATATAATAAATAGATAATTTCACAATGCCAGCAAGATAAATACTACTTCAAGTTAATCATAGTACAAATCTTATTACCTGATGGGTCTTTTAAGTAAGCTAAATATGCTTTCATGCCGCCAGCCTCTCTAACTCCTGGAGGATCTTCACAAGTGATACCACCATTGTCCTCTCCAGCCTTATGCCATTCATCACAAGTTTCTGTGTCTGGTGCCTTAAAGCCAATAGTTGCGCCATTACCATGAGTAGCGACATTTCCATCCAAAGGCTCGGTTATCATAAAGGTGCCGCCATCTAGGAAATACATATACCTAACAACTCCATTATGTCCAATGTGTTGATAACCTGGCTTTGCTCCTAACACTCCAAGTGTAGCGTCATAAAACTTTTTAGATGCCTCTATATCAGTTGCCCCTACCATAATGTGATTAAACATAAATCGCTCCTTAAATTAAAAAAATTATAAATTCCACATTCATAGTGTAACTACAAAATAGTGACTATTCTAGACGAATAAATGTACCAGGAATAAGGGTTCTAAAATTAGTTAAATTTGCTTTTTGTAATGCTTTATTTAGCCTTAGTTGAGGCTCGATTGTATCTTCGTCAGTAAGTGTAAAGGTTGCCCAGTGCATTCCAAAACTATATTCAGATTCTAAATCAAGCATTATTTGAATTGCATCTTCAGGATTTACATGACTAGCAGCCATGAACCATTCTGGCTCATAGGCTCCTATTGGAATAAACGAATATTTAGGTGAGCCTAGTTTTTCTTTTGTTTTAATAAAATCTTTTGAATACCCAGTATCACCAGCATGATAGATACCATAATCACTAGATTGCAAATACCAACCACCCCACAAACTATCATTTTTATCAAAAAGACCTCTAGCAGACCAATGTTGGACAGGTGTAAATGTAAATTGCATTTTATTAATAACTTTTGATTGCCACCACTCAAACTCATACACATTTTTGATACCTTTTTTGTTAAAAATATCCTTATCACCTATTGGAATTAAAAAAATAATATTAGGGTTTAATTTAAATAAAGATTCCAGTGAGGTTATATCAAGATGATCGTAATGATTATGACTAATGGTTACTACATCAATATTTGGAAGCTCATTAATACCTATTGCTGGGGGGATAAGTCTTTTGGGACCAAAATTTTTAAAAGGAGATGCTCTTTTAGAAAATATAGGATCAGTAAGGACGGTTAAACCATTTTTTTTAATTAAAAAAGTTGAGTGTCCTATCCATATTGAATAATTATCTTCCTTAGATAAATCAAATGATTTCCATTCAGAAGATATTTCAATGGCTATGGTCTCAGGTTCTTCTTGGTTTCTCTGCCATTTAAGTAAATCAGAGAAGGGTTTATCTATAGCTATACCATTAGTATTTTTATATTCAGCTGAGGCTGATAATGGAACAAGGAGTATTGCTAAAATTAAGACACCTTTTAAAGAAATAGACAATTTAAGAAGCAAGAGCTTCTCTTACAGCATCATGAACGATCTCACCATTTTTGATATTTAAACCATTTGCTAAATGAATATTTTCACTCAAGGCTATTTCAATTCCCTTGTTAGCTAGTTCAAGAACATAAGATAAAGTGGCTTTATTTAAAGCCTCTGTTGCAGTTAGTGGTACAGCTCCAGGCATATTAGTAACACAATAATGCAATACCCCATTATAAAGATAAGTTGGCTCATCATGAGTTGTAGGCTTGCTAGACTCAAAACATCCACCTTGATCTATAGATATATCCACCATAACAGCTCCTGGTTTCATATTCTCTAGCATGCTATTTTTAATGACTTTAGGTGCTTGCTTGCCAACAACATAAACAGCTCCAATAACTAAATCAGAATCTTTGATTGCCTCATTAATAGCTAATTCTGTTGAAAGGATATATTCAACATTTTTATTACCATAAATAGTTTCCAGCTCATTAAGCCTTTTTTTAGATAAATCTATAATTTTTAAATACGCCTTATTTGAGATAGCCTTATCAATTGCTTCAGTCCCAGCAATACCTGCGCCAATGACTGTGACAATTCTTGGCTGGATATCAGCAAATGCGCCAATTAGAGTCCCCATGCCTTGATTTGGCTTTAATAGATGATAAGAGCCTACAATTACACTTAACTGCCCTGCTATGGCGCTCATAGGAGCTAATAAAGGCATAGAGCCATCGTCAGCTGTTACAGTTTCATAAGCAATACCTGTTACGCCTGTTGCGATTAAATCAGCAGCCTGTTTAGGCTCGCCAGCTAAATGAAGGTATGTGAACAAAGTATGATCTTTAGTTAAGTACTTAAATTCTGATGGCATAGGTTCTTTAACTTTTACAATTAAAGTAGCTGAATTAAAAACTTCTTTTGCTGTATTTAAGATAACAGCACCAGAATTAATATAGTCTTCGTCTGTAAAACCAATATCATTGCCAGCAGAAGCTTGGACGTAAACGTCATGGGATTGATCAACTAAAATTTGAACTGAGGTTGGTGTTAAAGCAACTCTATACTCATTATTTTTAATCTCTTTTGGAACTCCTATTTTCATAGGACTACTATATCAAAAATGTTTAAATTAAATGTAAAAATTATACGTATTAAAAAAATTGGTGGAGTTATTGCTACCCCTCATGCTGAATATCCCGATAACATGGCACGATTATCCTCGCTACGGTCAGTTCGATTGGCAGTAATATGGTATCATTTTATTAGAATAGATTCCTTTTTTAGCTTACTTATTTATCATGATAGAAACAAAAACATTTTCAGCAAATGGCTTTAATAGCTTTGCTATACAAGCTTATCGTTTAGTGTTTGGTCGTATTTTACCACAGTCATTGTTTCGCGATAAAATACCTGCTGAGGTAGATCGCAAGGCAGTAAAGGGAAAGTTTGATTTAGAAATTGTTAGTCACTGTTGGGGTTATGCCAACATGTTAACCTATCAATTAAGTTCGTTTGTAAACTATCCACCAACAAAACTAAATTTAACTGTGACCGTTTTTTATGCTGAAGAAGATACTAAAACAAAGGCTACATTGGACTTCTTTAGTCAAATAACCATGCCAAATATCACTTGGAATTTCCACCCACTTTCCAAAGGAAAGCTCTTTAGACGTGGCATAGGCCGAAATATGGCTGCGCGGTCAACAGAGGCTGACTGGATATGGTTTACAGATTGCGACATTATCTTTTATGAGAACTGCTTAGACTCACTCGCCGATAGTTTACAAGGCGAGAAAGGTTCATTGTTTTTTCCTAAAGAAGAAAAAATCACTGAGATGTTAAAAGATGATGACCCATTATTGTCAAATGATGCCCAGCCACAAGTTATCGATATAGAAACAGAAAATTTCAGTTTATACGAGCGTGGTAAATCCCGTGATAAAGCACGCGGCCCATTTCAAATTGTTCATGGTGACGTTGCTCGTGCTATCGGTTATTGTGAAAAACTGTCAATATTTCAAACTGAATCTGACCGTTGGCGTAAAACCTATGAAGACACCGCCTTTCGCTGGCTTCTTGGCACTGATGGTGAGCCTAAGAATATTGATGGTGTTTTTCATATTCATCATGTTACAAAAGGACGTTATACTGAAAATTCTCAATTGTCTAAAGTGCGTAGCAATATCCGTTTAAGACAAAAATAGATGTCCTTGAAGATAAATCAAGGGATATTTATTTTACTAAAAGTCTTACCTAACTTGTATATTAAAATGATATGAAACTAGACTAGAAAGCATACTGAAGAGATTAAAAATAAAAATATTTTATTTCAGTTCGATTGCTTCGAGTCGAATTTTGGTTTTTAATAATTATTATTAGTATTATTTGGATCAAAATTGTTACATGGCATACATACAACAAAAAGCAGTTAAGTCCCACATTATGTTGTTTGATGTAAGCCATTTCCCTGTACTTGTCCCAAAAATGTTTACGGGTCAATATTGGAAGACACGAAATGCCATAACAGGACAGGTAACCGGCCGCGGCACCACCTACTTTTTTCAACATAACAAAAATGAATATGTGTTACGGCACTATCGTCGCGGTGGCTTGATTGGAAAAGTACTAAGTGATCAATATATGTATACAGGTATTGAAAAATCACGAGTATGGCAAGAATTTAAGCTACTACAGCACATGAAAAATATGGATTTAAATTGCCCAACTCCGATCGCAGCGATGTTGAAGAAGACAGGCTTATATTACCAAGCCGATATCATTTCAAAAAAAATTTCCAGCGCTAAAGACTTACATCATATTTTACTAGCAAACAGCTTAACCGCTGATGTATGGAAAAAAATTGGGCAAACCATTGCCAAATTTCATCATCATCAGATTTATCACCACGATTTAAATATCCACAACATTATGCTTGATATAGAAAACAAGGTTTGGTTAATTGATTTTGATAAATGCGGAATTAGACAAGGCAGTAAGTGGAAAAACTCAAACATGGAACGCTTAAAGCGATCGTTTGAAAAAGAACAACGATTACGTAATATTTATTGGCAACTGGCCGATTGGCAAATACTAATATCTGCCTATAACGAAGCGGCAATGGCTAATTAAGTCGATATTTAATCTCAGTTAATATAAATAACTCCACGTGGCGTATACATGGCGTAGATATTAAAGATTAAGTGTGGCTATGGGTTTTGATAATTGAAAAGTGTTAGCAGAACAACATCATTATTTAAGGCTTAAAGCCTTCTATTAAGGCATATTAGACCATTCTTGCGTTCTCAATTAGATGGTGGAGCTATTGGTTCAAAACTGGAACCAGCTAGTACCCTTCTTCAGGAGGTTAGAGTATGTCACTGAAGAATAGTCAGACCATTGAAGACCTAAAACACGAATATATTTATGGCAGTGTTCATAAGGATGGCAGAAGAAGCTTTAAGTCCTTAGATAACCTTATTAAAGAGTTTGAGCTATCACCATCAACTATCTATAGAAGATCCTCTAAAGAACAATGGAAAGATCAACGTATAGCTTTTAGGGCTGAACTTAGTGAAGAGATAAAGAAGGCTAAAAAGCACGATATTGTGAATGATATCCAGTTTATTCAGAACAAAGCTACAAGTGGCCTCTCCCTTATCTTAGATAAAGCTATAGATTGCCTTCATAAAGATACATCTATAAATCCTAGAGGCTTATATAACCTTACCCAAACTATTATTGCTTGTTCTAGAAACCTTCCAGCAATAGCTGAGAGTGATGAAGATGACAATGAAGGATTTAGAAGAACAATGGAAATGTTAGATCAAATAGCTGACTTTAAGAGAGATAATCCAGAGTTTTATTTTAATTAATTTGTTATTGTTAATGAAATATCTGATGGAGCCAAACTAGATCCTGTAATATTCCCCCAAATATCTCCCATACTTGAAGCTGAAAATCTATACGTTCCTGGAATAGCTGATGTAGTTATTGTGAAAATGCATTGATAAATGCCGTCTTTATCGTCTCCTG
>ARRA01000011.1 GCA_000384935.1 gamma proteobacterium SCGC AAA076-P13 | reverse complement strand
GTCCAAAAAATTTAATCAAATGCCTTGTCCGCAACCCAGCTTATGGACCAGTTGTGTCCAAGACGATTGCCTTTATAAGTATCAGGTAGAACAGTGATTGAGCTACCTATAATTGAAATTTCCTGAGGGTTAGGTGAGGTGTTTTTAAATGCGCTGTCTAATTGATGCTGAGTTCTCCATTCAAACAAAGCAGTATTTGCTTTAATTTTTTTAATGGGAGAATAATTGCAAGTATTAACTAACAATTTGGAGCCAGCCAAGGGAGAAGCAATTATATGAGTTTCGATAGGAATCTTATTCGTCCATTTTTTCAAGACATCGCTAACCAAGATTCCACCATAACTGTGGCCTATTAATATTACTTTATTGAGTGAAGGGTTTTCTAAAAGGATGTTTGAAATATCTTTAATGAGTTTTTCTGCGGGCTCTGCAAAGCATCCTTGATCAGGCCATCTGTAGAAATACATTTCTTTCTTTGAAGAGTTAATCGACTTTAGGGGATATACCCACTCATATCCCTGGCTTCTACTGCCATGAACAGCAACTAAAATTTCTTCCGATTCAGATAGTCCTGATTCTAGAGCATTTAGCCCATATGGAAGATCAATAAGCTCTTGGCCTAACTTTTGCACAGAAACATCATCAACGAAATCTTTCAGCTGAATATGTGAATTTGATGAATTACTGCAGCTTGCTGCAAGGAAGCCAAAGATAAGAATTAAAAAAGTCTGTTTCATAAAAAAAATTGATATAGTTTATTTTAAGTCATCAGAGAAAAATATTAAATAATTTAACTATGTAACCTTTACTTCCCATTTATAAAATGATAAGTTTGCGTTACATTTTTAGATAAATTAAATATTTTAAGGAGATTTTATGGAAGAAGTAATTGGATTGGTCGCTGTTGGAACCGGATGGGTAGCAATATTAATGCCCGTATTTCTTATATGGGTTATTTTTTATTTCGCTACAAAAAGTGATAAAAATAAATATGCAGCTATGGTAGAAATTTCAAAAAACTTAGAAGATCCGTCTGATATTGAAGATTTATTGGAAAATTTTAAAGAAAAGAAAAAGCCAACGGATTATAGAAGAAACGGAGTAATTATTTTTTTTGTAGGTCTGGGATTGTTTCTATTTGGGTCGTTATTTGATGGTGTCGATATCTTAAGAGGAGTTGGTTTATTAGTAGGCACCATTGGAGTTGGTTCTTTTGTGGCTGGATACATATACCCTAATACTGGTTCTGAAATAGATAAGGCAGTTGAAAAATTTGAAGAGGTATAGAAGTGACTTACTTAAGCAGGTTTTTATACTTATTTATTTGTGGGGCAGTACAAATTTTTTTTGGGGCATACCTATTTCTAGAATTAATGGGGGCTGACTTGGGCTGGCCAATCAAGGGTAATGCAATGTTTATTCCTGGTATTTTAATTTTTATTACCTCCGGAATCCTGACCGCCTCATATTACTTTGGCGATAGAAAGAAAAATAATGCTCTTTATGATGAATATACAGCACTCAGGTACTACAAGATTGGAGCTATTGGCTATGCGCTAAACGGCATAGGAATATTTATTCTTTTTTCAATTCAAGACTGGTCAAACTGGGACTTACAAAGTGCCAATAGGATGATTTATCAAATTGCTTCTTTTGCGTGGCTGATATTTGGTATTTTGATTGTTTGGTTTTCTTTAGGTGACTATAAAGAACATAAAAATGGGTAAACATCATAGGAATCTTCTAAATGAGCTTGCCAAGCTAAGAATGGAAAAGGGGCTAACTCAACAGGCTTTATCAGAAAGTGCCGAGGTATCAAGAAAAAGTATTAACGCCATTGAGAATGGGATCTATGTTCCATCAACAGTATTGGCCTTAAAAATATCAAAAATTCTTGAATGTACCGTAGAGGACTTATTTAAGTTACCCAAATGAAGAATACTTTTAAGGATATATTATGGAAGGATTAGCAGCAGCAGGATTTGTATTTAGCATGCTTGGATTAGTTGCTTTTGTTCGTTTAGAAAAACTAACAAAAACTCTAAAAGAAAAAGGAATCCTCGAAGAAGACTACAAAGACGAATAAGCCAGGCAGATTCAAATAAAGCTATCGATACCTACGAACTGCAAAATATAATCTTACAGTTCGCGTTTTAGGTAAATTGCGTTTGGTCCATTATGAGCAACCATTTCCCAGCCCTCTTGGCCAAGCTTGTTTAGCTCAATGTTCATCATTTCGAGTTTCCAGTCTTTATCTTTATGCTCTTCTTTAAACGCTTCCGTTTCAGGGTTTGAATAACCCATGGAAGATGAGTTGCTGTGATCAACAATCTTATATTCCCATTTTGTATTACTCATATGCTTCTCCTTAAATATATAGACTAATTCTATACAAAATTAATAAATTAAAATACTAAATCCACTGATCATTTTTAGCAGTGAAATCATTTTGAATATCTCCAGTATTTATAACTCCCTTGGGCTCAATCAGCATAATTTTTGCCTCCTGATTGGCAAAGGGTTTATGTTTTGTTCCTTTAGGAATAACTAACATTTCACCCGCACTTAATTCGATAGTTTCATTCTCAAATTCTATTCCCATTGTTCCCTCTATAACGATAAAAGTTTCATCCGTTTCTGGGTGGCTATGCCAGGTAAAATTATCTTTTATTTTTGCAATCTTAAACTGATAGTCATTCATTTCTTCTATAACTTTTGGCGACCACCTATCAGAGAATTTTTTGAACTTAGATTTAAGATTAATTTTTTTCATACTATGTCTTATCTTGATCAAGATTGACCGCTGCTAGCAATAGAAGGCCTGCAAATATTCCCATATTTTTATAAAAATTTTGAGTTTCATGTTTCGCGTCAACGCCGTCATATATGTTCCAAAAATCATGCAAGTTTAAGTTGATCAATAAGATCATTACTGCAAACCCAAGAGCACAGACTACTACTTGCTTGTTAAGTAAAAGAAGAATGCTTCCACCCACTTGAGCAATGCCAGCAATGGCCAACAAAATAGGAACCATGACCATATTGTGGGTTTCCATTAATGCTATATGCGTGTCCCATGAAGTAAATTTTGCTATGCCTGGAAGTAGAAAATAGATTGCGAGTAAAACTCGAGAAATATGAATTAATATAGATTTCATTATTACGTCCCTGCTAAATACTTAGCTTTATTTAAATTCATTCTTCCCATCGAAGTGCACTACCTTATAAATATCTGGTGGCTCATCTACACATCTGAGGTTAACACTATAAGAATCTGGATGAGATCGAGGCTGATAAAAACTTTTTGTTCCACATTTTTTACAAAACAGATGCTTTGCTTTTTTAGTTCCAAAAGAATATTCAGAGATTAAGTCTTTTCCATCTGTTATTTCAAAATCATCATGCTTGATAAAGAGATGTTCGTAACCATGTATTTTGCATATAGAGCAATTACATTCCCAAATTTCAACTGCCTGATTTGAGTTAAATTTAAATTTAACTTCCCCACAATGACATCCGCCAACATACTCCTTCATGATTGAAGAATATCATGACTAAACAGTACTGTAATGTTCAAGTATGGATTTATAGCTTTATAAGTGGGTTGTACTCTACTCTCTGCGGAATTTCTTCCGCGCCTGGGACCTTTCTTGCAACCAAGAATGGTTTTAGAGCTTCGATTGCTTTTGGTTCGTCATAGTGCCCAATACCGGGATGCAGATGATGAACAAAGTGAAGTTGCATCGAGTGATTTAAGTATCTTGGCATCCAGTGACTCCAAAATTTGGTGTCTTTGTATCGACCGGTGTCCATTTGATAGTGTGGATACCAACTAAAGAAAGCAGAAAGATAAATAACACCAACCTTGCTTGGCAGCCACCATAACAGCAGCGCCTCAAGAGGAAACATCACAACAAGAATTAAAAGAATAGCTCTGTACACCAAGGCCACATTCAGTCCCTTATGAAATGATTTCATAAATGTTTTGTCATCTTTATAGGTTTCAGCTATTGATTGATATTTCGTTATTCCTGCCTGGGTGGCCGTAATAACCCCCCATATTGATTTAGAAGATGCGGTGTCATAGTCTGGATCTTTTTCAGGGTTATTTGTATAAGCATGATGTTTCATGTGGGTACATCTCATTAAATCATGCGGAAACATTAAGGTTATTAAAGTGTAGTGACTTACAAATGAATCAATCCAGCGCCTCTTTGGGTTTCCCCTTGAAAAGTTACCATGCTGAGCCTCATGAGAGGGCAAATACGCAAAACATGCGCAGACAATAGCAATTAAAGATCCATAAAATAAAGAAATATACCCATAAATAACTAATGGCCATAAACAAAGCCATATAGTTGCCTGCCCAACTCCAATTAACATCATCTCCCACTGGAATCGTTTAGAAAAACTTCTAGCAATCTCCTTCTCTTTTTCAAAGGAAAACTCTTCTGCTAAATGCTCTATACCTTCCAAAGCCAAGTTCCTCTTATTTTTGCAACAATGCCAAGAAGTAAGCCACACGTATACCAAAGAATTGGACTAAGTGTTGTTTCGTAGTTGGCCGCAATAGCATTAAAGACGCTTCCCCAAAAAATTAAACCAAACCAAACCATATTCCAATTAGAAATATGGTTTGAAATGATTGTATTTAATTTTTCCATTACATTAACTTTATTACATATTTAGGATATTTGTCACCATAAAAGTTGCGCAAAAAAATAGGAATGTTTCTGACTAATCAGGGCAGGCAAAGAAGCTTTGTATATTTAAGCTTTTATTTGGGGCAGCAAGCGCACTCGCAGCAAGAACAACAATCACACATACATTGAGTATAGGCTGATTTTAGAAAAATAGGCAAGCTATGACATTAATTGGAAAAAGGTTTTAATTCTTTTTCCAACTAGTTTTTGGCTTTGATCCTGTTTTTTTATTATGGGGTCTTTTTGCTTTATTGCCTGCAGACTTTTCAGCACCACTGGCATTTGATTTTGAACCACTGCCTTTTTTTCTAGAGAAGCTATTCCCAGGTTTGCTGTCAGAACTTCGCTTGTTTCTTGAAAAGCTTGGCTTTCCTCCTCTCGGACCCCTGGATCTAGGCTTACCGCGACCGGCTGTTGAAGGCTTTTCATTTGGCTTAAAAGATTCATGACTGGTTTGGTCAATTTTAATTTTTAATAGTCCCTCAATGCCGCGCAGAAACTTATGCTCATCTGAGCTCATAAAGGAAATGGCACTCCCTTCTTGTCCAGCTCTACCTGTTCTACCAATTCTATGAATATAATCATTAGGATAAGTAGGCATATCAAAATTAACAACAAAAGGAAGATTGCTGATATCAATTCCTCTAGCAGCGACATCTGTGGCAACTAAAACTTGAAAAATTTTTCCTTTGAATTCTCTTAGGGCTTTAGTTCTTGCTCCTTGAGTTTTGTCGCCGTGTATAGTTCCTGTTTTAATGCCTGCTGCATTCAAGTGATCGGCAATTTTTTCACACCCATGTTTAGTTCTTGAGAAAACTAATACTTGGTCCCACTCTTCATCTTTGATCATATGGGCTAATAAATCATTTTTTTTGTTTTTATCAACGTGATAAACCATCTGCTTTATTTTACTAACGGTGGTATTTGGGGATTGAGCACTAATCTCGATTATGTCTTCACCGAGTGATTGGGCTAGCTTCTTAATCTCTGGAGAGAAGGTTGCTGAAAAGAGCAAATTTTGACGTGTGGAGGGAGTCATCGCAATTATTTTTTTAATATCATGAATAAAGCCCATATCTAACATGTGATCTGCCTCATCTAGAACAAGCATTTGAACTCTATCTAATTTGACTGCTTTTTGATTAACCAAATCCAATAATCGTCCTGGCGTTGCAACTAAAATATCTACACCTTTTTTAAGCTTAGATTTCTGAGGAAAGATTTTAGCTCCTCCATAAACAACTGTTGATTTAATATTTGTGAACTTGCCATACTTATGAACGTTCTCCCTTACCTGAGCTGCAAGCTCACGAGTTGGAGTTAATACTAGAGCATGAGCATTTTTAGCATAAGGCTTGGCTTTTTCATGAAGCATTTCTAACATAGGCAGAACAAAGCTACCCGTTTTACCTGTACCTGTTTGAGCAGCTGCCATAATATTTTTGCCCGCCAAAATTATTGGTATAGCTTGTTCTTGAATTTCAGAAGGCTTTTTGTGGTCAAGCTCTTCTAGCGACTTTAATATTGGTTCAGATAGGCCTAATTCTTTAAATGACATTTTATATTGAGGTTGGTGAAAGTACAGATGACTGCAGGTTATAGACTTAGGTGCTCGCGGTCAATCAAACATTAGTTATATTCTTCTTAACTATAACTGAGTAGATTTAGATAGTTATTAAGATTATCTTCAAAATGTTCATCGATTGTGGTTTCTATCTTATTTCATCGCCTTGATAATATAATAATCCAACGACCAAGGTTTAAAATGTCGGCTAGCGCAGCCGACACATAAGTTAGAGCCGCTGCCCTAAGAATACTAGTAACGGCTTTTTCGTCTGACTGCGATATATAATCCCCTTCTCTTAATAAAGGGAGCGCTTTAGAAAAACTTGCATCAAATTCAATCGGCAAGGTCACTGCATGAATCATCATGCGAGCGATAAAACCCGAAAGCCCTATTAAAAGCAATAAAGAAAATGGCATTGGATGCCGCGTAATAATACCAATGATTGGCGATAAAGAGATAATGACAACGCTCCAACGGGCCACCTTATCAACAACAGGAACCATCTTTGTTCTAGTAGTCAGACGTTTATCACCTTGCTGATCCTGAATCGC
>ARRA01000010.1 GCA_000384935.1 gamma proteobacterium SCGC AAA076-P13 | reverse complement strand
GCCTGCAGTAAAGTTATTCTTCTTTGAAGCCTCAAATCTAACAAACCTTTCATAATGTCCAAGGTCTAAATCGGTTTCTGTGCCATCATTGGTAACAAAAACCTCTCCATGCTGAAATGGGCTCATTGTTCCTGGATCAACATTTATATAAGGATCAACTTTAATAAGAGATACCGAGAGTCCTCTTGATTCTAATAAAGCCCCCAAAGAAGCTGCAGCTATGCCTTTTCCGAGCGATGAAACCACTCCGCCAGTTATAAAAATGTATTTAGTATTTGCCATCAGATAAACCTTTCATGATGGGATAACAGAATAGCAGAATAACCTTGTTAGTGAAATAATATTTTCAAAATACTTAATAAAACTATAATTTTTTATAGATTCTCTTTACTCTTGATTTAATTCTGATCATTAAATCATATGAAATAAGGTTATTTGATGAGGCCAAGTTATTGATTGAATGGTTGGGTGAGAAGAATTCACACCAATCTCCAATTTCACAATCTGGTATATGACTAACATCTACAGTAGTTACATCCATGCTTACTTTTCCAAATATTTCTGCGCCAACACTGTTAATAAAAACTTTTGTGCCATCTTTAATATGATTTGGTAGTCCGTCTGCGTAACCACAATAAACTGTAGCAATCTTCATATCCTGAGTTGCTTCTGCGCGTCCGTCATAACCAACTCTTTGGCCTTTATTAATTTTTCTAATATTTATTATTGGCGATCTTAGCGTCATTGCTGTTTGGAGTTCATTACTGCCGATATATCCTCCAAAAATACCTATACCAACCCTAACCCAATCCATGGATTTATCAGGAAAATTAATTACACAGCCTGTATTTGCAATACTTTTTAAAATATCTGGATTTAGTTTTTGACATAAGCTATCAAAGCGCTCGAATTGGGTTTTGTTTGATGCATCACTTGGTACGTTGGAAGCAGATAGGTGCGACATCAAGGTAAATTTCTTATCTGACAAGTAACTAGTATAAATATCAAGGAATTCATCCTCTTCAAACCCCAGCCTATTCATTCCTGTATTTATCTTGAACCATAAATTTTCATAAGAGTCATTACCCTTAACTAAGGAGAATTGATGACTATTATGGATTACCAAATCCAAAGAATTATCTCTAGCCTCTTTAAAATCAGATTGTGAATAGACGCCTTGCATCAGTAAAATCCTCTTAGAAGAAATTTTTCTTATGCTTATAGCTTCTTCAAGCCTAACAACACCATAACCATCTACAATATCATCAATATCTCTAACTATATTTGAAAGGATATGGCCATAAGAATCAGACTTAATAATTGCCATAAATTTTGAAGAATCATCTAATTTTCCTTTTAAATAAGAAATATTTTTTCTTACAATTGCAGGTTCTATTATGAGCTCTGAGGTAGCCCTAGTCATTAAAAATTACTAGAGTAGTCGTCTGAATATCCATCATTAGCAAAATTCTCAAAACGAGTATATTCCTTTAGGAAGGTCAGGTTGACCGTACCAATAGGACCATTCCTTTGTTTGCCAATAATTATCTCAGCTTTATTTCCCTGATCAGAATCTTCATTATAAACCTCATCTCTATATATAAATAAGATTACATCTGCATCCTGCTCAATAGCTCCAGAATCTCTTAGGTCTGCCATGATTGGCCTTTTGTTAGGTCTTTGTTCTACGGCCCTATTGAGCTGTGAAAGTGCTATAACGGGTACCTGCAGCTCTTTAGCTAAAGATTTTAATGATCTAGATATTTCTGATATTTGATTGACCCTATTTTCTGAGGATGTCGGAAGTTGCATTAGCTGAAGATAGTCAACAACAATCAAAGAAAGACCATGCTCTTCTTGTCTTGCAAGCCTCCTGGCTTTTGCTCTCAACTCCATGGGTGACAGTAAAGAGCTATCATCAATCCAAAGCGGAAGGTTCTTTAACCTTTCCCCTTCTTGAAGTAAAAGTTTTAATTCATTGTCTTTAAGCTGACCAGATCTTACATTTTGCTGATTTAACTTACACATACCTGAAAGCATTCTTGTGGTAAGTGACTCTCCCGGCATTTCCAAACTAAAAATTAAAACAGCGCCTTTTGTATCCCTATCCACTAAAACATTTTCAGCTAAATTCATAGCTAAAGATGTTTTACCCATACTAGGCCTTCCCGCAACAACAATTAAATCTCCATTCTGAATGCCTTGAAGTTTTGTATCTAAATCTTTAAAACCAGTTGAGGATCCAATCAGTCCACCCTTCTTTTCTGATAACTCATGAAGCCTATCCATGGTCTTTGGAATAAGTGATTTCATTGACTCCATGGTGTCATTATCTTGAGATGACTCATCGTTTAAAGCAAAAATCATACTCTCAGCTTTATCCAAAAGCGCTAAACCATCTTGCCCTTGTGGGTTATTAATAAGTTCTGAAATTTCTGAATTAGTCTTAATCAGCTTTCTGGTGATGGATCTCTGTCTTATTATTTCAGCATAGGCTTCTAAATTAGCAGCAGATGGGGTGGTTGTTGCTAACTCTATTAGATAGTCTTTACCACCAACTTTATTTAAAGAATTTTTATTATCTAATTTCTCTGAAACTGTTAATGGGTCTAATGGCTTATTTTCTTCAATCAACTCTGCCATTGATTGGAAAATAATTTGATGATCTTTTCCATCAAAATCATTATCTTTGATGACTTGGATTACTGTATCAAATCTATGGGTTTCAAGCATAAGGCCACCCAAGACAGCTCTTTCTGCTTCTCTAGCTTGTTCGTTTTGATTTATTAATGAGTCAGACATTGGAATATGATTTTTACATCATATTTTAAAATATACAACTACTCAGCTAATACTTTTACAGTTACTTCAGCTGAAACTTCTGGATGAACGCTAATAGTAATAATGTGCTCACCAGTTTCTTTAATAGGTCCGTCAGGTAGTTGAACTTCACTTTTATCAATTTCAACATTTACTGCTAGGAATGCTTCAGCTATCTCTCTAGTACCAACAGAACCATATAATGCACCTTCTTCAGTGACTGGCACAGCAATCTCACAAACAGAACCCTGAATTTCTTCTGATCTAGCTTGAGCTCTAGTTAGTTGATCTGCAGATGCTGCAGCTAACTCATCTTTTCTTGCTTCTACTTCAGCAATATTTTTACCACTTGCAAAAGCAGCCTTTTTTTGAGGTATTAAGAAGTTTCTAGCATAACCAGAGTTAACCTCAACAACATCTCCAATTTCACCCAATCTTTGTATCTTATCTAATAGTATAATTTTCATAATCTTACTGGTGCATGTCCGTGTATGGTAAAAGTGCTAAGAATCTAGCAATCTTAATTGATTTGGTAACTTTTCTTTGGTTCGAAGCAGAAACGCCAGTCACTCTAGCTGGTATAATTTTTCCAGTTTCAGTAATAAATGGTCTTAAAGCATCAGTATTTTTATAGTCAAAATTCTTGGGTAAATCATATTTACTCATATTACACTTCCCCCTTTGTCTTAGCTGACTCGTCAGCTTTTGTTTCTTTAGATTCAACTTTTACATCTTCATTTATAGACTCAGGTTTCTTATTCTTAGATTCTGTGAACAAACTTGAGTCTTCGCTTGAATGTTCTTTAACAACTAAAAATAAATGACGAATAATTGATTCGTTATATTTAATTTTTGTCTCAATTTCAAGAAGTTTTGATGGATCGCCTTCAAGATTAAAAATAATGTAATGACCTTTATTATGATTATTAATTGAGTAAGCTAATTGCCTTCTTCCGATATCTTCTGTCTTAACAATACTAAACGAATTATCTTTTAGTAATTTATCAAAATCTTTTAGAAAGTCATCAACTTTAGTTGATAGGTTTGGGTTTAATATTATGACCGCTTCGTATTTATTCATTATTTGCCTTTTGGTTATAGATTTAAGCTTTAATTAGCCCAAACCAAGGAAAATGCATTCTAAAGCAATTAATTTTAGTTATCAATACTCACTTTTAACTATTTTTAAAAGTTTAGTTAACCAGCTTTGGCCCTGTTCAGCTATAAGGCCATCGCTCATTTGTTTGTAGCCATGGTCAACAAGACCAATTGATGTAGCATATATTGGATTTTGAAGAATACTTTCCATTCCAGAGAACTTATTAGGAATTCCTAATCTTACGGACGTCTGAAAAATTGATTCAGCCAATTCAACGACCCCCTCCATCTTAGATGTTCCCCCAGTAAAGACAACTCCAGCTGAGATTTTGTCCTCAAATCCATTTCTAGTAATCTCGGCTTTTACTAACTCAAATAATTCTGTATATCGAGGTTGAACAATATCAGCCAAGGATGTTCTAGATAGTTCTCTTGTTGGCCTGCCGCCGACTCCTGGAACTTCGATACTTTCATCTTCTTTTGTAAATTCTGCAACAGCACACCCGTGTTTTTGCTTGATCTCTTCTGCTTGCGGTGTCGGTGTTCTTAATGCCTGAGCAATATCACTAGTTACTTGATCTCCTGCAATAGGTATAACTCCTGTGAAGACTATTGAGCCTGAATTAAAAATTGCTATGTCAGTTGTCCCTCCGCCGATATCTACTAAGCAAACACCTAGCTCCTTTTCATCTTCAGATAAAATGGAATGTGAGCTTGCTAATTGCTCTAGAACAAATCCATCAACAGCTAAACCGCAATTTTTTATGCATTTTTCAATATTTTTTATGGCACTGTTAGCACAAGTAACCAAGTGAACCTTGGCCTCTAGTCTTACGCCAGCCATTCCTAGAGGATCAAGACTTACCTCTTGGTTATCAATAACATACTCTTGGGGAAGAACATGCAATACATTTTGATCTGATGGAATTGATACTGCCTGAGCTGAGTCAATAACTCGATCAATATCAAAAGGAGTCACCTCTTTATCTTTAATGCCGACAGCACCCTGAGAATTTAAGCTCTTTATATGATTTCCAGCTATGCCCACATATACAGAATTTATTTTTTCTTCGATCATTGACTGAGCCTGTTCAACTGCTTTCTTGATAGCATCTGTTGTGGCATCTATATTGACTACTACACCTTTCTTCAAGCCACTTGATGGATAGGATCCTAAAGAAATAATCTCTAACTTGTTAGATTCATTGTATTTACCAACAATACAAACAACCTTTGATGTACCTATATCGAGGCCAACAACCATATTAGAATTTTTTGTATTATTAGCCATGTTTTAGAGCCACTCCATCTTTGTATCTAAGATCTATTATCTTAGGTATTTTTCTTTTCTCATACAAGTAATTCAATGTATCTTTTGTGTTTTTAATCTTTATGCTGTCTATTTTTTTACCTAGTTTAATTACTGAACTGTCTGTATTTATAAGCCACCCTCTTACATGATTAAAGTTAATAGAAATAAGTGCAAAATTTGTTTCTTTATATCCAGAGAAGAGATCTATTAGCAATAGAATATTATCAAGATCTTTTATATCTCCATTAATTTTAATCAAAGAAGTATTTGTAAAATCAAATTTAAATTTTTTAAGATCCTTGTCAACATAATATCTATCGTTAAGAATAAAAATTGGGATCCTATTAGATATAGAGATGTGAACTTTTTTTGAAAATGGAAGAGATCTGATTGTATAACTAGCAATCCAGTCTTGTTCTTCAAGCAGCAATCTTAATTCTTTTTTAGAAATAACCAAGGATAGGCTTTCATTAAAAAATTTTTGTGAATCTAATTGCATTCCTGATTCGTAATTAATATCAAAAACTAAATCATCAGCATTTATATAAATATTAAATCCTATAAGAAAATAAATAGCTAAGAAATATTTAAGCAATTGATGCATCTATTATCTTTTGCACAACTTCATTATAACTCAAGCCCATAAACTCACCTGATTTAGGAACACAGCTATGTGAAGTCATTCCAGGACTAGAATTTAATTCTAAAAAATAAAAGTCTCCATCTGTATTCTCAAGAATATCAACTCTAGCCCATCCTGAGCACCCTAAAGCTTGGTAGGAATTTTTAGCAAAGTTTTTAATATTATTAACCCACTCATCACCATAATTTGCCTCAACCAAATCAGTATCATTGGATATGTATTTAGCATCATAGTCATAAAAACTATTTACAGTTTTGATCTCTATAGGAGGCAAAACTAGATCCCCAATAATTGTTACAGTATATTCTTTGAATTTAATTGCTTCCTCAAGAATAAATGGTCCGTTAAGAGTATTTAATTTTTCTATGGTTTCTTTATATTCATCTTTATTCTTGATCTCAAAAATATTAACACTTGAACCATCCATGGAAGGTTTAATAAAAAAATGATCAAAGGGAATATCTTCATAACTTCTTTTAAAACTTAAAGAATTATTTATTTGGATTGAATCAGGTGTTTTCATTCCATTTTTTCTAATTAAATTTTTGCTAATTGATTTGTTCCAGCTATGAGAACAAGATTCCGCATTAGAGCCTGTATATGGAATTCCAATTGATTCAAGCCTTTTCTGTAATGCGCCACTTTCGCCCTCTTCTCCATGAAGAGCAATGAAAATAAAGTCAAAATAAATAAGAGTATGCAAATCATCAATGTCATTGATATCAAACTTTTTAGACTCATAGCCAAGTTCAATAATTGCGTCGTGAACTCTTTTACCGCTCTCTATGGAGACCTCTCTTTCCCCAGATGAACCCCCATAAAGCACTGCAATTTTATTTATACTTTCCATTTACCTATTATTGAATTACAGACAATTGATACACTTCCGGCGCCTTGAGTAATTAAAATATCAAAATCATCTCTTCTTTGTTTAATTAGGGCATTAATATCATTATGGTTTTTAAGATAGGTCACATCTTTATGACCTTGCTGTTTTAACGTTTCAACGATTGTTCTTGAATCAATACCCTTGATTGGCTTTTCACTTGCAGCATAAATATCTAATAGAACCACAGAATCAGCCTTTTTGAGAACCTTTATAAAATCATCGAATAGCTGGGCTGTTCTAGAGAACCTATGTGGTTGAAAAATCATCAATGATCTGCTTTTTGGAAATTCTTCTTTATATGCTTTTATTGTGGATAGAACTTCAATAGGATGATGTCCATAATCATCTATAAGCACTTTATAGGATGGCTTTATATAAATTTCATGTTTTTCATATCGCCTTCCAACTCCGCTGAATTTTGCAATACCTTCTTTAATGGCTTTAAGCGGGATTCCTTCCTCCATCGAAACAGCAATTGCAGCAGCTGCATTATAAACATTATGAACACCTGGGAGTTGTATTTTAAATTTATAAATTTTTTCATTTTTTTTAATTTTAAAAAATTGCCAGCCATTATTATAAGAAGGATCTTGGATTTGATAATTTGCGTGACTAGATTTACCAAAAGAAATCTGTTTTCTCGATATTCGCTTTGAAATTTTCTTAATATTTTTATCATCAGTATTAATAATCAGATATCCATAAAAGGGAACGTTTTCTGAAAACCTTACAAATGAACTTAGTAGGTTCTCAAAATTATTATCGTAATGAACCAGATGGTCATCATCAATATTAGTTAAAACTGCTACATCTGGCTGGAGATGGATAAATGAACCATCGCTCTCATCAGCCTCAGCTATTAAATGCTTTCCCTCACCAAGATCTGAGTTTTCATCAGTACTCAAGACTTTGCCTCCAACAACATACGTAGGGCTTTGCATTGCGACCGTAAATATTTTAGCAATCATACTAGTTGTTGTTGTTTTTCCATGACTTCCAGCAATAGCTATACTCTCATAACCTTTCATCAAGCTTCCAAGCATTTCAGCCCTTGGTATTATTGTGATTGAGTTTTTCTTAGCTTCAATAATCTCAGGGTTCTTTAGGTCTATTGCCGATGAAACAACAATGAGGTTGGCATTATTAATATTAGAGTGCCTGTGTCCAATATATACTTTAGCGCCACTTTTTTTAAGTTTTTTTAATTCGGTTGTATTGTTGATATCTGATCCAGATATCTTGTATCCTTTTTTTAAAAGCACTCTGGCAATACCTATCATCCCTGACCCCCCAATGCCAATGAAATGAATGTGCTTAATTTTTTTAAAATTCATATTACTTACTTAAATATTCTATTATTTTCGAGGATATAAAAGATGCAGCATTTAAGTGTTCTAAATTAGTTTTTGATTTCCAATCATTATAAATTTGTTTATCAATAACTTGCGATAATTTAATTTCTAAATCACTTAGCCCATTTTCTTGGCTATGAACTATGCCCATACCAATATTTTCAATGTACTTAGCATTATAAAATTGATGGTTATCTATTGATGATGGCAAAGGGACCATCACCATACCTCTTCCCATAGATGATATTTCAGAAATGCTCAAGGTACCAGACCTTGTAAAAACAAAATCCGACCATT
>ARRA01000009.1 GCA_000384935.1 gamma proteobacterium SCGC AAA076-P13 | reverse complement strand
TCATCCTCTATTATATTTTCGTGCTCTAAGTATCTTTCTTTTTCTATATCTGAGTCTATATAATATTTTTATCAAGGAACTTGGCAAAGCAGCGTAGGCACTTCCAATGTTTTTTCTTATCTGACGTTTGAAAGCTTTCTATAAGCTTGCTTTCACAAACGATGCACTGATTCATGTTTGTTAAGCAGTAATAGATCTATTTATTTCTTTTTTTAATCTGGCCCTAAAAGCATGATCATCAACGGTTATTGTGTGCCTTGGAGTATCGATTTGTTTTACATCTGGATTTGCTAGTTCTTTTTCTATTAGCTCTTTAAATGATTTTTTTGGCGTCCAATTACCGCAGAGATGTTGAGCGGCTAATTTGGACTGAAGCTCTGCCCCGGGCCAAATGCAGCCCAAAGGCTGGAAAAGACCTATAAAGTATAAATTCTTTATATCAGCTGGAATCATTCTATGAAGAAGAGGCACTTTGCCTTCCTCATAATTAATTAAGCTTTTATCAAAAAAGTCATGCTTAATTTTAAAACCGGTACATGCAATGATGACGTCAAACTCACCGCTCTTACCATCTTTAAATATAACCTTATTGCCTTCGTATCTTTCTATCTCAACATGAGGACTAACTTTGCCATGCCTTACTGCATAGTAAAGTTCTGAGTTTACTGTTGGATGAGTTCCAAATAAATTTTGAGCTGGCTTCTGTAATCCAATATCTTCATTTTTTCCTTGGAAGATTTCTAACATCATTTTTGTAAATGGTTCTCTGAGAAAAGCTGGCATCCACCTATTTTTTAATGCATACATATCAACTGGCAGGCCATACATGAACTTAGGAATAAGGTAATAGCCTCTTCTCCAACTAATAGAGGTTGATTTAGATACTCGTGCAGTCTCAACTGCAACATCACAGGCAGAATTGCCGCCACCAATAACCAAAACACGCTTGTCTTGAAATGGTTTGGCTGATTTAAATTCATGAGAGTGGATTAGCTCCCCTGTAAATTCTCCAGGATAATCAGGATATCTAGGTTTATGATGATGGCCATTGCAAACAACAAGTGCGTCGTATTCGCCTATATTTTTTTCCTCAGAACCCAAACCGTTCCACTCAACCTCCCATCTATCTCCATCAATTTTTTTACAATTAGTTACTTCGGTTCCAAATTTAATTAGTTTTCTAATATCAAAGTGGTCTGTATATGCGTTGAAATAGTTTAATAATTCTTTATGTGATGGATAATCGGATGCGGACTCAGGCAAAGGAAAGTCCTCATAAAAAGAAGTATATTTAGAGCTTATTATATGCGTGGTTTCAAAAACACTAGAATGTCCAGAGGGGTCATTGAATCTCCAGTTCCCCCCAACTCCCGCGCATCTTTCGAAAGCCGTTACTTCAAAACCTTGATCTGCAAAATTCTTAATTGCAGTAATTCCAGATGGCCCAGCCCCAATAATGGCAACTTTTTTCATATATTAATTAATTGTTTTTGTCTTTGTCATATAATCTACCATAAAAATAATACTAACTTTAGATAAAATCTAAACGATCTCCAAGCTTTAAATGCCTAAGAAAAAAATATTAAATGATGAGAATTCTTTTGATCAGACTCTTGATCAAGTTATTGAATTGCTAGAATCTGAAAGCCAGCAGTTTATATACTTAACAGGAGCTGCTGGTACAGGTAAAACAACTTTGATAGAAAGAGTTGTTGATGAGTGTAGCCTAAGAAAAATTGTTGTTGCTCCAACCGGTGTTGCAGCATTAAATATTGGTGGCAGCACCATCAATTCGGCTTTTAGGATTGGGTTTGACACTTTTCCAGTTATCCAAGAGTCAAATGATCCGCGGTTTAAGAAGCTTTTAAAAAAACTTGAGTTATTAATTATCGATGAGATCTCTATGGTCAGAGCTCCCATGCTTGATGCCATATCAGAAAGTCTTAAACTTCATAGAAACTCTGAAGAGCCATTTGGCGGAATCCATGTCCTTGCTTGCGGAGACTTATTTCAACTCCCGCCAGTTGTTAAGGATCATGAGATAAATATAATTGATGAAAAGTATGAGTCTGTATACTTCTTTAGCTCTAAAAGTTATAAAGAAATAGAGTCTCCAGCTTTCTTTGAGCTTACCTACTCATTCAGACAAAGTGAGGACGAGGGGTTTTATTCTTTATTAAATAACATCAGATTAGGAAATGATTTAGAAGATTCTATAAACAGCATTAATCGGGCTTGTTTTAACCCAGAATTTACCAATGAATCTTCTATGATTATTACTACTCGAAAGTATAGGGCAGAACAAATTAATGAAGAAATGCTTAACTTGATTGAAGGTCCAGCCACAGCAGCTCAGTCAGAAGAGTATGGCGATATAAATGAAAATGACTTGCCCGCCCCAAGAACCTTACGTATTAAAAAAGATGCAAAGGTTATGTTTATAAAAAACGACAGCGAAGGCAGGTGGGTCAATGGGACTATCGGCGTTGTTACTAACTGTTCTGACAAGAAAAGGAAGTTTCTTCGAGTTCAGGTTGGGGATGAAATCTTCAAAGTAAAAAGAGAGGAATGGAATAAGATTAAGTATGTATATGATGAATACAATGATGAAATGGAGGAAGAAGTAGTTTCATCCTTTAAACAGTTCCCCTTGAAACTTGGATGGGCAGTTACTATCCATAAGGCACAGGGATTAACACTTGAGAGTTGTTCAATAGACTTGGGTCAAGGGGCTTTTGCAACAGGACAAACATATGTCGCATTAAGCAGATGTAAAACTTTAAATTCACTAAATTTATTTCAAGAACTTCAGGTCAGAGACGCTCTGGTAGACGGCGCAATTAAAGATTTTCATTCTGAAAATTTTAGTTAACAAGTTTTTTAAGGCGTCTTAAATAAACAACGCCTATCAACATAGTCATAGCAAAGCCAAAGAGCTTTCCTCGTGGAGACTGCATAATAAGTTTTCTATATAAAATGCATTCGATGAAATGAACAAAAAATAAAACTGCGAAAGCTAATATAAAATAATCCATTTATATAACTTTCTTTATTCCATCAATCGATATCAGCATTCCTTGGTGGATGGCATCTGCAAAAATCTCTGGATCAATCTCTGTTGTCCAATCAAGCTTGCAAGTCTCTTCTCTGACACTGGTAATTTGCATTGTTGCTAGGTGGTGTTGGATAGGCGTTCTTGTTTCTACTGCAGAGTATTGCAGTTTCATATTTTCGTTATCTAATAAAAGTATTTTCTCTTTCACAGTGCCCATGCCTTCCATCTCAAAAACTCTACAATCGTCTTCTAGGGTGATCTTCTCAATTGTTGGAACCCAGTCACAGCGCGATATGTCAGACAAGATTGACCATAGGTGATTTGCAGAACAGTCAAAAATAGTTATTTCATTTAATGTTTTCATGGATACAATCTTAACATTTTCAAATAAGTATCATGCTACTATTATTTGATAACAATAGGGGGCGGATGAATGACAAAACCAACTGCAAGTCAGCCATTGGCTGGAATAGAGGTAATAGAATTATCTAATATGATTACTTGTTCCCTTGCTGCAATGACGATGGCAGCACAAGGAGCAAAAGTAATTAAAGTTGAGCCGCCTGCGATGGGGGATAAGATGCGTCCTCTTGGCACTCAAAAAAATGGAGTATCTGGATTTTTTCATAACTGTAATCGGGGTAAAAGATCTCTAGCTATAGATTTAAAATCAGAAGCTGGGGTAGATGCTGTTAAGAAACTTATCGAAAGAGCTGATGTTCTTCTCCATAATTATCGACCTGGAGTTATGAATCGAATTGGCCTCGGATCAGATGTTCTCAGAAAAATAAACCCAAAATTAATTTATGTGGCTGTGAGCGGATTCGGAACTAAGGGCCCAATGGCAGATATGCCAGCATTCGATCATGTTATTCAAGGCTTAGCTGGATTTACAGATCTTCAGTCATCTGAAGAAAACTCCTTCGATTTTATTCGTACATTTATATGCGATAAAGTTACTGCTTACACTGTTAGCCAAGCAGCAACAGCTGCTCTTTTGGCGAGAGCAACCACCAATGAAGGGCAGCATATTGATATATCAATGCTTCATGCATGCCTCGCATTTATGTGGCCAGATGGAATGATGCACAGGACATTAAAAGATGATGATAAATTTGAAATGTCACCTGGGTCAGACTATTTTCAAATAATTAATTATAAAGATGGCGGCGTTGCAGTCGCTCCTCTTTTAGACAGTCACTGGGAAGCTTTGCTACCTATGGTTGGTTACCCAGAATTACTTGGAACTCCTTTATATGCATCAATAGCATCACGAATGACCAATATGGACCAAGTGCAAGAGGTTTTAAAAAATCCTCGTGAAGATATAGGTGTTGAAAAAGCTATAGAAATTCTAGTAGCAGCCGATGTGCCTTGTTCGCCATGTGTAAAGCGAGATGATATTGAGAGTAGCGAACAAATTAAAGCAATTGGGGCCCTTGAGACCTATGTTACTGAGGCTATGGGCAAGCTAACCTCGCCAACACCACCAGTTTTATTTGAAGGAAAATTAACCTCCCAAGCTGAAGCGAGCCCCTTATTGGGCGAGCATAGCAGAGCTATTTTAGAAGAGCTCGGGTGGTCAAAAGATGCTGTAAACAATTTAATTGACTCAGGAGATGTGAAGGTAACAACTATTTAAATGACTTTAGTAGGGTTATAAAGTTTGAGCTCATGGTTGGATTTCTTTTAAAACTCTTTGGGGCTTCCGATGGTTCATTCCAGTCATGAGATGAGTCAGTAAAAAAATTCGAATCTATTTTTAGCCAGCTTGAGTCATCAAGAGTTCCTGCTTTAATGTAAAGTATGTGAGGCACTTCTTTCGCATAACTTAAAATACCAGAACCGCAGTGTTCGCAAAACCCTCTTCTAATGTGTGAACCACTAGAGCCCTTTACTTCGAAGTATTTTAACTCCCCCTCAAGCCTGAGATGTTTTTTAGGCACAATCATTATTGTAGCCTTGCCTGATCCTGTTGCTCTTTGGCAGTCTTTGCAATGACAATGATGGGCCGAGATTAGTTTAGAGTGCTCAAAAGTGTATGATATTTTTTCACACTGGCATCTTCCCTGCTGCTCATTTTCCATTGATTAATTACCTCTTAGCCTTCTAATGGCTTTTTAAATAGAAGTGTCATTCTATCGCTCTCTCCTATCTCTAAATACTTTTCTCTATCGACATCTTTGAGTCTAAGGTTTGGTGGCAAAGTCCAAACTCCCCCTGGATAATTTTTAGTATCTTTTGGGTTAGCATTAATTTCAGATTTAGCAACGAGCTCAAAGCCATGTTTCCTGGCAATCTCTATTGCGTGTTCTTCTGTTACATAGCCGCTTTTTTTCATTACATCCATAGAGGTTCCAGGCTTGGCTCTATGCTCAACAACTCCAAATATGCCTCCAGGCTTTAAAGCCTTATAAGAATTAGAAAAAATTAAATCCATCTCTGCTCCTAGCCAGTTATGAAGATTTCGAAATGTTAAGACTGCATCAGCGCTATTTGGTTTTGCTAAGCTTGAATTTATGGCTGACATTTGAACATTATCAAACATAGAATTTGCACCCATCTTTTTCTCAAAGTTTGCCCTGCTTCTTTTGAAGTAGGCTCTTTCTGAATTAGGATCGAAATGGGCAGCTATTAGGTTCCCAGGTTCATGTAAAAAATTAGCTAGTATCTCTGTATACCAGCCACCGCCTGGAGATAATTCGATGATTGTCATATCTGACTCTATTTCAAAAAAACTCAGTGTTTCCATAGGATGTCTTGAGGAGTCTCTCGCGGCATTTTTTGGATCTCTATCTTCACTGTTTACTGCGCTCTGAAGATCATGAGCGCTTAAGTTTGGTATAGATGATATAAGAATCATTAATATAATTTTGTTAAAGATTGTTTTCATTTCGATAGCTCCTTTTTTTATAAATGTTGGATTAATAATGTTGGTACATTGTGATTGTGAGATTTTATTGTTGCTACTAAGGTTTTCTCTTTTATGCCTTTTTTAATAGCCGTTATCTCCACCCCTTCTTTCTCAAGACGCTTATGCGCTTCTTCAATATTTTCAACCTCCCACGAAAGCCCCCATAATGAATCAAAGGAGTCGCTGCTGTCTTTCTTCTCAATCACCTCGATGGTTGTTTTGTTCAGTCTGAAAAATAGCATTCTACTTTTCCAAGCTTCTACAAATTTATCTAATGCAAGCCTGATATTAAAAATGTCCCGATAAATTTTAATAAACCCATCTGCATCATTAGTATTGATAACAACATGATCTAGTTTGTTTATTGATGCACTTGAATATGCTTCAAGGGAAGGCAATGTTCCTTCTGTGTGTTGAATGATAAATGAAAATAATCCTCTTGTGAGTTCAGGAGGCAAAAAGAGATTCTTCCATTTTCGTACCTCGCCGTCTTTAGCATTTATACCCTCTCCATCTGTAGCATCTGATATAAGAAAGTTTCCTTCTTTAAGTGAGTTTATGGCTTTGTTTATATCTTTTGTTCCAAAAACAACTCCTATTAGGCCCTCGCCCTTTTCTTCTAAATAATGATTAACAAGTGCGGCCCCAAGACCTTCTCCACTAGCTGACAAAAGTTCAAAATAAGTATTTTTAAAATTGAATAGCGAGTTAGTCGTTCCTAGCTCTTTGTGTTCTCCACGCCAAATAGGAGGCATGCCAAAAATTTTGGTGTAATTTGCTTCTGCTTTATCTAGATCTTCTACTGCAATAATAAGGTGATCTAAAGTATCTATCATTTATCTACCAATGTTGTTTAGGCTGTTAGCTAAATTCTTATCTTTTAATGCTTCGATGCAATCCAATGAATCTAAGTTATCTTGAAGCTGTCCTATACTTGACGCACCCAATATCACAGTTGATACATTTTTATTTAATAAACACCAAGCTATAGCAAGCTTGGAAGGGCTTAAATTATGCTCCTCAGCTATCTTGATATAAGAGGCGACTCTTTTCATTCTTTCTTGCCCCCTGTCTGAATCAATCATTCCTTTCTTGAGCCACTCATATCCTTCTAAAGATGCTCTTGACCCTGCCGGCACTCCATTTAAATATTTGCCGGTTAGAGCACCTGATGCCAAAGGTGACCAAGTGGTAGTGCCTGTCCCATATTGCTTAAATATTGGGTCATACTCAACTTCAAATCTTTGTCTATCTAGAAGGTTGTATTGGGGCTGCTCCATGGTTGGTGGTGTTAAATTATTTTCGGATGCAAATTTATATGCCTCATCTATTTCTTCTGCTGACCACTCAGACGTTCCCCAGTAGAGTATTTTTCCTTGAGTTATTAGGTTATGCATTGCCCAAACTGTTTCTCCAATTGGGGTTTCTGGATCTGCTCTATGGCAAAAATAAAGATCTAGATAATCAACCTGAAGTCTTTCCAGGGCCTGATGACAGGCCTCAGTGACATGCTTTCTACTTAACCCCATTTGAGTTGGGGTTGGGTTTCCATGAGAGCCAAAAAACACTTTTGAGGATACGCAATATGAATCTCTAGGTTTATTTAGGCTTTTTAAAGCTTTGCCCATAACGACCTCGGACATTCCTCTTTCGTAACCCTCAGCGTTATCAAAGAAATTAACACCAGCATCCAGGCAAGTTCCAAACATTTCTTCTGCAAGCTTGGAGTCAACTTGTTTGTTAAACGTTACCCAAGACCCAAACGAGAGTTCAGATAATTTAAGCCCGGAATTTCCTAATTTTCTATATTGCATATTTGTCTCTGTTAAAAACTATAAAAGGTTTTTTGCCATTAAAACCAAAAGAACTACTGAAACCATCCAAACTACAGATCTTATTGGCTGTACTTCATTTCCGCTCCCTTCAGCACCCTTGTTCTTTATCCCTAGCCCTGAAACATAAATTATTAAAAACAGTACTCTTGCTATCAACCAATACATGGCTAGTTGTGTGTTTGCTTCTACATTAAGGACAATTGATAAGATAGCTAATGCCAAGAATATAGAAAAAGATTCACTTAAATTCTTAAAAGCTTTATTGGCTCGAGTTGAATATTCAATTCGTGACTTTATAAAGTTTGGAATCATAAGCTGAACCAAATACAAATAGACTGACCAAACAATAAAACTAATCATGACCTTTCCTTAATAAAATTTAATTATGTGATTACTCTAACCTGAAAATATAAATAGATAAATGCTTTAGGTTTTTGGAAGATTTTCTTGAAGAAAGGACAGCATGTTTTCGCCCATCACTTTTCGAATTTCTTCCTTGCCAAGCCCTAACTCTAATAATTCATGAGTTATTGCAACTAACTCTGATGTATCAAACCCTGGAGTAATGGTTCCATCAAAGTCTGATCCGAGAGCAACATGATCTGCTCCAATTAGACTAATACCATAAGTAATTGCTTCGGCTACTGATCTGGGGGTGTTATCGCAAACAGCAGCATCCCAAAAGCCAACGCCTATGAGGCCTCCTTTTTCAGCAATTTCTACCATCAAGCTATCACTAATATTTCTAGGAGATTCACAGTACCCATTGAACCCTGTGTGACTAATGACAAGAGGTTGATTGGAAAGGCTAAGAACATCTTTGACAACATTCTCAGATGAGTGAGAAACATCAATAATAATACCCAGTCGCTGCATCTCATCGATTGCCTGCTTACCAAACTCTGTCAGGCCAGCGCCACTTGTTCCATGAAGTGAGCCACCTAATTTGTTATCAAAAAAATGCTGAAGGCTCATCATGCGAAAACTATTTTCGTATAAGCGTTCAATGTTTTCTATATTACCATCAAGGGCGTGTGATCCCTCAGTGCCAATGAGCCCGCCTACCATTTTTGGGTTATTAACTCTTTTAAGTAAAAAAATACCTAGATCATATTGGGATTCAATTAACATAAAGTTTTCAGGATCGCGTTTTTCTAGATCTTTTATTTTATTTGCTTGATACATGGCCCTTTCAAATAAACTAGACCAGGTTTTGATTGGCCATCTCTGGACTATTGCTAAAGCTGTTATATTGTCATTAGCGCCGGTTTCATTGCTGTCATAGTTTTGACCAGAAGGCGACTTAGTAACAGTAGTGAACATTTGAAGAGCCACATTGCCTGCTTGTAATCGAGGAATGTCTGCGTGCCCATAGTCATAGGTTTTCTTTAAATCCCGATTCCATAACGCGCTATCAGCATGCCAATCCCCAACTATTAATGTGTTGTGAAGTGCTTGAGCTTCTTCAGAAACAACAAAAGGCTCATGTTCAGAAACAGGATTCATGCTCTTATCAAGCATCTTAGGCAAGAGCATTAAAGCAGAGGCCACTAAAATTACTATAAATAAGAGTGAGTTGAGTAGTATTTTTTTAGTCATTTTTAAATTTTTTAAAGTGCATCCTTAAGAAG
>ARRA01000008.1 GCA_000384935.1 gamma proteobacterium SCGC AAA076-P13 | reverse complement strand
GTCTCCAACAAGCTTACCTATCTCATTTATTGATTTTCTTGGAACAATTCCTGTTATCTGCTCTTGAACACCTTCATTTAAAGGCAATGTTGCCATAGCAAGCCTGTGAGCATCTGTAGCTACACTTGTTATAACTGTATCTTCAACAAATAAATAAAGGCCATTTAAGTAATGCCTCCAGTCCTGATTACCCATTGCAAATGACGTTTTGCCTATAAGGGATTTAAGATTGCTTGGTGTAATATTTATAGAGTCACCAGCCTCCTCTTTTTCAAAAACAGGGAAATCTTCACTTGGTAGTGTTGATAAGTTGTATTTCCCTGAATTGGTTTCAATTCTTAAATTGTCACCATCAAGAAAAAAATGTATCTCAGAGCCATCACTAAAAAGCCTACATAGTTCGCTAAGTTTTTTTGCTGGAGCTGTTGTTTTTCCACCACTTTTAAAATTAGAAATTGTAGAAATTGTAGAAATTTCTGATTCTAAATCTGTTGCAGTAAGTCGAAGGGATGACTCATCAACTTCAAACAAAACATTAGCAAGTATAGGTAATGTTTGTCTTTTTTCAACAACGCCAAGTGTTGAATTAAGCGACTTTACTACCTCTTCTTTGGTTATATAAAAATCCATAATTAATTTGTAAGTGCTCTGTTAAGGTTCCTGTAATCCTCTTCCTGAGAGGGGTTTTCTTTTCTAAGCTCTGCAATTTTTTTACATGCGTGGAGAACTGTTGTGTGGTCTCTGCCATTGAACGCCTCTCCAATTTCTGGAAGGCTGTGGTTTGTAAGTTCTTTGGTTAAAGCCATTGCAAGCTGTCTGGGTCTTGTTATGGACCTGCTTCTTCTTTTGGATAACAGGTCAGATAGTTTTATGTTGTAGTATTCTGCTACTGTTTTTTGAATATTTTCTATACTTACCATTTTTGCAGATATAACAAACAAATCTTTTAATGCATCCTTAACCAAAGCTAAATCAATCGGTTGATTGGTAAACCTTGCGTTAGCTATAACCCTTTTAAGAGCGCCCTCTAACTCTCTAATGTTAGATCTTATTCTTTGTGCAATGTAAAAAGCACAATCATTAGGCATCTCTACGCCCATTGAAGAGGCTTTCTGCATTAACACTGCTGCTCTTGTTTCTAATTCTGGCGGGTCTATAACCACAGGTAATCCCCACCCAAGCCTAGATTTTAGCCTTTCTTCTAAACCATCAATCTCTTTAGGATATTTATCACAAGTAAGTATCATTTGGTTGTTTCTGTCTAATAATGCGTTAAATGTGTGGAAAAACTCTTCTTGTGATTGCTCTTTTCCTGCAAAAAACTGAATATCGTCGATAAGTAAAGCATCGGCATTTCTGTAAAAAGACTTAAATTCATTCATAGCGCCAAGCTGAAGAGCTTTTACCATGTCTGAAACAAATTTTTCAGAATGAACATAAACAATTCTTTTTCCCGGTTCGTTTTTGAGTATTTCATTTCCCACAGCATGCATTAGATGGGTTTTTCCTAGACCAACACCACCATATATAAACAAAGGGTTGTAGTCTCCTTTTGGGTTTGATGCGACCTGTTTAGACGCAGCTAATGCGAGATGATTAGACTTACCTTCGACAAATGTCTCGAAAACATAAGATGGAACAAGCTTTGTGTCCTCTGCTTTGTTTTTATATTTATCGACAAATGTTTCTTTAGTATGTGTTTTAAACACAAGGTTGATATTTTTCTTTGACTGGGACTTAACCATGTTGGCAATCTCGTCAACAAGATTTGTTTCAACATAATTTAAAATAAAATCATTTGGCGCTACTAACTCTAAAATATTCTCATTTAAATTTGCTTTTAATGGTCTGATCCAGGTGTTAAAATCGTCTTGTGAAAGCTTATTTTCGAGTCTTTCTGAGCACTTATTCCAAAATTCCAATCTCTTCTCCTCTTTTTGTGAATGTCTAGTCTATAAAAAAATCCACAAGATATCTACAGGATAACTTCATGAATTTTCTGTGGATAACTTGTTTATATAAAATAAGTTTATGTTTTTATATTAATTTGTGAAAACTCTTAATTATTGGGCTATAATGCGCCACTAATTTTTAGATGGTGAATTATGAAAAGAACTTTTCAACCGAGTACATTAAAAAGAAGCAGGACTCATGGCTTCAGAGCAAGAATGGCAACAAAGGCTGGTAGAGCTATTTTGTCTGCGAGACGTAAAAAGGGTCGCAAGGTATTAAGTGCCTAAAACTTGGCTTATTCAAAGCTTCCAAGACACTTCTACTCATCAAAGCGATTTAGGATATTCTTCTTAAAAGACGATGCTGATAGCCTAAGAGTCTCTATATCAAAAAAAAACTTTAAGCTCGCAGTAGATCGCAATAAGATCAAAAGACAAATAAAAGAAACCTTTAGAACAAACAACTTATTTACTACGGGTGGATGTTTTGTTGTTATTGTTTATAAGGGGTATTTTGATATTAGCGAGCCAACCCCTTCTGTTGAAATCGTTAAAGCTGTAGAATCATCAAACCTGTTAATGGATATTAAAAAATGAATATGAGAAGAATTTATCTTGCTGTTATTGTTGTTTTATCAGCATCCCTTTTTTATCAATGGACTGCTGAAAGCAAGGCGGATGCCCAGGCCAAGCACCTAGAGATTGCTAAATCTGAAAGTTTTATTGATGTTGTAACTGCGGATGGTAGTTATGTCTATTTAGAAAATGATCTTTTAAAGCTAAAAATTGCTGTAAATTCTGGTGCGATTGTGGAGGCAAGACTAAAAGAATATGGTGTTGAAAATATTCCTGGTTCCCTTGGTGTAAGGGTTTTTGGTTCGGATGAAAATGGTTTTTTTAAGTACTACTTCAAGTCCGGCTTTACCAGCGAACAAACAAACTACAGGCTTTTAAGTTACGAACAGGGGTCTGTAACTCTTTACGACGAAGGTCTTGGTGTTAAAAAAGAAATTAGTTTTCTGCCTGATACATACGAAATACAAATCAAAGACACTGCAGAAAATGGGAGCACTGGAAAGGCTTTTGCCTCGCTTTATAGAACAGAGGGCAGGTCTTTAGACTTAAAAACAGAAATAACTCAAGGCGGCATGATGAACAACAGTTCCTATCAAGCTGTAGCTTTTAGTACTTCCGATGATCCCTACGAAACACAAAGACTAAGAGGTCTGGATGAAAAAATGTCCTTCTTATCAAGAGGTGGTTGGGTTTCTTTTATACAAAAATATTTCTTTGCCGCTGTAATTGGTTCAAGTGATTTTGTTTACAATTACTTTGCGCAACCTGGTGATGCTGGCATTTACAGTATGGGTTATACGGTTGAAAAGGGTGATGCACAAAACCTTGTCTACTCTCATTCTCATAGGGTCTTTATAGGCCCTAAGATAAGGAAAGATTTAGAAAAAAGAGCACCAAACCTAGAGCTTTCGATTGATATGGGTTGGTTTTGGTTTATCTCTCAGCCAATGGTAAGGGTTTTGGACTGGATTAATGGTTTTATTGGAAACTGGGGTATTTCTATAATTGTTTTTACGTTATTACTAAAACTTCTTCTGTTTCCGGTAACGGCCAAAGGTTTTGTTGCTATGGGTAATATGAGAAAGGTAATGCCAAAAATGAAGGAGTTGCAGGACAGGTATGCAAATGATAGGCAAAAACTTAGTCAAGAAATGATGGCTTTATACAAAAAAGAGGGTGCCAATCCTCTTGGTGGCTGTCTTCCAATGCTTGCCCAAATGCCGTTTTTTATTGGGTTCTTTTTTGCCCTGAGGGAAATGGTTGAATTAAGGTTTGCGGATTTTGGTTTGTGGATCACAGACCTTTCAGTTCCAGACCCTTTGTTTATTCTCCCTGTAGTTTTTGGTTGTGTTATGGTTTTAACCCAAAAACTAAATCCACAACCACCAACCCAAGACCCTATGCAGGCACAAATAATGAAGCTTATGCCGGTTATGTTTTCTGTGTTTTTTGTAATTTTTCCGGCCGGTCTTTGTTTGTATTCAGTTGTAAATGCGGGCGTATCTTTGGTTCAGCAAAGATATCTTTATAGCAAGCTTGGTGTGTTGGGCGATCCAAACGACAAGGCTTAGGGGTCTTTAAAGGTGTCTATTGTTTATGCTTTAGCAACACCTGCTGCTAGGTCTGCCATATGTGTTTTTAGGGTTTCTGGAGAGGGTTGTTTAGACATGCTCTCTGTTTTGTTTGGTGATGTCAGTATTCCTCCGAGGGTTTTTTCTGTTAGGCCTTTTTATAATTCTGGTGTGCTTGTTGATACTGTTGGTGTTTTGGTTTTTAGTGGTGGAAAAAGTTATACAGGGGAGGACTCTTTTGAGGTTCATGCTCATGGTGGCTTGGGTGTAATGTCTTTAATAATAGAGACTTTTGATTCTGTTGGTTTTGAAGAGGCCGCGCCGGGAGAGTTTACTAAAAGAGCTTTTTTAAACAACAAAATAGACCTTAATGAGGCTGAGTCTGTTTTGGATGTTATTGATAGCGCAAGCTCTGAAGACGTCTATCTATCGTCTAAGTCTTTATCTGGAGAGTTCTCTAAGAAGGTTCATGGTTTTGCTTCTGTAATAAATAACTTAAGAATGCGGGTAGAGGGTGAGATAGATTTTTCTGATGAGGGTGAAAGCTTTATGGATGAAAAGATTATCTCTGATCTTGATTTTTTGGTGAGTGGTTTTGAGTTGTTTTTGGGTGGCTGTAGAAATAAAAAAAATATGTCTGTTAAAAACAAGGTTGTGTTTGTTGGTCCTGTAAATTCTGGGAAGTCATCTACCTTTAATAGGCTTCTTGGTTTTGAGAGAGCTTTGATCTCAGATATTCCTGGGACTACAAGGGATATTATTGAGTCTGAGGTCTTTTACAACAACCTGTCTTTCTCTTTGTTTGATACCGCCGGGATAAGGAATACCGATGACTCTATAGAGGCTATGGGTATAGATTATGCAAAATCTGAAATAGGTAACGCTGATGTTGTTGTTGGTGTTTTTGACTCACCTTCAGATAGTTCGATAGGTTATTTTACGTCGCTTGTTGGTAATAAAAGTTTTATAAAGGTTTTAAATAAAATAGATCTTAATAAATCAGAGGTTGGTGATTTTGATTGTTTGATATCAGCAAAAACTGGAGAGGGCTTTGATGGCTTTAAGAAAAAAATTGTCTCTTTTTTCAACGAAAGTCCTGATGAATCTGCAACCTTTCTGGTAAGAGATAGGCATATTATTTTATTTAATGAGTCGATAGAAGCATTGAAAAAAAGCTTGTTTATTTTAAGATCGGGCGAGGATTTGGAGATTGCAGCGGAAGAGTTAAAAATATCACGAAGCTGTCTTGATGTTGTTGTTGGTGAAAAAACCCCAGATGGTTTGTTGGGAGATATTTTTAGTAATTTCTGTATCGGTAAATAAACTGTTATTAACTTGTAGTTCTTTTTTTATCTTTTTTCTTATTAACAGGTTTATAGATGTTTTGTAACCGNTTATCTTTGTTGTTAAACAGAAGTTATTAGGCTTGTTTTGCTTTGGGTTTAAAAGGGTTAACAGGCCTTGTTAACAAAAAACAGAAACCCTAATAGAAATAACAATAAGTATATAATATAGATATTATTGGTTTTAATAAGTATGGAAAAGTCCTATGGATAAGTACGACATTATTGTAGTTGGAGGCGGTCATGCTGGTGTTGAGGCTGCTCACTCCGTCTATCGTCTTGGATTAAGGTGCGCTCTTGTCACTTTTGAAAAGAACAAGATAGGCCAAATGTCTTGCAACCCAGCTATAGGTGGCTTGGGTAAATCTCATATCGTGAGAGAAATAGATGCGCTTGGCGGGATTATGGCTGTCGCAACAGACAGATCTGGAATCCAATACCGAACCCTCAACACAAGAAAAGGCGACGCAGTCCAAGCGCTAAGAGTTCAATGCGACAGAGATCTTTATAAAAAAGCCATCCAGGAGATTTTATTAGAAACAAATATAGATATTTTTGAAGAAGAGGTTGTTGATGTTGTTATAGAAAACCAAACCGTAAAAGGCGTTGTAACAAAAAACCAAACGCTCTATTCAGAAAAAACCATACTAACAACCGGAACTTTTCTTAACGGGATTATGTACACAGGCAAGGAGTCCTCAAAAGGAGGAAGGGTTGGGGACCGCTCATCTATACCACTATCTGAGAGACTTTATGGATTAAAAATTCCAATGGGAAGACTTAAAACAGGAACACCAGCAAGAGTCAAGCTATCAAGTTTAGATTTATCTGTAATGGAAGAGCAGCCAGGAGAAGAACCAACCCCCTTTATGTCACTTAGAGGCGAAACAGAAAAGCACCAAAAACAACTTTCTTGTTACATAACAAGAACAAACAAAGAAACACACAAAATAATAGACAAAAACATACACCTATCAGCAATGTATTCTGGCAATATTGTTGGCATAGGGCCAAGATACTGCCCGTCCATAGAGGATAAGGTTTATAAATTTAACACCAAAGAAAGCCACCAAATTTTCATAGAACCCGAAGGGATTGAAAAAGACCTAGTTTATCCTAACGGCATATCTACAAGTCTCCCAAAAGAAGCCCAGAAAGAGTTTATTACCTCCATAGCTGGCATGGAAAACTCTCAAATAGAAGAATATGGCTATGCTGTTGAATATGATTTTATAGACCCTCGATCACTTAAACAAACACTTGAAACCAAGTTTTTGAAAAACTTTTATTTAGCAGGACAAATAAACGGAACTACAGGGTACGAAGAGGCGGCAGCACAAGGCCTAGTAGCTGGAGTTAACGCCGCAAGGTCTCTAAAAAAAGAAACAGAATTCGTTTTAGATAGAAGCGAGGCCTATATCGGAGTCCTTGTCGACGACCTCATAACCCACGGAATAACAGAACCATACAGAATGTTTACAAGCAGGGCCGAGCACAGACTTTTGCTGTCACAAAACAACGCAGAACAAAGAATCCTAAAAAAAGGCCATGCTTTTGGACTTGTTGATCAAGAAACACTAAGCCGGTTTTCTGCCAAAGAAGAAACATATAAAGAGTTTGTAAAAACAGTGCTAGAAAAAACAAAAATAAAATGTTTTATAAATAAAAAAAACGAAAAGATAGAGTTGGCTGAAAAAAGAACAATAGCACAACTTCTAACAAGACCAGATATTGATGAGGATAAAATTATTTCGCTTGAGGAGAGCCAAGAAAAACTATTTAAAAGAGCATCTATAGAAATCAAATATAAAGGATATATAGAAAAACAATTGAGAGAGATAAGTAAAAACAGAAAACAAAATGATAAAAAGATACCTGACGATTTTTCATACAAACACATAAGCGGACTATCAAACGAGGTGGTTGAGAAACTCACAAAAACCAAACCACAAACAATAGGCTCAGCATCTAGAATAGAGGGAGTCACTCCCGCCGCAATCAATCTAATCCTAGTTGTAATGAAAAAAGAAGAAAAACGAACAACAAATGCTTGAAGAAATAAAACAGGAAATCAAACACCACCTACCAAACATCACAGAAAAACAAATTCAAAACATTAAACAATTCGTAGAAGACGCATTTTTGTTTAACAAAAAACACAATATATTTGTAAGGCGCAGCCTTGATGAGGTATATGAAAAAGATGTTCTAGACTGCCTGCCGCTTATACATGAAATCAAAGACGCTCAAAAAACTCTTGACCTTGGCTCTGGGGGAGGGTTTCCAGGAATTCTAATCGGCATACTCAAACCAAACCTAACAAACCACCTTTTAGAAAAAAACCAAAAGAAATGCTATTTCCTTAACAAAACAATCGACACCTTAGAGCTAAAAAACACAAAAGTAATCAAAACAACACTAAATGATAAAAACAACCTAGAGCCCTATGACTTAATAACAGCCAGAGCATTCTCCTCCACAACAAATATTCTTAAACTTACAAAAAACAACCTAGTCAAAACAGGTCAATATATTTTACTCAAAGGCAGAATGGAAAAAATATTAGAAGAACTAGAATCCATAGACACAAACAAATATAAGTATGAAATAATCAAAATAGATAACAATAAAAACGAAAGGCATTTTTTAAAAATAAAGATTAATGAATAAAATTCTAGCTATAGCAAACCAAAAGGGCGGTGTTGGCAAAACAACAACAGCTGTCAATCTTGCAGCAAGCTTGGCCGCAACAAACAGAAAGGTTTTGTTGGTCGACCTAGACCCTCAAGGCAACGCAACAACTGCGGCCGGCCTTAAAGAAAGCTCGCCAAACACCCTGTACAATTTATTTTTTGAAAATACCAATATTTCAGAATGTATTTATAAATCATCCGACGGATACGACGTTTTACCTGGAAACCAAGAGCTTTTAGCTCTAGAGGTTGGTATTCGAGAGAAAAACCAACAAGCTTTTTTAAAAAAAGAGCTCAACACCCTTGGTGACTCCTACGATTACACCATTATTGATACCCCACCAACACTAAACCAACTAACTATAGAGGCTTTATTTGCAGCATCTGGAACATTAATACCGCTTCAATGTGAATATTACTCCCTTGAAGGCGTTACAGGTTTAATGCAGACTATCCAATCATTGGCAGATAAAAATCTATCATCAAACAGGGTGTTGGGAATAGTTAGAACAATGGTAGATATGAGAAATAACCTAGCTAAAGAGGTGTCCGATGAGCTCGAATTACATTTTTCACATCTTGTTTTTAACACACTGATACCAAGAAACATAAAACTGGCCGAAGCACCCAGCCATGGAAAATCTGGTGTTAAATATATGCCAAGCTCATATGGCGCAAAAGCCTACCTAGCCCTGGCTGGAGAATTAATAAGGAAGGTTGAATATGTCTGAAGATGGAAAAATTTTGAACAGAGGTCTAGATGCATTATTGGGCTCATCAAGCACAAACAACCAAAGAACCATCAAAGATATTGACCCCGAATCGATAAACGCAGGAAGGTTTCAACCAAGAGCAAATTTTGATGAAGATAAACTATTAGAGCTAACAGACTCAATAAAAAAACACGGTGTGCTTTCACCAATACTAGTAAGAGAGCTTGGATTAAACAAATACGAGGTGATTGCTGGGGAGCGACGCTTAAGAGCCTCGATAAAAGCAGGACTAAAAACAATTCCATGCCTTGTTGACCAAAAGAAAGATCAAGATGCTTTAGAGTCAGCTTTGATTGAAAATCTACAAAGAGAAGACCTAAATGCCGTCGAAGAAGCCAGGGGATACGACAGGCTTAAAAGAGAGTTTGGATTAACTCAAGATGAGGTAGCAATATCTACAGGTAAGGCAAGAAGCACAATAGCTAACTCAATAAGATTGCTGTCACTTCCAGCAAAAGTTTTAGACCTTCTTTCTTCAGGACAAATCGAAAAAGGCCATGCAAAATTATTAGCCTCACTCGACTCAAAAGAGGCAGAGGCAGCAGCAGATAATATTGTAAAAAACAAACTGACTGTAAAAGACTTAAGTAATATATCCCAAAAGAAAAAAGGCCCCAAAACCTCAACAAGAAAAAACAAAGACACCGACCTTTTAAACATAGAACAAGAAATGTCAGACGCTTTTGGTCACAAGATTGAAATAGAGGCAAAGAATAAAAAAAATGGCAAGGTTGTTATCACATACAGCACCTCAGATGAACTAGAAAACATCATTGCCAAACTAACAGACTAATAAATAAATTAATTTGAAAACAACTTGTTTCTAACGCCATTAATTTCTATAATTCCCGCCAATACTTATAATCACACACACACATTTTTTGAAAAGTTTTTTAAACACAATTTTTAGTAACAAAAACCTGCTTACAATGGCATTTTTGTTTCTTGTTATAGCTGGAACAATTCAAAATACTTTTTTTGTCTTAGCCCCAGTCTTATACTTAATATCTCTAGCAATCGCATACAGTATTAGTGGAAGAATCAATGATCATGCAGTTAATGCAATGTACAACTGGTCTGTTAAGTGGTCCCTGTTTGTTATTTTCTTATACCTAACAGCCTCTTATTTTAAAGAAGCTTTTATTTTTGCAATGTTTTCATATATTTTAATAAATACTATTCTTAGCCCAATGATGTTTATATCTAAAAACAAGGTATCTGCGTAATGGCAAAAGAACTAACAACCCAGTCATACATCGATCACCATTTAACCAATTTAACATGTGGACAACTTAAAGATGGTGGGTGGAGTTGCGATCCTCATGATGTCGAAAATATGACTTTTTGGGCATTTCATGTAGATTCTTTATTTTGGTCTATTTTTTTGGGAGGGCTTTTCCTTTTCTTATTCAAAATAGCAATGCCTAAAAATGCCACAGCTGATACAACACCAACAGGCCTTCAAAATTTTGTTGAAATGAGTATCGAGTTTGTCGAAGATAATGTTCAATCCTTATTTGGATCTATAAAAAACACACTAATAGCCCCACTCGCATTAACAGTTTTTGTTTGGATCTTGTTAATGAACTTAATGGACTTAATTCCTGTTGATTTCATACCTGTTCTTGCTGGGCATATAGCCTATTATCTTGTTGGCGGCCCAGATCATGCCTGGATAACAGGGCCAGAATCATTTTACTTTAAAGTGGTTCCTACCACAGACCCCAACATTACTTTGGGTATGGCGTTGGCAATATTTGTTTTAACGATTTATTACAGTATATCTGTTAAAGGTCCCAAGGCCTTTATTGCAGAGCTTACTCTTCACCCTTTCGGCAAATGGCTGATACCAGTTAATTTTGTTTTAGAAATGGTTAATTTTATTGCTAAACCAATATCACTTGGTTTAAGACTTTTTGGTAATTTATATGCAGGAGAAATGATATTCATTTTGATTGCGTTGATGTTATTTTTTAGCAGTATAGCTATTGGCGTGCTCGGGTTTGGCCTACATTTGGTTTGGGCGCTATTCCACATATTAATTGTGGCATTACAGGCATTTATATTTATGGCGTTAACCATTGCTTATTTGGCGATGGCGCATGAAACAGAGGAACATTAAACCTCAAATTTAAGGAGAAAAAAATGGAATATAGTATTTTAGCAGCAGGGATCACCATGGGACTTTCAGCTATTGGAGCTGGTGTTGGTGTTGGTATTTTGGGTAGTAAATTTATTGAAGGTATAGCTAGACAGCCAGAATTAGCGCCATTTCTTCAGGGTCGATTCTTTCTTATGATGGGACTAACTGATGCGGTGCCTATGATTGGCGTAGGTCTTGGTATGTACATGTTATTTGCTCTGTAGAAATTTTAAAGAATGAATATAAACGCAACCTTACTTGCCCAAGCAGTCGTAATGATTGTATTTGTAGCTATATGCTGGAAATATGTCTACCCGCCAATCTTGCAAGTTATGCAAGAAAGAGAAAAGAAAATATCTGATGGGTTAGAGGCAGCTAAAAAAGCTGACGATTCTCTTGAAGAGGCAAAATTAGCCTTCGATAAAGAGATGGATCAGGCAAAAACAGAGGCCGCAGAAATTCTTAAAAAAGCTAACGCAAGAGCATCACAAATCGTTGGCGATGCTTCATCCAAAGCCGAAGAAGAGGCCGAGAAGATCATGACATCAGCATCTACGTCCATAGAGAATGAAACAAACAAAGCAAAAGAAGAGTTAAGGCAGCAAATGTCTGACATTATTATAGATACAACTCAAAAAATTCTTGGCGATGAGATATCGCCTGAAAAACACGATGCTATTTTAAAGAAAGCAGCAGAGGATTTATAAGAAATGATAGAGCTCACCCCACTTGCAAGACCATATGCTAAAGCACTTTTTGCTTCTGCGGTTGAAACAAGTAATTTAGACAACATGGCCAGTGAGCTTAAAATAATGGCTATCGCATCCAAGTCCAAAGAGGTGATCGATACTATTGAAAATCCTGTTTTATCAAGACAGGAAGTTGTAGATATTTTAGTTAAGCTCTTTGATGACAGCATTACAGATACATCGAAAAAACTCCTTTCTATATTGGCTGAGAATAAAAGGCTGAACCTTCTTCATCCAATATATTCGATTTATCAAGAGTTGCTTGAAAAGCATAACGATCAAAATTCGATAGAAGTTTTTGTTGCAGCAGATCCTAGTGATGATGCTAAAGAGAGCATTGAGGCAAAACTCAGAAGCTCTTATGGCAATGATGCAAATATATATTTTTCAAAAGACCCAAAAATGATGGGCGGCTTATCTATAAAGGTAGGTGACGAAACTTTAGATCTTTCCATAAGAGGAAGGGTCAACAAACTTGTAAACCAATTAAATTTTTAAGGTGAAAAAATGAGTCAATTAAATCCATCAGAAATTTCTAGCGTACTAAAAGAAAAAATCGCTGGACTTGATCTTTCAGCAGAAAGAAAAAATGAAGGCATTATCGTCAGTGTATCTGATGGTATTGTGAGAATACATGGCATGGGTGATGTTATGTATGGAGAGGTTATAGAATTTGAAAATGGCACTAAGGGAATGGCGCTTAATTTAGAGCAAGATTCAGTTGGAGCTGTTGTTCTTGGCGACTACTTAGAGCTTGTAGAGGGGCAAAAAGCACTTTGCACAGGCAAGGTTTTAGAGGTTCCTGTGGGAGAGGCTCTTTTAGGAAGAGTTGTAAATACATTGGGAGTTCCTATAATGACAACGCTCCAACGGGCCACCTTATCAACAACAGGAACCATCTTTGTTCTAGTAGTCAGACGTTTATCACCTTGCTGATCCTGAATCGCATGTCCAACCTCATGAGCTGCAATAGCTATTGCGGTTAACGATTTAGATTCATAATGCTCTCGTAAGAGCCTTACTTTTTTTTCAGTTGGATCATAATGATCGCCTAGCTCAGTTACTTCGACCTTCACATCTTTTAAAGAGAATCGCTCGATCAAATGCTTTGCGAGCTCTCCCCCAGTGCCAGGCATTTCAGGATTTTCCGATGAATGCCTCCTCATAACCAACTTTACCCACAAAGATGGCCCAAATATCAGTCCTAGAACTATGAGCATGCCCGCCGCTAAAGCCATATTAATTATGCTTCTTTATTTGGATTCCACATGACCAAATTTTTGGTTTTAAGTCTGTTTACAACTAACTTGTATCTTGATTGCTCTTCCTTCCATTCTTTCAACCATTTCTCGCCATCTCTTTCTGCATCGACAAATATTGCATTGGTAAATGCTAAGGGTAAGAGTATTGCAATGTGAATCACTATGCTTGCAACTATATTATAGTTAAATAGTCCTAAATAATTTGCTGCTAAGAATCCGAAAAACACACTCCATAAAGTGAACAAAACCAACATAAAGTATGTCTGTAAACTAGGATCGGGCACATACCTAAGCGGGTTGTATCTCACATCCATCACTCTTCTCCACCCATTTACAAAAGACATCACCGTTCTTCTGAACAGACTTGGTTTTTTCATATTTGGTTCAATCATTTCTTTTCCGGTTAAATCTTATAAACTCCTTTATAACATGCATGCCAATTGTTGCCCATATCACTATGACCAAACTCCATAATAATAGCCCAGTCATTTGAATTATTTTTCTAAGGATTTATTTTTTACAGTGTTTTAAAAGGTTGGGGCTTTTTTAGTAATTGATAATCCAACCTTCTTTCCATCTTGATCTAGGGTTTTCTTTTTTGTAATGGAATGCTTCCTCTTTAACATGAACATCTCTAAAACAAGTAAATATTGGTCCCGGACCCTCCATTAATATAAAGTAATGGGTCTCGTCATCTTCAAAGTCTTTAGTATTAAATACATATGACTCTCTGTTACAGTTACCAACCTCATCTCCAAATGCAACAAGATAAGTGAATAAACTGTTGTTGCCCTCTTTTAATTCAAATGATTGAATCTCTTCACGTCTAATTATAAATACTTCTTCATTAACACGAATTTTGATAGCAACATCATTTTTATGCCTTGAAAGCACAAATATTTTTCCCTTTTTTAATTCAGGGTCATTCAGCTGATCTAAAATCTGTTGTGCGTTGTCATTTTGTTCTAACGTGGTATGCCAATCTACTGCTTCACATGAAAATAAAAAAAATGTTAATAGATAGCATAGAATATTTTTCATTTGTAATTAGAATATAAAGTCTTCAACTAAACTTTGAGCTAAGGCATCGATAGCTTCATTGCGACGAGATCTAGGATTTTCTATTTGTCTGCGAAAAGCTTCTTCATTCACCTCAAAGTCTTTAAAACATAAAAGTTTAAAAATTGCACTTGTATCATAGCCCTTTTGTATTACAAAAAAATAGGTTTCCACTTCAGGGAACATATTTGTATTAAATGTATAAGGTTGATCATCACAATTTTCTTGTTCGCCTCCCGCAATACTATTCATAAATGAGAAGACACTATTTTGTCCGTCTTTCAAATCAAAAATTTGTGTTTGTTTATGTTTAATTTTTCGCACTTCATCATTTACACGAAGGTTCAAAGGGCGAGGGTCAATGTGATTGGAAAAAACAAAGATTTTTCCTTTTTTTATCTCAGTATCAAAAAGTTCTGGGATGACTTCTCTTTGATCAATGCTGGTTGTTGCACAAGAAGATAATAATAGAACTACTGAAAGAGAATATAAAAATTTCATATCTTATTTAATTATTCTCTGTTTGAACTTACTCGACAGTGACGGATTGTTTTGTCGTGTCGTGATCATGCTAACGTTCGTAACCCATTGCATCGAACTCGATCCTGCAGTTCTTATATATTTGGTCCTTTACTTTCTGCGACAACAGCTCGGATGCAGGCCTTCTGTTAGTTCGGAATTCGTGTTTGGTTTGTGGATAGTGCGCGACAATATCAAATTCAAGCCTGTCGCCGAGGGTCATGAGGTCTTCCTGCATATTGTCAAAATTGACAATGAAATCGACAATAGGTTTTTCACCGTCTGAATAGGTTGGGTAACTGACGTAATGCTTCTTCTTCAGAACACGCTCAAGCTCCTTGTCAAAACTCCAGTTCTTTTTTCCGCGCGTGTGATAATAGATATGTGATACAACCTTTTCGTACGGATGCCTTTCGATCGAAAAAGTGAAGTAATCATCGTAAGTTTTTTTGCCGACGTACTCGCGAATCGCAACAGCCGGCATATGATTGAAAAACTTGCCACGGCGTCTGGCGCGTAAAAATTTCATCTTGCGTGCCTTTATCATATCGCGATATCGCTGCTCTCCAAGACCAGCGTAGTTCTGAGGTAACGTGCCGCCCATGTCCAGCCTGACGAGTTCGTCTTCAAACGATATCGGAGTGATGATGTCATCGGGACCACAGACTTGGCTCAGACTAACCTCCATGCTTGTGCCCGAGGTTTTACGGGTCTTTACGAAAATAAACTTCTTTGCATGGCTAACGATCATTGGTTGCTCTGCTGATTCGACTTAGTCCTTTCTTGCGCCGATAGATAGCTATTTTTCTCGAAGCATCAATGGATTGCGAAATCCTCTGCCAAAAACGTTTTTTCTCCGGATACCAACTGTTAGATTTATCCGGTAAAACGCCGTCCAGAACAACTTCCCAATCCGGCGATGATTCGTATCCACAACCGATCAGATCTGGTGTCATTGTGCCGTGGATTGCCTGCTGTTGGACGATGCGACCGAGATGTTTTCGCCAGACACCGACACTGGTCGGTCCAATAGGACGGACGCCACGCATTGCAACCTTTGACTTTTCAGACACTTGCGCGTGTTCATGGTACTCAGAAAATTTGTGTTGTTTCTCAAGCCATGGAAATTTTGCAGTGATTTGGTTTTGTGTGGCGTCAGGGTTATTTACGAAATCCTCGTACCGGATATTGAGAAAACGATCGTGGCCGAACAATGAGCGTGCACAGGCATGCAATTCACGCCAAAGCCTAATGTTCGAGTAGTACATATCCTCTCTCTTACCGTGCCGGCTAACGATGACATCACGGGGATCGCGCGTTACGTAAATGACATAGAGATTAGGATCGTCGATGACTCCTGGCATGTACAACGTATCTTTGGGTCGTTTCGTGATAACCACATCGTTGTTTTTTTCGGTTACGAGGTGAAAGCGAATCTCATGATCATAATGCTTGTTTGTCCGAAAACAGGTGACCATCGCCTCGTGCAAGAGAGTAGTACCGGATCGCGGCGAGCAGGCAACAATGTGAATGTGCTTAAACAGACGTCAACTCTCTAGTGCGCCGTGACTGACTTGAATGAAACAGAGAATTACAGATCATTCCAAAACCTAGAGTTAAAACCTTTTGCTTTAATTAGTTTTAGTAATGTTGATGGCGTACCCTTTAAATACCATAACAAGATAAATAATGTGAGTATTCCTAAAAGACCTGAATTCATAAGACTTTCCCCAAGTTCAAATAAATTGCTTCTTACATTTGAAGATAGCACTAGTCCAAAAAGAATTAAAATTACCATAACAGCATTAAAGGTCGTTACTGCTTTATAAAAATTTTCCATAATTATTATTCTCTGTTTTGTTCTACTCCACCGTGACTGACTTAGCTAAATTTCTTGGTTGGTCAATATCTGTTCCTCTTAATAAGGCCACTTCATAAGAAAGTATTTGGAGTGGAATGTTATAAACAATTGGGGTTAAGAAGAAATCACATTTTGGCATATGCACTAACTCACCATTTTTAACATCCATGTTTACTGATGGATCTGCAAAGACATAAAGAGTACCACCTCTTGCTTTAACCTCTTCAAGGTTAGAAATCAGTTTTTCAGCGATTTCACTTTCAGGTGCCAAAGCTATAACTGGCATATTCTCATCGATCAAGGCTAATGGGCCATGCTTTAATTCACCAGCAGGATAGGCCTCTGCATGAATATATGAAATCTCTTTTAATTTAAGGGCGCCCTCTTTTGCAATAGGATAAAAAATTCCTCTTCCTAAGAAAAGGGCATTATCTTTACTAGCAATGCTTGGAGCTATGGCGGCTATTTGATCTTTTTGAAGCAGTGACTCTGAAATAGTTTCAGGCAGAAGTCTTAAGGCATTAACAATTCTTCCTCTTAGCATAGGATTTAAACCTCTGCTTTTTGCCAAAGAAAGAGCCAACAACATAAGAGCTGCTAGTTGGGTAGTAAAGGCTTTAGTCGAGGCAACACCTATCTCTGGTCCCGCGTTAGTAAAAAGAACAAAGTCAGATTCTCTCGCTAAGGTGCTAGTAGGCACATTACAAATAGCTAGAGAAGCCAAATAATCTTTTTCTTTTGAATAACCTAATGCAGCCAAAGTATCTGCCGTTTCGCCCGACTGAGAAATAGTTATGATCAATGAGTCATCATCGACATGAGGGTTTCTATACCTATACTCACTTGCATAATCTATCTGGCAAGGAAGCTCAGCAATAGATGAAAACCAATTTGCTGCAACTCTGCCAGCGTGAAGGCTGGTTCCACAAGCTACAATTTGAATACGTTTTACTTTTGCAAAAACATCACTAGAGCCCAGACCAAAGATATTATCTAAGACATCTTCCCCACCAATTCTTCCATCGATTGTATTTGATACTGCTTCAGGTTGCTCATAGATTTCTTTTTCCATGTAATGCCTGTAATCGCCTTTTGACGTAGCTTGGTTAGAAATATCTATCTGGGTTACTTCTCTAGTCACTTCTTTTTTTGTTGCATCAAATATTCTGTATGCCTCTGCTGATATTTCTGCAACGTCTCCATCTTCAAGAAAAATAAAGTCATTGGTCATTTGAGCTATAGCCAATGGGTCTGAGGCTGCAAATATTTCATCAGTTCCAAGGCCTATAAGTAAAGGTGATTTGTTTCTTGCCACAACTAGATTGGTGTTATCTTTGATATCTATGGCTGCTATTGCATATGCACCCTCAAGTTTTTCTTTTGCTAAATACATAGCATCAATCATGCTGTTGCCTTGATTTATGTATAGATCAAGAAGGTGAGCTATAAGCTCTGAATCTGTTTGCGATGCAAACTCGTAACCATCATTAATGAGTGATTCTCTTAAGGCAACATAGTTTTCAATAATGCCGTTATGGACGATGTAAATAGAATCTTTAGATTTGTGGGGGTGAGCATTTATTTCTGAAGGCTCGCCATGAGTTGCCCATCTTGTGTGAGCTATGCCCAGTTTGCTTTTTGGTTTTTCAGCAATCATTTTCTCTTCGAGAAGCTTCACTTTACCCAATGCTCGTAGATGCGCGATAGATTCATTTTGATGAAGGGCTATGCCAGCTGAGTCATAGCCTCTATATTCCATTTTATGGAGACCTTGAACCAATAATTTTCCAACATTTCTTGTTGATGCTGCGGCAATGATTCCACACATATTTAATCCTTTTTCTTAGACCAGTTTTCTTTATTTTCTTGTTTTGCCCTTCCAAATCCAAGGGCGTTATCAGGCACATTTTTATTGATAACAGAGCCGGCTGCAATTGTTGTATTTGATCCAATAGTTACAGGGGCTACTAGTGATGAATTGCTTCCAATAAAACTTCCATCTCCAATAACCGTCTTATGTTTATCTTTTCCATCATAGTTACAGGTTATTGTTCCAGCGCCAATATTTGTGCCTTCGCCAACCTCTGTGTCTCCAAGGTATGTGAAGTGGTTTGCTTTAGAGCCCTCTCCAAGAGTTGAATTTTTTGTCTCAACAAAATTGCCAACCTTAGCCGTATTTTCAATCTTACTGCCAACACGCAGTCTTGCGTATGGACCGATAACACAGTCATCGCCTATATTTGCTTGATCAATATGTGAAAAGGCTTCAATTTTAGTATTACTGCCGATAACAGAATCTTTAATGATGGTGTTTGGTCCAATAGAGACATTGTCTCCAAGAGTTATGGATCCCTCTAAAATGACATTTACATCGATAGAACAATCCTTGCCGGCAGTTACCTCTCCCCTAACGTCCAGTCTTGAGCTATCAGAGATAGTGATTCCTTGGTTGAATAGTTCATCAGATTTCATGCTTCTATAAATGGCCTCTAGTTGTGCAAGTTCTTGTTTGCTGTTTGCTCCCTTCACTTCGTCGTTAGAAGCATTATATGTTTTTATTTTAATACCATTTTGGCTCATTATTGAAACTAAGTCAGTTAAATAATACTCATTAGCTGCGTTGTCATTTCCTATTTTTTCTAAACTTTCTTCTATAAGCTCTTTGGTGCCACATAAAACTCCGGTGAATATCTCTTTGATTGCCTTTTCATCCTCTGAAGAATCTTTTTCTTCAACAATAGCTAGTGCATTTCCATCTGTGTCTTTTTTTACCCTTCCGTAGCCAAAGGGTTTATTTAAAACTGTGGTTAAAATTGAAAGTCCGGAGTCTGCTGACTCAATAAGTTTTTCTAAAGTTTCTTTTTTGATGAGAGGAACATCGCCATACAAAACAAGTATTTTGGTTGCGCTTTCAACACTCTTCATTCCACACTTAACTGCATCGCCTGTTCCAATAGGATTAGGTTGCTCTGCTATTGAAATATTTAAAGGATAACTGTTTGATTCTTCAATAATGGATTCTTTATCAAAACCAACTACAAGCGTTATATCTGGGCTAATAGAGCCTGCAGTGTCACATATTTTTTTTAACATAGAGCTGCCGCCAACTATTTGAAGGGCTTTCGCTCTATTTGATTTCATTCTTGAGCCCTGTCCGGCTGCAAGTATTATGGTGTGTAAGCTCACAGTAATTTAAATATTAAATATCTACCTTACTGGTTTTTACGTAGTTTTTGAATAGTTTTTAATCTTGCGACCGCTTCAGCAAGTTGAGCGGATGCTTTTGCGTAGTCTAAAGTTGCATCTTTATTGGCCAAGTCTTGTTCTGCAGACTCCTTCGCTTTTATTGCTTCAGCCTCATCTAAGCTATCAGCTCTTTCTGCTGTATCAGATAAAACAGTTACTAAATCTGGCTGAATTTCTAGGAAGCCACCTGAACAAAAAAATGCTTCTTCCTCTGTGCCATTTTGCACTCTTACAGGGCCTGCTGCCAAACCAGTTAAAAGCGGAGTATGACCAGGAGCGATACCAAGCTCACCAAGTGATCCTGTTGCATAGACCATTGTGGCCTCGCCAGAATATATTTCCTCATTAGAGGAAACTATGTTGATCTTGATTGTGCTCATGATTATAAAGTTTTAGCCTTTTCTACTGCTTCTTCTATCGTGCCGACCATATAAAAAGCCTGCTCTGGTAAATGATCATAGTCACCAGCTAGTAAGCCTTTGAAAGCTTTAATGGTGTCATCTAGCGATACATATTTTCCTGGAGTTCCAGTAAAAATTTCAGCAACAAAGAATGGTTGAGATAAGAATTTTTGAGCCTTTCTTGCTCTTGCAACCAACCCTTTATCTTCTTCTGAAAGCTCATCCATACCAAGAATAGCAATGATATCTTTTAGCTCGTTATATCTTTGTAAGATTTTTTGTACTCCCTGAGCAACGGCATAATGCTCGTCACCGACAACAAATGGATCTAGCTGTCTACTTGTTGAATCAAGTGGGTCCACAGCAGGGTAAATACCTAGCTCTGAGATTTGTCTTGATAAAACAACTGTTGCATCCAAATGAGCAAATGTCGTAGCAGGAGATGGGTCGGTTAAATCATCCGCTGGAACATACACAGCCTGGATTGAAGTAATAGACCCTGTTTTAGTAGAGGTAATCCTTTCTTGAAGGGCTCCCATTTCTTCTGCAAGAGTTGGCTGATATCCAACAGCAGAAGGCATTCTTCCCAATAGGGCTGAAACCTCAACACCTGCAAGTGTGTAACGATAGATATTATCAATAAATAATAAAACATCTTTACCATCGTCTCTGAATTTTTCAGCCATTGTTAGGCCTGTTAAAGCAACTCTAAGTCTGTTTCCAGGAGGCTCGTTCATTTGTCCATAAACCATGGCGACTTTTGATTCTTCAGGCTTGTCTATGTTTACAACACCAGACTCCTGCATCTCGTAATAGAAGTCATTACCTTCTCTGGTTCTTTCACCAACACCTGTGAATACTGATAAGCCAGAATGCTGTAATGCAATGTTATTGATAAGTTCCATCATGTTAACTGTTTTACCAACACCAGCTCCACCAAATAGACCAACCTTTCCACCTTTAGCAAAAGGACACATCAAATCGATAACCTTAATACCAGTCTCTAAAATATCGTTAGATGCAGACTGATCTGTATAGCTGGGAGGTTTTCTGTGAATTGGCATTCTTTCTTCTTCGCCAATAGGACCCTTTTCATCAATAGGATTCCCTAAAACATCCATAATTCTTCCTAGTGTTGGTTGTCCAACTGGAACTGAAATAGGAGCATTTGTTCTAGAAACAGCTAATCCTCTTTTTAGTCCTTCTGTAACGCCCATAGCAATAGTTCTTACAACTCCATCACCAAGTTGTTGTTGAACCTCTAGAGTCGTTCCACTCTCCTCAATCATCAAAGCTTCATATACTTTTGGAATATTATTTTTGTCGAACTCGACATCAATAACCGCTCCAATAATCTGTGTAACCGTTCCGTTGCTCATATTTTTCTCCTTAAACTGCTGCTGCGCCGCCGACTATCTCTGAGAGCTCTTGAGTGATAGCTGCCTGTCTTACGTTGTTATATAAAAGTTCTAATTCTTTAATCAAATCACCAGCATTGTCTGTTGCGCTTTTCATGGCAATCATTTTTGC
>ARRA01000007.1 GCA_000384935.1 gamma proteobacterium SCGC AAA076-P13 | reverse complement strand
AAAAAAGAACCTGCTATTAGAGAGATTGTTAAAGAGCCAAAAGCAAAGGTAAAAATTCCAACTAGAGCTTCGAACGATCCGCGATATAAGAGTTAATTAGTCTTCCAGATAAGGTAGAGTTAGGTGGCGTCTTTGGTAGGTTGTTGATACCAAACCATTTTGCTTCAACTATTTCTATTCCATCTACATTAATTTCACCAGATGCGTATTCACATTCGTAACCAATCATTAACTGGCTTGGAAATGGCCAGGATTGACTTCCAAAATACTTAATATTTTTAACTTTAAGACCAACCTCTTCTTCAACCTCTCTTTCAAGAGTTTGCTCGGCAGTCTCAGAAGTTTCTATAAATCCAGCTAAGACACTAAAGAGCCCTTCTGGAAACATAGCATTTCTAGCCAAAAGAATTTGATCATCTTTCTTAATTAAACAAAGCACACATGGTGATATGGTCGGATAAGTCATAATGTTATTACAAGAACAAAATAAAGCTCCTTCATTTTTATCCTCATTTTTAACAGCTCCACAATATCCACAATGTTTATTACTTTTTAGCCAATGCAACAATTGGTTAGCTCTACCAACAAGATTTAAATCATCTTCATTAAGCATAGACATTATTTGACGTAAGTCATATTCAACTAGTGATGTATATCCCTGCTCATTCAATTGGAAGTTAGTATAAGTGACATCTACTGCATAGATATTAGATTTACCATTAATAGCAATACCTATTTTTGTGCACTCAACCTCATAATTTAAGAAGGATTCCTCAAGCATGAAGGTTTTTTGATCTAGGTCATAAATGACTTTGCCATCCTTATACATAATAAAAATATTATTATTATTAGGTTTAAACTCGAAAAATCTTTTAAAATGCATATATAACTTATAAATTTATTTAATTACTTATACCTATGATAAATACAATACAAAAAATGTTTTTAGGCAATTCACCAAGTTGGTACAAGTCTACCATTGTAGTGTTTCTAATAATTAATCCAATAGCCTTGATAGTTTTAAATTCACTTAATTACAATGGTGAGTTTATTGTTGGTTGGATGTTTCTATTAGAGTTTATTTTTACATTAGCATTAGCTTTAAAGTGCTATCCCCTCCAACCAGGAGGTCTTCTTGCAATTGAAGCCATAGTTTTAGGTCTTACAACCACTGATAACATTCTGCATGAAATTGAAAATAATCTTGAAGTTATACTTTTGCTAGTATTTATGGTTGCCGGTATATTCTTTATGAAGAATTTAATGTTAACAATTTTTACTAAACTTCTTCTTAAGATAGAATCTAAAACCTTACTTTCACTTCTTTTCTGTATTTCAGCAGCGGTGTTATCAGCATTCTTAGATGCGCTTACTGTTACAGCTGTTTTGATTGGAGTAACTATAGGATTTTATAGAGTATTTCATACAGTATCTTCAGGAAAAGTTTTCAGTGACCATGGGCATGATTATCTTGATAACTCATTACTTGATAGTGCTGGTCATGAAGATATGGAAAAATTTAAAGGGTTTTTAAGAGACTTGGTCATGCATGGTGCAATTGGAACAGCTCTTGGTGGTGTTTGTACAATTGTTGGGGAACCACAAAACTTATTAATAGCTAAAATTGCTGGTTGGGAGTTTATAGAATTCTTTATGAGAATGGCGCCCATTACAATGCCTGTATTTGTAGCAGGCTTAATAACATGTGTTTTTGTAGAAAGATTTTCAATAGCAGGTTTTGGTAATCAATTGCCAGAAAGTATTAGAAAAATATTTAATGATTTTGATGAGTATGAAAAACAAAATACAACTGCAACACATAAAGCTGAGCTATTAGTAGAGGGATTAGTTGCTATCTTCCTAGTTGTAGCACTTGCACTTCATGTGGCGGCTGTGGGTCTGATTGGTTTAGCAGTCATCATTCTTTTAACATCTTTTAAAGGTATTACTGAAGAGCATGACTTAGGAGAAGCTTTCCATGAAGCTCTTCCATTTACAGCTTTGTTAGCAGTCTTTTTTGCAATTGTCAGTGTTATCCATGATCAACATCTATTTTCTCCTGTAATTAACTTTGTTCTAGCACAAAGCGCTGATACCCAACCTCCTCTATTTTTTGTAGCAAATGGAGTGTTGTCTGCTATTAGTGATAATGTTTTTGTAGCAACAATATATATTAATGAAGTTAAGGCCGCACTTGATAACGGGCTAATTACAAGACAGGAGTTTGACAATTTAGCTGTTGCAATTAATACAGGTACGAATATACCAAGTGTTGCAACCCCAAATGGACAAGCTGCATTTTTATTTCTACTTACATCGTCATTAGCACCTTTAATTAACTTATCCTACCTAAGAATGGTAATGATGGCCTTGCCTTATACTATAGTTCTCTCAATAGTTGGTTTTACATCAATAGTATTTCTGCTTTAGATATGTCTTTTGTCACAGAGCACAAAGTTTGTATTGCCCCAATGATGCAGTACACAGATATGCACGATAGATATCTCTTGAGGTTGATTTCAAAAAAAGTTTATTTGTATACCGAGATGGTCACTACAGGAGCCATTCTATTTGGGAAATGCTTTCATCAATTAGAATATAACCCACAAGAACACCCTGTAGCTGTTCAGCTAGGGGGCTCTGATATTAAAGACTTGGTTGAATGTGCAAAGATATCTGAAGACTATGGTTATGATGAGATTAATTTAAATGTTGGTTGCCCTTCAGATAGGGTTCAAAAAGGTAGATTTGGAGCATGTCTGATGCTTGAACCTAATCATGTGGCCGATTGTTTGAGCTCAATGCAAAAAAATGTATCTGTTCCGGTATCAATTAAATGCAGGTTAGGCGTAGATGATCATGTTGACTATGAGTTCTTATATAATTTTGTAAACATAATACAAGAAACAGGGATTAATAATTTTGTTATACATGCAAGAAATGGAATTTTGAAAGGCTTAAGCCCAAGACAAAATAGGCATATACCTCCATTAAAATATGACTATGTGTATAACTTAAAAAAAGATTTCCCCAACCTTAATATTATTATTAATGGTGGAATTAAATCAATTGACGAAACAAAACAACATCTTGAGCATGTTGATGGGGTTATGATTGGAAGAGCTGCTTATGAGAACCCTTTTTTAATTAAGGATATAGACTCTGAAATATATGGTCTTGAATATATCAAAAAATCAAAAAAAATTATCTTAAACCAATATTTAGATTACGTTGAAGAAAAAATTACAGAAGGTCATGAAATCTCGAGAATGATGAAGCATTTATTTGGATTATCAAGGGGTGATAAATTTGCAAAAACATTTCGTTTAAAAATTTTAGAGATTATTAGACTGGGTGAGATAAAGTCTCAACGAAAAGATTTAGAAGATCTTCTATTCTATTAAAAAATCATCCATATCATCTACAAATTCATCAACAACATTTTCGCCATCACTAACTTCATAAATCATATACTGGACATAAGAATCTTTTACAAAATCATACCTATCTCCATATATTAATGATTCAATCTCCAGTAATCTTTCTCTTGTTTCAAGTGCATCAACAGCTTTTAGAGCAATATTTACATCACTCTCTGTCATATGGAAGGTGACTGATAAAAGTGATGATACAGGCCTGCTAAAGACATCCCTGACACTAGATGGGCCTAAAAGTGGCAACATTATGTATGGTCCAGAAGGAACCCCCCATAATGCAAGAGTTTGACTAAAATCTTCTTCATGTCTTTTGAGCCCCAAAGGAGTTGCAACATCTAGTAAACCACCAAGACCAATAGTAGAATTTAAAACAAATCTTGTAAGATCATTGACTGCATATCCAATTTTTCCTTGTAATAGCTGGTTTACAGAAGTATCTACCTCTTCAAGGTTATCAAAAAAATTCGTGACGCCTTTTTTTAATAGTCTTGGAGATTTTGAATAAGTTTCGGCGATGGGTTTAAGAAAATTTGCATCCAAAGATTCATTAAATTCGAATGACAATCTATTCAAATCTTCAAAGGGATCATTTATATCTTCAGCGATTAGAAATGAAGAACAAACAAAAATTGTGAAAACAAATGATCTCATAACTTTATTATACAAGGGTTTGAATTGCGCTTGATATATCTGAAACCAAGTTTGAGGACTTATTTAAATTTAAATTATATATATCTTCGTTATATAAGATTTTACCTATACAAGACAGATCTTTTGATAGCAAAGGTTCATAGTCAGCTTTAATTAACTGATTTGAGGTATTATTTTCAATAAACCCTATTAGGTTTATATCTAATTTGTTAAAAAAAGATACTGATTTTAAAGTATCGTGAATTGCTAATTTATTTGGAGTTGTTACCAAAAGACTGTGATCAGGTTTTACTTCAGACGCAACTGTTAAGTAGGCATCACCCGTCCCTGGAGGCATATCAATAAACAAATAATCTAATTCACCCCAAATTGTTAAGCTCATTAATTGCTTAATAGCCCCACTTAACATTGGGCCTCTCCATATAGCAGCTCTATCATCATCTAAAATAAAACCCATAGAATTTAATTTAACGCCCATAGACTCGATAGGCTCCATTAATGTTTTATCTTTATCCTTAATATAGTTAGGTTTTTTATTTTCTACGTTGAATAGAATGTGTTGGTTTGGTCCATATATATCTGCATCTAAAATGCCTACTTTAAACTTTTTTGCAAAATTCATTGCAAGCAATGCGGTGATAGTACTTTTCCCTACCCCGCCCTTGGCAGAGGCTACAGATATTATTTTTTTAATACTCATATAAAATGTATTTTCACATATAATACAGTTGTTATGGACGTTGCTAATACAAAAAAAAGAAAAATACTTGTTACTCAAGCACTTCCTTATGCTAATTCGTCCCTGCATCTAGGTCATATTTTAGAAGCGGTACAAACTGATATATGGGTGAGATTTAATAACTTGATTGGTAACGAGTGCTTATTCTTTTGTGCTGATGACACTCATGGAACTCCAGTAATGCTTAAAGCAAAAGAATTGGGCGTTGAACCAGAGCAGCTTATCAAGGATGTGCAAATAGATCATATAGAAACATATAAATTATATGACATCGATTTTACAAATTTTCATACCACTCATTCTGATGAAAATAAAAAGTACTCAGAATTTATTTATAACGAAGCAAAAAATAAAGATTTAATAACAAGAAAAACTATTAAACAGCTATTTGATGAAAAGGAATCTATGTTTTTATCAGATCGGTTTGTAAAAGGCGCATGTCCAAAGTGCAACGAAGAGAACCAGTATGGAGATGGTTGCAGCAAATGTGGGGCAACATACGACGTAAGTGAAATTAAAAACCCGATATCTGCTCTTTCTGGTACTACGCCAATTTATAAGGACAGTGAGCATATATTTTTTAATTTACCTAAACAAATCAACGTTTTAAAAGATTTTCTTCAAAAGAGTGATCTTCAAAAACCTATTGTTAATAAATTAAGTGAATGGGTAAATGATGATCTTCAGCAATGGGACATATCGAGAGATGCCCCCTACTTTGGTTTTAGTATTCCTGGAGAGATTGATAAATATTTTTATGTTTGGCTTGACGCTCCTATTGGCTATTTAGCAGCTATTGAAAACTGGGCAGCCTCAAATGATAAAAAAATGGAAGAATTATGGTCTAAAAATTCTAACTATGAGATCTATCATTTCATTGGAAAAGATATTGCATATTTTCATGGTCTATTTTGGCCTGCATTGTTAGATTCAGCTAACTTAAAATTGCCAGATGGAATATATGTACATGGTTTTTTAACTATAAATGGCGAAAAAATGTCAAAATCAAAGGGTACTGGCATCCTAGCAAGAGAATTTGCAGAGGTATGTGATCCTGAAACATTGCGCTATTATTTTGCAGCAAAACTCAATGATAAAGTTGAAGATATTGACTTAAATCTTGAAGATTATGTAACAAGAATAAATTCTGACTTAGTTGGCAAATACTGTAATATTGCCAGCCGCTGCTCATCATTTATCAAAAAAAATGACAATAAATTATCAGATAATATTAATAATGAATTAATTGAAAGCATTAAATCAAAAAAACCTTTAGTAACTAGTTATTATAATTCAAGAAATTACTCCAAAGCTGTTAGGCTAATTATGGAAATGTCAGATGATATAAATAAATATATTAATGACAGCACTCCGTGGAAGAAAGAACCAAATGAAGCGATAGATATATCATCTACGGCTTTATATGCATTCAGATTACTTAGCATCTATTTACAACCAATAATTCCTAATATTACAAAAAATGCGTTTGAATTTCTTAACAGTACTGAAAATAGTTTTGAAGATTTAGATAAAATGCTTCAAAAGCCAATAAATAACTATGTGCCATTGTTAAACAGGCTAGAACCAATTAATTTAAAGAAGGATGAACCTATGAATGATAATAATTTTATTGATATAAAACAATTTGCTGATGTTGATCTTAGGGTTGCGCAAATTGTAGAAGCGTCACTTGTTGAAGGTGCTGATAAATTACTTAAGCTAAATCTAAATGTTGGTGAGTTAGGTGATAGGCAAGTTTTTGCTGGTATTAAAAAAGCTTACAACCCAGAAGATTTAACAAACAAGTTAGTCATATTAGTCAGCAATCTTGAACCAAGGCAAATGAAATTTGGATTATCTGAAGGTATGGTTCTAGCCTCCAGTGATGATGAAGGTATATATCTAATATCACCAGATAGTGGAGCAAAGCCAGGTTTGAGAGTTAAGTAATGATTAAGGAAACAGATATTATTGTTATTGGTGCAGGACCAGTTGGTTTATTCACTGTATTTGAAGCTGGTTTATTGGGTCTTAATTGTGTTCTTATAGACAACCTTGATAAACCTGGCGGGCAATGTGCGGAGCTTTATCCAGAAAAGCCTATATATGACATACCAGGAGTAGCTTTTCAGACTGCACAAGAACATGTTGATGCACTTCTTCAGCAGATTAAGCCTTTTGATTACGACCTATATTTGAATCAAAGAGTTGAAACTATAGAAGAGACAAACCAAGAAGATGGTATTTTTTGGAAAGTAACTACAAACGAAAATAATTCATTTATTTCAAAAAATATATTTATAGCAGCTGGTGCTGGTTCTTTTGAAGCACGCAGACCGCCAAATATAGAAGATCCTGATAAGTTTCTTGATCATGGGGTTAATTATGCAGTTAGATCAAAAGAAAAATATAAAGACAAAGACATATTTATTTTTGGTGGCGGTGACTCAGCATTAGATTGGTCTGTAGAACTAGCAAAAGAATCAAAGAGCCTTTCATTGGTTCATCGAAGAGATGCTTTTAGAGGAGCTCCTCATACTGAAGAATTAATGAGAGACCTTGTAAAAGATAAAAAAATTAATCTCTTAACTCCATATGTAATAGAAGATATTCATGGTGAAGAAAAAGTTAGTGAAGTTTCTTTAAAAAACTTTGATACAAAAGAGCTTATCACTCATAAAGCAGATGAATTAATATTTTTGTTTGGATTAAATAAAAAACTTGGCCCTATTTTTGATTGGGAATTAGAACTTAACAATAAAAAAATTAATGTTAATACTGAAAATTTTGAAACCTCAAGAGAAGGAATTTTTGCTGTAGGAGATATAAATGATTATCCTGGAAAGCTTGATTTAATTCTATCTGGTTTTCATGAAACAACTTTGGCTGTTCAAAAAGCATATAAGAGAATTTATCCTGGTGAAAGAGTCCCTTTTGGTTACACAACATCTAATTCAAAACTCCAAGAAAAACTTGGCGTATTAAAAAAATAAATTGGAACTAATTGATTTAATACACAAAGAGTTACCACAGATACAGTGTGGAAGATGTGACACGCCTGGATGCAAGCAATATGCTGAAGCCATAGTTAATGGCTCTCCGCATGATAGATGTGTTCCAGGGGGAAATAAAACTTTAAAAAAATTAAATGCCATTACTAATACAAATTATATTTCTGTAAATTCTGAATATGGTCCAACAATTGAAAGTCAAAAAGTTAAAATTATTGAAGAAGAATGCATAGGATGTAAGAAATGCATATCAGCCTGCCCGGTTGATGCTATCACTGGCGGAACTAATATGATGCATTCAATCATTGATGATTTATGCACAGGGTGTGAGCTCTGTATTGAGCCATGTCCCGTTGATTGTATTGAAATAATACCCCTTTCTGATCAAGATGCAGCCAAGTCAAGAGAGGTTTCACAGTTTTTTTATGACTCAAAAGAAAATTTAACAATTAATAAAAAAAGAAATAAGTTAATCAACTTTAGCGATAAAAATATGGAGATTAGCGATACGCTAAACCTTCAACTCAAGAACAGAAATATAGATAAATCTAAAATGATTGATGAAATGCAGAATAAAATTATAAAATCTGATTTGTCTAAATTACATCGCTTTAATGAAAATGAAATTAATACATTTCTACAGGATGATAATTAATGCTAAAAAATAGATTTAGAAAATATTTACCTGTTGTAGTGGATCTAGAAACAGGTGGTTTTGATTCAAAAGAAAATGCAATTCTTGAAATTGCTATAACACTAATAGAAGAGTCTGAAGATATTCTATTGGTTGGTGAAACCCACCGATTCCATATTGAACCCTATGAGGGGCTTGTTGTAGAAGATGAATCATTGGAATTTACAAAAATTAATCTAAATCATCCATTAAGGAATGCTGTCCCTGAAAGCCATGCATTACAAGAGCTATTTACTATTATCAATAAAGCCAAAGCTAAATATGAGTGCTCAAGAGCTATACTCGTTGGCCACAATGCACATTTTGACTTATCATTTTTAAACGAGGCTATATCAAGAAACAAAATCAAAAGATCTCCTTTTCACCCTTTTTCGGTATTAGATACAGTAAGCCTGGGTGTTTTAGCAACAAACCAGACTGTACTTGCTAGAATTTGTGATTCACTTTCTATTGATTATGATTCTAAAGAGGCTCATTCAGCTGCCTACGACTCTGACGTTACTGCCAAGGTATTTTGTAGAGTTCTAAACGACTATTCTAGCTAAGAGAACTTTCAATAAACTTTCTTAGCTCTCCGGACTCGTGCATTTGAGTAACAATATCAGCACCGCCTATAAGCTCGCCTTTCACAAACACTTGCGGAAAAGTTGGCCAATCAGACACCGAAGGCAATGTGGCTCTAGCATCATTATTTTCTAAAATATCTACATAGGAAAACTGTGCCTCGCATTCTATTAGCGCTTGAACTGTTTTAGCCGAAAAGCCACACTTTGGTTCGTAAGGCGTACCTTTCATATAGATTAAAAGGTCATTGTCTTTGATTTGTTCTCTTAATTTTTCTTCAATACTCATACCTATTCCTTAATTGTATTTATATAACTCTTTATAGTGTCTTCGAAGCCATTTTTCAAGGCATCAACTATAACTGCATGCCCAATAGAAACTTCATTAATACCACCAATTTTAATAAGCTCTGGTAAATTTATTAGATTTAAATCATGGCCAGCATTAACAAATAGGTGCGTAGAGTTTGCTTTTAGAATTAATTCTGAAAGTGAGGAAATAATAGAAAGATCTCCAGATTCTATACTTTTAGAAAATTGACCAGTATGAATTTCTATCCCATCAACACCTATATCTTGTGCATAGTCAATAATATCAATGTTAGCTTTATCACCCTTAAGCTGGTCTACAAATAAAGAGATTTGTGAATTGCTAGAAAGGCTCTTGAGCAACCTTACTGACTCTCTTAATTTTTGGTCATGATCGCCAGACTCCCAACCATGGTCTGATGTAATTTGATTAGGCAAGTCAGGTACGAGTGTTATTTGTTCTGGCTGACATACTTTTACAAGATTATTAAAACCCATGAACTCATTAAGTTCCTCTGAAAATGGATTGCCTTCCAAATTAAAGTCAACATTTCTTGATTTAGCTAAATTTGCTAGCGAAATCACATCATTACTTGTTGCATGTCTGTGGTCTGGTCTTGGATGTAGTGTAAGACCATCTATGCCAAGATTAATAGCTGAGTTTGCAAATCCTTCAAGACAAGGATTATTCTCACCTCTTGCATTTCTTAAAAGAGCTATCTTGTTTAGATTAAGACTAAATTTCATTCGATTCTTTTACTTTTAATAAGACTAGCCCGCCAAGGATAAATAGGACTGCTATAGGAAGTAGTGAAATTCTTACATCACCATAAAGAGCTAATAAGCCACCAACCATTAATGGTCCAAATATAGCACCTGCTCTTCCTAAGACATTATAGATTCCAAAAAATTCTCCTGCTTTCTCAGGTGGGATAATTTTTCCATATAAGCTTCGAGAGCTTCCTTGAATACCTCCCTGAACGCCACCAACTAAAATTGCTAAAATATAAAATTCAGAAGCGGATGAGAGAGTGGTTGAGAAAAATATAATAAATATGTAAAAAAGAATAGTAATAAATAAAACTGGCTTGTCACCATATTTATCAGCTATATAACCCCAAAGAAGTGTTGCTGGAAATGCTACAAATTGAACTAAAATTAGTGCAGGAATAACATCATTAGCCTTTAAGCCAACATTAAGAGCAAAATCTGCTGCAAGATAAATAACAGTATGAGCGCCATCAATAAAAAGAAAGAAAGCTAATAAAAATAAAGAAACATTTCTGTATTGAGAAATAGATCTCAAAGTAGTGAGAATATTTTTGAAGGATTCATTTATTAAAAATGTTTTTTTGTGATGGAGAATATTTTCTTTATAGTTTTGTTTAATAGGAAGCATAAAGGCAAACCACCAGATGGAAACCATAATAAATGACAGTTTAACTGCATCTGCAGAAGACTGAAGGCCTATTTTATCCCAGTAAAGAAACATTAATGCATTAACAAGAAATAGAGTCCCACCGCCAAGATAACCCCAGGCATATCCTTGATTTGATATTTGTGAAAGCTTATTTTGTGGTGCTATTTTAGTTAAAATCTTATCATAAGGTATTTGACCTACGGCAAAACAATAATTTGCAATACAGAAGAAAACTAAGGCATATAACCACGAACCTAATGGAAGTATAGATAGTAAACCTACAAATAAAGCTCCAATGGTTGTAAATAAAATAAGAGTTTTTTTAGTAGCGTTATTTATATCTGTGATAGCGCCAATAAATGGTGCAGTAAGTAAGACAATTGAATTACAAATTGCTAAGGCTAAGGTTTTATATACAGTTGCATCATCCACATCAATACCACTAGCCCAATATTGATTATAAAAAACAGGAAAAAAACCAGCAACCACGGTAGTTGCAAAAGCAGAGTTTCCAGCATCATATGCTATCCATGACTTTACTTTTTTATTAAAAACTGTGGTTGTTGAATTGTTCAAAATTTATAAATATAGGTTTCTAATTGATATTCTATATTAATTTTTACCTTGCTAATCATTATATTTTTGTTATATTTTTTGGAGGGGGAATTTAAAATGGATGATATAACAACAATTAAATTTGGTTCATTCTTTGTAGTAGGGATTGGTTTTATAGTATTTCTACTTGGCCTAGCCGCTTATATTTTTTATTAAGCCGGCAACCAGTTAAAGGATTTACCAGAAAGTAAATGTAGGTGAAGGTGGAATACAGTTTGACCTGCATTTGCTCCATTATTAATAACAATATTAAATGTATTATCTAACTTTAGTATTTTTGAAACCTTTCCTGCAACTAACATAAGATGGCCTAAAATTTCCTTGTCTTCCTCATTTGCACTTGAGAGCATTGGTATATTTTTTTTTGGAATGATTAGTAGATGAACTGGAGCTTGCGGGTTGATATCTTTGATTACAATAGATTTTTCATCTTCATAAATAATATCAGCAGGAATATCTTTTTTGATGATCTTATCAAAGAGAGTTTCAGTCATAAAATTAAAAAACTCTAAAGACCCTATAACCAATATAGAAAATTGCAAACGTCATTAGAATAGCCAATGCAATAACAAGCAAGTCTCTAAGAGTTTGCAGAAACTTACCCTGCTGTTTAGCTTTTACTAACTGAACAAGCAAATAGATTAAAGCTATAGTACTAATTGTTAATATAAATATACTCAACATTTGAATTATCCAAAAAAGGAGCCAACTCCCGTTACTAAAAACCCCAAAGCTAATCCCCACAAAAGACAAGCAATGAGATCTGCAATATAAAATCTTACAACCTTTAAGTCAGAAATACCAAGTAAAAAGGGAACTATTGGTCTTACTGCGGGTATAAATCTTCCAAGCAGAACAGTGAAAGAACCAGTTTTATCTAAAAATTTTTGCGCTCTTATTATCGTTTTCTGTCTTTTCACCATAACTTTTGTAGTTAGAATTTGCGGACCTATGGTTTTGCCAAATAAGAAACTAGTCATGTCTCCTAAATGTGCACCTAATACTGCCAATGGAACAATATAGTAGATAGATAAGAGTTCTGTGTTGTATATAAATATGCAAATTGAAAATAAAATTGCACTGGATGTAACAATTCCTGATAAAACAAAGGACTCAATAAAAGCAAAGAAAAAAATAACCATCCAAGCATATTCTGCATTTGTATTTAAATATAATTCAATTTTTTCAAACATAATATTAGATAGAGGTTATATAGGATATTTTACTTTAATTATTAGTTTCGCATATAGTATGTTCAACAAGAATCACTATTTAAAAAATGATAGAAAAATTTAATATTCATATTTCTGACGAAGAAATAAATAAATTACACCAAAAAATAACACTTACAAGGTGGCCCGATGAGATAAATGATGAATATTGGTCACATGGAACAGGAATGAGTTTTTTAAAAAACTTATCAAATGAGTGGCTGAACTCTTTTAACTGGAGGAATCATGAAGAAGAGTTAAATAAAATTGGTAGTTATAAATTTAAATCCAATTCTGGGCTTAAAATTCATTTTCTTCATTCTAAATCTGATAAAGAAGGAGCCGTTCCACTTATTATGACTCATGGGTGGCCAGGCAGCATTCAAGAGTTTTTAAAAATTATTCCTATAATCCATAAAAAATCAAAAATCCCAATAGATATAATATGCCCTTCTATGCCAGGTTTCGGATTTTCTGATAAGCCCACAGAAAAAGGTATGGATTCAGAGAAAATTGCAAGAATTCAACATGAGTTAATGGGTGCTCTTGGTTATGATAAATATGTAGTGCAAGGAGGTGACTGGGGAGCAACTGTGAGTAAGTGGATGGCAGAGCTTTACCCTAATAATTGTATTGGTATTCATTTAAATCTTGTAATTGCATTCCCTCCTGATAATCAAGATCCTATGCAAGGCGTTACACAAAATGAATTGAAGTTATTAGAAAATTTTAATAAATATAAAAATCAAGGATACGGTTACTATGAAATACAACGAACAAAGCCACAAACTATAGGTTATAGTCTTAATGACTCACCTATTGGTCTGGCGGCATGGATTGCAGAAAAATTTTATGGTTGGTTTGATGAAAGAACTAATAAATTAGTTGTTACGAATGATGAAGTTTTAAGTATTATTTCATTGTATTGGTTTACAGAATCAGCGCCTTCATCAGCTCGGTTATATAAAGAAAATGGGGAGTTTGGCTTTTCATTTAATAAAGTCTCTCAACCAATGGCAGGTGCTATATTTAAAAAGGATATCATGATCCCTCCAAAAATTTGGGCTGAAAAAATCTATAATGTAGTTCAGTGGAATGAGTATGATGGTGGTCATTTTGCTGCCATGGAAAAGCCTGAAGTTTTGGCTGAAGACATAGTAAATTTTATATCAAAGTTAATAAAATAAAGCTCTATAGGAGCCTTAAGAAATAAATATAATTTAGGATCTAAAACTTCAGCTCAAACCCTGCGCTAATCATTTTTTTGTTTTTTAAACTATCTGATTGAGATCTTTTTGAGTAGCTTGTAAATAATTTCAATATTGAATTATATTGGTATGAGTATCCAATAGCATTCTGCTTTCCACCAATAAGCTTAATATCAGACTCGGATGCTTGAAACATTAAAGAAGATTTTGATGATAATTTATGTTTTAAGCTAGCAACATAACCTGATTCTTTGTTAGATGTTTCAGCATTAATAGATTCTTGATATAGAAAACCAAGTGTGCTGTTCTTAATTGGTTTTAATATAGCAAATCTTTTACTTTCATAACCCTTAAGACCTGAATCTATTCCAAATGATGATTTAAAATTATTTGCGTTATAGTCAAATGAATAAGACTGATAACTTTTGCTAGATGTTTTAATATTATTAAGAGTAACCTTTAATCCTTTTATTATTTCTGGAGATGTGTAACCAACTAAGTCCTGGGATCTGTTTTCACCTACAAAAAGGTTTTTTATATCTGATTTAGTATCATTAAATAAATCAACTTTCAATTGTGATTTCTTAAAAGCAGTATCATGAGTTCCAACAAAAAGTTTTCCAAAATTACCTGAAATACCTATAAATGTATTACGTTGTTTAAGTACTTTATTTTTATCTGCCTTTCCATCTGTTACATCTATTTCATTTTCAATTTGAATTAGGAAATTTACTTTATCTGATAACTTAAACTTTGCTTTATATCCAAGCCTTGATGCATTGCTATTAGTTTCGGAGGAAGTTTTAGAGTCTACTTCTGTAGAAAGAAGATCTAAATTTATTTTTCCATAAATCTCAGTATCAGTAGCAGTAAGATTAAAAGTACTCATGCAAAGTAATAAAGAAAGTAGAGAAAAATTATTAATTGATTGAGTAGTTCTTTTTTGAGTTTTGTAAAAATTTTTTTTCATGCTTATTTTTATATGATTAATGTTAAAAAATGCAATTATTCCATATATAAATGAATTACTCATAGTGTGAATAACACTCTTTTCAAAAGATTAACTTCAAAGTTTCATAAATTACTAAAGTGACACTAGAATGTAACATTATGTTAAATATGAACTACCATAAATAATAATAGTAAAATTATATATATGTTAGTACCACAACATATAATAGGCTATGAATAAAAATTCAATTCTTAAAAAAATCTACTCTTTGTATCTTTTATGTTTTTTTTCTATATGCCAATTGAATGCATTCTCTGTTATATCAATATATGAAACAGACCAAGTTAAGATAAATGGAGATGCTGATGATCCTGCAATATGGATTAATAATATAAATATTAATAATTCACTAGTATTTGGAACGGATAAATATAATGGTATTTATACATACAATCTAAAAGCAGAAACACTTGATTTTTCTCCTGCGGGAAATATTAATAACATAGACATAATTTCTGACGACATTTCAAAAACTACTTTGCTATTTGGCTCTAATAGAAATGATAGCTCCTTAGATCTTTGGGTTTTAGATAACAATAAAATGAACTCAGATATAGAATCTAATACATTTAAGCTTCCAGTTAAATCAACTCTAAAAGGTCATGCAGATATGATTGTATATGGGGTCTGTTCAGGACATCACGAGTATTTTGGTAATATTGCATTCATCACTGAAGATGAGGGATCAAGAGTTCAATTATGGTCATATCGTGATAACTTAAAATTATTGCATACATTTAACAACCAAGATGCTACACAGTCTGAAGGTTGTGTTTATGATTCTGATAATTCAACTTTATTTATTTCTGAGGAACAAGATAGAGGGATTTTAAGAGCTTACAAAATCAATAAAAATCTTGATTTTAGTGCTCCAATTATTATTGATACCAGATCAGGCAATATTGTTGGCGATCCTGAAGGAGTAACAATTTATAAATCAAACACTAATGAAGGATTCGTTATCCTTTCCTCTCAAGGTAATAGTACTTTAAACATTTATAGCCGAAGATACCCACATAATTTTATAAATAGCTTTAATATTGTTGGAAATGGATCTATTGATGCTGTTACGGATACAGATGGAGTTGATGTTGTAAACAACAACCTAGGGCCATTATTTCCTAAAGGCTTGTTGGTGGTTCAAGATGGAAGTAATGATGGCGCAGGATCAATTAGAAAACAAAATTTTAAATTTGTTTCTATTAAAGATGTCCTTGATAAAATAGATGAATAACTAATATGTATTTTACTTTTCTAAACATTTGTCCATAATCTAATAATGGAATTAATTGCCAAGCAAGAAAGAAGTAAGAAAAGAGTAAAACTTATTCTTCAAACCGCTGAATCAATTCTTCTTAACGATGGTCTTGAAGCTATAACGATCTCAAATATTGCAAAATATTCAGGCCTAAAGAGAACCTCTACTTATAAATTTTTTCCTACAACTGACTCTTTAAAAGCAATGATGATTAAGGGTTATTTTAAAGATTGTGAAAATGTATTTAGAGAGGAATTAACCCCGCTTGAAACTAATCAAGTTTCTGTAATTGTTTTAAAGACGGTTGAGGTGATGTATAAATTTTTTAGATCTTCCAAAGCTGCTCAATTAATTATTTTAAAAAATACAGTAAGTCCTCCAATGTCATCTGAATCTATGCACGGCTTAGCAAGTTCTATTGAATGCTTTATCGATAATAATATTGAGCTTCCTGATATGTATAATAAAAGTGGTGTCTATAGAGTACTTACTCAACTTATCCTCTCTGTATTTGCATTAAATGCAAAAGAAAACGGAGAGTTAAATGAGGTTGGAAGGATCGAGGCCCACAGAGCGAGCCTTTCCTATTTACTTAATTGGATTAATCAAAACTCTTGAGTTTGAGCTATTAATTAAACCCCTACTGTCATTAAGGTTTCAATAAATCTTAATAAAACATAAAACAATACTGTTAATGTAGCGCCAGCAGGTATTGTTACTACCCAAGAAAGGATGATTCTACCTATAGAGCTCAGATCTAGATGAGAAACACCTTTAGCAAGACCTACCCCAATAACAGCTCCTACAAGCGTATGTGTTGTTGATATAGGAAATCCTATGTAAGTCGCAGCTACAACAGTAGATGCGGCTGCCATCTCAGCTGAAAATCCTAAACTAGGAGTTAGTGTAGTAATTTTACTACCAACAGTTTTGATAACCCTACCTCCCAGCATAGCCAAACCAAAAACTATACCCACTCCACCAATCAATAAAACCCAGGGACTAACTGCTGATTTTGCTCCAATTGCTCCTTCTGATGCAACGCTAATTATTGCAGACATTGGACCGATAGCATTTGCTACATCATTTGAGCCATGAGCAAAGGCCATAGCTGATGCAGTAACTATCATAAGAACAGCAAAAGCTGATTCAACACCATTCTTTTTAATTTTTTCTTTGTTTATATTTAAAAGAATGTATGTAATTACTGTGACAACTAATCCAAATGCTATTGTAACTAAAACAACCTCATTATCAGTGAGAGGCAAACCTACATGTTTCAAGCCTTTTCTAGCAGTAACTAAACCTATAATTACAGCTACAAAGAAACTGTAAAGAGGTATTAAAGATACAGCCGCTTGTGCTGGATCTTTTCTATCTAGGATAAATTTCTTAGCACTTAAAAATATAAAAAATGCCATTGTTCCTGAAATTGCAGGCGAGACAACCCAGCTAGCAGCAATGGTTCCGACTTTATCCCAAGAAACGGCTTGAAAGCCCATTGATATTATTACAAACCCAACTATAGAACCAACAATGGAATGCGTTGTAGATACTGGCCAGCCCTTAGAGCTTGCTATTAGAAGCCATGTACCTGCAGCCAATAATGCAGATAGCATTCCAATAATAAATATATTTTCTTTTCCTATGTAGAGATCTGGATCGACTATTCCTTTTCTAATTGTTGATGTGACTTCACCTCCAGCTAAATATGCGCCTAAAAATTCAAAGATAGCAGCAATAAATATAGCTTGCTTAAATGTTATGGCCTTGCTTCCTACAGATGTTCCCATAGCATTAGCAACATCATTTGCACCAATTCCGAATGCCATGAAAAACCCAGCAAAAGCCGCTATAATAAGGATAAGTGTAGGATCTAAGAATAAATTTTCCATTGTTTTACCTGTTATATAAATTTAATATATGCATTAGAACTTCTGGTTGTTACATTCATGTGAATTTACATTTACTTTTTAGTGAAATAAACAATACATATATAAATGAATCTTATATCTTTAGATCAATCAGAATACAAAAGACTTCATGCCAAAGCATACGCATTGGAAAAAAGAAGACTTCAAATTGAATTATTAAAGCTTCAAGAGGATGTTATTAAAAATAATAGGAAGTTATGCATTGTATTTGAAGGTAGAGACACTGCAGGAAAAAGTTCTGCAATAAAATTCTTTTCTGAATACTTGAGGCCTAATAATTTTAACTATGTTCAATTAGGAATTCCATCTAAATGGGAGTCATCTCATTGGTTTCAAAGATGGGGGAAAGTTATACCTCAAAATGGTGAGATCTCATTCTTAGACAGATCATGGTATACGCGAGCAATAACAGAGCCAATTATGGGATATTGTTCTGAAAATCAATATAGAACATTTATGAATAGAGTTAATAAGTGGGAAGAAGATCATATTTTAAATAATGTTGAGATTACTAAATTTTATTTTTCACTATCAAGAGATCAACAAGAAAGAAGGATGAATGCAAGAAAAAATTCTCAATTAAAATATTGGAAGCTATCTAAAAATGATGAAAAAATTGTAACTAAATGGGATGCTTTTACTTTCTATAAAGAACAAATGTTTTCAAGAACTGCTACTGAGCTATCGCCATGGGTAATGATTAATTCAAATAATAAGATGATAGGTAGATTAACAGCCTTAAGGTACCTTCTGAATAAGATGGATTATGAAAATAAAAAAATACTAAAGCCAGTGAAATGGTCGAAAGCTATATCTAATTATTCAGCAAGTATTGAAGGAGTTCGTTTTGATAATCTTACCTACGAACAATTTATGATAATTACTAAATATAGTGACGATACATAATGAAAATAGCATCCATTGATATTGGTACAAATGCCATTAAATCAAAAGTGTTTAATACAAGCCCTACAACTATTGATTTTATTGAAGGCATCAGATCACCAATAAGACTTGGTGCAGAGGTTTTTGGTACAGGCCTTCTGTCAGATAACAAATTAAATGAACTTGTCAGTACATTAGTAAAATATCAGGATAATTTTTTAAAAAATAATATTAAAATGTATGAAATTGTTGCAACCAGTGCTTTTAGAGATACAGCCAATTCTGAAAATGCTAGAAGATATGTTGAAAATAACATTAATCATCCTATAAGAATTATTTCAGGGTTAGAAGAGGCTAAATTAATAAGGTTTCATCCAAAAGCTCAAGAAGGTAAAAATAAGATTTACGTTGATGTTGGTGGTGGCAGTACTGAAATTTATATATATAAAAATGGAGACCATATTATTCAATCTTTTCAGTTGGGTGCAGTAAGATCTATGCTCGGTAAAGACGATAAAAATGAATGGTTGCGCCTTTCTGAGTGGCTTAATAAACAAAGTGACATAGATACACTCATCGGACTAGGTGGAAGTATAAAATCGTTTTTAAATATCTATAAATGTAAACAAATAACTTCGAATTTGTTTATTGAAAAATCTAAAGAATTAACAACCTTAAATCAAGAAGAAAAAATATCTCAATTTAAACTTCAGCCAGATAGAGCAGATGTTATAGATTATGCTTTAAAAATTTATCTCATGATAATAAATAAACTTGAGATTAGGAATATTGAATCAACAAAGTGGGGAGTTTCAGATTCAATTGCTGTAAAAACATTTCATGAACTTTATTCAAAAAAAATATCAATCTATAAAGATTAAATAAACGAAAGTTTAATAGTTACTCCATCATCAACTCTATTTGATTCTATCGTTAAAATACTCATTGAGGATGAATTGACTATTTCCTCGGCTAGTAGAATAGCCATACCAAGGTCAATTGAGTTAAAAGATATGACAAGCATATCTGAATCCTCAAGAGATACATTTGAAATACTCTTATAGATCTCATTTGAAAGGATAATCTTATTCACCAAGGCAAGATTTATTTTAGCTTGTTTGGTGGCCTGAGTTAGCGGGTATGACTTTTTAAATACATATTCATAGTCGCCCTTTTCTTTATCTAGATTTTTTACTGATATGTTGTAAGTGTTGTAAGTTGAAGATAACAAGATGCCAACCCCAAATAATAGTAATAAAAGAAAAGAAGCTATAAGTAAATAAATTTCACGAGATTTTAAGCTTTTTAATAGTTTATTCATTTAGCAGGCTCAATGTTATTGTTCCAGAAACAATGTTGTTTGGTGATAGAACCTCTTCGTTAAGAATACCTACACCAAATTGTTGTGAAAGGTTTTTTATCAGATTGTATTGCATTAAAGGCATTCCACTAATATCTATTACAACAGTTGAGTCATTAAAATTGACATAAATTCGATCTAAGTACTCATCGCTAACTTGATCAAGAAAATTTAAAGATGGAAGTTCAACATTATTGACTTTATCTAAAGGAATTTGATTCATGATTGAATCTATTTGGGATCTCGGCCTAACTACTTTTTTAATATCTTTATTTATGGCAGTAAAAATATCAAATGTCGCTTTTTTATAAACCAATGCATTATTATTATTATTTTTAATAAGCATTGATGGTAATAAAAAGAAAGAAGACAGTCCTATTAGAATTATCAATAATTGGGCAATAGTAAAATTAAATTTTCTTTTTACTGATTGATATGACAAATAAAACTCATAAAAGTTAGGAAATCTTTTAAAGTCTTGGTTGAAAAAGCTCTCAAGACCAGAAGTAACAAAACTTGAATGAGGATATTTTGCTTTTAAAAATTTATGTTCACTATAAATTACAGGGTCATAGCCATCCTTGAATTCAGAAATTATCTGACAGTATTGTTCCAGATTATCTCTTGATACACTTGTACCAGTTCCATCTGAGTTAGAAAAAATAAATTTATTATTTAGTTCAAATATTACATCTTCGTCATTCTCATGCCGAAAAAAAGAATACTCTGGCATTAATATAATATTAGTGTCTAGCTGAGTTAGTGATTTGTTTAAATCTTCTAATATCACCTTGTTAATAATAAAAGCATTCTTCTCGTGAAAAAGAAACTCATTGTATGAAATTTGATCTACGATTTTATTATCAATATCTGATATAAAATTAGCTAAATTAATATCTTCAGATAAGTCTGTATTTTTTAAGTTTTGATATGAAGTTATCAATATTGAAGGTATTAAAACTACCAATAAAGAACTATTATCTAGGTTTTTTAAGTCATCTATATCTAAGAAACGTTCACTAGATATAAGCCCTTTATTACAAGAATATAAATCAAAGGATTTGCATGAGCTGTCTAGAAAATTTGCAATATAGGTATTCATTTAAATACCATTATATGTTCTTGAAATAATATAGCTATTTTTGTTCTTATCATGAATTATTTTGCTAATAGATAAAACAGAAAAGTTATCATTAGTTATGAGAGTAGTAAGGTCAAAGGTTGATGAAGAAAATTTAATATTTCCATATTGCGCCTCAAAATCTTTCATAGGGTGAAGAGATTTTAAAGAGTTGAAGTTTTCAATGCCCTCATCAGGAATAGTATCAATAATATACTCAGCTTCACTCAAAGCTAAATTTGGAAAAAAGGAAGATAGTAAATAAGAGTCATCAAGATTTAATGTATTTAAGTTTAGTGTAAGTTCTGAGTTAGTATTAATACTACAAAAATTATTTTTTATAATCTGCCAATTAATCTTTCTAAAAGCTGGAATGCCTTTTAGCTCATCAACACTAAAAAATAATCTTCTTCCTGTATATTCTTTTGGGTTGTTTAGTGGTCCAGAATAAAAATAGTCTTCAAGACCATATGCGCGAGGATCAGAGTCAAGATCAATCCAATCAATAACTTGGTCGATCATCTCTTCAATTAAATTATTATCAACAGATTGAAATCTCATAAATTTTCTAAAAGCATCTATTGATTTCTTATTTTCGATATAATTTTTTTTATTTTTAATAACCAAGGCATTTATATTGAAACAATTTGAATTATCTGAAATTTTTGCAGTAACTATCCCTACATCAGTCTCAAAATATAAATCGTTATTAAGTAAGGGGTTATTTCGGGACAGCTTATTGGAATTAAATTTAAGCTCTATGTCTATTTTTTTTAATGCCAAAGACTCAAGATTTTTAAAGACATTTAATGAAGTAGACTGGAATTCAAGATAAGTAGCTCTTTTTAAAGATATTAAATAATTATTTCCAATAACAACAGCGACAGATGACAATAATAAAATTATTAACAAGACTGATATTAAAACAACCCCTTTATTACTAGTTTTGAGATACATACGAGATGTTAGGTTCAATTATCCATGTATATGATTTTTTATCTAAAGTGAATTCTATCTTAATTAGCCTTGGTATTTGCTTTGATGAAGCATTGTTAACAGGCCAAAAAGAGTGCCACTTATTAGAACTTAAAAAACTAAAATTTAAATCATCAACATTCCTTAGGATTAATGACTCTATAAATTGGTTTTGATCATATGGATTTGAAGAAAAATATTGTCTTCTCTTAATTTGTTTGTCTTCATAAATATATTCAACCCTTTTAATTGGAGATACATCATTAGCAATAGAACTAATTTTGCTATTAAAAATAATTGAATTCATACCTTGATTTGCAACAAAACTGCCAGACATATTATTTCCATAAAAGTCACGAGATGTGATGTTTACAATTTGCCTAAGATCTCTTCTAATTTTACTTGAAGATAAATTGATATCTTTTATTTTATTAAGATAATTTGTTGTTTGATACTCTGTATCTAAAGATGACTTAAGTATATTTGATGTGATTAATGTAATTATCGAAAGTATGACAAGTGAAATTAGTACTTCTATTATTGTAAACCCCCTATTCATTAACTAAATATCCTTTTGTTCTATATATATATTGTGTTGAACCTTCAGACTTAATTAATATCTCATATTCTAGAAATTCATCACTAATTCCAATATAAAACGATTCTTCCCACTTCCAATTCTTGCCTCCCATTGGGTCCATTCCATTTCTATTTATGGGCTTTGAGGGCTTTTCAATGGTATTAATTAGTGCGATTCTATTATTAGCTACTTCTTTAGCCAAGTAATGATCTTCTAATTTATATACAGATACGCTCGTAGATAAAATTAAGTTATAAATTACCAATAGGGATGTACTTAAAATTGCCAAAGCAATAACAATTTCAAAAAGACTGAAGCCTTTTTTAGTATTCAATAATTTTGGTTTCAATTTTTCCATTATTGTTAATTGTAATCTCTTGGATGAAATTTGAAGAAGAAATACTTATTACTCCTCCCGAATTTTCTCCTGAAGGGTAGAAAATAATAAGCGGTTTACTCAAATCATTCTTATCTAATTGCATAATAGAACCATCAAAATACTTAAATGTTTTACTGTTGGAAGAAAAATTTTTCCATGGCGACTGGGTATTATCTAAAAGCATTTGTTTTTGCATCTGGTGGTCTATTATGTATATAAAATCTTTTTTATCATTGGCATGCCAAGCTATTAGATTTCCAGTAATAATGCTTTCTTCAGAAAGATAATTAAAAAGAGTATTTAAAGACAGCTTATTTTTTGAAACTGTGTCAGACAGGCCTATATTAAGAAATAACAATGATGATGTTATGCCTATAATAACTAGTACAACAAGAACCTCAATTAAAGTGAAGCCTTTCTTTTTTTTATTGCATCCAATTTCCAATATCAGAATCCTCACCAGTTCCCCCAGGCATCCCATCTGCACCTAAAGTGTATAGATCATATTTTTTTGCCCTTCTGGGTGGGTTTTCATAAATGTACTCCCTGCCCCATGGATCAAGAGGTTCAGATGAGATATAACCATCCTCAGGATATAAAAATGGATTTCTTAATTCTGAATGTGGGTTAACAAGCGCTATTAAGCCCTGTGAAGTTGTTGGGTATGACAGCTCATTAAACTTGTATAGCTCCAAGGCTTTTCCTGTTTGAGACATATCAGCTTTAATTTTTTCAAGGTTAGCTCTTTGGAATACTGGGGCAGTATTTACAACAACTATAGTGGCTAAAATACCTAAAATAACTAGAACAGCCATAAGTTCAATCATTGTAAAACCTTTATTATATTTATTCATAATTTATCCTAAAGCTAAAGTATTCATTTGCATTATAGGTATTAGTATAGCTAGAACTATAAGCATAATAAATCCACCCATAAATATAATTACTAATGGCTCCAATAATGACAAGAGTACTGATCTCTTTGATTCAATTTCATTTTTCATAAATTCTGAGACTTTTGAAAACATTTTTACCAAGTTACCTGATTTATACCCACTAGATAATAGTTGTATAAAAATATCTGGGAAAACATTTTTTTTCTTTAACGAAAATATAAAATCCTTTCCTTCAACAACATCTTGCCTAGTGTCTGAAATACTCTTCGATAAAAATTTATTAGTGAATATTTTAGATGACTCATCAAGAGCTACATCTAAATTAGTCCCTGACTCAAGAAGCAAACTCATGGTACTTGAAAACCTTTCAATTTCTGAATTTAATAAAAAGTTTCCAATCAAAGGGATTCCAAGTATTTTTTTATGAACATTGGTATGGTTGTTAGCTTGTTTAACAAAATATTTATAAAAATAAGTGAAGCAAATTATTACCAAAACAGACGAAATAATTATAATTCCTATATTATTCGAAATTGCCAGCAAAGCTTTAGTAATAAAAGGTAATTCAGCTCCAGCTTTAACAAACTGCCCTACAACCTGTGGCAAAACAAATGCTAGTAAGGATATTATTACTATTATTGAAAATCCTATTAATATAACTGGGTAGGTTAAAGCTGAAATAACTTTCTGTCTTATGGATGCGCTTTCCTCTAAATAGTCAGCCAGCCTATCAAATATCACGTCTAAATTACCTGAGGAATCTCCTGCTGTAACCAGTGAAGTATAAGTATTAGTAAATACTCCTGGATACTTATTCATAGAGACCCCTAGCCTTTTTCCTTGAATAATATCTTCCCTTAGATTTAATAAAATATGGACTAGATTCTTGTTAACACATTGATCTGAGGTTATCTTTAATGCATCTATAATCGATGTATTAGCTTCTAGCAATGTAGCCATCTGCCGAGTCATTATGACAATATCTTTTGTTTTTACTCTAGATATCCTTGAAAGATTACCGTTAGTTTCAGATACATTAATTGGTGTGAGGTTTAATTCTTTTATTAATTTTCTTGCTTCTCTTTCAGACTGAGCACTAAGTAAACCCTTCTTTTTTAAACCATTTGGGTCTATTGCTGAGTAGCTATAAGCTGGCATTTTCTTGAAGATTGTTAATTCTTATGAGCTCTTCGCAAGATGTAATACCTTTTGAAATTAATTCTGAGGAAGCCTCATCGATTGATTGATTGTTTTTAAAGACATGTTCTGATATTAAATTTTCTGAAGCATTATTATGTATCATTTCTTTTAAAGTTTTATCTACTTGAATGCATTCAGCAATTGCAATTCTTCCTTGGTAACCTGTATTTGAACAGGCATCACACCCAGAAGATATAAACACCTTTTTATTAGTATTTAAATTAAATAGCTTAATAGAATCCTTTGAAGGTGATTCTTCTTTTTTACATATTAAACATAGACGTCTGACTAATCTTTGTGAGATTACAGTTCTTAAACTAGATGCAAGCAGAAACGACTCGATTCCCATGTCTCTTAATCTGGTTATAGCAGCCACAGCACTATTAGTATGAACTGTAGATAGCACAAGATGACCCGTAAGACTAGCCTGAATGCCAATCTGTGCTGTTTCAACATCCCTCATCTCACCAACCATTACAACATCAGGATCTTGACGAAGTATGGCTCTTAATCCTTTTGCAAAGGTATATCCTGTTTTTGTATTTACCTGGGTTTGACCAATCCCATTTAACGTATATTCAATAGGATCTTCAACAGTTAAAATATTTTGAGAAGAATCGCTTAGATGTCTTAATCCAGAATATAGTGTTGTTGTTTTACCTGATCCTGTAGGACCTGTAAATAAAATTATGCCTTCGGAATTTTTTAAAGATGATTTGTAGTTTTTTAGAATTACTGACGGCAATCCAAGGTCATCAATATTAATTTGAGAAGCTTGCTTATCTAAAAGTCTTAGCACTATTCTTTCACCATAAGATGATGGCAACGTAGATACTCTTACATCAATATCCTTATCTCCAAGGGATAAAGATACCCTTCCATCTTGAGGTAGTCTTCTTTCAGATATATCAAGTCCTGATATTATCTTTATTCTTGATATTAACACAGAGCTTATTTTACTATCCTGCTTAAGAATTTCTTTTAAAATACCATCAACTCTAAATCTTACAATAAGGGTATCTTCGTATGGTTCAAAATGAATATCGGAGGCTCTATTTTTAACAGCTTGGCTAATTATCCCATTTATTAATTTTATTATTGGCGTATCGTTACTTCCACTTAGTAAATCTTCGGTAGCAGAAATGCTTCCGGCAAAACTTTGCAAATCAAACTCATCTGTAAGTTCTTCAGACAGTAATGTTGAGTCTTTATTAATTGAAAAACTACTTGTTAACAAGTCATTAAAATAATCAGACTTGCATAATGAAAAAGAGAAATTAGATTTAAGAAATCTTTGTATTTCATGATAAATGTCATCAGATAAATTATTTGGCGATATTACTGAAAAGGAATCTCCGTCACTGAATGCCAAAACATCATTTTCTTTTACAAAATCATATGGGAGTATGTTGGATAGACCTTCTTGATCCTTAAAGTTTTCCATTACTAAGGTTAATTTTCAGACTGTGTAAGGTCAATAAGTTGTGTTGATTCTCCAGTAAGAACTTGCCTAGCTTTAATATAATTATATTTATCATTAGACAATTGATTTGATATATCTGAATCAAGAATGACAGTAGGCCTTAAAAAAACCATTAGATTTTTTTGAACCACGGTAGATGAAGAGGACTGAAACAACTTACCAAGTATTGGAATTGAACCTAAAATTGGAACCTTTGAAACTGTTTCTTGTGTATCTTCATCAATTAAGCCACCTAGAACAATGATTTGACCGTTATCGACTAGCACTGTTGTTTCTATGACTCTCTTATTTGTAATTAAGTCTATTCCACTTGTAATAACACCAGCTACTCCAGATACCTCTTGTTTAATATTAAGTATTACAGAGCTTCCTTCATTTATTTGTGGTGTAACTTCAAGCTTAATCCCAACTTCCTGCCTTGATGTAGTTCTAAATGGGTTAGCATTGCTGGTGCCTAGGCTTTCACCTGTTGTAATAGGTATTTCCTGACCAATAACTAGATTCGCAGTTTCATTATCCATTGCCAAAATTGATGGAGTTGATAAGATATTTGAGTTAGTGTCCTGAGCAATAGCATTAATTATTCCTATAAATTTATCACCGCCATCAGAAAGATCACCAAATCCAGTAACGAGTCCTTGGGTGTTTAGGAGCGAGGATAGAGCTGAAGTGTTTAAGGTAACATCCTGATCATCGCTGGCAGCTCCAACAATAGATAATAAATCAGGCCCAGTTCCTCCGAACCTTGTAACTCCAATAGGCACACTGTCACTATCACTTCCATTATAAATAGTTTCAACACCAAGATTTTTTGCAGCGGTTTCAGAAAGCTCAACAATAATAGCTTCAACGAGAACTTGAGCTCTTCTAATGTCTAGTTTTGAAATAATATTTTTAATCGTATCGAGGTTAGCTTCAGCAGATGAAATTATTAAAGAATTAGTTTTTTCATGATGTGTAATAACAGTTTTCTTACCATCTGCATCTGCAATAAAACTACTTGATATAGAACTAAGAATTGCAGAAATATCAGCTGCCTTTGCATATTTTAAATAAATAACATCCACCGAATCATCAGAAGTCACATCAGCATCAAGAGATTGCAAAGTAAGGTTAATATTATTAGTAACAAAATCATTTGCAGATATTATGACTGAATTAGTTGGGCTAAAAGGTATTGCAATAAACTTACTTATTGTTGGATTGTTTTGTGCTTTTAACTTGTCTAAAATTCTTACAGCTTCAATAGGCGACAAGTTTTCAAGCTTAGTTATTGATATTTTTGCAGTATTATTTTTATCAAGATCTAAAATAAGTCGATTAACTCTTTCAACATTACTCCCCCTATCTACCAAAAGAATAGAATTAATTGATGGAATGCTAGATAGATGAGCTTGCCTACCGGTAATAGGCTTTACCATAGGAAGAATTTCATCAGCAGATCTGTTAGTAAGCGGTATTACAACAGTCTCAAAGTCACCTAAAGTTTTTGTTGAGATGCTTAAATCTCTTGTAGCTTCATTTTCTGGAATAATTCTAACAAAACCCTCTTCTGAAATAATACTAAATCCATTTACCTGAAGTGTTCTGAGATATACATTCCATACTTGGTCTCTGTCTAGTTCTGCATTAGAATAAATAGTAATTTTACCCTTAACTCTAGGATCTAAGATTATGGTTTTTTTTGAAAACTGAGCTATGTCTTGAGTTACTTTTTTAATATCAACATCCTCATAATTTAATATGAAAGAATCATCTGCAAAAAGCTGCGATGATGAAGATACAAAAATGCATAATATTAATAGTTTATTTAAATCTAAATTCATCTTATTTACCCACTAAATTTTCAATTTTATATAATTTATCACCATCTTTAAAAATTACCTCATTTTGGTTAACTTCAATTAGCTCAAAGACACCCTCTAGTTTTTGTCCAACAGATACAACAAATTCCTTATTAGATTTTTTTACTATAACAGAAGCGTCAGACCCACCAGACCGATACCCAATTAATTTATATTGAAAGGATATATTTGATTGTTTGCTTGAATCGTTATTGAGCTCTTCGATTTGAGAATTTCCAGATGCATTGACATCTACAACATTGAGTATTTCAAAACTATTAATCTTTGGATTGATGTTAAGCTGAGTTCCAAAAAATATGAGTAATAGTATCGATGGAATAGCGATAACCAAAATTATAATCTTTTTTATTAACTTAAAATTAAACATACAAAATATGTTTTAAGTGTAGCTTATTTTATAATGGTAGCTAAATATTTAAGTGATAATTTCAATAAAAATTGAATGATAAATTATTTACTAAAAAGGTAAATAAAAAATATTTAAACTAAACGAGATAGGTAAAATAATCTCTTATCTAAGGCCAGATATCTTTACAACCTTATTAAGTCTTCCTGCTTTCATAAAAGTATGAAATTTTTTCCATATTGTCTTAACCATCAAAACACTCCAGTATGTGTATTTCATTAATGTAACACTTATGTGACATTTGTGTGACAGAATAATATAATTTATAGAAAAAGTAAAGTAACTACTTCCCAGATGGCAATGTAAACCAAAAAATAGAGCCCTCAGATGAGCCAGACGAAACCCCAACTTCTCCGTTTAGACTATTAACCAGATTTTTTACAATAGCCAGCCCTAGACCACTTCCTTTGTTGTGTGAAGCTCTTGCCGACGCAGCTCTATAAAATCTATCAAAGATATGTCCTTTATCAGCTTCAGAAATTCCAATACCATTATCAGAAACCATAACTCTTACATTATTATCATCTTGCTTGGTAGAGATCTCAATGAAAGATTCTTCAGGAGAGTACTTGAAGGCGTTATCAATCAAATTAGTTAAAATTCTTTCAAGTGCCTGAACATCAGCTTTAATTTTTGTTTTATGTGCTGGCTTGTATGTAAGATTAATGCCCTTCTTTTTTGTGAGGCTTTCCATGGATAAAATAAAAGGTTCGATAAAACTATCAAGATCGATCGGAACAATATTAAGTTTCAAGTCGCCATATTCAATTCTTGATAAATCTATTAAATCGGAAACCATTAACGACAATCTTTCAGAGTTATGTAAGATGGCTTTAGCAAATACCTTTGCATCCTTTTTATTTTCTAATGCGCCATCAAGCAGAGTTTCGGAATTTGCCCTAATAACACTCACAGGGGTTCTTAATTCATGAGATAAGTTCGATATAAAATCTCTTCTCATTGAGTTAAGCTGACGAAGTTGGGTTATATCATGAACAACTAAAATAAATTCTCCAGTGGTCTTAGATTGATTCATTGAACCAAGAACCCATTGAGTATTTTTGTTATCTATTTCAATTTCAAATTCAATATCTGCACTTTTTTTATTTTTTACTCTCTTAAAAAGATAATTAAGAGCTGGAATATCTAATTTTTTTATATTTGTATTTGATAAATCGTCTATATGTAAAATAATTGATGCTTGCTCATTGGTAAAAACAACGTCACCTTTTTTATTAGTTACAATAATACCCTCTCCAAGATCATCTAAAACTAAACCAAATTGATCTCTTTGTTTAGCAATCATTTTTATTTGATTTTTTAAATCTTCAGATATTTGAGATATTGATCGGGCAACCGTGCCAAATTCATCAACTCTTTGAGTTGGTAATAATTTCAAATTATCATTTTTAAGAACACCTTTAGAGATACTATTAGCCGCTTCAGCTAAATCCTGAATATTTGAATATAGAAAATTGGCAGCAACACCACTTGCTATAATTGACACAATAAATACAACTGCAAATAGCAAAATAACAGATAGACCTAATGTATCTGTTATTTTATCCAGATAATTTAAAGGCACTGCAACTCTAATTATATTAGGGTTGATTTCTTGGTTGTCTTTAATTGCAAAATATAGAAGATCTTGATTAAGGGTATTACTGTACCTCGACGACCACCCATTTCCGTTTTTTAAGGCATCAACAAACTCCTCTCTTGAAGCATGATTATCAAGAGATGATATTTGCTCTATTTCTAGTTGCGAATCACCAATTACGTCACCATTATTAGTTATAAATGTTACTCTTGAATTTGAAGCTTTGCCTAATTCATTAGCTGCATTATCTGCATCATTTATATTAGAAAATTTATTGAGATTATCAACTGAGGCAACAAGAAGGTTGGCTTGTTTTTCTAGTTCATCAACTATTTGAAGTTTAAAAGTTCTAGTTAGGTCTCTCTCAGCAACCACATATGTAATTGCAATGCTTACTGTTAATAACAGGAAAACAATTAAAAATATCCGGGATCTAATTCCCATATATTTTACTCAGGCGTTCTAGAAAATTTATAACCAACTCCTCTGATCGTTTGCACATATTTTCCCATTGATCCGAGTTTTTCTCGAAGCCTTTTTATGTGCGTATCAACAGTTCTTGTTGTTACATCTGAGCTATAACCCCATACATCTGAAAGAAGTTGGTCTCTTGACTGAACTCTACCCCTTCTGTCAATAAGTTGTTTTAATAATCTAAACTCCAAGGCAGTCAATACTACTTGCTCTTTGTTAACAAAAACCTCATGAGAGTCTACATCAATAACAAGATCTCCAAATTGACGTTCTATTTCTACTGTTTCATGAGTTTCTTTATTACCTCTTTTTAAGATGGCTTTAATTCTTAGAATTAACTCTCGAACACTAAAAGGTTTAGTTACATAATCATCTGCACCCAGCTCAAAACCAACCACTTTGTCTACCTCGTCATCTTTTGCTGTCAATATAACAATAGGAATATTTGATAAGGTTTTATTAGATTTAATTTCTCTACATAAATCTAAACCAGAGCCATCTGGAAGCATCAGATCTAAAACTAGTAACGCGAATGAATCATTAAGAATTGATCTGCCCTCTCCAATTGATGCTGCGGTATAGATTTCGAAGCCTTCTCTTGCAAGATTGTATTCAATTGTCTTTCGAATATCAGGTTCATCTTCAATGATTAGAATTTTTTTAGACATAGTAATATTTAATAATCACAGCAATATTTATACTCTTTTTGCAGAATATTTAAAGAGTTTTTTCAAATTTGCTTGAAAATTCTTTTCTAAGCAATGGCTTATCAAATTTTCCAGAAGCCAGTCGCGGTAATATAGAATCAGAAAAATAAATTTGTAGCGGTATTTTAAAGGCAGCTAATTTATCTGCCAAAAATAACTTTAGATCTTCTGATGTCATGACTTTATTATCTCTTAATACAATTGAAGCACATAAAATCTCACCCAGCCTTTCGTCAGGTATCCCAAATACACATGCTTCAAGAATATCTGAGTGTTCGTATATTGCTCCTTCAACTTCAGGGCATGCAATGTTTTCACCCCCTCTAATAACCATATCTTTAACTCTGTCTATAATATATAAAAATGGTCCGTCAAATTTACCCAAGTCGCCTGTCTTGAACCAACCATCATCATTTATACATTCCTTAGTAGCTTCTGGATTCTTCCAATAACAAACCATATTTGCCATAGATTTAATAGCTATTTCACCCAAGCCACCTTCCTCAACGTCATTCCATTCGTCATCAATAATTCTGATCTCTGTGACAGGAGGAACTACCCTGCCAGCTGATGATGGGTTGTTAATATACTCATCTCCATTTCCTAGAGTCCCGCACGCATTAGTTTCAGATAAGCCATAGCCAATACCTGGCCTGCCTTCAAACTCCTCATCAAGCAACTTAACATGCTCTGCCGGCCTTGGGCCACCTCCGCCGCCAAGAGTTTTTAAGCTTGATAAATCATAATTTAGCCTATCTGGATGGTTGAGTAATTCCCAGGTTTGAGTTGGAACACCAGTTATATCTGATATTTTTTCATCTTCTATTAACTTAAGTGCATGGCCAGCATCCCATTTCCTCATCATTACTATTTTTCTACCAGCCAATATAGACATTAATAGCCCAGCGTGGCTCCCAGTGACATGAAAAAGAGGCACGCAATGAAGAATAGCAAGATCAGGACCCACCACAGGAGTGGCATCTGGGTCATTCATTTTTGCAACCTCTCCAGTGACAGCAGAATAGCAGCCCCAGCTAAACATAGTTGCTATTACTCCTTTCTGTGATGAAAGTACCCCTTTTGGTCTACCTGTGGAGCCAGAGGTATAATAAATAGTTGCGTTATCATTTCTTTCAATATTTATTTCTGGGAAACTAGAACCATGACCATTGATAAAGTCATTAAATAATATAAAGGAATCATCTGGTGCATATGTTGTAGAGATTTTTTTAATTTTTGGTAAAGACTCAAGACCTTTTAATCGTCTTTCATCGGCGATTAATAATTTAGCATCAGAATGTTCAAGTCCATATATAACTTCAGAGGGCACCCACCAGGAATTTAATGGAACGCAAACAGCGCCAATACCCAGAATGCCAAGGTAAGAAAAAACATACTCAGGATTATTTTGCATACAAATTGCAACTCTATCTCCTTTTTCAATTCCAGCATCAATTAATGCATTACCTAACTGAGCACTTTTTTCGAAAACTTCTTTATATGTAAATCTTTCGCCTTCATATACAAGCCAGTCTTTATCTCCATGAGCTAGCCCAAAATCTAAAAAACCTCTTAGGCTATCCGGAAAATGAACATACTCTTTAAATGTTACTCCTTGGTCGTTTATTACATCTTTAGTTTCAAAAAGTTGGCCTGGAGCAGTTTGAGATTTAAGAACCTCATTATAGATATCATTCATATTCATGTTTTTGTATATTTATTTAAAGTTATTTATTTTACTATCAGAAAAGTTATTATAGCCATTCAATTTATAAAAAATAAACTTAATTATGCTTAATTCTCACGATCTACATTTTGCAAATATTTGGGAACATGTTTCAGATATTATTCCTAATCGTATAGCAATAGTTTGCGGTGAGAATAAGAAGACATGGAGAGAGTACGAACAAGATTCAGCAAAGTTAGCATCTTTTTTATATTCACAAGGTATTAAGGAAGACTCAAAAGTTGGTCTATATCTTCATAATAGCAATGAGTACCTCGAAGCACAGTTTGCAACTTTTAAAGTTATGGGAGTGCCAATAAATGTTAACTATAGATATAAGTCTGCAGAATTGATTTATCTTCTTGATAACTCAGACGCCGAAGCAATTTTTTTTCAATCATGCTATGCAGATCAAGTTGAAGAAATTGTAAAAGAACTTCCAAATATTAAAACGTGGATTCAGGTTGGTAATGATTCTATTAAAGATCTCCCATTTGCTATTAAATATAACGACATACTTAATCAACATCAGCAGATGGAAAGAATCATAAGAAGTGAAGATAATACTTATATGATTTATACAGGTGGAACCACAGGTATGCCTAAAGGTGTTATGTATACTCATGGAGGTTTTGCAACTTCTATGTTTGGCACATTAAAACAACAAGGGTATGAAGTTCCTGATGTTAGAAATAGAGACAATCTATTAAAACTTGAGCCTATACTTAAGAAAATGGATAAAAATAATCTATTGAATAGCTGCCTTATAGCCTGCCCTTTAATGCATGGAACAGGAATGTTTTTAGGTGGTTTTCTTACTCATGTTCTTGGAGGCACAATCATTACTGTCCCTAGTCTTGGACTTGATCCAGAATTACTCCTTAATCAAGTAAAAACTTCAAAAGCAAAAACAATGGTTATTGTTGGTGACGCATTTGCAAAACCAATTCTTGCTGAACTTGATAAAGCAAAAGATCAGAATAAACCCTATGACATTTCAAGCTTGCAAACACTAATCTCGAGTGGTGTCATTTGGAGTGCAAAGGTAAAAGAAGGTCTTCTTAAGCATCATGATATGAATTTATTTGATTCAATGGGCTCAAGTGAGGGCGGCATGGGCTCATCAATGTCTTCAAGAGATAAGCCTGCACAAACAGCAAAATTTAAAATGAATAGCAATGTTATAGTTTTAAGTGATGAAAATAAGCTTGTTGAACCTGGATCAGGTGTAAGAGGAAAAATTGGAACAAGTGGTTTAGTTCCTATAGGTTATTACAAAGATCCAGAAAAATCTGCATTAACATTTAAAGATTTTGATGGAATCAGATACAGCTTTCCTGGAGACTACGCCATGGTCGAATCTGATGGCAGCATCACACTTCTTGGAAGAGGTAGTAATTGTATAAACTCAGCAGGTGAAAAAATTTACCCAGAAGAGGTTGAAGAAGCAATAAAGCTCGATTCGAATATATATGATTGCTTGGTGGTAGGCATAGATGATGAAAAATTTGGTCAAAAGGTTGTCGCTGTTGCATCATTTGAAAAAAATAAAGAAATACTTTTTGATGATTTAATAAAAAATACTAGGAATCATTTATCAGGGTATAAACTTCCAAAAATGATAAAGTTTGTTGATGAGGTAAAAAGAGCTCCTAACGGAAAAGCAGATTATAAATGGGCCCTAGAAATAGCAGAGAGTTAAAACATGATAAATTTAAATAAAATATATTCTATTATTCTAGCAACGGTATTTTGCTCAACTTTATCAACTCAATCATTTACTGCAATAGGAACAGTAAATCCGGCTAAATACATCCCAGAACAAAAAATGATTGCGTTTGGCTCCAATGGAATGGTAACTACTCAACACTATCTTGCAACAAAAGTGGGTGAAGATATTTTAAATCAGGGTGGTAATGCATATGACGCTGCTATTGCTATTAGCTTCACTTTGGCTGTTGTACTTCCAAGGGCTGGAAATATAGGCGGCGGAGGGTTTATGGTCCTTCATGACATTAAATCAAAGAAGAATTATGCAATTGATTACAGAGAAAAAGCGCCATTATTATCAACCAAAGACATGTATTTAGATGAAAATGGTACTGTGATTCCAAATAAATCAACTTTAGGTTATTTATCAAGCGGAGTTCCTGGAACAGTTGCAGGTATGTGGGCTGTTCATCAAAAATTTGGATCAATGGAGTGGGAGAAGTTATTAAGGCCTGCAATAAAATTCGCATCAGATGGTTTTGAAATTTCACCCTATATGTCAGATATGCTAATTAAATATAATGCAAAACTTTCAGTTTTTGAGGAAACAAAAAATATATTTCAGAAACAGTATCCAATATTTAATGGTGAGTTATTTGTTCAGGTCGATTTAGCTAAAACCCTATCTGTCATTGCAGATAAGGGACGTGACGGTTTTTATAAAGGGTCTGTTGCTAAAAAAATTGCAGATGACATGAGTAAGAATGGTGGAATAATCTCCATCAAAGACCTAGAGGAATATGAACCTAAGTGGCGGGATCCTTTAGTATCTGAGTATAGAAATACAAAAATTGTGACAATGCCTCCTCCATCCTCCGGCGGAGTTCACATAATACAAATGCTCAATATTCTTGAAAACTTTGATCTGCATTCTTTAGGTCATAACTCAAAAGAATATATTAATGTTCTAGGTGAAGTTATGAAGTACGCATATGCAGATAGATCAAAATATCTAGGTGACCCTGACTATTTTAATGTTCCGATAAAAAATCTTTCAAGCAAAGCCTATGCTAATAACATCTTTAATAAAATAGAAATTGGCAAAGTTATGCCATCAACTAAAATTAAACCAGGCAACTACTTAGATACTGAAAGTAATGAAACTACACATTTCTCAGTTGTAGATAGTCATGGAAATATTGTCTCATCAACTTATACATTAAATTCAAGCTTTGGATCGGGCGTTGTTATCAAGGGAACTGGGATCTTGATGAATAATGAGATGGATGACTTCTCAGTATCTCCAGGGGTTCCAAACCAATATGGACTCCTTGGAGCAAAAGCAAACGAGATTATTCCAAATAAAAGACCATTAAGCTCAATGACTCCAACAATAGGTTTTAAAGATGGCGATTTTTACTTTACAACTGGATCACCGGGTGGCGCAAAAATTATTTCAGCAGTTCTTCAATCAATTTTAAATATGGTAGATTTTGATATGAATGTGGAAGATGCAATTAAGGCGAGAAGAGTTCATCATCAATGGCAACCCGACTTACTTCAAATAGAATTTAATATTGAAGAGAATTCTAAAAAATGGTTGTTGGATGCGGGTTACAATATAAAAATAATTGAACCTCAAACTAATTTACAGTTAATTATGAAAAAAAATGGTTCTTACTATGGATATGGTGATTTCAGAAGACCCGATAGTTATGCTTCAGGAGATATTAAATGATTGATAAATTACTTGTTATAGGTGCCTATGCTATTCCAGCACTTCTATTATTATTTTTTTGTTTTTATATAACTAGAAAAAAATAACTCTGCAACTCAATGCATGAATTTATATTATCAATTCTATTCTTATCAATTGGTAGCTTTTCGTCTGTATTAATTTATAGATTGCCTTTAATGGAGTTTGGTAACAAAGAAATTAATTTATTTTATCCAAGATCTCATTGCCCGCAGTGCAAACATACATTATCAAATAAAAATCTTATCCCCTTGATTGGTTATCTTTTAAATTATGGTAAGTGTACTTTTTGCAATAATAAAATTTCATTTATTTATCTAATGAATGAAGCTATTCATTTATTGGTTGGTTTAAGTATTTTCCATTATTTTGGGTTTTCAGAAATAACTTTATTTAGCTATATTATTTTTACTCTACTTTATGTTCTTCTTATTCTTGATTTCAAATTTTTCTATCTTCCTCTCTCTTTAAATATTTTATTTATTTTTATTAGCCTGATTTCAAATATGTTCTTTGGTTTATTCATTTCAGAACAAAGTTCATATTTTAATGTCACCCCTGCTTTATATATTTTTTATGGTTTTATGGTTGGATTCTTTTCGCTATGGCTTGTAAATGCTGTTTATAAATTTTTTAGGAAGAAGGATGGTATAGGAGGTGGAGATTTTATTTTATTCGGTGGTATTGGAGCGCTTATAGGGCCTTTTTACCTACCATTAGTATTATTATTTGGATCACTATCTTCATTAATAATCTATTTCATGCAGAGAAAAAAGTCTACATCAGATGAAATTCCACTGGGCTCAGGTCTTATTTGTGGATTATTTATGTATGTAATTTTAAGTTTTTATGAACTAATAGATATTCTTATTGTCTTATAAATAAGACCTTTGAATGCCCTCTTAATTCATTTCCCCTAGGTCACTAAAAGCAGGCTTTATAGTCTGCTTTTTTTATATTTTTATTTTTTGTGGTATAAATAGGTGAATGAAGATTAACCATTAACAAAAAAAATAAATCATGAAAAAAATAACACTCTTAACACTTACCTCAATATTTATAATCTCTTGCTCTCAGTCAGACATGCAAGGACAACAAGAAAAACCTATAGTTGAATATGTTTGGCATAACGCAGGACCAGACTTTAATTCAGAAAATCTAGCGAAATTAATTAATGAATGGAATGTTGTTATCACAGAATCGGGGATGGACATGCTGGGTGCAAACATACTTACCCCTAGCCAATCTAATGACGGTTTTGATTTTATATGGGTCATGAGATGGCCTTCAATGTCAGCAAGAAATGCTGGATGGGATTGGTGGAACTCTAGTGGAGCTCAAGATAATTGGGCAGAGTCAATAAATGGAATAATGAGCTTTAGTATAGAAAATGTTTTCCCATTTGAGGTCACTGATGTTGCTCAGCCTAGAGTTGAAAATAACTCAGGGTCTTTTTTGAATAGATTTCATTTTTGTAACTATAATGAAGGTAGTGACTCCTCTAACCTTAAAGAATTTAAAAATGCTGTTGATTCTACTGTTTGGAGCGATACATATTGGAATGTCCTCTTGAACCCTATGTTTGATACAGATCCTAAAGCTGACTTTGTTTGGCTGGACTTATGGGCAGATCAAAGTGATAAAGATTATGCACTTGGAAAGTTCATGGATTCTGAATATGCAAATATGTATGTTGATAGTTTTACATGTAATACAGCAGATTTTAGTGGTGTTGTAATTAGATAACTAATGGAGCGGGTAGAGAGGATCGAACTCTCATCAAAAGGTTGGAAACCTCTTATAATAGCCATTATACGATACCCGCTATTTTGAAAAATCATTATAAATAAAAAGGAAGCTAAATGCTTCCTTTTTTAGAACTTATTAAATCTAATATTTAAATCAAGCTATAAGACTTGTATTTCTTCGAGTCGAGACAAGTTGCATTTTCACTAAACTCATCTTTAATAGCTTTTGATTCCTCTTCCTTGATCCAATTTTTTTCTAAAAAATCTTTGTAATCATTTATAGGAAATGAATTAATCCATAAAAAATCTGTATCTGCTTGCAATGAATTAATATATGAAAAGCTATAAGGCATTTTTAATCTCCCTACTGAACTCATAAACCTGTCAGTGGCTATTCTAAAAGTACCATAGTTATAATCAGTATTATATTTACATCTCAGTATTTCAATGTTTATAAAATCACTAGTATTTACTTTGATGGAATTATTCATATCCAGACCACTTAATTGGTCAGTTGAAAATATGCAAGAAGAAATACTACTTAGACCCTCTGTTTCTAATATCTCTATGAAACGCTTAAGGGCATCAAGATTATTGCTTGAGCGAATTGAGAAAATAAATCTACTGACTTCTTGCTGCGATTCTGGAAATAAAACATCTATATTATTAAATATTGATAGCTCCTTTTGATATTTAGCAACAAGTGTTGAAAGAAAAGATTCAAGATTAAGTAGTGATGAAGACTCTTCAAGATCACAATAAAAAAAATCTTGTGTGAATGTATATTCAGGAACAATAAGGCTATTTAAAGAAATCGAATCGTTTTCTTTGTTATTACAAGATACCAAAAAAAGAAAAAGTGGTAAAAAATAAATGTTTTTAAGTATTAGTCTCATGAACAAAAGTTATAATAGTTAGATGAAATTATATACTCGACTGTACCAATTTTTAATAATTATATTTATAGCTAATACTGCTAACGCTGAAAAATATATCATTGGGTTTGGGTCATGTTTAGATCAGAATGCACCTCAACCTATATGGGATTCCATTAAAAAAGAATCTATTAATTCATTCATATTTCTTGGTGATAATGTATATGGGGATTTGCCTTCTGGGGATTTAAAAAATATGCAGTCCGCATATAACAAACAGAAGATAATGATTCCGGATTGGCTAAATGGTATAGAAATTGAGGCTGTTTGGGATGACCACGACTATGGAATTAATGATGGCGGTGGGTCATATAAGAACAAATTTGAATCAGAAAAAATATTTTTAGATTTTTGGAATATCCCCCCAGCTGATGATAGATATAAAAGAGATGGCACTTACTTTAATAAACTAATAAATGTTGAGGGTTTAAAGGTTCATTTGGTGGCATTGGATACAAGATTTTTTAGATCAAATTTAATAAAGCTTAAGGGTAGTTATCCCCTTTTTGGAATTAATAAAGCTGAAGGAGCAACTATTCTTGGAAATGATCAATGGGTGTGGCTTGAAAAGACGCTTAAAATTAATGCCGATGTTGTAATTTTAATATCCTCTATACAAGTGCTGCCCACAGAGCATGGGTACGAAAAATGGTCACTCTTTCCTAATGAAATGAAAAGACTCATAGCTAATATTAAAAATACCAATGCCAGAACTATAATTATCTCTGGAGATAGGCATAAAGCAGCTATATACAATGACAATAATTTATTTGAAGTTACGTCCTCATCAATGAATAGACCTATCAAGGCTAACGTTATCATGAGAGCAGATGAAACTGATGCTCTTATGGTTGGAAAAGTTTTTAATAAAGAAAATTATGGCCTGCTAGTTATTGATAGCAAATTAAAAACACTTCAAATGAGTATTAAAAATATAGATGGAAATGTAGTTAGTAGTGTTGATTTGAAACTGTAAAGCATCTAAAAATATTATTTTCTTGTAAACTGTTAATTAATGAGTTCAATTGGTTTAATTTTTCCCGATCAACTTTCACTTAATAATGAGGTTCTTAAGGTTATTCAAGGTGATGATCAAATTTTATTGTATGAACCAATAGAGACTTTTTACGAAATTTCGCATCATAAACATAAGCTTGTATTTTTAATAAGTGCATTTAGGCATTTTAAAGAATTATTAAAACATCATAATTTAATTCACGTAAAAATTGAGAAAGAAAGAAGCCTAAGTCTTATTAATTATCTTGATTCTCTTCATGAGAAAAGCCCTTTTAGTAATCTTTATGTATCAAAACCATCGGATTTTAAGACTCTTAAAGACCTAATGTACTTCTGCCAGTCACACGAAATTAAATTGAAAGTTTTTGATGATAAAAAATTTATATCAACAATAGAAGATTTTAATGCCTGGTCAGAGGGAAAAAAGACAACAATCCAAGAGTATTACTACAGGTGGCTTCGAAAGAAATTTAATATTCTGATGGATGATGATGGGAAACCTCTTGGAGAGAAGTGGAATTTTGATAAAGAAAATAGGAAAGGCATCTCTCAACTCAAAGTTGAAGTTCCTCAAAGAAATAAGATCAAAACTGACTCTATAACTGTTGAGGTAATGATAGAAATTGAGGATATCTTTAATTCATCCCCTGGTGACTTAGAAAATTTTAATTGGGCTGTTACTCACGAACATGCATGGAATTTATTTCTTGAATTCCTAGAAATTTACTTACCTAATTATGGAAGTTTCCAAGATGCTATCAATAAAGATGATCCATTTATGTACCACTCGTTACTATCACCATATTTTAATGCTGGGCTTCTTGACCCGATGGAGTGCATTAAATCAGCAGAAAATAAATACAAAGAATCTAATGGTGCTATTCCAATTAATTCTGTAGAAGGCTTTATAAGGCAAATTCTAGGCTGGAGAGAATTTATTATGGGAGTTTATTGGGATAACATGCCTCAATACAAGCAAGCCAATTTTTGGTCTCATAGCAAAAATCTAACAGACAGCTGGTACAAGGGTTCGACGGGCATACCTCCTCTAGATACTGCTATTATTGAATCTAATAACCTTGGATATACGCATCATATTAATAGGTTAATGATTATTTCAAATCTAATGAATCTTTCAGGAATTCATCCTGATGAAATTTACAAGTGGTTTATGGAAATGTATATAGATTCAGCTGACTGGGTTATGGTGCCGAATGTTTATGGTATGGGGACTTTTGCAGATGGTGGGATATTCTCTACAAAACCATATATTTGTGGTTCTAGCTATATGCTTAGAATGTCAAATCATAAGAAAGGTGAATGGTGTGATGTCGTTGATGGACTTTACTGGAGATTTATAGAGAATAACCTTAACTTTTTTAAAGGCAACCCAAGACTATCTTTAATGGTGAATGCATTATCTAAATTAGACCCTCAAAGAAAGAAATTAATCTTAAGTAAAGCTGAAGAATTTATTGAAAATAATACAAACTAATCAAAGGAACTAACATCCTCTAATAGTATTTTTGCTGCTACAGGTGTCATCTTCATATAATCATGACCTGCATTATCAACAACCTTATAACCCCATCTAAATGGAATATTGTTGTTGTCAGAAATATTTATCAATGACTCAAAAAAACTATTTGCTCTATCAACCCTTGTAATGCCTTGTTTTTGAGCTCCTTTTGATGAATTAACACTCTTTAAATTAACGTCATTGTCTCCAATTAACAAAGAAGTTCTATTGGACATAAACCATTTGATATGCTCGCTTGATATGTCTATTGGTGTATTTTTAATTCCATAAGGAAAATTATTCCCATTAAGGAATGTATACCAACCAGCATTAGCAACTACGGCATTTGAAATTCTTTTATCATTACTCAGCAACATGTATCTATGGGTGAATTGAGCACCAGCTGAATGACCAAACATCTTATATTTATTAGTTGATAATGAAAATTTACTTTGGAAAAAATCAAAAAACGAAGATATTGATTTATGAATATAATCATCAGAATTATTATTTATTGACCCTGATGACGTTGCAGACTCTAAAAGAAAAAAATATCTAAAATTACTCTTATCAAATTGAGGCGCAACTACAATAATATTTTTATTACTAACGTATGGAATCCATGCTGAAATATAATCTTTAGCATTTCTGCTGTTACCGTGAATAACAAATAATAACTGTGTATCTTTATCTATTTTTTTTGGTGTAACATAAAAAATTTCTACATCAGGTTTGTCCCAATAAGCATATGTGATTTGATTAATTGCAGCTGCATGTAATACATTTGTATTCGTAACTATTAAAATTAAAACAAATAAGAAAATACGTTTCATAAAGTTATTCTATCAATGATTAATATTTAATAGGTTAAAATATAAGAAAATTACATCATAAAAAATAAGTGACCAATAATACAAAACTAATTCAAAAAATACATGAATCTAAGTATAGGATTACATTTGTTTCTAGTGGAGGAGGAACTAATGCCATTTCTTCATTATTAAAGGTTCCAGGAGCAAGTAATACGGTGCTTGAGTCATATATACCTTACTCTAAAAAATCAATGGATTTATTTCTTAATAGGAAACCTGATCATTATTGCTCTCTAAATACATCTCTTAGTATGGCAGCTAATGCATATAAAAAATGCATGCAAATTGATCCAGAATACAAAAAAAAATATCTTATAGGTATTTCTGTTACAGCAAGTTTAGCAACAACTTATACAAAGATTGGTGATCATAAATTCTACATATCAGTTCAAACTGAATCTTTTACTAAATCTATAGAATGTTTATTAATAAAAGGATCGAGGTCTCGCGAAGAAGAAGAGCAACTGATAACTGAGTATGTTTTAAGTTTAGTAGCAGAATGCTGTGGTATTGAAAAAAATATGCCACATCATGATGAAATACCAGTTATTCATACAATTAAAGCGGAAAAATCATGGAAAAAACTATTAAATAATGATGTAAATTTTATATCTAGTGACCGCTCTACACCCGAATTAATTTTTCCAGGATCATTCAACCCCCTTCACGATGGCCATCTAAGAATGAGAGAGCTGGCTGAGAAAAAAACTGGCATGCGAGCTACTTTTGAGATTTGCGCAAGAAATGCTGATAAACCACCATTAACTTTTCATGAAATAAAAAGAACACTTGATCAGTTTACTGATAACGATAGCTGGGTAATGACTTCTGCTGGAAGATTTAGTGAAAAAGCAGAAATGTTTCCTAATTCTGTTTTTATAATTGGGGCAGATACGCTAATGAGAGTGTTTGATGAAAAGTTTTACTCAAATAAAAAAGATATGCTTGATCATATAGATAGGTTCAATGATCATAATATTAATTTTCTTGTTTTTGGCAGAAAGGTAAATAAGAAGTTCATCTCTTTAAGAGATATCGTAATACCTGAAAATATTAAGAGTAGATGTACTGGTTTTGAAGAAGGCAGTTTTAGAGATGATATTTCATCAACCGAGCTGCGATTAGAAGGATAAAACCCTAGTTATGTGGCGGAAGCTTAGCTTCAACAAACCATTCATGAACCCTCTTAGCTGGATTAAACTTCTTAAGTCTCATCTTCTTGTTTTCAAGAGTAAACTTCCTGGTTTTAATCGCAGTATAGTGATAAGTATGACTATCACGAGTTTCGCCTTCAGGGATTAAATATACTTTAGTTTGTTTTTTATCTGCCATAATAGAGTGGAATTATACACAAAAATAGTAAAATGAGAATAAAAGAAATTCAATCTTTCTATTTAAAATTTACGCTCCTCATTTTTATCCCATAAACCCCAATAGGCCCCAACATCACCTTCACTATCAACTTTCCAAGATTCATCAAAAGATGAAAAATAAAAAATATCAATATTATTATTCTTAGACCAAAGCTGTGTATTAATGAAGTATTGTAAATAGTTTTTATAAGATGGATGTGCTCCCCATAGGTCGCTACCAGCACTAGGCCAGCCTGTTTCAGTAATTATAACTTTTTTACCATTAGCAGCCTTGGTAGCTTCCTGAAACATATCTTTCATATAAAGCAAAGAATACTCTGATGCGCATCCCTCCCAAAATGGATAGCAATTAGCAAGAATAACATCACAAGCATTTGTTATATTAGGCCTATCTCTGAACTCATAGTAAGCATCAACATAACCAACAGGTATGTTATTTATATTTTCTTTAACATGATTTATATAAGAAATAAGTTCATTTTCAGCTAGCTCTTTTCTATAAATAACTTCATTACCAACTGCAGCAATATTCACTAGCCCTTTTGAAGCTAATTCTAAAAGTCCTTCTATTTCATTATCATTACTTTTTAAATCGTCGCTAAGCCAAGCTCCGACTAAGGTTTTAAAACCCATATCAACTGCTATTTGAGCAATCCTTGCATGCTCATCAGTTGAAGAAAATGTTCTAATCCAGTTTGTGTAAGGTTTTAATATTTTTAATCTTCTTTCAATCTGCTCATCAGATACGAAATCACCTGGCTGTTGCTCATCTTCATATAAACTAAAGCATATTCCATGGACTTTACTTTCAAGGATTTCACTGCTTAGTTCTTTCAATTCATTCTCAGAAAGACTTTCTAGATTTAATCCAAGCAATGATTTAATTTTCTCATCTCTTAAAGACATTTTTAGCTTACTCCTTCGTTTCTTTGATTTAATTGTTTTTTAATCTCAGCAGCTCTTTGTTCATCTATTTCGTAGTCACGCATTACATAAATAGCAAATAGTGTTCCTACCACTGGTATTGTAGAGTAAGCTATTCTAAGACCAGTAAGAGCACCTTCAGGCTGTGTTGAAGCATCACCTGCAAAACCAACATAGTACATAATCAGACCTGATATAAGTCCTGCAAGGGCAGTACCAAGCTTTATCATCCACCAATATATTGCGCCAAATGATCCCTCTTTTCTTGGAAGACCTTTTCTTAATTCCTCATAATCACAAGCATCTGCTGTCATGCTCATCATTAAAGTAAATAGCCCACCAATACCAAATGAGAAGAAAGGCAGTGCAAACAAAAACATATACGGCTTACCGGGTATAAACAAAAACCAAAAAAGGACATAGCCTATAATAGATACGCACTGAGATATTATAAAGGTCTCTTTTTTTCCATATGACTGAGCCATTTTTGATACCAAAGGTATTACTAGAAATGTGGTAACAATAGCGCCAACACTTCCATGCATTGCGGGCCAAATACCTGCTGCAGATGCATCTCCAGAGAATAAGTAGTGCACAATGATAAAGAATGAAAAGGCAGCAATAGTTTGAAATGAATTAAAGACTAGAAAAGTTGCAATACAAAGTTTTCTAAATGGGATGTTTTTCCAAGCATCTCCAAATATATAAAAAATATTAATAATACTCTTTCCAACATTGTCTCTTGTAAGAGGAACTAAATGATCATCATTAAGTGTTGATTTGCTCTTAATAAAAATAGCAGGAATTATTGCAAGCAAAGTGCATAACACACCAAATATAATTGAAAGAGTTCGTGTTCCTGTTGCAGCATCAACAAAGATGGTTGGATCATAAATAATAATCCAAATCCACGGAGCGAGAACCCATGCAAATTGACCTATAAATTGAGAGACTGCCATGATTTTAGTTCTTTCATGAAAATTTTCACTCATTTCATAACCCATAGCTACAAATGGCACACCAAAAATTGTAATACCAAGATAAAAAATTAGATTAAATATTAAGAAATACCAAAAATTATAAGTCTCACCATTTTCAGGATAAAGCTGCCAAGATAATATGAATGCGATACCTGTTAATATACCGCCAACAAAAACATACTGTCGTCTTTTACCCCATTTAGATTTTGTATTATCAGATATAAAACCCATTAATGGATCTGTTAAAGCATCAATAAATCTTGGTACAAAAGCAATAACCGCATACAGTAGTGGATTAAATCCAAGATCTTGGATTAACACAACAATAAATATTGACAGTAATGCTGGAAAAAGTTGATTAGCTAACATTCCAAGGCCAAACGCTATTTTCTGGCCCAACGAAACGCTATTAGTTATATTTTCTACGTTATTCATATGAAGTCCCCCCTGGATTCATATAGTTAATTAACTTCAAAATTTGTATAAGAATTTTTTATTACATCAAAAGTTATTTTTTTATTTCTATTTATATCTACTATGCCCCAGTACTCTTCATTTGCAGTGCCGTCATATGGTGTTCCATCGCTATTTGGAGCTGATCCACCGGTATCTTGTTCACTTGGATTTCCTGCTTTCCATAAACCGTCTGTGAACTGAAAAACAAAAGAGCCAACATTTTTATCTGAATTATTTAATACCTCGCTGATAATTTTTTTATTAGCGTCAGCTTGAGCTTGTTGATTTTCGCCTTTATCGTATTTAGATGTTGATTTTGTCATGAAACTATCAGCTCCAATCTCAGCAAAATACATAGGTTTTTTACTAAGTTTTTTCCACTCTTCAAATATAGATGCCGGCTCATCCCATCTATAAACATTCATACCCCAAATATTGATACTAGAAGCTATTTTAAGAGCATCTTTACTTGGCAGATCACCATGTGCAGAAGAAACCAGCCTACTTGGATCTTCTATTTGTATAATCTGAGAAACAAGTTCCATGGATTTATACCAATTATTTATATCCCCACCAAACCATTGTGGATTATAGTTATATTCATTTCCAAGCTCCCACATTAAAATTGCATCATGATTTTTATATTTTCTGATGTAGTTAATAAAAGTACCTGAAACGATATCGAATTTACCTTGTTGATTATATCCAAAACTAATAACAACCTTAATTCCAGCTTTTTTAAATTGATCTAATACTGCTATATCATCAATAGGCTCATAGACTCTAACAGTATTTATACCAGCCTCTTGCATGAGTAATAAATCTTCTTCCAAATTTATAAAGTTTCTTTTTGTTTTTCCAATTTCAACTGGATGATAACAAATCCCCTTCATATAAAATGGGTTGTTATTTACAAGCAAAGTATTGTTAGAGATCGTAACTTCAATAGAATGTGCTGAAACTACAAATATTAAAAAAAGAAATTGCAAAAAAATTTTCATAATTATTTATTAATTGGAGGTAAGTTTGAAGTCTCTAATAAAGCATCAAAATCGCCATTAAAAGTTTTTTTAATAGGGTTGCCTCCTCTAGACAATCCATCAAATACATTTTGATCTACTTTTTTCCATAATGGATATTTTGCTTCGCCATAAACAGTAAAAAGTCCAAAGTGATTTTCAGAGCCATTTTCATTTTGTGAATCTTTCCATGGCTCATCAAATGCAGAGAAATAAAAACAAGAAATTGATTTAGCTACACACACATCGGTAATCATCTCATAGTATAGTCCCAGCTTATATTCATCTGCCGCTTCCGTACCACCATAACCATATAGATCTGAAGCTACACTTGACCATCCTGTTTCTCCAATATGAACTTGCTTTGATAAATCAATACCATGAACATATTCTTGAACACTATTGAATTGACTAAGCTCGTACTCAATAGCGTTTTGTATGGCTTTTTTAATAATATCTTTTTTACTTAAATCTTCTGAATTTTCAGACTGATTCCAAAAAACTGGATTGTAATAAGTATCATGGAATGCATAGGTATGCATAGATACATAATCAACAGACTTTATTAATTCATCTAGGTCGTCATTATGATATTCCTCTGAACCACCGCCCCAAGATGCAAAATTATCAGAACTTGTTATATATATATTATTATTAATAGTTCCATTAATTTTGAGATCTTGAAGATGCTTTACCCATTTTAAAATATATTTTGGTTCTAAATGATAACTTGTTGCCCAATGCACCATAGCTTCATTACCAACAGCAATGACTTTTACGATATCTTGATAATCTTGAGCCAATCTAACAGCCTCTGCTATTTCAACTTTATTACCCTCTAAATCTTCTTCATTATGGATTGGTACATCTTTAAATGCATCCTTGCACTGAATCCATGCACCTAGCATCACATACATTTCAAAATCTGGGTCTGAGTTCTTAAGTTCACTTATAGCTTTGAGCGTATTTTCAGCAAAAGGATGATGAAGGTCATATGTTCTAATGATCCTAAAACCTTGAGCAAACATTATCTTAAGGTCTTCTTTAATATCCTCAATTGAAGGTTGGATCTCTCGAGATTTTCCTCTATAACCTCCATAAGATATCGCAGGATAACTATTATTACCGATAATATCTTTTGCGTTCTTGCTCATAACCAAGTCTCCAGATTTGCTACATAAAGCTATTAAAAAAAAAGAAATAATAAATAAATTCTTCATTTTTTAATGCTTACATGCAACGCCTTTATTAAGTTTGTTCTGTTAAATATGTTTTGTGAGGTTTCAAAGTTTAGCTGATGACCATTAATAGTTTCTTGAGAACCATCCATGGTAATAACTGTTATGTCTTCCTTGTCTGACAAGCTATAGATAACTGGCACTTGGCAAATTGTATAGGCTAACGAATTTGATCTAATAGGCATATATTCAATTTCATTGCTTAAGTTAACAAATTTGAAGGATTTTTCTTCAGCCATAAATTCATTTTTGCGTAACAAAGTGGGTTCAAAGCTAATCTTTCCATTCGCAACAAAAAAACCTAATTCATAAAATCTGCTAATCACATCTTCTTTAACTTGTCCTGTCATTCCTGGCTGCTGAACACCTCTACCTCTTGGGGTATGAGAATAAGGATCAGTTGGAAATGCCCCATATAATTCTGGAGATTTGTTAACACCTATGCCTTCATTTATTTCAAAATAATGATCAAACAATCTCCCTATTGTTTTTGGATCAATATTTTTATCAATAGAACTTTGTGTAACTTCTGCTGAGGCTAATAATAATTTTGATACCATATGCCAATAAATGGAACCCAGACCCTCATAACCATAAAAGGTACCAGACCTACCCGTAAAGGATTTATGATCAAATACAACTTCAAAAATATCTAATATTAAATTCTTTTCTTCTCTTGCAAGCTCGCTATATTTCGATGGTAAATTGTCTAACTCTCTAATTAAGCAGCTAGCATTATGAAATGAACTATTAAAGTGATATTTATTATAAATATCTTTTATTACAATCAATTGATTGCCATCTTTAACCAATAAAGGCAAAAGAGATGATTTATTAAATTCAATTTCAGGAATAATGTTTTTATCTAAAAAGCCATGCAAATTCTTATTTGGGTAGAGAATATAGCTGTATTGCTCATCCCAAAACAAAGAACTGCTTTTTAGGCTGTCTAATACTGCTAAACTTTCTTCTTCAGAAAGGTAGCCTGAACTCAAGACTCCAACCTGACCTTCAAGCATCTCAGGAAGTCTATCAATAGCGATTTCATTAATACCCAGGCTTACAAGATTATATGCATTATATAAACCATCTTTTCTTTTATTGGTATCAATTGTTTCTTCTAAAGCTTGTTGCACCATTTCAAGAAAATTAATTACCTTATCTCTGTCTAAATGCTCTTTAAATCCTGAAAAATTAGATGTGTAAATCCTATCTCTGTACTCAGCAGCACTTTCTCCAATTTCATCAACAAAATTCTTACGAGCTTTACCAGATAAACTTGATGTTAGTTTGGTGAAGGATGAGTTGAGTTTTTCAAAGAAATGGAATAATTCAGTAGAGATTTCAAATGATGGCGCATTATCATTTTTAAGAATAGTAATAAAAAAACTTAAAAAGCGTCTTAAATAGAAGAGAGTTACCATTGAAACCCCATTTCCAACTAAAGCATTATTTGCATCATTCCATTCTGGTCTTTGTGTATTCATCCAGATGCCAGCATCAGGAATAAAGTTCGAAAGTTTAGCTAAAATTGTAGTTAATATTTTTTCAAAGAAATTTACTTGATGTTTTGACCCTTGATAGTTCTTTAATATTGCTCCATCCGCACCCTCTTTCTCTCTGTCTAATTCAATTTTTTCCGATAAATCAAAATTAAAATCTATTGTATTTTTAGGGTCTTTATAAATAGATTTATAATCCTTGATAGCATATGGGACATTAGCATATACAAATTCATTTTTCTGAAGAAAGGAGTTTAGTCTTTGAGGAAAATATTTTTCAGAAAATTCTAAAAATTTTAGAAGATATATTATTTGATGATCACCCCAATAACCTATATAAGACCATGGATTATCAGCTTCTATTGTTTCCCAATCAAAGCCATCTTTAGTTAATCTATATGGATTATATCCATCAAAAGTAGATGCATTTAAAAATCGATATATCATGCCATCAATAAACTGAGGATATGAATAAGCTAATGCTTCCCAGTTCTGAAAAATATCTCTCCAATTGCCTTGATAATCTAAAACCTTTTCGCCTGTAATATCATCTCTTGTGTTAATAGAAAATTTATTCCATGGTCGACTTGGATCACCATGCCTTCTGCTGAACTTAATTGGTAAGTACTCTGTAGCAAGCCTTTTATAATCTTGAGAGTTGCTTTGATCAATAGTATTTCTTAAAAATGTAAGATCAAAATGATCAGGCCACTCTAAAAAAGTTGTTTTCATTTGATTTAAACAATTTTTATTGGCACGAGTTATATATTGTATAAAGTCAGACTTTTCTACAATGTAGTCTTTATCAAATATTCCGCCTCTCATGATATTAAATAAGGTATTAGCGAAATGCCTAATATTTCTTCTTCTATCATTTGAGAGTTGAATACCATCAGAAGAACCCACAAGTTTATAGAGCTCATTAGATGATTTAAGAATTTCTTGATTAATATCTTTGATTATATTTTTGCTTACAGATAAATCATTTTTTAGTTTTAAAATATCTGAAGAAGATTTACTAATATCAGCCGCAAGTACCCAATCTTCTTTCTGTCCACTTTTTAAAGTTAAAAATGAATGAATAAAATAAGCACCCTTTTCAGCTTTTACATCAGTCTCCTCATCTACATTGAAACCTTTTCTAAATTTATCTAACTGAAGAGATGATAAAAGTATTTTATTTTCTTTAAGGCCAAGATGAAAAACTACATTTGATTTTAAAGCCTCGCTTGGCTCAGCCCTATCAACAATAGTTGCACTAAGAGCAAAAATACCAATTTTTGAATTTCTATCTAACTCATTTCTTTTATAAGCGTCAGCTAGATTACTTGTATTGCTTTGAATGCCCTCATCAAGACCCCAAGGTAAAATATTCTGGATGCCGTCAAGCAATGTAACTGAAATATCTTCGTTATTTAGGTTTTTTATCGAAGATGTTTTTATAAAACCATATTTGTCACATGTCGTCCATTGATATGAAAACTTAATACCTAGATCATTATTAATCTCTTCAAAAATTATTTTATTACCTCTTAAGTTTTTATAGAGGTTTCGATTATTTTGATATACAAAATCAGAGGTTTTTGTAAAAGGCTCCCAAAGATAATCCTTATTTCCTTTGTGCACATGAAATATAGATTTACTTCCTGTTATCTCATAAGATTCAGTAATTTTATCATCAGTGTAATAGGGAAATAATGCATTATTACTGTCTTTTCTTCCGGCACTAAGAGCACCTGTTGATGAAATGAAAAGCCAATGATCATAAGCACTAACAATGCTCATAAAAAATGGTCTCATCTTATTGACGTTTGAAATCTTATAGAAGTTCTCGTCATTTATAACAACCTCTTTTCCTTCGATAGTTAATTCAGATGCATTTATTAAGCTATCCCCAAGATACAGATCTTTTCGGTTTGTCATAATTTGTTATGCCTTATTAATTATTTTTTTATAAAAGTTAAGATTGCCGTGAAGACAGGCGTGTTCTTTTTTTACAACGCCAATCTTAATCATCTCAAGAATTTGCAGATGTACTAGTTTTTTATCACCATAAAAATATTCAATGAACTTATCTTTATCCATAATTTTAAAAATTGATCTTATAAGACCGCCTGCAATATAAACGCCTCGACCTGATATAAAAGTTAATGCCATATCTGAAATTGTCTCAGCTAAAGATTTAATAAACCCATCTATAACAAGATTGGCCATATCATCATCAGAGCCATAACGAGCAACTATATCTTCAGAGGTCATTATAACTCCTGTCTTGTATTCATAAATTCTAGAAATAGCCTTACCAGACAATACATCTTCGAGTGTTCTAAAATGATCATCATTGTTAATAGAATAGTTTTTTAAAAGTGCCTTTGTGAGGCCAGTAGTATTTCCAATTTCAGTTGGAGTAACTTTGTCATCACCAATTAGTAATGCGGCACCAAGGCCAGTGCCTGGACCAATAAAAAAACTATTACCATTAAACTCAGTGCCATCTTTTATTAGAGATATATCCCTTTCATCAAAAGCTGCCAGGCTATGCCCAATAGACTCCCAATCATTCAGTAAATAACATGTTTTAAAATTAAATGAGTCTTGTATATCTTTCTCGTTGATAGAGAAATCTCTATTAGTCATAGTAATTGAGCCATTAATTTTTGGTCCAGCAACAGATATAACTAAGCTATCAACGTCTTCACCTTCAGTAAGATTTTTTAAAATATCATTAAACCCTTTAATACAAGAAAGTTTAATTTTATTTGTATCATTAAGTGAAGATAGATCGCCGTCAGAATAAGCATATCGTAAGTTTGTTCCACCAATGTCGATTAATAGTACTTTACTCATAATTTTCTGATGTTATTTTGCAAGCATTGTAGCCTTTGTTATTTATGTATTTCAATGAGTGAACATCAACTACCCAATTTCCTTGGGTTGCTATTGATGCTCTAGACGTAATTGAAGTAATATCAAAGTTATCCACTTGCAAACATGCAAGAGGTATCTCAATAACTTGCCATGTATTTAAGGTGTTACTATTAAGATTGTTTGATAAATCAAAGGACTGATAACAAATACTAGAGTTAGTTTTATCAATAGTTTCCTGCGATTTAGAGCAGCCAATATTGAAGCTAATTTTTTGATTAGCTATTTTTTTTGGTCTAATGACAAGTTGAATTGCGCCTTGGTTCATGTAGGTTAAATCTTCGCTTGATCCACTAGCTATTTGCCAGCTTTTAAATATATCTTTATTACCAAAATCAATTGTCTTTGCATCATCCTGTTTTTTAAAATCAAATTTGCTAATAGTAATACCTGATTTTAAATGTTCAAATATGTCAGAGCTAATCCCTTCATACATGTTTTCATTTTTATTAGCATCAAAATAAGATATTACTTCTCTGTATGATGGGTACGCAGAACCAACAAACAAAGTTATCTCGGGGGCAGCTGGAATAGCACCTTCGATATTAATTGTATCTATAAATGTATTATCTTTATAAGTAAGGCCATACTTATATTCAAATAATGGGTCATAGTCTTCATCTCCAAAATTTAGCTCATATTGAGATGAAATTTTAGGCCAAGAATAAGATAGCCTTCCCTTAAAGTCATGAGATATATTATTTTCCTTATCAGTAAAAATTACATCTGTTACTCCCTCTATTGCAGATCCTGGAAGCCATAGCTGCACAAATGCATCTGATAAATTTAGTTCCTCATTAATAATGAGTGGTCGGCCTGAAATAAATAAAGAAACTGAAGAAATTTTTTGGTTATTAATCTGTTCCATGTAGTTTTTAAAATATTTGTCCTGGTTTTGATAAAACAGATTGTTTCTATCACCATCCCCTTCAGCATATGGATCTTCTCCATATACAAATATAACAAGATCTGGCTTTTTGTTATAAAGTGCATTGCTCGAAAACTCTACAGTACTTCCAATGGACTCTGCTTTTAATTTAATTGCATCAAAAATGCTTAGTGAGTTTGGGAATTCATCGTTAGTATTTTCCCTGCCCTGCCAAGTGATTGTCCAGCCACCCATATGTTTTGTGATCTTGTTTGCTGATTGGCCAATAACTAAAATATGCTTATTTGAAGATATTGGAAGTGTTTTGTTATTGTTTTTAAGCAGGACAATTGACTCTCTTACTGCTTGCCTTGCTATATCCCTATGACTTGAAACACCAATATAATTATAAGGATATTCATGGGGTTTTCTTCCATCAAACATACCTAAGAGGTATTTCACAGATAATATATTTTTAACAGCTTGATCTAATCTTTCTTCTGAAATGGTACCTTCCCTGACTTGCCTTAAGGTGTTTGCATAAAGAGGTTTCCATTCATCAGGAGCCATAAAAATATCTACCCCAGCATTGAAAGATTCTGGGCAGCTTTCTTTTGAGCACCCAGGAACTTGTCCATGCCCATTCCAGTCCCCAACAACAAGGCCCCTAAACCCCATTTGATCGCGAAGGATATTATTTAATAGATACTCACTGCCATGGGCTTTCTGACCATTCCATGAATTAAAACTTGCCATAATTGATTGAATGCATGAGTTTATTGCATCAAAATATGGCTTACCATGAATATCTTTTAGTTTTTGTTCGCTAATAACGGTATTGCCTTGGTCTACTCCATTTTTTGTGCCGCCATCTCCTAAGAAGTGTTTTGCAGTTGCTAGAACGTGATGATAATCTAGAAATTCCTCTCCCTCTCCTTGAAGTCCATTGATCATTGCCGTCCCAAGAAGAGCTACAAGCTCAGGATCTTCTGAATATCCTTCATAGGTTCTTCCCCATAAATCATTTTGTGGAACTGCTATTGTGGGAGCAAATGTCCAGGGTATGCCAGTAGATAAAACCTCTTTCGCTACAGCCTCTCCAATATCTTTAATAAGATCAGGGTTCATTGTTGATCCCAGACCTATATTATGTGGGAAAATTGTTGCCCCAATAACATTGTTATGGCCATGAACTGCATCTGTACCCCATAAAATAGGTATTACTATCCCATCAACAACAGGAGAGGCATCATAATAGGCTTTACTTAGTTTTTTCCAATCATTAATAGAACTATTCTTATTTTTGTTAGGAAATTTCCCACCGCCATTTAAAAATGTACCTAGCTGATAAGCTTTAGCTTCAGCTGGATTAACTTCATCAATATCTGGCATTATTATTTGACCAACCTTCTGTTCTAAGGTCATTTTTTTTAATAAATTATTTATCATGTTGTCATCTATAGTCACTGCGCAAGAATTCGCATTTGACCAATCTACAGAACTATTAAGTAATTTTTCTGATTGCGCTATTTCTTGACTGCAGGCAGAAGTGAGCAAAATAGTTAAAATAAATATACTTCTTTTCATATATATACCTATTAACTAAATATTCCATAAATTATAGTAAGAATACCTACAATAATTACAGCATTAAAGTTAAATGATTTTGAAGTACTGAAATCAATACCTTTTAAATCAATTGCTTTTGGTTGGTCTTGGTATCCTTGAATTAAAGAAGTTATATAACACCCAAATGCTGAGGCAAAAAATACAATACCCATTCTATGAATATATGAAAAATCCGGAAGAAGATTAAGCATCACTGCGGATAATATAAGTGATGACATAGCTGCAACTAGCACTGATAGAGTTGTAGCTTTTTTCCAGAATAGAGCAACTAAGAATATTACTAATATTCCAGGAGTAAATAAACCTGTAAAGTTTTGTATAAATTGAAAAATAGAATCAAAACTGCCAAGCAGAGGCTTAGCTACAAATACTGCTATTAGTAATGACACAACTACTGCTTTTCGGCCTGTACTAATTAATTTTGCTTGAGAAATATCTTTACTTGAAAAAGTTTTATATATATCCATTGTGAATATAGTACTGATACTGTTTGTCATTGATGCTAAAGAGGAGACTATGGCCGCAATCAAAGCAGCAAAAGTTAAACCTAAAAGACCATTTGGTAAAAGTGACATCATCGTAGGATATGCTTGATCTGATTTTTCTAAAACTGGAAAAAGTATAGCAGCACATATACCAGGTAAAACTATAACTATGGGCATTAAGAGTTTTAAATAAGCAGCAAACATAACACCTTTTTGTGCTTCTTTAATTGATTTTGCACCAAGAGCCCTTTGAGTAATATATTGATTGAAGCCCCAATAAGCAAAGTGCCCAATCCATACACCAGCTCCAATTAGTATCCAGATACCAGGCAGATCCTGATAAGAGGGATTATCTGGGGATAGAATCATATCAAATTTCTCAGGTAGTTCTGTATAGACTATATTTAAACCCTGTATTACCCCCTGGCCTTCAGAAATTTTTCCTAGGGCAATAAAGGAAACTGCCAGACCACCAAATATAAGCAAAACTACTTGAATAATATCTGTCATTGCTACAGCTTTTAAACCACCTGACAAGGAATAAGCAAGGGATAGAATCGCTAAAATAATTAAACCATTAGTAAGAGATAGGCCAGTTAGAGTGTTTATCGCCAAAGAACCCAACCATAAAACAGTTGTTAGATTAATAAAAATATAAATAACGAGCCAAAAAAATGATAAAACAAGGCTAACTCTTTTATCAAACCTTTGTTCTAAAAATTGAGGCATTGTATAAATTCTTTTTTCTAAGAATAAGGGAAGGAAAAACTTAGCCATTACTATAAGCGCAATTGCTGCGGTAAGCTCCCAAACTGCAATAGCCATGCCAACAACAAAACCTTGTCCTGACATTCCTATAATTTGTTCTGCAGATATATTTGCAGCTATTAAAGAGGCTCCAATTGCCCACCAAGGAAGAGATCTTCCTGCAAGAAAATAATCTTCAGCACTTCTTTCTTTTCCTGATTGAGTTCTAGAAACATATGTAGCTAAGCAAATTATGCCCAAGCAATATGTGCCAACAATTATCCAATCTAATGTATTAAACATATCTTCCCCTCAATATGAATTTATTCTTTATCTATTTATATTTTATAATTTTTTAGCCTTTCGGTAATCTCATCCCAGAGCTTGTTTTTAATAAGATCATTAGGGATCATTGATGATGATCCTATTGCCATAACATTTTGTAGGCTCAAATAACTACTCATATTAACCTCATTAATCCCACCTGTTGGTATAAATGTTATATCTGGAAAAACTGATTTATAAGCATTAATTCTATCAACACCTCCAGAAAGTTCAGCTGGAAAAAATTTTAATATTCTATGACCAGATTCTGAAGCTTGCATTATGTCTGAGGGTGTTTGAGTGCCTGGTATTAGTTGTATATTTTTTTGAATAGCATAATTTGATAGGGTTGATGAAAACCCAGGTGTAATAACAAGAGATGCGCCTGAATCGATAGCTAGATCAATATCTTTTATATCTCTAACAGTTCCTACACAAAGCTTAATTTCAGGGTAATTTTTAAAATATTTTAAAATATTCCTAGTTCTTTCATCTCTCAGTGTTACCTCAATAATTGGAACTTCTGCAGTTTTCAAGCTATTACAAATTCCTATTACTTCTTCTTCTGAAACTAAAGTGCCTAAAGGAATGATTTTTAGATTTTTTATAAGCTGAATTACATCCATTAGAATATCGATGCTCCTGTATCTACAGATTTAACATTTTCTCTAAATGATTTAAAAAGCTCTCTTCCAATTCCTTCTGAGTTATTGGAAACTTTATATAATATTCTATTGTCGAGTGTTTCTTGGTCAACTTGGAGATCAAAAGTTCCATTACTTATGTCTATTAATATTTCATCATTATCTTTAATCTTGCCAATCAACCCACCAGCATTAGCTTCCGGTGTTATATGAATTACAGCTGGTACACTTCCTGAAGCACCAGACATTCTTCCATCAGTGATGATTGCCACTATATATCCCTTAGACTGCAAAACATTTAAAGGAGAGGTTAGTTTATGTAATTCAGGCATACCATTAGCAGATGGGCCTTGTCCTCTAACCACAATTATACAATCCCTATTAAGCTTACCTAGTCCAAAAGCTTCAAGAACATCTTCTTGAGTATTAAAAACAAGTGATTTGCTTTTAATAATAGATGAGGATGATTTTAATGAGGATGTTTTTATTATCCCCCTCCCAATATTACCTTCCATTAATTTAAGTCCACCTGAATTATTAAAAGGATTATTTGTATCTCTAATAATGGTTTGATCTAAAATTTTAGCCGGGGCATCCCAAACTAGTTCATTATTTTTTATTTCAATTTTATTTCTATAAATATTTAGGTCATTTCCAATAAGTGTCTCTACATCAGAAAATAAAAAACCTCCATCTATAAGAGACCCTATAAAAGCTGCGACGCCTCCAGCCTCATGAAATTCATTTACATCCGCTGATCCATTTGGATATACATTAGTTATAGTTGGAACTATAGAAGATAGCTCGTTCATATCCTCCAAAGTGATACTAAATCCACCAGCCTCAGCCATAGCTATTAAATGGATAGTCAAGTTAGTAGAGCCTCCACTGGCTATCAATCCAACCATTCCATTGACCCAACTTTTTGCATTTAACATTTCACCTGTCTTCATGCCTTTATTTTTTAAATTAAGAACGGATTGAACAGTTCTATCTATTATTAGCTGTCTTTCATCTGATTCTGGCGAAACAAATGAGGAGCTTGGAAGCTGCAACCCCATAACCTCCATAATAAGTTGATTTGTATTCGCTGTTCCATAAAATGTGCATGTACCAGATGAGTGATAAGCAGCTTGCTCTGTACTTATTAAAGTAGATCTATCCACCTCTCCGTTAGCAAATTTTTTACGAACCTCGTTTTTATCAGAATTAGAAATACCAGTTGGCATAGGTCCTGCTGGAATAAATGCTAATGGTAAATGCCCAAAACTTAATGAACCAATTACCATGCCGGGTACTATTTTGTCACAAACACCTAAGCAGATTGCAGCATCAAAAACATTGTGAGAAAGACCTACAGCTGTTGATAAGGCAATGACATCTCTGCTAAATAGAGACAGTTCCATCCCTGGCTCTCCTTGAGTAATGCCATCACACATTGCAGGAACGCCACCCGCAACTCTAGCAATTGCGTTTCTTTTTAATGATGATTCTTTAATTACATCTGGGTAATCTTTGAGAGGTGCATGAGCAGACAACATATCGTTATATGCAGAAATGATACCTATGACATCAGCACCATCAGCAGCATCTCCTTGTTGAGCTTTGTCACATGAAGCAAATGCATGGGCAATATTACTACATCCCATATTTTTTCTAGCAGACTGGCTGTGCTCAGAAGCTAGATTTATTTTATTAAGATAATCAGATCTTAAAGTTTTACTTCTTTCTTCGATTCTTTTTTGAATTTCAATAATTTTACTGTTCATTTTTATTTCTTATTTCCATTTTTCCAAGACCTGTATTCTCTTTTTAAAAGAAGATCTGAGTTTGATGGGCCCCAGCTACCAGAAATATAGTCTTCCATTGGAACGTCTTCTGATTTCCATAAATTAATAATATTATCTATCCAAGACCAAGAAGCTTCTACTTCATCCCTTCTAACAAATAGTGCTGTATTTCCTTTTATGACATCTAAAAGCAACCTTTCATAACAGTCTTGATGGCCAATTTCATTATAATCATGAAGATTTAAATCTAGCGGGAGTTCCTGCAAGTCAAAACCAGTTACATCAGGTTTCTTTGTATTTAGTTTTAAATCAATACCTTCATCAGGATGAATTCTAAGAACTAATTGATTGGGTGCTAGAGACTTTTGATCAGAAAAAATATTATGGGGTACATTTTTATATCTGACTACAATCTCAGAAGACTTTGATTCCATTCTCTTGCCTGTTCTTATATAAAATGGAACTCCTGCCCACCTCCAATTATTAATAGCAATTTTAAGAGCAACAAAAGTTTCAGTATTTTTTAGTGAATCAACTCCCTCTTCGTCATTATAAGAGCAGGCTGTTTTGCCTTTTGAAATACCATCAGTGTATTGAGCTCTAACAGAGTCAATTTTAATATTATCTTTATTAAAAGACTGTAAGGATTTAAGCACTTTTAATTTTTCATCTCTAACTGACTCACTGCTAATAGAGACCGGGGGCTCCATAGTAATAAGACAAAGTATTTGAAGTAAATGGTTCTGTACCATATCTCTTAAAGCACCGGTATCATCGTAGTAATCTCCCCTACCTTCAACACCTAGGTCTTCTGCAACAGTTATCTGAACATGATCAATGGCCGCATTAGACCAACTTCTCTCAAAGATCGTATTTCCAAATCGCAAAGCTAATAAATTTTGAACAGCCTCTTTTCCTAAATAATGGTCAATTCTATATATTTGATGCTCTTCGAACCCCTGAGCTAATGAGTCATTTATATCGTTAGAAGTTTCTAAATTAGTTCCTAATGGCTTTTCAACAACAACTCTACAGTTTTTATTAACCAAGTTATAAGATTTCAAATTATTTGATATCGTTTTATATAAAAATGGAGGTGTGGCTAAATAGAGAATAACTGATCTTTCTTCTGGTAGTTTCTGAAAATTAATCCAATCATCTTCAGAATTAATATCTAATTTTATGTAACGCAATCTTTTAGAAAATAGTGCCCATGAATCAGCATGATCATCAAAACCATGAAAATAATTGGATAATGATTCTTTAACCATGGATGTATATTCATCTGAAGAGATTTCTTTTGAACCAATACCCACTATTTCACTTTCTTCATCAAAAGTAGATAGAATTTCTTGTCGAAACATTGCTGGAAGAAGCTTTCTATTTGATAAGTCTCCGGTACCACCAAATAAATATAAAGAAAACGTATTAAGTGTCATGAAAGATTTCCTCTAGAAATTGAGTTTTATTAAGTTGGTTAGATAATTCAGAAATAAATTTAGCAGCATAGGCGCCATTCACGACTCTATGATCATAAGATAAAGAGACTGGCATTTGTTTTGATTCTCTTAACTCTCCATTTTCCATAGATAAGTGATTGAATGTTTTGGACAGACCTAATATTCCAACTTCTGGCGGGTTAATAATTGGTGTGAAATACTTGCCTCCAATCCCGCTGAGTGAAGAAATAGTAAAAGTTGCACCCTTAAGTTGATCAACTTTTAATTTTCTATTTTTTGCAAGTTCAGCTAATTTAAAAACTTCATCTGATATTTGAAGAATTGATTTATCTTGTGTATTTTTAATATTTGGAACAATCAATCCATCTGGGGTATCAACTGCAATCCCTATATTAAAATAATTTTTTTGAACGATACTTAATAAATCAGCAGTCAAGGATGTATTCATTATTGGAAAAAGCTTTAACGTCTCAACGGTTGCTTTGATAATGAATGCAAGCGGAGAAACCTTTAGATTATGTTCAATATTAAGTTTCTTTCTTAAATCTAAAAGATCAGTAATATCTGCATCATCATGTTGAGTGACATGAGGTATGTTAATCCAAGAGGTGTGAAGATTTTTAGAAGCAGTTTTTTGAAATTTAGATAATTTATCAATCTTCACTTCACCCCATTTAGAGTAGTCAACATCTGGTTGAGTTTGTTGAAATCCTGATTGAGTATTGTTATTTAACCTATTAGCTACATAAGAATGAAGATCCTCTTTTAAGATTCTTCCTCTTGGCCCACTCCCCTTGACCTCATTAAGATTAATTCCAAATTCTCTAGCAAGTTTTCTTGTGGCAGGGCCAGAATGAATCGAGCTATTTTGATAATTAGTAGGTTGCGTTGTTGTATTGTGTATTTGGGTTTCTGTTTTTGCAGCTAATGTATTTTCTTCTATATCTTTTATAGGATCTGGTAACTTATTAGAATCTATTTTTTCATCAATATTTTTATTCTGATGAATTGTCTCTATGTCGACAAAAGGCATTCCAGTTTTTGCTATATCTCCAACTGAGACCTTAATAGTTTTAATAATCCCATCCACTGATGCTGGTATTTCCATTGCAGCTTTATCTGTTTCAAGAACCATTATGGGATCCTCAGATTCTACTTTCTGACCAATCTCAACACATATCTCAATAACTTCAGCTTCTTCAACTTCACCAAGATCGGGTATGTTAATTGTTAATAAATCTGCCATTAAGCTTCCCAGGGATTAACTTTTTCAGAATCAACACCGATATCCTTATATATTTTATCTAAAATATCCTTTTCAAGATTTCCACTTTTATATAAGGAATATGCTGAGGCCCTAACAATGCTATTTGCATCAATCTCAAAAAATTCTCTGAGCATTTCTCTAGAATCGCTTCGTCCAAAACCATCTGTTCCAAGGACAGTGAAATCTTCATTTATATAAGGCCTTATTTGATCTGCATATGACCGCATATAATCCGTTGAGGCAATTACAGGCATAGGATTAATACTAAAACATTCCTCAACGTATGATTTTTTTTCATTAGAGCTGGGATTTAATTGATTAAACCTTTCAACCTCCATTCCATCTTTTCTAAGTAGATTAAAGCTAGTAACGCTCCAAACCTCGGACTCTATTTTATAACTAGAGAGGATATCTCTTGCTTTTATGGACTCTCTTAATATTGAACCGGATCCAAGTAGCCTTATTACAGATTTTTTTGAACCAAGAATCTTATACATTCCTTTAATAATTCCTTCTTCTGAATCTTTAGGCATTGGTGGATGTTCATAGTTTTCATTTGTTGTTGTAATGTAATAAAAATAATTTTCTTGATCGACATACATTTTTTGTATTCCATCTTTAATAATTACAGCAACTTCATAAGAAAATGCAGGGTCATACGATAAGCAATTTGGTATTGTTGAAGATAAAATATGACTATGTCCATCTTGGTGTTGCAGCCCTTCTCCGTTCAATGTTGTTCTGCCTGACGTGGCTCCAATTAAGAACCCTTTGGCTTGAGCATCGCCTGCAGCCCATGCTAGGTCGTGAATTCTTTGAAAACCAAACATTGAGTAGAATAAGTAAAAAGGTATCATTGGATAATCATAATTAGAATAAGCTGTTGCTAAAGCAGACCATGCTGAGAAAGCGCCTGCTTCTGTAATGCCTTCTTCAAGCATCACACCTTCTTTAGATTCCTTGTACCACATTACTTTATCTGCATCCTCAGGCTCATAATTTTGACCCGCAGATGAATATATTCCTACCTGTCTAAATAAAGCTTCCATACCAAATGTGCGAGCTTCGTCAGGTACTATTGGAACTATTCTTTTTCCAATTTCCTTATCCTTTAATAGATCAGTAAGAACTCTAACCGCTGCCATTGTGGTTGAAATTTTTCTTTCACCAGTCCCTTCATAAAGCTTACTGAAAGCTGAATCATTTGGAGGTGATAAAACTTTTGAAGTGTTTCTTCTTCTAGGTATTGAACCGCCTAGACCTTGGCGTGTTTTTTTTAAATACTGTATCTCAGGAGAATCTTCAGCAGGTCTTACATAGGGTATTGATTCAATCTCATCATCAGAAACTGGGATACTAAACTTATCTCTAAAGGATTTAATATTTTCCATTGAAAGCTTCTTAACTTGATGGGTTGTATTATCAGCTTCTCTTGAGCCAACTCCATAACCTTTTGTTGTAAGGGCTAAAATAACAGTGGGAGCACCTTTTGAATGAACTGCTTTATGGTATGCTGCATAAACCTTATATGGGTCGTGACCACCTCTATTTAACTTATATATATCCTCATCAGTTAAGTCATCAACAATTTCTAGAACACTTGGGTCTTTGGCAAAAAAGTTTTCTCTAGTATAAGCACCGCCTTTTGCTTTAAAATTTTGTAGCTCACCGTCAAGAACTGCATCCATTATGTCTTGTAACTTGCCTTCTTTATCTTTAGCCATAATAGGATCCCATTTTCGACCCCAAACAACTTTTATAACGTTCCAGCCAGCACCTCTAAATGAACCCTCAAGTTCCTGAATAATTTTTCCATTTCCTCTAACAGGACCATCAAGTCTTTGAAGATTACAGTTAATAACAAAAATTAAATTTTCTAACTCTTCTCTACCAGCAAGAGCAATTGCCCCTTTCGATTCTGGTTCATCCATTTCTCCATCGCCACAAAAAACCCATACTTTTCTATCATCCCTTGGGACAAGACCTCTAGCCGACATATATCTCATAATATGAGCCTGATATATTCCCATTATTGGCCCCAAACCCATTGAAACTGTAGGGAACTGCCAATATTCAGGCATTAGCCATGGATGTGGATAAGATGATAATCCAGGCTTTTTAACCTCACGTCTAAAATTATCTAAGTCTTCTTCATTAAGATAACCTTCTAAAAAACTTCTTGCATAAATTCCTGGAGAAGAATGACCCTGGTAGTATATTAAATCTTCAAGTTGACCTTCTGATCCTTTAAAAAAATAATTAAACCCAACATCATATAAAGTTGCTGCTGATGAAAAAGTAGAGATGTGTCCACCTAGATCATCATCATTCATATTAGCTCTTAAAACTATAGCAAGAGCATTCCATCTAATAAGAGATCTTATTCTTCTTTCCATAAATAAATCGCCAGGCATAGAAGCTTCATCTTTTGCAGGAATAGAATTTCTAAAAGGAGTTGTTAAATTATAAGAAGGTGTTGCCCCTTCTTCATTTAATTTCTTTGCTAATTTCGTCATTATAAAAGAGGCTCTTTCAATACCCTCTTCTTTTATAACGCTATTGATTGCTTCCAACCATTCATTTGTTTCAATTGGATCTAAGTCTTTTGACAAATCTAGTTACCTCTTAAAATTAAGTATCTCATTTTACTTTAGATGATGTTAAAAATATACATTAATCACATTATATATTGAATATTGTAAATAAATTACATATAGCTATAATGAATGAACATGATTTTAGATAACCTAGTAAATGGAGAGATAAAGCTCAGCAAGTCAGAGAAATGGATTGCTTTATCTGTTTTAAACAACCCTTCTAAAGTTATTAATCAGTCCATTACATCGCTTGCCAGTGATGCTGGGGTAAGTCTTCCAACTGTTAATAGGTTTTGTAAAAAACTTGGGTTTGAAGGTTATCCAGCTTTTAAAATACAAATTGCACAAGAAATAACAAATACTAATGAATTATTGGATAGATTTAATGTAGACAAAGATACTCCTGAAGTTGTCAAAAGGGTTATGGCTGATATCCAGTCTACAATTGTGAGTGTTGGACAAAATCTAAATCCTGAAGCAATAGATAAAGCTACAGACTTCTTAGCTTCAGCGCAAAGCATTACATTTTTTGGGCTAGGTGGATCTGGTCCAGTTGCACTAGATGCTCAACATAAATTTTTTAGATTTGGTATACCTGTGGTAGCTCATACTGACTATATTAACCAAAGGATGATTGCATCAATGATGAAAGAAGGTGATCTGTTGGTACTTATATCTTTCACCGGCAGAACAACTGAAATTGTCGAAACTGCTAAAGTTGCAAAAAAGAATGGAGTTAAAACAATTGCTCTTACCTCTGAAAATTCACCTCTTGCAAAGTTATCAGATGTTGTTCTTCATATTCATACTCATCTTGAAAATAATCTTCATATTCCAATGACTTCAAGACTTGCTCATTTAGCAATTATTGATATTTTATCTGCTACTGTTCAAGCAAGGTTTGGGAAAAGATTTGATGATCGAAAGGACGAAGTAATTAAAAATATAGAAAAAACACGAGTTTAATAAGTTTTTAATATCTCTATATCAACTAATTTTTGGTTAAGTAAATAATATAAGGGTAGATTTTTATTTGTCTTAGCCTTTGTTAGCACATCAAGCTTTTTGGAATTAGAAACCAATAAAATTATATTTTTAGAATTTAAAATCATTGCTAGATTCATACTAATACGCTCATGCTGCGGACTCCCTAGTGGTTCGGTATAAATTATTTCAGGCTTAGAATCAATATTAAAATATTCTATATTTGTATTAATCATAGAAGGGAATAGTGATGCAAAATGAGCATCCTCCCCCATCCCTAATAGCATTAAGTCGTAGGGTTGTTTAATTTTATGAACCTCGGATGGGTCTGATTTCAAAGATATAAAAGAAGCATTAGAGGCTTTATTTATGAATAAATTATCATTTAATAATTTTTCATTGGAATCGACATGACTCTTATTCACAGACCTATCATCTACCAAGGTAACTTCTATATTAGCCCAGTCAAGGTTTGAGGTACTAAGATCTTTAAATATAGGAACAGGACTTGAACCTCCACTTGCAATAAATGAAGCAGACCCTTTATTTTTTATAGCGTAAGATAAAATAGAGTATATACGTGCTGAATTATTATTCATTTTCAGATTATATTAAATGAGTTTCTTATTCCTTCAATAACAAATTCAATTGCAAGAGCTCCAAGAAGTAAACCAAATATTTTTTGAACAACCGTAATAATAGTTGGTCCTAATTTTGAAGCTAGTTTTGATGATAGCCACATTGCAAGTGTTGCTATAAAAATAACGACTAAAATAGGTAAATACGATATGGCTGCATCAGTAAAATTAGCATAAGATTCTTTCGACAACAAAAGGCTAGTTGCCATTGCTCCAGGTCCAGCTATTAAGGGTATAGAAAGCGGGAAAATGGCAATGGATTTAATTGTCTCATCATCAACTGCTGTATCAGCAGTATTTTGTCTTCTGACCTGCCTTTGCTCAAAGACCATTTGAAAAGCTATAACTATTAAAAATAAACCACCAATAATCCTAAAAGAATCCATGCTGATGTTCATAACATCAAGAATTGCATTACCAAATAACCAAAATGAAGATAAGACTGCAAGAGATACTGCAGATGCCCTTATATATACTGATCTGACTTGCTCTTTTGTAAGCCCGGTTGTTAAACCAGCAAAAATTGGAACCAATGAAATTGGGTCTATGGCAACAAACATTAATATCGTGCTTTCTAGAAAAGTATCAAACATTTTATATGTTTATAATTTGAATAGCTTCAGAGTGTTCTTCAGAGAAAATACTAGAAACCATAATAAATTTCATTCCATCGCGACCATAATATTTTTTTAAAACTTTAGAAACATTTTCTAAAGTTTTTTCGTGATTGGATAGATTGGGTAGGTAAAAAGATTCAGTAGAGCCAACAAGAGTTAATTGGCTTAAGGTTTTTTTATTTCCGGTAAAAGTAAATATAGGTATGCCATTTGGCTTAGAGTTAGATATATATTGCGCTGTTTTACCAGTTCTTGTTATAGCAATAATGCCATCAGCTTTGATAGACTCAGCTAAATTTTTAGCTGCTAGGCCAATGTGCTGCCAGTCTGAATTTGGTGAAAAACTCTTTTCATATTCCAGCGTCTTAAACTTTTCAGTTTTTAAAGCAATAGATTTTAAAAACTTTACACAATCTATAGGATACTTACCGACACTGGTTTCTCCAGAGAGCATTATTGCATCGGCCCCTTCATACATAGCATTTGCAATGTCTGTTACCTCGGCCCTAGTCGGAGTTGGGTTCTCAATCATTGATTCAAGCAGATGGGTAGCAACAATTGATCGTCTACCCCATTTAGCACAAGCATGCATTATTCTTCTTTGGATATTAGGAAGGTCCGTTAAACTCGTTTCAATTCCAAGGTCTCCCCTTGCAACCATGACACCCCATGAGGCTTTACTTATTTGATGAATATTATCCAAACCTTCTTGATTTTCAATTTTTGCTATTATCTTTGCTTTGGATTTTTTGGAATCTAGGATTTTTTGAAGCTTTTCTAAATCCTCGCTATCTCTAACAAATGATAAAGCTATAAAATCAACATTATTCATCATTCCAAACTCTATATCATCAAGGTCTTTAGATGTTATTGATGGAAGATTAACTCTTACGCCAGGAAGATTTACATGCCTTTTAGAACCTAACTTTCCTCCATCAAGAACCTTGCAAAGCAATGTCTCCTCATCCTTGGATAGTACTTTAAAATTAATTAATCCATTATCAACAGATATTTTTGATCCCTCACTCACACTTTTAATTAAATCTTTGTAATTAATTTTTATTGAAGAAGTTTCTACATCAACCTGATCTCTAACAGTAAGAGTCACTTCATCACCCACCTTTAAATCCATTGTCAATTCGGTATCACCGGTTCTGATTTCAGGTCCTTGTGTATCTAAAAGAATTCCTATCTTTCCATAGTTAAATTTAGGATCATTATTAATTTTGTGAATCCTATCTATTACAGCTTTAGCAGACTTATGTGTTGCATGAGACATATTAATCCTAGCAACATTCATACCACTCATATGTAAACGCCTGAGTGAACCAATATCCTGGGTGGCTGGTCCTATTGTGCAAATTATTTTAGTACGTGTGAAGTTCATGATTAGAGCATATTAATACATAAAGTCCTTCCAATGAAGAAGATCTTAACTTTATGCACTTTCTTTTAAAGATACTTTTGAAAGGTTTTTGATATACAAGCACATTTCAAGCATCCTTTTTGAAAATCCCCACTCATTATCGTACCAAGCTAAAATTTTAGTTTGATTACCTATTTGATAAATATGATTAAGGTCAAATATTGATGATGAATCATTATGATTAAAATCTGAGCTTACTAGAGGTAAATCACATATAGATAATACGCCGTTCATACTTGAGCCTGCTGCAAGAACAATTGAATCAATTAATTCTTGTGTAGAGAATTTTTTTTCTGTTTCAAAGGTCATATCTAACAAGGAAACATTAAGAACAGGGACTCTAGTTGCCATTCCATTAAGCTTGCCTTCAAGTTCAGGAATAACTAGCCCAATAGCCTTTGCTGCACCTGTTTTGGATGGGATGATAGATGCTGATGCAGCCCTTGCTCTGTATAAATCAGAATGAGCAACATCTAATAAACTCTGGTCGTTTGTGCTTGCATGAATAGTATTGATTAAACCACTTTTTAGTACAAAGTTATCATTAATTACCTTAGCTAAAGGAGCAAGGCAATTAGTCGTGCATGATGCATTTGAAATAATCTTATCATCATGCGAAAGGGTTTCATGATTAACTCCATACACGATAGTCTTATCTGGGTTTTGAGCAGGCGCTGATATAAGCACTTTTTTAGCTCCAGCATTTAGATGTTTCTGAGCACTAACTCTATCTGTAAAAATTCCAGTACACTCAAAAACAATATCTATATCTAAATCAGACCATGGAAGTTCCAATGGATCTCTTTGAGAAAAATATTTTATAGAGGATTCATCAACAATAATTTCATTAGCTTCTGCAGAAATATTGTTTGCTATTTGACCATGGAGAGAATCAAATTTAAGTAAATGAGCATTAGATTCAATACTCCCAAGATCATTTATTGCAACAAGCTCTAAATCACCACCCTGAGCTGCCAAATAATTATTAGCGATCAAGTGCCTAGCAATATTTTTTCCAATTCTACCGAAACCATTTATAGCAATTTTCATAAATCTAATATTAATATAATGTAAATTATTTACATATATAAGTTAAAATATGATTTATTGTATAATATTTTCATATATATAGCATTCATTTGTTGTATAATTATTCTGTTTTTTATAATCATTTCCTTATATGGAGTTTTTCCTAGTCATAGAGCAAGGTTTGGATTTAATGCTTACAGGCATGATGACTGTATTCACTTTCCTTGGATTGCTAATTTTATTAATAAACCTTTCGTCTCTAATATTTAAAGATTCACCTAATACGAAATCTAATCAAGATGAGAGCCCAGAGACTTTGAATATTCCTGATAATCATATACGCATAATCAATCAAATTAATAAGCGAGTTTAAACCATGAGTTCAAAAAAAATTGGAATTACTGACGTTGTACTAAGAGATGCTCATCAATCTTTACTTGCAACAAGATTAAGGTATGAAGACATGGAACAGGTGCTTTATGATATGGATCAAGTTGGTTATTGGTCTGTTGAATCTTGGGGTGGTGCAATTTTTGATTCATGCATTAGATATTTAGGAGAGGACCCATGGGAAAGAATCAAAAAAATTAAATCTAATATGCCAAACACACCTCAGCAGATGCTATTGAGAGGTCAGAATTTATTGGGCTATAAACACTATGCAGATGATGTTGTTTATAAATTTGTTGAAAAAGCAAAATTGAATGGTGTGGATGTATTTAGAGTATTTGATGCACTGAATGATCCTAGAAATATGGAAACAGCACTAAAGGCTGTTATTGAGTTTGATGGGCATGCGCAAGGAACAATATCATATACAACAAGTCCAGTTCATAATCTTCAAACATGGGTCGATCTTTCACATCAACTTCAAGACTTTGGCTGTCATTCAATTGCTATTAAAGATATGGCTGGTCTTTTAGATCCCTATGTAGGATTTGAGCTAGTCTCAAGACTAAAAGAAGAAATTGAGATCCCGCTTCATCTTCATAGCCACGCGACAACAGGAATGTCTACGACAACTGCAATTAAGTGTATAGAGGCTGGTTTAGATAATGTTGATACATCAATATCTACTATGAGCATGACGTATGGTCACTCTGCAACTGAGACACTTGTAGGTATTCTTAAAGGGACACAATTTGATACAGATATTGAGCTAGATAAGCTGGTTCCAATAGCTACGCATTTTAGAAAAATAAGAAAAAAATATGCTGAGTATGAGGGCTCCCTTAGAGGAGTTGATGCTCGAATAATTTCGTCTCAAGTACCTGGTGGTATGTTAACAAATCTTGAGAATCAATTAAAAGAACAGAATGCAATTGATAGATTTGATGAAGTTATTGATGAAATACCAAAAGTTAGATCAGATCTAGGATACATACCATTAGTAACTCCAACATCACAAATTGTTGGTACTCAAGCTGTTATAAATGTTCTTAGTGGTGAAAGATATAAAACAGTCACCAAAGAAACTGCTGCTCTTTTGAAAGGAGAATATGGAGCAACCCCTGCCCCGGTAGATGTCGACCTTCAAGAAAATATCCTTGAGGGTGGTTTAGCAGTAACATGCAGACCTGCTGATCTTTTAGGTAATGATGAATTTAATCAAATAAAAGAATCTTTCAAAAAAATAACTCACGAAAAGAAAATTTCTATCAAAGAAACTGAAGAAAATATTCTGACCTATGCTCTCTTCCCAGAGGTTGGTGTTAAATTTTTTGAAAATATAGATAATGCAGATTATTTTGAAAAGTCGCCATTGGAGTTTACTGCTAAAGAAGGTAATTTTTATAATGTATCTATAGATGGTAATGATTACATGGTGAAGTACTCTAAAACTGATAAGCCTGAAATACTAAATCAAGGTCACACTTCAAAAGAAATTACTGATAGCCCTAATTATCAAAAAGAAAATGGTGAAATCATAAGAGCACCGCTTAGTGGGAATATATTCTCTATCATTAAAAGCAAGGGGGATGATGTTAAAGAAGATGATACTGTAATTGTTCTGGAGGCCATGAAAATGGAAACAACAATAAAAACTCCGCATGCAGGAAATATTATTAATATATTTGTTAGTAATGGTGACAAGGTCAATGTTGGCGATCCTTTGTTTGAGGTGGTTTGATAATGAGTTTTTTTGATTTTATAAGTACATTAGGGATTTTTAGCCTGACATTCAATCAATCAATAATGATTGTTGTTGGTCTTCTTTTGCTCTACTTGGCTATAAGCAAAAAATTTGAGCCACTGCTTCTTCTGCCTATTGGGTTTGGTGCCATCCTGACTAATATTCCAGAAATTGGTCTTGCGCTAAGCCCCATTGAAAAATTAATTTATCTGAATAATTCTGATCATATTGAAACAATACTTGAAAAATTTTTTAGCTTAAATCAGGATCTTGTGATCGCATTAAAAGATATCTCATATACCGATTTGATTGCTATAAATAACGAGGCTCAAAATCTTGGATATAAGCCAGGTATTCTTTATACATTTTATGAAGTTTCAATTGGGACAGGAATTGCTCCTCTTTTAATATTTATGGGTGTTGGGGCTATGACAGATTTTGGTCCGCTTCTAGCAAACCCTAAAACACTTATTCTGGGTGCTGCAGCCCAGTTTGGTATTTTTGCAACAGTGATGGGTGCTCTTGCTTTGGATTATTTCGGGGTAATTGAATTTACATTAAAGCAGGCCGCCGCAACAGGTATTATTGGAGGGGCTGATGGTCCCACTGCTATATATGTTTCTTCTATATTAGCACCTGAACTTCTTGGCGCTATAGCGGTTGCTGCATATTCATACATGGCGCTTGTTCCTCTTATACAGCCACCAATTATGAAAGCCCTTACAACTGAAAATGAAAGACAGATATCGATGGTTCAGTTAAGAGATGTTTCACAATCTGAAAAAATAGTGTTTCCTATAATGCTGTTGCTGCTTGTTGGTCTTTTGCTTCCTAGTGCGACACCTCTTCTAGGTATGCTATGTTTAGGAAACCTTATGAAGGAATCACTTGTTGTTGATAGGCTTAGTGATGTCGCTCAGAATTCATTAATTAATATAGTTACTATTTTTCTGGGGCTTGCAGTAGGATCTAAGTTAGCTGCTGATAAATTTCTTACTCCTGAAACTCTAGGAATACTCATACTTGGTATGATTGCTTTTGCTATAGGGACTGCGTCTGGGGTTATTGTTGCAAAAATTATGAACCTATTTAGCAAAGATCAAATAAACCCTCTTATTGGTGCCGCTGGCGTCTCAGCAGTTCCAATGGCTGCAAGAGTTGTTAATAAGGTAGGTTTAGAATACAACTCACAAAACCATCTACTTATGCATGCCATGGGTCCTAATATCGCCGGTGTTATTGGATCTGCTGTTGCTGCAGGTGTAATGATAAAGTTCCTAGGGTAGAAACTCCGGACGAAAAAAAACAGAGGCTAGCTCTGTCTTTTTAATTCGAGATCCTTAGGGGTCTAAAGTGAGATTATCCTTAGCTCCTTGATTTCTTTCT
>ARRA01000006.1 GCA_000384935.1 gamma proteobacterium SCGC AAA076-P13 | reverse complement strand
GCATGTCTTCCTAGAGCAACTACTACAGCCCCAGTAAGGGTTGCCATATCAATAACATGAGAAGGTTTATATTTGCCTACATAAGTCAAAGCATCAGCAAGGATTAACCTGCCTTCAGCATCTGTATTAAGGATTTCAATAGTTTGACCAGACATTGATGTCACAACATCTCCAGGTTTGGTTGCTGTTGATGAGCACATATTTTCAGCACATGCCATGACACCGACGACATTAACATTTGCATTCACTCTAGCTAAGGTAGACATTACACCAAAAACTGTTGCAGCCCCGCACATATCCCATTTCATTTCATCCATAGCAGGACTTGGCTTAATAGAAACACCACCTGTATCGAATGTCACACCTTTACCTACAAGGGCTACAGGCTTCTCAGAAGGTTTGCCACCCTTATATTCTATTACCATCATTCTGGCAGGCTCTGCACTTCCTCTTGAAACACTTAAAAAAGAACCCATGCCCATTTTTTCAAGATCTTTTTCATTAAATGATTTAACTTTAAGCTTAGGAAAGTCCTTTGTCATTGCTTTAACTTTTCTCTCGATAATTCTTGGTGTGCAGTGATTGGCAGGGAGGTCTCCTAAATATTTAGCTGTATTCACACCTTCACCAATTGCATAACCTTTTTTTGCAGCTGCCTTTGCTTTTGTTAGATCGGCTCCTTTAAGCCCAGTTGTAACGATAGTAAGTTTTTTAACACTTGGCTTCTTTGCAGTTTTGTTTTTTGTTTCTGAGAAAATATAAACATTAGACTCTACAGTTTTAGCAATCATCTCAATTAGCCATAACTCATCTTTTCCTGATGGAGATATTGCTCCACTCATGATCGAAAGGTCTTTTGCATTAATGCTGTTAGCTTTCTTTGCAATAGCTTGATATGAGCTTATCCATTTATGCATAGGCGCATTGGCATCAAGTCCCTTTACCAGCATTATATTTTCTGCTTCTATTCCATCAATTTTTGGTAAAAGAATACTGCTTCCTGAATCTTTTAAGTGCGAGGTAATTGTCTTAGATATATAACTTTTTGAAACTTTGTTTAGATCTTTAAATGCAGAGTCTTTATTTGTATCTTTGTTAACTACAATAACAAGTAAACCTGTTTTTAATGATGTTAATGCATTTGTTGATGTGTCTATTAATCCAATGTTATTTAAAACTTTATATGCCATGTAAGCTCTCCTATTTATAGTTTTCTAGTGATAAGATATTTATTGTAATGCATCATAGTTCTCAAGGCATGTATAAAAAAAATATTCTTTCAAAAAGTTTGAATATGGAAGTACTAAAAACTTCTAGCAGTATTCTTATGATCCTTTTCCTTCTTGTTGTAGGATCTAGATTTGTTGGTTATTTTGAAAAAGCTGCTGAGGGTTTAATGGATCCAAGCATCATTTTTGGTGTTATTTTTTTAAGATTTCCTGACTTTATTACTCTACTAATACCCTTATCTTTTTTTCTAGGAATATTAATCAGTATTAGCAGACTCTATGCAGAGCGAGAAATATATGGATACATATCTGTGGGCCTTTCACAACTTGACTTGGTTAAATTCCTAGCTCCTCAAGCATTTATATATTTTTCTATAACTTTAATGTTGAGTCTTTATATAGCTCCATATACGAAAGCATTGTCTCAAGAATTAATATCTATAGATTCTTTTGAAGAGCAAATCGAATCAATGAAACCTGAAAAATTATATGTTTTAGAGGGCGGTAGGGCTTTCATCTATGCAAAAGATATTAATAAGGATGTATTATCAGAAATAAAACTACTTATATCTGATAAAAATGGCTCTAGTTTTGTGGTTGCTGACCAACTCCAAATTTCTAAAAATAAAAGCCAATTAAACCTAGATTTTAAAAATGGAATTTTATATAAAGGAATTTTTTCAAATCAAAAGCAAGTAACCTCTTCATTCAAAAGCCTTACTTCTCCTATTGAGAGAGATATGAACAGAGTAGATGGGCTTAATATGTCAAAAATTTTTGATTATTCTGATTTATCCGCAAGAGCTAATCTTCATTGGAATCTTTCTATTCCATCTACTCTAATTATTTTATTATTTTTAGGTGTTTTCATGGGAGCAGTAAAGCCCAGACAGGGAAGGTTCTCAGTAATTCTTCCAGGAATGCTTATTTATACTTCATATTTAAGTCTGTTAATTCTTGGAAGAGAATCACTTGCTTCTAATCCAGACTCGGGAATTGGCTTATGGTGGGTGCATTTAATTTTTGGCTTGCTAGTAGCCTTATATCTTTTTAAGAATAGCCTTCAGGTTGCAAATACAAAAATATTACTCTTTAGAGAACACGAATATTTTAAATATTTCGTTGTATTGGTCTTAATACTTATTCTTTTTTGGATTATTTCATAATGAAGATATTCAATAAGTACCTTATAAAAAGATCTTTAGTTATTTCATCATTTATTTTCATTATTTTTGCATTGCTTGATATGGTATTCAATATCATCTCTGAGTTAGAAGGCCTAACAGATAATTACACCTTCTTTTTAATACTTAAATATTCAATTACTTCCATGCCCCATAGATCAATTGAGTTCCTTGAAGGTGCATCTCTTCTTGGTTTTATGATCGCGCTTGGGATTTCTCATCAAGAGGGAAACCTCAATGTGCTTAGATCTAATGGGAAATCTCCAATAAAAATAATTTTAATAAGTTCAATAGGCTCTATGGTTTTAGTCCTTTCAGTTTTAATTTTGGATGAGGTTATTTTTAAAGAGTTGCATATGAATTCTAAAATCGAGAAAGTTTTGCATGCAGATCAATCAAAAAAGACGGAAGCAAATTTTCAATGGATAATGCAAGATAACTCATTTTTGAGTTACACAAATATTGTTAAAGATACTATTTTTAATCCAAGGCTTATAAGAATTGATCTTGATTCAATGAAAGTTAAATATTTTAAATCAGCACAGTCAGCAAAAATTAAAGATGGCACAATTGTGTTTGATGAAAATGCACTAATTGAAAGTGCTTCCTCTCAAGACACAATAAGTAATCTTGAAAAATTCTCATTTCCTTTGGTTGCAAGCATTCCATTTTCAGATATTGATAACTTAACAATTGCTCAAATTATTAGTTATAGATCATATTTGATGCATTGGCACAGCAATCTCGAGGATGATATTTTATTCAAAGCTCATCTAGATAAAGCTTACTATAAAAAATTATTTTACCCATTTTCAGTATGGGCAATATTAATATTTTTTGGGGCTTTTATCTTTGGCTCATTAAGAGATTCTTCTCCTGGATCAAGAATTGTTTTAGCTGTCGTTGGTGGGTTCTTATATAGAATTTCTCAAGATCTTTCGGTAAGTATTTTCATCTCATACAATCTACCAATCCTAATTGGGGTTGTTATGCCTGCATGTACTTTAATATTAATTAGTATTTATTCTTATAAAAAAATTTAAATGTATCTTAAATTGGTTCTGGATAAATGGTCGCTGATAGACCTTCCATTTTTTGAAAAATAAATTTGTAATAAGGGTAGACCTGCAAAAAAAACGATTAGAAGATTCACAATAAATCTAATAGTTACTTGTTTAATAGTTAGTTTATTGCCATTCTCACTATAAATTTCTATCTTCCAAACTGCCATGCCTAAAGTTTTATTTCCATGGGTCCAAAAGTAAGCATAAAAAGACCAAGTGCTAATAAAGACTAAGGTTAAGCCAAGCCATGGATTCAGCACATCTCCATTATTAGCCCATAAAGCTATAGATCCGACCAAAAACCAAACACCTAAAAGTAAGAATAAATCATAGATAGTTGCTGCAATTCTTTTTACAGGAGAGACTTTGTGTGATTTTAATTTCATTTTGTTATAGTACTTAAAACTATTAAAAGAATAAATCATTATGAATACTTCAATTACAGAATCATCAGAATTTTTAGGCCATCCAAAGGGTCTTTTTGTATGCTTTGCTACCGAGATGTGGGAAAGATTTTCTTACTATGGAATGAGAGCATTATTAATACTTTATCTTACAAAGCACTGGGAGTTTTCTGATGCTCAAAGTTATGTAATTTATGGTGCCTATACATCTCTAGTTTATATAATGCCTGTTTTTGGAGGAATGCTCGCAGATAGGATACTTGGCTCAAGAAAGGCAGTTACATTTGGTGCAGTACTTCTGGTTTTAGGTCATACAGGAATGGCTTTTGAGAGTAATGTTCAAGTCTTCTATCTATCATTAGCTCTTATAATTTCTGGAGTAGGGTTCCTTAAACCCAATATATCAACAATGGTTGGTGCTCTTTACGAAGAGGGAGATCCTAGAAGGGATCCTGGATTCACAATTTTTTACATGGGTATAAATATTGGAGCCTTCTCTGCTTCTTTGCTTTGTGGCTACTTAGGTGAAACTTATGGCTGGTCATATGGGTTTGGCGCGGCTGGAATAGGAATGCTAATTGGATTAATGATCTTCCTATGGGGTCAAAAATACTTAGATGGACATGCAGAACCAACATCAGACTTTTACATGGATAAGAAGTTTAATATTACATATGAGAATTGGGCATACATTAGTGGAATATTTATGGTTTTTGCATCTTATATGCTTATACAGAATCAGGAAATAGTTGGAAATCTTCTTGGAGGTTTTGGCGCAGTTTGTATTGCTTTTTGGCTATTTTACTCACTGTCAAAATGCTCTCCAGAAGAAAGAGATAGGATGATTGTGGTTGGAATTTTAATATTGTTTTCATTAATTTTTTGGGCCCTTTTTGAACAAGCAGGATCATCTTTAAATATTCTTACTGACAGGGGAGTAGATAGAACAATTTTGGGTTGGGAAGTTCCAGCTTCGATGTTTCAATCTTTAAATGCATTTTTCATATTTACTCTAGCTCCTCTATTTGCTTTTATGTGGCTAGCACTTGCTAAAAGAAATATAGAACCTTCAACACCACTCAAATTTGCAATTGGAATTATGTTTGTTGGAATTGGATTCCTTGTTCTCGTCTTTGGAATGAAAAGTTCTACTGGAGTTCAAACTGGAGTATTTTGGATAATGCTTATATACCTACTTCATACAATTGGTGAGCTTTGCTTGTCTCCTGTTGGCCTCTCTTCTGTAACTAAGTTATCACCAAAGAGGATTGTTGGAATGATGATGGGTATGTGGTTTTTTGCATCCGCAGCAGGAAATTTTGTTGCAGGTTTAATAGCTAGAGCTACTGCAAGTGAAGGCATGGCCGGTGGAGAGAATATTTTTACATTAGCTCAGAAATCAGCATTTGTAGATGTATATACGAATGTAGGGCTTATAGCAGTTGCCGTTGGCCTATTATTAGCTATTTGCTCTCCTTTTTTAAAGAAAGGAATGCACGGAATAAACTAGGCTAACTTCTTATTAAGACCTTTTAAAATATCTGTATAGATATTTTTTAAGGCCCATAGCTCAGATATTTTAATATGTTCGTCTATTTGATGAATGGTTTCATTTAACGGGCCAAGCTCAACAATTTCTGTACCCATTTTTGCAATAAATCTTCCGTCAGATGTTCCGCCCTTTGCATTCAAATCAGGACTATATCCAGTAATTTTTTCAACTGATTGAACTACAACATCCTTAAGATTATCTTTTTCAGTCAAATAGGGAAGGCCGCTTAATTTCCAATCGATCTCGTATTCAATATTTAATTTTTTAAGAATAGCCTCGAACTCATCAATTAATGTTTCTTGAGAAGACTCAGTCGAATATCTGAAATTAAAAAACATTTCCAACTCTCCAGGAACAACATTTTTTGCTCCAGTTCCAGAATGAATATTGGATATTTGAAAACTTGTAGGTTGAAAAATTGCATTTCCATTATCCCAAACTGTATTTTTAAGCTCAACTATTGCATCACTTGCAGAAAAAATTGGATTATTTACATTTTCTGGGTATGCAATATGGCCTTGTTTGCCAAGAACTTTTAATGAGCCACCCAAAGAACCTCTTCTGCCTATCCTTACACTATCACCAATTTTTAGGTAAGAGGTAGGCTCTCCAACAAGGCATAAATCAATTTTCTCATCAGCATCAATCATGTCATTAACAATTTTATCTATGAATCCATCTGAAGAATCTCCTTCTTCATTTGATGTAAGTAAGACTGCAATTCTAAAATTGAGATCAGGACTAGATAGAAAAAACTCATCCAATGAATCAAGAAATGCTGCTATAGATCCTTTCATGTCAGCAGTTCCTCTGCCATACATAATATCTCCTTCAATGTGACCAGAGAAGGGTGGATGACTCCAGTTCTCTATTGGACCAGTTGGAACCACATCAGTATGCCCAAGAAAACAAAACAACTTTCCTTTTGTACCAAATGTTGCATAAAGATTCTCGACATTCAGATAATTAATTCTTTTACAATCAAAGTTAAGCTTTTGTAATCGATCTTCGATTAAATCAAAACACCCTTCATCTCTTGGGGAAAGTGACTCAATTTGAATTAATTTTTGAAGAAACTCAATCATTAGAATGCAACTCCGAATTTAGCTCTATTGAAGAATTATTAAATTTAGCCATAACTTTACCATCTAGAGAATGTCTAATAAATACAACATTAGAATATCCAGCAAGGTCAGACCCCTTACAAATACCCAAAGATATACCTTGCTCATCAAACCGTTCTATTTTTGTTCCAGCTGTAACATATAAACCCGCTTCAACTGTACAGTTATTACCCAACGGAATTCCCAAACCAGAGTTAGCTCCTAGTAAGCAATTTTCACCCACAGATATCTTGATATTATTCCCACCAGATAAAGTTCCCATAGTGCTGCACCCGCCACCTAAATCAGAATTCTTACCAACTACGACACCTGCTGAAATTCTACCTTCAATCATTGCTGTACCCATGGTACCTGCATTAAAATTAACAAAACCCTCATGCATTACAGTTGTCCCAGACCCTAAATAGGCGCCCAATCGAACTCTTGAAGCATCTGCAATTCTGACATTTTTTGGAATAATATAATCTGTTAGAGAGGGAAACTTATCTAAAGATCTAATATACAAATTTGAATCATTTAGTTTAGAATCAAGCAGTCTTTCATCAATTTCCTCTGTACTTATTGGGCCTTGGTTTGTCCAGGCAACATTTGGAAGAGCGGAAAATAAGCCATCTAAATTAATAGAATTGGGCTTAACAAATTTATATGAAATTAGATGAAGTTTTAAATATGCAGAAGTAACATCTTTAACAGGGGCATCTAGATCATCTTGATTCCAGTTCAATTCAATAAGTTTCTTGGAGGAACTAAAGTTTTTTGAGTTTTTGATATCAGTTTTAAGCCCATTGAAATCTATCTCAGGATAATATACATCTAAGATATCACCAGATTTGGATATGGTTGCGTACCCAACTGCATTAATTTTCATTTTATTATTATAGTTTGGTAATACCTTAATTTATACAATTTGAGCAAGGTCATCAGTAATTTTTTGAATTTTCTTTTTTGAAACGCTAGACAGGGTAACGTCTTCTATTTCAAATGTATCTTCAACTCTATCACCTAGAGTATTTATTCTTGCAGAATATATTGAGGTCCCATTATCGTGAAGAACCTTGGCAATTTTTGCTAAAAGACCGGGCCCATCAGAAGTCTCTATTGTCAAAAGATTTTTCTTTTGGTTTTTATCCTCAATATTTGAGACATTCATACTCTTTTTAAATGCAACTGATTTTTTATATTTTTTTGAATCAGTGTCCTTTCTTTTAGAGAAGTTATTAAAATTATTTATAAGCCTTGATTTGACCTCCTTAACTTCAGAGTTATTGAGGGCTCTATCATGGTGTACGAATTTAGTTATGAAAGTATTTGCAGCTATATCTTTATTAATACTGGTAGCAATAGAAGCATCAATAATTTCTAACCCAGAAAGCTCTAGCACTTTAATTAATTTTAAAAACAAGCCATCAAAATTCTCAGTCTTAATAAAAACCTCTAATAAATTTCCAAAACATTTTCTACACCCAATCACCAAACCACTATTGTTACTATGAAGGATTAGTTGGCTTTGCCAGGTCAATTTATTAGAATTATTTTTATTGAAATACGAATCATCAAAGAGAGAGAAATATCTTGAAAGATCTTTCTGTAAATCATTTTCAACAGTACTCAGTACATTTTTTTGTCTATCTTTAGAAATTTCCTTTGATGTTTTTATTGGCTCTTTATTTAGCTTAGACCTTGTGAGCAAAAAAAGATCTCTTAATAGTCCATGTTTCCAACCATTCCAAAGTGAGGGGTTAGTAGCCTTGACATCATTAATTGTTAAAAGATATAGATAGTCCAAGCGTTCTGTATTTAATACTATATCGGCAAATGACTCTATTGTTTTTGGATCAGAAATATCCTTTTTTTGTGAAATGGAAGACATTTGTAAATGATTTAAAACTAACCAAGAAATCAGATCTGCGTCTGCAACTGATAGACCAATTTTCTTGGCAAACTTATAGCTAGTTTTTGCACCTATTTCTGAATGGTCTCCGCCTTTACCTTTGCCAAGATCATGAAATAAGCCTGCTAGATATAAAATTTCGACCTTTGGAATCTTTTTAAGTAATTCATGCTCAAGCTTACAATCTTCATGAAACTCGATTTGCATCTGCCTCATATTTCTAACAACTTTAAATGTATGCTCATCCACTGTGTAAACATGGAAAAGATCAAATTGCATTTGCCCTACAACTTCATCAAATTCTTTTATATAGGCCTGGATAATGCCTAGGCTTTTCATTGATTTTAATATTGAAGATAAATTATATTTTGATCTAAGTATTTCAAGAAACTGCGAGGCATAAAATCCATCTTTTTTAAAATTACTATCTATTATATGAATATTTTTTTTTAATAAAGCCATCGTGGAGGTGTCTATGGCATTAACTTTCTTATTCGAGCCAATAGCAATAAATATTCCAAATATTAGATGCTTATTTTCAGATATATTGGAACTTTTTATTCCTATTTTATTTGCTTTTAAATAAAAATCTCCAAATCTTTTTTTAATTGCAAAGCTATTTTTTTCTTTAAAAGTTTCAAATACCAGGTTATTAAAATTAGAAAGATTCGATGCATGCCCATAAAAATCCTTCATCATCTTTTCAACCGACTCTTTGCCTGTATTTTTATTCAATCTTGCAGATTTTGAAATTTCAAGTTGAGATTCAAAACTTAATCTATTGTTATTTGATAAGATATTTGATGCAAATCTCATAGCTTTTATAAAATTATATGAATTAATAGCTGACACAATTTCTATGCTGAATTCTTTAGATTTTTTGATTTGAGTATAGCTATTCAAATTAAAGCACTGCTGAAGAATCCAAAGAGATGTTTGAAAATCTCTCATGCAGCCTGGGGACTCTTTTAAATCAGGCTCAAGATTGAATGCTGTTGAGTGATATGAGGAATACCTTTCCTCTTGTTCCAAAAGCTTAGCGTTGAAGAAACTTTTTTTACTCCAGACACCATTAAGTGTTTTTGAAATTTTAATATCAATTTCAGGGGTAGAGATTAATGCTCTTCTTGTAAGATATGATGTAAATTCTTTTAAATCATTTTTTGATATTTTTTTTATATCTGCAATTGATCTAACCGAATGACCTACTTGGAATCCTAAATCCCACAATTTGGTTATAAAAATTTCTAAATTTATTTTGTCTTCTGTAGAATTTTTATTCTCAATTATTGAAATATCGATATCAGATGATGGAAACATTTCTTTCCTTCCAAAACCACCATTCGCGTAAATTGAATAATTTTGATTCAAGCCAAGCTCTGTAAAGTTTTTGATAAGAGTTGCTTCGATGAGATTTGAGTTTTTTATTAGATGGTCATCTATAAGCGAAGGTTTTTTATATATCTTAGAAAAATCAGACCAAAAATACTTGTTTATGGTTGATTCTTTTTCTGTCATAGAGATTCTTCAAGTCTTTTAGTTAGAACTTCAACACCATTACTTGTTACAGCTAACGTATGCTCCCACTGTGCTGAATTTCTTCCATCCTTGGTTTCAACAGTCCAGCCGTCTCTGAGTGTTTTACAGTATTTTGATCCCTGATTAATCATTGGCTCAATGGTGAAACACATACCTTCTTTAATTTCAATTCCCCTCCCAGGTTTACCATAATGAAGAATCTGAGGATCCTCATGATAAATATCACCAATACCATGTCCGCAATAGTCTTCAACTACGCTGTAATAATTAGATTCTGCATGTTGTTGTATAGCATGGCCAATGTCACCAAGATAGGCACCAGGCTTCACAACTTCAATAGCTTTATATAGACACTCTTGAGTGACCTTAACAAGCCTCTCATTATGAGGCTTACACTTTCCAACAAGGTACATTTTTGATGTATCTCCATGCCAGCCATCTTTTATGACAGTTACATCAATATTAAGAATATCACCATCTTTTAAGATTCTATTATTATCTGGGATGCCATGACATATAACTTGATTAATGCTTGAGCATATTGTTTTTTCAAACCCTCTATAGCCAACATTTGCAGGAATTGCCTTTTGCACGTCAGTAATATAATCAAAACATCTTTTATCAAGCTCTCCAGTTGAAGCTCCTGGAACAACGAAAGGTTCAATCATTTCGAGCACTTCAGAAGCAAGCTTCCCTGCTATTCGCATTTTTTGGATTTGAGTATTATTTTTGATTGAAATTTTCATATTTTTTTAAATTTATATAGACAGTTGGCTCCTAAGTCTATAAAGTACAATTTTAATGCCGGCACGATATTTTAGCTCATTAAAATCCAAAATTTCTTATTCAAGATATTCTGATTATTCTTCTCTATTTTACCTCTATGAGGCAAGTATATAATGCCTTTTCATTCTATTTTAGTTTTAGAAGATGGCAGTATATTCCATGGAGAGGGCTTTGGTGAAGAAAAAGTTGATGTTGGTGAGATAGTATTTAATACTTCCATGACTGGATACCAAGAAATTATCACGGATCCTTCATATAAAAAACAAATTATTACTTTTACTCATCCCCATATAGGGAATACTGGAATTAATGCAGAAGATCATGAATCTAATGAAATTCATGCTTCTGGGTTGGTTGTGAAAGAATTTTGCACTAAGCCAAGCAATTGGAGATCTCAAAAGACACTCGAAGAGTTTCTAATTGAGCAGAATGTTATGGCTATATCTGGAATAAATACTAGACAGCTCACTCAAATAATTAGAGAAAAAGGGTCCATGGCCTGCTGCATAGGATCATCAAGATTGGTATCAGAAGCTGAAGCTCTTCAAAAAGCTAAGTCTTTCTCTGGGCTTGAGGGTCTTGATTTGGCTAAAGAGGTCTCATCTGCTGAAAGTTATAAATGGAATCAGGGTGTTTGGCCAGAACATAAAGAGTCTTCAAATAAAAATGGACCAATAGTTGCATATGATTTCGGAATTAAAACTAATATATTAAGGCTGTTATCTGATTATGCTGGAGAAGTTCATGTTGTTAATGCTAAAACCTCATTTGATGAAGTTATGGAATTATCTCCAAGAGGTATATTCCTCTCAAATGGGCCTGGCGATCCAGAGCCATGCACTTACGCAATTGAAAATATAAAAAAATTCTTAGATATCAAGATACCTATTTTTGGAATTTGCCTTGGCCATCAATTGTTAGCCTTAGCTGGAGGCGCTAAAACTCACAAAATGAAATTTGGCCATCATGGTGCAAATCATCCAGTGCAGGATATTAAAACTAAAGAGGTTATGATCACCAGTCAAAACCATGGGTTTGCTGTAGATGTTGAGTCTTTACCAGATAATATTCGTGTGTCTCATATATCTCTTTTTGATCAATCTCTTCAGGGTATAGAGTTCCGAGATACTCCAGCATTTAGCTTCCAGGGTCACCCTGAAGCAAGCCCAGGACCTCAGGAAATTCAAATTTTATTTAGTAAGTTTAAGTCTATGGTAGATGCATATGTCAAAACGTAAGGATATAAAGTCTATTTTGATTATTGGAGCTGGCCCAATAATTATTGGCCAAGCATGTGAGTTTGATTATTCAGGAGCTCAGGCTTGCAAGGCTCTTAAGGAAGAGGGCTACAGAGTTATATTGGTGAACTCAAATCCAGCAACAATCATGACCGATCCTCTATTGGCAGATGCTACATACGTAGAGCCAATTCATTGGCAGTCCGTAGAAAAGATAATAGAAAAAGAAAAACCTGATGCAATTCTTCCTACAATGGGAGGCCAAACAGCATTAAACACTGCTCTAAGCCTCGATAAAGAGGGAGTATTGGAAAAACATGGAGTTATTTTAATTGGTGCAAATAGAGAAGCTATTGATAAGGCTGAAGATAGGCAGCTTTTTGACGAGACCATGAATGGTATTGGAATTGAAACTCCAAACTCTGGAATAGCTCATTCAATGGAAGATGCACTGGAGGTTCAAGAGCGCATAGGGTTCCCATGTATTATTAGGCCATCTTTTACTATGGGGGGAACAGGTGGCGGAATAGCTTACAACATAGATGAATTTAAAGGAATTTGTGAAAAAGGATTGGAATTATCTCCAACTAGTGAATTGCTTATCGACGAATCTCTTATAGGTTGGAAAGAGTTTGAAATGGAAGTTGTTCGAGATTGCGAGGACAATTGCATTATAGTTTGCTCAATTGAAAATCTTGATCCAATGGGCGTTCATACTGGAGATTCTATAACTATAGCTCCAGCTCAAACATTAACTGATAAGGAATATCAGGTAATGAGAAATGCTTCCTTTAAAATTTTAAGAGAGATTGGTGTTGATACCGGTGGATCCAATGTTCAATTTGCTATTAACCCTGTAAATGGAAAAATGGTTGTGATTGAAATGAACCCAAGAGTCAGCAGATCTTCTGCGCTTGCGTCAAAGGCTACAGGTTTTCCAATTGCAAAAGTTGCAGCATTATTATCTGTTGGTTTCACTCTTGATGAGCTAAAGAATGATATAACTGGAGGGCTGACCCCGGCATCGTTCGAACCAAGTATTGATTACATAGTTACAAAAATACCAAAATTTGCATTTGAAAAGTTCCCTCAAGCAAATACTAGATTAACAACTCAAATGAAATCAGTTGGAGAGGTTATGGCAATTGGCTCAAATTTCCAAGAGTCACTCCAAAAAGCGTTATGCAGTATGGAAGAAGATCTTAATGGGCTAAATCCAGTTGTAGAAAACTTGCCAGAGAGCTTAGATAAAATTCAATATGAGTTAACTTTCCCCGGACCCCAAAGATTATTTTATGTTGCAGATGCTATAAGGTCTGGATGGAGCCTAGAAAAAATTTATAACCTCACTAAAATTGATTACTGGTTTTTAGATCAAATATACGAAATTATAAGTATTGAAAAAAACTTACAAAATACTTCACTAAATCAGTTAAATAAAAATGAATTAATACATCTAAAAGAAAAAGGGTTTTCTGATTCAAGAATTGCTGAAATGATTGGTTCAACTGAAAATGAATTTAGACAAGTAAGAAAAGATTTAGGAGTTATTCCAGTGTTCAGGAGAGTTGATACCTGCGCTGCAGAGTTTGCAACCACGACATGTTATATGTACTCAACTTATGGAGATATTTGTGAAAGCAAACCATCATCAAATAAAAAGATTATTGTTTTAGGAAGTGGTCCAAATAGAATAGGTCAGGGAATAGAGTTCGATTACTGCTGTGTTCATGCATCATTAGCAATGCAAGAAGAGGGGTTCGAATCTATAATGGTTAATTGCAACCCTGAGACAGTATCAACAGATTATGATGTTTCAAATAGGTTGTATTTCGAACCAATTACTTCTGAAAAAATACTAGATATTATTGATAATGAATCTCCAGAGGGAGTAATAATCCAGTTTGGAGGTCAAACCCCTCTTAAACTTGCAGATATCTTATCTGAAAAGGGCATTAAGATTTTTGGTACAGATGTTGATGCTATTGATAAATCTGAGGACAGGGAACGTTTCCAAGAATTAATTATTAAATTAGGGTTAACTCAACCTTCAAATGCTACTGTAAAAAATATAGAAGAAGCGTTACATAAAGCAGATGAAATTGGTTTTCCAATCGTAGTAAGACCATCATACGTTCTTGGTGGAAGAGCAATGCAACTTGTTCATAATACCAAAGAGCTAAAAAAGTATCTCACCGAAGCAGTTGAAGTATCAAATAGCAAACCAATTCTTTTAGATAGTTATCTTACCGATGCAATTGAAATTGACGTCGATGTTGTATCAGATGGCACTAATATTGAAATTGGTGGAATTCTTCAGCATATAGAACAGGCTGGAATTCATTCTGGAGATTCTGCATGCTCATTGCCCCCATATAGTTTATCTAAAGAAATACAAGATGAATTATCTACTCAATCAATACTGATAGCTAAAGAGTTAAATATTATTGGATTAATGAATGTTCAGTTTGCAGTAAAAGATAATGAAATTTATATTATTGAAGTAAACCCGAGAGCTTCGAGGACTGTGCCTTTTATCTCTAAAGCGATCGGAAGATCATTAGTAAAGATTGCCTCAAAAGCTATGATTGGAAAGTCACTAATTGACCAAAGGTTTAACAGTAAGCTTCCTGATGATCTTTTCTTTGTAAAAGAGGCGGTAATGCCTTTTGATAAATTTCCATTAGTTGACCCAATTCTAGGGCCTGAAATGAAGTCAACAGGCGAAGTAATGGGTATTGGAGCAACTTTTGGTGAGGCATATGCAAAAGCTCAAAAAGGAGCAAATAAAGTACTTCCTAGATCAGGTTCTATATTTGTGAGTGTTAAAGATTCAGATAAAAAATATCTTGATCAGTTAGTCCCATTAATTGTTAGCAACGGGTTTAGCATGATTGCAACTAGCGGAACTGCAGAATATATTCAAAAATTAAACTATCCTGTAAAAAGAATAAATAAGGTTATGGAAGGTCGCCCTCATACAGTTGATAGCTTATTGAATAATGAAATAGATATAGTAATCAATACTACAGAGGGAGCTCAATCTATAGAAGACTCAGCAGCAATAAGACAGACAGCATTACGCAATAAAATATTTTGTACCACTACCATGTTCGGTGCTTTGGCTGTGATGGAAGCTCTAAAAAGCCAAGAATCTGATTGGACATATTCTACTCTTCAAGAAATTAATAAATAATTTTTTTAGTTGCTATAATAATTTGATGAGTAGAGTACCAATGACTAAAAATGGTGAATTAGCCATTAAAGAAACATTATCAAATCTTAAGTTTGTAGAAAGACCAAAGATATCTGAAGCTATTGCAGAAGCAAGAGCTCACGGTGACTTAAAAGAGAATGCTGAATATCATGCAGCAAAAGAACTTCAGGGCTTGATGGAAGCAAAAATAAATGAAATGGAAAATGCAATTGCGAATGCTCAAGTGATTGATGTAAAGGAAATTCCTGAAACTGGAAGAGTTATTTTTGGATCTACAATAACTCTCTATGATTCAGATAATGACAAAGAAATTGTATATAAAATAGTTGGTAATTTAGAATCAGATCCAAACAAGGGCATGATATCAATTGACACTCCGATTGCTCGGGGGCTTGTTGGTAAGTTTGTTGATGATGAAGTTTCAGTTCAGACTCCATCTGGGCAGCTTAACTATGAAATTTTGGAAGTGAAGCATCTATAATAATGCATGCAGATAATTGGGCAATCAAAGCAAAGCAAGATGGTTACAGAACTAGAGCAGTTTATAAATTAGATGAAATTGTTCAAAAGACCAAAGTACTAAAAAAAGCAAAACATATACTTGATCTTGGTTCTGCTCCTGGGGGGTGGGCTCATTATATTAAACAAAAATCTAAAGTATCTGATGTCTATGCTATAGACATTCTTGATATGGAGCCTGTAGAAGGGGTACACTTTTTTAAGCGGAGCATTGAGGAGATAGATGATATAGAATTAATCAAGTCTCTTATGGGCAAGTTTGACCTTGTAATTTCAGATATAGCCCCAAACTTAACAGGTATAAGTGCAGTAGACACAGAAAATATATACGAACTAAATGATCTAACCATAAGTACTGCTAGCAGATACTTAAATCAAAAAAGTGGATCAATGATTATGAAGACTTTTCAAAACAATAAATTAAAAGGTCTTCGAAAAAAAATGGAACTTTCTTTTAAGATAGTTCAAACTTTTAAACCGGCTGCTTCAAAGAAGCAATCGGGTGAAATTTTTCTCTATGGAGCAAATAGATAATGAATAGTATTTTTAGAAATATATTGGTATGGATAGTTCTTGGATCTTTGTTAATTTATGTTTTCGATAATATTGAAAACTCAACTGCGCGTGAGCAAATTAGTTATAGTCAATTTAAAGAAGAAATCTTATCAGATAGAATTGCAAAAGTTATATTTCAAGGCGATCAAATGACCATTACTGGAGATAGGCTTGATGGCTCTAAATTCGAAACAGTTCATCCAATTTTTAAAAAAGATGATGCTGTAGATAAAGCAATTGAAGAAAATGGAATTATTGCAGTTTATGAAAAAATCGAACAACCATCTATATGGTCACAATTATTAGTTGGAGCATTTCCAATTATTTTATTATTAGGAATATTTTTCTTTTTCATGAGACAAATGCAAGGTGGAATGTCTGGTAAGGGCGGTCCTATGTCTTTTGGGAAGAGCAAAGCTAAACTTATGGAAGGTGGAAAAGTTAAAACAAACTTTGGAGATGTTGCTGGTTGCGAGGAAGCAAAACAAGATGTTCAAGAATTAGTTGATTTTTTAAGAGACCCCACAAAATTCCAAAAACTTGGTGGCAAAATTCCAAGAGGTGTATTGATGGTTGGTCCTCCAGGAACCGGTAAAACGCTTCTAGCCAGAGCGGTTGCAGGTGAAGCTAAGGTTCCATTTTTTACAATATCGGGGTCTGATTTTGTTGAAATGTTTGTTGGTGTTGGAGCCTCAAGAGTAAGAGACATGTTTGAACAAGCTAAAAAACAAGCACCTTGTATTGTTTTTATTGATGAAATTGATGCCGTTGGAAGACATAGAGGAACAGGAATGGGCGGAGGTCATGATGAGAGAGAGCAAACATTAAATCAATTACTTGTAGAAATGGATGGCTTTGAGGGTAATGATGGAGTTATTGTTATTGCCGCTACAAACAGACCAGATGTTCTAGATCCAGCCTTGCTAAGGCCTGGTAGATTTGATAGACAGGTTGTTGTAGACCTTCCAGATATAAGAGGAAGGGAAGCAATTTTAAAAGTCCATATGAGAAAAGTGCCTTTAGATTCAGGTGTTGACCCTCTTGTGATTGCTAGAGGCACTCCAGGTTTTTCTGGTGCAGATTTAGCTAATCTTATTAATGAAGCTGCTCTATTTGCTGCAAGATATTCTGATAAAAAAATTGATCAATCTCATTTAGATCTAGCCAAAGACAAGATAATGATGGGTGCAGAACGAAAATCAATGATTTTGAGTGAAGAACAAAAAAGAATTACTGCCTATCATGAGGCTGGTCATGCAATTGTTGGTAGACTTTGTCCTACGCATGATCCAGTTTACAAAGTAACTATAATACCAAGAGGTAGAGCTTTAGGAGTAACAATGTTTTTACCTGAAGAAGATACTTATATGCAAAGCAAAGAATATTTGCTTGGCAGGATAGCAACTTTATTTGGCGGAAGGATAGCTGAAAGTATTATTAATGGGTCGCAAGGAATAACCACAGGCGCTTCGAATGATATTGAAGTTGCTACTGGAATTGCTACCAACATGGTCACTAAATGGGGTTTATCAGAAGCTTTAGGTACTATTAAGTATGGTGAAGATGAAGGCAGTCCATTCTTAGGGAGATCGGCAGCTTCCCCTTCTCAAACAAGAAGCGAAGAAACTTCTAAATTAATAGACTCTGAAATTAGGTTAATAATAGATTCATGTTATGAAAGAGCGGAAAACCTTTTAAAAGAAAATCTTGATAAGCTAAATGTTATGGCAGATGCTCTATTAAAGTATGAAACTATAGATGCTCCTCAGATAGATGACATTATGGCTGGCGCTCAACCAAGAGAGCCTAAAGGCTGGTCAGACGATGAACCTAAATCAAATACTAAGAAAAAAACTTCAATAAAAGGAACTGCAGAAGAGTTATAATCTTTTCTTATGAATTTAAAATTTGGTACAGATGGTATTAGGGGTCCTGTAGAGACTCATATAACTCCCGAGGCATGTCTCCGGATTGGCCATGCTACTGGCATAGTCATGAAAGAGCAGGGATGGAATACTGTCATGATTGGTAAAGACACCCGAGTTTCAGGATACATGCTTGAATCAGCACTTCAGGCTGGCTTTATAGCTGCCGGAGTAAATGTTAGTTTGTGTGGCCCATTACCAACCCCAGGTGTTGCATATTTAACACGGTCCCTTAGGCAAAAGTTTGGTGTTGTTATAAGCGCTTCCCATAATGATTTTTTGGACAATGGAATTAAAATATTTAATTCAGATGGTGAAAAATTATCGAGAGAATTAGAGCTTAAAATTGAAAAAATTCTTAATGGTGATTTAAAGCCTGTAAAGACAGAAGATCTTGGTAAGGCTTCAAGATTTGATGAAGCTGGAGCAAGATATATTGAATTTTGTAAGTCTACAGTACCTTCAAATATTTCGTTTTCATCTCTTAGAGTTGTTTTAGATTGTGCAAATGGAGCCTGTTATAAAGTAAGCCCAAGTGTATTCGAAGAGCTTGGAGCTGAAGTTATATCTATTGGTATAAATCCCGATGGATATAATATTAATGACGGATGTGGCTCTACTCACCCTGAATTAGTCCAAAAAGAAGTCATTAAGCAAAGAGCTGATTTTGGGATATCTTTAGATGGAGATGGCGATAGGGTTATCTTGATCGACAAAGAAGGCAACATTCTCGATGGTGACGATCTTTTATATATATTAGCTTTTTCAAACCCAAATAGAGTAGGAGCTTGGTCTGGAGTTGTTGGAACTTTGATGAGTAACCTAGGCCTTGAAGATGGAATTAAAAAGCTTGGTTATGATTTTAAAAGAGCTGATGTTGGTGATAAATATGTTAGCAAGTTATTGGCTAAAAATGGTTGGCTTCTTGGTGGAGAAACCTCTGGTCATATCATATGCAAAGATCTAATTAGTACCGGTGACGGAACTATTGCGGCTTTAAAAGTTATATCATCATTATTGATTCTCGAAAAAGATCCCTCAGAGGTTTTAGCAAATTTCACAAAGATGCCACAAATTAATCATGCAGTAAAAGTAACCAATAAAGATGTAATTAACGATAAAGACATAATAGATTTTATTAAGACTGTTGAATCTGATATTACTGTTGGAAGAGTGCTTGTACGACCATCAGGTACCGAAAATAAGATCAGAGTAATGGTCGAGGCTCCAGAAGAAAAAGTTGCTAGTAAGTATGCAAAAGACATTATATCTTTAATAGAATCTAAACTTTAATTTATGATTATTGCTAACTGGAAAGCTAATGGGGGTTTTACCTCAAACATAGCTTGGCATAAAGAATTAACTCAAATTTTTTCAAATGATGAGTTTTTAGACATCGGCATAGCCCCATCTCACATACACTTTACTCAAATTCAAAAAATATTTGAAGATTCAAATTTAGAAGTTGGTCTTCAAGATATTGATTTTAGTGGTGGAGCACGAACTGGCTCAATTTCTGCATCTATGGCCTCAGATGCTGGGTGCACCTTTTCTTTGTTAGGCCATTCAGAAAGAAGACATCTATTCAATGAGGATGATGCTCTTATTAAAACTAAGATTAAGGCTACTCTTAGCAATGGAATTAAACCGATATTATGTATCGGCGAGTCTGAGGAATGCCTTAAAGGCAGAAAAACAAGAGATTTTTTAAAAAATCAGCTCATAAGTGCATTATCTGGTATTGAGCTTATTGATAAGGTGGCTATAGCTTATGAACCAATATGGGCGATAGGTACAGGTAACACCCCAACTCCAAAAGATATAAACTCCATTCACGAATTCATTAAAGATGTTGTACAATCCTTACCTGCAAATAATATAGAACCAAAAGTTATATATGGTGGTAGTGTTAGTCATGAAAATGCAGAAGGTTTTTTTGGTGAAATAAATATTGATGGTGCTTTGATTGGTGGAGCATCTTTAAAAGCTAACTCCTTTGCAGATATAGTAAAAATTTATAGAAAGGTAAAAAGAAAATGATAGTTCTAATTAAAGTGGTATGTATAGTCTTAGCAATAGCAATAATTGCTCTAGTTTTATTACAACAAGGCAAGGGTTCTGATTTGGGATCTGCTTTTGGTGGCGGATCATCTAACTCTATGTTTGGAGCGCTAGGCCCATCAGATTTCTTAGGTAAACTTACATATGGATTAGTGGCTGTCTGGTTGGTATTAACTATGGCCTTGGCTTATATCTATAAAAATCAGAATTCATCAGAAATATTTGATATTTCTGATCAAGAAGCTTCTGTTCTTGAGGTTCCAACAGACGAAGTTCCTGTCGAATAAATAATAAATATTGGTGCCGAAAGCGGGACTTGAACCCGCACGAGCTTTCGCTCACTAACCCCTCAAGCTAGCGTGTCTACCAATTCCACCACTTCGGCTAATATTTTTTCAAGATTATAACAAGATATTTTTTAAATATTAAAAAAATATTACACTTGACCAAACACACCTAATTTCATTACACTTCACACTCGCTGCGTTGCGGGGTGGAGCAGTCTGGTAGCTCGTCGGGCTCATAACCCGAAGGTCGTTGGTTCAAATCCAGCCCCCGCTACCACGTAATATATTTTTTTTGTGGGGCATATGCCCCTTTTTTGTGTAAAAAAATGGTTAAAGATGAAATAGAGATAATTGTTGAGCCTGTTATAAAAAGACATAATTGTTTCCTATGGGGTATTGAAATTCTAAGAGGTAAGAGAAGGCCTACTTTAAGAATATATATAGACTCAGGCGAAGGAGCAAACATTGAAGACTGTGAGAATGTTTCAAGAGATCTTAATTATGAAATAGATTTAGACTCTTCTCTTGGAGAAGACTATGTATTAGAAGTATCTACTCCTGGTATTGAAAGAAGATTTTTTAAACAGAGCCAGCTTTTAGATTTTTTAGGGGAAGATCTTAAGGTTAAATTAAGAGAACCTTTGGATGGTATTAAGAATATTAACGGAACGCTTGTTGATTGTAATGAAGAATTTTTTCTTATAGAGTCAGGTAAGCTTGAATATAAATTAGATTTTAGTGATATAGATATATGTCGTTTAGATCCAAATTTTGATAAATTGATGAAGGAAAGTGGTTATGCAAAGTAATGAAATATTAGGGGTTGTTGATTCAGTATCTACTGAAAAGGGACTAGATAAAAATATAATTTTTTCGGCTATAGAAGTGGCAATAGCCTCTGCCTCTCAGAGACATTTCCATGAAGATGCGGAATTGATTGTCAAGATTGATAGAGATACAGGGGAGTATTCTACACATAGGAATTGGTTAGTTTTTGATGAGACTGATGAAGAATATCACTTAGAGACCCACACAACAGAGGCAGCATCCAATCTTCAATTAGGAGATATACATACAGAGCAGCAAGAAAATGTACCTTTTGGAAGGATTGAAACACAAGCAGCTAGACAGGTTATGCTTCAAAAGGTTAGAGAGGCTGAAAGGGAAAAAGTTGTATCCCAGTTCAAAAATCAAAATAATCAACTTGTTAATGGAACTGTAAAAAGAGTTACCAGAGATAATATCATTGTTGATATTGCCTATGATGCTGAAGCTATTCTCCCAAGAGACAGGTTGATGCCAGGTGAGATATATAAAATTAACGATAGAATAAGAGCCATACTTCAAATTCAAGAAGTTGAAGGTAGGGGTCCTCAGTTAATGCTAAACAGATCGTGTCCTGAAATGGTCACAGAACTTTTTAGCATAGAAGTTCCGGAAATAAATGAGGACATTATTGAAATCAGAGGTGTTGCGAGAGATGCAGGATCTAGATCTAAAATAGCTGTCAAAACAAATGATGGAAGAATTGATCCAGTAGGAGCATGTGTTGGTATGAGGGGTTCTAGGGTTCAGGCTGTCTCTGCTGAATTAGGAAATGAAAGAATAGATATCATTATTTATGATGATAATCCCGCTCAGCTTGTTATTAATGCTCTAGTACCAGCTAAGGTTGAGTCCATTGTTATGGATGAGGACTCAAGATCAATGGATATAGCTGTTAATCAAGATAACCTTGCTTTAGCAATTGGTTCAAGAGGTCAGAACATTAGATTGGCATCTAAACTAGTTGGATGGGAGCTTAATATTGTTAGTAGTGAAGAGGCTGAGGCAAAAGTTAAAGTCGATGAAACTGAATTTTTAGCGAAACTTACAGCCAGCTTGGAAGTTTCTGATGAAATAGCTGAACAAATTGCATCCTTAGGGTTATCCTCATTTGATGACATAGCATATGCAGATGATTCATTGTTCAAATCCTTTATTGAAGATGATAGTGAAATCGCTAGAGTTAAAGGTGCTGCAGAAGATGCAGCTTTAATGGAGGCAATGGGAGCTATAACTGAAGAAGAGGACAATGTTGAATCTCTTACTGATCTCAACTTAGAAGAAGAGGACATTCAAAAGTTATCTAATAAAGGAATTAAAAATAAGGATGATTTAGCTGAGTTAGCTGTAGATGAATTACAAGACATTATTGAAATCTCTTCAGACAATGCATCTAAAATGATTATGAAAGCTCGTGAGCATTGGTTTAATTAAAAAATAAAAAGGAATTATATTTTGACTCTTACCGTAAAAGATTTTGCTAAAACTCTAAAAATATCTGATACAGCTCTTATTGAAAGAATGAAGAATGCTGGGCTGTCGCATTCAAAAAGCTCAGATGAAATAACAGCATCTGATAAGCAGGCACTTCTAAGGTCTCTTAAAGGTGGCAAAGGTACTCCTGCTGCAAAATCTGTTACATCTGGTTCGGGCATAACAGTTACTTCTAAAGGCAAATCTTTAAAAGAAGGTGATACTGTAAAGAGTTACTCAGACAATATAGAAGCAAAAAGAGCGGCTGCATCAGAACAATTAAAAGAACAACAAAGAAAAAGAGAAGACCAATTAAAAGAAGTAGCAAGGCTAAAGCAAGAAGAAATTAAGAAAAGAGAAAAATTTAAGAAACCAGATACGGTAAAACCTGCAATTAAAGTTAATGTAAAAGATCAGCTTTCAAGCGCAGTGAATGCTTATAAAAGAAGAGAAGGATCATTTTCTCAAGACTCAAAGCATAAATTTGAAGCCCCAACAGAGGTTATTAAAAAAGACATAGAGGTTCCAACAACCGTTCAAGTTGGTGAATTAGCAAAACTGATGGCAGTCAAAGGTAATGTTGTAGTAAAAAACCTCATGGGTCTTGGCGTCATGGCCACTTTAAATGATGTTATTGACCAAGAGACAGCTATATTGGTTGTAGAAGAGATTGGACATAATGGTATTGCATTAAAGGAAGAAAATTTCGAAGAAGATTTAGCAAATTTAATTAATTATTCAGACGAAGTTCAATCCAGATCACCTGTTATTACTGTTATGGGTCATGTTGATCACGGTAAGACGACCCTTCTTGATTTTATTAGAAAAACTAAAGTTGTTGATGGAGAGGCTGGAGGTATTACTCAGCATATTGGTGCGTATGAAGTTGAAACTTCTAAAGGAAAGATAACATTTATAGATACTCCTGGACATGCTGCTTTCTCTTCAATGAGAGCAAGGGGTGCTAATACTACCGATATAGTTATTCTTGTAGTTGCCGCTAATGATGGAATCAAGCCACAAACTGAAGAAGCAATTAACCATGCAAAGGCTGCTGGAGTATCCATTGTAGTTGCGATAAACAAGATTGATCTTGATGGCGCCGATGTTGATAAAGTAAAAGGTGACCTTGCAGCAAAAGACCTTGCACCAGAAGACTGGGGCGGAACTACCCAAATGGTTCCAGTATCTGCTTTAAAAGGTACTGGCGTTGATCAACTTTTGGAGAGCGTATCCTTGGAAGCAGAACTACTTGAATTAAAGGCTCATCATGATGGACCGGCTCAAGGGGTTGTTATCGAATCTGAGTTAGATAAATTCAGAGGTTCAGTTGCAACATTTCTAATACAAAATGGAACTCTTAAAGTGGGAGACTTAGTAGCTTCTGGAAATGCAATTGGAAAAATAAAGAGCATTATTAACAGTGATGGATCAAAGATCAAAACAGCTGGGCCATCTGCAGCTATAGAAGTACTTGGTTTAAATAACGTCCCTAATGCTGGAGACCAATTTCAAGTTGTAGATAATGAAAAACAGGCAAGAGAGATAGCTGAGTACAGAACAAATAAAGAAAAAGAAAGAAAACTCTTAAAACAAAAAGATGATAGTGCTGGTGATTTATTTGAAAATCTAGGCCAAGAATCTTCTAAGAAAATTTTAAATGTAATTGTAAAAACTGATGTTGGTGGAACATGCGAAGCAATCACAGCATCACTTCATGATCTAAGTAATGATCTTGCAAAAGTAAAAATAGTATCAAGTGGAGTGGGTGGTATTTCAGAATCAGATGCTAATTTAGCACTTGCGGTTGATTCAATTATTCTAGGGTTTAATGTTCGTGCTGATAACTCTGCCAAGAAAATCATTGAGGATGAGTCCATCCCTTTAAGTTATCACAGTATTATTTATGAATTACTTGATGATGTTAAAGCAAGAATGACTGGTCTGCTAGACCCAATAATAAAAGAAGAAATTCTTGGAACTGCTGAGGTTCTTGATGTATTTAATTCTCCTAAATTTGGTCAGATAGCTGGGTGTAATGTTGTTGAAGGCGCTGTGCTTAGAAATAGACCCGTAAGAGTTTTGCGTGATGAGATTGTTATTTTTGAGGGTGAGTTAGACTCGCTTCGAAGATTCAAAGAAGACGTCAACGAGGTCAAAAATGGAAATGAGTGTGGAATGGGTATTAAAAACTACAAAGATATCAAAGCAGGCGATAAAATTGAAGTCTACGAAAGAAAAGAAGAATTACAGTCAATGTAGCAAGCATTAATGCCATCACTTAGATCAGACAAAATATCAGACCTCCTCAGAAAAGAGATATCTTTAATAATTAATAAAGAAACTAAAGATCCTCGCCTTCAAAAATTAAACATTACTGCGGTAAAGGTTTCTGATGATATTGGAATAGCTACAGTTTTTTATACCATGATCGGTGAATCTATAGAAAAAGAAAAAAGCAGTATTGATAACAAAGTCCTAAAAAAGTTCTCAGGAATGGTCCGATCAAAGTTATCTAAAACAATGCAGATAAGAAGAGTCCCAGTCATACAATTTAGATTTGATGAAAGTGTAGAATACTCAGACAATATTGAGAATTTATTAAGAAATCTTTAATAATGGACGGGTTTCTTTTAGCCTTTAAAGAAAAAGGCATCAGCTCAAATCAAGTTGTTCAACAAACCAAAAGACTATTCTCATTAAAGAAAGTTGGTCACCTTGGAACTTTAGACCCAATGGCAGAAGGGCTCTTGGTTCTTGCTGTAAATAGAGCGACAAGATTCTCATCATTTTTTTTAGAATCTGATAAAAAATATGAAGCTGAGGTTTCATTTGGTGCTAAGACTGATACTGACGATGCCATGGGCGAGGTAATAGAGAGCTCTAGCTATCTTCCAAAAGAAACTGATATCAAGCAAGAATTAAGTAAATTTCTTGGTGAATCTCTGCAAAATCCACCATTTTTTTCTGCCTTAAAGCATAAAGGAAAACCTTTATATAAATATGCAAGAGAAGGCGAATTCATTTCAAAACCTCCAAGAAAAATAAATATTTATTCTGTAAGTAATTTTAGTTACGCAAGTAACAGTTGCAGATTTTTAGTGCACTGCTCAAAAGGTACATACATAAGATCTATAGCAAGAGATTTAGGAGATAATCTCAATAGTAAAGGTCATCTATCGGCCTTAAAGAGAGTTATGCAGGGTGAGTTTGATGTAGAAAAATCAAAAATTCCTACAGAGCTAAATTTAGAAGAGATGGTTTCAATTGAAAGTGCATTTAAGTTTTTTAAAGAAATTAAATTAAATGAGGAAGAAACAAAAATATTTTCAAACGGTGGTAAGCTTGAGATAGCCCATCAAGAAAATGATTTCTATAGAATTTATGATTCTGGTCATAAATTTCTTGGTCTAGGTTCTATTACAGATAGCTACTTAGCGCTTAAACGACTTGTTTAAAAGACTAATAAGATATAAGATTCGCACGCTTACTTTAGTTATACGAGGTTTGCATCAATTAATATATGTATAACGAGGATTATAAATATGGCACTTCTATCACAAGAAAAAGAAAAAATTGTTGGAAAATTTCAAAGAGCTGATAACGACACTGGATCCCCAGAGGTTCAAATAGCTTTATTAACTGAAAATATCAATAAACTACAAAGTCATTTTAAAGAACACAAAAAAGACCATCACTCAAGAACGGGTTTAATAAGGATGGTTAATCTAAGAAGAAAACTTTTAGCATATCTAAAAAGAAAGAATTCAGAAAGTTATGCAGAAGTGATTAAAGAATTAAAGCTTAGAGGTTAATAATAAATATAAAAGAGGAAAATCGTGGAAAATAATAAATTAGAATCTACATCTGTAGAATTTCAGTACGGAAATCAATTAGTAAAATTAGAAACAAATAAAGTTGCAAGACAAACAACTGCCGCAGTTGTTGTAACAATAGGAGATCTTGTAGTTTTAACAACAGTTGTTGCTAGAAAAGAGGCAGATCCAAAGAAGGATTTTTTCCCTCTAGCTGTTTTTTATCAAGAAAAATTTTATGCAACAGGAACAATACCTGGAGGGTTCTTTAAAAGAGAGGCCAGGCCTACGGAAAGAGAAACTTTAACATCAAGGTTAATAGATAGACCAATTAGACCTCTCTTCCCAGAAGGATTTAAAAATGAAGTACAAATATTTTGTACTGTCATGTCATCCGGTAAAGAGCAAAACCCTGATATTGCATCAATGATTGGTGCATCAGCTGCCTTATGCGTTGCAGGAGTGCCATTTGATGGCCCAATGGGAGCGGCAAGAGTTGGATTTGTTGATGGAAACTATGTTTTAAACCCATCATATGAAGAATTAGAAGATTCATATTTAGATATGGTTGTCGCTGGAACTGAAAAAGCTGTTCTTATGGTTGAGTCTGAGGCTAAGGAGCTTAATGAGGACTTAATGCTAGGAGCTGTTTTATTTGGTCATCAAGAAATGCAAGCTGTGATTAAGGCATGTACAGAACTTAAAGAAAAAGCTGGTAAAGAAGATTGGGTAGTAAGTTCAGATGAAGAAACTCCTGTTTATTCTGCTGAGCTAACTGAAAAGTACTCTGACCAAATAACTAATGCATTTACTATTAAAGATAAATCAGAAAGAACTGCAGCAATTGGTGTCATTAAAGATAGTATTGTTGAATCCTATGCTGACGCTGATGAAATTCAGCTTGGCAAAATTTTAGGCGCTTTTAAAAATCTTGAGAAAGATATTGTAAGAAAAAATATTTTAAGCAATCAGCCTAGAATTGACGGAAGAGATACAGATACTGTCAGACCAATTTTTATTGAGACTGATGTACTGCCTAGTGCTCATGGATCATCTTTATTTACTAGAGGGGAAACGCAAGCAATAGTTGTTGCAACCCTAGGATCGTCAAGAGATGCTCAAAGAATAGAATCAATAGAAGGCCAAAGTACTGATAATTTCATGCTTCATTATAATTTCCCTGCATATAGTGTAGGTGAGATTGGTATGCCATTAGGGCCTAAAAGAAGAGAAATAGGCCATGGAAATTTAGCTAAGAGAGCAATAAAAGCAGTACTGCCTGATGTTGAAGATTTTGGTTATACAATGAGAGTTGTCTCTGAAATTACAGAATCTAATGGTTCTAGTTCAATGGCTTCTGTTTGTGGTACATCTTTATCACTAATGGACGCTGGTGTTCCTTTATCTAGTCCAGTTGCAGGTATTGCTATGGGCTTAATTAAAGAAGGCGATGACTTTGCTGTTCTAACAGATATCCTCGGTGACGAAGATCACCTTGGCGATATGGACTTTAAAGTTGCTGGAACTGCTACAGGAATAACCGCTCTTCAAATGGATATAAAAATTCAAGGAATAACTGCTGACATCATGGAGTCTGCTTTAACAAAAGCAAAAACTGCTATCAATCATATTTTAGGAATAATGAATGAAGCTATATCAGCACCAAAAGAGCTATCTGAGAATGCTCCTGCAATGAAAACATTCATGGTTAATAAAGATAAAATTAAAGAAATCATCGGTAAAGGTGGCGCAGTCATAAAAGGTATGCAAGAAAAAACTGGTGCTACTGTAGATGTTAGTGACGATGGAACTGTATCTGTTTTTGGGCAGAATCAAACATCAATGCAAGAATGCTTGGAAATTATTGAAGGTATCTTGGAAGAGCCAGAATTAGATAAAGTTTATAAAGGAACAGTCGTTAAGATTGTAGACTTTGGCGCTTTTGTAAATATTCTACCAGGTAAAGATGGCTTACTTCATATATCTGAAATTGCTCACGAAAGAACAGAGGATGTAAGTAAGGTTCTTTCAGAAGGCCAAGAAATAGATGTAAAACTTATTGGTTTTGATAGAGGTAAAATGAAATTATCTGTTAAAGCTTTAGCAGCAAAAGAAGAATCTAAAGAAGAATCTTCAGAGGAAGATAAAGAAGCAGAGTAGTAGAATACTTATTAGAAATATAAAAAACCCAAAAAGTCAAATTTTTGGGTTTTTTTTTGTTCACCGAATTTGATAGTTATTAGTATTTGTGTTCATATGGATAACGCATAAACATAAAAAACCTAATAGGGGGGAAATATTATGGAAAATGTATTTAGAATGGTAGGGGACGTAGTTGGGCATCTAACTACTCTCGTTATAGCTCTAATTGGGCTTGGTATTGTTGGAACATTGGCTTTTGGTGATATGGGTGTAACAGGACTAGATCCTATTATGCATATTACTAGCTTGGTTAATGATCTAGCTGGAAGTGGAGTTGTTGGACTATTAGTTCTTGCAGTTCTCATGAGCCTAGTTAAGTAATTACTTAACATCTTGCTGAAGAGGGCATAGTCTCTCTTCAGCTTTTAAATATAAATATGAACTTTAAAATAACATTAAATAACTTAGCAGCTTTCTTGAATAAAGTTACTAAAGTTTTAGTCCCACTAGTAACAGTATCATTGTTATTGGGGATTATATTTGGTACTGAAACTCCATATGTTGGAGATGTATACAAGAACGTAGCTGATATATTAAATATGCTGGGTGAAGATGCTCTTCTTGTTTTGGTATCTTTAATAATTATTCTTAGCTACTTTAATATCAACAAAGACTAAGTTATTCATTCTTTTTCTAAAAAGGAATACCTCTTAGATATCTTATATCAATAAAATTTCTATATGGTGGCTATGGGTGGAATTGAACCACCGACCCCAGCGTTATGAGTGCTGTGCTCTAACCATCTGAGCTACATAGCCAATCGTAGAATGATAAGTCCTAGAATCTAAGAGTCAATATCTTTTTGAATTAACTTTTAGACGTTAAATTTAAAGTGAACAACATCTCCATCTTTTACAATATATTCTTTGCCTTCTAGCCTGAGTTTTCCATTTTCCTTGGCGCCAGATTCTCCATTACATGCAATATAATCGTCAAAGCCTATAACCTCTGCTTTTATAAAACCTCTTTCAAAATCTGTATGTATTACTCCTGCAGCATTTGGTGCCGTTGCATTACTTTTTATTGTCCAAGCTCTTATTTCTTGAGGTCCGGCTGTAAAGTAGGTTTGAAGACCCAGTATTGCATAACCTTTAAAAATTATTTTATTAAGAACAGGCTCATCCATTTCCATAAGCTCTAAATACTCTTGCCTCTCCTCATCTTCAAGTAGCGCTATTTCCTGTTCTATTTTTATACACGTAGGAATAACTATGCAGCCAGATTTTTTTGCAAATTCTAATAATTCATTTAGTTTTTTTTCAGATTTTGAATCATCCGATATATTGGCTATATAGAAAGTGGGCTTTGAACTTAATAGCTGGAAGCTTTTAATAATCTTTTGTTCTTCACCATTAAAATCTTCAAGATTTATTAATTTGCCCGAATCAAGATTGTCTTTAATTTTATTAAGTAGATCGTATTCAATCTTATTATCTTTGTCATTGGTTTTTATTAACTTCTCACACTTTACCAAACGTTTTGAAACAGTTTCGAGATCAGCAAGGATAAGTTCAAGGTTTATTATTTCAGCATCTCTAACAGGATCTATAGAACCATCAACATGTGTAACGTTATCATCATCAAAACACCTTACAACGTGCGCTAAGGCATTCATTTCTCTAATATTAGATAGGAATGCATTACCAAGCCCTTCCCCTTGAGAGGCTCCCTGAACCAAACCTGCTATATCTACAAGATCAAGACTTGCTGGAATAATTTTTTTTGTGCCCACAATTTTATTGAGATCTATGAGTCTTGGGTCGGGAAGGGGGACCTTGCCAACATTTGGCTCTATAGTACAAAAAGGAAAATTCTCTGCCGGTATTGAAGATTTTGTTAATGCGTTAAAAAGTGTTGATTTGCCAACATTAGGGAGCCCAACTATGCCACATTTGAAACCCATAATTATTTTGTATGAAGAGATTTCTGAGCTTCAGAAAAATCGTTATTAAAAATCATATCTAAAACAGACATAAACTTGTCATATGCCAAATCTACATATTTTTTATCTGTTGGATGAAATTTATTTAATACCCAACTTGAAACCATCTCTTTACTTCCAGGATGACCAACACCAATTCTCATTCGAAGAAATTTTCGTGTACCTACTTTTTCAAAAATATCTCTCAGACCATTATGGCCTCCATGACCGCCATCTTCTTTGAGTCTTACTTCTCCTGGATTTAAGTCTAAATCATCATGAAAGATAATAATTCTATCTTCTTTAAGGTTCATATTTTTCATTAATTTCATAACAGTTTTACCACTATTATTAACATAGTTATCAGGGATAACCCATAAGATTTCATCGGAGTGAGATGTAGCAATTTCAGCTTGAAACTTTTCTTTATAAGAAAAGTCATCACAATATGACTTGCTAGCAGCTATTAACCAATCTTTGCCAACATTATGTCGAGTATTGTTATATTTTGATCCAGGGTTGCCCAGACCAATTAAACAAAGCTTAGGCACTTTCTAGCTCTCTTCGGATCCTTCATTATCAGCATTGTTCTCTTCAGATGCTTCAGCGTTATCAGTTTCTTCTGAACCTTCGTCGCCTTCAATAACTTCAGGCTCCTCTTCAACTGCTTTTGGAGCATTAACAGAAATAACCATTTGATCCGTCTCTTCTGTAAGACCAGGGATTTCAGCGCCATCAGGAAGATTAATTTCTGTAAGTCTAACTGACTGACCTAGATCAAGAGCTGTGACATCTACATCAATAGATTCTGGAATATTTCCAGCTAAACACACAACTTCTACTTCTCTAATAGTTTTATTTAGAACACCACCTTCGTTTTTAACACCCGCGCATTCTTCTTCATTTAAGAAGTTAATAGGGATTATTACTTTAAGTTTAGTTTTTCTTGAAACTCTTAAGAAGTCTGCATGTAAAAATTTACCCTTAGCCGGGTCTTTTTGTAGCTCTTTTAAAACAACTTTCTCTTCAAGATCACCATTTTTAATAATCAAAACCTGTGTATAAAAAAGTTCATTTTGTGAAGCTTTAGTAAGCTCATTAAGCCTTAATTTGATATTAAGTGAATCCTTTTCATCACCATAAATAATTGCAGGTATCATCCCATCAACCTTCCTGATTACCCTAGCTTTGTTAGATCCAGTTCTTTCTCTTGAATCCGCATTTAAAATTATTTGTTCACTCATAATATCCTCTTGTTATATAAACATTTCACTAAGAGATTCTTCATTGCTTAATCTCTTGATACATTCCGCAATTGTTGCTGCTAACGAAATGACGCGTATTTTACTGCATTTTTTGCCTTCATGTGACAAAGGAATTGAATTAGTTACAACTAACTCATCAATTTCTGAATTATTCAGCCTATCAATTGCAGGGCCTGATAATACAGGATGGGTAATATATGCTTTTACAGCTGCAGCACCTTGATCTTTAAGTGCTTTGGCTGCATTACATAAAGTACCTGCAGTATCTATGATGTCATCTGGAACAATGCATACTTTTCCCTCGATATCACCAATAATATTCATAACCTCAGAATGATTTGCAGCATCTCTTCTCTTATCAATAATTGCAAGATCTGCATCATTTAGCTGTTTGGCCAATGCTCTAGATCTCACTACTCCGCCAACATCCGGAGAGACAACCACAATATTGTTATCCGGGTTGGTCGTTTTAATATCATCAACCATTAATTTAGTTGCATAAACATTATCTGCTGGCATATCAAAGAAACCTTGAATAGTTTCTGAATGAAGATCTACAGTAAGGACTCTATCAATCCCAACTGAATAGAACATATCCGCGACAACTTTAGCACTAATAGGCACTCTAGCAGACCTAACTCTTCTATCCTGCCTAGCATATCCATAATATGGCACTATTGCCGTTATTCTTGCAGCTGAAGATCTTTTTAAAGCATCAGCAAGAAGCATTAATTCCATTAAATTCTTATTTGAGGGTGCACAAGTTGATTGCAGTATAAAAGTATCATGCCCTCTAACATTACCTTTTATTTGAACTTTAATTTCGCCATCAGAAAAGTAACCGACATCTGCTTCTGATATTTTTTTTCCTAGAATCCCTGAAACCTCACTAGCTAGTTCAGGGTTGGCAGTTCCTGTGAAGATATCTATAACTTGTTTACTCATTTTTAATTACTCAATAAATGGCTGGGGTGGGAGGATTCGAACCTCCGCATGACTGGATCAAAACCAGTTGCCTTACCGCTTGGCTACACCCCATTGCTATCCAAACTCTTTAGAGGCGAATATTGTAATGGTTTAGCTAAAAAGAATCTCCAATTAGAGGGAATTATTTTAAGAATTTTTTGTTTCTCAGAATTATTATTATATTTTATAAACATAGAAGAGCCTGTTCCTGAAAGGCAGATTTCAAATTTTTTAGCATATTGCTCATAAAATTCTTTAATTTCCTCATTTTTTTCTACAAAAACCTTCCAAAATGAATTTTGTTGGCTAAATAACTCCGTAGGTCCTTCTTGTATGTCATAGAGATTAAACATCTCCTCGGTTGAGTTTAAAATATCTGGGCTAATAATAATTAGTTTTTCATCAATAGGTTTTTTTTCAACAAGCTTCTCACCAACTCCGCCTGCATAAGCATTCTCGCCTTTTATAAACAATGGAACATCAGCTCCCAGATCTAGGCCGATTAGCATCATTTCATTTAGACTAAGGCGTAAATCCCACATTTTATTAAGAGCGCATATCGTACTCGCAGCATTTGAGCTGCCTCCGCCCAAACCTGCTCCAATTGGAATATTTTTTGTAATTTTAATATCAACACCAACATTTCTATCGCTAACTTTCTTTAATATACTAGCTGCTTTAAAAATGATATTTTCTTCCTCATCAATGCTAGTATCTGAACAAAATACACTTATTTTATTAGAGCTATTTTGAAATTCAATTGTATCGAATACATCAATTAGTTGAAAAGCAGTATCTAGTTCATGGTATCCATTAGGCAGTTTTTTAACTACTTTTAAAAAAAGGTTTATTTTTGCAGGGGATTTTATGATCAAGTTTTCCATTAAGATTGCTCACCTTTGTTTTTGCTATTATAAGTGCATAAAAGATTCTTGATAATCTTTAAATTCTTTATCTAGTTCACAATCATAAAAAACCGCTCTCAAGCCTGTATAATATTGTTTCTAATAAATTTAAACCATTTAATACATAAAATATTTTTTTAACCATGGAACTTCAGCTATTTGGCATTAATCATAAAACATCAGATGTATCTGAGAGAGAGAAATTTATAATTAATGATTTAAATCAAGAGTATCTAAATAAACACCTTAAGAAAAAATTTGGCACCAAATTAGACTCTTTTTTTGGCCTATCTACTTGCAATAGGACTGAAATTTATTTAACTGGTGAGAAGGGTATCGCAAAGCAAATTTTAAATGAAAGTAAGCTTTTTTTTGAAACTGAAGGAATTCCTGACACTAGCTTTTATTTCTTAAGCAATCAAGACGCAATGGTTCATATGTCAAAGGTTGCCTCTGGTATAGATTCACAAATTCTAGGTGAGCAAGAAATTCTTGGTCAATTTAAAGGTGCAATGCAGGTTGCTTTAGATTCAGGAATTTTAAAAGGAAAGCTCCTTTCATACTCTCAAAAAGTATTAAAAATAGTAAAAAGCGTAAGAACCGATACCCAGATTGGGCTTAATCCTTTGTCTGTAAGTGGCCTATCACTGAAATTAGTAAAGAATATTTTTGAAAAACCCGAGGAGCAGAACGTTTTAATTCTTGGTGCAGGGTCTCTTGCTCAGGCAGTGATTGAAAATCTTAATAAGAAAGGCATAAATAAAATCAAAGCTGTAAACAGAAGCATCAAAACAATGGACATTTCAGATGATTTTAAAATTACTTCCTCTAAACTGGATAAACTTCACAGCCATCTTGAAGATGCTGATATTGTTATTGCTTCTGCAACTACTGATATTCCCTTAATAGGAAAAGGCGCTATAGAGAATGCCCTTAGAGTTAGACGAAACAAACCTATGCTTTTAATAGACTTATCTGTTCCAAGAAATATAGAAGAAGAAATTAAAAATATTGAGCAGGTTTACCTTTTTTCAATTGATGATATTGAAAAAATCACTCAAGATAATTTAGGCCAAAGAGAAATAGAAGCAGAAAAAGCATTAAATATGATTGTTTTAGAATCGCAAAAAGCAATTTTAGATTTAAAGGAAAAAAATCTTAAAGATAAAACAAAACTTCAGCTAGAAATTTTCTTAAATAATTTATCTAAAGATGAACTAGAAAGATTTAAAACAGCTGAAGACTTGAAGCAGATGATTATGAATATAGCTGTAATAAAGTTAGAAGAAAATCCAAATCTCACTCTTCCAGATATTGAAGAAATAAAACCACATATTATTGAATCTATGTTCAAAAGGTATATTGATAATGCATGATTCAATGGCTATTAAGTTAGATAAACTTAAAAATAGATTGTCTGAAATAGAAACGCTTCTTATTGATTCAGAGACCGTGAAAGATATTGAAAAGTATACTTTGCTAAACAAAGAGTTTGCTGATCTCAGGCCTATTGTTGATAAATTTCAAGAATACAATGAAGTATCAGGGTTGATTAAAGATGCTAATGATATTTTGGAATCAGATGATGAGGAGATGAAAACTTTAGCTGAGGATGAGCTGAAAGAGATTTCTGGGCAGCCTGAGCTTCTTGAGCAAGAGCTAAAGGTAATGTTACTTCCCAAAGATTCTGCTGATGACGGGTCTGCTTTTTTAGAAATAAGAGCTGGTGCTGGTGGAGACGAGGCTGGGATTTTTGCTGGAGACCTCTTTAGAATGTATTCAAGACTTGCTGAAAGAGAGGGGTGGAATCTTGATGTTATAGACATTAAGCAAGCAGAACAGGGAGGGCTCAAAGAAGTAGTCGCTCAACTAGAGGGTAAAGGTGTTTTTAAAGTTCTTAAATTTGAATCTGGAGTACATAGGGTTCAAAGAGTTCCTGAAACAGAATCTCAAGGAAGAATACATACATCTACTTGCACTGTAGCCATATTGCCAGAGGTAGAAGAAGTTCAAGATATTGCTATAGATAAGAATGATCTTAGAGTTGATACCTTTAGGGCATCTGGTGCAGGTGGACAGCATGTCAATAAAACAGATTCTGCGGTAAGGCTTACCCATATTCCTTCAGGTCTTGTTGTTGAGTGTCAAGATGGAAGATCGCAACATAAAAATAAAGAAAAAGCATTGTCATTGCTTGCTTCCAAATTAAAGCAACAGGAAGTTGAGAGTCAGCAAGAAAGTATAGCTAGTGAAAGAAAAATTCTTGTAGGTACTGGTGACAGAAGTGAGAAAATAAGAACATATAACTTTCCCCAAGGCAGAATGACTGACCATAGGATTAAACTAACTCAACATAATTTAGATCAGATTATGGATGGAGATATCAAAAGTATATGCGATGCATTAATAGCAGAAAATCAATTAGCAATGCTTTCTCAATTAGAGTCTGAGTAATTGTCAAAGAATATAAATTTTTTTAAAAATAAAATAACTGAAACCTGGCCAGGTAAAAAAGGTATTTTGACAGAATTCATCTTTTATTTAAAAGAAAAACTTCATCTTTCAGATGTTTCAATTTATGTAGATGATTATTCATTGTCCAAGGATGAAGAAGACTCTATTAATCAATTCATTACCTTAAAAAAACAAGAAGTGCCACTTGATTATATTTTAGAAAAGTCTTCTTTTTATGGAAATAATTTTTTTGTTGATCCAAGAGTATTAATACCTAGGCCAGAAACAGAAATCCTTGTTGATTTTATTAATAAATTAAATTTTCAAAGTGGAGAAATAGTTATTGATGCTGGAACCGGTTCAGGGTGTATAGGTATATCGTTAGCTATTCATAACCCTCATATTAAAGTTTATGGTTTAGACTTTTCAAAAGAATCGTTAGAGGTAGCTAATAAAAATAAAAATAATTTAAAGGTAGAAAATTTCGCAACAATTTACTCCGACTGGCTTTCTAATATTGAAGATGCTTCTTGTAACTTAATTGTAAGTAATCCCCCATACATTAGCTCTGAAGATAAGCATTTACGAGACTTACATCATGAACCGCTTATGGCTTTAACAGCTCTAGATAACGGTCTTGCAGATTTTAAGACTATTTCAAGTCAAGCATCCTCAAAATTACTAAAAGGCGGTATGTTAGCTTTTGAACATGGTTATAAACAAAAAAGGGAAGTATCAGAAATTTTAAAAAAAAATGGATTTAAGAATATAGAAACTCTTAAAGACCATCAATCACACCCAAGAATAACTATTGGCATATTGAGTAATTAATTTACTTTATCTTATGTAAACTTTATTTAAGTTCCACAAAATGTTTTGTAGGAGCTATCACTTCCCTTGATAGGGTTCGAATATTCTTCCATGCCACTAATTTCTTTATATGGATTTTGCATAATAGAAAATAACTTTTTAAAAGGCTCCATATTATTTTCTTCAACAGCAGCTTGAAGAGCAGTTTCAACATTATGGTTTCTAGGAATATAAATAGGATTCAACGCATCCATAGAATTAGAAATTTTTTCATCAGGTATACCTTCTTGAGAAATTCTTTCTTGCCAAATCATTAACCAGGAATCAAATTCTTTACTTCCCTTAAAAATATTTCTAATGGGTTTGTTATTACCATTTAAGCTCTTGGCAAGAAACCTAAAGCAAAGAGTAAAATCCACTTTATTTTTTTCCATTAAATTTAATAAATTAATAATGAGCTCATAATCTTTTGGGTCCTCTTTAGATAAGCCAACTTTAGAACGCATTAATACCAACCAATAATTTGTATATACTGGTTTAATAAGTTGAAGCACTTCAGTAAGCAATTTTATTGATTCATCTTTTTTATCGTGAACCAATGGAATCAAAGCCTCAGCAAGTCTTGTTAAGTTCCAAGTAAGAATTGAAGGCTGGTTTTGGTATGCGTATCTACCCTGAGCATCGATTGAACTGAATACTGTTTTTGGATTGTATGCATTCATGAATGCGCATGGACCATAATCAATTGTCTCTCCAGAGATGCTCATATTGTCTGTATTCATTACCCCATGAATAAAACCAATACTCATCCAGTTTGCAATCAAAGAGGCCTGTTGATTGCAGATAGCTGCAAAAAGAGCAAGGTAGGGGTTTTCAACATCTGTTGTATCTGGAAAATGCCTAGATATTGAATAGTCCGCTAATTTTTGTAATAGCTTAGTATCATTCTGAAGACTAGCGTATTCAAAAGTACCAATCCTAATATGGCTTGAAGCAACTCTGGTCATTAATCCTCCAGGGAGGCTTTTATCTCTTTCTACCTGCTTACCAGTCTTAATTACGGCCAAAGCTCTGGTTGAGGGAATCCCTAATGCATACATGGATTCACTTACTAAGTATTCTCTTAGAACAGGACCAAGTGCTGATTTACCATCACCTCTTCTTGAAAATGGAGTTGGACCCGATCCTTTCAGTTGAATATCTCTTAATTCTCCCTTTATATTTAAAACCTCTCCAAGAAGCAATGCTCTTCCGTCTCCAAGGTTTGGGTTAAAATGACCAAATTGATGGCCTGAATAAGCTTGAGCTAAAGTTATTGAGTTAAAAGGTTTTTTGTTACCTGAGAATAGATCAAAAGCATTCTTTGAATAAAGTTTATCCAAACCAATTCCTAGTTCTAAGGCTAAATTTTCATTTAACAAGAGTATTTCTGCTGATGGATTTATAGATGCAGTGGATTCTTTGTAAAGACCCTCTAAGTCTTTAGCAAATGTATTTTGGAAATCAATCCCAAGGGCATTTTCTAACATTGTTGAACTCTTAATTACCTTAATTATTTTTAACATTTCATTGTTGCTTCTTATATAATTTAAATCAAACGATTTTTATAGGGGAGAATCCAATGATTGGAGATATGCAAAAATGGTCACCAAATGTAGCGAGCATCATCGAGCACGCTAAACAATTTCATCCTGAAACAGAAGTTATCAGTAGAATGGTTTCTGGTGATGTTCACAGAACAAATTATAATGAGGTATGTATTAGATCAAGAAAATTAGCATCTGCCTTGGTAAAAGATGGTTATAAAGAAGGTGATGTTATAGCTACTTTAGCGTTAAATACATACAGACATTTAGAAATGTATTATGGTATTTCTGGTATGGGCGCTGTTACCCATACTCTTAATTTTAGACTTCATCCCGAGCAAGCTGTATATATTATTAATCACGCAGAAGATAAAATTATTTTTGTTGAGGCTCCTTTTGTTCCAATCCTAGAGGCATTAAAAGATCAATTAAACACTGTAGAAAAATACATTATCTTATGTGATCAATCTGAAATGCCAGATACTCAATTGAAAAATGCTATTTCATACGAATCCTACATCGAAGATGGAGATGAGAATTATGAATGGCCTCAGCTAAAAGATGATGCAGCTTGTGCTCTATGTTATACATCAGGTACTACAGGAAATCCAAAAGGAGTTCTCTATTCCCATAAATCTAATATTCTTCATGCTCAAGCCTCTCTGACAGCAATGCTTATTAAACCAAGTGATAGTATTTTGATGGTAGTTCCTTTATTTCATGTGCTTGCATGGGGTATTCCTTATTATGGGCCTATGTTTGGACTAAAGCTTGTAATGCCTGGTATGCAGATGGAAGGAGAGCCTCTTTATGATCTAATTGATAGTGAGGATGTTTCTTTAGCATTTGGTGTTCCTACTATATGGATGGGCTTGCTCGCTTATTGTAGAGAAAATAATAAGATTTTAAGTTCAGTTAAAAATACTATTATTGGAGGTTCAGCTCTTTCTTTATCCACTCTTCAAGAGTTTGATGAAGTTCATGATGTAAATGTTATTCATGCCTGGGGCATGACAGAGATGAGCCCTTTAGGAACTACCAATGTTCCAACTCTCGAAATGCAAAATATGAGCAAAGAAGAAAAATATGCCATTCAGCTTAAGCAAGGTAAGCCTATCTATGGAGTAGAGTTAAAAGTTGTTGATGATACTGGAAAAGATTTGCCTCATGATGGGGAATCTCAAGGGCATCTTTTAGTAAGAGGGCCGTGGATTCTTCAGAAGTACTTTAAAGCAGAAAATGATGCCGTAGATAAAGATGGATGGTTTGATACCGGAGATATATCCGTTCTTGACCAAGATGGCTACATGACTATTAAAGATAGGGCTAAAGATGTAATTAAATCAGGTGGAGAATGGATTAGTTCGATTGATCTTGAGAATGCAGCATTTGGACATCCTGAGGTAGCAGAAGCTTGTGTTGTAGGTATACCACATCCTAAATGGGACGAGAGACCAATGCTATTCATAGTTACAAACACTGGTGAAGAAATTGATAAACAAAGTATTTTAGATTTCTTAGCGTCAAAAGTTGCAAAATGGTGGCTTCCTGATGAAATAATTTTCTTAAAAGAGTTACCTCATGGTGCTACAGGAAAACTTCAAAAGTTTGAATTAAGAGATGAATATACCAATTATTATATGGAGAATAAAAATGCTTAAAATAGTAAAACCATCAGAGATTGAAACAGTTATCGGAACAGAGGTAGGGCTATCAGATTGGGTAAAAGTTGACCAAGAAAGAATTAATAAATTTGCTGAAGCTACTCTAGATAATCAATTTATACATGTTGATCCTGAGCAAGCAACACCAGTTTTTGGTTCTACTATTGCTCATGGGTTTCTTTCTTTATCTCTAGCTGCAGGAATACCATTCGATCAAGAAATGGGTCTAGTTCTTGAGGGAACAAAGATGGGTCTAAACTATGGCTTAGATAAGGTAAGGTTCTTAAGTCCAGTTCCGGTTGATTCAGAAGTTAGAATAAGAATGGAATGTTTGGACATTTCTGAAAAAAATCCAGGACAATTTCTTGCTAAGACTAAAGTGACTATGGAAATCAAAGGCGTGGAAAAACCAGCTTATATTGCTGAAACATTAAGTTTGTTTATTATTTAGTTTAGCTATTTAAAAGGTTTTTAAGAATGTCATTTACGCTTTTAGGGTTAGCCTTGCCTTGCGTTTCTTTCATTACTTGTCCAACAAAGAAACCAAAAAGTTTATCTTTGCCACCTTTATAGGCTTCTACTTGTGACAGGTTGTTATTAATAATTTTTTGAGCAATTTCTTCTAAAATAGACTCATCTTGAATCTGAACAAGCCCTTTGTCTTTAATTATATTATCGACATCATCACCTGACTCCCAAACTTCTTCCAAGATAGATTTAGCTATTTTGCCTGAAATGGTTTTATCTGAAATTCTTTCAATAAGAATAGCAAAATTATTTGAGCTTAACTTTGACTCTTCAATATCAATATTGTCACTATTTAAAAGTGCACTCACATCTCCAACTAACCAATTTGCTACTAATTTTGAGTCATTGGTTTTTGAGCATGCTTCTTCAAACATATTAGCCATGGTTTTAGAGGAAGAAATTATTTTTGCTTCTGCTTCTTCTAAATTAGCTTCTGATATATATCTTTTTTCTTTTTCATCTGGCAGCTCAGGCAGGTTATTTTTTATATCATTAAATTCATCATCTGATATTACAACAGGTAGAAGATCAGGGCAGGGAAAGTACCTGTAATCATTAGCTTCTTCTTTTGATCTCATAGATCTTGTTTCATTTTTAACACTATCGTAAAGTCTTGTTTCTTGAACTACAGATTCACCAGATTCAATTATTCTTATTTGTCGTTCAATTTCAAAATTAATTGCTCTTTCTATAAATTTGAAAGAATTAATATTTTTAATCTCTGCCCTTGTACCAAGTTCCTCGTCAGCTTCTTTTTTAATAGAAACATTAACATCGCACCTCATAGATCCTTGAGCCATATTGCCATCACATATATCTAAAAATGTTACAAGCTGTCTTACCGCTTTGAAATAAGCAACAGCTTCTTTAGCATTTGATATTTCAGGCTCTGAAACTATCTCTAATAATGGTGTTCCAGCTCGGTTTAAATCAACACCGGTTTCACCATCAAACAAATCATGGATCGATTTGCCAGCATCTTCTTCTAAATGAGCCCTTGTGATATTGATAACTTTTTCAGAACCATCCACATCAATTTTTATTGAGCCTTTACCAACTATAGGCATTGCCATTTGAGTGATCTGATATCCTTTTGGCAAATCTGGATAAAAGTAATTTTTTCTATCGAAAGATGATGTTTGGTTTATTTCAGCATTTGTAGCTAAACCAAAACGAATGGCTTTATAAAATGCTTCTCTATTTGCAACAGGCAGGACCCCAGGAAGCCCCATATCTATAAGATCAACATGAGTATTTGGTTCAGCACCAAAGCCTGTAGATCCCCCAGAAAATAACTTAGAGTTGGTAGATAATTGAACGTGTATCTCTAACCCTATAACAGTTTCCCAGCTCATTATATATTTTCTCCACTTGGTGTTTTTAGGTGGAAGTCTGTTGTTTTTTGAAAATTATGTGCGAACTGAAGAAGTTTGCTTTCTTCAAGGAAATTACCAATCAATTGGAGGCCTATCGGCTTGTTATCAACAAACCCATTTGGGATTGATAGGGCCGGAAGCCCTGCTAAGTTTGCAGGAATCGTAAATAAATCTTCTAGATACATTTGGATAGGATCACTTCCTTTTGACCCAGCTTCAAATGCAGGCCCTCTTGTAGTTGGGGACATCAGAACATCAACTTTTAAAAATGCCTCATCAAAATCATTTTTAATTAGTCTTCTTACCTGTTGAGCTTTTTTATAATATGCATCATAGAATCCTGCTGATAAAACATAAGACCCAATAAGTATTCTTCTCTTAACTTCATCACCAAAACCTTCCGATCTTGTTCTGATATATAAATCTTCTAAGTTTTTAGGGTCATCACATCTTTTTCCAAATTTAACTCCATCAAATCTTGAAAGATTTGATGAACATTCAGCTGGCGCGACGACATAATAAGTAGGGACAGATAATGAAATATTTGGAAGTGATATCTCTATAAATTCTGCTCCTAAAGATTCATAGTGTTTTTTAGATTCTTCAAAAACTTTTACAACCTCACTATCAAGTTTTGAAAGATCAAATTCCTTTACAATCCCTATTTTCATTCCTTTAATTGGTTGGTCAATATCTTTAGTAAAATCAGGAATATGTTCATTCAATGATGTTGTATCTTTATTGTCATGCGAGCACATTTCATTCAGTAAAATTGCACAATCTTCAGCTGTTCTGGCCATTGGTCCAGCCTGGTCTAGACTTGATGCAAAAGCAATCATTCCCCATCTTGATATTCTTCCATATGTTGGTTTTAGCCCAGTAATCCCACATAAAGAAGCAGGTTGTCTGATTGACCCGCCAGTATCAGTGCCGGTTGCTGCTGGAACTATGCCACTAGATACAGCAGATGCCGAGCCCCCAGAACTTCCACCTGGAACAAGATTCTTGCCCCATGGGTTTTCAACATTTCCATAAAAACTTGTCTCATTAGAAGAGCCCATAGCAAACTCATCCATATTAGTCTTTCCAACTGAAATACATCCAGCATTTTCAAGGTTAGAGATAACGGTAGCTGAGTATGGAGGTATGAAGCTTGATAGCATATTAGAGCCACAAGTTGTTCTTAAATCTTTAGTACAAAATAGATCCTTCTGAGCAATTGGTATTCCTGCTAACGATGAACCATTCTTTTTGCTATCAAGTAAAGTTGCTTTTTCAATTGCCGCATCTTTGTTTAAGGTTATGAATGCATTCAGATCCATTTTAGATTCTATTAATGTAAAAGTTTCATTAATAAGTTCCTTATGAGAAATCTCTTTATTTTGAAGCATACTAGTAAGGTTTTTAATACTTTTGTATTGAATACTCATTCCACAACCCTTGGCACTAAAAAGTAATCTTCATTTGATTTTGGAGCCCTATCTAAAAAAGTATCTTTTCTATTTTTAGCAGTGACTTTATCTTCTCTAGTTTGAGCTTTCTTTTCTAATGGGTTGGTTAATGGCTCTATCCCATCAACATTAGCATTATCTAATTGATCAACAAATTTGATAATATTTTCAAGATCAGTTGTTATTTTATCTTCATTCCCTTCATCTAAGGCAATTCTTGAAAGATAAGCTATGGTTGTAACTGTTTTCTTGTCCATATATAGGATATTATTATAAATTAGATGGGGATATTAACCCAACTAAACTATTATTTACATATTTTTTAAGGATTACCGTGGATTTCAATATTTTCAAGACAATAAGAGGGTATTTTTCTAATGATTTATCAATTGATTTAGGAACTGCTAATACACTTATTTATACCAAAGATGTTGGCATTGTTCTCGACGAACCATCAGTTGTAGCAATTAGAGAAGCCAGGGGTCAAAAAACTGTTGTTGCAGTTGGTACAGAAGCTAAGAAGATGCTTGGAAGAACGCCAGGAAACATAAAAGCAATTCGTCCCTTATCTGAAGGTGTAATAGCAGATTTCCAAGTTACTGAGAAAATGCTTCAACACTTTATTGCAAAAGTCCATGAACAACGATTTATTAAACCAAGCCCTAGAGTTTTAGTTTGCGTTCCTTGCAGATCAACCCAAGTTGAAAGAAGAGCTATTAGGGAGTCAGTTTTAGGTGCTGGTGCAAGAGATGTAAAACTTATTGAAGAGCCCATGGCTGCTGCAATAGGAGCAGGTCTTCCAGTTGAGGAAGCTAGCGGAAACATGGTTGTTGACATAGGCGGAGGCACATCAGAAATAGCTATTCTTTCTTTGAATGGGGTTGTTTATGCAGAATCTGTAAAAATTGGTGGAGATAAGATGGACGAGTCAATAACATCTTGGATTAGAAGAAATTACGGATGTGTTATTGGTGAATCAACAGCAGAAAAAATTAAATATACTATTGGTTGCGCTACCCCAGACTCTGAAAAGCTTGAGATGTCGATAACTGGAAGAAATCTTGCAGAAGGCATACCTGAAACCTTTACCATTAATAGTGATCAGATTTTTGATGCGATGAAGGATCCTTTGTACGGCATAGTTAGAGCTATTCGAAATGCTTTAGAGCTATCACCGCCAGAACTGGCAGCTGATATTGCTGAAAGAGGTATAGTTCTTACTGGAGGAGGCGCCTTGATGAGAGATCTAGATAAGCTTATCTCAAGCTCAACAGGGATACCTGTTATTGTTGCAGAAGATCCTTTGACATGCGTAGCAAGAGGTGGCGGACAAGCTCTTGAAATAATGGATAAATACAATATCGATCTCCTTTCTTCTGAATAAAAGACTATGTCAAGGGTAGCACCCACAAGAGGCTCTAAAACACTATCATTTTTATTAATTTCTTTTTCAGCCCTTTTACTTTACCTAGACACGACTTATAAGAGTTTTGAGGGTATTAAAAATACATATAAGTCTTTTGAGATATCCACTTCTTATGTTTTAAAGAAATTAGCAATAGATCCAATTTTATATATTTACGAGATATCCTCATACAAAGCATATTTAATAAAAGAGAACAAAGAACTTAGATTGGCACTAGACGAAAGTCATCTCGCTAATTTTATAATTTCTAAAGATTCTAATTTTTTTGCAAATGACCAACTTATTGAAGCTTTTATAATCAAGAATGGTTTAGATGATATTTTTCATCTTGCAAAAATTAAGTTTTTTGATACTCAGCTTTATTTTTGTTGCAGTCAGCATAGAGTATTTATTGAAATTTTTAATAAACCTAGTATTGAGTTTATTGGTAGTCCTGTTATCAATAGTTCTGGTATTCTTGGTCAAATCATTCATAACAATAATTTTCTAGAAGTTCTACTTTTAACAGATGAATCCCATGTTATTCCTGTTGAATCAGAAAACTATTTCTGCAATGCAGAAGGTAACGGGACCACCGGAAAAATTTATTGTACTTATAGCACATTGCTCTGGCCTGAAGAAATCAAACAAGGCCAGAAATTTTTTTCCTCAGGCATGGGTGGAGTATATCCAAGAGGCTTATTGATTGGTACTGTGGGTGAAATTAAAAAAATTGATGAATCTATAATTCGTTTTGAGATCGATCTTATAACAGACCCGCTTCAAGAAAATATACTAGGAGTTTTGGAAAACCTATGAACAATGTAAGTATACCTAAGGTTATTCTAATATTATTTATAGTGGATTACATAGAGTCCATAACAGCGCCAATCCTAATACAAGCTTTTATCAATATACCTTTAACTTTTTTAGTATTCAGTTTTGTTGTGTATAGGGCGAACTCAAATCCAGGTTCTATTTTTGCATTTTTTATTGGGCTTTATGTTGATATTATTTCAGATTCTCCTATCGGGTTGAATGCAATGTTATTCTGCACAATGTCTCATCTAATTAATAGCTACTCAAATACATTCAGGCTATTTTCATATTTTCAAATCTGTTTATTTTTTAGTGCATCTTCGCTATTTTTTATAGGATTCAAAAATCTTTTTATAAATATAGAAAATTTTTCATATTTAGAGCTCATTACTAGCTTTATATTTAATAGCTTCTTATTGATAACTTTATCAATCTCAAGATTTAATTTCTTAAGAAATATATCTAGAAGGTGATAATCTAATAACATGAAAGCAATTAAGAGATTTTTTTTATACCTCTTTATTCTTTTTAGCTCTTTATTAGTATTATTATTTATTTTTTATTCCCTATTAGTATTTAGACCAGTCTTAGCTACAAAAGTACTCGATACTTTTTTTGTACCAGAATACTCATTAAGTATTAAATCAATAAGTTCAAATAATTCGTTATTAGCTCCAAATTTTTCACTTAAAGAAATTAATGTTTTTAATTCAAATCAGTTAGAAATACTTTCGATACCCAAAATAACTTTTGGAATAGATATTTTTCAATCTTTATCTACTGGATATATAAACCTTTCTATATTAGAGATCGACTCATTTAAAACCCAAGAAGATAGCTCCAATAAACAAGCCAAACCAATTTTTATTAAAGGCCGCAAACTAAAAATAAATAACGACAATTTACAAATCTCTTCTTCATATTTTGAGATTAATGCAACCAAGTTTTATTCAACAATTGAATTTAAGGATGGGCTTATAAATTCATACCCATATACCAATATTCGTGCTTTTATTGATAGCAAATCAGATGATATATTTTATTCTAGCAAACATTTTTTTAATGAGGATTCTATACAGAAAGCCAATTTATTTGATCTATCATCCTTTAAAGAGAATAAGATAAATTTAAACTTAAATACTAAAGGTATATATAATTTTAAGACCAAGAAATCTCAAAGGTTTGATAGGCTTATTTTTAATAACTCAATGCTTGAAAATAAATCTGATTTCAAAACAGAAAATATTAATGCAGCTTTATTTTCCGCTATAGATAAATCAATTCATGGTTTATTTCAAGCCAACATTCCTGATCAACAAATAGAAGGAAGCATTTCCTTTAGTCAGAAGGATGATCTAAAAATACGATCAAATCTATCAATTGATATGTCTAAAATAATGCCAAAAAATCAATATCTGTCTCTCTCTGGAGAGGAGAATTTTAAAATAGTGATGACGGTTAAAAAAAATCAAACTTCAATGGATCTTTTTACAAACCTTATTAATACATCAATGACGTCAAGTCTTAAAGATTTATATAAACCAATAAATGAGATTTTAAATACATCAATTCAGATTGAAGATATGTCTGAAATCTCATATCTTATAAAAAATAAGAAAATTCATTCTTTTATAGATAAAAATAATAATGGGTTTTTTGCTCTAGGAAGCTTTTTCAAGACTGACCTTAAAGCAGATAAGTTTAATGATGGATTTTATATATATCTAAATCTAAATGAACTAAATTTAGATGATATTTTTTATACCCAATCCGATAAAAGCGGTGGAATGACGTTAAGGGAGATTAAAATAAAGACAAAAAAATTTAATTTCCTGAACAATTTATATGCTGACCAGTCAATAAATATTTTATTCAAAGATGAAATAGAGGCTAAGCTTTTTGGAAAAGATTTAAATGGAACTATTAATGTCGACAAAACAAATTTTATTAAAATTAATTTAAGCAAGACTAAATTTAATTTCAAAGGCCTTGATATTGCTAAAAGTGAATTTGCTTCAGATCTTAATAATATTAACCTCAGATTTATTGGAAAAGATATACAAACAGAGGACGAGCTATTTCAGGACATTGATTTCTACCTTCTTAGGAATAAAAATATTTTAACCATTGATGATATTAAGATTGATAGTCAAAGATTTACAATAGGTCCTAATACAGATAATGAAAAAGCATATATAAGTTATAACAACGTGAATGATCTATATAAGCTCAGAGGGAACTATAAATTAGACAACTCTTCAGGTTATTTTAATAATATATTTAATTATGATTTTGATCTTCTTGAAACAAATTTAAATATTCAATGGAATAGCTTAAGTTCATTAGTAAACTTAGAGGGCGAACTTAGTTTTTTGATTAAAGATTTAAATATTAATAGAGAAATACCTGATTCAACACTCTTGAGAGCCTTAAAAATATTAAATCTAAATGCTATCGTTGATGGACTAGATGAATCTCCTGATAGTTCTTTATTTATTAGTAGAGCGGCTGGTAATATGATTATAAGTAAAACAAGGGCATTAATTAGTTCCCCAATAAAAATTGAGACTACAGAGGCTAGCATGAGATGGGTTGGCGAAATACTTAAAAATAATAAAGGCGAGCTTAATGATTTAAATTTAGACTTGGCGATGAGATTGAAAATTTCTGAGAATATCCCTTGGTATGCTGCAATTTTTGGAGGTATACCAGCTCTTGCAGGTGGAGTTGTTTTAGAGAATATTTTTGAAAATGTTATAGAGGATGCATCTACTATTAATTTTAAAATGCAAGGAACTATAGAGGAGCCTGACCTTGTTAGGCTAAATTAAAAATATTGTTGCCAAACCTAAGAATGAAAGAAATCCTACAACATCCGTTACTGTTGTCACTACAACACTACCAGCAATGGCCGGGTCTTGTTTAAAGTGTCTTAAGATAAGAGGAACAAAAACCCCAGCTAAGACAGAGCTAATAAGATTAATAATTAAAGCGCATGAAATAAGGATTGATAAAATAATCTCGTTAAACCAAATATAGGTTGCAACACCTACAAGAACAGATAAAACCATACCATTCAATATAGATACAGCTAATTCTCTTTTTAGTAACCATCTTAAGTTTGATGAGCTAATTTGTTCTAATGTTAATCCTCTTAAAACTATTGTGAGTGTTTGTGTTGCCGCTACCCCACCCATGCTTGCAACTATAGGCATTAAGACCGCTAAATAAACAATCTGATCTAATGTGTCTTTAAAAATATTAATAGTCATTGAGGCAATAAAGGCTGTCAATAAATTCATACTTAGCCAAAAAACTCTACTCTTTGCAGCTCTTCCTGGTGGTGCAAAAGTATCTTCAGCCACACCCGCCATCCCTAAAAAGTTTTGATCAGCATCCTCTCTTATAACATCAACTACATCATCAATTGTTATTCTTCCAATTAACTTTCCTGACTCATCAATAACAGCAGAAGAAACTAAGTCATTTCTCTCAAATAATATTGCAACCTCCTTGTCTTCTTGATCCACAACTATAGGAAGAATATTTGTTTCCATAACCTCTCTTACAGTTAAAGACAGTTTGCTCGTAATAATTTTACTAATAGATAATTCACCTACATATTTATCCTCTTTTGATACAACAAAAATTTTGTCGGTATTCTCGGGAAGCTCATCTTGGTCTCTTAGATAATTAATTACTACCTCCATAGTATGGCTAGGCCTAACACTAATAACATCAGTATTTAATAGACCTCCGGCTGTATCATCGGGATAGGTGAGGCCAAGTTCAATTCTTTGCCTATCTCTAAGCGACATTTTAGATAGAATTTTTTTCATTCTATCTTCGGGGAGGTTCTGCAAAATGTCTACAACCTCATCCAGCTCTAATTCTTTTACAGCTTCGGCTAACTCATCATTAGAGATATTTGAAATAAGATCTTGCTGAATCTCTTCACCGAGATCTGAAAGAACATCTCCCTCTTCATCAATTTCCAATAAAGAAAATAGAAGGGATCTTTGTTTTGGAGGAGAAGATTCAAGGGCATGGGCAATTTCAGAAGAAGACATTTTATTAAGCAGCCTTCTGATTTCATTTAATGAAAGATTAGAAGATTCATCTAAAATTATTTTTAGATTCTCTTGAATATCTAAGTTATCCATGCAGTAATTCTACATGAACTAAAAAAAAATTATCTATTTCTAGAAGAGGGAAGGTTAAGTTTCTTTCTATATTTAGTGATCGTTCTTCTTGCTAAATTAAAACCTCTTTTATTCAACTCTACTGCAATCTTATTATCACTTTTTGGATTTTTTTCTTCACTAATAATATTTTTAATAAGCTGCATCAGCTGAAGAGGTGTTACATTTCTTGTTTTAGAAACAGAGGACACTAAGAGTGATTTAAGAAGCATTATCCCTTTAGGAGTATCAATATATTTTGACCTCAATATTCTAGAAATAGTTGAAGGATGAAGATTCAACTCCTCAGCAAGTTCCTTATTTGAAAGAGGATTAATTTTTAAAGGATTTTCTCCAAAAAACGATATTTGTTTTTTACAAATTAGTTCACCTACCTTAAAAATAGTGTCATTTCTCTTTTTAACTGATGATATTAACCATTTAGCATCTTGAATTTTTTCTGCCAACTCTTTATTGGGAATTTTTTTTAATTCTTGACCCATGGAATCTAGAAGATCTTCATCAATTTTAATTTTTGGAAAATTATCAGTAACAAAGTCTGTATACAATTCATTATTCTCAAGTCTTATTCTTATATCTGGTATTACAAAATTTGTATGTTCAAAATTTAAACCAGGACTCAAATCACATGATTTAATTTCGTGTATTGCCTTATTTACATCACGTGCATCTAAGCCTTGAGAAACTAACTCTTTTCTTATATTATCAAGGTCATCAGATTTGCTTTGAAGTAATATATTTTCTGCAATATCTTTAATTTTTTGTGGTAGCTGTTTGCTTACAATCTGAATTTTTATGCACTCTTTAAAATTTCTAAAGCCTATTCCAGCTGGCTCAAGTTTATGTATAACATTCAAGAGGATATTTTCAATTTCATTAAAATTAAATTTAAAGTTCATTATAGATTTTAGATCATCTATTTCATCAATAAGCTGACCAGACTCATCTAAACTGTCAATGATTGAAAGTGCTATTAAGCTTGAGTCATTATCAAGACTTAAGTCAGTAATTTGCTTTATAAGGCTCTCTCTAAGGTTCTCAGAGGCAGCTATTTCAAAATCAAAATCTTCACTATTGCTAATTTTAAAATCAAAATCCTCTAATTCCTCTTTTTCTATGAATGGGTTTACCTCTATCTCACTTTCAATTTTTTGAATTAACTCATATCTTGATAGCTGAAGTAAATCAATGGATTTTTTTAAAAGAGGAGTTAAAGATACTTTTTGTGTTTGCTTAAATTCTTTAATTAGTGATATAGCCATTTTTTAACTATACATATTGCCAAGATACACTTTTTTAACTAAGTCATTATTTATTAGGTCTGCTTTAACGCCTTTGGCAATGACCCGACCTCTATTAACAACTATTGCGTTATCACAAATATCGAGAGCTTCTCGAACATTATGATCAGTAATTAGAATGGCAATACCTTTATCTTTTAATGTTCTTAAAACATTCTTTATTTCATCTATGGCAATAGGATCAATTCCTGCAAATGGCTCATCTAAAAGTATTATCTTGGGAGAAGCAGCTAGAGTTCTTGCAATTTCTACTTTTCTTCTCTGCCCTCCAGAGAGTTGCCGTCCTTTTAAATCTAGTATTTGTTCAAGACTAAACTCTTTAATAGATTGAGTCATAAATTGAGATATTTTATTCTTTTCCTTTAGAGATATTTCTGCCAAGCCATAAAGATTTTCATAAACAGTTAAATCTTGGAATATTGAAGGTTCTTGTGGAAGATATTTTATTCCCATATTCGATCTTTTGTGCATGGGTAAGTTTGAAATATCATTACCGTTGAAAATGATTTCACCAGAATCTAATTTAATTAACCCAGCTATTAAATAAAACGTAGTAGTCTTACCTGCGCCATTAGGCCCTAACAAACCATTTACAGAACCAGGCTTTATTTCAAAGCTAACTTTATCAACTATAGTCTTATCTTTTATTGATTTAGATATTTCATTTAAAGTTAGCATTATATTTTAACGTTATTCATTAGAGGTCATCTTTCCATTCTCAGGATTAAATACAATTGAATTAGATGAGATATTTATGTTGTCATAGTTCATTATCGCCTTGCCGATTAGTTGAACTTTGCTATTACTAAAAAAAATTATTTTGTCAGCACTCCCTTTAAAATTTTTAGAGCCTGCCATAGAATTGATAGAGGAGGGCATCCCTTCTAAAGTTATAGTTTTATCTAATTCATTGTATATAGCTCTATCTGATTTAAGAATTAACTTACCAGTATTCAGCAATACATTGTCCGAAAATGTAATTTGATTTTTCGCTGGGGATACGATGATTGAAGTGGCATCAATTTCCAGATTATCAATATAAGATTCAGAGGACAAGTTTAGGATTAGTAAAGAAGAGCAAATAAATAAAAATTTAAAATGATGCAAGTTATAAAATCCTTGCCTGAATTAAGTCATGCATTGACAGGACTCCAATATTTTTAGCTCCCTTCATGACTACCAAGGTAAAAATTTTATTTTTTTCCATTATTTCTGCAGCATCTATTGCAAGAGCAGAGCCTGCAATTGTTCTAAATTTCTTTGTCATTACATCTTTAATTTTAGTTGTATTAATATCTAATTTTTGATTCAAACATCTTCTTAGATCACCATCTGTAAAAATTCCAATTATTTTTGATTTATCTTCTACCAAAGTAATTCCGAGTCCTTTGTTGGTTATTTCTATTAGAGCTGCAGAAAGAAGTGTATTTTTATCTACTGATGGAATGTCACTATCTTTATGCATAATATGTTCCACTTGAGTTATTAGTTTCTTACCTAATTTTCCTGCAGGATGTGAGCTTGCAAAATCATTTTTTGTGAACCCTTTTGATTCAAGCAGCGCTATTGCTAAGGCATCGCCAAATGCAAGAGCGGCAGTGGTTGAGGTAGTTGGAGCAAGACCTAAAGGGCATGCTTCATCTTTGGTATTTAAGACTATTGATATATCTGCAGATTTCGATATGGTTGAGCTTTTTTTTCCCGTTAAAGATGATATTTTGTATGAAAGCCTCTTAAGAGAGGGGATAATATTGATAATTTCATCAGTCTCGCCTGAATTTGATATTAATAAAATAATATCTTTTTTTTCTATCAGCCCCATATCGCCATGAGCCGCCTCAGTTGGGTGTATGAATACAGAACCAGTCCCAGTACTGGAAAGCGTTGCAGATATTTTTTGACCTATATGACCTGACTTCCCAACACCCATAATTACAAATTTTCCATCACTACTTCTAATTTCAGCACACAGGCGCTCAAAATTTTTATCAAGTTGAGTAGATAAGTTTTTAATAGCATCTGACTCTATTTTAAAAGTTCTTTTTGCTGATGCTATGTAATTAAATTTTTTCATATATTTTCTGACGATTGCTGAATTTTTATTTATGTCTAAATGGTATAATAGACCAATGTTAAAAGTACGTAAAAATTTTTTATATTTATTATTAGTTTTGTTGTTAACTAATAATATCTTATCTGAAGAAGACCCATACATATTTATCGATAAAAATGCTCAACAAATGGTTGTTGTACTTATAGAGAATAAGAGCTTATTTCTAGATGACAGGTCAGCTTATGAAGATAAAATTAAAGAAATTTTTGAACCGATGATAGATTTTAAGAGGGTTGCTGCTGGTGTTATGGGTAGACAGTATTATATGAAAGCTTCACCCGACCAAAGAAATGAATTTGTTGATGTATTTCGAAACTCATTACTAGATACTTATTCAGAAACGCTGGCACAATGGGAAAATCAAGATATAGATACTATTTTCCCAGAAACAAGAGATTTTATAGATAAAAAAAGTATTGAAGTAAGGCAAATACTAAATACTGGAAGCAGCAAATATCCCATCTCATATAAACTTAGAAAAAATAAAGATGGATCTTGGATGATTATTAATATAATTGTAAATGGAGTTAATCTTGGGCTAACTTTTAAAAATCAATTCAAAGCATTAGCTATAAAAAATAATGGCGATATTAAAAAAACTCTTGATGGCTGGGTATCAGATGCCGGGGATGCTGGAATAAGTGGATAAAAGCTTAATACAAGAAATTATTCTTCAAAAAATCCCGGATGCTCAATGTTCTTTTGTTGGCGATACATGTAATTTAAAGCTTGTTGTATCATCTTCAGTTTTTAAAGGATTGTCTCTTATAGAACAACATAAGCTAGTCTTAAACTCTTTAAAAGAAAAGTTTGAATCTGGATCTCTTCACGCGTTAAGTTTAGAAACTAAATCAGGCTAATAAAAATGGAAAAACTCTTAATCAAAGGTGGTAAATCTCTTAAAGGAACGATCATGTGTGCAGGTGCAAAAAATGCAGCCCTTCCAATGATAGCTGCCACTATATTGTCTTCTGAGAGAGTTGTTCTTAAAAATTTACCTTATCTTCAAGACATAACTACCATGTTTGAGTTACTAGGTTCTATGGGTGCAGAGATTATTCTTAATGAAAATATGGATTTTAATATTTCTTCTAATAGCCTTTCAGACACAGAGGCAAGGTACGAGCTTGTCAAGACAATGAGAGCATCTATCTTGGTTTTAGGGCCTCTGGTTGCAAAGTATGGAAAAGCAAGAATTGCTTTGCCTGGTGGTTGTGCTATTGGTTCCAGGCCAGTGAATTTTCACCTTGATGCTTTGGAACAACTTGGAGCAAAAATTGTTCTTAGAAATGGCTATATAGAAGCAACGGCTGATCGGCTTACTGGTACCAAAATTAGGTTTGATGGCGTTACTGTTACCGGTACAGAGAATATTATGATGGCTGCATCTTTAGCAGAGGGCATCACTCATTTAACAAACGTTGCCAAAGAGCCCGAGATCGAAGATTTAGCTAACTTGCTTAATGCAATGGGAGCAAATATTCAAGGAGCTGGCACAGAAGAGATTATTATAAGTGGCGTTAAGGAGCTCAATGGAACATCATTTAGCATTCCTGCTGACAGGATAGAAGCTGGGACTTATTTAGTTGCAGCTGCTGTTACCAATGGCAGTGTTCTCGTTAATGGTATTAATCCACAAAGGCTAACCAAAGTGATTCAAAAATTAGAGGAATCAGGTGCAACAATCTCTACTACCAAAGACTCCATTTCCTTATCAATGGAGAATAAAAAGTTAAAGCCAGTTGATATAACTACAGCTCCTTTTCCAGAATTTCCTACAGATATGCAAGCTCAGTTTTCTGTAATGAATGCAATTGCAAGTGGAACGTCAAATATATATGAAACCGTTTTTGAAAATAGATTTATGCATATTCAAGAGTTAAATAGAATGGGGTGTGATATTGAAATTAATGGAAACCAAGCAATTATAAAGGGCGTAGACAGCTTGTATGGCGCAGAAGTTATGGCAACTGATCTAAGGGCCTCTGCCAGTCTCATATTGGCGGGTTTGTGTGCATCTGGACAGACTACCGTGAGCAGGATTTATCATATAGATAGGGGATATGAAAGAATCGAAGAAAAGCTTAATTATTTGGGAGCTGAGATTTTAAGATTACCTAGTTAAATTTTTCAACATCATCTGATGAAATTGCTATCGCTTTAATTTCTCCATTAGAGCTAATAATTTTTAGGTTGATAATTTCTCCAAATGTTAATGATTTTAAGGACTCTGTAAGATTTGCCCATGAGCTAGCAGCTTCATTAATTTCAATTATTATATCAGTTGCTCTAACTCCGCTTTCATAAAGAGGGCCAAATTCATCAATTTCAATTACACGTAATCCATTTAAAGATTTGTTGCTTAAATTTACTCTTACATCGCTAACTCTAAAATTACCTATCCATGCAGACCTTACTTTTCCGTATTGAATTATTTCTGAAGTAATCTCAGCAATGGCATTAGATGGTATTGCAAAGCCTAAACCTTGATAAGCTCCAGTTTTCGAAAATATTTTTGTGTTAATGCCAATTAAATTGCCTTTCTCGTTAATTAGCGCCCCACCAGAATTACCTGGATTTATTGCAGCATCAGTTTGGATGAGCTCTAAATATGGATTGCCATAATCTCTTCCGGTCGCACTAACTATTCCACTTGATACAGAAATTCCTATTCCATATGGGTTCCCAATAGCCAAAACTTTATCACCTATTTTAATATTAGAACTATCTGCAATTTTAATTGGAACTAATAGGTCTTCTGGTAATACTTTAAGGATTGCAATATCAGAATTAATATCAAAACCAATAATCTTTGCTACTTGCTCTTTACCATCTCCAAGTTTTACTTTTACAACCTTTCCTTTTGAGACAACATGAAAATTGGTAACTATATATCCATCTTTAGAAAAGATGACTCCAGAGCCAATTGAAACAGGCCTAAGAGAGTATGAGCTGTTATTGTAAGAGGCTACTATTACAACCGAAGAAATAGATTTTTCAGTAGCTTTAACAAATTTATTGTTATCATGGTTTGTGTATACCCATGTTACTAACAGTGCCAATGCAATTAATAACAAATAATGAAACTTTATCTCTTTTAAATAATTCATAATAATATGATTCAAAATATCATTGATGATCTAAAAATCCAAGATATTACTCTCGACAAGGGCCAATTAAATCTTATTGAGAATTTAGTTGAACAACACAATATTGAAAATAATTTTTTCGATAACCTCATAAAAAAACAAAAAAAAAGAGGTGCTTATATTTGGGGTGACGTTGGAAGGGGTAAAACTCTTATTATTAAATCTTTTTTAAAAGAAATTTCAAACAATACCTCTTCTTTTCATTACATTGATTTGATGCATGACATTCACAATCAACTAAAGGATTTATCAAGCAACAAAGATCCAATAAATATTATTGCAAAAAACTATTACAGTAAGTTTAAAGTAATTCTTATAGATGAGTTTCAGGTAGAGGATGTAGCTGATGCAATGATCATAGGCAATTTATTAAACCAGCTAATAATTAATGGAGTTGAATTATATCTAACTTCCAATGCCCACCCAGATAACTTATACAAAGATGGCTTGCAGAGGCAAAAATTTATGAAGGCAATGAACTTTTTGAAGAACAACTTAAATATTTATGAGCTTGGGGGAGCAATGGATTACAGAACAAGAAATATTCATCAATTTAGTGAAGTAGATTCCAATCCCTCTTTAAAAATGAGTGATAGTGAAATAAAGGATTTCCTAATAAAAAATTTTAGTGAATTTGAGGTTAGCTTCGATAATTTTTCCATAAACTCAAGAAAACTTAAATGCAAGGCATACTCTAATAATTTTCTTTGGGTTTCTTATAAAGACTTCTTTATTCAACCTACTGGCTCTAAAGATTTTATTGAGATATGTAAAAATATAGATTGGATTTTTATAAATGATTTCCATCAGTATGATGATAATCATGCAGATATTATTAGAAGGTTTATTTCTTTTATAGACATTTGTTATAGAGAGAATACAAAAGTAAAGTTTTTTATTGACTCAAAATCTATTGAAAATCTATATAAAGGTACAAAACTAAACATTTTATGGAATAGATGTGCCAGCAGACTCAAAGAGATGCAAACTATTGAATATTTAGAATCTAGTAAATAATGAAAAATTATGCTGATAAATATTGCTAATTCATCCTCAAAACATTAATATTCGCATCTTACAAAAATATGATTATGAAAACATTCGCACTAAAAAAAGAAAATGTAGACAGACAATGGTTTGTTATCGATGCATCTGACAAAATTCTGGGAAGAGTTGCTACTAAAATTGCAGACAGAATAAGGGGAAAAGACAAACCTACTTTCACACCTCACACCGATGGTGGTGATTATGTTGTTGTAATAAATGCAGAAAAGATCAAAGTTACCGGTGAGAAATTTAATGATAAAAAATATTACACTCACTCATTATATCCTGGTGGGCTAAAGACTAAGACTTTTAGAGAAATGAATGAAAAACATCCTGAAAGAATTATAGAAGAAGCTGTTAAAGGAATGTTACCAAAAAATAAACTAGGAAAATCAATGATCAAAAAACTAAAAGTATTTAGTGGTCCAGATCATGAGCATGAATCTCAACAACCTATAGAGTGGAATCCAAAAATATGACATCAGAAATTCATTACGCAACAGGTAGAAGAAAAACTTCATCTGCTAGAATTTACTTATCCACCGGAAAGGGTGATATAACTGTTAATGATAAAAAATTAGATGTTTACTTTGGAAGAAAAGTAGCACAGATGCTTGTAATGCAACCTTTAGAGATGACAGATCTTGAAGGAAAGCTTGATATCAATATCAAGGTAAAAGGCGGTGGTAGTTTTGGACAAGCAGGCGCAATTAGACATGGTATCTCAAGAGCTCTCATAGCTTTTGATGAGGAATTAAGACCTCAGCTTAAAAAAGCTGGTTTGTTAACTAGAGACCCTAGAAAAGTTGAAAGAAAGAAACCTGGTTTGGTAAAAGCTAGAAAAAGTAAACAGTTCTCAAAACGTTAATTTTTCAAATTTATACATTAAAATTAGTGGTATAATCTGCCTGTTTTTTAGTACACAATTAACAAGAAAATAAAGAATTAATGCAAGAAAAAGACAATACAAGAAGGAAAGTACTTATTGGATTGACAAGTGCAGTTGGTCTTTCTGGAGTTCCATTCGTAGCAACACCATTTATAGCAGCTTGGAATCCAAGCGCACGTGCAAAAGCTGCTGGAGCATCAGTAAAAATTGATGTTTCAAAAATGCAATATGGACAGCAGATACAAGTTGCATGGCGTAAGCAGCCGGTTTTTGTAATCAGACAGACTAAAGAAAGTCTTGCAGGCTTAGAACAAACTCTGTCTAAGCTTTCCGACCCCAACTCAGAGGCTATTGATGAACCATACAGAGGTTTAAATGCAACAAGATCAAAAAGTAGTGAATATTCAGTTATAGCAGGAGTTTGTACTCATTTAGGTTGTTCTCCAAAGTATCATCCGGAAGTTGAGCCAAAGCCATGGGATGCATCTTGGTCTGGTGGATTCTTTTGTCCTTGTCATGGATCAATGTTTGATATGGTAGGAAGAGTATTCAAAGGTGTGCCCGCACCAACAAATCTTCCAGTACCTCCTCATTTTTTTGATGGCAGTATTTTAACTATAGGTGAAGATGGAGGAGTTGCATAAATGAATGGAGTAGTAGGAAAAATGTTTGGTTGGTTTAATAGTAGACTTCCAATAGCTAATACTTTTGAAAGACATCTTTCAAAGCATCCCGTTCCGTCAAAGGTTAACTTCTGGTATTTATTTGGTGCCTTGGCATCAGTTGTATTAATCATTCAAATAATTTCAGGAATATGGCTAATAATGCCGTATTCAAATACAGAAGAGCAGGCATTTTCATCAATAGAATATATTATGAGAGATGTAGATTATGGCTGGGTAATTAGGTATATGCATACTACTGGCGCTTCAATGTTTTTTGCAGTTGTTTATTTGCATATGTTTAGAGGGTTGCTTTACGGATCCTATCAAAAACCAAAAGAGCTCGTATGGGTTTTTGGTTGTGCCATATATCTTGCAATGATGGCTGAAGGTTTTCTTGGTTATGTACTCCCATACGGTCAAATGTCTTACTGGGGTGCTCAAGTAATTATTTCTCTATTTGGTGCCATTCCCTACATAGGTGAATCTCTCGAGTTATGGGTCAGAGGAGATTACTATATTTCAGGTATTACAGTTTCTCGATTCTTTGCACTTCACGTTGTTGCACTTCCTTTGGTATTAATTGCCTTAGTATTTCTTCACCTTGTTGCATTACACGAGGTTGGTGCGGGAAATCCAGAGGGCGTCGACATAGAAGAGCATCTAGATGAAGATGGAGTCCCTCTAGATAGCGTGCCATTTTTCCCATACAAAGTACTGAACGCTCTTGTTGGTATTGGTGTTTTTATGACTGTTTTTGCGATAATAATGTTTTTCTTCCCTGAGGGCGGAGGTTATTTTATTGAGATGGCTAATTTTGAAAAAGCCAATCCTCTTGTAACCCCAGAGCATATAGCCCCAGTCTGGTATTATTCACCATATTATGCAATGTTAAGAGCCGTTCCAGATAAGCTTGGTGGTTTAATTGTAATGGGATCAGCTGTAGCAATACTATTTGTTGTGCCTTGGCTTGATAATAGTAAAGCTGCATCTATTAGATATAAAGGAGTTTATTCAAAAGTAGCGTTAGCTTTATTTGGCATAAGCTTTTTAACACTAGGGTATCTTGGAACTGTTGGAGTTACAGAAGTAAGAAAAACAATGAGCATTATTTGTACTTTTATTTATTTCGCATTCTTTATTCTAATGCCTATATACACAAAGCTTGAAAAGACTAAAAAGGTTCCAGATCGTCTATGAGTACAAAGCAGAAAGTTACAAAAATTAATAAGTCATTAAAGTTTCTTGTTCTTTTTACATTATTATTTAGCATAAACAATTTGCTCTCTGCAGAGGGTGGGCCATGCAAAGATTATGGTGATTGTGATAAGTTTAAATATGCATTGAATGATATGGAGTCTTTACAAAGCGGAGCTTCTACATTTCTTAACTATTGTTATGGATGTCATTCACTTCAATATTCAAGATGGGGAAGAATCGCAAAAGATTTACAAATCCCTGAAGACATTTTTTTTGAAAATTTAGTATTTGATAAATCCATTAAAGCTGGAGATCTTATGACGGGAGCTATGCCTGAAGTCGAGTCAGCTCAGTGGTTTGGAGTTGCTCCTCCTGATCTAACGCTTGTAAGCAGAGTGAGGGGCGATGATTGGCTCTATTCTTATTTAAGAACATATTATGAAGACTCTTCTAAGCAATATGGTGTAAATAACTTAGTCTACCCTGGGACAGCAATGCCTAATGTGCTTGCAGCACTTCAAGGTAATCAAAAACTTATTTGCAAGAATATTCCAATTATTGCTAAAAATGGTGGAGAGAAAAGAGATAGTGAAGGCAATGCTCTTACAAAAGAAAAATGTGGATTTCTTCAAGTTGAAGAGGGTACGGGTTCATTAAATAAAGAAGAGTTTGATAAGGTTATTTACGACCTCACTAATTTTCTTGTATACGTTGGCGAGCCATCAAAAGCTACTCGAGAAAGAATCGGGTGGTATGTTATTTTTTATTTCCTAATATTTACAGCTTTATCAGCTCTTTTATATAGGGAATATCACAAAGACTATCATTAAAAATAGGGAAAAAATTATGATTTTATATTCAGATAGAGACGATCACTACAGTCAAAGAGTAAGAATAGTTTTAGCAGAAAAAGATATCACTGCTGAAATTAAAGAATCTAAACCAGAAGAAACGCCTGAAGATATTCTATCAATAAGCCCTTATCATAAATTACCAATTTTAGTTGATAGAGATTTGGCAATTCATGACCCTTCTGTAATGATGGAATATTTAGATGAAAGATTTCCTCACCCACCATTATTACCAGTCTATCCAGTTGCCAGAGCAAACAGCAGAACCTTGATGTTAAGAATAGATAGAGAATGGTGTCCTATTGTTGATACCTTAATTGCTGGTGAGTTGCCTGAAAAAGAGCTAATAAAATTAAGAGAAGAATTATTGCATGAGATATCTTCCATCGCCCCAACCTTTAAAGAATTTAAATACTTTATGAGTGATGAGTTTACTCTTGTAGATTGTTGTTTTGCTCCCATACTCTGGAGACTTCCATCAATCGGTATAAGACTTCCAGTAAATAGACATTTAAAGCCTCTTATTGATTATCAAAAAGAGATATTCAAGAGACCTGGTTTCCTTGATAGCCTTTCTTCTCTTGAAAGAGATCTTAAAGAGGACTAGTTAAATTTTCCTGAGTTATTTTCCAAAAAGATAACTCTCTTTCAATACATTTACCATTCTGATAGTTAATAGCTCCTGAATTTAACAATATGAATGAGTCTGAGGCATTGGATGCATTTAATTCTTCAATTCTTAGCATGTCATCTATTAAGGCTTTATTAATCTCATCACCTATAGATATGATGCTTTGTTTTTGAGCAACTTTTTTATAGAAATACTGAGGCGTTGGTATATAAAGATTATCGAAATCACTTAGTTGTTTTGTATTAATAGCGCCTAACAAAATATTGTTAGTAGCATAAAAATCACTATTTAATAAATAACTTCTAAAAATAGGAACAATGGATTTGCCTATTGCATAGTCAACCAAGAAGTATACTTTTTTAAAATCCTTTCTTTCTCTTGGGGTATTTTCTAACACTATATTCTGATCTAATTTTTGAATTTTATTAAATCTAATTAAGCTCCGATCAATTCCAAGAGCTTTTTGTGCATACTCCTCATGATTTTTATTATTTATTAAAGAAAATTTAATACCAGGGAAGTTTTGCTTTAGATTAATTGCATATTCTTCATATGACTTTGTGAAAACGACTATAACTTCACTTGGATTATTTTTTTTAAAAATATGATCTTCAATAATATCTTTTTGATCTTGAAGATAGCTACTACAAAAAAATAATAGATTTGAGTCAAGCAGCCCATCATTAATGATTCTTCCTTTCGAATCAAAAGTAATATTAAATTTATTACCTCTTCTTAAAACTGATTCAATAATATATTCCTTATTTTTTTTACCCGTGTTGAAGTTCGCATTTATCAAAGGGACTGATCGAAGCTTTTTTTTGTTTAAGGTTATTAGTTGGATTTGATTAGCATAATAATCTTTTATCTGACCATTTTGAATGAATGCATTAACTTTTTCTAAATTTGTTTCATCGACTCGATTATAAAAAAATATTTCTTCTAAAATAAACGCAATCTCATCTCTTAATTCTTTAGAAATTTCCTCATAGCCGTCTATCATTTGATGTGTATAAGAGTTCTCATGCCCGCCCTTTACGCTCAAGTCATTAATAATTGGAACAGAGCTGCACCCTGATAGAATAAGGATTAAGGAAACTGAAATAAATGTTAAGCTAGGTCTTATCATTTTTTTATACTTTTATTATGTTAAATCTTTTGTCAACACCAATTGGTAATCTCAATGATATATCACTTAGAGCAATTGATGCTCTTAAAAAAGCAGATTATATCTATGCAGAAGATACTAGAGTAACCAACAAACTCCTTCATTTTCTAAAGATTGATAAGAAATGTAGAACTCTTCATGAGCATAACGAAGAAACTGTAAGTCACGATATTATAGAGTTACTAAATAAACAGAATGAAATTGTATTAGTCTCAGATGCTGGAACTCCATCAGTATCAGACCCAGGATATTATCTAATTCAGCAATGCATAAAAGAAGATATTATATTCTCCTTAGTGCCAGGACCATCATCGGTGATTAGTGCCTTAGTAATGTCTGGGCTATCAACCTCTAGCTTTTCTTTTCTTGGTTTTGTCCCAAGAAAAAAAAGTCAAAAAAAAGAGTTCATAAGTTTTTTAAGGCATGAAAAAAATACAATTATTCTTTTTGAGTCTGCAAAAAGAATCGAAGATACTTTAAATGTTTTAAGAGAGGAGTATTCATTAACTAAAAAGATTGCATTATGCAGAGAGATGACAAAGATTCATGAAACAATTGAGAGGGGAACTATAGAGGAAGTATCGTTAAGAGTGAAGAACGGCTTAGTGGTCCTTAAAGGTGAATTTGTAATTGTTATCGAAAGTTCTTCAACAGACAAGCCAAGTTTTATTCTTGATAAAAAAGTAAAAGATTCTTTTTTAAGGTTTTTGCCTGCAAAAGATGCAGCAAAATTGATCTCACTTTTGTCAAAAGAAAATAAAAGAGATATTTACAAGCAACTACTTGATTAACAAACTATAATAAATTGAGTTGGTTGGGTGATCGCTAGTTTACTAGAGGAAAGTCCGGACTTCATAGAGCAGGACGCCAGGTAACGCCTGGGAGGCGCGAGCCTACGGAAAGTGCAACAGAAAGTATACCGCCAATTTTAATTGGTAAGGGTGAAATGGTGGGGTAAGAGCCTACCGCTTAGTTGGAGACAAGTAAGGCATTGTAAACCCCAGTCCGAAGCAAGACCAAATAGAAATCCATTTAAGCTGCTCGCTTAGGATTTGGGTAGGTTGCATGAATATTATGGCAACATAATATCTAGATAGATGATCATCATTTACAGAATCCGGCTTATAGACCAACTCATATTTTTTCTGTTACGGATCAAGTGTGAGAAAAAGTGTGTAAATGTGTTGCAAAGTGTGTAAAAAGTCTATATATTTTGACCATGTATGGTTTTAATACAGTTTCATTAGATACTAAAGGTAGGTTGGCTATCCCAGCCAAATATCGCTCTAATTTATTAGAAAAAAATGAAACAAAAATTGTTGTAACCAAAGATCCGCAATACCCATCTTTAAAAATTTATCCCGAATCAGAATGGAATGAAATTTCTAATAAACTTCAGTCATTACAGGGGTTAGATCCTATAGTTAGAAGCTTGCAATGGACTATATTAGGTAATGCACATGTTATAGACCTAGATGTTGAAGGAAGAATGCTAGTATTAATTCCAGCAGAGTTAAGAAAGTATGCTGATATAAATGATCAAAAACAGATTTCTTTGGTTGGCATGGGCGAAAAATTTGAGGTCTGGAACATAAATAATTGGGAAATGAGACAAATGGGTGGACCTTTGTCTACAGAAATTCTAGATGTAGTTCTTCCAGAAAGCGTTAAATCAATGTCATTTTAATAGGGGATAAATGATGAATTTTGAAGTAATAGGTCAGGCAGTAGAAAACGCAAAAATAAAAGTTGTAGGTGTGGGTGGTGCTGGTGGAAATGCAGTCATTCATATGATTAATCATAATATCGAAGGTGTTGATTTTATTTGTGCAAATACGGACACTCAAGCATTATCAGAGGCAAATGGTGCAATTACATTAAAATTAGGTAATGGATTAACAAAAGGCCTTGGTGCTGGTGCTAATCCTGATGTTGGCAGAAAAGCAGCGGAAAGTGACAGACTTGCAATAGAAGAGCTCTTAGTTGGAGCAGACATGGTATTTATAACAGCAGGAATGGGAGGCGGTACTGGAACAGGAGCTGCCCCAGTAGTTGCATCTATTGCCAAAGAATTGGGCGCACTTACAGTAGCAGTGGTCACAAAACCATTTAAATTTGAAGGTAAAAGAAGAATGTCTGCAGCTGAAAAGGGTCTGGCCTCACTAGTAGAGGAAGTTGATAGTCTTGTCACAATTCCAAATCAAAAACTTTATGAAATTCTTGGAGAAGATACTCCTATGCAAGATGCTTTTGCAAAAGCAGATGATGTTTTAAAAGGCGCAGTTCAAGGAATATCAGATATTATTATGAAAAAAGGTCACATCAATGTTGACTTTGCAGATGTTAAAACTGTTATGTCAGAAAAAGGCATTGCCATGATGGGAACAGGAAGAGCAAGTGGAAAAAATAGAGCAGAAGCAGCGGCAACCCAAGCTGTTAAAAGTGAGTTACTTGAGGATATCAACCTCAAGAATGCAAGAGGTGTTCTCGTAAATATTACTGCTGCAAAACCAACTCTTGGAGACCAAACTGAAGTAGCAGATATTGTCGAAGAAATAATACATGAAGAAGCAAATATTATTTATGGTCTAGTTTATGATGAAACTGTTGATGATGATTTATTGGTAACAATAGTCGCAACAGGTGTAGATCAGAGAGCTCCTACTTTAGTAATAGATAACCAGCCATCAATTCAATTAAATCCGGTAGGATTAAGAAGAGATGACATAGATCAAAAAGGGGGCACATCGTCTGCAGCGGAAATTGATTTCCTTGATGTGCCAACTTTTATGCGAAAACAAGTAGATTGATATGCTTCATTTTCCAGTATTACTGGAAGAGTCTTTAGATTTTCTCATCCACAAAAAAAATGGTAAATATGTAGACTGTACATATGGAAGAGGCGGTCACACTCAATCTATTTTAAATAGAATAGATGCCGATGCTCAACTAACATCATTCGATAAAGATTTAGATGCATTTAACCATGCATCACTCATTAAAAATAAAAATTTTAATGCAATCCATAACTCATTCAATAAATTAGAAAATACTTTTGACAAGGAAACTGTTGATGGAATTCTATACGATTTAGGTACTTGCTCTACTCATTTTGATGAAGGCAACAGAGGTTTTAGCTTCCTCCATGATGGTCCTTTAGATATGAGATTTAATGTCACGAAGGGTGTTCCGCTATCAGCATGGCTTAAAAAAGCAACCCAAAAAGAAATTATGGATATTTTATATAAATATGGAGATGAAAAACATGCAAAAATCATTTCAAGCTCAATTTTAGATCATAGATCAAAAAATGAAATTAAATCCACTATTCAGCTAGCAAATATTATTGAAGATATATATCCAGAAAAAAGAAAAAAAATCCATCCAGCTACTAAATCCTTCCAAGCCTTCAGAATACATATCAATAATGAGTTAGGGGAACTTAAACAGTCCCTGGAACAAGCTAGCAATATTCTTGTCAAAAACGGTATCATTGTTGTAATTTCTTTCCATTCTCTGGAAGATAATATAGTGAAAGAATTTTTTAAGCCAAGCGTAATGAATTTTCCTAAAGATATTCCTTTAAACACAATAGAAGAAAAAGACTTTAAATGCATCGCCAAAAAAATTAGGCCCACAGAAGAGGAGGTTGCTTTAAATAAGCGCTCAAGAAGTGCAATTATGAGAGTTTTTAAAAAAATATAATGACTAAATTAAATAATATTATTTTATTATTCTTGTTATTTGTGGTTTGTTTTATTTCTTTGGAACAGATCAAATTATCTTTTGAAATAAGTAGACTGCATTCAAATCAGGAGAATTTAAGAAAAGAATATGAAGATTTTAAAGATACGAATCTTAAGTTAGTTACTCAATTTAATACAAATAACTCACCTGCAAGTATCGAAAAATCTGCAAAAGAAGAGCTTGGTATGATTAAGAAAAAAGCAAAAAAAATATATATTAAATATTCAGATGAAGAAAATTAGTATTATAAATTGGCGCTTTATTTTAGTATGTTCATTTTTTAGTTTATCTATTTTTGCTATTGCCTACAAAATTATTTCTTTGCAAATAGATGACAGTATTTTTTTAAAAAATGAAGGTAAGAAAAAATATATAAAGTATAGAAATATTAACCCAGTTAGAGGAACTATTTACGATAGAAATAACTTCCCATTGGCTGTTTCTATTATTAACTATGATCTTTATGCCCTTAAGGGTTTAGAGTTAGCAAAATTCATATCGATTAAAGATCTTATCTCCTTAGATGAGGATCTCAATATTAATGAATCCTTCTCAAAGAAAACTTTAATCAAAAAAGGGCTATCTAGAAACGAGCAGTTAATTATTGAAACTCTTAAAAACAATAAACTTGAAGTTGAAGTAAGACATAGCAGACATTATCCTTTAGGAGATCAAATAGCACCGCTTGTAGGTTTTTATGGTAAAGACAGAGCACAAGAAGGTCTTGAAAAAAGCTATGACTCTGTACTTTCTGGTAAAAATGGTAAGGAAAAATTTTATAAGAATGCTAAACAAAAGATTATCTCTAAACCAATCGAGGTAGATAAAGCTATCCAAGGAAGGGATATAGTACTGACCATAGATTCCACTATACAATTCTATGCTTATAAGTTTTTAGCGGAAGCCATTAAAGAAAATAAAGCTAAGGCAGGCACAGCTCTTGTATTTGATAACATGAGTGGAGAGGTCTTAGCTGTTGCTAGCTATCCCTCATATAATCCAAATGACCCTAGCAGGGTAATACAGAAAAATAGAGCGCTTATAGATGCATACGAGTTAGGTTCAGTACTTAAGCCAATCCTACTTTCCTCAGCAATTGATAATAATATTTTTGATCCTGATATACCTATTGAAATTCCAAGAAGGTTAAAGATAAATGATAAAATTATCAGCGACTATAAGAGTTATGAGGAACTTACCCCCAAACAAGTAATTGCCTATTCAAGCCAAGTTGGAGCTTCCAAAATTGCTATTATGCTTGGTTATGAGAAATTAAAAGATGCTTACTATAATTTTGGTTTCGGTAAACCAATATCAATAAACTTCCCCTCATCGGCATTCGGATTAATGAACATAAAGGATAAAATATCAGATAAGGAGCTAGCAAGCCTGGGTTATGGTTACGGCCTAACCATTAGCCCTTTTCAGATAACGTCAGCATATTCTGTATTTGCAAACAAAGGTATATATAAAGATTTTAAGATACTGAAGAGTGATGAAGTAGGTCTAAATAGAGTTATTTCTGAGGATTCTGCAAAACATACTCTGGAAGCTCTAAAAGAGGTAGTTCATATTGGAACTGGAAAAAATGCAGATATTAATGGCTATACTGAGGGAGGTAAAACTGGCACAGTTCATAAAACATCTTACGGTAATGGCTATGCTGAAGATTCATATAGAGCTTCATTTGTTGGCATAGCTCCCCTCTCTGATAAGTCGCTAACAATTTTTGTTTCAATCGATGAACCTGGTTTAAATGCATACTCAGGCGGAATGATTGCAGCTCCATTGTTTAAAAAAATAGCTGATAGCTCTCTAAACTATCTTGGATATTCAGAAGATGAATAGTTTAGAAAAAATATTAGGAATTAATTTTCCAAAAAATATAAATATCAATGGAGTTACCAATAACTCTCATAATGTTAAAGATGGGTTTGTTTTCTTTGCACTTGATGGCTTGCATGCTCACGGAAGTAAATATATTTCACATGCGATTGAGCTTGGTGCCTCAATGGTCATTCATAATGATTTGGAATATTTATCGAATAAAGAAAATATTATTTACGTTAAAGACTTATGTATTTTTGATTCATATACTCAAAAAAATAAAGTTTTTTTATTTTTAGAGGAATTCTATCAACTTGTTGATATTCAAAGTAAAAATAATTACTTTGCCTTTACTGGAACAAATGGGAAAACATCTACTGCTTACTTAACCCATCAGATGTTGGTAAAAAGTGGCTATGAATCAATTTATATAGGAACACTAGGAACAAAATATAATAATGAAGAAATAAATAAAAGCATATCTTTAAAAACAACACCTGATATTTTTGAATTTTTTAAAATTTTTAGTTTTTATAATTTCAATGACTCAGTATCAGTTTGCATTGAGATATCTTCACATGCACTATCTCAAGAAAGGCTCAAAGGTATTTCTTTTTATAATTCAGCAGCTCTTCTTAATATTGGAACAGACCATCTCGATTACCATGGCAGCTTAAAAAAATACATAGATATAAAGTTTCAAATATTTAATCCTTCCAGCCCACTAATGTTGATAAATGAGGATCTCGTTCCACTTAAAGATAAATATGAGTATCTAAAAAATTCTAAACATCAGCTAACAACAATAAGTAAAAAGAATAAGTCTGCTGATATTTATTACGAAATAGTTTCTATTGATAAAGAGCAATCTTTATTTAATATCATGATAAATAATCCTCCAATAGGTTATTTTCCTTCATACAACCAGACATATAAATTTTCATGCAACCTATTTCCTGAATTTAATATTGAAAATTTAGTATTTGGAATATGCTCTATTGGCTTTGCTGATTTTTCACAAATAAAAATAAATGATCTTAATTATCTAACCCTCCCCAAAGGAAGAACGGAATTAATTAATAATATACCTGCAAATGTAATAATTGATTTTGCTCATAATGCAGAGGGAATAGAATTATTTTTATTATCAATTAAAAACTATTTTAAAAAAATTGTTGTCGTATTTGGGTGTGGGGGTGACAGAGATAAATTAAAAAGGCCTAAAATGATGAAAGCTGCAATAGGCAATGCTAGTAAAATAATTTTTACTTCTGACAATTCGAGAAGTGAAAGTTTTAATTCAATTTTTAATGATGCTCTAAAAGGTAATAATCATGAAAAAGTTATTTCAATAGAAGATAGAAGAGAGGCAATTATTCAAGGTAGCAAGCTCATAAATAAAGATGATTGCTTAGTTATACTTGGAAAGGGACATGAAGAGACTCAAGAAGCATCTGGAAAAAAAGTTTTTTTTAGTGACCATGGAGTGGTAAATGAAATTTATAAGTAATTCAAATGACGTATCAAAATTTTTAGGCACCTCAGTAAAAAAAAATATTCTCATAAAAAGTATTTCCATTGATACAAGAACCTTAAGAAAAAACGCATTATTTATAGCCATTAAGGGCAATAGTTTTAATGGCAACAATTACGTTAACACGGCAATTAAGAAGGGCGCATCACTCGTAATCACTGATGGAAAAGAGTTTAAGGATTCGAAGGATAAGCGAATTATATATGTACCTGATTCTATAAAAGCTTTAAAAAAAATTTCAAAAAATATAATAAGTAGTTTTGAGGGTGAAATAGTTGGTATTACTGGTAGTAATGGAAAGACGTCAACAACTAGCATGATCAATCAATGCTTGAAGGGTAGTTCAAGTACCATGAAAAATTTCAATAATGAAATAGGAATGCCTCTGAGCATAATGAATGCAAAAAGAGCCTCTACCAGCTTGGTAATGGAAATGGGTGCAGTTAATTTTGGCGATATACATTATTTAAGTTCTTTCCTTAAGCCTCATGTTGGAGTGATTACAAATATTGGCAGTTCCCATCTTGAAAGCCTAAAAAACATCAATGGGGTTTTTAAGGTTAAATCAGAGATGGTATCTAATATTAAAAAAAATGGATGTTTGGTCATACCATCTGAAAATAAAAACCATCAAAGTCAGTGGAAAGAGATGAGAAGTGATATCTCTATTATTACTTTTGGGCTGAGCAAAGATTCTGATTTTTATGCGGCAGATATAAAATATAGTATTAATAAAACATCTTTCACAATTTTGTCTACAAAACATAATGTTAAGCAAAGAATAAACTCAAATCTTGCTGGAGAGCACAATATTAAAAATATTTTAGCTACTTTCTCAGTATTATTCTTTTTAAATAAGTCAGAAAAAGATATCGTAAAAAATATTAAAAATATTAAGTTAATGGGCAGACAAGATCAATCCAGCTGGATTAATAAGTCAACACTAATAGATGATACTTATAATGCAAACCCAGATTCTGTAAAAAAATCAATAGACCTTTTATCAAACTCTGAGAAAAGAAAAGTATTAGTTTTAGGAGATATGCTTGAATTAGGTAGAATGAGAAAGCATATGCATAAAAAGATTGGGAATTATGCATCACACAAGAAAATAGATATTTTGCTTGGTTTTGGTGATTTAACAAAATATGCTGTTGATGCATTTGGAAAAAATGGTGTGTTTTTTAGTAATGAAAATGAGTTAAAAATTTTCTTAAGACAAAATATATCATCTGATGATGTTGTACTTTTAAAAGGCTCTAGAGGCATGCAAATGGAAAAATTTATAAATGTTTGAATATTTAGGAACTGTTCTCGTTGATTATGATCCTGGTTTTGATGTCCTAAGGTATCTTACTGTAAGGACCCTGGGAGGGGCAGTAACAGCCCTCATGATTTCTATTTTAATGGGCCCATTAATTATAAAAATATTAAAGTCTATGCAATTCGAACAGCATGTTAGAACGCAAGGTCCAGAATCTCATTATAAAAAATCAGGTACTCCAACAATGGGAGGTCTTCTAATTTTGTCATCATTAGTTATTTCAACACTACTGTGGGCCGACTTAAGTAATAGATATATATGGGTAGTGCTATTTGTCACAGTTTCGTTTGCAACGATTGGATTTGCAGATGATTATATTAAGATAAAGAAAAAAAGCTCTGATGGCCTGTCCTCCAAGCAAAAAATTATTTTACAGATAGCTTTCTCGTTTATATCAGTAACGTATTTATTTTATTCTTCAGAGACGGCTCCAGAAACCTCTTTTATCGTCCCCTTTTTTAAAGATCTATTAATTCCAATGAGCCCATTTGTATTTATTTTTACCGGAATGTTTGTTCTTGTAGGATCGTCAAATGCCGTTAATCTTACTGATGGTCTTGATGGCTTAGCCATTCTTCCTTCAGTGCTCATTGCAGGAGCGCTTGGTTTGATAGCGTACAGCATGGGAAATCAAATAATTGCAGATTACTTATACCTTCCTCATTTAAAACTTTCAGGAGAATTAATAGTATTTTGTGGTGCATTGATTGGCTCAGGTATTGGTTTTCTTTGGTACAACACATATCCTGCACAAATCTTTATGGGAGATATTGGCTCTCTAACCCTAGGCGCTATTCTTGGGATATTAGCCATAATACTTCGGCATGAATTAGTTTTTGCAATCATGGCTGGTGTATTTGTTATCGAAACTTTGAGTGTTGCAATTCAGGTTATCTCATTTAAAACAAGAGGGAAAAGAGTTTTTTTAATGGCGCCAATCCATCATCACTACGAATTAAAAGGCTGGCCAGAACCAAAAATTATTGTACGTTTTTGGATTATTACGCTTGTGTTAATTTTAATTGCATTGGCAACATTAAAACTTAGATAAAATTATCAATGAAATCCCTGATTTATGGCTATGGCATTACAGGCAAATCTTTTGAAAGATATTTGAAAGTAAAAAATATTGAATATGATATTTATGACAAATCACTTGATTCAGAGATTTTAAAACTGGAGTCCTATAAAACCATATATTGCAGCCCTGGTATTGATAGGGAGACATTCAAACTTCTTAAATCTGCAGCAGAAGTGCTGACCGATTTAGATATCTTTCTTCAAGAAGACAGATCAATTAAAATTGGAGTTACTGGAACAAATAGAAAAAGCACTACTTGCTCACACCTTCATCAAATTTTTGAAAAGCATTCCAAGGTTAACTTAATTGGAAATATTGGAAATCCAATGTTAGACCATATCAATAATGGCTCCAAGTATTCAATAATAGAACTTTCAAGTTTTCAGCTTGATAAGGCAAATAAGCCTGATTTAGATTTCGGTATATTATTGAATATTACTCCTGATCACCTGGATTATCATGAGACATTTGAAAATTATAAGAAAGCAAAGCAAAAAATACTTAATGCAAAAAACGTTTCATATGAAAGTGATCCTTTTCAATTATATCAATGGATCACAGGAAAGAATCCAAAACATCAAGAACTTAAAGATTTGCCATTTAGATTTCAAAAAATAACCAATTCAATTATTAATGACTCTAAGTCCACAAATTCAAACTCATTAAACTATGCAGTGGATAAAGCTAACAAGAACTTTGGAATGAATCAATATCATCTTCTATTATGTGGGAGCCCAAAAAAAGAGCAGTTTAAAAATCTAGCTATAGATGGGCCTGAGAGTATTTTGATATTTGGAGCTCATAAAAATGAAATAATAAAATGTGTCTCTCACCCCAAAATACATATCTTTAATGATTTAAAAGAAGCCCTCCAATTCATAAGAAATATATCTATAGATTCAAATATTTTATTCTCACCTGGCTACCCAAGTGGAAAGGATTATAAAAATTTTGAAGACCGGGGTAATAAATTTAATTCGCTCGTAACTAAATTATTTAATGAATCATAAAGTTAACAATCTTCTTATATTAATACCTTTTATAGCATTATTGGCAATAGGAATCACTATGGTTTCATCAGCTAGCATTTATTTTGCAGATGAAAATTATGGAAACCCATTTCACTTTGCATCAAGACAGATGCTATTTATTTCAATTGGACTAATATCAATGATATTTTTTTCTGTTATTCCATCAGATTTTTTATTTAAATCTGATTGGGTTTTCATGCTTATTAGCATCATTCTATTATTTGTAATGTTTCTTCCAGAAGTTGGAACGACTGTGAATGGAAGTACTAGATGGATTAGAGCTGGGCCTATAAATATTCAGCCATCAGAAATATGTAAATTTAGTTTAATTTTATATATTTCGGGATATTCGGTTAGACGTATGTCTGAGATAGATACATTAAGAAGCTTCTTAAAACCTTTATTCCTATTATTTATAATCGCTTTGTTGATTATGAGTCAACCAGACTTAGGGTCAACTGCAATTATATGTTTATTAGTGGTGGCTATTCTTTTTTATGCTGGGATTTCATTTTTCCAATTTAGCCTTCTGTCGGTATTAATTGCCTTGCTTGGATACTTGGCTGTTTATAACTCCCCATGGAGGATTGCTAGAGTTATGGCATTTACAGACCCATTTGCTCCAGAAGTTGTAAATAATGCTGGTTGGCAGCTCTCGAATTCATTAATTGGAATAGGGCAAGGTGGGTGGTTTGGTCTCGGGATAGGCAATAGCTTCCAAAAAAACTTTTTTCTTCCAGAAGCTCATACAGATTTTATTTTTGCGATTATTGTCGAAGAATTGGGCGTTATTGGGGGATTATTTTTATTATTTCTGTTCGTAATATTATTTATTGGTATCTTAAAAATAACTATAGATTCATTAAAAAAAGGAAGGCTGTTTCAAGGATATGTTTCTTTTGGTATTTTTGTTTTGATAGCTGTGCAGGCCTTATTTAATATAGCCGTAAATATAGGACTGCTTCCTACAAAAGGTTTAACTTTGCCATTTATAAGCTATGGGGGAACTAGTATTATCATAATGATGTCTTTGGTAGCCATAGTTCTTAGAATTAACAATGAAAACAAATTAATATAGGTATATGAAAATTTTAGTTTCCGCAGCAAAAACAGGAGGGCATATTTTTCCAGCAATAGCAGTTGCTGATGAGTTCATAAAAAGCGGTCATGATGTAGTTTTTCTGGGAGGTGGAGAAAAGATAGAAAGAGACGCTGTTAGTGGTAAAGATTTCAATTATCAGACTATAAAAATGAATGGATTTAGAGGGATGAATACAGTCTTAAAAATTAAATCACTTATTCTAATACCACTTGGGATTATAAATGTGATCAATTTAATACGAAAAGAAAAAATAGATGCAATGATAGGTTTTGGTGGCTTTATAACTGTACCCCCAGCAATAGCATTTAAGATTATGATGAAGCCTATTTTCACCCATGAACAAAATTCTATCCAAGGCTCGGCCAATAAAATGCTTTCAAAGCATTCCACGTTTAATTTTTTAGGCTTCCCTATAAAAAATAATTTAAAAAATAATATCTTTAGTGGAAACCCAATTAGGAATGTATTTTCCAAAAAACCAGCACAAGATATTAATTCGAGTAATGATATTAATATATATGTGACCGGGGGTAGTCAGGGTGCAGAATATTTAAATAAGAATCTTCCAATAGTTTTTGGTCAAATTAATTGCAAGATAAATATTAAACATCAATGTGGAGTTGGAAAATTATCTGATGTTAAAACCTTATATCTAGAAGCAAATATCGATGCGGAGGTTCAAGAGTTTTATAAAAATCCTCAGTCTTTGATTGAATGGTCGGATTTTGTTATTACAAGGTCTGGTGCCTTGAGCATTTCTGAAATGCCTTCTTAGTTAAATGGATATAACAGATCCCTCCTAAGGATTAGTTGCAGGTTCGATTCCTGCAGAGGGCGCCATAAAAAAACCCT
>ARRA01000005.1 GCA_000384935.1 gamma proteobacterium SCGC AAA076-P13 | reverse complement strand
GGTTGGAAAGATCCTGATCTAACGAATCTTGGGGTAAATGAAGCAGGCAATGCTGGAGCTCTTATCAAAGAAACCCAGATTGAGTTTGATGAAATGTTTACTTCTAACTTGGGTAGAGCTCAAAAAACAGGTGCAATAATTTTAGATTTATTAGCGCAGAACAATATCCTAATAACTAAACATGAAGCATTGAATGAAAGGAATTATGGGAGTTTGGCAGGTCTTAACAAAGATGATGCTAGAAAAAAATGGGGAGAAGAACAGGTACATATATGGAGGAGATCATTTGATATACCCCCACCCGAGGGAGAGAGTCTAAAAAATACAGCTGAAAGAGTTTTGCCTTACTTTAACCAGCAGATTATGCCCAAGATTATTGATGGAAATAATATATTAATAGCAGCTCATGGAAACTCATTAAGAGCGTTAATAATGCAGTTGGATGGAATATCACAAGAAGATATCGTAAAGCTTGAAATACCTACAGGAGCTCCAATTCATTACTCTTTCAATAATGATGGTTCTATTATTAATAAAAACAATCTCTATGAATGAGCAAAAGCATACAAGATAAAGATCGGTTATCTGATCTTGTCATTGAGTGGTATGGGTCTCATGGAAGAGAAGGATTGCCTTGGAGAAAGAATATTACTCCATATAAGATTTGGATTTCTGAAATTATGCTTCAGCAAACTCAAGTTAAAACTGTAATTCCTTACTATATTAGGTTTATAAAAACATACCCTACTTTTAATTCTTTAATTTTAGCCAGTGAGGATCAGATCATCGCTCTTTGGTCTGGGCTAGGTTTCTATAGAAGAGCAAAAAATATTTATAAAGCAAAGGAGCAGATAAAGAATTCATTTAAAAAATTTCCTGACAACTTTAATGATCTGATGTCTCTTCCTGGCATTGGTGAATCAACCGCAGGGGCAATAATGTCTATTGCATATAACAAATCATATCCAATCCTAGATGCAAACGTTAAAAGAGTGCTTGCCAGATACTCAAATGTTACTGAAGAGTCTGCTTCAAAAAAAAATAAGGCTTTGTGGGAGATATCAAGAAAAGAGACTCCAATAAATAATGTATTTGACTATACACAGGGAGTTATGGATCTTGGTTCTACTATATGCAAGCCAAAAGACCCACTTTGCACAAAATGCCCTATAGTCTCTATATGTGATTCTGCATTTACGATAGTTACTGATAATTCTAAAAAAGAAAAAATAAAAAAAGATAAGTCACAAGTAAATATTAACTTTACTCTTGCTCATACAGATAACGAATACCTTCTATTTAAAAGGAATGAAAAAACATTTTGGGAAGGATTATGGCTTCCATCTGAACAGCCAAAAATACATAAAATTTTTAAAAAAAAATCTTGCAGTGAAGCTCACATAAACAGAAAACATAAATTAACTCATTTAGATTTAAATATGAGCATTACACTATTAAGATATAATAATTCTTTTGATATTAACTCAAATAGCGAATATCGCTGGGTAAAAAAAATTGATATTAACAATGTTGGTATGCCGGCACCAATTAAAAAAATAATTTTAGAAATATGACAGATACAGTTTTTTGCAAAAAATTTAAGGAAGAGCTGCCAGCACTTAAGATCCCACCAATGCCAGGACAAAAAGGACAAGATCTTTTGTTATCAATCTCACAAAAGGCATGGGATGAATGGAAATCGCATCAAACAACACTCATTAATGAAAAGAGATTGGATATGTCTAATGTAGATAGCAGATTGTGGCTAATGAACCAAATGGATAAGTACTTTAATAATGAGGATTATGAAAAAGCTTCTGGTTTTAAGGCCTTAGATTAAAAAAAGTAGCCGTTTTTTAAAGCGGTTTAGAGCCCTTCTTTTTGATTTACAAAATAAAAAAAATAGAGTCTAATTTAGTCTAGTAATGAGGACTAAATTTGACTAATAAAACGAACTCTAAATTTCCTACAGAAGCTGATATAGTCATTGTAGGAGTGGGTGGAATAGTTGGCTCAATGCTTGCTTACTGGCTTGCTGATCTTGGCCAAAAAAATATTGTTGGCTTAGAAAAATCCTCTGTCATTCCATCTGATATAGCATCCACTGCTCACGCATCAGACTTTGTTTACAACACAACCCATGACAAGCTCGGATGTTGGACAACTGAATTCAGTAGAAAGTTTTATGAAGATAATGGCTTCTTTTTAAAAAAAGGAGGTCTCGAGATATGTAGAAAAGATGATGATGCTCGATGGGAAGAGCTCAAAAGAAAGGTAGCATCAGGCAAAGCCTTTGGTACGAATGTTAGATTAATATCTGCCTCCGAAGCTAAAGAAAAATTTCCATTGTTAGAAGAGGAATCTATAAGAGGTGCTATGTGGGATCCAGATGCTGGTCTAGTTACACCTCGATCACAAGATGTAGTTAGTTTTGCTGTAGAAACTGCAAAAGATAAAGGCGCTCTTAAGACATTTACTGACACACCAGCGATTGACTTTGAAATTGAAAATGGAAAAGTTGTTGGGGTAAAAACCGATAAAGGAATAATTAAAACTACTAAAGTTGTTATTGCATCAGGTATATGGGGACCATTAATGGGGAAAAAAGCTGGGGTTCCTGTTCCACTAATGCCTTTAGAACATCCTTTGCTATTTTTTGGACCATTACCTGAAGCGCAAGGTGCTGAAGATTTTTTAGTTTATCCACTTTTAAGAGATCAAGGAAATTCTGCATATGTAAGGGATACTGGGAGACTGCATGGCGGAATGCTTGAGTGGGGTTTTTATGAAGATAAGAATCCAAGACTGGTTGATCCAGAGGACATTGGTAACCCAGAAAAAACAATGGGATCAGATTCTATGCGCTATCTAGATCTTGAAGAGGTTGCAGGGCCTCTAGAAAAGGCTTTCGAAACAACGCCTATTCTAAATGAGCTCGGATGGGATGAAAAAAGTTCTTTCAATGGGCTTCTATCAGTTACTCCAGATGCGGGATCTTTAATAGGCGAAAGCCCAGAAGTTAGAGGTTTTTGGCTATGTGAGGCTGTCTGGGTAAAAGATGGCCCAGGATGCGCAAGGCTTTGCGCTGAATCAATGGTTCTTGGTAAGACTCAAGTAGATATGCATGCATTTGATATAGCAAGATTCTATCCTGAACAAAAAGAAAAAGAATTTGTTAAAAGTAGGGTCTATGAGAACTCTCAAACCGTATACACCCCTGCTGTTCATCCAAGAGAGCCTTACATTAGTGAAAGGGAAAAATTTGTCAGTCCTTTCTATAAAAGAGAGAAAGAGCTTGGTGGCCACTTTGATAATGAGGTAGCAAGATGGGAGCGAGCATTAGCTTATGAGAGCAATAGAGATAAGCTTGAAGAGTATTTAGCAGATATTCCTGTCAGAGGAAATGAATGGGATCGACGCCATGTGCCTTATGAGCTTGCCAATGCTGAGCACTTAGCCATGAGTGATTCGGTGGGAATGATTAACCTTTCTCATTTTCCCATTATGGATATCGAAGGTCCAGATGCAGAGCAAATGCTAGAGTATCTTTCAGTTGCTAAGGTTGGTGGGAATACTCCTATTGGGAAAGTAGTTTATACAAACTTTCTTGATGAAGATGGTGGTGTTCATGCTGATTTAACAATTTCTCGTCTTGGAGATAATAAATACAGAATAGTAACTGGTGGCGCAGATGGAAACAGAGACTGGGTTCTTTTGAGAAACTATCGCGATGATAATGGTTTAAATGCAGATATCAGAATACGCACTCATGAAGTTGCAACGCTTGGGTTATGGGGCCCTCAAGCAGAAGCTGCTTTGGGTAATTTTATTGATCCAAATGAAATTACTTTAGAAAACTTCCCTTTTGTAACTGCAAAAAATTTAACTCTAAGTTTGTCTGGAGGTAAAAAAATTGAAGTCTGGGCAGCTCGAATATCTTATGTGGGAGAAAATGGCTGGGAGATTTATTTAAATAATAATAGCGAGGAAGGTTTAGCTCTTTATGACTCTTTACTTGAAGTGGGTGTGGTTCCTGTTGGTATAGAAACCTATGCTAATAGCAGACGTCTTGAAAAAAGCTTTAGGCTTCAGGGTGCAGATCTTGAAACGGAATACAATGCTTGTGAAGCAGCAATTCAAAGACCTCTAGTAAAAGAAGCTGATTTTCATGGCAAAGCTGCTTATCTTATTCACAGAGAAGAAGAGCCTTGTGCCCTTCTATGTACTATGACTGTTGATGATTTATGCGTTTCAGGAGAAGCAAGATATCCTGTTGGCATTGCACCAATTATTGATCCAGATACCGGTAATGTCCCTTTGGACAGCAAAGGAAGAAGGTCATATACAACAGGCATGTCATATTGCCCTTCTTTAAAAGAATTTGTAATCATGGGTTATTTACCTAAAGAGATCGCCCAAGAAGGTAAAAAGCTTTTAATAGAATATTTTAATGAAGATGGTGATGGCTTGTACCCTATTACAGTAAAGATAGTTGGCAAGGGATCACTTTATGACCCAAGCAATGAAAAGGTAAGAACTTAAATAATTAAAAATTTAATCTTAATGACATTGAGTGAAATCTTTTCTATAATCCAGTTTCACTAAGGCCTGATAGCTCAGTCGGTAGAGCAAAGGATTGAAAATCCTTGTGTCGGTAGTTCGATTCTACCTCAGGCCACCATTCAATTAATCGTTCTTTAGCCTTACAGGTAATTCCTGAATTGCATGCACAAAATTATTTGGAGCGACTTTCCAGTCGCCTGTTACTTTGTAATCTGGAAATCTGGATAAGAATTGAGAGAAAAATTCTCTTAGTTGCATTAAAGCTACGGGCTTGCCTAAACATGTATGCCTACCAATTCCAAAAGCAAGATGCTTTTCTGCATTACTTCTTAAGATATTAAATTCATCTGGACGATCAAAAATATCAGGATCTCTGTTAGCTGCCCCGTACCAAAGCGCAATCTTTTCATAGGGCCCTATTTTTTGCCCACCTATCTCTGTCTCCTCTAAAGATGTTCTTCTCATATGAATTACTGGAGATACGTAACGAACTGTCTCATTTATTAAGCCTGTGATATTTTCAGAATCCTCTATAACAAGCTTCTTTTGATAAGGGTTATCATTTAGTAATTTAATGCCGCCACTCATCGTATTTCTAGTTGTGTCGTTTCCTGCAAATATGATTAAAAGCCATGAGCCATCGAGAAACTCAGGTGATAATTCCTCTCCCTCTATTTGGGCGTTAGCGATGGCGCTAAGTAAATCGTCTTTTGGATTTTCTCTTTTTTGATTGAGGATATATCTACCATAATCAAACATCTCCTCAATCATATTATTAAACATCTCAATGAGAGCGGGGTCGGGAGAGGTATCAGTGACTCCCTCTTCATTCTGTTTAATCTGTTCGTAAGTAAAATACTGAGCTAATTCTAGAAATTCCATCCACTCAACTAGTTTTTGCCTATCTGACTCTGGAATACCTAGAATTTCAGAAAGAGTATATATGGGCAATTGTTGAGAAAGCTCTTTAACTAAATTGAATTCATTTAACTTTTCAGCATCATCTAGAAGCTGGCCTATTTTTGAAGAAACCTTGGTTTGCAGGTCGCTTATATAATTAGGCTTAAAGAAAGGCATGTGCTCTCTTCTTAAATTTAAATGCATTTCTCCATCAAGATTCAACATGTGATCTATAGTTGATTTAAATAATTTAGGGTGCCTATTTTCTTCAGACCCAAGTGTTAATAAAGTGCCAGTGGAATATTGAGAAGAAAAAATCTGTGGATTCATTGAAACCTTCTTTATATCTTCATGCCTTGTAAGAACCCAATAGCCTGGCTCAGGGTCACTTGGCATTGGTGAATGGAAAAAAACGGGAGCATTTTCTCTTAGCTCTTTGTATAAATCAAAAGGCTGGCCTTTGGTGAAAAGATCTAAATCATTGAGGGAACCAGATGGCTTATGAATAAAACTCTTTTCGAAAGCAGGATCATTAATCCTATTGTTTACTATTTTGGATGAGAGATTAAAATTTTTAGTCATATTTAATTCTACTATTTTTGACGACTAATTGTTTTAAATTATTAAACTCTGTATTAACCTAATTGAAGAGGTCTTAAAAGTAAAAAAATTGATGAATGATATAAAAGGATATTGTCGATCTGACTTTATTGAAATACAGAATATTTTTGCCGATTCAATTAAGTCTGGTCACGAAACAGGCGCTTCTATTGCTATTGAATATAAAGGTGAAATGATTGTGGACCTTTATGGTGGCTATAAAGACGCTGCTAAAAGTGTTCCTTGGGACAAAAATACCCTAGTAAATGTTTTTTCAGTCACAAAGGGAGTTACAGCTGCATGTGTTGCAATGCTTGTTGATCAAGGAAAGTTGGATGTCCACTCTAAAGTATCTGATTATTGGCCAGAATACGGGTGTAATGGCAAAGAGAACACAAAAGTTATAGATTTTTTATGCCACAGATCAAATAATTTTGGGTTCAGGGATGGAATACCTATGGGTAGTTGGCAGAATTGGGATATTTTCACTCAAGCGCTCGCTGAACAAGAGCCATTTGGAGAGCCGGGATCTTCTCAAGGATATCATGCGGTTACATATGGGTGGCTTGTTGGTGAAATCATTAAAAGAGTTGATGGAAGAGATGTAGGAACATTTTTTAAAGAAGAGATTTCAGATCCATTTAATATCAATTTTAAAATTGGTTTATCAGATGAGGACATGATCAATTGTGCAGACACAATTCTTCTTGAGGATGACAGGATAAAAGGGCTCCCCTTCTCTAAAATTAAATACATTCCAGATTTCCTTCTCCCAAAGCAGTTTATGAACTTTAAAAAATTTTTAATAGATGGGAATTTCAAAATTGCCTTCCAGAGAAGAGAGGGGGAAACAAAAAATTACGTAAACTCAACTGATTGGAGAAAGGCGCAAATACCTTCTGCAAATGGGCATGGTACGTCTGAGGCGCTAGCAAAATTTTATGGAATTCTTAGTATGGGGTGTGAACGAAATGGATATTCATTGATGTCACCAGATACATTGCATACCGCCTTCCAGCCTCATTCTAGTGGACCTGATTCAGTTCTCTTTGGTTCAGATATAACTTTTGGTCTTGGTTTTGAGCTTGCAAGCAAAAAATTACTTAAGGCGAATTTTGCACCAAGATTTATGGGGTCAATGTTTGGTCATGCAGGAATGGGTGGGGCTGTAGCATTTGGTGATGTTGACAAAAAAATAGGGTTCTCTTTTATTTGTAACGAAATGCATCTATCAAAGGATTTATATAAAACAGCTAATATGTTGATTGATTCTTTATATTCAAAGCTTTAATCTTTTACAAAGATTTAAATTATTTTTAAAGGTGCTCTATATGATCTCTGATTTACAAAAACCAATCGTCTCAGGTTTTGGACAAAAAACCGAACCAAATGAAATACTAAGTGGAATAGACTTAGTTGGTAAATCCATTATTGTTACAGGCGGTTATTCGGGGATAGGATTAGAGACAACAAGGGCGCTAAAAAATGCTGGAGCACGCGTTATCATTCCTGCCAAAAGAGTGGATGTTGCTATTGATCAACTTCATGGTGTTGTAGATAAAGCAGATATAGTCGAGATGGATTTAGGGGATTTGAACTCAGTTCAAAACTTTGCAAACTCATTTAATGAACAAAATATTGCACTTGATATTCTAATAAACAATGCAGGCATAATGGCTTGCCCAGAAACAAGAATTAACAAAGAGTGGGAAAGTCAATTTGCAGTTAATCAAATTGGTCATTTTTTGCTGACTAGAGAATTGATGAATTCTATGAAGAGAGCAAAAGAATCAAGACTTGTAAGTCTCTCATCTTCTGCTCACTCTATTTCTGGAATTATTTGGGATGACATTCACTTTAAAACTAACCCTTATGATAAGTGGGTTGCATATGGCCAATCTAAAACAGCGTCATCTCTATTAGCAATTGAGTTTAATAGGCTAATGAATGATCATGGAGGCAAGGGATTTGCAGTTCATCCAGGAGGAATTATGACTCCTCTTCAGCGCCATCTTCCAATTGAAGAAATGGTAGCACTTGGTTGGGTAAAGGAGGATGGCAGCCCATCTGATCTTGCCGCTAATTTCTTCAAATCTACAACACAAGGGGCTTCAACATCTCTATGGTGCGCAACCAGCCCAATGTTAGATAGCCTTGGTGGAGTTTTTTGTGAGAATTGCGATATAGCGGAAAGAAAAGTGAATCTTGATGAGTCTATGCTAAGGTATTTCGGGGTTGCAGACTGGGCTATTGATTCAGATGAAGCATCTCGTTTGTGGACTCAAACAAGCGAAATGATTGCTTGAGTGCTCATTTGAAATATTTTTAAAAAACTTAGATTAAATGGCATAATTTAGTAATGAATTTCTTTCAAAATATGCTTTCTTCAATCATGAAGAGTCGTCTTGCTTTTAGCAGATCAGGAGCTGAAGACTTTGGTTTTTTTCATAAAGAAATAAATAAAGCAACAGAATCTGTAATGTCTACAACTGGTGAGGTCTCTTCAATTGCATTTGCTGAACACTTGCTTGATCTTATAGAAAATCAAGATGAGGAGGAGTTAATAAATTTTTTATATCATCTCCTTAAAGAATATGACATAGATACAGAATCTTTATCAGAAAATATTAAGGCTTATGAGTCAGACAAGAATCAAAGAAATCTCGGCTTGATAACAGATACTTCTGAACCTAGATGGATTGAATTATTTAGAAGATTAAATGCAACGCCTAATGGAACTCAGCGACTTATTAAGCTTAGGGAAAAAATACAATCTCTATTCATCAAAGGAAATCACGACTTAAAATCTCTAGATGCTGGGTTATTGAAGCTTTTTAAATACTGGTTTAATCCCTCATTTCTTGTTCTGGAAAAAATTGATTGGTCTACACCAGCTAATATATTAGAAAAAATTATTGAATATGAGGCTGTTCATGAGATCAACTCTTGGCATGACTTAAGGGCCAGATTGGCGCCAAATGATAGGCAATGTTTTGCATTCTTTCATCCTCTAATACCAGAAGATCCACTTATTTTTGTTGAGGTTGCGCTAACAAACCAAATACCTGCATCAATTGATGAGGTGATAAAAATTGAGAGAAAAGAAATTGAAAGACATCAAATAAATACAGCAGTTTTTTATTCTATTTCAAATTGCCAAAAAGGCTTATCAGGTATTTCTTTTGGTAATTTCTTAATAAAAAAAGTAGCTCATAAACTTAAGCTTGAAATAGAAGGTTTAAGTAATTTTGTTACCCTTTCTCCAGTTCCTGGCCTTATGCGATGGCTGCAAGATCATGCTCCTTTAACATATGATGATTGCATGAATAAAAATGTTGAAGAAGATGAGCTTATGAAAAAAACCTTCGAATATCTAACGAAGTCTAATAGAAATGATGAATTGCCAAATGATTCGGTTGCAAGATTTCATCTCGGTAATGGAGCGATCCTTAAAAAGGTTAATTTAAATGCTGATCTATCTGAAAAAGGAATAAATCAATCTTATGGAATTATGGTGAATTATCTATATGACCTTGATGTTGTTGAAGAAAATCATGAACTATTTTTTAAGACTAAAGAAGTAGTTCTCTCAAATGAAATGAAGTCTTTTAAAAAGAAAAATAGCTAATACATGGATAATCTATTATCACTATACCCCCCATGCGAGCCATTCAATCACGGGTTTATGGAAAGAGATGACCATAGAATATATTTCGAGCAATGCGGCAATCCAAACGGCAAGCCGGCAGTATTTTTGCATGGTGGTCCAGGAGGTGGAGGCAGCACACAAGTCAGAAGATTTTTTAACCCAGACTTATATCACATAGTAATTTTTGATCAGAGGGGATGTGGAAGAAGTAAGCCGCATGGCCTTCTCGAGAATAATACTACCTGGGATTTGGTTGAGGATATTGAAGAACTTAAACAATTGCTTGGTATTCAAAAATGGCTTGTATTTGGTGGGTCTTGGGGAAGTACATTGTCTCTTGCTTACTCACAAACGTATCCAAATTCTGTAAGTGAAATGATTTTACGTGGTATTTTTATGCTCAGAGAAAAAGAACTGAGATGGTTTTATCAGGATGGTGCGAGTAATATTTATCCTGAGGCATGGCAATATTTTCTTGAACCAATTCCAAAGAAAGAGCGTGGAGATCTCATGTCTGCTTACCATAGAATCTTTAATGGTGATGACGAAGAAAAAAAACTAAATGCTGCCATTGCTTGGTCAAAATGGGAAGGGTCAACAAGTAGCTTGGCTTATAGGCCTGAAATGGCTGAAAGCTTTTCAGAACCAGAATTTGCTCTTGCATTTGCTTTGATTGAAAACCACTACTTTGTTAACAGAGGTTTTCTTAAGCATGAGAATCAACTTATAGAATCTGGTATTGATATTATTCGATCTATACCAACGGTTATAGTGCAAGGGCGGTATGATATGGTCTGCCCAATGACAACAGCTTGGGAACTTTCTCAAAACTGGCCAGAGGCAGAATTAATAATTGCACCCTCTTCTGGACACACCGCTTTTGAAAAAGAAATATCTCATGAGCTAATCAAAGCAACAAATTTATTTGCTAAAAATGTTTAATAATATTTCTTTTATAGGCATGGCCGGATGTGGCAAGTCAACCATTGGCAAAGCCCTATCTTCGAAATTATCTCTTAGCTTTGTTGATACAGATTTATTAATAGAAGCTAGATTTAATCAGTCTCTAGAAAGTATAAAAAAGAGTAATGGTTATGAGTTTGTGAGGATGGTTGAAGAAGAGGCAATTCTTGGGTTGGAAAAAAGTACAAAAATTATATCAACTGGTGGAAGTGCAATATATTCTGAAAAATCAATGAGGCATCTAGATGCTTTTACAAATATAATTTACATATGCACCCCGCTTAATCTTATAAAAGAGAGAATCTTGGAAGACCAAGAAAGAGGATTAGCCGTTCCAGACGGAATGAGTATTGAGGACATTTTTAAGGAAAGGGAGTCTCTTTATGAGAAATGGGCAAAACAAACAATTGATGGAAGGCTTTCTGTCGATACTCTTGTCAAGACAATAGTCTCGCTCTCAAATGGATAATATAAAGGTTTTAATAGCAGGCGCTACTGGGCTGGTTGGTGGGGAGATCTTAAGGGCTCTTGAACATAAAAACCAAGCTATTACATTACTTTCAAGAAGAGAGCTCAAATCAAAACCCGATAATATTGAAGAAATTATTATAAATTTTGATGATTTAAAATCTTCGAATGTACCTAATGTAGATCATCTTTATATTGCGCTAGGAACACCATTAGATACAACTGAACTCTTATACATTAGAGCATCAAAACGAGAACAATTTAGAAAAGTAGATTTTGAGCATGTAATATCATTGGCTAAAATGGCATTCGCTCAAGGTGCTAGATCTATTTCTGTTGTATCTGCCGTCGGCTCTAATGCAAAATCTAAGAATCTTTACTTAAGTACTAAGGGGCAGATGGAAGACGAGATTATGTCTATTGGATACGAAAAAATAATTTTTGCTCAACCGGGCCATTTATTAGGAAAAAGAGTAGATGATAAATTTAGGCCTGAAATACCCATTATGGAGTTTGGGGCAAGAATACTTGAACCTTTTATGCTAGGACCATTAAAAGATATAAGGTTCATAAAGGCATCAGATGTTGCATGCGCTTTAGTAGAGCACATGAACAAGCCTGGTAAAAAAATAATAAAACTTAAGTATGCTAACCTTATTAGAGGTTAATAAATATGCTTGTTTGAGCGAAGCATTTTTCTTATTGCATGTGCTGAGTTCAAAAACCAAAAAACAGATGCAAAAAAGAAATAATATAGACCTGCATTAAATTGAACAATCATAGCCAAAATACTTCCTGCTGAAATGGCATATAACCCCAACAGTCTTTTATTATATTTTTTTGAAACGATAAGAGGTGCGGCTACTAAAGTACCGAAAAATACACTTGTTATCTGAATTAGTTCAAAGATAGTCATACTGATAAACACAAGGGATTGTGCCTATGAGTATAAATATCGAAGCATTATGAATATCTTTTTTATAAAGTAAAGAAGAAATTTGAACTTTTTGTAAAAAGATATAGTCTTACACCTATTAACAATATTAAGGACATAACATGAAAATAATAGTTGCTTTAACCATTCTTATTTCACTTCCATCATTTGCCGCAGATCACCACTATGAAAAGAATGTTTCTGATGGAAGCACCATCGAATTCAAATCTGATGAGAGTATGGACATTTCTGGTAAAAGTGTTGTTGTGATAAACCTTGATGAAAATATGGAAATGCCTGGTGATGGTACTGGTGTATTCATACTTGATGAAAATATGCAGATGCCTGATGGAAGCACCATTGAATTCAAAACTGATGAGAATATGGACATGTCTGGTAAAAATGTTGTCGTAATAAAGCTTGATGAAAATATGCAGATGCCTGATGGAAGCACCATCGAATTCAAAACTGATGAGAATATGGACATGTCTGGTAGGACTAAAGAAAGAATGATGAATAATCCAAACTACCTTATGAATCGAAAAGAATGCAAAGAGGTAAAGGATGGTGTTGCGGGGTTTTTATTGATGAGTGATGGTATATGGAAAGAAATTAAAAAAGATCCTGAAGACAAGGATAAGTGGGCTGAGGTTATGGCCTTATCTAGCCTAGCTTCAAACTACTCAAATATTTATGATGTTTGGTGTAAGGGATCAGCCAATCTTGGAATGAAAAAGATGAAAATAAAAGCTAAAAAATATCAAAAAAATAATAAGGACAAGAAAGATAAAAAGGATAAGAAGAATTAACTAAAACTTACCTCTTTGAAAACGCATTCTTATAGAATAAACCCTTATTAGAGCTACAAAAGTTAAGATTGACTGGGTAAAAATAGAAATAGTTATTGGGTTTGACCAGCTCCAATTATCGATGGTTAACCATAATAAAAAGGTTTGAAGAGGAAAATTAATTATTGCGCCCATTAATACAACAATTACAGCCTCTCTAAATGCAACTTTTTCTGTCTTATTCATAATTTTTTCCTTTTATATTTTTACACCAGTACCATACGCAAGTATTTCTGATGCCCCCTGGGTAATCGTTGAGGTTTGAAACCTAAAACATACTATGGCATTTGCTCCTTTTGCTTTAGCATCTTCTAGCATTCTGGAGTAAGCTTGCTCTCTGGAAGATGCTAGTAGTTTTGAGTAACCAACAAGCTCTCCTCCAACTATATTTTTAAGACCTGCAAATATATCAGATCCAACATTGCGCGACCTTACTGTACTGCCTTGCACAATTCCAATGTGCTGCTTAATTTCCACACCAGCTATATCGTTTGAAGAAACAACTATCAGGTCATCGTTTCTAGTAAAGTTTCTACTATTTTCCATGTAATATAATTAAAAATGATTTAAGTTATCAATATAATGCAGAAGTTAATAGAAGCAAAGTTTTCCATAGGAAATATAGTTAAACATAAGTACTTGGACTTTAGAGGAGTTATTTTTGATCTTGATCCTGAATTTAATAATTCTGAAGAGTGGTATAACTCCATACCAGAAAAGATAAGACCTAAAAAAAATCAGCCTTTTTATCATTTATTTGCTGAGAATGAGGACATTTTTTATATCGCTTATGTTTCTGAACAAAATTTATTAACTGATGAGTCTGGAATCCCATGCAATCATCCTGATATAAAAAAAATGTTTTCTAAATACGATGGCAAGAATTACTCTCCCCATATGAGATCTAAGAATTAGTTTTGAGCTTCAAGATCTGCAACCTGAATTGCAGTGACAAACACATCCATAGCGTCTTTGAGCTCATCTAAGTCTACAAATGTTGGAGCTAATCTAAGCGTATTATCTTTGGGATCAATTCCATGAGGAAAAGTTGCGCCAGCAGGAGTTATCAATACCCCAGCTTCTTTACATAATTCCACTATTCTAGATGCAATGGGTTTTTGAGATGTAAATGTAATAAAGTAACCGCCTGTAGGTTTTGAATATGATCCTATATCAGATCCTATTACTTCTAATGCTTGATAAGCAATCTCAAACTTTGGCTTTACTAATTCGGCATGCCTGATCATGTGTTTTTTTATATCATCTACGTTCTTAAAGAACTGTATATGTCTTTTTTGATTGATTTTATCAGGGCAAATTACCATCGATTCTCTCATTTTTTTTATGAGAGAAAGATTTTTTCCTGAAGCAGCCATGAATGATAGGCCTCCTCCACCAAATGTTACTTTTGAAAAAGATGTAACTTCAACCACTTGCGCAGATGCACTTTCTTCTGTGGCTATTTCCCATATTGGTTTTTGAGATTTGGTTGGCATGAAATCATGAACGAGATAAGCGTTATCAAAAATGAATAGGAAGTCCTTAGAATAAGATATCCCAATATTAAAAATATCTCTTAAATTGCTATCTGAATAAACCTCTCCAGAAGGGTTTGAATGCCTTGGAACGCAAAGCATACCCACAATATTCTCGTTTGTTTTCATTAAAAGTTTAAACGATTCTATATCAGGCCCATCATTTGTGAGTGGTACTGTTAGCATTTCAATACCAAAGTCTTCCAGCATTCTAAAATGTCTATCAAAGCCAGGTACTGGACAAATTACCTTTGGACTCTCCATATCCTTCCAAGCAATTGGTTCAGCAAAAAGATAGTTAGCTAAAATTGTTTGGTAAGTTAATAAGAGGCTGGACTGCTCTCCCGTGATTATGTTCTCATAAGGCGCAGAGAGAAGCTCAGAACCAAGTTTTCTAGCACCCTCTATACCTAGAGGCTCTCCGTAGTTCCTTAAATCAATCGACCCTTCGTAAGGTTCTACTTCCATGGATAGAAGCTCATTTGAAAGGTCTAACTGGGAAGCGTGCGGCTTACCTCTAGTAATATCAATTGATAAGCCTTTGGCTTTGATTTCTTCAAAATGAGTTAGAATGTTAGACATATATTTCTTATTTTATAGGATATAACTTAGAGTTGTATATGTAATATAAGTTATAAAGAATAGGTTAAATATATATAGTTTTAATTCTTATTAAAGGTTTTTTGTATGAGTGGACTTTGGGTTGTATCGATTTTATTAGTAATAGTCATTCTGCTGTTAATATCAATTATCTTTTTAAATCTTAAAGAAGATCCTTCAAAAACATCTAATGAGGAGTCTTTAAAAGATATTGACAAGGCCATGGAAAGGCAAGAAATAAATATATCTGACTTAACAAAAGATATTCAATCCTTCCACGATCCATTAGATAAACTGAAAAGGTACCTATCTGGAGGAACTCTTGCTGGTAAATTTGGAGAGTGGTCTCTTGAAGCCATAGTGCAAGATATTTTTCCGCCCAGTCAATTTGAAAAGAATGCAGAGGTAATAACTGGTTCGGGTAAAAGAGTAGAAATTGTCTTAAAAATGCCTGAAGGTTTGCTGTTACCAATAGACGCTAAATTTCCATCTGGGTTGTATGACAATTACTTAGCTTCTATTCAGCAAAGCGATGAGAGGTCTGTAAAAAAATCAATTGATGACATTAGAAGGCATGTAATAAAGGATGCGATAGATATAAAAGAAAAATATGTTCAAACTGGTATAACAATAGATCTGGGTGTTATGTATATACCTAGTGAGTCACTGATGCAGTTGATAGATTCTATTGATAACCTACGAGAGCAAATCTTTAGAGACTCAAGAGTGTTGATCATGGGCCCTAATTCTCTTGCTGCATATCTAATAAGCGTACATATGGGTTTTAGGACCTTGGCTTTAAATGAAAGAGCTGGTGAGATCATGGAAGAGTTTGGAAAACTAAAAAAAGAATTTGAAAAATTTAGTAGCTCAACAGATGACCTATTAAAGAAGGCAGATGCAATGCTAAAGTCTGTCAATGAGCATGCCACAAGGGAGCGCCAGATGGGCAAGGCTATTAAGAATATGGATCAGCTAGATTCTTAGTGATAAAACCTTCGCCACATATTGAAACCAAAAAATAAAGCAGCTATCCATAAAAGTACTTCAGGTATATTTGGATTACTGTTATAGCCAAAAAACCCTTTTGCAAAAACTCCAATAGAACCCTTGTCGTGAAGTGGATGATAGATTTTTGTGCCCTCTTCTGTTGCCTGGGGCTCTAAAATACTCCAAGGTCTATATACTTCAGATTCTTCTATTTTTTCAGATTTAACTAGATACTCCTCAAATTCATGGGTTCCATAAGCAATCATCCCGGCTGCTAAGAATACTAGTAACAAGGTTGTGTATTTAAATACATTTTTTAAGTTAATTCTTCTTCCCTGAAGGACGATTAAATACCCAATTAAAATAGCAAGGACAGCCCCTGCCAAAAAGCCAACGTAGGAAAATGATCCTGTTATTGTAAAGCTAGAGATTAAAAATACCGCTGTCTCAAAACCCTCTCTCAGAATTGCAAAGAAGACCACAAAGAAAACACCCCACGAAGATAGTTCTATAGCGCCAAGTGTTTTGCCTTCAAGCTCTTTTCTGTCACTGACATGTTTTGATAGCCAAAAAATAACATACCAAATTAGGATAGCCGTTAAATATAAGAAAATTGCTTCAAAAAGCGCAGCGGTAGAATCGTTGCCAAGGGAGTTTTTAGCAATTAACACCAAATACCCAACCAGAGCGCTTGCTACAATGGCCGCAGCTACTCCAGCCCACAATTTATAAAGATGACTTATCTGATTTGATTTTTCAAGAATCAAATAAATAATACCCACCACCAAAGATGCTTCTAGCACCTCTCTAAATGTAATTATAAATTCACTCATATTGTATGGCCTCGTATATATTTCTAGATGAGAATGATTCTTATTCAAATTGTAGCTAACTTTTGAGTAAATTTGAAGCCCATTATTTATTGATTAGCTCTAGGCTTTTAGAACATTAGTTGAGACAATGGGCAATGAAAAAAGTAGCAGTCATTGGAGCAGGTATTGCAGGCACAACAACCGCATATGCCCTTCTAAAAAAAGGCTACAACGTCACTATTATCGATTCTAGACGCTATCCAGCAATGGCAACAAGCTATGCTAATGGCGGTCAGTTAAGTGCAAGTAATGCAGAAACATGGAATACGCCTAAAAACGTAATGAATGGCATTAAGTGGATGTTTAAACCAGATGCACCCTTACTATTTAATCCTTCTCCTGAAATTCAAAAATATAAATGGATGATGGGTTTTTTATGGGCAACTCTTAAAGGAGAGCATAAGAAGAATACTCTTGAAACTATTGATATGGCTAAAAAAGCAAGAGAGACCTATTTTAAAATTGCTGAAGATGAGGGGATAGAATTCGAACTTTTAAAAAAAGGTATTTTAAGATTCTATGATTCAGAAAAAGAATTTAAGCTCGATCAGGCAAAAAAATCATGGCTAGATCAAGAGGGAATGGAGTGGGACACCCTTACAACAGAAGAAGTAAAAGAACTTGAGCCTGCTTTTAAAAATAATGCCAACTATGAAAAAATTGTTGGGGGGATATATACAAAGTCAGATGCTAGTGGTGATATTCATAAATTCTGCACCAACCTAGAAAAAGTATTGGTTGAGAAATATTCTGCAAACCTTCAACTTAATACTACTGTCGAATATATATCTAGACAGAAAGGCGAGCTCGTTCTGACCATGCGAAAAGAAAATGAAATTATGAATGATTCATTTGATAATGTAGTTATTTGTGCAGGGGTTGGCACACAAAGTTTCGCAAGTAGACTTGGAGATAAAATGAATATCTATCCTGTAAAAGGATATAGCATCACAATAGATTTAAAAGACGAAATTTCAAAAAGCTGTGCTCCTTCGGTATCGCTTATTGATCAACCTGTAAAAATAGTTGCAAGTCGTCTTGGTGACAGATTTAGGGTTGCTGGTACTGCTGAACTTGCAGGTATAAATACAGATATACGTCAGAATAGAATTAGGCCATTGTTAGATTGGGTTGAAAAATATTTTCCCAATGTTAGTACAGAAACTTACACCCCTTGGGCAGGTCTCAGGCCAATGACCCCCAATATGATGCCAATAACTTCTGAAAGTAGGATGAAAGGAGTCTTTTATCATGCAGGTCATGGCCATCTTGGCTGGACATTAAGTGCAGAAACTGCAAATCAGGTTGTAGCCAAGATAGAGGCAGGATCCTAAGGTAAATCTATAATTTCCCAGTTATTTTGTTCACTTAATTTTCTTAATTGATCATCTGGGTTCACTGCTATAGGTTTGTGTACTTTGCTTAATAAAGGCAAGTCATTAATAGAGTCGGAATAAAATATAGTGTCTTCAAAATTAGTAATGCCATTAGAGGCTGCCCATTCTTTTACCTTGATAAGCTTGCCTTCTCCCAATGCGGGTCTTCCTAAAACTTTTCCAGTATAAACTCCATCAGTAATCTCTACATCGGTTGCAACAATATTTTCAAAACCTAATCTTTTTGCAATTGGCTCCACTATGACAGAATTAGTAGCAGAGGCTAAAAGCATAATATCATTATCATGATTGTGATTATGCAAAAGCCTAAGAGCATAAATATTTATCATTGGCTCTATAACGGTATTTAAAAATTGAGATAAGAGATCTGTTATTTGATTAGATGTTTTTCCTTTTATTGTTGAGAGGGCGAACTCGGCCCATTCATCATAATCAAGTTTTCCTTCATAGTATTGATCATAAAAATACTTATTTCTTGATTCATATTCTTTCTGATCAACATGACCCTCTTCTATTAAAAAATTAATCCACGAATAATCAGAATCTCCTTTAAGAATGGTATTATCTAAATCAAATATTACTAATTTTTTTTTCATAAAATATCAACTCTTACAATGATCAATGAACCAGGATACAGATTAAACGTTGGCCTTATTATTATTAATGATAAAGGCAAACTACTACTATGCAAAAGAAAAAAAACTACTAATTGGCAATTTCCTCAAGGAGGTATTGATAATGGAGAGACGCCTCTAAAGGCTGCAAAAAGAGAATTATTTGAAGAGGTAGGAATATCTTCCAGCTCGGTTAAGTTTATTGGGACAACCAAAAAGTGGATTAAATATGATATTCCATTAAATCAAAGAAAAAAACATTTCATAAAAAAGAAAATAAAAGGCCAAACTCAGAAATGGTTTATGCTTAAACTTACTAAAAAAGTAGAAATTAGCTTTATCAATGACCCTGATAGTGAATTTGATGAATATAAATGGGTATCCTATTGGTACCCTTTATTTATGATAGTTTCCTTCAAGAAAGAGGTTTATAGAAGTATCTTAAGTGAGATGAAACAGCTGTACTGTAATGAGATTACAAAATGATTGAAGAAGTATTAATTTTTATTTCATTGGGTATTTTTTCTGGATTAATTGCAGGAATGTTTGGGATTGGCGGGGGCACATTAATAGTCCCTGTTTTAGTGACCTGTTTCATTGGTCTAGGTTTTGAGGATGCAATCATTGTTCATATGGCTATTGGCACATCTATGGCAAGTATTTTTTTTACTGGGGTGGCATCTGCAAATGCCCATATGAAAAAAAATGCAATTGATTTTCAAGTTATGCGGCCTGTTGTGATTGGAATAATTTTTGGATCATTTCTGGGTGCGGTCTTTGCAATTCAAATAGCAGGCTCCTTACTGAAAATAATAATAGGATTGTTTGCACTATTTGTGGCAATTCAAATGATTTTTAATATTGAGTTATCAAGAAATAAAAATACAAATAATGGGAATAAATCATATGTAGTAGGCTCATTTATTGGCTTTCTATCATCGGTTTTGGGTATAGGTGGTGGAATTTTTTCAGTCCCCTACTTTAAGAGTTCGGGAATGAGTCTTACATCAAGCATAGGCACATCTGCAGCTTGTGGAATACCAATAGCAATATTTGCATCTTTTGGGTATGCCTTAATGGGTCTCAATAATTCATTATTACCCAATATGAGTCTGGGATACATTTATCTTCCAGCAGTCCTAGGCATATCTTTTACTAGTATTTTTACTGCCAGTTATGGAGCAAAAATAGCTCATTTTGTTTCAGAAAATATTCTTAAAAAATTACTTATTTCTTTGATGCTTTTAATAGCAATATATATGATAGTTTTATGATTATTGAACTATCAAGCTTTTTTAATAACCCTAGTCTCTTAGAAGTGGGGCCAATAAAAATTCAGTATTATGCAGTCTCTTGGTTATTATCAGCTTACTTAATATATTTATATTTAAAATCTAATAAAATTATTGCTGAGGTTGGCTTATCAGAAGAAAGAGTTAATGACTTGGTGTTTCTATATGGCCTTTTCTTTGGAGCAATGTGTGGAGGCAGAGTCGGCTATATGCTCTTTTATGGAACTGATCAATTACTTAGTAATCCTATCTCTCTTTTATATGTGTGGCAGGGAGGGTTGAGCTTCCACGGAGGGTTGCTAGGTGTTGTGCTTAGTATCGTATTATTTTGTAGAAAATATCAAATAAAATTTTTAAGATTGATGGATGCTGTAGCTCTTGCTATGCCGATTGGTCTTGGTCTTGTCAGAATAGGAAATTTTTTAAATGGTGAATTGTATGGCAAACCTACGAATGGCGAATGGGGTTTTATTTTTCCAACCGACCCTTATGGTTACTTAAGACACCCTTCTCAACTATATGAAAGTTTTGGGGAAGGTTTGGTGTTATTTTTGATGTTGTATCTTATAAGTAAAATTTATAAAACACATGGCATTGTTTGTTCATCATTCCTTATACTATATGGATCGATTAGATTTATAATTGAATTTTTTAGACAACCTGATGCTCATATTGGCTACGTGGCATTAGAATTTTTAAGCATGGGTCAGCTCCTTTGCATTCCAATGGTAATAATTGGTTTCATTTTGCTTTCCTATTCAAGGAGTAATGCATGAAAGCATACCTAGATCTTCTTCAATATATTTTAGAAAGTGGCGATGAAAAGGATGATAGAACCAATACGGGAACTATCTCATCGTTTGGACATCAGTTAACTTTTGATTTAGAAGAAGGGTTTCCAGCTGTAACAACAAAATCACTTGCATGGAAGGGTGTTGTCTCAGAGCTGCTTTGGTTTCTTGAAGGATCTAGTGACGAGAGAAGACTTGCTGAAATCAGGTTTAGCAAAAATCGAGATCAGCTAACGGATCTAAGTAAATATTCAACCATATGGACAGATAATGCAAACAACCAAGGTGTTGCTTTGGGGTACGAGAATAATGACTTAAAAAAAGAACTTGGTCCCGTATATGGAGTGCAATGGCGAGATTGGGGCGGAGTAGATCAAATAAAGGAATTACTTAAAAATATTAAAGAGAATCCAGACGGTAGAAGACATATTCTTTCAGCCTGGAATGTAGGCAAGATTAATGAAATGGCCCTTCCACCCTGTCATGTAATGTCTCAATTTTATGTAAGTAAAGGGACTATTAGCTGTCATATGTATCAAAGAAGTGCTGACATGTTTTTAGGAGTTCCGTTTAATATTGCTAGCTACTCTTTGCTGCTTTGTATCTTTGGCAAAGTTCTTAATCTCAAACCAAAACGCTTTGTTCATTCTTTTGGAGATGCTCATATATATAAAAATTCAATTGACCAGGTTAAAGAACAAATTGCTCGTGAGCCAATGCCATTACCAACATTAAACCTTCCAGATATAAAATTACTTGAAGATATTCATAAGTATTCTATTGATGAATTTAGATTACAAAACTATGAACATCACCCTGCAATTAAAGCAAAAATGGCGGTATAAATGAAAATCATTTCTCATCTTGTGGCTGTATCAAATAACATGGTTATTGGGGTTGATAACGACCTCCCTTGGAATTTAAAAACAGACTTGGCTCATTTTAAAGAATATACGCTTAATAAAACTATCATAATGGGAAGAAAGACTTTTGAGTCAATAGGGCGCCCATTGCCAAAAAGAACTAACCTTGTTATATCTCGAACAATAAAGGAAATTCCAGGTGCACAAGTTTTTGATAGTCTCGAGGCGGCTATCAAAAAATCAGAAGAAATTAATAAGCTTGAAGATAAAGAAAATGAGATAGTAATTATTGGTGGTGGTTATTTATTTAGAGATACAATTAAGACAGTAAATAAGCTGTTGATTACAAGAGTTGACTGTGACATAGAGGGTGATATTTTTTACCCTGATATAGATCTAACAGAATGGAGACTGTGTAGTAAAGAGTCTTTTAAAAAAGATAAGGATAATGATTACAATTTTGAAATAGAGGAATACTCTAAATTATGATTGGCTTTGAATATAATCCCTTCTGAGGGCTAAACTCTTAACCCTTGTCTCTTCATTTTCAGTATATTTAATCCAATTATTTGCCTGCTTCTTAATTTTCTTGTCTTCATCTCTAGCAGCAATTCTAAATTGCTTTTTAGCATTATCAAATTCTTGAAGCTCGTAGTAAGCCTGACCAAGAGTTAAATATACTTGGGATATTTTAGTTATCTTGCCTTTATCCAAGCCTTTTTTTATTGCTTCAACAGCCAGATTAACCTTATCCTCAGAAAGGTATAGATTGCCCAATAAAACGTAAGACTTACCTTCTTTAGACATCTTTGCAGCTTTTTCAAGGACGGGAATAGCTTTATCTATTTCTTGGGCCATTCTCCAGGAGTCAGCTAATAGCTTAAGATTTTTTTCAGTATTTCTTACAACCGGACCTGTTTTTTCAATCTTGGTCTCTTTTTTAGTAACTTTATCAACAACTGTCTCAGTTCTAGTTGTGATTTTATTTTGACCTGAGATTAGAACTTCAGCAGCCCAATATGGGTTTTGATTTAAAAGTAATAATTGAGCTAGTGCTAGATATTCCGACTCTTTATCAAGAAAATCTTTTGCATGAGCGGCTTTTAGAGTGATCATATAATCTCTTTCTCTACCCAACTGGCCATATGTCCCACCAAGCTGAAGAAAATAAAGCTTTTTAGGATATAGGTTTACCAAAATTTCATAAATATCTAATTGAAGGAGTAGCGCTTTCTTTTCACCAATTTCTTTTTTTAGCTCGCCAATACAAGCAGCAATAATGACATACCAGTTTTCTTTTGGTTTGTATCCCTCTAATTCAGCCGTTGCAATTGCAGTTTCCATCGAAGATCTAGATTTTTTAAAATCACCTAACTGAAAATATGCCTGCCCTAAAAGAGACCAAGATTGAGCTGTAACTGTTTCAACCTCATCCATCCAAACTAAAATTAAATCTATACCCTTTTGGTATCTTTCTTTTACTAGATTTAATTGAGCTAAAGTAAGAAGTCCTGATGTTCTTAAGGGTATTGTTACCTCAGGCTCTGCTAAAAGTTTTTCATATGCTCCAATCGCCTGATCATACTTGCCATCTGAGAAATAAACATAACCCCATGTATTCCACATTACAGATCTGTCATAACTTTTTAAATTTTCTTTGTCATCTCTTAACTCTGTGAGTATTTCTAAAACAATCTCCATGTCTGGAGCAAGCTCTCCTTTATCGTCAACAACCTCAAGCGCCTCATATACTTTTGCCATTTTCTTAGCAGTTGATGAAGAAAGAGCCCTTGCTTTCTTATACTTGATTTGTTTTTTCGGCTTAGAGGATTCTTGGGCCTCTACATAGCTTGTGGTAAATGAAAAAGAAAAAGCTAACAATGCAAATGCGTATATTAATTTTGATGTCTTAAAAAATTTATTCATTTTCATCTAATTTAAAAGTGAACCTATGAAGCACATTATCTACTGACGTTGCTTTGCCATCAACAATTTTAGGTTTATATTTTAATTTCAATGATGCTCTTACTGATGCACTATTAAAAATAGAACATTCTCTGAATACGACATTAGGGTCTTCAGGATTTCCACAATAGCCTTCTAATGCAACTGCATTTTCAACCGTTCCGGACTCAGTGATCGTAAATGATGTAATTGCATAACCCATGGTACCTCTTTCAAGAGCTCGTCTAGGGTAAATGGGCTGGACTTTAAATAAAGGTATGTACTCGCCATCTCTAAAAAAGTTTCCGCTTGCTTTGAAATTAGCCTTCGGCTTGGCCATTGAAACGTCTATTCCTGTTAATGGCTGAAGATCAAGCTCTGGCTGGGCAATATCTTCTGGTTGCTCTTCAGGTTTTTCAGGCTTATCAACCTCAGTCATAAATGTATCTATTTGCCTTTCAGGCATTACAACATCAGCTAATTTTATTGATTTATCCTCTTTCATTCCGCTATCGCCTAAAGATATTAGAATAACCATAATAAAAAATAAACCAGATGTAATTAATACAGAAAGGCCTATGCCTGCAGCATACTTATTGGCATCAAAAGCTTTGTTATATAGGGCTTTTAGAGGGCCAAATATTTTTTTTAGTAATACGCTAACCTGATTCATATTTTGATTATTTTGGCTCTGAGGCTAAAGAAATAGCATTAACGCCTGCTTCTCTGGCGCCGTCCATTACTTGAATAATAGTATCTGCCATGGCTTTCTCATCTGCTTGTATTACTACTGATCCTTTTGGGTTATCAGCAAGAAGTTTGACAACGTTAGCTTTAACCTGACGGACATCTATTCTTCTTCCATCCATCCAGACTTCGCCAGTTGGTCCAACAGCAATTAAAATAGCTGCATTTTCTTGAGTCTCAGCAGTATCAGAATCAGGTCTATTAATTTCTAAGCCTGGCTCTTTAATAAAGTTTGCTGTAACAATAAAGAAAATAAGCATAATGAATACCACATCAAGCATGGGAGTCAGATTAATTTCATCATTTTCCTCTTGTACAGCACTAGTTATTGCATTTCTTCTCATAATATTCCTCTATCTATAATTCTCTTTTTATAATCTCATTTAATTCTTCTTCATGTCTTTTACTTGTACTTGTAAGGTATATCGCAGCAAATGATCCCGATAATGCGGCTACCATTCCTGCCATGGTTGGGAGTGTTGCTTTAGAAACTCCGCCGGCCATAGCCCTGGCATCTCCTCCTCCATTGAAAGCCATAACCTGGAATACTTCTATCATCCCTGTAACGGTTCCCAGGAGACCCAGCAAAGGAGCAAGAACTATACAGGTCTGGATAATACTAATGTTTCTATTGATTTCTATTTTTGCTTGAGACATCATCTTTTCTCTAATCTGAAGTGCGTGCCATGACTTTTTATCGGATCTAGAGTTCCATGTGTCTGCTAGCTTTGAAACATATTCGCTATGAGCATGAGATAGATACCAGATTCTTTCAAAAATCATACCCCACATAAAAAATACAAGAACAGCAATCAACCAAAGCACGCTCCCGCCCTGCTCCATGAAGTCTCTAATGGATGAGAACGCCTCAGTTATTGCAAATGCTATATCCATAGTAAAAACCTATTTACTTTCTGCTCTCTCGGCAAGAATACCAGTACTTTGTTCTTCAAGAATGCTAATAATCCCTCTTGCAGAAGATTGAGTAAACGAATGCAGTAAACTAGTTGGGATAGCTACAAGTAGTCCTAGAACTGTAGTAACAAGAGCCTGAGATATACCGCCAGCCATTAACTTAGGATCGCCTGTTCCATAAAGAGTAATCATTTGGAACGTTACAATCATTCCAGTAACCGTTCCTAATAGACCAGCCAAAGGAGCAATAACAGATATTATTTTTATAAATCCAATGCCTTGGTCAATTGCAGGCCTTTCTGCCATTATGGCTTCAGCAAGTTTTAGCTCAAGAGTATCGATATCTTTTTCAAAATTCTCTTTACCCACTTTTAATACTCTTCCTAAAGGATTTGAAATATCAGCAGCTTCTTGGTTAGCCTGTTTTCTTACAGCAGTTCCAATCATGTATAAGCTATATAGCTTGTAGAATGCAAACAATACAGCTATTAGACCAACAGCAATAATTGCATAACCAACCTCTCTACCTTGTTGAGCTCTTTCCATTAATGATGGAGTCTGTATTAAGTTAGCAAGTAAGCTTCCGCCAGTTGGCCCCGTAGGATCAACTCCAAACCTAACTTGATCGCCAATACCTGCATTACCTACAGCTTTTGCTGTTTTGGTATATCTACCAGCAGGCTGTCTTGGAAGAAATGCATATTGACCTTTTGATGAAGCATATTCTAGATACTTTCCATCACAAACTGCATTAAATAATCCAACTCTAGTTACGCTACACTCAGAAGTAACACCATCAACATCAATTACATCTGTTGTAAATGAAACAACTTGAGCACTTGCAGCAAGCTCTCTTGTTAGTTGATACCAAAGCCCTTCTATTTCCCTGATCGTTGGAAGTTCGGTTGTCTCTGACATTTTTCCTGTTAAATCATTTAAAAATTTAACTCTTTCTTGACCATACTCAGCCCCTGTAAGGGAGCCAGAAAATTGAACAGCAGCCTCTCCAGCAGAGCTCTGTAAATGTCCAAATAATTCAACTAACGAGCCTAACTCTTTCTTATAAGCATCTTCTTTAACTCTAAGAATTTCTTCATTCTTTTTGTATTCTGCTTCTAAGGTATCAGCAATCTTTTCTTGACGAACTAACTCTCTTTTTTCAGCCGCTAGAATTGAAGCTTGTTTATTTTTATTTGCAACGAATTTATTTTCTCTGTCGTCGTTTGCAGCTTGCTCTTGAGTTTTGCCCTCTTTAACAAGAGCTAAAAGAGCTTCGACAGTTGAGATTTCAACTACTTCTTCTGCAGCGTCTTGAGCAAACAAGAAACTAGTTAAAGATGCTACTAGTAAAAATGGTAATAGATATAAACGATTCATTACGCTTCTCCTTTAATTACTGGCATTAGTAACATATCTGTTGGAGCTAATTTCTTAGCCATTCTTATGCCGTTTCTGATTGGTTTTCTGTAACTTCCATCTAGCTCATCCCAAGAATTTGTCTCGTTATTCCATCTGCCGCTAGATTGCTCATCTTTAGTTTGATAAAACATTCCGATTCTTCCAATGACAAGAATATTTACTACGGTGCCGTCCTGTAAAGCACTTTCATATGTATCAATTTTTCTTCCATATTCAGCTTCAATATTGTAAGCCTCTAAGACTTGTCTTACCTGCTCTGAAGCAGTCACTTTTGGCTTAGCAAGAGATGCTCTGACCAGGTCAACTCTATCTTGTCTTTCTTCAATCCTAAAGGGAGTATCAAGGTTAATGAAAGATTCAAGACTCTCAAGCATTCTTTGTGCTAATGGAGGTATTTGTCTTTGCATGACCACAACCTGAACTAACTGATCATCAAGCTTATCCATTAAATCAAGCTGGGCTTCTATTTGAATTCTTTTTTGTTCGTTATAAAGCTTTAACCCTTCCACTTGTTTAGAAGTAGCTTTCCACTCATTTACAATTTTATCTGTCTTTTTTTCAGTTGCATCTATGTTGTCTTGTGATGCAGCAGATAGCTCTTGATTTTCTCTTCCAACTTCAAGAACGCTTTCCATGTCTGATGATGAAACAAAGCTCGACATAGAAATAAGCACACACAAGTACACTAAATTAAAATTTTTATTCATATTAATCTCCCTAAAAGATTGCTCATATTAACAGTCAATTCAATAATAATAAAACTTTTTAGAATTTTATTATTAAGTTAAATTAAGGCCTGCCCAAATACTTTATCATTAGAACTGGTGTTTCACTTTTATATTTAACGTATTCCTCGTCTTGGCCCCACTTCTTATCTGCTCTAGCTTCCAACATCCTCACGCCACTTACATAAACAAGAAGTAAGTATGTAAATACTGGTGAGATTAGCGTTAAGTACTGAAGCCCATTAAGAGAAGAGAATGACATAACAGCTATGCCTGCCCATAAAACTATTTCACCAAAAAAATTTGGATGTCTTGATTTAGCCCACAGGCCAGTCGTTATAAATTTATCTCTATTTTCAGGTATTGATCTAAATTTAGATTTTTGATTATCAGCGATGATTTCAGTACAAAAGCCATAAATAAATAACCCAAGCCCGATATAAAAAAGCGCATTCATTACCACGCCAGTTTCAGAAGATATGGCAGTTAATGCACACATTGAACACATGGAGACCCATAGACCTTGAAGAGTCCATGTCATAAAAAATTGTGTGGCCGATGGTTTTATAGAGCGGAACCTTTTATCTTCTCCATCTTTATGAATTCTCATAAAGAGAAAGGTTCCCAGCCTTAGGGCCCATAATGTAATTAACAAAACAATTGCAATATTTGCTCCGTTTAAAGCAGTGAATTGCTCTGAAGTTGAGGCTAATGAAAACCACATTACAGAAAGATAAGTGATGCTTCCCATTAAGTCATAAAATTTTTCTGTTTGAAAAACATATGCTGGAATAAAAGCTATCCACTGAAGAGCAAAAGCAATAAAGACAACTTTTACAACTAAATCGATACCAGTAGCGTTTGCCAACATAACTGCGACAAGAAATGCTACTGCAGAAATTACAATATTAATTATTTTATTCATAAATTACTCCCACCCACACATTCTATTTTCATTTTGTTTGTCCAGCCAATCTTTTAATGGCTTGTAATAATTCATTACCGAACTCCCGCTAAAATCTCTTGAGCCGGTTAAATTCTCAAAAGCATCTTGCCATGGGAGGCTCTGCCCCATTGCCATAGTAGAGATAATTTTTTTGCCAGCTTCTTCATCTCCATAAATTGAACATTCATGTAAAGGCCCATCAAAACCAATTACACTACACAATGCTTCATGAAATTGATACTGCATTATTCTAGCAAGATAATACCTTGTATAAGGAGTATTTGCAGGTATGTGATATTTAGCACCTGGATCAAAATAATCTTCTGATCTTTCAACCGGAGATGTTATTCCCTGATATTGTTCTCTCATATCCCACCATGAAGAATTGAGGCTGTTTGCATCAATCTCTCCATTAAAAACACCAGATCTCCATTTATCTAATGTTAATGCCCATGGAATAACAACCACTCCTTCAAGAGCTTGCTTCATGAGTAGCCCTATTGGATCTTCTTTAGCTTTATTAGCCTCGTCAGAAGAGATAAAGCCTATATTTTTTAGGTAATCAGGAGTGATTGAAAGTGTTAACAAATCACCAAATGCCTCATGAAAACCATCATTAGCACCTCCTTGAAAAAGAGTTGGCAGATGATTGTACGCTTGGTAGTAAAAAATATGGCCAAGTTCGTGATGAATTGTTATAAAGTCCTCTTCGTTTTTCTCAATACACATTTTAATTCTTAAATCATTATTTGCTGGATCGAGATTCCACGCTGAAGCATGACAAACTACAGACCTATCATCTGGTTTTACAAATAATGATCTTTCCCAAAAAGTCTCTGGAAGAGATTCAAACCCCATGGATAGAAAAAAGTCTTCAGCATATTCAACCATTTCTTTTTCATCTATATTTTTGTCTTCAATGATTTGCGTGACGTTTATAGAAACATTATTTTCCTCTTTTTCATAAACTAGGTCGTATATATTTGACCAAGACTGACCCCACATATTTCCTAAAACATGAACTGGTAATGGGCCATTTAAAGGAACAGTTTCATCACCATATTCTGAATTTAATTTACTTCTAACATGGCAATGCAACGCTTCATAAAGAGGCTTGACCTCTTCCCAAACTCTATCTGTTTCTTCAAGAAATGTTTCTGAGGGCATATCATACTTACTAAACCATAAGTCGCTCAACCCATCAAATCCTAAATCTTTAGACCCCTGGTTACCAATATCTACCATTCTTAAGTACATAGGCTTCATAGGCTTGCCTATTTCATGCCAGCCAGTCCAAGCCTTTAATAGCTCATCGGAATCCCTTGAAGAATCTATAATATTTTCAAAAGCTTCTAAATCTAAGCATACTCCGTCTTCATAACAGTGCTTTCCACTTCCATACATTGCCTCAAGCTTAGTTGATATTTCTGATAACTCGCCAGCAAGAGCATCATCAAATGGAGGTGGCATTACAAAAGATCCTTTTAGAAGATCAAGCTGCCTTCTATTTGATTGGGTTGTTTGTAAGTCATTAAAACTAGATGCATCCCTAGAGGTTTGAAGACTTTTAAGAGTATATCTTTTGCTATAGTCAGCAACTATTTTTTGAGAATCGTAAGTAATAAAATTTGAACTTATCCAATAAGCCGAACTTACGGTAGGCCCTTCAGTTAAATTTTCTTCTTCTACTGAAGCAAGAAATATTTCAAGATCTTCAGCAGACTTAGATTGTTCGCCAGTTTGCCCGCAAGAAGTTACAATTGCACATAAGGCAATTAATGTGAATATTTTTTTCATAGTGTTTCCTCGATTAACCAAAATAACATAAAAAATATATATAAAAAATGAAAATATCAACGAATCAATTCAAGAATGGAACCAAGCTACTTATAGATAATGCGCCTTGCTCAATAATAGAGCATGAGTTTCATAAGCCCGGGAAGGGGCAAGCAGTTATGCGGGTCAAGTATAAAAACTTGCTAACAGGCAATACAAACGATAAAACATTTAAATCAGGTGAGTCTGCTGAAACTGCAGATGTTAATCATAAAGATATGGAATTTCTTTATTCTGATGGGGAGTCATGGCACTTCATGGATACAACTACATATGAACAAATTGAAATCGGTACTAATGAAATGGGTAGTGCTAAAAAATGGTTAGTTGGGCAGGAGACCTGCGAAATTATTCTTTGGGATGATAGGCCTATATTAGTGGACCCTCCTGTCATTGTTGAATTAAAAATTACATCATCAGAACCAGGGGTGAAAGGAGACACAGTCTCAGGAGCTACAAAGCCAGCAGAATTAGAAACAGGTGTATCAGTCCAAGTACCATTGTTTGTTAATGAGGGTGAGACTATTAAGGTAGATACAAGAGATGAGAGTTATGTTGGTAGAGCAAAATAATGATTGCTCATATTAATGAACAAATTAATAATTTTTTAATTTCATTGCCTGCTGTCAGTGAAGATCAAGTTGAGCTCATTAATAAAAAGTCTGCTACAACGGTAACTGACGATTTAAAAAAAGGTCATGCCACATCTAATGTATGCATGATCGCTGCAAGTATATTAAAAAGAAATCCACGTGATTTAGCTGATGAGTTAGTATCGAAACTTAAAGATTCCAACGTCTTTGAAGAGGTTGAGTCTGCTGGACCTGGTTTTATTAATATTACTTTTAAACGCGAAGATTTCGTATATACAGTCAGCCAGATAAATCAAAATCCCAAAGATTTTGGTTCGTCAAAACACGGTATAAATAAATCAATTCAAATTGAATTCGTATCAGCCAACCCTACTGGGCCGTTGCATGTAGGTCATGGTAGAGGTGCTGCATACGGAGATGCTATAGGAAGAATACTCACATCTTCAGGCTACACCGTAGAAAAAGAGTACTATATTAATGATGCAGGTAGGCAGATTGATATCCTAACTGCAAGCGTCTATGTAAAACTTAACAAAGATGCATTCATGGAATTCTTTCCTAAAAATGCTTACAAAGGCTCGTATATAGAGGATATTGCCCAAGCTTTTAAACAAAAAAATAATCCCTCTCCTCTTCAAGATGCCTCTTCATATATCAAGGAATTACCATCGGATGAAGAAAAGGAAATCGATGAATTGGTTTTGAGGATAAAAAATCTGGATGCCTCACAATGGTCTCAAGTAAAGGATTTTGCCTTACATTCTGTTCTTGAATCCATTAAAGAAGATCTCAGTTTATTCAATGTTGGTTTTGATCATTGGTTTTATGAATCATCTCTTGGAAACTTAGCAGATAGTGGCTCTAAAATCTCTTTGGCCATTCAAACCCTTAAAGATAAAAAATTAGCATTTGAAGAAAATGGAGCAATATGGCTGGACACTTCAGATAGTGGCGATGATAAAAATAGAGTGTTAATAAGAGATGATGGACGGCCGACCTATTTTGCCTCAGACGTTGCATATCATAAAAATAAAATAGACAGGGGGTTTAATAAGTTGATTAATGTTTGGGGGGCTGATCATCACGGTTATATAAAAAGAATTGAAGCCTCAATGGATGGACTGGGGTTTGATAAGAATAAGTTAGATGTTCAGCTTGTTCAGTTTGCAAATCTTTTTAAAGAAGGGAAAAAGGTCAAAATGTCTACCAGATCGGGAGAGTTTTATTCTCTAAAAGATTTAATTCAGGATATAGGGACTGACGCTGCAAGATTTTATTATCTTTCTAAACAGGCTGATCAGCACTTAGATTTTGATCTAGACCTAGCCACATCTGATAGCAAAGAGAATATGTTTTATTACATTCAGTATGCTCATGCAAGAATATTTTCTTTACTTAATAAATACAAAGCTAACAATAACTATATGCCCTCTTCAGCAGATTCCATCAGAAATGGCTCATATCGTCAGTGTGACAAGTTGATTCATGAAATTAGCAGATATCCTAGTGTAGTAAGAAGAGCATCAACCTCTCTCCATCCTCACTTGATAATATTTTACCTAAAAGATTTAGCTCATACTTTTCATAGTTTCTATAATGACAATCCAGTATTGACTGAATCACAGGAGAATCTTGATTCAATAATTTTATGTTTAGATGCTGTTAAGTCTGTCATTGCAAATGGGCTGGAGCTTCTTGGGATTGAACCTATGGAAAAAATGTAAATGAGATGAAAGATTATGCTAATAGAAATTCTATAGGCAAAAGCCGAGGAAAAACAAAGAAAACTGTATATAGATCAAAGAGAAAAAATATTGAGACTGTTCCATCAACATTTCTATTTGGTCTTGCGGCGTTGGCTGTTCTTCTAACCTGTATCTCTGTATTCTATTTTGGCACTGACATTAAAACTATTGATCAGCGCAATATAAAAAATACAGTAACAATAAATTTTCCAACATCGCTAATGGAAAATTCAGTACTAATAGAAACAAATGATTTTAGTGACACTTTAGAATGTGAGTATTTTGTTCAGATTGGAGCCTATGGCAATAAAAAGTATGCCTATGAGGCTGTTGAGATTTTAGATGAGATCAAATTTATGACTATTAACGATATTTATAGCTCTTCTGATCCTGGGAAGCTTTTACACAGTGTTCTTAGTGGGCCCTATGAGAATAGGTCTGCTGCCAATAATGCTAAAGAAAAAATAACAAAAAAAGGCTTTGAACCTCAGCTTAGAACATTATGCAAAAAGAAATAGAAAAAAATTTAAAGCTGGTTAAAGATAGTATTGATAATAGTGCAAAAAAAGTAGGATTAAATCCTAGCAACGTTTTGCTTATAGCCGTTTCAAAAAAGAAAGGTGAAGACGTTATTAAGGAAGCATTTGATTTCGGAATAAAAGACTTTGGAGAAAATTATGCTCAAGAGCTTGCAAGAAAATCAGATTATTTTAAAAATCAAAGAATTGTATGGCATTTCATTGGCCCCATTCAAACTAATAAAATAAAACTAATTGCAAAGCATGCAAGTTGGATTCATTCCTTGGATAGATCTAAAGTTGTAGAGAAGCTTAATAAAGAATGTCTGCAGGCTAAAAGATATATTAATGCTTTGATACAAATAAATATTTCAGGCGAAGAAACAAAAAGTGGCATAAGTCCGAGTGACCTTATAGAATTTGCTGAATACGTTAACTCACAAACGAATCTTAACTTAAAAGGCATAATGGTCCTCCCGAGAATTAATGGAAATATAAAAGAAAAAGAAGAAGAAATGATTAAAGCAAAAAAATTACATACAACACTAGTGAATAAATTTCCTCATGCTAGTTATCTGTCCATGGGCACTACTTCTGATTTTGAATGCGCAATAACGAATGGCTCAAACATGATTAGAGTTGGTGAGCTCATATTTGGAAAACGAACATGAAAAAAATAGTTTTTTTTGGAGCGGGCAATATTGCACAATCTATTATCTTAGGCCTTATTTCTTCGGGGCATGATAAAGAAAATATTTTATTTATAGATAGAAATAGAAAAAATAAAAATGTTCTTAAAAAACTCGGCATTGAAGAATATACAAGTAATCACAAAGATAAAATAGATTTATTTTTTCTTGCAGTAAAGCCAAAAGATGCCTTAGTGGCTTATGAAGAAATCTGTAATTCTCATAAAAAACCTAAAGTTATATCTTTGGTTGCAGGAGTCAGATCCAAAAAATATTTTTCTAAGTCAACTAATGTGGAACTTATTAGGGCCATGCCAACCACCTCTTCTAGATTTAATAAAGGTATAACTGCATCATTAAATATCTCATCAACTCCATCAACATATAACAAAGCTAAAAAAATGTTCAATAAAGTGGGCATGGTCATCGAGTTAAAAAAAGAACAAGAAATGGATATATTTACTGGTCTTGTTGGGAGTGGTCCTGCATACTTTTTTTATCTATTAAAGGCATATGAAAAAAGATTAATAAAGCTTTGCAATAATGATTCAGCTTTAACAGCAAAAGCAATGAGTGGTTTGCTTGAGGGAGTTGCCCTTTCGCTTGAAGATGGAAGTAGCATAGACGATCTAATTAAAAAAGTTGCGTCTAAAAAAGGAACTACTGAAGCAGGATTAAAAAGTTTTAAAAAAAATAAACTACTGAGTTCATTTGATAAGGGAATTTCAGCGGCAGTAAATAGATCAAAGGAGATTGCAAATGAGTCCTAATATTGCAGAACTAGCAAACTTAATTATCTCAATGCTTTGTTATAGTTTTGTATTGCTATTTATTTTTAACCTACTCAAGGTGAATTATTTTAACCCTATCGTAAAGGCGTTTGTAACAGCTTATAAACCTATCTCAAAGTTATCTATTTTTCCTAACCAGCTTTATATGATCGGCCTAATTGCTGTGGGATTAAAATTTGCCAGTTTTCAAATTGCCCTGGCTAGCCAATCACTTTCTAGTGAATACGAAAACCCGGTATTGCTAATTATTGCGGTCATACAAATTTTAAGAATAGGTATAGATATTATTTTTTACTCAGTGATAGGGTCAGTTATTTTAAGCTGGGTATCACCTGAAAAAACTAACCCTGCTCTTGAGCTAATAGACGAAATTTCAAATAAAGTATTAAGTCCTGTAAGAAAATTTATACCTTCAGCTGGAGGAATCGACTTCTCCCCAATATTTATATTTATTGCAATTAGTATGATTAGCAGCTTTCTTCAGGACATTATTAGATCGATAGCATGAATATAGTTAAAAAACTCATTCACTTCGATAAGGGTCTTTTACTAGAGTCTGGTTCGAAACTAGATTCTTTTGATTTGATGGTAGAGACTTATGGAGAATTAAACGAAGATAAGTCTAATGCTATTTTAGTTTGCCATGCTTTTTCTGGAAATCATCATGCGGCCGGTCTGGATCCTGAGACTAATCAAGTGGGTTGGTGGGATCAAATTATTGGCCCCAAAAAAGCCATTGATACTGAAAAATATTTTGTTGTCTGCTCAAACAATCTAGGGGGCTGCTCTGGATCTTCAGGGCCAACATCAGTAAATCCTGATACAGGAAAAGTATATGGGAAAGATTTTCCTGCTATATCTGTAATGGATTGGGTAAATGCTCAAAAGCTTTTATCTGATTTTTTACAAATTAAAAAATGGCATCTTGTTACTGGCGGAAGCCTTGGTGGAATGCAGGCTCTTCAATGGGCCATATCCTTTCCTGACAATTTATTAAAATGTGGAGTTTTTGCTGCTGCTGCAAAATCAAGTACACAAAATATTGCTATGAATGAAGTTTCTCGAGAGTCGATTAGAAAGGATGTAAATTTCTTTGATGGTAATTATATCGAACACAATACTAAGCCAAAAAATGGTCTTAAGGCAGCGCGAATGCTTGGACATATAACCTATCTTTCTGAAAAGCATATGGATGTAAAGTTTGGAAGGAAATTTCAAAATACAGATTCTAAAGTATCTGGAAATGTTGATTATGAAGTAGAGAACTATCTTCAATATAAAGGAGAAAAATTTTCTGATAGTTTTGATGCCAACTCTTATATATTAATGACCAAAGCAATGGATAGTTATGATGCTTCTGCAGATACTAATGGAAATCTTGAAAAGGCAATGTCTGTTATTAAATGTCGCCTATTGATTATTGGATTTGATAGCGATTGGCTTTACCCTCCCCAAAGAGGAAAAGACATCCAATTAGCAGGTATGAAGGCTAATGTGAGTTGTACATATGTCATTCTTCCTGGTGAGCAAGGGCATGATAGTTTCTTATTTTCTGCGGATAAATATGATGTAATTATTAATACTTTTATTGAGTCCCAATGAGCATTTCTTTAACAAACATAATTAACGACTGGATACCTAATCAAAGTAAGGTCATTGATTTTGGTTGTGGCGATGGATCGTTGCTTAAAGAGCTTATTGATACTAAAAAAATCCATGGGTATGGAGTAGAAATAGATAGCAAGAAAATTCAAGAATGCATAGTAAAGGGTCTTTCAGTTATTCAACAAGATATAGATGATGGTTTTGAAGAATTTGAATCCTCTAATTTTGATATCTCAATAATGGCCAGTTCTATCCAATGCCTAAAAGATCCTCATTTGGCACTTAGGAGGATGTTAAAACTGTCTAACAAATGTGTAGTCACACTTCCAAATCTTGGTTATTGGAGATGTAGGGCTGATTTGGTTTTTGGAAAAATGCCAGTCACTCCAAATCTTCCATCAAGTTGGTATGAGACAGACAACCTTCACCTCTGTACTATTAATGATTTTGAGAAACTGTGTGAAGATGAGGGTTTTATAATAGATAAAAAAATATTTTTAAACCCTGATAGGGATCAAAGCTTATTGGCGTCCATCTCTCCGAATTTATTTGCTTCTGAGGGAGTGTATTTACTTGGAAGCAAATAAAAAAATTCTGCTAGCCACCTCAAATCAAGGCAAGCTTAAGGAGTTTAAAAAACTTTTTAGTAACTTCGATTTTATTTCTCAGGTTGAACTTGGAATCAATGATGCAATAGAGGATGGGCTGACATTTTTTGAGAATGCTTTAAAAAAAGCGCGGCATGGCGCGAATGAATCAAAGCTTTTTACCATTGCAGATGATTCTGGATTAGTTGTACCTGGGCTAAATTTTGAGCCTGGAATTTATTCGGCAAGATATGCAGGCGAAGAGGCATCAGATCTAGAAAATCGAAATAAGATTATTAGTGAATTAAAAAAAAGGAATCTAGTCTCCCTTCCGGCTTATTATGTTTGTGTTTTGGTTGGAGTGCACTCATATGATGATCCTATGCCAATATATGCATCTGGAAAAATTCACGGAAAAGTCTGCGTTGAAAGCCAAGGAGATGGAGGATTTGGCTACGATAAAATTTTTTATATAGATAACCCAAAAACTTCAATGGCCTCGATCAGTCCAGAGGTTAAAAATACTATAAGCCACAGAGCTATTGCTGCTCGATCATTTTTGGTAGAGCTTGAAAAAATTTAGCCCCAAAGATACTCCACTTTCTTTATACATTCATCTTCCGTGGTGTGAAAAACAATGCCCCTATTGTGATTTCAATATAGATACCAATAAGAAAGATGGAGAAGAGGAGTCCCTTATCGAAGCAATTTTGACTGACTTGGACGCGTCAAAAGAATATATATTGGATAGAAAATTCCTATCTGTATATTTTGGTGGTGGGACCCCGTCTTTAATTAAATCAAAAAATATTGAAAAAATATTACTTAAATTATTAAACAACCGAATGCTTGAAAATGACTGTGAGATAAGTTTTGAATTTAATCCCAAGGAAGTAAGCTTAGATTACGTAACAGACCTTTCAAATATGGGAGTTAATAGAGCATCTATAGGCATTCAGAGCTTTGATGAAAACACATTAAAAAGTTTAGAACGAAATCATAATGAGCATGATGCCTTAAAGGCTTTGGACATTATTGCTGGAATGAGCTCAATAAAAACTTCAATAGATTTAATATATGGAGTGATGGATCAGACCCCTCTTTCTCTTGAGAAAGATATTAATGTTTTTTGTTCGCAAAATATTTCTCACCTATCAATGTATCAATTAACAATTGAACCAAATACCATTTTTTATAAAAAGGAACTTAAGATCCCAAAAGATACTGAAATAGAAGAAATGGAGCTAATTGCTACAAATTTGTTAAATAAGAATGGTTTTTATCAATACGAGGTATCGTCTTGGGCTAAGGATCATTCTTTTAGTAGGCATAATACTAACTATTGGATGTATGGTGATTTTCTTGGCTTGGGCCCTGGGGCGCATAGCAAGATAACAACTGAAAACTCAATCAAGAGGATGGTTAAATTAAAAAAAGTGAGTTCTTATATAAAAAACCCATCTAAAGTTAGTGAGCAGGAAATTTCTAGTAATAATTACGATATAGACCTGGCAATGAATTTACTAAGATTAAAAAATGGAGTGAGCTTTGATGACCTAAGAAAAAGAAAAATCTATCTGTCAGAAACCTTTAGAAAAAAATTAGAAGATGGTATTGAGAATAACCTTTTAGAAAAAAGTGGAATTAAGGCTACTGATATCGGCTATAAATTCTTAAATGATACTGTAAATATTTTTAGCTAATCTTTTTAAGGGAAAAGGGATATATTTTTCTGCCCTCATCCATTGCTCTTCTTTGAAATTTAGTGAGTGATGAGGCTTCATATAAAGAACTATCATTTCTTTGAAACCCCACCGAAATGCCTAATTGCTCTGTAATGGATTCGGCATAATCTTCAACATCTGTAGACATAAAAAGCTCTCCGCCATCTAGAATAGTAGGATGTATTAATTTAAAAAATTCATTGGTGAGCATTCTTCTTTTATGATGTTTGAGTTTTGGCCAAGGATCAGGGCAAATAACAATTACATCATCAAACACAGGTTCCTTTATATCATCTATTAAAAGCCTTATATCCCCAGAAGTTATAAAGATATTTGGTATTGCTCCATCAACTATTTCACCAAGCAATGAACCTATTCCAGCAAGGTATACTTCTGATGCTATATATAAAGTATTTGGATTTTGCTTCGCAAGAGCTAATGTATTTTCACCATTACCAAATCCAACCTCTAATACTACTTTTGAAAATTTTTTTTTAACCTGAAGGATTTGTGAATAACTACTAATCTCATAGGACATGAGGTGGCTTAAATTATCTTCCTGGCTTTTAGTAATCCTACCCCTTCTTTTTACAAATGAAGGTAAGTATTTATAACGCATTAATTTTTTTCTATCTATTGATAGACTTAGGCAGCAGTTACCATGAATGCTTTAAGCTTTTTAAGAGCGCCATTTTCGATTTGGCGTATTCTCTCAGCCGAAACATCATACTCATCTGCTAGATCATGCAAGGTAGCTTTTTGATCCGAGAGATATCTTCTTTGAAGAATATCCTTGCTTCTATCATCAAGCATTTTAAGAGCCTCTAATAAATCATTGTGATTGAGTTGCTCTGCTTCTGAGTTTGCTACTATCAATTCTGGATCATATCTTTTGTCTTCAAGATACTGAGAGGGAGACATTGTTTCATCATCATCGTCTGTCGATGTGGGAGCATCAAAAGAGGCATCATTAGATGAGAGTCTGTTTTCCATATGCAAGACGTCTTTAACTTCTACATTTAAATCTGCAGCGATTTTTTCAGCTTCTTCTTTTGTCAGCCATTCAAGTGTTTTCTTTTTGCTACGCAAATTAAAAAATAATTTTCTTTGCGCTTTCGTTGTTGCAATTTTAACTAATCTCCAATTCTTTAAAATATATTCATGAATTTCAGCTTTAATCCAATGAACTGCAAATGAAACAACCTTCACCCCTCTATGGGGATCATATTTATCAACAGCCTTCATAAGACCAACATTGCCTTCTTGAATAATGTCAGCTAAAGGCAGGCCATAACCTTGGTATGACCTCGCAATATGGACTACAAAACGAAGATGATGGATAACTAACTGTCTAGCAGCATCCAAATCATCTTCTTCATAAAGCTTTAATGCCAATTCCTGTTCTTGCTCTTTAGTAAGAATAGGAATTGAATGCACAGAGGCCAAGTAGGACTCTATATCCTTTCCTGGACTATTAAGCTGTGAAGGCTGTAGTTGTGTTCCCATATTATTATAAGTTTTTAATATAATACATTATATTATAAATTAATGTATAGCAGTGAATTATACCAATTTTTTGAAATATTCGCTCAGAATTGGGAAATATCTATCTTTTATGTCTTGATTGCGGCAAGCAACAAATGGACTATTTAGTATGGTGTCTTCCTTATTATAAGGAAGGGGCATTCCTGAACCTAGCAAACTCACAGAGCCTCCAGACCCAGATAAAACTGCATTTCCTGCGGCTATATCCCATTCTGATGTGGGGCCAAATCTTGGATAAATATCTGCTTTATTATCAGCTAAGGCGCAAAGCTTAAGTGAACTACCCTTTTCTACCACCTGATAGTCAATATTCTTATTATTTAATAATTTTAATAGGTTTTTATCTGCTTCGGTTTGGTGGCTTTTACTCATTACCACCCTTAATATCTTATTATCGCCACCTGGTTCTATGGGTAATGCCTTGGGTTCATCAAATATTGATCCATGCCATATCTCCAAAGTTGCTGGGGCGCCAACAATACCAAATATAGCTGAGCCATTCTGTATTAATGCAATATTTACTGTAAATTCCTTAGACTTATTTATAAATTCTCTGGTACCGTCAAGAGGATCTACAAGCCAATAAGGTACATTTGGGTTTTGCTCATGTTTATTAAAAGTCTCCTCTGAAATCACAGGAATATTAGGAGTTATAAGCGCTAAAGAATCTAGAATAATTTTATTAGCAGCATTGTCTGCCTCCGTTACTGGCGACCCATCTGATTTAGTTTCTTTCTCAAACGTATCCTTTTTATAAACTTCCATTATTGCATCTGATGCTTTCCTGACAGTCTCTTCGATAGGGTTTAAAATATCCTGTAAAAGCTTATGAGTAATTTCCATACAAATATTTTAACAGAATCATCTTACATATTACTTGATATAGATGGTGTTATCTTGGATCAAAATTTTGATAACCTTTTTTGGATGGAATGGCTGCCTGAGGCGGTTGCTCACAACAAGGGCATATCTTTAAGTGATGCAAAAAAAGATATTTATAAAACTTCAAAAGAGTTATATGGAACGCTTCCTTGGTATGAGCTTAAGTTTTGGGAAGATAGGTATGAGACAAATCTTATTGCTATTGCAGAAAAAAATAAGTCTTATGCAATGTTCATTGATGGAGCCCATGAAGCTCTTCAATTCATTGCATCTTTAGATAAAAAAGTTTTTTTTCTTACTAATTGCGATTCCAGGCTATTAAAAGTTAAATCTTCTCAGGTACCTTTACTTAATTTTGCAGATAACTGGATTTCAAGTGTTGATATTGGTGTTGTTAAAGAAGACCAAAAATTTTGGAAAATAGCACTAGAAAAACTAAATATTCAGCCATCGAAATCTATTTTTTTTGATGACAATATAAATATTGTTAATGCTGCAACTAAATATGGAATTAAAAAATCTGTTCATGTTACAGAGCCTACAAATAATAACTCTGTAATTTATGAGTCAAACGCAAAGATACAAATAAGAAAATTAAGTGATTTAATTAGAGCAGACTAAAGGTTCTAGGTTTCGTGTGCCAATAGCATCTAATATCATGTAATGAATATCTGTATTATCCATTAAGCCAGTAAATTTATCAGCTCCCGGTCCATAGGCATATACTCCAACAGGAATTGAGGTATGACTTCCAGTACCCCATTGAACTTTAACCATATCATCTTTCTGACTTAAGATTTGCAACCCACCTGTCTCATGATCAGCGGTTACCAGTAATAATGTCTCTTTGTTAGAAGTAACAAAGTCCATTGCCATCGCAATTGTTTGATCAAAATCTTTAAATTCAACAACCATTGTTGCAGCATCATTGTCATGAGATGCCCAATCAATTTGACTGCCTTCACTCATCAGAAAAAAACCATTACATGAATTTGAACTAGCTTTTAAGGATAGGAAATCGAGGGCTGACTTTGTCATTTGTAATTGTGTTGGCTTGTTAGATGATCTGTTGATGCCATCTTCATCAAATAACCCTAGTACTTTTTTTGCTTTTAAAAAATCATCACCATCGAGTTCTTTCATGTCTGTTATTAGCAAATTAGATTCTTGAGCTTTTGCAATGTCAAAGAATTCTAGTCCCCCGCCAAGAGATAACTGTATTGGAGATTCTAAAAGCTGGCTTGCAATTTCTTTTTCTTTATATCTTGAGTCTATATGAGCATAGAAAGCAGCAGGCGTAGCATGAGTGATTGATGAGGTAGCCACTAAACCAGATATATAGCCCTTGTTTGATAAAATTTCTGGAATAGTAGGAATAGCTTTTCCATCAGGCGTTATTGAAAGAAATTTATTTTTTGTTTTAATGCCGGCAGCCCAAGAAGTTGCTGAAGCAGCTGAGTCTGTATAAATATTATTGTATGAATGTGTAAGAGAGTTTCCAAAAAAAGGCATCTGGTCTATTGCCAGCCTATGATCTGCTCCACCCGTTGCAATCCTTGATAAGGTGATTTGATTAAGCCCTGTCCCATCCCCAATAATCAGAATGATATTCTTTGGCTTGGCAGCAGCATCAAAAGAAGCTATCTCAAGAGCCTTGGTAGGCTGGGTTCCAATAGAGATGTATTCAACCTTTAAATGGTTTTTATTTGTAGCTACAAAATAAGCTACTGCTAGAATAAGGGCAAAAATTAATACTAGCTTTTTCATTCCTTAATTTATGGTTTTAAAGCATCCAATCTCATCTTCATGATCTCTTCTTTGGTATCAGGATACTTACTTCCGTATATAGCCCCTTCCCATTTACCATACATTGGATTGGTCAGCATGAACCATTTTTTTCCCCACATATCAGAATACTTTTCTGCTAATTTTCTTCGAGAATCAATATCTGTAGCTGCTTCTTCTAGAGAAATAAAGTCTGTTAACTGATCACCAACTAACATTAAGATTCTATAGTCTTTAGCAACAAGAGCTCTTCTTGAGACCTTGTCAGAGCCCCAGCCGTTTTCATCTCTCATTAATAAAACATCTCTATCGTCGTCAAAAGGAAGACCTAAGCTCTTAATGTTTTCTCTTGTTGCATCTTCAAGTTCTGCAACTCTATTAGTTACATAGAAAATTTTTATACCCTTATTAGATGCGTTTTCAAGAAAACTAGATACACCAGGAACAGGCTCTGCAGATGCCTCGAGCCCCCACTCTATCCAACCATTAGGGTATGAGAGACCAGATAATATTGCTCTTGCTTGAAATCTAACATTGTCCAAAACGGTTTCATCGACATCCAAGATTATTGCCATTGGCTTGGCTGAATAATCTCCAAATTGCTCAAGAGATGCTGTCCATTCCTTGTCTGCAATTGCTTCATCAAGAATTAATGATGCACCACTATAGGTCTGAATACAGTTAGCAACATATTCTGTTGATGACTGAGCATACAATACAGAAAGCATAGTCTGTTCTTGCATAGACCTGTCTATGGTCGTTGCTTGTGAGTTAACAGAAAGTGTAAATAAAAAAACACTCAAGGCTTTACATAAATGTAGTTGATTTAATGATTTCATAGATTAAGAGCATTATAATGCTAATAAATAATTTAGAGTACAAGAATATGAGTAATGAGCTATTAGATAATTTAAATCAATTAAAAAAAATGTTCGTTCTTTTGAGCGAGGATAGAAAAGTTGTTTTGTCCCATCATAAAACATTTGAGCATGTTGAAAAAATGCGTGTGATTGTTAATGACTCCATCAAGTTGGCTGAAAATGAATAAGACAACTTGTTTTGACGTGACTATAGATGGAGGTATTGCGCATATCTCAATGAATAGGCCTGATAAGATGAACTCAATGATAAGAGTTTTTTGGAAAGAGCTGCCTGATATCATTAAAGAAATAGATAAGAATTCTGAAGCAAGGGTTATCGTTTTATCCGGTCAAGGAAAGCACTTTAGTGCTGGAATGGACCTTTCTACTTTTGTACCGCCAAAAAAATCTGAAGTTGAGGTAGACCCAGCAAGGCAGAGAGAGGTTTTTTATCATGAAGTTCTTGAGCTTCAAGACGCATTCACTGCATTAGAAGAATGTAGAATGCCAACAATAGCATCTATTCAGGGAGCTTGTGTTGGTGGAGCAATAGATATGACTGCTGCTTGTGATATGAGATATTGTTCAGAGAATGCTTTTTTTAAAATTGCGGAAGTGGATATTGGGATAGCGGCTGATGTTGGTACCCTTCAAAGGCTTCCATCTCTAATACCATTAGCTAAATTAAGAGAGCTAGCATTTACCGGAAGAAAATTTGATTCTGCTGAAGCAAAATCTTTAGGCTTTGTGAATGAAGTTTTTGAATCTGAGGAAACGCTTGCTAAAGAAGTTCAGAAGATAGCTGAAAATATAGCTAGTAAGTCTCCTTTAGTAACAAGAGTAATTAAAAAACAAATTAACTATGCTAGAGATCACACCGTAAGAGATTCATTAGACTTTCATGCTGTTTGGAATGCCAGTCTTATTAGTGGCAAAGATATGCAAGAAGCTATGAAAGCTTATGTAAACAAGACGAATGGTGAATATGACGATCTAGAGCCTAAAAAGTCTTTCTGGGAAAAAGAAGGCCTAATTTAGCCTGAACTAATCTCTTAAAAAAACTGGTTCAGCTGCAGAAGATTCTGCTTTTGAAAAGTAATAGCCGTCTAGATTAAATTGAGATAACTGCTCGAAATCTTTAATATTATTTTCGATAATCCATTTAGCCATTAAGCCTCTGGCCCTTTTTGCATAAAAACTAATGATTTTATGTTTACCATTTTTGTAATCTTTAAAAACTGGTGAGATAACATTAATATAATCAGGCATTTTTCCTAGAACGCTAAAATACTCCTTGGAAGCAAGATTTATTAATAAATCAGATTTTTGAGCAGCCAAGTCGTCTAGAACATTTTCTTGGACTCTCTTGTCCCAAAATTCATATAAGTTTTTACCTTTTGGTGTTTTCAGCTTAGTACCCATTTCAAGTCTATAAGGCTTGATGATATCCATGGGACGAAGAATTCCATATAGCCCAGATAAAATCCTAAGATGTTTCTGAGCAAATTTTAGCTGTTTATTATTAAAGTTTTCTGCATCTAGTCCCTGATATACATCTCCCTTAAAGACCAGCATTGAAGGCTTTGCGTCTTTGGAGACAGTTTTAGCTGCTTTCCATGACTGGTACCTATCAAAATTTAGAGTAGCTAATTTATCACTAAGCCCCATTAAGCTAGCTATATCTTTAGGCTCTTTTTCTTTTAAAGTCTTAATAAGACTAGAAGATTGGCTTAAAAACTGCGGTGCAGTATGATTGCTTTTAGGGTCAACACTATAATCAAGTGTTTTTGCTGGAGAGAGAATTATTATCATGATAATGATTCTAACTAAATAAAGAAAATACTTCTAATTAAAATTATGGAAAAGTATATAAATTTTATAGGGAAAACAATTTCATGCCTTATACCAATAATGGTTTTGCTTATGATTATAGTTATTGTGAGTAGGTATTTTTTTGGTATTGGAAGAACCGACCTTCAAGAATTGACTATGTATTTTCATGCTTTAGTTTTTCTTGGTTGCGCCGGGTATGTATTTAATGAGGATGAGCATGTTCGTGTAGATATTTTCTATAGAGAGTCATCTGCTAAATACAAGAATCTAGTAAATAGCATTTTCGGTATTATATTTTTACTTCCCGTTACGGCTGTAATATTTATTTATTCATTAGAAGTTGTTTCTGCATCGTGGAGCATGCAGGAGGTCTCAACAGAATCTGGTGGACTTGATTACGTATATATCCAAAAAACATTTATGCTTTTGTTTCCCTTAACGCTAATAGCTGCGCTTATTAATCAATTAATAAAAATAAAATGGAAATAGTACCTTTACTATTACTGGTTCTCATTTGCTCTGCATTACTGCTTGGGTACCCTGTAGCATTTACGCTATCTGGCGTTTCAATATTATTTGCGTTGATATGCATACCTTTAGGGATATTTGATGAATCAATCTTAAAAAGTATTCCATTAAGAATATTCGGGATCATGAACAACGTAACTCTACTTGCTGTTCCTCTCTTTATCTTTATGGGAACCATCCTTGAAAGATCTGGGGTTGCTGCAAAAATGCTCGCAAATATGGCCTTAGCATTTAAGAATATTAGAGGTGGCTTAAGCATTTCTATTATTGTTGTGGGTGCTCTTCTTGCTGCGAGCACGGGTATTGTTGGAGCAACAGTTGTAACTATGGGACTTATGTCATTGCCAGTTCTTATTCAACAAGGATATAAGAAAGATTTCTCATCAGGGCTTGTTGCTTCTACAGGAACCCTTGGCCAAATTATACCTCCCTCAATAGCACTTGTTCTCCTTGGAGATGTTATGTCTAATGCCTACCAAAGAGCACAGAATAATATGGGAATTTTTTCTCAGAAAACGGTAACTGTTGGAGATCTTTTTGTTGGGGCTATCATTCCAGGCATAATGATTTGTCTTGGTTACCTATTTTATACCCTTTACCAAAATCATAAGAATCCAAATATTTTCTTTGAGCCAAATGCCAAGAATGCTCCAATATCAGAAATTCTTAAAACACTTGCTCTTCCACTTATTCTCATAATTCTGGTGTTAGGGTCTATTATTGGAGGAATTGCTACTCCAACTGAAGCATCTGCTATTGGCGCCATGGGAGCATTAATTATTGCAATGGTGAATGGCAAATTTAATTTAGCTTTTATCCAAGACGCTAGCCAAAAGACTGCAATTGTCTCAACAATGATTTTTACAATATTAATTGGTGCTTCTATATTCTCGCTAATATTTAGAGGGGTTGGAGGAGATGAATTAATTGATCTTGTTTTTGGCTCTTTGCCAGGCGGCCCTTATACAGCTCTTATTTTTGTCCTGTTGTTTGTGTTTTTACTTGGCTTCATCTTGGATTTTATAGAGATATGCTATGTCATAGTGCCGCTGGTTGCTCCACCTCTTCTCATGATGGGTTTTGATCCTGTCTGGTTAGCAATTCTTTTGGCAATTAATTTACAGACATCATTTTTAACACCACCATTTGGATTTTCTCTTTTTTATTTAAGAGGAGTGGCTGACCAAAACATCAAAACATCTGAAATTTATAAAGGGGTGATTCCATTTATCATAATTCAATTGGCTATACTGACATTAGTCTTGGTATTTCCTTTTATTGTTTTATAAGATATTAAAGTTAGGTTTCGTCTTGGTGCTCACACATCTTGTCACTAGCATAATCCTTAAGAATGCTTGGAAATAAACCATGAATGATTAAGGCAAATGCCATACTCCATGCATGATACAAATGTTGAAGATAGCTCTTATCTACATCTTTTAAGTGACTATTCAATAGCTTTGTAAAGATTTATTCATCTTTCAATACTAATAAAATTATAAATAAAAAGCTATATTTCTATAATTTAAAAAATTAGACGATGTTGTCTGATAACAATGGGTTCGATCCAAATCTATTACCTTCATCTGAACTCTTTGAGCAATACCAATATAGTAGAGGTATAAGGCCAATAATTGTTATTGCCCATAATTGATTCCAGCCACTTCTTCCAGTATCGTGAAGACGCCTTGCACTTACTGCTAGAACTGGAAGTATTACTAAAACATCAAGGGCTACTGAAGGAAGCCATTGTTCTGAAGTGGTAAAAACTGAAATCGCTAATGCCAACAAAAAATACGCTAGTTGAAAAAACCAAAACTCACTCCTACTTGCTCTGCCATTAAAGTTTGCATACTTTTTAAAAAGTACTGTTTTTATTGCTGTTATGAAATTCATAATTTTCCTATTTGCGTATTTATTTAAAACATATCATAACAGATACGTAGCTATTTAATTGATGAACAGCTTTTTAGATTGCCTTACCAAGCCCTGCGTTATTTTTTTCAAGAGCTCTTTCTGCTCTGTAACTTGATCTGACCATTGGCCCAGAAACTACTTCAAGAAATCCTTTTTTCAAGCCAATTTCTCTATATGTCTCAAATTCCTCAGGAGTTACCCATCTTTCGATAGGAAGATGATTAAGAGTTGGTCTTAAGTACTGGCCGATTGTAAGAATATCAACTTGATTTTCTATTAAATCATCCATTGTTTCTTCAATCTCTTCATCTGTTTCTCCAAGCCCTAGGATAAGACTTGTCTTTGTGAGGACTTTTGGGTTTATTCTTTTTGATTCAGCCAAAACATCTAGAGTTTGTTGATAGCCTGCTCTGATATCTCGAACTGGGTGGGTAAGTCTTTCAACTGTTTCTATATTTTGAGCAAAAACCTCCAGTCCGCAATTAACGATAGTATCGATTGAAGACGACAAGCCTTTGAAATCTGGTGTTAAGGCTTCTACAGCAGTCCCAGGATTTAGATCTTTAATAAGCTTTACTGTATCTGCAAAATGCTTTGCACCACCATCAGGCAAATCATCCCTATTTACAGAGGTTAGGACAACATACTTTAATTTCATTATCTCAACTGCTTTTGCTGTATTCATTGGCTCGTCATGATCTAACCAACCCTTAGGGTTTCCAGTATCTACTGAGCAAAACTTACATGCTCTTGTACAAACTGAGCCCATCAACATAAAAGTGGCGGTTCCGGCCGACCAGCACTCAGAAATGTTAGGGCAATGCGCCTCTTCACAAACAGTATTAAGTTTTTTTTCTGCTACCTGATCTTTTATTTTATGAAAGTTTGGATTGAACTGTGCTTTGACTCTTAGCCAGTCTGGTTTTTTTAGATTAGGGATGTGGGAATACTGATTTCCCTTTTGGCCATTCTTAACAGCCTTTACCCCGTCTCTATTGACAATTTTTTGTGTCGGAATAATTTCCATATCTAAAATATAGGTTCTAAAAGTTTAATTGCAAGTCGTTCTACTTCTTTAAGTGTTATATCTTTTTTATAATCTTTTATCTGGGCAACTTCTAACCCTTTGTATCCACAGGGATTTATATAGGAAAATGGTGTTAGATCCATATCCACATTGATACTTATTCCATGGTAGGTCTTGCCCTTAGAAATTCTCAAGCCAATGGAAGCAATTTTTTTTCCATTTACATACACCCCAGGTGCGCCCTCTATAAAATCAGATTCTATCGAATAGTTAGCCAGAAGAGACCTGGTAAATTCTTGGAGAGTCTTAACCAAGCTTTTCGGTCCAAGTTTATTTCTTTTTACATCAATCATAAAATAAATTACTAGCTGCCCTGGACCGTGATAAGTTACCTCGCCGCCTCTGTCAGATTGGATAACTGGAATATCTCTGGCATCTAATACATGTTGATTATCTGCAGCAGTCCCAAGAGTAAAAACAGGAGGATGTTCTAGCATCCATATTTCATTCTGAAAGTTATCAGACTTTAGATGAGCCTTCATGCCATCTAATGTTTCTAGATAATTTGCAGTTCCTAATGATTTAAAAGTAAGTTCGTCTGACACTAATTATTTCTTGCCTTTACAAAAGCATCTTCAGATACCTTATGGTAGGCAGTAACCTCTTCTTTAAATTGTTTGTAAGACTGATAAACCTTATTAACCATTTCATCCTCTGACGCATTCTCTTCCAAAATTTCAGTCGCTATTATTTTAAATTCTGCTATCACGTCATCTGGAAGTTTTCTTAATTCAACCCCATGGACATCCACTAATTCTCTAAGAGCTCTGTTATTTCTTGCAGTATATTCATCTAAAATATCTTGGTTAACAGCTTTGGAAGCAGTATCAATAATAACTTGAAGATGTTTTGGTAGAGCTTCCCACTCATCCATGTTTATTAAAAGTTCAAGCATTGATCCAGGCTCATGCCATCCCGGGTAATAGTAATACTTTGCAGCTTGATGAAACCCAAAAGTTAAATCATTGTATGGACCAACCCATTCAGTTGCATCAATGACACCAGTTTGAAGAGCGGTAAATAGCTCTCCCCCCGGAAGAGTTACTGGAATGCCGCCGGCTCTTTCTAGAACTTCTCCGCCTATCCCAGGAATCCTCATTTTTAATCCCTTGATATCTTCTAGAGAATTTATCTCTTTATTAAACCACCCAAACATTTGGGTGCCTGTATTGCCGGCAGGAATTGGATAGATATTAAATGGTTCATAAACTTCTCTCCAGAGCTCGATGCCTCCTCCGCGATTAGTCCATGCATTGATCTCATCAGCAGTAAGACCAAAAGGAACGCCTGTAAAAAATTGTGCAGCCGGGGCTTTGCCTTTCCAGAAATATCCCCCACTGTGGCCCATCTGATGTGCTCCACTTGAAACAGCGTCAAAAACTCCAAAGGCTGGGACTTGTTCGCCAGCACCATATACAGTGATCTTCATTTGACCGTTACTCATTTCTTCAACCAAGTCAGCAATTCTCTCAGGAGCCATTCCTAAACCGGGGTAGTTTTTTGGCCATGCCGTTACCAATCTCCAGTTATAAGTTTTTTGAGAGTCTATTGAAGGCTCGCTTCTGGCCTCCTTATTATCTGAACACCCAATAATTAATAAGATTGTTAAAAGGTAAGAATATTTTTTTATCATCATAATTTTTCTAGTTTTGCATAAGCCATCACAAGCCATTTTGTTCCTGCTTTATTGAAATTGATTTGAACTCTAGCCGCATCTCCTGAGCCCTCATAATTAAGAACCACTCCCTCTCCAAATGTTTTGTGTAAAACTCTTTGGCCTAATGAAATTCCTATTTCATCCTCGAATTCAAACTTTGTTTCTTTAAAATCCTTTCTATTATAAGGGATATTGGTTTGCGCTCTCGGCCTGATCTCATTAATTAGGCCTTTGGGTATTTCTCTCAAAAATCGAGATGGAGGATTAAATGTATCAGAGCCGTGCAGTCTTCTTGATTCGGCATGGGTTATATATAGTTTTTCCATTGCTCTTGTAATACCAACATAACAAAGTCTTCTCTCTTCCTGAAGTTGTGATGGATTTTCCATTGATCTGCCATGAGGAAATAAACTTTCCTCAAGTCCAGTCATAAGAACAAGTTTGAACTCTAACCCTTTTGCTGAATGAAGAGTCATAAGTTGGGCTGCATCATCATGCTCTGATGCTTGTCTATCTCCAGAGTCTAAGGAAATCATATCTAAGTATTGTTCTGCAATTTCTTTGTTAGGCTTATCTTCTTTGATACTTTGCTCAAAGTTAGCAGTTGCAGAAACAAGCTCTTCTAAGTTTTCTACTCTTGTTTTTCCTTTTTCTCCTGGCTCTTTAGCGTGATATGCGACTAATCCAGATGTTTTAATAATCTCTTCCATGAGATCTGATAGGGGATTTTCCTCTATGTATTCTTTGCACCTTAATATGAACTGCAAATATGAAGATAGCCCAGCGCCACCTCTGCCAGAAATTGAGCCCTCATCAACAAGCTTTGCTGATGCTTTGATGTATGACATGTTATGTTGCTTTGCAGCTCCTCTGATTTTTGCTAATGTTTTTTCCCCAACACCTCTTGTTGGATTGGAGATTGATCTTTCAAATGCTGGGTTATCAGAGTGATTAAAAATTACTTTTAAATACGCGATAGCATTTTTAATTTCTAATCTTTCATAGAACCTTTGTCCTCCATAAATTCTATATGGGATGCTTGATCTTAAAAGAGCTTCTTCAAGAGCCCTTGATTGTGCATTAGATCTATAAAGAACAGCAGCATCCTCATACATTTCTCCTTTATTCATCCAGTCCTTTAGGACATCAGCTACAAATCTAGCCTCATCTTGTTCGTTATAAGCTTGATATAAAACTATCTGCTCTCCCTCAAGTTTTTCTGTCCAAAGATTTTTTCCAAGCCTATCTGTGTTGTTTTCAATAAGAGCATTTGCAGCTCCTAAAATTATATTTGTAGATCTGTAATTTTGTTCAAGCCTAATGATTTCTGTGTCGTCGAATGTTTTAGTAAAAGAATCTACATTTTCAACCTTGGCTCCTCTCCACCCATATATAGACTGATCATCGTCTCCAACTGCCGTTATAGATGCTTCTGATGAAGCTATTTCTAATAACCAGTTATATTGAATGGTGTTTGTATCTTGGAACTCGTCTACCAATATTGATCTAAATCTTGAATGGAAAAAAGATTTTACCGAGGTATTATCTCTGACGATTTCATAAGATCTAAGTAATAACTCACCAAAATCTACCAGGTTATCTCTTAAGCAAGTGGCCTCATATTCTTTATATATTTTCTTAATCGTTTCTCGCGCAAAGTCACCCTTATCGTCTACAAGATCGTTTCTGAATCCTTCATCCTTCCATGAATTTATCTGCCATTGACTCTGTCTTGATGGCCAAGTGGCCTCATCAAGATCAAGCTCTTTAGAAATTCTTTTAATTATTCTTAACTGGTCATCTGAGTCTAGAATTGTGAATCCGCTACTCAAGCCAGCCTCCTTGTGGAAGCGTTTAAGCATTTTGTGTGCAAGGCCATGAAAAGTACCAACCCATCCATCTAGCATCGGTGCTTGTAATAATTCTTCAATTCTTGATCTCATTTCAAGAGCAGCTTTATTAGTAAAAGTAACTGCCATAATTGACCCTGGATTTTTATTAAGCGCCTCAACCTCCCATGCTATTTTATGAACTAAAACTCTAGTTTTGCCTGATCCAGCGCCAGCAAGCACCATCAAATGCTTTTTTTCTGACGTAACCGCTTCTCGTTGCTGATCGTTGAGATGGTCTAATATATGCGATACATCCATTTAGGGATTCATTTTTTTGCTTAAGAGGGATATTCTAACCTTATGCCAACAAAATTATTGCGACAAATTAAAAATACCATACCTGAATTAAGAAAATCTGAAAAACAGGTTGCTAATTTTGTTTTGAATGACCCTAAGTCGGTCATTTCTATGAAAACAGCTGAGGCTTCAAGTGCAATGGGCATTAGCGAACCAACATTAATTAGATTTTGCAAGGCTCTAGGTTTTTCTGGTTATCAAGAATTTAAAATTAATCTTTCACAACAACTTGCTGCTGATGACTATTTCGTAATGTATGAAATTGATGAAGACGATAGCATTAACGAACTATGTGAAAAAGTATTTGATACTGCTATTAGTGAAATATTGAATGTTCGATCACAAATAGATCAAAACACCCTTGAGTCAGCAATCGAAGCCCTTGCAAATGCTGATAGAGTTGAGGTTTATGCATTTGGAGGGTCTGCTCCAGTTGCAATGGACGCGCAGCATAAATTTTTTAGATTAAAAATTTCATCTTCTTTTATTTCTGATCCCCACATTCAACTGATGTCAGCAAACTCACTTTCAAAAAACGATGTAGTAGTGGCTATATCTCAATCAGGAACTACCTCAGCATTAATTGAAAGTGTAAAAATTGTCAGGAAATCCGGAGTGAAGGTTATAGGAATCATGCCGGGCAATTCGCCCTTAGCGAATATTTGCGACTATCCAATTGAGATTAATGTTGGTGATAATTTTAGGATTAATAAGCCTCTAACATCAAGAATTGCTTATTCAGCAATTATTGATGTAATAACAATGGGGGTTGCTCAGTTAAAACCTGAAGCGCAGGAGCATTTATATAATATTGTTGATAGCCAAAGATCGCTAAAAATTAAATAGCTCAGTATATTGGATTCTCTCTAAACCATAGATTGACAGCCCACTTTTCTCCAGATATTACTGGCGATCCGGCATGTAGTGATTTTGGGTGTATCTCTGTTGTTCCTTCTATACAGTTATTAAATATAACCACATCACCTTTATTAGGCTTAATAGAAATACCAATCTCTGGGAAGTCGGTTGCGCCGCCTGCATCAACATCATTTAAATATGCCAAAGCTGTGGTTATTCTTTGGCCGCCCACTTCCATATTCTTCTTACCTGCATCTGTATCTTTATCAAAAGAATCAAAATGAGGCTTATATTCTTTTTCTGGACCGTAGTAGACTAACTGAAATTGTTCTGCATTATTGATGGGCATTTTAACCAAAACCGAGAATCGCTTGCTGACCTCGTGAACAATATCACTTGCGTTATGTTCTAGCCAAAAAAAGTCATTAGTTCTATTTTCAACCACCTCATCAGTGTTCCCAGCTACTGTTGCTCTTTTCATGTTACCCAAACCTAAATCAATAAAACTCTGACATTCGTCGTCAGATAGGAAGTTTGATACAACATATATTATTGGATCAGTTGAATATAAGGTTACGTTAGACGCTATTTTCTTTGGCTCTGTTAACATAAAGAAATTATACTATTTGTTAACTAGATTTCTAATTAAAAATAAATTGTGAAAATTTTTATATCGATAGCTTCATACCAAGATCCTTTACTGAAGGCCACTATAGATAGCGCCTTTAATAAGGCAGATTGTCCTGAAAATTTGATTTTTGGTATTTGCGATCAATCAAATGAGCCCTTAGATACTAAATCTTTCTCATTTAGTGACCAGATAAAATGTGAGCATATTGATCCTAAGATTTCGGAAGGTCCCTGCTGGGCAAGAAAAAGAGTTCAGCATTTTTATAATAATGAGGATTACTATTTTCAAATTGATTCTCATATGCAATTTGAGCAAGGTTGGGATTCATATTTTATCGGCTACATACAAAAAATTAAAAGTGTGGGAACTGAATATCACCAAAAACCAATTATTACCTGTTACCCCAGAGCTTTTGAGGTAATTGATGCGGATAAAGAAATATTTGAACTAGACTCTCAAGAAAAAAGAGCCTTAACCCTTGTTCTTAAGGAAGATAGTATTTTTATTAAGAGATGCTTCTCAAGCCAAATTGCGGGCATAACTGAAAATGAAATTTCACATGGGTATTTAATTGCCGCAGGGTGTTTATTCACAACAAAGGAGTTTGTAAAAGAAATACCGTACGATGATAAATTATATTTTTATGGGGAAGAATTGGCGATATTGTTGAGAGCTTTTACAAGAGGCTTTAGTGTATTTCATACATCTAATGTTCCTGTCTATCATCTTTATCATGTGGTTGGAGACTTGAAAAGAAAACTACATTGGGATGAGGATGAAGAAAAAGAAAGAAAGATTAAATGGGTCGATAGAGAAAAAAGGAGTATTGATAGACTCGTATCAATAGTTGATAAAAGCCTTAGAGGAACTTACGGTCTAGGCAAAAAAAGGAGCCTTGAAGACTTTGAATATTTATCAGGAATAGATCTACAGAATGAAAAAATACTTGATATGAAAAAAGCCATAACATCAGAATTTCTTGATACTCTAAAATGGGATGAAGAGCCTATAAAATCAAAATTAACATTAAAAGATATAATAAATAAAATTTTTAAATTTGGAGAATAATAAATGAGCAATGAAGTAAAAGACTTTTTTTCAACATACAGCGATTTTGTAACAAAGGTAACTAGTGAGCCTAGTTTAGAAATGGATGCGCTAAAAAACAGCTTGGATGATATTAATAATAATTCGAGCATAGAAGTGCCTAGACTTCTTACTGCAGCTCTAGGGCTGGGAAGTGAAACAGGCGAGTTTGTAGAAATAGTTAAAAAAATGGTTCTTCAGGGTAAGCCTGCATCAGATGACAATATTTTTCATATGAAAAGAGAGCTAGGCGACATCATGTGGTATTGGACCACTGCCTGTGCTTCCTTGGGCCTAGATCCTTTTGAAGTTATTAGCGAGAATCAAAAAAAACTTGAAGCTAGATATGGAGAAAAGTTTGAGGTTGAGCGAAGCGAAGTAAGAAAAGAAGGTGACTTGTAACTTATTTTAAATGAGGCTCTTTAGTTTAGATTCCAATGAAAGAAAAAGATAAATTACCAAAAGAAGACCTGCCATCTGCAGCTGATGATTGTGCTGATGTTAATTCTGCATATGAAAGATACAAAAAAAATTTAGATAAGCCAAAATTTCCTCCAATAGAATATGAAAAGCCACCACATCATTAGATGATTACTTTATTAGCGGTTTTATATGCCCTATATGCTTTTGCTTATATGCATTCCTATAAGTCCGGATATAGCCTGCTTAGATATATGTATAAAAGAAAAAATATTAACGCCTACCTGTCTGTAGAATTAATATTTTTAATTCTTACTTCCTTAATTGTATTTACTAAGCAGCCACTAAATTGGATAGTTGCTATTTTGATGTTCATGCACCTTGTTGGAATAGCGTGGTTGGTCGCTAACCCTAAAAACTTTTATGAAATGGTTGAGGAGTCTGTAAAACTTGATGAAAACCTGATTGAGAATACAGTTGCAGGAACTCTTTTAGTGTCTTCTGTATTAGTGCTTTTTTCCAGAATTGTTTTCTAAACTAAAGTTCTTTAATTCTCTTTAAAAGGCTTGATGCATCCCAACGACCACCATCTAGATCCTGAACTTCTTTATAAAAATTATTCACTAATTTTGTTGCTTCAACATTAGCACCTATTCTCATTGCCTGATCTTCAACAATATCTAAATCTTTTCTCATCCAGTCAACTGCAAAACCATGATCATATTCATCTTTGAGCATAGTTGACCATCTATTTTCCATATACCAAGATTGAGCAGCGCCTTTTGTAATAACTTCCATTACATCTTCAGTCTTTAGACCGGCTTTTTCAGAGAAATTCATACCTTCTGCAAGAGCCTGAAGCAAACCACCAATACATATCTGGTTTACCATCTTTGTTAATTGGCCTGAACCGCTATTTCCCATATGTTTTGAGAATTTTGAATAGGCATCTAAGATTATTTTTACTGCCTCAAAAGATTCTTTACACCCCCCGACCATCACAGAGAGTTTTCCTGCCTCTGCGCCTGCCTGACCACCAGAAATAGGAGCATCTAAAAAATGACACTCTTTTTCTTTAAAGATTTGATTCATTTCTTTGGCAAGAGTTGCAGAGGTTGTTGAGTGGTCGATAATTATCGTGCCAGGGTTCACAGATTCCAGTATTCCGTTATTACCACAAACCACATCCCTGACGTCATCATCTTTGCCCACACAAATCATAATGACATCTGACTGAGATGCTATCTCTGAGGGTGATTCGCAAGACGATCCTGTAAACTCATTTTTCCATTTTAAAGCTTTTTCTTGAGTTCTATTAAAAACACAAACGTCAAAATTATTTGAAGCTAAGTGGCCTGCCATGGGATACCCCATAACACCCAAGCCAATAAATCCTTTTTTATTCATAGTTAATTTAAGTCCACTGCAAATTCTTTAAGAATTTCTATGTTGATAATTGAAGATGCTTTTTTATGAGTTCTTCTTAAAAAAACCTTTGGGGCAAACCCGTGCTCATAAGCTTCTTTCCAGCGTTCTGCACAAACACACCATGAATCCCCTTCTTTTAGTCCAGGAAAATTAAACTCTGGTTTTGGGGTTGATAAATCATTTCCTCGGGCTTTTGAAAAACTTAAAAAATCATTCGTTATGAGTGAGCAAACTATATGCAATCCCATATCATGCTTGCCTGTATGGCAAAACCCATCTCTAAAAAATCCTGTTATTGGATTAGAACAACACTCATCTATGAGCTCATCGAAAATGTTAGTCTGATTCATTTTCTTGCTCTTTGTATTTTTTGTAGTCTTCCCAGTCATGAGGGGTTCCTACATTTAGGATACCTTTTTGTGCTCTGTATAGGCTTTGAGTCCTTAGCTTGCTTTTGTCCTCTTCCTTGCCAAATATCTTATTCCAGCCATCTTCAAAATATTTTCTTAAATTTCTTTTAGGCATCAATGAAATGAATTAAAGGCAACTACAAACAATATACCTATAGAAAGGGCCCCAAAAATGCATATTACTAGATCCACAAAAAAGACTTTAAACAACTTCTTCCAAGAGTCTTGGGCTGGAATTGAATTGGTTAATAATTCTGATTTAAAGATCTCTATTGCTGCGACTTTGAACCAGCTAAATACAACAAGAAATGTAATGGCTCCACAGACGAATAGTGCTGCGCTGGCACTCATACTATATGATCTTCTCTATCTTTTTTGGCAGTCCTTTTGACACCGTCTTTGCTTGTATACTCTTGAGTAATACCTTTAGCACCTGATCTTCCTTTATTAGAATTATTTAATAGCGTTACGACAGCTATGCCAGATATCAAACCTATTGAATATAAAATTAAGCTATTAACCATACTTTAACTCCGTTAAAGAATTATATCTTACCTTGTAATTCTGAAACTGCTGTATCAAATTCTGATTTAATTCTGCCAACTAGTTCTGAAACAGATGGGGAATCTTCTATTAAGCCAATCCCTTGACCTGAGCCCCATATATCTTTCCAAGCCTTGGCTTCTGTATTTCCACCCGACCCAAAGTTCATTGAAGACTTATCTGCATCAGGAAGATTATCCGCATCAAGCCCTGCTTTGTTAATGGATGGTTTTAAATAATTGCCTGAAACACCGGTGAACAGGCTTGAAAGCACTATGTCATCTGCAGCACTTTCAATTAGCATCTGTTTGTAACTTTGATCTGCATTAGCTTCTTGGGTAGCTATAAAACGAGTTCCCATATAAGCAAAATCAGCCCCAAGGGCCAAAGCTGAAGCTACTGAATAACCATCGCCAATTGCTCCGGAAAGAATAACTGTTCCATCAAACCATTCTTTTACTTCTCTTAATAATGCAAATGGGGATAAGGCACCTGCATGCCCTCCGGCCCCAGCACACACTAGGATTAAACCATCAACACCTTGCTCTGCTGCTTTTTTTGCATGCTTAACATTAATAACATCGTGATAAACAAGCCCGCCATAGCTATGAGCTGCTTCAACTAGCTCAGCTGGTGGTCTTAAAGAAGTAATAATGATTGGTACCTCATGTTCAACACAAGTAGCCATATCTTCCATAAGTCTATTATTTGAACCATGACAAATTTGGTTTACAGCAAACGGCGCAACTTTTTTATCAGGGTTTTGCTCTTGGTATTCGGCTAGTTCAGTTTTAATTCTTGTAATCCACTCCCCTAAAACATGTTGAGGCCTAGCATTAAGCGCTGGAAAAGACCCTATTATTCCTGCTTTGCATTGTGCAATGACAAGCTCTGGTCCTGAAACCAAGAAAAGTGGCGAGCCTATAACAGGCATGAATAAATGATCTTTTATATGATTTGGAATTGACAATTTAAGTCTCCTTTTTAAGTTTTTTCTAGATTTTTGCTATTGTGCTATTCTTTCGGGTAATCTTCAACTAGATATACCAAGGCTTTTAAGCCCTCGTCTAAGGCTCCATCATCAACAACAAAATAAGGTGAATGATTGCCAGGGGCTTCCATTACGCCAGGAGCATTTACACCCAACCAAAAATACATTCCAGGAATAGCATTTGAAAAAAATGAAAAATCCTCAGCGCCGGTTGAAGGCGTCATCTCATAAACTTTATTATTAGTTGCTCGCTTTAAAGATGGGGTTAATCTTTCAACAAGATCGGTATTGTTAAAAGTAACTGGATAGAACCCACCAACGTCAAACTCAACAGAAATTTCTGTACCTGTTCCAAGTGCAACGCCTTCAGCTACCTGTTTTATTTCATCATAAATTTCTTCTCTCAGCTTCGGGTCAAACGTCCTTATTGTTCCCTGAATTTCTGAATCTTCAGGAATGATATTTCCTCTTGTTCCAGATCTTATTATTCCAACCGATATAACAGCTGGATTATTTACGATATTAATACGCCTGCTTACAATCGTATTAAGGTTTTGAATCAGCTCAGCGCTAGCCATGATTGGATCAATTGAATCCCAAGGCCTTGAGCCATGAGCTTGAACTCCCTTTATTTTAATTCTATAAGTTCCAGCCGCTGCCATTGCTGGGCCAGATGAAATTCCAATATAACCATGAGGACCATTGCCGACATGAAGCCCAAAAATAACTTCAGGATCATATGTTTCGAAGATACCCTCTTCTAACATCATTTTTGCCCCGCCATTCTCTCCCTCTGGAGGCCCTTCTTCAGCGGGTTGAAAAATTAACATTACATTACCCTTTAACTGATCTTTATTTTTAGCTAAAAACTCAGCGACTCCCATAAGTATTGCAACATGAGCATCATGGCCACATGCATGCATAACGCCGACACTTTGACCGAGATATTCGGTCATTTTTTTTGATGCAAATGGTAATCCTGTTTTTTCTATAACTGGCAACCCATCCATATCTGCTCTTAGGGCTATAGTTGGCCCAGGCAGGCCGCCCTCGATCAAACCCACAACGCCAGTATAAGCAATCTTAGTTTCCACTTTTATGCCGAGTGAACGGAGATGGGCTTCTACTTTTTTAGCAGTTCTAAACTCTCTATTACTTAGCTCTGGGTTCTGATGGATGTCATGTCGCCACTCAATAACCTTATCCATTAATGGATTAATTTGATTATCAAGATCACTTTTAAGATCTGGAAAAACTGATGTTGAAGCAAGAAGACAAAAGAAAAGCAATAATTTATTCATTTTAAGATTATAATCCCCCCTTTTTTAAAACACTAATACCATGGACATAAATAACCTTCGAAATATAGCAATTATTGCCCACGTTGATCATGGTAAAACTACTCTTGTAGATAAACTTTTAGGCCAATCTGGAACCCTTGATAGAAAAAATATTGGTTCAGAAAGGATAATGGACTCAAACGATCAAGAAAAAGAAAGAGGAATAACCATAACAGCTAAAAATACTTCAATTATTTGGAATGACCATTTAATTAATATTGTGGATACTCCAGGCCATGCTGATTTTGGTGGTGAGGTTGAAAGAGCCCTATCTATGGTTGATTCAGTTCTCTTATTGGTTGATGCTGTTGACGGCCCAATGCCACAAACAAGATTTGTTACTCAAAAAGCTTTTGAAAAAGGCTTAAAACCTATTGTTGTAATTAATAAGGTTGATAGGCCTGATGCAAGACCTCATTGGGTTCTTGATCAAGTCTTTGACTTATTTGACAGGCTGGGCGGAACTGACGAGCAGCTAGATTTCCCAGTTATTTATGCATCGGCTATTGAAGGAATTGCAGGACTAGAGCCTGAAAATATGAATGATGACATGACTCCTCTATTACAAATGATATTAGACAAAGTCCCTGCTCCAGAGGTTAATGTTGATGGGCCTCTGCAGTTACAAATAAGTGCCTTAGACAGTAATAGCTATGTAGGTGTTATTGGAATAGGAAGAATTAAAAGAGGTGTAGTAAAGCCAAATGATCAAGTAATCGTTGTTGATAGAGATGGCAACACTAGGAAAGGAAAAGTGCTTCAAGTTATGGGCTATGAAGGCTTAGACAGAGTAGAAGTTACAGAGGCAGAGGCTGGTTCAATTGTTTGTATTACAGGAATAGATAAATTAAATATCTCAGATACTATTTGTGCGCCTTCTGATGTTGAGGCACTTCCCGCTCTTTCAGTTGATGAGCCTACGGTTAGCATGACCTTCCAAGTTAATGATTCACCCTTTGCAGGAAAAGAAGGAAAATTTGTTACTTCAAGAAATATAAAAGAGAGACTGGATAAAGAATTAATATCAAATGTAGCGCTGAAGGTAGTTCAAGGTGAATCTCCAGATAAATTTATTGTTTCAGGTAGGGGTGAATTACATTTATCTGTATTAATCGAAACTATGAGAAGGGAAGGTTTTGAATTAGGCATTTCTAAGCCTCAAGTTATTCAAAAAGAGGTAGATGGAGAAATCCATGAGCCTTTTGAGCAAATAGTTATTGATGTTGAAGAAATGCATCAAGGTTCGGTTATGGAAGAGCTTGGTCCAAGAAAAGCTGAGCTCCAAAGCATGGAATCAGATGGCAAAGGAAGGGTTAAATTAGAGTTTATAGCTCCATCCAGAGGAATTATAGGGTTTAGATCACACTTTCTAACTATCACTAGCGGATCTGGAATCATGACTAGTGTTTTTGATCATTACGGTCCAGTAAAAGCCGGTGAACTAGCCAAAAGGAATAATGGGGTCATGTATTCTATGACTGCAGGTAAAACTTTGGCTTATGCTTTGTTTAATCTTCAAAATAGAGGAAAGCTGTTCTTAGGTCACGGTAATGAAGTTTATATAGGTCAGATAGTTGGGTTGCATTCAAGGGACAACGATCTTCCAGTAAACCCAACAAAAGCTAAGCAACTAAATAATATTAGAGCTGCAGGAACTGATGAAAATCTTATCCTTGTTACTCATATAAAACATACTTTAGAGCAGGCTTTAGAATTCATTGAAGATGATGAGCTTGTAGAGGTAACTCCAGAATCTATTCGCATGAGAAAAAAAGGTAGAGTTAGAACTTAAAGAATCTTTTTATAATTTGCCTTTGAGGGCTTTCTTTGTCCTCTAAAAAATATAAACTAATTTAATACTTAATTTAATTTATATGGAGAGAACATGAATAATTACAAAACTTTTTTTGCTTGTTTTGCACTAATTTCTTTAGCTGCATGCAATGTGAATAACGATTCAGCAAATAACCATCAAGATCGAATGGATCTTGCTGAGGCTTGGCTTATGGCTGCAAATTCCAGCAAAGCTGAGGCAATCGAAATGGTGGAAAAAAATATGGCTGAAGACGGAGTTATTGCTGGAGACAGATATGTCGGCATGGGCTTTATATGGAATCCTGACGAGTCAGGAATGACTGTAGGCAGCATTATCCCTGATAGTCCTGCATCTAAATCGCTGGAAGTTGGAGATTCTTTTGTTGAGGTTGCAGGAGTAAGAGTAACTGATGACAATAGAAATAGACTAGGTTTCAGGGGCAAGCCCGGTGAAGAGATTGATGCTGTTGTCTTAAGAAATGATGAGCTGGTCTCGGTTTCAGTTGCCAGGGGCGCTGTAAGACAAATGTCTTCGAAGTCACAAATGCTTGAAACTATGACAGAAGGTGATGCTGAAGGGTGGGGTCCAGAAGAATTTAATGTAATTGAAAAGTCTGTTACAAATGACGGTGTTGTTTGGGTATTAAGTTGGGCTAAGTTCACAGAAGACGCAACTGGTATTGAAGCAAATGCTTACACTGCAACTAGATTCGTATTCAATGATGAAGGAAAAGTATCAAGGGTTGCCAATTTGACTGAAGATAGATTTGTGTTGGAGCAACAAGGCTATTCAATCACAAGATAATGGCTTATATCAGATCAGCCTGGAATTCTCTGGGCTGATCTAAGTTAGATTAACTAGATAGTACAACTCATATCGTTTCCACAACATAATGGCGATTTAATTTTGCCATTTTCGTTTGAACATGATGATACTTGGCATGTTGATACCTGAACCTGGCTTCCATCATCCAAATCTAGCATGCCATTCACGAGAGGTTCATTACATTCTCCACAAGATGCATTTACTGACATCCCGCACTTTTCACATTTATAAGTTGCCATAATTTTTCCTACTTAATAGTTAGCTATCCATTGCCTCTAATATTTCAAGCAATAAGTTAATCATATCTAGATAAATTGTAAAAGCCAATTCAAACGCAGAGTCCCAGTTATTTGACATATATTCGCCCTTGGCAATTAAATTAAAATCAAAAAGTAAAAATAGTGAAAAAATAAATGCTCCAAAAATAGCTTTTGCCTTAATAGCCTTTCTAGAAAGTCCCCTTATTGCCCTAATGAATTCAAAGATAATGAGCGCTAATAAAGAAAATAGTAAGAAAGCTGCTAAAAAATTATTATCTGAAAATGAATAAATATCACTATAGCCAACGAAACCTGTAAGCAAGGTCACAAGAAATACAATTTTTAATGCTTTATAGCCATCGTTCTCGTCCATCTCAAGCATTATCAAGCCAAGAAAAGGTCCAAAAAATACGCTTTGAAGAGTGAATAAGGCCATGCCTACATAAATATTTATACCTGTCGATGCAAAAAAGACAGTGGAAAAAAGTGCTATAGCCCACAATACATAGATAGAATATATCCAATTACCGCCGTGTGCGTATGTATAACCATCTTTTAAAAACAGAAGAACTTCATCTCTATTTTTGGCTTCCTGTGAATCATCATAAGCTGGATCCAATTGCTTTGTTTCTGGGTTATATGCTTCCTCTATTTTTTTAAACATCTTCATTGGGTACTCTAAGGGTGGCTTAAAGTAGGGAATTAGGTCGAGCTGCCTCTTCATGTTCATTGATCCCTTAAAGGACATCCCCAAAAAAGTAGAGTCAGTTTTGTATGCTTTTTTAGCGCCTTTTATGAAATAAAAGCATCCGCCTAGCACAACAGAAAGTTGGGCAGATAGTATCAGCATTGTTTTAAATAACAGAGTTGTTTCTAGAAGCATAAGCTATAAGTAAATTAATTAAGTATTAATAATACACAGTTCTAGAATTATTTCCTCTTTAGGTAGGCTACCGAATGATCATCGAAATACCCTTGTCCAACTTTGATATATTTATTTTTAGAATGAAAGTTTAATGATATTTGATTAATAGGGTTTGTATTAACCTCGCAACAAATGGGTAAGTTTTCAAGATTTGCTACTTTGCTTAGATGGTTATATAAAAGAGTCCCTGCTCCCATTCTTCTGTATTCTTTTTTTATAACAACCCTATCTATATAAAGAAATTTATTTTCGCAATCGCTAAAAAACTTATAGTTTGGTGAATGGTATTTAGACCCTTCTCTAAAACAGATTATGAAGCCAATAATCTCTTCTTCATTTAAAACAAAAAAATTTAGTGCACTTAATTGTATTAGGCTTCTAAGTTCATTTACTGAAGATAGGCTACCAACCTCGGGTGTATTTTCTTGATTTAGATCGTAGAGGGTTTCTAATGTATCTTGCTCAGGAACATCACTAAATAAAGCTAATTCTAAATTAGATCCCTGTATCATAAGTTAAGAACAATTACTGAGTTTCTAGATCTTTAATTGCACTATCAATGCTATCTGCAACATCTTTTATATACAGTGCTTTGGTGAGCGTGTAACTAGGGTGCCCCATTGTCGCTAAGTCTTTGGCTTTTTCCATTGCTGCTTCCATTAACTTGTCTGGATCCACAACTTGGTCCATGAGTCCTGCATCTATTGCTTTCTCAAGAGGGTACATTTCTGCTCCTAAAATAGATCTATATTTGTGTGATGGTGAAACTCTAAATTTTATTAACTCCAAAATTGGTGTTGGTATAACCATATTGGTTCTCATCTCATTTGCGCCCAATAGAAACTCACCCTTTACTCCAAGTCTATAATCACAACAGCATAGCAAGAAAGTTCCTAAGGCTATGCCATGCCCCGAGCAAGCAGCAACTATTGGCCTTGGAAAAGAAAAAATTCGTGACAATAACTTAAATCCACTTAGTGACATTTTTTTAATTTTAGGTATATCACCCGAACTAATGACTTTTAAATCAAACCCAGCTGAAAACATTCCAGGTCTTCCGGTAATTATTAAAGAACCACTTTCTGTTGGAACTTGATCCAAACAATCATTAATAGCCTGAGTCATTTCTTCTGAAAAAACATTAGCCTTGCCATCATCTAAAGTTATTATGGAAATATCATCCTGTTGAGTTAGCGTTGCCAAAGAATCTGTCATTTTTTAACCTAAATTATTAATAAAGAAGAGTTTAGCAAAAAAATATATAATTATTGAGACTAATTTGTTATCTATGTTGATATAAAAATATTATAAAACGCTCATAGATAAGACCAAAATATTAAAGAGGATAAACAGATGATTAAAAGATTTTTTAAAGCAATAGGTTTGATAGCGGTTTTTGGAGTAAGTCTGTGCTCTTTATATCTAGCAAATTTATTTTTAATGAAGCCAGCCTCCATTGATCACTTTTTAGGTAAAGAGTTGTTAACAGGCATGGCCGACTCCCCTGAGTCTTTGACGTATATTGGAATATTTGATCAATTCAATTGGATTACAAAACATAATTCTAAGCTCTCAATACCAAACCCTGAGGATCTTCAGGCTGACATTAAAGATGTAAAGAAAACTCTTAAGATATTAAATAAATATAAAGATAACTCTTTAACTGATAATCAAAAAATTACTAAAAGTATAGCTATTTTTGATACTGAAAATAATTTAAGGCAATTAGAAGAATTTCCATATCATGATTATCCATTGAACCAAGTTCGTGGCGCGCATCATAATGTAATTAGCTTTATGAGTGATATGCATCCTATTAGAAGCCTTTCTGAAGCTAAAGATTTTATAAAAAGAACAAACCTTGTGTTGGATGTTCATTTGGGTCAATTAAGCTGGCTAGAGAGACAAGCTGCTGAGGGGATATATGCACCAAAGTTTGTATATGCTCATTTAATAAAACAGCTAAATGAATTAATAAATTATTCTCTTGAGGAGCACCCTCTTTTTACTCAATTTAATAAAAAAGCTGAGTTATTAGATATAAACGACGATGAGCTTGCATCTCTTAATGCAGACCTTAAATTATCTATAGAAAAAAGTGTTACACCTGGCTTTGTGTTGCTTAGGGATTTCATGATCTCAACAAAAGACAAGGCTAATCCTCATCATGGGATATGGTCTCAACCAGATGGGGACGAATTCTATAAATTACGAATACGCTCATATACAACAACAGATTATAGTCCTCAAAAAATTCATGATTTGGGTTTGAGTGAGGTGGCAAGAATTTCATCTAGAATGAAAGAGATTCTTGTCTCTCTTGGTTACGATGCAAATAAAGCCTCAGGAGCTTTGATGAATGAGTTAAACGAAGACCCTTCAATGCTCTATGCGGATACTGCTGATAGAAAAGAGATTGTAGTTCAAGATTATATGAATATGGTTACTGAAGCTACTGAAGGTATTAAAGAGTATTTCCATACCATGCCAAAGGCGCCTGTAACTGTCATAGCTGCTCCAGAATATTCAGAAAAAACTGCCCCTGGCGGTTGGTATCAGGCCCCAGCTCTTGATGGTAGTAGGCCAGGTGCTTTTTATGTGAATCTTTATGATATAAAGCAAACGCCTAAATACAGCATGAAAACTCTTGCCTATCATGAGGCAACACCAGGACATCATCATCAAATTGCACACTCACTAGAAAATGATGAGCTAACTTTATATAGAAGGTTCGGCTATAGCACTTCTGCCTTTTCTGAAGGCTGGGCTCTTTATTCTGAGCAATTAGCGCTTGAAGCTGGCCTGGCTCCAGATCCATTCGACGAGCTTGGAATTTTACAAAGTGAGATATTTAGAGCTGTGAGATTAGTTGTAGATACCGGCATACATTATAAGAAGTGGACAAGAGAAGAAGCTATTGCTTACATGAAAGCAAAAACTGGGATGTCTGATACTGAGTGCCGAGTAGAAATAGAAAGATATATTGTTTGGCCTGGTCAAGCTCTTAGCTATAAAGTTGGCATGATTAAAATTCTAGAACTAAGAGAAAAAGCAATGAATGCTCTTGGTGATAAATTTAATATTAAAGATTTTCATTCTGCAGTTTTAGACAATGGGAATCCACCACTATTTATAGTGGAGCAAATGGTTGACGAAATGATTGCTGAATCCCTAGAAACTAACTAATAGTTTTCTGGGCGCTTTGCACCGAACTGCGTGAAGTATTCTTTTACATAAGAAAGGTCTAATTCATTGTCTCCTGACGGATCAAAAAAAGTGTCTAAAAAAATTCTTTTTTTATCAAAATCAAATGAAGCCAAAAATATCTTTCCTTCTACAGCTTTTGCTATCCTCAGGAATCCAGTTTTAAATTTTTCTGTTTTCGCTCGGGTTCCTTCTGGAGACATAGCAATAAGCGATCCATTTAATTTTTGCATGTTTTTGATTGCCATTTCTGTTAACCCCTTGCCTGGGTTAGTTTTATCAACAGGTATGCCGCCCATATAGTTTAAAAACCTGCCAAGGATGGGTTGATCAAAAAGACTGTGTTTTCCAAAAAAACTAATTTTTGCATCCAGCCCTAAAATCGCAGCAAATCCAAATACACCATCCCAGTTAGATGTATGAGGTCCGGCAATTATTATTAGATTTTCGTTTCCTTGAACAGATGGAATTTTTCCCTCCACCTTCCATCTAAAAGATCTTAAGAATAGCCTTGCAGCCCATTGAACAATTTTAGGTCGGCGCGCTCTATACTTAAATGGTATTTGTTTTCTATCAACAATCTTGTTTAGTTTTTTTGCCATAATTATTTTATTTTTCTATCTTTTAAATAATAAGGTAAATATATTAAGTAGCAAACGGCTACTGTAAGAAGCCAAATATCTATCATATGAAATGGAGCTGGCCTCATAAATGAAGTTACATTTTCTCCAGTGGGTTTTTCTACTATAAACCAGTAATTTGCAGGAGGACCTAATAAATAATTTACCCCATACATTATAAATAATAAGAATGTTGCAAATCCTAAAGCCCTTGCCACATCTTTAAGATAAGGCCTCTGATTATCTATAACCATTGCGTAAGTCACACCCAGTATAATTGCAGTATGTCCTATTTGGTTTTGGATATAGGCTACTGCAGGGAATCCATACCCTGTATCAGGAGTAAGGATGGACATTCCTGCTCCTGCTATTCCAAAGAAAAATGCAAATATAAAGAAATCTCTTTTTTTTGTTAGTAAATAAATTAAAATTGAGAAAGATGAAAAATCACATAAGTGGAAAGGCAGGCCTAACTTCCACTCATCTAGGTACCCTTCTCTATATAAATCCATACCTTGATTAATCAATATCAGCGATATTATAAAAAATATGAGCTTCTTCTGAGATGCATTAGAGGTATTTTTAAAGGCAGGCGGAATAAAAATTATTGATGCAATACATACAATAACAATAAAGATATGTGACCAGCTAAGAAGATTTAAAGGTGTCATTTAATTGAAGTATTGCACTTTTTGTTCGAAATTTCATTAATATACTGGGTTTAATTTATGTAAAGTAAACTTGACAAATTAATACCCAAGGAATATATTTGCTTCAAGTAAATTAAATTATTTGTATGGCAAAAATTACACATAAGGGTTCATGGATTAAGATTGGCTCCCTAAACAAGGAAGATAAAAAAAACTATCTCATGTCTGTCGGGTTTTTTCTTACAGGAGCAGTGTTCTGGGGTTTGCATCTCAATACTGTTGACGGAATCTTTGGGCCACCTATATTTGAAAATACAGATACCTCTCTATCATTTGCGATTATCAGGGCTATGATAATTATCTGTTGGTTCATTGCGATTATTTATTCAAAAAAATTTTTACTGACTCAAGATGAGTTAATGCATAGATATTACCTTTATACTGCCGCTTCTGGCGGTTTTGGTTTTGTGACTGTTGGCATGCTGTTTTCTATACTTCAACCATACCTAAGTTTCACGGTTGGGTTTTATGGCTATTTTTTAGCATATGCAATTGGAACAGCTTTTGGTGGCTATTTATTTGATAAAAAGTACTTGGGCGATGGAGAATAAACTTAAAGAGCTGCGCCTGCAGGGCAAGGTCAGTCAGAGCGCCCTTGCAGATGCTTTGTCTGTTAGTAGACAAACCATAAACTCTATTGAGAATGGGAAGTTTGACCCATCTTTAACACTTGCTATGAAGCTGACACGCTTCTTTAAAGTCTCGCTTGATGAAATCTTTATTTATAAAGATTAATTATATATAAACACTTCCAAACTTATTATCTATAAAATCATCCCAAGAAATGGATTCTTGTTTAATGAAGCCCGTTTCTTTAATCTTGCCATCAATATACATCTCTAAAACACTACATACCCCTGATGCTGTAGTTCTTTGAATGGCACTAAATGTATCGTCTCCATAAATTTTCTTAAGGTAAGTCTTCTCTTGAAGAACTCCGTCGATCTCACCAATAACTTTTACAAAAAACACTATTACATCATTGGTTGTTCTTGGAACCTCCTTATCAAAAAGCTTCTCCAAAACATCCTTGTTCTTTTTTAAATGAAGGTCATTGAATAGAAATTTCATATGGTTGAGGTGACCTGGATATCTGATGGTCTTGTAGGAAAGATTGTCTACCTTATTTTCATAAGTTTCACACATGGTTGCACAGCCACCACTTGTATTAAAAGCCTCATAGGCTTCGCCCTCTATTGTTAATTTTTCAGCTCCCTCAAGAGGCATAACTTTTATGGACTTGCCCTCATAAATTGCATCAGCTTCGTTGCAGTATTCATTTATTAAGCCATTTGTGGACCAGCTCAGATAATAACTCATTTCGTTATTAGTGAATCTTGGAAGAGCACCAACCCTCATCATGACTTCGTTTACTTTATCAAATTGATTCATCATGCCAGCAGCACAAATATTAATTGCGCCTGGAGCAAGGCCGCACTGCGGCATCATGACGCTTGATGTATCTATGCTTCTTATAAACTCTGTGGTTTCAACGTCTTCTGTTAAATCAAAATATCCTATTCCCATTTCTGCAGCAACAGTTCCAATATTCTTGTTAATTGCGAACGGTCCCGCTGAAATAACTGCATCAGTTCCTTTTAGAAAATCTCTTACCTGTTCTATATCACGAGCATCAAGCCCTTCAGTAATATCGCCATGTTTAATTTCATAATCTTCTTTTAAGAGCTGTTTAATTGCCCAGCCAATATTCCCTTTGCCAATAATTGCTATCTTAGCTTTCATCAAACTCTACTCCTTGGGCAAGTGGAAGTTCCTTACCATAGTTAACTGTTGCGGTTACTCTTCTCATATATGCCTTCCATGCATCTGAGCCCGACTCTCTGCCGCCGCCTGTATCCTTTTCTCCACCAAAAGCCCCGCCTATTTCTGCTCCACTTGTTCCAATGTTTACATTGGCTATTCCACAATCGCTTCCCTCTGAACTTAAAAAGAGCTCAGACTCCCTCATGTCGTTTGTGAAAATTGAGCTACTTAAACCTTGCTTAACATTGTTTTGCATTTCAATTGCATTACTCAGTTCTGTAAATTTCTTTACATATAAAATTGGTGCAAAAGTTTCGTTTAACATCTCGTTCTCAACTTTAGTAACTTCTACTATTGCCGGCATTACATAGAACTCTTCAGAGTCTCCTATTTCTAGTCTTTGCCCTCCATGAACTATTATATTTTTATTCTTGAGCGACTCTATGACTCCTTGCATATCGTTATAACTTTGTTCTGAGATTAATGGTCCTAGCTGATGAGAGGAATTAGATGGATCTCCAATTTTAAGAGTAGCGTAATATGCATGTAACTTTTGCATAAATTCATCATAAATATCCTCATGAACAAATGCCCTTCTTAAGCTTGTACATCTTTGTCCTGTAGTTCCGCATGCAGAAAAAGTAACTCCTTTGACTGTTAGATCTAAATCAGCAGAAGGACAAATAATTGCAGCATTATTCCCACCTAGCTCTAGTAAGGTTCTGCCAAGTCTTGCTGATACTATGGGGGCAAGCTCTTTGCCCATTTGGGTGCTGCCTGTTGCAGATATAAGTGGAATATTTTCATCCTTGCAAAGAGCTACTGCTTCTTCGTTGCCGCCTTTTAATACAAGAACAAGATCTTTATGTTCTCCAGCAACTTTGTCCCAGGCATTTTTAAGAGCATCTGCGCAGCCATTTGAGTGAGGGCTTGGTTTCCAAATAATACTATTGCCACAAACTGATGCTAGGCAAAAGTTCCATGCAAATACTGCCATAGGAAAATTGAATGCTGTAATACAGCCAACCACTCCTATGGGCTGCCATAACTCTTGAAGCCTATGATCTGGTCTCTCGCTTGGCATAGTAAGGCCATATAACTGTCTACTTAAGCCAGTGGCAAAATCACACATGTCAATTGCTTCTTGAACTTCGCCTTCAGCCTCTGAAACAATTTTTCTTGCTTCTGTTGTGATAACTTTTGCAAGTTCTGCCTTTTGATTTCTTAACTCATTCCCAAATTGCCTAACAACCTCTCCTCTTTGAGGGGCCGGAACTAGCCTCCATTTATGGGCAGCTGCTTTTGAGGCCTCAACAACTTCATTATGACTTTTATACTCCATCTATGTTCTCCCGATAAATTTTTACAACCTGATATATTCCAAACAGACCAAAAATAACAACATATGACATGTAAAAGCTTTGAACCAAAGGATCCTCAATTGAATCAACAATAGGATTGCTTGGAGGAAGTCTTTGTAATACCTCTGCTGTTGTTGGAAGCATGCTAAAAAACACAGTTCCAGTTAAGGCGAGTTGTTTTAAATAGACTGTTAAAAATCCAAAAATGTTATATCTATTTAAGACCAATGCGAAAAGTACTGCCAAAATAGTTATAACTGAAAGCCAGTGAGCGGTATTAAATGAGCCTGTTGCTCCATATAGAAGAAATGATGATGCGCATGTTATTACCGTACTTAATAGATAAAACTTAGCAAGATTGGTATTCATAAAAATAAATCTATCTTTTATTAATAAATAAAGACCGATAACAATAGCTGCAATTCCAAGAATAGTATGAAACCAACCAATATAAGAAATTCCACCAAACATATTTATACTCCCCAATGTATATAAATCTATTTTACTCTATTTAACCTGATAGGTATTTGAGTAAGAGTTCAATTTTTTTTGCTCCACCAAAATAAGAAATTTCTGCATCGTCAAATCCCCTTAAACACTTAATTAAATTTTGTTTTTGTTCGCTATGTTCATGAATTAAATAGAGAGGCTGGAAGAGAACATTGATTGTAAATAAGGAATAATCTTCATGGAATCTGCATAGGGTTTCTTTCTCAGATCTAATAAACCATTCTGAAGGATTTGTTTTTGGTAGCTCTTCCTCACTTAAATAAAATCGATTGATGTCGCCATGTATTAACCAGTTCTGTCTTGAAAATGGCCTCATAAGCGGCGACTGTCTAATAAATGTTGAGATCCTATCTCCAATTTTTTCATTTAGTGAAGAGACAGGCTCGTGTATTGCTGTTAGTGGCTTTCCTATCTTAGATTGAACATTCCAATAGCTAGGCGAACAAACGCTAGCTGCTAAAAGCTCTTGATCTCCATTTGATCTTATTAAACATAAATCGTCTTGAATTAATAAACTCATATCAGCAATAAGATCTGGGTACTCCCTTTTTTCTATCTTGAAGTGCTCCTTTAAAATATTCTGAGCATCTGATGAAGAAGAAGTTACAGCAATAACATCATGATACCTATTATCTAGTAATTGTTTCTTATGCTTGAGAAGGCTTCGTCCTATTTCGCGATTCAGCCAGTTGTCTTCAGATATAGGAGTTAATCCAAGTCTATACTTTTGCTTGCCATCGCCCCATGGAGGATTATCCCAAAAAGATAGATCCTGCCCTTTTATCAATTTATTTTGTTTGATTTTCTGAACTAGGCGATCTAAAAATTGGCCATAACAGTTGAGTTAGTGCTGAGACTTCAGGTAGATTTTCAACGCCAATTTCTTTGGGGTATTTCCTTGTAATCTTGGCAGTACCAAAGATCATATCCCATATAAATAGTAGATTTCCATAATTCCCTTTGTAGTGGGTATTTTCATCTGCGAGGTGCTTGCCATGGTGTGCCCAATGAGTTGCTGGTGTTGATATTGTTCTTTCTAGAACCCACATCAAGGGATTTAAAGCTTTTATCTCATATAACTTTTTATCCCACCTAAGGTCTGTATGTGCTCCAAAAATAACAAGTTGCTTAACCACGATATACCCAGCATAGACCCAGCCCGCTCCCATATAAACTAGTATGCCAGCAAACCATAGACCGGGCATAAGAAGATAATAAAAGAGACCGTTTCTATAAACTACTCGAATAGATAGATACTCTGGATCATGATGCGGCCTATGTAGGTTATATAAAATTGGAACTGAGTGGCAAATTCTATGCCACCAATATTGTGTCATATCATCAAAAATAAGAAGCAATGCGATAATAGAGATAACACTCCATTCTGAAATTACTCCCCCCAGGCTCGGCAGATAAAAATCAGTAAGTGTATAGGCTGTGAAAAAAGCCAAAGGTTGAGCAAAGAATAGTATTTGAAAAAAGCTAAAAAATTCTACAATGCCGTCTTTTTTTCTCTGTCCTTTTTTACTAAAAAATTTGGTAAAAACAATCTCTAAAAAAACAAGAGAAAAGAATAAGACAAGGACAATTAAATGATGAGTTTCCATTATCTAAAAAATCTTATGTTTGCCCTGGAGTATTTCTACATACATTTTATGATCACCAATAAAACTCCATAAAGGATATTTAAATGTTGCTGGTTTATTGTGCTCTACAAAAAAATGAGCAACCCAAGCAAACCCATATCCTGATAATAATGAGGCAAGTAGAAATATAAATTCAAAAGTCATGAAGAACCTTACATAAAAATATATTGCTATTGTTGTCCCAATAAAGTGAAGAAGTTTTGTGTACTTATTATCATGTTCACTTAAATAGTAAGGATAAAAATCTTTAAAATTAGTGTATCTTTCCATAATGTAATCCCCCCGAATTTGTTACTAAGATACCTCCATTTAACCAAAGAAACAAATTTTCTCTTTATGGGGTTTAACTCAAAGTTTATTTTCGAGGAGGCATTCCTTTAACTCTTTGAAGCAAGGTCGTTGTTCCAGCTCTTCTATTTTCTGAAAGAGCTTGGTAGTCAGGGTCATTCCACCAATTATCAGCATCCTCCTCTGATGGAAAAGAAAAAAGAATTACTCGCCCTTTAACGCTGGGTTCTGGCCCCTCTAAAACCAACGGGCTGTCATCATAAGTAATGAAATCTCCATTATGTTTCTTTAGTAGAGGGAAGAACCCTTTCTCATAAACACGATACTTTTCTGGATCATGAATATCCAAATTCACTATCAAATATACCCTTGTGTCGCTCATTTTCTCTCCCGTTAAATAAATAACTCATTCGAGTATATTTCAAAATCAAAAATAAAGTATGGTAAAAATATCTAAATTCTTAATGTTAATTCTTTTGATACCAATACCTATAAACCATGCCTTTGCTAATTAGGTTATGGGAGATAGGAATGATCTGAGGAAATTATAAGTTACCTTAAGGTTATGCCAATAAAATCTGAAACTGTCTTGTCCACCGATCTTTGTATTTTCAGTGCTACTTCTGGATCTAGATTCATAATGCCTGGATTTCCAGCAGTTGCCTTCCCATAGAGTGTCGCAAATACTACAGCTGCCGCTAGGTAAGTTCCTTCTTTAGAAGGATGTCTTAGATCTTTAGTATACAAATCTATTTCAGGATAACTTAGATTAAAGTCATGAAAAGCTTCGCCTGCAGGAATTAATAACAAGTTATTTTTATTAGCAGTATCAACAAAAACATCTCTAAGAGATTTGATCATTTCAGGTTTATTTTTATAAGGCCATGACATAAAAAGCATTGGCTCTACATTCTTCTCTCTAATAATTTCGGAGTACCTTTTTACATACACTTGAAAGGTATCTTTAGTATCGGGATGAATTGGACAAAGACTGCATCCCATAAAAATAACAGCATCTATTTTGGTATCAGAATTAGGGACATATTTATTATTGTTTTTTGTATCAATTCTAAAGCTACCTATTTGCTCATTCGAAAGATAGCTTTCAATGTCATGCCATGGAAGATCAGCTCCGCTTATTGTTATCGACCTTCTTTTCATGGAGGTTACGTCTGGGTCATTTTTAATAAGACTGCCTAGATGATTATGCAAACTATTGTTGTAATAAAAAAAACTGTTTCCCACAAGCATTAAGGATTCAATTTTTCCATTTACAGGACTCTTAATCTCAAGATTAGAGCTAGAGAACACAGAGAAACTAATTAATATCAAGGGTAGTCCAATTGATCTAAGAGAAAAAAATTGTCTCAGAATTTTAGATAGAGATATTTTCATAATCAATTATTGTTGATGAATACTTTTTGCTATTGCTCTAAACATAGCCACATTTGCAGCTTTTGAGTATTCTTTTTCTGCTGTATATCTATGATTAGATGAGGTTTTAGCTATCACGACATTTGTGAGTGGGTCTATATAAATATATTGGTTATATACGCCTGCTGCTGTGTAATCTGTATCTGGAAAGCCTGGGACCCACCACTGAAGACCATATCCCCATGGACTAGAAGACATATCATGCTCTCCTGGTTTTAAATGGGGGCTGTCTGTATTGTAAGAGGCCCGAACCCACTCTACTGGAACAACCTGTTCACCCATCCAGTTCCCATCGTTGAGGTAGAGCTGGCCAAATTTAGCATAGTCTCTGAGCGTTGCATTTAATCCGCCAAGCGCCATTTCGACTCCAAGGTTATCTGTTATGTAATAAGCGCCCTGTTCCATACCAATTTTATTCCATATCTTTTCATATAAATAATCTTGAACAGATACCCCTGTTACTTCTGCAAGCAAGAAGCCAAGAACCTGAGTGTCGATACTGACATAGTGATGATAAGTTCCTGGAGTCTTTTCTCTTTCTAAGGTTTTTGAAAAATCTCTAAAAGACGAGCCTCTAGCTACGGCTCTTCCAAATATATTTATATCTGATTTTGGGTCAGCATAATCTTCATTAAATTTAACGCCTGATGACATTTGAAGAATATCTTTAATGCGCACTCCTTCATAACCTGTTCCATTAAAGTCTGGTATGTACTTGGTTACCGGGTCTTCGATGCTATCTATTAAACCGTCACCTACTGCTATTCCAATGAGTGCCGATAAGAAAGATTTTGAAACTGAGAAAGCTATATGTTTTGAGCTAACCGAGTTACCGTTCCAGTAATTCTCATAAAGCATGTTGCCATTATGCAAAACAATTAGCCCGTCAGTTTTGAAATGATCTAGGGCCTCTTGCAGGTTCTTTTCCTCGCCTTCAAAAAAATATGTTTCTGGAAGTTCATAAGCCTTCTTATTAAACATATATGGTCGCTCTGCTGCTGGTATTGGTTCAGATACAGTAAAGATTTTATCAATATTAATAAAATTACTAGCTATAGAGTCCTCATCATAAAGATTTGCAAGATTGTAAAGCCGAACGGCCTTGGGACCATAAATAACCGCAACTATAATTATAATTAGTAATAAAAGAGACAATAAAATTTTGTTCATGACACTTAAGTTAACATAAATGTAGAAGGAAATTATTTTTTTTGAAATAACGCTACATCTTTCGAAATAGGTTCATATGACCAATCTTTTTGCTCTGCAATTACTTTAAAGGTAACTTCTGAGTAAAAACATACATGGGTTGGATCTCTTCTGTAATACCACGAATCAAAGGCATCATCTGTTGTAAGGGTATTGGTCATAACCCCAAGCCATCCATGCTTCTTAAGAAGCTTATCAAAAGTTTCAAACTCCTTTGCTGGTTCAAAGAAATGTTCTGCAGTTTCTGTGCAAGTTATAAAATCATATTGCTTTAAAAAAACATTCTCATCTGGAAAGAAAAAAGGGTCATATAAATCTACATCAAACCCATCTTTAATTAAAATATCAGCCAAAGCTGGTCCATGTCCACATCCAAAATCAAGACCTTTGGAGCTGGGTAATAATTTTTCTTTAAGTGGAATAGAGAGTCTTGATAGAAAATTTCTATACCCCTCATCCTCTATTATATTTTCGTGCTCTAAGTATCTTTCTTTTTCTATATC
>ARRA01000004.1 GCA_000384935.1 gamma proteobacterium SCGC AAA076-P13 | reverse complement strand
AAATTAATAAAGTACAAATTTATTAACGCAAAAAAAGAGATGGGTGATTTTAATATTCAAAAGGCACCAATCAATAATTTTCAAAAAAGTAAAATATCATCAAACTGGAATCCATCTAAAGAAGCTATTGAAATCCTAGATATGAGCCAAGTCGATAAAGGTTTTGCTAATAATAAACTCCAAGAATTTAGACTATATTGGTTAGAGAGAGGTCAGGAAAGAAATAATTGGAATACTTCCTATATAGATTATATTAGAAGGGAGTGGGCTAAAGAAAAAAGCTCTAATAGAGGCCTGCCATTCACATTAGATTCAAGCTGGACACCAAGTGAAGATGTTTTTGATATTCTTGAATTGTCTGAAATATCAAAAGAATCAGCATCAAAATACCTTAGAGAGTTTATACTATATTGGAGAGAGAATGGCTCGGCTTTTTCAACATGGAATTCAAAATTTATAGAACATGTAAAAAGAAGGCATCTTGGTAGCCAAAACACAAACAATGAAGAAAGTAAAAAACATTCTGAACCAGGAAAATATTCAAAAGACTTTTCAACAAGAAGAGAAGACTCCTCGTGGGCCTCAGAAATTGAGCTCTAGTAAAAAAGAATTTATAGCCTCTATAGATAATCTTTTTCTTAAACTTGAACTTGCATACCATTATCAATTTTATAAAGTATTTGGGACAGACGAGCGATTGAATGAAGGAAAAAAATTATGGGCAATGAGCCTAAAGGGCTTCTCTTTGGATACACTAGGCCAAGCAATAGAAGATGTTATAGGTTCACAATCTTACCTTCCAACACTTACCGATATTGTAAAAGCATGCTCTGAAATCAAGGATAAAGATGGCTTTCCGTCAATTGAAGAAGCATACATTGAAGCTAGAAAATCATACTCACCCAGAAATGAGTATCCTTGGAGTCATCCAATAGTATACTTTTCAGGTAAAAAGCTGGGGTGGAATACCCTTGATGAGAAAGATAGTAAAGAGCTTTTTTTTGCTTTCAAAAGAATATTTTTAAGAATGAAAGAGAGAGCCATTGAGGGGTATGAATTTAAAATACCCAAACAAGATGAACCAATAGAATCATTCAATCTCAATTCAAAGCTATTTAATGAACTTCGAAAAAAGCATAATGTCTAAGCATTATTGCAAAGTTCTTTAATGCTAAAATACAAAATATGACAAAAAATATAAGAATATCTCTATTTATATCCGTTCCAATTATATTATGGATGCTGTCAGGTTTTTTTACTGATAGTGACTTAGATGTTGAAGTAAAAAAAAGTAACTTATTTACTGTTGGGATTCTTTCAAGCAAGGCTATTTCTTTTCAACCGCTTATAAAATTGAAAGCAACTACAGAATCTGAGGCAAGGGTTAATATCAAAGCTAAAACATCTGGTGAAGTTGTAAAAATTGGGGCTATGCAAGGTCAGTTTGTAGAAAAAGATGCTGTACTATGCAGTCTTGGAATTGTTGAGTTAAATAGAACAGAAGTGAAAGCTCCTTTTTCTGGCTATCTTGAGCAAATTGTTAAGCCAGGGAACTTTCTTGAAAGAGGACAGGTGTGCGCAACAATTATTCAACTTAACCCTATTACTTTTATTGCAGAAGTTCCAGAGTTTAATATAAACAAGGTCCGTTCAGGCCAAGATGTTACCCTTGACTTAATTACAGGTGAGACTGTTAACGGTAAATTAACTTTTGTCTCTAAAAGTGCTTCAACCTCTACAAGAACTTTTAAGGTAGAGTCACAAGTTAAAAATAATAATGGTCAGATCAGAGATGGAATAACAGCAGAAATGACAATAAATATTGAAAAGGTTTTAGCTCATCAAATATCTCCATCAATATTAATTCTAAATGATGCAGGCAAGTTAGGCGTAAGATCTGTTAAGGATAATATCGTTATATTTCATGAGATTTTTATTCTTGAAGATTCTGCTTCTGGATTATGGATTACCGGTATTCCTGATACTTTAGAATTAATCATTCAAGGGCAGGGTTTTGTTGAGGATGGTCAAAAAGTACTAACCAACTTCTTATGACAAGCATTATAGATTTTGCTCTATCTAAAGCAAAAACAACCATGATGATTGCATTAATGGTAGTTATTGCTGGCTCATATGCCAGACAAGAAATACCAATAGCTGCATCTCCAAATGTTCAGTTACCATTTATCTCTGTTTCTGTTTTCCTTGATGGAGCTTCTCCTGGAGATACATCAAGACTTATTGCAAGACCCTTAGAAAATCGATTAAAAACAATAACAGGCGTTAAAAATATAAGATCAACGAGCACTCTCAGTTTTGCAAGAATATTTCTTGAATTTGAGGTTGGTTTTGATATGGATCAAGCACTTGTAGATATAAAACAAGGTGTTGAAGAAACAAAATATGAGCTTCCAAGAGAGGCTGAAGATCCACAAATTTCAGAATATAGTGAAGCAAGCTTTCCTGTAATGAATATCAGCATAGTTGGTAGTAGCTCAATACGGCAGAAAGTTTATTACGCAAAGGAGTTAAAAGACAAGGTTGAGGCTCGTGAGGAAATTCTTGAAGCTCGTTTATCTGGTGCTCCTGAGGAAGTTCTTGAGGGAGTCATTAACAAATCTAAGATGGAGTCGTATGAAGTTACCCTATCGGATATTTATTACTCTGTTTCAAATAATAATTTAATAATACCTGGCGGAACTCAAGATACTGGTAAAGGAAGTTTTAACATAGAAGTTCCAAGTGTTATTGAAACTGCTCAAGATGTATATTCAATTCCTATTAAGGTTACAAAAGATGCCATTGTTACGCTCGGCGATATAACAGATGTAAAAAGAACGTTTAAAGACTTTACTTCCTATGCAAGAGTAAATGGTGAGGATGCCGTAACCCTGGAGCTATCCCTTAGAGAAAGTGCAAATGCTATAAATGCTTCTAATGCAATAAGAGAAATACTTGAGGAGTTTAAAAAAACTCTTCCAGAGAATTTAAGAATAGTAATTACTGATGATGACACCATATATGCAACTTTAATGGTGAAAGAACTCAATGGGAATATCATAGCTGCTGTAATTTTAATTATGGTTTTAATTGTTGCGAGTATGGGTATTAGAGTATCTATGCTTGTAGGTCTGTCTATACCATTTTGTTTTTTACTGACATACCTCACTCTTTATATGCTTGGGTTTGAAGTTAATTTTCTTGTAATGATGGGCTTGCTTCTTGGGATGGGAATGTTGATCGATGGTGCAATTGTCATTACGGAATACGCGGATAAAAAAATTGCTGAAGGTTTATCAAGGAGCGAAGGATATAAGTTAGCATCAAAAAGAATGTTTTATCCCATCTTAGCCGCAACAGGAACGACTATGGCTGCTTTTTTGCCAGTAATATTTTGGCCAGGGTTTACAGGTCAGTTCATGAGGTATTTACCAATAACCGTATTTATAGTTCTAATATCATCACTCATCTATTCACTAATTATGATTCCAGTTCTGGGGACTTATTTAGGCCAAAGAGAATCAGCTCTTAATAAAGAAGAAAATAGGGAATCGATTTTTACAAAGCTTACTGATTTTTATGGCAAACGTATTGAAAAGTTTGTTAGAAACCCGGTGGAGACCTGTATAGGCGTTATTTCAATATTATTTATTGTAGTGTTGAGCTATACATATTTTGGAAAAGGCACTGTTTACTTTGCATTAGTTGATCCTGTAAAGGCAAATATTACTATTAAAGCAAGAGGTAATTACTCTGCCCTAGAGACCAAAGAAATCATAGTTCAAATCGAAGAAAAATTTATGAACACTGAGGGAGTTGGGAGTGTTTACTTGAGAGCAGGGACTGAATGGTGGAATGCGGGAGCTGATAAAATTGGCGGAGGTTTTGTTGAGGTTGCAGCTCCATCAGAAAGATCTATTAGTGGGCTTGAGGTAATGGGCCTGCTTAAGTCATCGACGAACGACCTTCCTGGTATCTTTGTAGAAGTTTCGCCAGATCTGGGAGGGCCTTCTTTTGACAACCCAATTGAATTATCAATATATGGGAATACTGAAAAAGAGGTCAATAAAGCTGTTGATATTGTTGAGAAGTATATGAGAAAGGATATGGAAGGTTTAATCAATATTTTCTCATCCAAATCTTATCCTTCAGTTGAATGGAGTGTTGAGGTTGATAAGCAAAAGGCTGCTCAGTTAGGAGTGAATGTTGGTGATGTTGGGGCGCTTGTTCAAATGTTAACTAATGGCTTTAAGGTTGGACAATACAGGCCTGATGATGCAAAAGATGAAGTAGAGATAAGAGCAAGATTCCCCGAATCAGATAGAACTATTACAGGGATAAGAAATTTAAATGTAACTACAAGTAAAGGCCTAGTTCCTGTGAGCTCATTTATTAAGGTGGTTCCAAAAGAAAATAGACAGTCTGTTAATAGAAAAAATGGTAAATTCTTTCAGGATGTTGGATCTGGAACTTTAGATGAATCTCAAGTTTCAAACAAGGTTTCAGAATTAAATAGCTGGTTAAAAAATGCAGATCTTGGCAGGAATATTTCATATGAATTTGGTGGAATGGCTGAAGAAACTGAAGAAGTAAATAAATTTATGATTGGCGCTGGGTTGACTGCAGTCTTTATTATGCTGTTAATGCTTTTAACTCAATTTAATAGCTTTTATCAGTCATTTATTATCTTATCTTCAGTAACCATTTCATTTGTTGGGGTGCTTCTGGGTCTTTTAATTACTGGAATGCCTTTTAGTACAACAATGACTGGGTTATCAATCGTTACTCTTGCAGGAATCGTTGTAAATAATAATATTGTTCTTATAGATACTTTTAATAAATTAACTCAAGAGTCTCCTCATCTTGAAAAATCAGTACATATTATTAATGCATGTAAGCAAAGATTGCGCCCTATTCTTCTTACATCGTTAACTACAATTTTTGGTTTAATGCCTCTAGCAATGGGTATAAGTCTAGACATAATTTCAAGAGATATTTTGTTTGGCAGCAGAATAGTTGATTGGTGGTCAAATTTGGCAGTTTCAATTGTATTTGGTCTTGGTTTTAGTACCTTTATAACTCTTATTCTTACTCCAGCAGTATTAGCTTTACCATATGCACTTAGAAATGATTTTAAAAAATTTTTTAAAATAACTGATTAATAAATTACAATAAGAAATGGCAAATACAGATAAAAAAATTGACTTTGAGGCTTCGCTTCAAAAGCTAGAAGCTATAGTTTCCAAACTTGAAGATGAGAATATCAATCTTGAGGATTCAGTAAAATCATTTGAAGCAGGTATCAACCTTGTTAAAGAATGTCAAAAACAACTTGAAGAAGCAGAACTGAAAGTTAAAGAACTTCTTGATGATGGGACAGCGCAAGAACTAGATAATTCTTAATCTAAAAATGGTTTCTCAGTATCTGTCGGAAGTAAAAGAGCTTGTTAAAGCTAAGCTTACTGAAAGCATAGGCAATTCTAATCCTGTAGAAAAATCAATGGTCTATTCAGCAATTGCTGAAAGCAAAATGGTTCGTGCAGGTTTGATATTTGCATCTTCTGAAATAAATTCTTCGCTTGAACAAGACAGCGTTATAACATTAGCAGCATCTATTGAATTAATGCATACCTACTCCTTGATTCATGATGATCTACCTTGTATGGATGACGACGATATCAGAAGGAACCAACCATCAAATCACATTAAATATGGAGAAGCTAATGCTGTATTAAGCGGCGATGCCCTACAAGCCCTTTCATATGAAATTATATGTAATGATATTTATTTATCTGATAACAATAAAGTAAAAGCTTTGAAGCTCCTATCTCAGGCCTGTGGCAAAAATGGAATGGTTTTAGGCCAGCACTTAGATATTGAAAATGAAAATAATCTTGCAAAAACAGACCAAGAAAGTTTAGATCATATCCATCAACTTAAAACAGGAAAGTTGATTGAATGTTCTGTTCTATTTGGTCAATTAAATAATGATTTGAATGATAGTGAATTACAAAATTTTAAAAGCTTTAGCAGGAAGCTTGGCTTAGCTTTTCAAATTATTGACGATGTTCTTGACGTTACTGAATCATCAGAAATTTTAGGAAAAAATAATAACTCTGATATTAAAAATAATAAGGACACATACGTTAATATTATTGGGGTTGAGGCTTCAAGGGCTAGAGCAAAAAGCTTAATTGAATCATCAGTAGCAGACCTTAATAACAATAACCTTACTAATATTGATAAGCTTGTTGATATTGCATATTACTTAATTGAGAGAAGAAATTGATGAAAGTATTTAAAGAAATACCTAAAGTTATTCCATCAACCCCTCTTCTTGATAAAGTGGAAGTGCCATCTGACATTCGTTCTTTTTCTATTTTAGAGCTTGAGACTCTTGCTAATGAATTAAGAGAGTTTTTATTATTTTCTGTAGGGCAAAGTGGTGGGCACTTAGGCGGAGGTCTTGGAGTTGTAGAATTAACAGTAGCATTACACTACCTTTTTCATACCCCAGATGATAATTTAATTTGGGATGTTGGACACCAGGCATATCCTCATAAAATCATTACTGGAAGAAAGAATAAAATAAATACTATCCGCAAAAAAGATGGCTTGGCGCCATTCCCATCAATTAATGAAAGTGAATTTGATGCTTTTGGGGTTGGTCATTCAAGTACATCTATAAGTGCTCTCCTTGGTATGGCTGTAGCATCCAAAAAAGAAAACTCAAATAAAAAACATGTAGCGGTTATAGGTGATGGAGCCATGACAGCTGGAATGGCTTTTGAGGCTCTAAGTCATGCAGGGCATCTTAAACCAAATATGCTGATAATTTTAAATGATAATGATATGTCTATTTCAGAAAATATTGGCGGTTTGTCTAATTACTTTTCTAGAATTTGGGCGTCTAAAATTTATAAAGGGATTAAAGATAGTGGTGCAAGTGTATTAAAACCATTACCTCAGGCTTACCATCTTGCAAGAAAAGTTGAAACACAAATGAAGGCCATGGTAGCTCCAGGTAATATTTTTGAAGAGCTAGGATTAAACTATATTGGTCCTATTGATGGCCATAATATGAAAGAAATGATTGATGTTATTGGCAATCTTAAAGATTTTGAGGGTCCACAATTTCTTCATGTAATCACAAAGAAAGGAGCTGGCTTAGACGCAGCAGAAGCAGATAGAATTGAATTTCATGCTATTGGTAAAATTAATGCTGTCAAATCGACAAAGAGTCCAAAAAAGAAATATCAAGATATATTTGGGGACTGGGTTATAGATATGGCCAAAAAGGATGAGGCTTTGGTGGCAATCACCCCAGCAATGAGAGAAGGCTCTAGTTTGGTTGAATTTAGTAAAAAATACCCTGATAGATACTTTGATGTTGCGATTGCTGAACAGCATTCAGTAACATTTGCTGCAGGCCTATCCAAAGAAAATAAGAAACCAGTTGTAGCTATTTATTCAACCTTTCTCCAAAGAGCTTATGATCAGTTTATACATGATGTAGCAGTTCAAAATTTAGATGTAACATTTGCAATTGATAGAGCTGGGCTTGTAGGAGAAGATGGCCCTACCCACTCAGGTAACTACGATATTGCCTACCTTAGATGTATACCTAATATTATTATTATGACCCCATCGGATGAACAAGAAACAAGGCTTATGCTGTCAACAGGTTTTTACCATAAAGGCCCTGCTGCTATTAGATACCCAAGAGGTACAGGACCAGATTCTGATGTGAGTGAAGGGCTTGAGTCAATTGAAATTGGTCAAAGTCGAGTTGTTCTGGAGGGCTCATTAAATAAGATATTTCTTAATTTTGGTGCCCTTCTCCATGAAGCACGGGATGTGTGTGAGAAGCTAGACTTTACTCTTATAGATATGAGATTTGTAAAACCATTAGACAAGGTAGTTTTAAAGAAGTATCTAAAAAATGCAGACCTTTTTGTTTCTTTAGAAGATGGGTCTGTTGCTGGAGGAGCTGGAAGTGCTGTTCTAGAGTTTTGCTCGGAAGAGAATATTGATATAAGATCAAAAATATTTGGGATTCCTGATAAGTTTATTGAACACGCATCTAGACAAGAAATGATTGCCGAGTGTGGCTTAGATAGCTCTTCCTTAGAAGAAAGAATAAAGAAATATTGTTAAATAACCAGCAGCTAAACCTGCTATTAAGTCGTCTAAAACAACCCCGAAAGCATTTTTTATATTGTTATCTACATAAGAGATCGGGAATGGTTTGAAAATGTCAAACAGTCTAAATAATAAAAATGCTAAGCCAGCAGTTGTGATATCAGGAATTAAAAAGAGCGCCAACCACATTCCTGCAAACTCATCTATAACAATGGATTTATGATCTTTTTCCTCATGATCATTAGTTGAAAAATAACAAATCAGTAATGCAAGAAGAATAATAGCTATAAGGACTTCAACACTAGTTTGTATATACTCATTACAAAAATACCAAACAATAAGAGTTGCCAGAGAACCCCATGTCCCTGGGCCATAAGGAAGCTTGCCCACTCCAAATAACGTAGCTAACAAGTGAGATGGCTTTTTTAAGTTGGGAAATTTATTCATTTTTAAAGTGGTCGTATCCTTTTAGTGATGCATCATAGCCTTTATTGGAGTTAAATTTAATTCCTAATTCCTCAGTAATTTCACCAATTTTATAAAATTTACTCTCCATCATTTGAGGAGGAAGTGTAAAGCATAAGTCATAATCATCACCAGCATTTATATCATCTATATCAGAAGTAATTGGAATATCATCCAAGAGAATGGTTGCTCCAACTTTTGATGAAACAAGAATATGATTAAGATCGGAAAGTAGTCCATCAGATATATCTATGCATGATGAAGCGTAATTAACAATTTTTTTACCTAATTCTATTTGAGGTTTTGGTCGCAAATAATCTTCTAAAAAGCTAGATTCTGATTTATTATTTTGGAAATCTTCTAAGCCTTTTTTTGCTCTGCCAACAGGCTTTGTAATGCAGATAAAGTCTCCCTTTTTAGCTCCATTTCTTTTTAAGAATTTTGAATTATATGGAGTTCCGTATACTACAACATTAATATTTAGAGGACCTTTAGTGACATCTCCTCCAATAAGAGACATTTGAAATTCATCAGCAATATCACTAAATCCATCAGCGAGATCTTTATACCAGCCTATATCTTGACTCAAACATGAAAGAGAAATACTAAAACCTCTTGGCTGACACCCCATTGCAGCAATATCGCTGAGAGCAACCGCAACTGCTCTATAACCTATATCTTTTGCTGATGCATTGTTTGGGAAATGAACATCACAAATAGATGCATCGATTGAAGTAACAATTGGAAGAGGTAAATCAATAATGGCACAGTCATCTCCAGGAGAGAGGACTATGCCATTTTGTTCGTTATATTTAGAGCCAATATTATTAAATAATTTAATCAGCTCAAATTCTGAAACCAAGGATTAACTTGGGTATCTTTCAAATAAACCAGATGCTCCCATGCCTCCACCTACGCACATAGTAACAACTCCAAATTGCTTATCACTTCTAACTAATTCACGAGTTAAATGACCTACACATCTTGAACCTGTCATGCCGAAAGGATGACCAATTGAGATTGAGCCTCCATTAACATTTAGTTTATCCATAGAAATTCCTAAAGTATCTCTGCAATGAGCAACTTGAACTGCAAAAGCTTCATTTAACTCCCAAAGATCAATATCCTCGACTGACATATTATAATTCTTGAGCAGTTTAGGAACAGAATATACTGGCCCAATACCCATCTCATCTGGTTCACAACCCATTGTTGTAAATCCTCTAAAATAAGCTATCGGTTTTAACCCAAGCTCAAGCGCCTTCTCTTCTGACATAACTAAATTTATAGAAGCGCCATCAGATAATTGTGAGGAGTTTCCTGCTGTAACCGAACCAGCTTCAGGGTCAAATACTGGCTTTAAGCTACCTAAAGCTTCCATAGTTGTGCCTGGTCTGTTGCACTCATCTTTATCTACAGTTACATCAACTTCTTTAGATTCACCTGTCTCTTTGTTAGTGAGTAACATTTTGGTTTGCATTGCTACAATCTCATCATTAAAAATACCAGCTTCCTGAGCAGCAGCAGTTCTTTTTTGACTTTCAAATGCTATCTCATCCTGAGTTTCTCTTGATACGTTATATCTTTTTGCAACAACTTCAGCAGTCATACCCATTGGGTAGTATATTCCAGGAGATTGTTCGGCTAGCTTCTCATTGACGAAATTATCCATATTCATTTTCATCATTGAAATAGTTTCAGCGCCGCCAGCAATAACAGTATCGTAACAACCAGCCATAATTTGACCAGCTGCCATTGAGATTGATTGAAGACCTGATGAGCAATATCTATTAATTGTTGTTCCACCAGTACTTAATGGAAGATTTGATAACACTGCTGCATTTCTTCCAATGTTATGACCTTGAGCTCCTTCAGGATTTCCACAACCCATAATAATATCTTCAACAGCTTCCGGAGGAAGGTTGGGGTTTCTTTCTAGTAAGGCATTGATAATATGAGCAAGCATATTATCAGGTCTAGTCATATTAAATCCGCCACGATGAGATTTAGCTAGTCCAGTTCTAACACTATCGACTATAACTACATTTTTCATAATTTCTCCAAATAAGTAAAAAATTTACACCACTATTCTAATCTATCCCATGTTGTTCTTAAAGCTTCTTATACCAATTAGGTATTATATCTATGCCATACTCTTGTGCTTTTTTTACAACATAGGGAATAGTTATTGGACTAAATGGTAAAACAGTTAAAATACCGAGTCCTAAATTTTTAAAAATTTGTTTTAATTGATTGTCAGCATATTTTATTTCTTCTTTGGAGGTCTGCCCTTCTATAGATTTGACGTAAATATCTAGCATTTTTCTATTTTCTTCAGACTCTTCTAAAAAACTTTCTTTTAGCTTAAGTATGTATTTTTGTAATTTATTAGCATTCATATTTTAAATGTATATTATGCTACATTTGACACTATGAAGAAATCTGAAAGAGCATTGTTGATAGCAAAGACGCTAAATAAGCACTACCCTAAAACGCCAATACCATTAGATCATTCTGATAATTTTACTCTGTTAGTTGCTGTCTTACTTTCAGCACAATGCACTGATGAAAGAGTTAATAAGGTAACTCCTAGTTTATTTAAATTAGCATCTTCGCCTCTTGAAATGAGTAAGCTATCCAAAGAGACTATTTATTCAATTATAAAACCATGCGGACTTGGTCCAAAAAAATCAAAAGCGATAAGGGACTTATCAAAAATACTTGTTAAAAAATATAATAGTATTGTTCCAGATAACTTTAATGATCTTGAAAAGCTTCCTGGTGTGGGTCACAAAACAGCCTCTGTGGTAATGAGCCAAGGCTTTGGAGTGCCTGCATTTGCTGTTGATACCCATATTCATAGACTTGCTCAAAGATGGGGTTTAACGAATGGAAAAAATGTAAGGGTGACAGAAATTGACTTAAAAAAATTATTTCCAATATCATCTTGGAACAAGCTACATCTTCAAATTATTTTTTGGGGTAGAGAGTTCTGCCAAGCAAAAGCCTGCTATGGACTCGAATGTAGTATCTGCAAGGCATGTTATCCAAAAAGAATGAAGCCTTTTATTCACAAGAAGCCTTAGATGATTTAAAATCATGATTCAAAATTTTCTATTTTCTTAAGTGGTAAAAGTTAAATATGAACACTGAATCAAAAATCAAAATGCTTTCTAAAAGCGACTCTATTTTTAGCAATAATGAATCAATTAAAGAATATGATTCTGAGTTGTGGTCATCCATGGAAAATGAGTCTTTAAGACAGGAAGAGCACATAGAATTAATAGCTTCTGAAAATTATGCGAGTACTAGGATCCTTGAAGCTCAGGGATCAGTTCTTACAAATAAATATGCAGAGGGATATCCGTCAAAAAGATATTATGGTGGTTGTGAATATGTAGATATTGCTGAAGAATTAGCTATATCAAGAGCTAAGGAGCTTTTCAAAGCAGATTATGCAAATGTTCAACCTCACTCAGGATCCTCAGCAAATGCCGCAGCATTTTTAGCCCTATTAGAGCCTAATGATACGATTTTAGGAATGAGTCTAGATCATGGCGGTCATTTAACCCATGGTGCAAAAGTAAATTTTTCAGGAAAAAATTACAAAGGAATTCAATATGGTCTGCACCCAGAAACTAATGAAATTGACTACGATCAGGTAAGAAAATTAGCTCATGAACATAGGCCTAAATTAATAATTGCTGGTTTTTCTGCATATTCAGGAATAATAGATTGGAAAATATTTAGAGAGATAGCAGATGAAGTTAATGCATATTTTCTTGTAGATATGGCTCATATATCTGGATTGGTTGCAGCTGAACTCTATCCATCACCAATCCCTTTTGCTGATGTTGTTACATCAACAACGCATAAAACATTAAGAGGTCCTCGCTCAGGAATAATATTAGCTAGAAAAAATGAAGCAATTGAAAAAAAATTAAACTCTGCAGTATTCCCTGGCTCTCAGGGTGGTCCTTTAATGCATGTCGTTGCTGCAAAAGCTGTTTGCTTTAAAGAGGCTTTAGAACCCGCATTCAAAACTTATATAAAACAAGTAATGGATAACGCAAAAGTTATGTGTTCTACCATTCAATCTAGAGGAATTAATGTGGTGACTGGTAAAACAGAAAATCATATTATTCTTGTTGACCTTAGAAATAAAGAAATTACTGGTAAAGAGCTAGAAAAAGCATTGGGAGATGTGAATATTACTGTTAATAAAAATGCGGTTCCAGATGACCCAAGATCTCCTTTTGTAACTTCTGGGGTAAGACTTGGAACTCCTGCAGTAACTACCAGGGGTTTTAAAGAGGAAGAAGTAGAAAAAATAAGCAATTGGATTTGTGATGTTATAGAAAATCATCAAGATATATCAAAAATGGATGAAATAAAAAACAGTGTTATTGATCTCACTAGTAAATATCCAGTCTATAATTTATAGATGTACTGTCCATTTTGCCAAGCTGAAGATACCAAAGTGATTGATTCAAGGCTTGTTGCTGATGGATCTCAAACAAGAAGAAGAAGGTCATGTGAAGTTTGTCACTCTCGATTTACTACTTTTGAAACAGCCGACCTTGCTCTACCTAGAGTAATTAAAAGTAATGGGGAGAGACAACCATTTAATGGCTCTAAGTTAAAAAGAGGAATGTTGAGAGCATTAGAAAAAAGACCTCTATCATCAGAAGAAATCGATACTGCATTTGGTAAAATTCTTACAGAAATCCGTACCAGTGGTGTGCGTGAAATTCAGTCTATCAAAATTGGTGAATTTATGATGAATACTCTGAAGGAGGTCGATACTGTGGCCTACGTTCGCTTTGCCTCTGTATATAGAGATTTTCAAGATATTAAAGATTTTTCTGCAGAGATTACTTCCCTTAGTAAAGAAAAGCCCTCAAGAAAAAAAACAAAAAAATGAACTATATTAAGTATATGAAGAGAGCTATCTCTAACGCTGATGCTTTCAAGTTTACTGCAAAACCTAATCCAGTTGTTGGAGCTCTATTAATTAAAGATAATCAGATAATTTCACAAGGTGAGCATGAGATATTTGGGTCATGTCATGCAGAGATTAACGCCATAGCAAAAGCAAAAAAAGAGCTAGGAAAAACATTTAATTCTTTTGATGAACTCACATTAATCTGTACTCTTGAGCCATGTAGTCATCATGGTAAAACTGGTCCATGCTCAGATGCAATCATTAAAGCTGGAATAAAAAAAGTTGTCATTGGTTCCAAGGATCCAAATCCATTGGTTTCAGGAAAAGGTATTAAAAAATTAATTGATAATGGTGTCATGGTTGAATTTGATATTTGTGCTAATGAAGTTAAAAAACAAAATAAGCATTTTTTTTTCAAGCATGAGAATAAAAAACCATATATTGCAGTAAAAATTGCCTCATCTGCTGACGGAAAGTCTCATAAAAAAAATGGCGAGAGGATATTTATTACATCGAATGAATCAAGGGAAGATGTTCAGATTTTACGAGCAGATTATGATTCTATTTTAACTGGTGGTAACACCCTTCTAGCTGACAACCCTCAAATGAATGCTCGTGTTAAATTTCCAGTTAATCAAGCTAAAAAAATACTCTTATCAAATAAAGACAATATCTCATATGACTATAAATTTTTTCAGGAAGCAGATGTTGAAATTATAAAAGAAAGAAATATTCACAAAATAGTGTCTCAAATTCAAAAATCACAGATTAACTCAATCCTTGTTGAAGCTGGGCCTAAGTTAGTAAATGCATTTTTAATTTCTAATCTTGTGGATGAAGTAATTATTTATAAATCTCCAAATAAGGTAGGAGATGATGGTGTAAATTGGTTTGATGAAGAAATTACTGTTGAAAACTTTGGTTTTACTCTAGAATCCTCATATAAAATTGAATCAGACATTAAACAAATCTATAAAAAATGCTAAAGAACAATATCATAGAAATCATTGAAGATATTAAAAATGGCAAGATGGTCATAATTCTTGATGATGAATCTAGGGAAAATGAAGGCGATCTTATATGCGCTGCAGATTTGGTTACGCCAGAAATTATTAATTTTATGGCCTCTAAAGGCAGAGGGTTAATATGCCTTCCAATGAGTACCAATCTTTGTGAAAAGTATGATCTTCAGATGATGACTATTAATAATAAGGCTGCCAATAGAACAGCTTTTACGGTATCGATTGAGGCTGCAGAAGGTATCACTACTGGAATATCTGCTGCAGATAGAGCATATACAATTAGAACTGCAGTAAACAAAGATTCAAAAGCATCAGATATCGTTCAACCTGGCCATATCTTCCCTTTAAAGGCTATGGAAGGTGGAGTGCTAAGCAGAGCTGGGCACACAGAAGCTGCATGTGATTTAGCAAAACTTGCTGGCCTTCAATCTGCTGGAGTGATATGTGAAATCATGAATGATGATGGAACAATGGCACGAAGGGATGATCTTATAAAATTTGGTAAAGATAATAATATTAAGGTAGGAACAATAGCGGATTTAATTGATTATAGGCTTTCCTCAGATTCCACTGTTGAGGCTATGCATGAAAAAGATGTTTCAAATGAATTTGGTGATTTTAAATTAATTGTTTGGAGAGACATCATCAATGACGAGTATCATTTTTCGCTTTCAAAAGGCAATCTTCAGTCAATAGAATCGCCTTTAGTTAGAGTACAGACACATAGCATCTTACAGGATACCCTTGGTATAGAAGATCTTGGAAAAAATTGGTCTATTAGAAAATCTCTTGAAAGAATTTCTAAAGAAGAGGCTGGGCTTTTTGTTTTGATTAACCATAGGGATGCTAAAAGTTATTGGCTAAATAAACTAGAGGATAAAGAGGTTGAGCCTAAAGCAAATAGAAGAGTTATTGGTGTTGGGTCTCAAATATTAAGAGCCCTTGATCTTAAGAAAATCTCAGTACTTGGAACTCCAACTAAATATAATGCAGTGTCGGGTTTTAATATTGAAATAACTGGTTTTGTAAATGAATAAAGTTCTAATAGTTCATACATCTTGGTATCAAGATTATATAAAACAAATGGTAGATATTTCATCTGAAAGTCTTTCCAATAATTTTAATCTTTCGTTTGCTTGTGCTCCAGGTGCTATTGAGCTTGCCGCGTTGGCAAAGCATAAAATAATGAGTACGAATGAAAAATTTGTGGGAGTAATATTTCTTGGAATAGTTATTAGAGGTGGTACCTCTCATTACGAACTAGTTACAAATGAAACATTTAGATCAATTGGTGAGCTTGCTCTAGCCTATCCAAATATTGCATTTATTAACAATGTTACATGCGTTGAAAACAAAGAACAGCTCCTAGAAAGGCTAATTGTGAATACAAAAAATAATGCAGAATCATTAAGGACATTGATAAATGAAAAATCTAGCTAACCATAAGGTTGCGATTAGGAGTAGAGAATATCTTGTTCAAGCAATTTACCAATTATTTTTTAATGAGCAAGATATCGAAGATATTATTGATCAATTCAAAGATGAACATAAAACTAAAAAAGTAGACTTTCAGCTCTTTTCTTCTGCGCTTAAGTCTATACAGAGCAATAGAGATCATTTAAAAGGCCTTCTAGATGACTTGGGTGTTAATGACCCTGATATGGATCTTATAGATAAAGCAATATTTTATTTTGCTTTAAATGAAATGGTATATGGCAGTTTAGATAAACCCATAGTAATTGATGAGTCCATTAGACTGGCAAGAAAATTTTCTAGTCCAGATTCATATAAATTTATAAATGCTAATCTTGATAAATTTATTAAGTCAAAGAGCAAAGAGCTATCTTAGAATAGTTTGATCTCTCGAAGGTCCTGTAGATACATATGAGATAGGACACTCAACAAAACTTTCAATAAAATTTACATACTCTTGGGCTTTTTCAGGAAGCTCTGAGAATTGAGTTGTTCCAACTGTATTAGAATTCCAGCCTTCAAAAGATTTGTAAACTGGTTCGCCATTTTGATAATCTACGCAGGCCTCAATGGTCTTGAATTCATCCATTACATCTAATTTTGTTAAGCAAATATTCGTTACGGAATTTGTGAAAACAGCTTTTTTTAGAGCCAGTAAATCTATCCAGCCACACCTTCTTGGTCTCCCTGTTGTTGCTCCAAATTCATGTCCTTTTTCTGCTAGCATTTTTGCATTTTCATCAAATAATTCAGTTAAAAATGGCCCTTCTCCAACTCTTGTACAGTATGCTTTAGAAATGCCGACTATCTTATCTATGTACTTTGGTCCTACGCCAAGTCCTGTTGAAACACCTCCAGCAGTAGTGCTAGATGAAGTAACGTATGGATATGTACCATGATCTATATCAAGCAGTGTTCCTTGAGCGCCTTCGAATAAGATAGGTTTATTTCCTTTTATCCAATCATAAAGAAGACCCTGGGTATCTGATGAATATTTATCATAAAGATCTTTAAAGGACAAAATATGGCTCAAAGTATCTTCTATACTATGAGTTTTTTCTCCATACAGGTCTTTTAATAGGCGGTTATGATATGAGACGAGCGTCTCAACCTTCTCTCTTAATAAATCTTCATTTCCAATATCTCCAAAACGAACAGCTCTTCTAGCAATTTTATCTTCATATGCTGGGCCTATACCCCTTCCAGTTGTTCCTATGGATTCTTTTTTGTCTCTTACCTGATCAATACTAATATGGCTTGGGAGAATGAGTGCACAACCATCACTAACAAAAAATCTGTCAGTAAAGTTTATACCAGCATCCTCAAGGCCTGTAATTTCTTTATCAAGTGCTTCTAAAGACAGAACAACACCATTTCCAATTAAGCAATTTACATTTGGGTGTAAGATACCTGAAGGAGTTAGATGCAAAACGGTTTGATGACCATTAACCTTAATAGTATGGCCGGCATTATGCCCACCCTGAAAACGGCAAACAGCAAAAACTTCTTCACTTAATGCATCTACGATTTTGCCTTTGCCTTCATCACCCCATTGGAGTCCCAAGATAAGGGTATTAGATGCCATTATTCTTCCTATTTATTTAGATATTTCTTTAGTATTTAAGTATTTTAAAAAATCAGAGTTAGCATCAATTAACATTACATCACCTTTATCTTCAAAGGTTTCAACATATGCTTTTATACTTCTCGTGAACTCATAAAACTCAGGATCTTGAGAGAAACCTTCTGCATATATTCTTGCAGCCTCAGCATCACCCTCACCTCTCAATAATTCAGCTTTTTTATATGCTTCTGCAAGAATAACAACCTTATCCTTGTCTGCTACAGCCCTGATTTCTCTAGAAATTTCTTTACCTTCAGAACGAAGTTCTTCTGCTAATCTATTTCTTTCTGTTCTCATTCTTTCATAAACAGAGTTGCTTAAATTGGAAGGCAAATCAATTCTTTTAACCCTAAAGTCAATTATTTCAATACCAAGGTCCGCAACAGAATCATTCAAAGAGTTAAGCATAATATTCATAAGCTCATCTCTTTCACCAGAAACAACTTCTTTAACAGTTCTTTTACCAAAGTTATTTTTTAGAACAAACTCAGATCTCTGACCAAGCAAGCTATTTAAGCTATTAAAACTTCCATTATTAGCTTTGTAGAAGGTTAAAACATCAGCTATTTTATATTTAATAAAGGAATCAACGAGAAGATACTTACTTTCTACTGTTAAAATTCTATCAGGCTCTTCATCAAGGGTTTGTATTCTGCTGTCATATTTTTTAACCTCTTGGACAATTGGAAGTTTAAAATGAAAGCCAACATCGATATCAGTTCTAACGGCTTCACCAAATTGAAAAACAATAGCCTCTTCTTTTTCATTAACAATGAAAAAGCTGTTTAAAAGGAAGCCAACAATAAGCGCAGCAAAGACTGTTATAAAAGTAGTTCTATTCATTGTTATCTCCTTTTCTGTTTAAAATATCATTCAATGATGATGGTCTAGATGAATTTTGCATCATCTTATCAAGAGGCAATAACATAAGGTTATTTCCATTATCAACATCAATCATGACCTTTGTTGTGTTAGATAAAACTGACTGCATAGCATCGATATACATTCTATCTCTAGTTACCTTAGGTGCTTTTTGATACTCTTCTAATAATTGTGTAAATCTTCCGACCTCACCTTCTGCATTTGCAACAACCTCTAAGAGATAACCCTCAGCATTTCTTATTCTTGCTTGAGCCTGACCTCTTGCCTCTGGAACAATAGTTAGTGCATATCTTTCAGCTTCATTTTGAAGTTTTTCTTTATCTTCTCTTGCAGCAACAACATCATCAAAGGCATCTTTTACAGCTGCCGGTGGATCTGTTTTTTCTATGTTAACTTGCTGAACCACAAGCCCTGTTGCATAGTTATTTAAGATTTGCTGGAGCCTACCTTGAACCTCTTGAGCTATATTCTCTCTACCAACTGTTAATGTTTGTTCTAAAGTGTTGTCACCAACAACATGTCTTAACGCACTTTCAATTGCTTCTCTTAGGCTGCCTTCTGGATCTTTAACATTTAAAACAAAATCTTTTAAATTAGCAATTCTATATTGTGCTGACACAGTTACATCTACAATATTTTCGTCTTTGGTTAACATGCTATTGGTCTGGGTATAACGTCTAGTCAATGAAACATTCTCAATATAGCGTTCGTCTATTCCAGCCAACCTAAAGTTTAAACCCTCTTGTTGTTCTTCATAAAACTTACCAAATCTTAAAATGACAGCTCTCTCAGAAGCATCTAGCTGATAAATACACTGTGATCCATAGATTATTAAAAATGCAAAAAAACCATATAAAAAGATTCTTGTTGTTGGTATTTTCATACCTCCGCCATTTCCAGATCCAGTTCCAGAACCTTTTCCAGATGAGTTATCTTTACCGCCAATAAATGCTGAAAACTTTTTAATTAGATCATCGAAGTCAGGGGCATCATTTTTGCCTCCCCACGGATCTTTATCTTGATTATCCCAATTCACAATAGATTACCTCTTAATTTATTCTTTATTATAAACCTAATTTAAGGCCATAAACCTTTATTTAAAGGGTAAAAGACAAACTTTCTACCTCTTCTTTAATTTGTTCTTTTGAACTAAGGTCATATCTCTTTAAATCCTTCCATGATCTCATCCATGTTGTTTGTCTTTTTGCTAATTGCCTTGTTGCAAAGAGAGCTCTATCAAAAAACTCACTGTCATCATACTCATTATTGATTCTAGCTATAGCTTGTTTGTAATTTACAGATTTTCGAATTGGATGATTTTCAGAAATATTGTATTTTTTAAGGAGCGAGCTAACCTCATCAAGCAGGCCTGATTTGATAATTTGTTTAAGTCTTTGTTCTATTCTTGAGTGAATCAAGGACCTATCATCTTCAAAAATACCATATTGATGCACATTGAAGCGATTTGAAAGATTTGCTTCACTATTTAACCCTATTTGAGAGCTAAAAGACTTTCCTGTTATCTCTATTACCTCAAGAGCTCTTATAATTCTTTGCTCATCTAACTCATTAACTTGGTTTGCATAATTGATGTCTTTGTCGATCAACATAAGATGGAGCTCTTTTATCCCTTTCGTTAATATAATTTTTTCAAGATTTTCTCTAATCTCATTATCCCTTTCAGGTAAATCATCTAAGCCATTTAGTAAAGATTTGAAATACATCATTGTTCCGCCAACAAAAACAGGAATTTTTTTTCTCTCATGAATAGAATTAATCAGTTTTATTGATTGTTTATAAAAATCTGAAACTGTAAAAATAGATTCTGGTTCGATGCAATTAACTAGATGGTGAGGATACTTCCTTAAGATTTCTTTGTTTGGCTTTGCAGATCCTATATCACAACCTTTGTAGACCATTACAGAATCTACACTAATTATTTCTATTGCAGATGAATCATATATATCAATGGCCAGATCAGTCTTGCCTGATGCTGTTGATCCTAAAATAAAAACAATTGATTTTTTGATACTATTCTTTTTTATAAGGCTTCTTCGTTAGTCTCACCCGTTCTTATTCTAATAACTTCTTCTATTTGCGTTATGAATATCTTGCCATCACCAATTTTTCCAGATCCAGCAGATTCAATAATCGCATTCTTTACAGACTCGACTAATTCATCAGATGTTGCTATTTCAATTTTAATTTTTGGGAGAAAATCAATAGTATATTCTGCACCCCTATATAGCTCAGTGTGCCCCTTCTGTCTTCCAAAGCCCTTTACTTCAGTCATGGTCATGCCTGAAACACCTATTTTATCTAAAGATGCTCTTACTTCTTCTACTTTAAATGGTTTAATTATTGCTGTTACTAGTTTCAACTTATCACCTCTTTTGTATTAATCATTTCTATAATGCCCGAACACTGTTTATCAGTTGAGCCTTTGTTCTTTAAACATATTTCAAAAGCCTTAGAAGACATATTTTCTCTTAAACCATTGTTATTAAGCAAGTCTTTGAATCCACTTAACACATCTAAATTTTTATCTATCTGCAAACATGCGCCTTCATCGACAAATAATTTTAAGATATCTTGAAAGTTATGCATATGTGGGCCAACAATAAATGGGCATCTTTCAAAGGCTGGCTCAATAATATTATGACCACCATTACTCTGAAATAAACTCCCGCCAACAAAAGCAAATTGAGCTTTTGAGTAAAGCTCTCTTAACATTCCAGTACCTCGAATTATTTCAATGCTTTTATTAGCAATATCTATGGGTACTTTTTCTAATATTCTTGCATTGAGACTCGATTTATCTAATAGTTTTTTGATCGCAAAGGCTCTCTCTGGGTGTCTAGGGGCTATTACAAGACCAATTCCTGGATTCTCTTTAACAATCTTCTTATAAGCATCAATGATTATTTCATCTTCACCAGCATGAGTGCTCGCAGCTAAAATAAATGGTTTGATATTTTTAAAAGAAGTTTCTTCTGCATTACGATCAATATCAAATTTTACCGATCCAACACACTTTATTTTTTCTGATAGTGCCCCAAGTTTTTCAAAACGTGACGCATGAGAATTACTTTGTGTATAAATTATTGATATTTTTGAAATTATTTTCTTAGATAAGAGATTAATTTTTTTATAGTTTTTAAATGATTTTTCAGACATTCGTGCATTTGAAAGAATGATTGGAATATCTTTTGAGTAAGCAATCGATATCATACTTGGCCAAATCTCTGTTTCAAAAAGTATTAATGCTTTTGGATTGAAGGATCTAAAAAATCCTAAGGTAAATAATATAAAATCCCATGGCGCATATACGGCCTTCAATCTTGATCCAAATATTTTATTTGCCTCTCTGAGACCGGTAGGAGTTGAGACCGTCAATATAACATCATGGTTTTCGAGTATCTTATTAATGATCTTAGCTGAAGAAATAACTTCTCCAAGGCTAACAGCATGAAACCAAACACTGTTATCAGCTTTTGAGTTATATATTCCAAATCTATTTAAAAAATTAGATCTGTAGTCCTTATCATTAAAGCTATTAAATAGGATTCTAATAATCAGAACTGGAATCATTAGAAAAATAAAAAGGTTATATAAAAAGAGAATCATTTCTTAATCATGCACATTTATAATGTAATAATACAGCTTAAAAGACATGAATAGAATTTTATTAAACCTTCTTATAAGTTTCTGGAAGATAATACTGCTTTTTCCTAGATCTGTTCATATAAAGCTTGGTTTTGCCTTGGGGTATTTCTTTTATAAATCAAATATGAAAAGAAATAGATTTAGTAAGGCAAATATTGATTTATGTTTTAGTAATTTAAGTCCTGTTGAAAGAGCCAATATATTTAAATCAAATATCCTAATGTCAGGATCGATTCTATTTGATACTGGAATAGCCTGGTTTTGGTCTGACAAAAAAATAAATAAAAATATTAACTATGAGATAAGTGGCTTGGATCAACTTATTGAAGAGCAAAATAATAACAATGGAGTGCTTATGTTTTTTAAGCATTCTCTTCATCTAGAACTAGATGCTAGATTATTAGGTATGAATGCTGACATTTATGGAGTAGAAAGAGTTCATAATTCAAATTCATTTGACTCCATTCAAAACTCGGGAAGATTAAAAAGTCTTAAAGGTGCTTGTGATAAGAACAATCCAATTAAATTTATACGCTGGTTAAAAAAAGGTAAAACAGTTTTATATGCAACAGACCAAGACTATGGCCTAGGTCAATCAGATGTTGTTAATTTCTTTAGTAATCCTGCAGCAACTATTTCTGCGCCTCTAAAGATTGTTAAAGCTACATCATGCAAGACATATTTTTTAAATAGCTTTGTTAAAAATAATAAGTACTTCATAGAAATTGAAGAGTTAGATTTAAATAAAGAGTCTGAAATAACTTTCTCTACTGATCTTAATGATCTGATGGAAAGAAAGATTACCAATCATCCTCATGAGTATTTATGGCAACACAGAAGATTTAAATCAACTCTTGGAAAAGAAAAATTTTATGGATAACTCAATAAAGAGATTTGACTCGGTGAAGGGTTTTTTAGCAGAAGATGAAGGTATTTTTTTATATAATTTAACAAAAGAGTTTTGTGTTGTAAATTTTGCAGTTGAAATAGGATCATACTGTGGAAAGTCAGCTTGCTATATAGGCCAAGCATGTAAAGAAAATAAAACATATTTACTTACAATTGATCACCATATGGGCTCGGAAGAGCAACAATTTGGTGAAGAGTATTTTGATCCAGATGAATATGATTATAAAAATAATAGAGTTGATACCCTGCCAACATTAAAAAAAAATATAAAAGACTTTGATTTAATTGATGTTGTTAAACCCATTGTAAGTCATTCAAAAGAGGTAGCTGGCGAGATTGAAAATAATATAGACTTGGTTTTCATTGATGGAAGTCATACCTTTGAATCAGCTAGAGCTGATTATGCTGCTTGGAAAAATAAAATTAGAGTTGGTGGAATTTTAGCAATTCATGACATTTATGATAGTGAGTTAGAGGGCGGACAGGCTCCAAGGGAAATTTATGAAAAGGCACTGAGCGAAGATTTTATTCTACTTAAAAGAGTTAATAGCTTGGTCGCTCTCCAAAAGATTATTTAAGTAAAAAAATACATTGCCTTTTGAAGCTTCTTTTTTACCATAAGTTGCTAGTGCGTGTGCAGCAATTATTACAGCTGCATTAGTCCATGTTGAATTCTCTTCTGGCCAGAAAATATCCATCTCATATTGATAACCTGTAGGGAAAATACCATTATCATTTTTAAATTGAAGTATGTTATTAAAGATATTTTGTGCTGTTTCATAATCACCTACTACCATTGAAGCTATTACACATTCACAACTCTCTGCAATAGTTACCCAAGGCTCTTCTTTTACACACTTGATACCTAAGCCATCAACATAAAAATCTTTTAGACCATTTTGAAAATCAAGCTTATTAGTTTTAACTCCGCACATAAAAGGATAATAAAAATCCATTGAGAATCGTGAACGATCGACACCATCTCTATTAAATTTAGAATCCCAGACTTGTTTATCAAATTCAATACTAGCAAATTTGTCAAAAGCTTTTAATGATAAAAAAATTGACATAGAGGCGGTAATCAATGAGTTATCAGAGAAACCTTTCTCGTCTCTTGCCCAGAAGTAGTAACCCTCAGAATCTTTAAACTCATGCAGTTGATCAAAAATAATTTTTATTTGTGATTTTATAAAGGGATTTAATAAATCATCTCTTCCCATTAAAACAGCCTGCATTAATGGCAGGATAATGTATGGAGCATGATGGCTCTCATAATGATTATGAATTGGAGTGTCGTTCTTATATTCAGGGGGGATCCATCCCTCGTCATTTAAATTATCGAAGAACCATTTAATACCAAGATCAAAAGCATCCCATTCTTCAAATATTGCAAGAGCAATCAAGCATTCGCAATGGTCCCATGGGTCAGACTTTCCTTTCTCGTCCCATGAAATTCGACCATTTTCTGCTTGATTAGCAATAATCCAATCTATTGCTTGCCTAAAATCATGCTTTGACTTGTCCCAACTCATTTTTTTGTAAAATAAAGGGCGATACTTTTTCCAAGAACTGGGTTAAGTATTTTGTCTATCTGATCAATTACAAAAGGTTTTTTAAGAATGTGTATCTCTAATATTTTTTTATAAGCTTTAATAAGGATATTGGAATCTTGTGTTTCCCAAAACAAACACCTTAGCCACCAATAAGCACTATGAATAGAATGAAATCTTTCGGAATACTTAAACTGAAAGTCATTTTGGGTTATATCATCAATAAGGCTTTTTTTATTAAAGATCCGTAGATGTCCGCCCGGTTCATTTTGATAATCTTTAGATAAAGCCCAACATATTTTTTCAGGGAATTCTGCAGGTACACTCGCAAGAAAACTTCCTCCTGGCTTTAAAACTCTGCTTACTTCAGCTATAGCGTCTTTGTACTCATGAAGATGTTCTAGTACTTCCGAACACACCACAAGATCAAAAGAGTTGTCAGGAAATGGAAGTGAGTATGCAGACCCACTTAAAAAATTTGTTTTTTTATTAGATATTGATTCTAAAAAATCTAAGCCCTCATAAGCTTTTGCAAGCGATTTTATATGGGGGTCGAGTCCAATGCATTGAAGATTGGGAAATTCTTCCATTACGCCAAAAATATGTCTGCCCTCACCGCAACCAAGATCCAGCATTAGACCATTTGGGTTTTCTAGTATTAATTTTTTAAAGTTAAATGTTAGCATTTTTAAAATCTTCTATTGTTTTAAAGATAGTCTTTTCATACTCTTCGGTTATTTTTAGCCAGTTGAATGTATTAATTATATGCTCTCTTCCCTTTTCGGCAATATCCTTATAATGATCATAATTTTGAATGACGCTCTTGATCGAATCTATTTGAGTTTTTGAATCTTGTGACGGTATTAAGATTGCAAATTCATCAACAAGCTCCGGTATAGATGATGTATTTGCTGCTATAAGTGGGACTCCGCAACTCATGGCCTCAATAACAGGATAGCCGAAACCCTCATATAACGAACTTACTAATGATATTGAGCTTTTTGCATATTCTTTAGCTATTTCATCTTTTGTTAAGTTTGTTTTAAATGTAACCTCGTCTTGAATATTAAGTTTTTTAATTAGCCTTGCTGTATGCCCTTCTTCTTTTAATTTGCCAATAACTATTAAATGAATCCCATCAAAGTCTTTTTTTAGCTCGGCAAGTGATTTGAGAGTGTAATCAAGACCCTTTAAAGGTACGTCTGCACTGGCTGTTGTTATTAATCTTAGTGGATTTCTAGAAATTTCATTATATGGTCTAAAAATATCAATATCTAAGCCATTTTGAATCACCGTAATCCTACTAGGATCACAATTAAAGTCTTTGCTTATATCTCTCAAAGAATTAATTGATGGCGTTATTATATTGTTGATTTTAGGTGCAACTCTTTTTTGCATTTTTAGAAATGAGTACCACCTTCGTCTAGAAAATTTATACAGCAGCTTGTTGCTTTGATCCATTTCATACTTAAAATCTTTTGTTATTGGATGGTGAATAATTTCAATAAATGGAAATAACTTTTGAATATCGATCATTGCGTAGCTAATTGACTGGTTATCTATAACAATATCGTAATGATTATTATTATTAAGGTAATCTCTTGCTCTATAACCAAATGTCCTCATCTCTGGAAAGCCGCCCAATAAAACAGATAAAAATTCATATATATCAGAAAAATTCTTTCTTTCTTTCTTCCAAAAAATCTTTACTCGTTCATTGAAAGAAAAAGTTTGAAAGAGATTTAATCCTGGGAGCTCTATTAAATTAACTTCTTCTGAAAGATTTGGGTATGGAGGCCCAGATATGACATCCACTTTGTGGCCCATGATTGATAAAGCTTTTGAAATATCGTGTATGTATACACCTTGCCCGCCGCCAAATGGAGCGCTTCTGTAACTTAGAATTGCAATATTTAGCTTAGTCAAAAGAGTTTAGTTTGAAACTAAGCTTAGCCAGTGATTGTAGTCTGGGTTTTTACCAAAAATAATATCATTATAATTTCTTTGAAGATTTTCGGTTATTGGGCCTCTTAATCCTTTTCCAATTATTTGATCATCAATTTTAGAAATTGGAGTTATCTCTACAGCTGTTCCTGTAAAGAAAGCCTCGTCACTATTCAGAAGATCATCCATCGTAAGATTCTTTTCACAGACTTCATAACCCAAATCTTCAGATATTGTTATTACTGACTGTCTTGTGATGCCATTAAGGCAATGATTTGTTAGAGGTGTTAAAATGGCTCCATCTTTAATAATAAAAATATTTTCTCCACTTCCCTCAGAGATAAATCCATCCTTATCAAGGAGAATTGCCTCATCTGCTCCTTTTTGTATGGCTTCATGCAGAGCCATAGTAGAGTTAATATAAGTGCCAATAATTTTATAACCTGAATGCAAAGGATTGCTGAATTGATCAAATGATGATTTTATAACTGATATCCCTAATTCTTTTGCTTCTGGGCTCATGTAAGATGGCCATTCCCATGCAGCAACAGCAACATTTACAGATAATCCAGATGCTCTTATTCCAAGCGACTCACTTCCCAAGAAAACAATTGGTCTCAGATAGCCTTCATCAAGATTATTTTTCAAAAAGATATCTTTTTGAACTTGATTAAGCTCATCATGGCTATATGGAATTTTAATTCCTAATTTATCTGCTGCTTCAAAAAGTCTATTTGTATGATCACTTAATCTAAATATAGCGGGCCCAGAATCTGTTTTATATGCCCTAACTCCTTCAAACACACCTGTTCCATAATGCATGGTATGAGATAAAAGATGCACAGAAGCATCTTCCCATTTCTCATAGGTACCATTTTTCCAAATTACTTTTTTTTCAGTGTTTGCAAACATTTTTTAGAGGATATAATTAGGCTCTATTATGACAAACTAGAACTAATAACAAAAGGGAAAAAAATGAATATAACTTCATCTATCTTTAGAGAAAATGATATTAGAGGCACTTATCCAGAACAAATAAATGAAAATACAATTAAATTAGTTGCCTATGCGATCGCAAGGAAATGTAAGAAACATGAAATAAATTCCATAGCAGTTGGGCGAGATGGCAGGCTTTCTGGTCCTTCGCTGCTTGAATCCTTTTGTGATGGCCTTCTTGAGGCAGGAATTCATGTTAATAATATTGGTTTGGTTACAAGTCCTTTATTATATTTTGCTGCAAAAAAAGAAGAATCCAAAAGTGGAATTATGATCACTGGAAGTCATAACCCAAAAAATCATAACGGTATTAAAATGGTTATTGATGATAAACCAGTGTCTGGAACAGAGATATTTGATCTAATAAGAAATTCAGAAGATTTCGGTAAAAAAGGTGAAATTAAATATACTGATATAAAAGAGCTGTATCTAGAAGAGGTTTCTAAAAATATTTCTGTTCAAAAACCAGAAGAATTGAAAATTGTTTTAGACTGTGGGAATGGTGCTGCTGGGTGCATTGCACCTGATCTTTTTAAAGCGCTTGGCTTTTCAGTTATAGAACTGTTTAGCGAAGTAGACGGTAACTTTCCTAACCACCACCCAGATCCAGGAAAGCTAGAAAATCTTAAAGATCTCATAGCAGAAGTAGAAAAAAGCAATGCTGATGTTGGGTTTGCATTTGATGGAGATGGAGACAGGGTTGGCCTTGTAACAAATAAGGGAGAAGTCATATTTCCTGATAAGTTAATGATGCTTTTTTCTAAAGATATTTTGTCAAGAGACAAAGGAAAAATTGTTTTTGATGTTAAATGCTCAAATCAATTAGAAAATCTTATTACTGAACAAGGTGGCATTCCAATAATGTCTCCAACTGGTCACTTTCATATCAAAAAGGCTATTAAAAAAAATAATGCCTTGCTTGGAGGGGAGATGAGCGGGCATATATTTTTTAATGACAAATGGTATGGATTTGATGACGGGCATTATGCTGCAGTTAGAATAGCTGAGATTTTAACTAATTCTGATAAAAATATTTCAGAGCTTATTAATCAGTTTCCTCAATCGTTTTCCACGCCAGAATTAAATATAACAGTAACCGATGAAACAAAGTTTTCGGTAATTGAAGATTTTGAAAAGAATTGCAATCTTGATGGTGAAAAAATTACTATAGATGGGCTTAGAGTAAACTTTAAGAATGGCTGGGGTTTAATTCGAGCATCTAATACAACTCCTAAGCTTGTTTTGAGGTTTGAAGGGGATTCTTTAGAAGAGATGAATGAGATTAAAGATCTATTTCTTTCAGAACTATCTCGCATTTGCCCTAATATTGATATAAATTTAGATTAGTTTATGAAAAATGATAGAAAAAATATTATCTTACAGGCCCTTGCTGGATTACTTGAAGAAAGAAACCTATCCAAAATAACTACTTCTTTATTAGCTGAAAAATCAAAAATAACTGAAGCTGCTCTTTACAGGCATTTTCCAAGCAAAAGAGCTATTTATGCTGAACTTTTTTCATTTTGTGATGATGCAATTTTTAATAAGTGTGGAGAGCTAAAAAAATCTAAACTAGCCCCAAAAGAAAAAGTAAAGAATGCATTTTTATTCTTCATGATATTTATTGAAAAAAATAAGGGTTTTGCAAGGCTTCTCTCTAGAGAGGCTCTTTCTTCCGATGAGCAGAATGTCACTGATTCTGTAAATCAGTTTTTTGAAAGGTTCGAGCTATCTATAAAACAAATGCTTTCAGAGGATACAGACAATCTTATTACCCAGCCCGGTATTTCAGCCCAGCTTATAGTTACATGTTTAGAGGGGAATGTTGGAAGGTATATTCGTTCAAAATTTAAAGACTCTCCAAGCAGCTATATAGATAATGTATGGGAACTCCTTTCTCTAAATATATTTAAAAGCTAATTAGTGATATTTTCATCTAAAAAAAGTTCAAAATAAGTATTTGTATCATTTGAGATATTTGGTTTACCTGTGTCGGGATTCACTTTAATGAAGGACATATTTTCAGGAATAGAACTTGTTTTTACTTCAAGCTCCTGCAGTTGGTCATTCATATAATCTACCCAAATAGGTAATGCTATGGATGAGCCATACTCATTTTTTCCTAATGAAGAAAAATTATCTGTTCCAACCCATACAGTGGTTGCTAGATCTTCATGAAAACCAGAGAACCATGTACTAATAGCATCATTAGTTGTACCTGTTTTTCCTGCAATATCATCCCTATTTAATGAAGCAGATATTCTTCCTGCTGACCCTCTCTTCATATGCTCCTGGAGGATATCTGTAATCAAATATGCAACCCTCTCATCAATAACTTTCTCATTATTATTTATTGGTTTTAAAAGCGCATAAGGGCGTTTAGTTTCCATTTCTAAAGTATCAAGCCAAGGAAAGGCAGATAATGAGCTAATATTTTTTGATTGAAGGTATGCGTCATGAGAGTAGATAATTTCACCATTTCTATCAATAATTTTAGACACAAAATATGGGTCTACTAAATAACCCCCGTTTGCAATAACACTAAAGCCTCTAACCATCTCAATTGGTGAAAAATTTCCAGATCCGAGTGCCAACGACAAATCAGCAGGTAATCTATTTTTTTCAAAACCAAATTTTTCAATATAGTTATGAGATTTTGTAATTCCAAGCTCTCTTAAAAGTTTAATCGATACAATATTTATTGATTGAACCAGTGCCTCCCTTATTGACGTTGGCCCATAAAATTTACCAGTATAATTTTGAGGTTTCCAAACACTTTCTAAATTACTATCTTCAAAAGCTATTGGCGCATCATTAATTAGAGAGGATAAGTTATATCCATTCGCTAGTGCTGAAGCATAAATAAATGGCTTAAAGCTGGATCCAGATTGGGGATAAGACAGCCTAACTCTATCAAAATTACTTTTATTAAAGTCCATTCCCCCAACATAAGAGATTAATTTTCCATCTTTTGGATCAATGGAAACCAGTGATGCTTCTGCGACTGGGATTTGGTCTAGAACCAAGACACCATCTATAGATTTTAGGTAAATAAAGTCTCCTATCTCAATAAATGCATCAAATGATTCGGGTAAAGGCCCTTTTTGATCAATACTAATCCTTTGTCTTGCCCATTTGTATTCAGACGACCATGGTATCGAATCAATTTCTAAATTTTCATTAAGGAAAAATAATGTTGATGGGCCTAGTTTTATTACTAAGCCCTTAATATATGATTTATAAAAAGGAAACTCATCAAATATCGAATTCACTTTATTAATAGTTAGTTCATCATTATCAAAAGAATTCATTTTTGATATTTCTTCAAAGATAAAGGTGCTATCTAGATTATTTAGTTTGGTTAACTGCTCATCATTAAATACTTGGATAAAGTTAGGTGAGTCAATCCAACCATGTCTTTTATGATAAATAGATAATTGGTTCTTTAGATGTTTTTGAGCACTATCTTGAGATTTAGAATTAATGGTTGTAAAAACAGACCAGCCATTTTTATAAGCTTTAAGACCATATCTTTTAATAATTTCCTGTCTAGCAAGCTCTGCTAGATACCTTCCATCTGTTTCATATAAATCAATATCATTTGCTACCCTTAAAGGCTCATCTAAAGCTTCTATATAGGTTTTACTATTTATTAATCTAAGTTTTAGCATTCTAGATAATATCCAGTCTCTTCTTTGTTTTGTTCTAAGCGGAGCTTTAATTGCATTAATTCTTGATGGGGATTGAGCCATTGCTGCAATAGCTGCAGACTCTGCCAAAGTTAAGTCAGGAACTGATTTATTAAAGTAGGTATTTGAAGCAGCCTCAATTCCATAAGACCTATTACCAAAAAAGTTCCTATTCACATACAGCTCAAAGATTTCTTCTTTTGTGAGGTTGCTTTCAAGTTCAAGAGCAAGAAAAATTTCTTTTACTTTTCTAAGAATTGTTTGATCTCTAGTGAGTAAATAACCTCGCACTACCTGCATGGAGATCGTTCCTCCACCACCAAAGCAACCGTCAGGACCAATACATCTTATGATTGAGCGGAGTAATCCTGTATAACTTATTCCCTGGTGATTAAAAAATGCATCATCCTCTGCTGCCAAAAATGCATTTTTAATATCTACAGGTATTTCATTGAATTTTAGAGGTCTTCTTTTAATTTCTCCAAACTCTCCTATTAACACTGCATCTTCTGTGTAAATTTTGAGAGGCATTTGTAACTGAGATTCATCTACTAAAGATATTTCTGGTAGTGAAGGTTTTAGTAAAAAGAAGGTTGTTATAACTGCAAGAATAGCTAATAAGCAACCTGAAAGGCCCAACCAAAAGAAAATTTTAATTGTATTTAACATAATTTATAACTTTCTTATTATCTCTTAAACAATGAAGTTTTAATATCAAAAAAGGTATTTTCAGGAGTAAGGTGTTAAAATTCTGAAATAAAATTATGAATATATTTATAGTAGGTCCCATGGGATCAGGAAAATCAACCGTTGGAAAAATAATTTCTAGTGAATTATTTTTAAATTTTTTTGATACTGATGAGGAAATAGAAACAAGAACTGGCGCTTCCATAGATTGGATCTTTGATCTAGAGGGTGAGGACGGCTTCAGAAAAAGAGAAACCAAAGTTTTAGAAGAGATGGTTAAGCAGAACTCTATAGTTTTATCTACTGGCGGAGGAATTATCTTATCTGAAACGAATAGAGAGCTTTTGTCATCACGAGGAACGGTTTTCTACCTGGCTACCCCAATTGAGGTTCAGCTTGAAAGGACTTCAAAAGACAAAGACAGGCCATTGCTTAAAAATGGAGATCCTGGTGAAATACTAAAAAATCTTCATATTGCTCGAGAAAGTTTATATGAAGAAGTTTCAGACTATACAGTTAATACAGAAAATAAATCAAGCCAACAGGTATCTTCGGAAATAATTAAGTTAGTTAAGAACTATGGCTAAGATTATCAAGGTTGGTAAAAAAAATTCACAATATGATGTTGTTATAGCAAGAAATGCTATTACAAAAATTAGACTCTCAAAACATTTAAAATCTAAAAATAAAATCCTGGTTATTACTGATTCAGGAATACCTAGTAAGTACATTCGAGAACTTAAAAATCTTCTAAGCTTTAAAAAACAATTACATTTTTATGAGATTCCATGTGGAGAAAAATCTAAATCATTTTCAACGTTCATCAAAATTCAAGAAAAGTTAGCAGATTTAAAGTTTGATCGGTCTGATTCAATGATAGCTTTTGGAGGTGGTGTAGTAGGAGATATTACTGGGTTTTGTGCTGCAACATATTTAAGAGGTATAGATTTCATCCAGATTCCAACTACGCTCCTGGCTCAAGTAGATTCTTCCGTTGGAGGAAAAACTGCTATTAATATTAAACAAGGTAAAAATTTAGTTGGTTCTTTTAATAATCCCAGTCTTGTTCTCATTAGCAGTAAATTCTTGGAAACCTTGCCAGAAATAGAATATAAGTCAGGTTTAGGAGAAGTCATTAAATATGCATTTATTGGAAATAAAAAACTATATAAATTAATACATGAAAATTCTAAAAAAATAAAATCAAGAAATCTTAATATTCTTGAAGATATCATAGAGGAATCAATCATAACTAAATCAAAAATAGTTACTCAGGATGAGAAAGAAAATGGCATAAGGGCTATTCTAAATTTTGGTCATACTTTTGGACATGCCATAGAAGCTTCTAAAAATTATAAAGGGATAACTCATGGAGCAGCAGTTACTCTAGGAATGGTGATAGCAGCAAAAATATCATATTTTGAAGGTCATATTAAGATTCATCAACTAGATAATATAATTAATTTGATTGATTCATTGGGCCTTGAAAGCAATTATGAAAAGTATAAGCTTAAAGACTTAAAAAAGTACTTATCTAATGATAAGAAGGTATCATCAGGAAAATTAAGCTTGGTTCTTATAAATTCAAAAGGAGTAGCTTTTAAAACTAACCAATTTAATAATAAAAGCCTAGAAAAATCTTTTGCTTAGGCTGCGTTTGCGGTAGTTGCCTTTAAGAGATCATGAATATTTGATGCCGCTGGAACAACGAGCCAAAAATACGGTTCAAACTTATCAAAATCATCTACTAGTTCTTTAGCTTTAGAGCTATTGGTAAGCTTATAGTGAGCTCTAATTATTTCTTTAAGATGTTTTCTGTGTGATTGCATGTCTTCTGTTGTAATTCTTTCAAGGTTTACCAAGCCTCTATTACAGTTATCAAAAAATGTTTTATCTTCATCTAAAACATATGCAAATCCACCTGTCATACCTGCTCCAAAGTTAGCACCAACAGAGCCCAAAACTGTTACATGGCCTCCTGTCATATATTCACAGCAGTGATCCCCAGCTCCTTCTATAACAGCATTAGCTCCTGAGTTTCTAACTGCAAATCGTTCACCTGCTCTCCCAGATACATATAACTCACCACCTGTTGCTCCATACAAACAGGTATTACCAACCAAAGATGTATTTGGGTTTGTTTTGGCATAATGGCTATCATTTTTAACTACGATTCTTCCACCATTCATGCCTTTACCCACATAATCATTTGCATCGCCTTCTATGTTGAGATTAATGCCATTTGCATTCCAACAACCAAAACTTTGGCCTGCTGATCCAGTGAAGTTAATGTTTAATTGTTCTTTGAACCCTTCTTCACCAAAATTTTTAGCAACATAGCCTGATAAAGAAGCACCAATAGACCTGTCGGTATTAGAAATTTTATAATCCTTAGATATTGATTGGTGTTTATCAATTAAAGGCTTTACATCTCTTAAGATTTTTTTTGAAAGAGTACCTTTATCCCACGGTGCATTCTTTTTAGAGGTACAGAAAAATGCTTCATTGGTCTTAGTATCCTTGTAAAGTAGATCGCTAAGATCAATCGATTGATACTGGGATTCAAGATTACTAATTTGTTCCAGATACTGTGTTTGACCAATAATATCTTCAATTTTAGACACTCCCATAACACTTAAGTGGTCACGAACATCATTGGCAATAAATTTAAAATAATTCATTACCTTTTCTTTTTCGCCAACAAAATGGTGGTTAATTAGATCTTCTCTTTGAGTTGCTACACCTGTCGCGCAATTATTCAAATGGCATATTCTTAAATACTTACAACCCATTGCTATCATTGGTCCGGTTCCAAAACCAAAAGACTCTGCTCCTAAAATAGCAGCCTTTATAACATCTAAACCGGTTTTCATTCCTCCATCAGCCTGAAGCCTAACTTTGTGTCTTAAGCCGCTATCTCTTAGGCTTTGATGAGCTTCAGCTAGCCCAAGCTCCCACGGAGATCCAGCATATCTGATAGAAGTTAATGGACTAGCTCCAGTACCACCGTCATGGCCTGAAATTGTAATTAAATCTGCGTAGGCTTTTGCTACACCAGAAGCTATCGTTCCTACGCCTGGCTCAGAGACTAATTTTACAGAAACAAGTGCTTTTGGGTTTACCTCTTTTAAGTCATATATAAGTTGGGCTAAATCTTCTATCGAATAAATATCATGATGAGGAGGAGGAGAAATCAATGTAACTCCAGGAGTAGAGTATCTTAATTTAGCAATAAGTTTATTAACTTTTCCTCCAGGTAGCTGACCACCCTCTCCAGGTTTAGCGCCTTGAGCAATTTTGATTTGAAGTACTTCAGCATTCACTAAATAATGAGGAGTAACACCAAACCTTCCGGAAGCAATTTGTTTAATTTTAGACATTTTTGATGTGCCATATCTTTCAACTGCTTCTCCACCCTCTCCAGAATTAGATCTGCCACCAAGCTCATTCATTGCCTCAGCTAAAGTTTCATGAGCCTTTGGAGATAAAGCACCTAAGCTCATTCCTGCTGAATCAAATCTTTTAAGTATGTTTTGTTGAGATTCTACTTTTTCTAAATCTATCTCTTTTTTTTCGGTATTAACCTCTAGTAGATCTCTGAGCATAGCAGGAGGCCTATTATCAACCAAATATGAATACTCCTTATAAGTAGTATCTAAACCAGAAGTAACAGCTTCCTGTAATTTTTTAACAATCTCTGGATTATATGCGTGGTATTCACCGCCATGAATATATTTAAGCAGTCCACCTACATTCATATCGGATAAGTTTGATCTAGCGTAGTCATCCAAGGCTCTAAGCTCTTTATCTATATCTTTAAAATTCTTACCCTTAACTCTACTAGTTGTATTAGTAAAGCAAAGGTTAACCACATCACTGTCTAAGCCTACTATCTCAAATAATTGAGACCCTCGATAACTTGATATGGTAGATATTCCCATTTTTGAAATTATCTTAAGGAGTCCTTTATTAACCCCTTTTCTATACCTTGAGCAGTTTTCATGAGGGTGCCCTTTTAATTCATTTCTTTGTGTTAGATCAAGAATAGTCTGATATGCCAATGATGGATAAACAGCGGTTGCCCCAAACCCAATTAAGCATGCTATTTGATGAGTATCTCTTGCAGATGATGAGCTAATAACTATATTTGCATCTGATCTTAACCCTAGCTTAACTAAGTTTTGGTGAACTGCTCCAACTGCTAATAATGCATTAATTGTTAATTTACCTTCAAGAGGGACATCTTCAATTAAATGAATTATTGATGCACCATTTCTTACTTTTTTTACCACAACTTTTTGTAAATTTTTGATAGCTTTTTCTAAGCTTAGTGATTTATCAAAAATTAAATCTATATCTTCAGATTTAAAATACTTATTCTTCAGAACTGCGTTTAGTTTTTTGTGAGACAGGACTGGGGACGTCGTTACAAGCCTTTTGGCATGCTCAGAAGTTTCTTCATAAATATTTAGCTCTGGACCAAAACATGTCTCCAGTGTCATAACCCCAACCTCTCTCAAGGAATCAATTGGTGGGTTGGTTACTTGTGCAAATTGTTGCCTAAAAAAGTCATACATCTGCCTATGCATTTTGCTCATAACTGCCAGAGCAGTATCATCACCCATTGATCCAGTTCCTTCTTGAGATTCAATTGCAAGAGGCTTAATAACTGAAACCCTCTCCTCTTTAAAAAGAAGGAAAAGTTTTGATGCTGTGATAAATTTATTAGGATTTATCTTTTTTAAACCAGGGCCTTCGTATGCATCTAAGCTTGATTCAATATATACAGCATTTTCCTTTAACCACTTTCGATATGGAAATTGCTCTTTAAGAACTTGATCAATTTCTGATTGGTTATAAATTTTTCCTAGGGAAGTATCAATTGCCAGAATTCCACCAGGCTGAACTCTTCCTTTTTCTATAATATCTTTTTCATCAATAGGGTTTACCCCTGTCTCAGAGGCTACAGTAATAATATTATTTTTATCTATTTGATATCTTGCAGGCCTGAGTCCATTTCTATCTAAAATACAAACAGCCCACTTGCCATCAGCCATGACAATACCAGCTGGACCATCCCACGGCTCCATATGCATAGAATTATATTCATGAAAGCCTCTTATATCAGGATCTAAGGTTTGAGTATTTTGCCATGCTGGCGGAAGAACCATACGAACAGCTCTAAAAAGATCAACTCCCCCTTTAACCAGAAGCTCGACCATGTTATCCAATGATGAAGAGTCTGATCCAGATTCATTTACAAGTTGCTTAAATTTTTGAATCTTTGGTATAAGAGGAGTAGAAAATTTAGATGATCTAGCCTTAACCCAATTCCTATTCCCTCTAATTGCATTGATTTCACCATTATGGGCAAGAAGTCTAAATGGTTGAGCAAGATACCATCTGGGACTTGTATTTGTAGAGAATCTTTGATGAAAAACACAAGTTGATGCTCTAAAATCTTTTTGATTTAAGTCAGGATAGAAGTCTGTTATCGCCTTAGGAAGCATCAATCCTTTATAAACAATTGTCTTGGATGACATAGAGCAAATATAAAGAGTTTCATCATCCATAAAAATTTCTTCGATAAACTTCCTGGCTTGTAGTAGTTTGGTTTCAAACTCTTGATGATTAAAATCTTTAGATTTTGGTTTTATAAAAATTTGATATATGTTTGGTAAGCAGTCTAGTGCTATCTTGCCAAGAATATCTTTTTTAATTGGAACTTCCCTTGTTGCTTCAAGTGTTAATGACTCTTTATTTAAAATTTCTTCGAGTTCAGATGTAATACTTTTAAGTTTTTTTGTAAAAAATAATTGGCCTATAGCAAAGTGATCGCCAAGATCCACTTTTTGTTCTTGTAAAATTTTATTTTTGAAGTAGTTATGGTCTATATCAAAGAGAAGCCCGCAACCATCTCCAGTCTTGCCATCAGAGCCGACCCCACCTCTATGGGTCATACTAATCAAAGCATCTACTGAAGTAGTGATAACTTTATGAGATTTAATTCCATTGGTATTGGCGACCAGGCCAAACCCACAGTTATCTCGAAAATCTTTCTTGTTAAATAGCCCAGGCATAATGTAGTTATTTGTATTAACATAAATTATAACATGTAATCTTTCATTTGTTTTCTAAAAGTGTCATACTGCGTCATACATTCTCACATTATGAAAAATAAGCAATATAAAATTGAGAAAGGAGTTTTACTCTTTACTCAGCCCAAATCTCCATTCTTTTATGGAAAGCTTAGAGTAAATGGAAAATACATCACAAAATCATTCGCTCCCATAGAGGATTTTGAAATTGCAAAAAATAAACTTTTGCATTGGAGAGAAGAAGTATTCAAAAATCAAGGAAATAACTTTGCTATTGCTGATACAAAAACACCAATTAATTACAGAGATGAGTATGTTAATCATGAAAAACTTGACAATGATTTTCAATTTTTAGATGTAAGAAGATTTGATCCAGCAAAAAAATCTGCAGAAGAAAGAAAAATTAGTTTTGTAGAAATTTATGGGGAATACAATCAAGTCCAAGCATCCAATCAGGCGCATAGATGCTTAGACTGTGGAAACCCATATTGTGAATGGAAATGCCCTGTTCATAACTTCATTCCAGACTGGTTAAAGTTAGTAAATGAGGGAAATATTATAGAAGCTGCCGAGCTATGCCATTCTACAAATAGCTTGCCTGAGGTATGTGGAAGAGTTTGTCCACAAGATAGATTGTGCGAGGGAGCATGTACCTTAAACGATGGTTTTGGAGCAGTAACAATTGGCTCAACCGAAAAATATATCACTGAGAAAGCTTTTGAAATGGGCTGGAAGCCTGATATGTCTTATAGAAAATGGACAGATAAAAAAGTAGCAATAATTGGCGCAGGACCTGCTGGAATTGCTTGTGCGGATGTATTGACAAGATCAGGTGTCCACAGCCATGTTTTTGATAAAAATGAGGAGATAGGTGGATTATTAACTTTTGGAATACCTGAATTTAAATTAGAAAAATCTGTTGTAAAAAGAAGAAGGAAAATTCTTGAAGAAATGGGTGTTGAATTTAAATTAGGTAAAGAAATTGGTAAAGACCTCCCATTCAAAAAACTATATGAAGATTATGATGCTGTTTTTTTAGCCATGGGAACATACACCTCTCTTGAAGGTGGATTTGCTGGTGAAAAATTACTTGGTGTCCATAAAGCAATTGATTATTTGATCTCAAGCACAAAAAAACTTCTTAAATTGCACACAGAGAAAAATGAATTTATTAATCTTAAAGGCAAGAACGTTATTGTTTTAGGAGGTGGTGATACCGCCATGGACTGCAATAGAACTGCTATAAGACAAGGTGCGAAGTCTGTAAAATGCCTTTATAGAAGAGATGAAGAAAATATGCCTGGATCTAAAAGAGAAGTCCAAAATGCAAAAGAGGAAGGGGTTGAATTTGAATTTAATATCCAACCCATAGATATAGTTGGTGATAAAAAAGTACAAGGTGTCAAAATTGTTAAAACTCAATTAGGCGAACCAGATCAAAATGGAAGAAGAGTTCCAATACCTATTCCTGGATCTGAAATAATTTATGAAGCTGACGCTGTTATTGTTGCTTTTGGTTTTAGAGCAAGCCCTTCCAGCTGGTTTAATGATTTTGATATTGATATGCAAAAAAATGGTCTTGTAATAGCTGAGGAGCATCAAGAATTTAAATTTCAAACATCAAACAAAAAAATATTTTCTGGTGGAGATATGGTTAGAGGGTCAGATCTAGTTGTGACTGCTATATGGGAAGGACGTGAAGCAGCAAAAAGTATAATAAAATATGTATCATGATAAAAACAGAATCCATTTTTTTAAAAGCACTCAATAAAGAGATTTTACCAGTACCTCCTATTTGGTATATGCGTCAAGCCGGAAGGTATATGCCTGAGTACAGAGCTGTTAGAAAAAATTTTAAGAATTTCCTCGATATGTGTAAAGAACCTGAAGTCTGTTGTGAATTAGCTCTCCAGCCTATAGACGCATTTGAGCTAGACTCAGCCATACTCTTTTCCGATATCTTAACAATACCTGATGCAATGGGCCTGGATGTAAACTTTTTGGAAGGAGAAGGTCCGGTATTTGGCAATCCAATAAAAACTGCCCAGGATGTCTTAGATATTGAAGATTTTGATACTGAAAGCCTTTCTTATGTATATAAAGCTGTGAGTAATATTAAAAATGCCCTTCCATCTCACATCCCTTTAATTGGTTTTTGCGGAAGTCCTTGGACATTAGCAGCTTATTCCATAGAAGGTCGATCTTCGAAAGATTTTTTATTTACAAGAAGCTTTATTAAAGAGAATAATGTTGAGGCTCATATATTTTTAGAAAAGCTAACTTTTGCATGTTTTGCTTATCTTAAGAGACAAGTCGAAGCGGGAGCTGATGTAATTCAAATATTTGATTCATGGGCCAATTTATTAAGCGAAGAGGAATATAAGATATATTCTTTAAGTTATATCACAAATTTGATTAGCCTTTTAAAGAACGACCCTGCTACTGAAAATATTCCTGTTATTTTATTTTCTAGAGAACCAAAGGCAAAACTGCAAACCATCATGACTTCAAATTCTGATTGCCTGAGCCTTTATTGGAGTATGAATGATATTGATTTGGAGCAGACTGCTGGCAAGGTAGCGATACAAGGAAATCTTAATCCAGAAATACTTTTAGAATCTAATGATGTAATTAAGAAAGAAACTTTGAAAATTCTCCAAAAATATAAAAACTACCCAGGGTATGTTTTTAATTTGGGTCATGGCATCACACCAAATATAAATCCAGAAAAAATTAAATATCTTACAGATTTAATACGAAGTACTTAATTATCCTCTTTTGTTTCAGGCCAAAGCCTTATTAGGCCCTCTTGGGTGCAGGAAGCAACCAGATCTCCGTTATGGGAGAAAATAGAGCCTCTTGAAAAACCCCTAGCATTCCTAGTAATTGGACTGTCTATTGAATATAAAAACCAGTCGTTAAGATCAACTTTTCGATGAAACCACATTGCATGATCAAGACTGGCATTTTGAAGGTTTTTAGTTAAAAAATTTACCCCTATGGAGTTATTTGCTGCAGCAATTAAGCCCATATCAGATATGTATAAAAGAAAGGCTTGTTGAATTTTTTGATCATCAGGGATTACACCTTCAGGCTTGATCCATGTGTTTTTATAAGGAGGTAGTCTTTTTGGATTAAAGTAATCTTGCTGCTCTACTGGTCTCATTTCAATTTCTTTTTTGACGCAAGAAAACAGGCATATCTTCTGCCTTCATATTGAGTTTTTTGAGTAACTCTTCTCTGATTTCAATCTCATTTCTTAGATTCTCAGGTCCAGGAATATCTGGCATTGGAATTTGATGCTCAAGACCATCTTCATCTTTTTGAAAAGATATTGAACAACTAAAAATTGCCTCGCCATCTTGAAGTGCCTTAACAGTTCTTGTTGAAAAACTTTTCCCATCTCTAATTCTATCAACCATGAAAATAATCGGCTTATCCATATGCCCTGGTCTTAAAAAATAAGAATGAAAGGAATGAGCATAATGATCAACACCAATTGTCTTATAAGCTGCTATTAAAGTCTGAGCCATAACCTGGCCACCAAATACTCTTGCCCAACCAACATTTTTACCTGTCCAGGTGTAAATATCTCTATCTATTTTATTTAATGAAAATAGGTCTAAGGACTTTTCTAAAAGATTATTTTTTTTGTCCATTTGCCCAAGCTCCTTTGAGATAATTGCTGTTATAGTCGAAGACTATCTTACATTGTTTACAAAAAAACTAGAACTTTGATAAGTCAAAAAGTATGATGGTTACAAATTATACTAAATAAAGATTAAGCATGGCCATTAATTCAAATATAGATCTTCCAATAAAACCCAATCTTAAGATTGATGTTTCAAAAACATTTAATATTGACTCCAAGATCACCGTTAAAGGATACAAAGAAAAAACTGAGTGGGTTCCAGAAATAGACCCTAATTATGTATTTGATAAAGAGACTACTTTATCTATTCTAGCTGGCTTCGAACATAACAGAAGAGTTATGGTTCAAGGATTTCATGGAACTGGAAAATCAACTCATATTGAACAAGTTGCGGCTAGGCTGAATTGGCCTTGCGTAAGAATAAACCTTGATAGTCATATCAGTCGAATCGACCTACTGGGTAAAGATGCTATAAAACTTCAAGATGGTAAGCAAATAACAGAATTCCAAGAAGGTCTTTTGCCTTGGTCAATTCAAAACCCTGTTGCTTTAGTGTTTGATGAATATGATGCAGGTAGACCTGATGTCATGTTTGTAATTCAAAGAATTTTAGAAGTGGAAGGAAAATTGACATTGTTAGACCAAAATAAAGTTGTGGCTCCTCATTCGTCTTTTCGATTATTTGCAACTACAAATACTGTAGGGTTAGGAGATGTAACTGGTCTTTATCATGGAACACAACAAATTAACCAAGGCCAAATGGATAGATGGCATATCCTTTCAACATTGAATTATCTAGATCCTAAGCAAGAATACAAAGTAGTTTCATCCCAAGTTGGCGAGATGAAAAGTACAAAGAATCAAGAGATCCTTAAAAATATGATTAAACTAGCAAACCTTACAAGATCAGGTTTTAGCTCTGGGGATATCTCAATTTTAATGTCGCCTAGGACTGTGATTTCATGGGCACAAAATTATAAAATTTTTAAAGATATAGTAGGATCTTTCAAGCTAACTTTTCTTAATAAGTGTGATGAGATGGAGAAACCTATATTGTCTGAGTATTTCCAAAGATGCTTTGACTTAGATATTGAAAGTGATGGTCCTAAAAGCTAAATAACTAATGGGGTGGATAAAAAATAGAGATAAACTTCATGAGGCTTCACTTGCTTCTATCAAAGCTATTTCAAATAATAAAAATATCACATCTAAAAATGGAGTACCTCAGAGACCCCCTCTTTTAGACCAAGCCTCACTATCCTCAACACCGAGATCTACAAAAGATCTATCTTCTTGGAGAGGCGAGTCAGACTTTCAAGCTTTTTGGTTTGCTTATCATAAAAATTTAAAAGAAATCCCACTTACCCTTCCTGCAAGATTGGTTTTTAATGAGCTTGAGATGTCACGAGTTGAGATAGTTGGATCTAGACACTTTAAAGGCTCTAAGACAAATATAGTTAAATATTTAGAATCTAAAAGCCTGGCTGTAGGTGATAAAAAATCTCCTGCTTATGAGGCTCTTTGTGCAAATTTATGGCTTAAAGATTTAGCTGGATTCAATTTGCTTACAACTTCAAAAGAAATTCTTAGTGACTTTAATAAAAAATATAGTTCTGTAGATTTTAGTCACTTAAAGAATGACTTGATCCAAGAGCTATCAAATCAAGAAAAGTTCAGCAAACTATCTGAAGAATTCCTAAAAAAAATAAATTTACTAACAGCTACTAGTGATGAGGATAGTTTTGATGAAGATGAGCCTTTTGAATCTCCTGGAAGTTCAAACGAAATTGAAAATGGAGACCTAGAACAGAATCAAGATGATGATGAGGAGAACTTCGATTCTGATTCTTCTCTTGAAGAGATAGATATTGAAATAAATGAAAATATTGAGCAGGTTGCATCAACATCAGATGGAGCCTCTATAGATGAGGAAATTGAAGCACTCTCCTACCCTGATAATAATTTTACAGAATCCTTAAAAACTGATTACTCAATCTTTACCTCAGAATATGATGAAATCGTAGAAGCTAAAGATCTGACCACCCCGGATGAGGCTATAAGATTGAGAGTTCAATTAGATAATCTTATAAAACCTTATCAAACTACGATTGGAAAACTAGCAAATAGATTACAGCGTTTGCTGCTAGCAAAACAAAATACAAGCTGGAACTTCAACCTTGAAGAAGGAATGCTTGATACTGCTCGACTTCACAGAGTTATTGCAGAGCCAGGCCACCCTTTAAGCTATAAACAAGAAACAGAAGCTAATTTTAAAGATACTGTAGTAACAATTCTTATAGATAATTCTGGTTCTATGAGAGGAAGATCAATAAGCTTGGCTGCAATATGTGCTGATATTATTGGAAGCACATTAGAGAGATGTCAGATAAAGACAGAGGTTTTGGGCTTTACTACCAAACACTGGAAAGGTGGAGATTCAAAGCAGGAATGGATTAGCAAGGGAAGTATCTCCAACCCTGGAAGACTTAATGATATTAGACATATCATTTATAAAAGTGCTGATAATACATGGAGAAGGTCAAGAAAACATTTTGGTGCAATGCTAAGAGAAGGTCTTTTGAAAGAAAATATAGATGGTGAAGCCCTTAGCTGGTCTCATGAAAGACTCATAAAAAGAAATGAAGAAAGAAAAATATTGATTGTTATATCAGATGGTGCTCCAGTTGATGACAGTACTCTATCAGCAAATAGAGAAGATTATTTAGATAATCACCTTAAAAAGATAATATCGCAAATTGAAAAGGATAGCCCTATTGAACTCCAAGCAATAGGCATTGGGCATGATGTAACTAAGTACTACGAAAATGCAATTACAATTCATAGAGCTGAAGAACTAGGCGAGGTTCTACTTGACGAGTTAACAAAACTTTTCAAAAACTAGATTCTGTTATAAAATAAGTTAATGTGTGCAGTGCAAACATTAATTAGGGATTATAGGGAACAAAATGAAAATTACTAAACAAAACGGACCACCTGAGGATTTACTTTACTTTGATGATGAGGTGAGCCTGACATCTGAGCAAGTTGAAGATGTTGTGGAGATATTTAATACGCCTTTAACAGGAGCTTATAACTGGGACTACACTGTTGCAGACAATAGAATTAAAAAGCTTTATGAGCTTGGTAAAGAGTTGAATTGGAATGGGTCTATTGATTTAAATTGGGATTACACACACCCAGAAGATGAGAAAATAGTTGAACCAGATGAAGAATTACCCCATGAAACACTTGAAGCCTACCAAAATCTTTCAGAGGAAGAAAAAATACTCTTTGATAGGCATTCAACTGCAGAATTAATGAGCCAGTTTCTCCATGGAGAACAAGGTGCTTTGCTTGTTGCATCCCAGCTTGCATGCTGCGCACCAACCTATAATGCTAAGCTTTATGCAGCATCCCAAACCTTTGATGAAGCCAGACATGTAGAGGTTTTTAATAGGTATCTCCAGGATAAAATTGGAATTCACTACCCCATAAACCCTTCACTAAAATTACTTCTTGATAAGATACTCACAGATGAAAGGTGGGATTTAAAATTCATTGGCATGCAAATCATCATTGAGGGATTAGCACTTGCTGCATTCCAAATGCTTAAGGCTATAACTAAAGATCCTCTTTTAAAGCAACTACTTCACTACGTGGTTAGAGATGAAGCCAGGCATGTAACTTTTGGTATCAATTATTTAGAAGATTATATTAAAACATTAACTCCAGAAGAAATAGAAGATAGAGCTGAATTTGCATATGAGGCATGTGTTATTTCTCGTGAAAGATTAATAAATACAAAGGCAGAGCAAAGATTTTTAAAAATGACTCCTGAAGAAGCGAGAGAATTTCAAATGAATACAAAAACATTTGAAATGTTTAGAAACTTTTTGTTTTCAAGGGTTATCCCTAACCTGTCAAGAATTGGCTTGTTAACTGACTCGGTAAGGCCAAAATTTGAAGCATTGGGCTTGCTTGAATATGAGCATGCACCAGATGATTTTGAGTGCGATTGGAGCGAGTTAAAGAAACCTCTTGAAAGTTTTGAAGATATTCCCGAAGCAATTTAGGCTATATTGCCTGGGACTACTGAGCGCGGCTTGTTTCGCAGGCACTGTTTATATCTCTCCGTCTGAGGATCCTTACACAGAAATACAAGAAGCCCTCATTCTTGCTAGCCCAGGTGACATTATTCACCTATCTGCTGGGCTATATGAGCTTGAAGATAGCCTTTCTATTGATGTTAATAACCTTGTTCTAGAAGGTGAAGGAATTGATGAAACTGTTCTATCATTTAAAAATCAACTCTCTGGTGCTCAAGGGCTTTCAGTAACCTCTGATAATGTAATTCTTAGGGACTTTGCGGTTGAAAATGCAAAGGGAGATGCTATAAAAGTTAAAGGTGTTGATGGGATAAGCTTTATTAGAGTTCGCACTGAATGGACTGGAGGTCCTAGCTCAGAAAATGGGGCTTATGGTTTATATCCGGTCGAATCAAAAAATGTACTTATAGACTCGTGTGTTGCTATTGGAGCTTCTGACGCTGGTATTTATGTAGGGCAGTCAGAGAATATAATTGTAAAAAATTCAATTGCTGAATTTAATGTTGCAGGAATAGAGATTGAGAATTCCTATTATGCAGATGTATTTAATAATTATGCTTCTAATAACACAGGCGGAATATTGGTTTTTGACTTACCTGATATTCCACAACAAGGCGGGCACCATATTAGGGTCTTTAATAATAAATCAGTAAATAATAATACAGATAACTTTGCTCCTGAGGGAAATATTGTGGGAGAGGTCCCAAGAGGGTCAGGGATTATTATTCAAGCGAATTCACATGTTGAAATATTTGATAATGACATTGGAGATAATGACACTATAAATATTGCTGTTGTAACTTATGGGTATGATACAGATGATGAAAGCTATTATCCTCACCCAAGAGCAATTCAGATTCATGGAAATAGATTTGGCAGATCGGGATATAACCCCGACCTTGAAACGGGCGAGTTAGCTAAAATTTTATTTGAAATATCTGGTGGGGACATGCCAGATATTTTTTGGGATGGGATACTCCCCCTGCCCCAAATTGTCTTTGGCCAGCCCAAGGAAGATAAAATTGTACTTGGTGATAATGGTGATGCCTCTTTTTTAACTATTAACGCATTAAAATACATATTGCCATTTTTTGATCCTATAGAAACTAGCTATGAAAAATTCTCTGGTGAGATAACCCCCCTCCCTCCAGTGGTTCTAAGTGAAACTTTATAATTCATTAATTCTTATAGCCTTTGCTATATTTTCAATCTCAATAACTGCTGAGGTTAATCACTCAAAAGTAATAAGCCAAGATGTTGCATTAAAATTATCAGACTATGGTTTTTTTACTAATTTAAGTAAGCAAATACCAACTGATGGGGTGCTTCCATATGACTTAAATTCAGCATTATTTTCTGATTATGCTGATAAGTTAAGGTTCGTTTATGTTCCAGCAGGTGGCTTTGCAGAATATCATCCAGATGAGGTTTTTGATTTTCCAACTGGATCCGTTTTAATAAAAACCTTTGCATATCTTAACGATTTTCCAGAATCAGAGCTTGATCCTCAGCTTTTAGAAACTCGATTGCTTATAAGGCATGATGACGGGTGGAAAAATGTAAGTTACATTTGGAATAAAGATCAGACAGATGCATATAAAAGTATTGCTGGAAAAACAATATCAACCCAATTTATAAATGAATATGGTGATATGCAAGATATTAGGTATAGAGTTCCCAATATTAATCAATGTAAAGAATGTCATCAATCAAATGAGACTATTTCTCCCATAGGACCTAAAGCTAGAAACCTTAACAAAGACATAAGCTATGCTGATAGCTCAATGAATCAGCTTTTAAAATGGCATCAACAGGGCTGGATAACAGAAAACATCTCTACTGACTCAATGGTGGATTGGTCTAATATTAATGAAGATTTAGATACTAGAGCTCGCTCATATTTAGATATTAATTGTGGTCATTGTCATATCGAAGGTGGATCTGCTGATACAACAGGCCTTTATCTTAACTTTACTGAAAATAGAAAAATAAACTTAGGTTACTTTAAAAAACCAATAGCTGCTGGGCGAGCAAGTAATAATTTAAAATATTCGATAGTTCCTGGAAACCCAGATGAATCTATATTGTTATATAGAATGCAATCTCTTGATCCAGGAATAATGATGCCTGAATCTGGAAGAGCTCTGCAACATGTTGAGGCTGTAGATCTATTAAGAAAATGGATTCATCAGCTTTAAATTTGTTATTAAGGCCTTAAGTATTTAATATATAAAAGTAATTTTAAAGGAGTTATTTATGTCTAAACATTCTGCAATTAATCGATTTGGTAGATCGCGTAATCCTGCGTTTTCAAGAAATTTTGATCAAGGTGGATTTAGAACTCAATCTAGCAGTGAGATGAATGCTGGAAGTGGTTTCAGGACAACATCATCAGTTGCTGAATCTACTGATATTATGACTTTAGATGGTGCTGTTAATAAGACAGGAATCCTTTTAGCTCTTTGCTTTACTGGCGCTGCAGTAGGTTGGAATATTCCGGCTCTTACATTTCCCGCTGGTATTTTAGGTTTTATTCTTGCTCTTGTGACTATCTTTAGAAGCCCATCAAAGGCTGGAACTACAGCTCCTTTTTATGCACTTGTTCAAGGAGTTATGCTTGGAGGGATTTCATTAATGTATGAAAACCTTTACGACGGAATAGCTATACAAGCTATTGGGTTAACTTTTGGAATACTTGCGTCTCTATTAGTTTGTTACAAAAGTGGTCTTATAAAACCAACTGAAAATTTTAGATTAATGGTTGGTGCTGGTATCGGGGGAATATTCATACTTTATATGGTTAGCTTTGTTATGAGTTTTTTTGGATCGGGCATAAGTCTCCTATCGCCAACTAATGGATCCTTAATGAGTATTGGGCTTTCATTGGGCATTGTATGTTTTGCGTCTTTATCACTAGTTCTCGATTTTGACTATATTGAAGAAGGTGCTGAGAAAGGACTTCCAAAATATATGGAATGGTATGGTGCTTTTTCATTAATGGTTACTTTAATATGGCTGTATTTAGAAATATTAAGGTTGCTTGCAAAAATAAATAGCAGAAGATAGATGTCTAACGCTCTTATATTTGGTGGCATGGCTGCTATTTCACTCTTCGTATTCTTTAATCTAGGTAAAATTAAAGCATCAAAAAATCAAACAAATAGAAATAATAGAATTAATAGATTTCGAGAACCTAATCAGCAAAATATTATAGAAAGCGACTATAAAGAGGAACGAAAAGATGAAGAGTAATTATATGTCGGTGTTATTGATTGTTTTTTCAGTCTTTTCTTTTTCTCATGATGCTCATCAAACAAAAGGATCATTCGAAGATAAATTTAGACAATTAGAAGAAAAATATCCAGATCCTAATCAATATAGACCAGCTACGGGTGAGCCTGGAAAGTTATATTGGCAGCAGCAGGCTGACTATAAAATTTCTATTATTCTTAATGAAGATAATAGATCGCTATCAGGGTCTGAGGTAATTACATACAAAAATAATTCACCTCTAGATCTGCGATATATATGGGTTCAATTAGATCAAAATATATTTAAGAAGGACTCTATTAAAAATATGACTGCTACAACCGGCAGCACAAAAAGTATTTCGTTTGGCGAATTAAGAAAAAATAATTTCATGGATGAATTCGGTGGCGGATTAAAAAATTTAAAAATTAAGGTAAATGGCAAGGATGCTTCAACACATCTTGTAGGAACCTTAATTAGGGTAAATCTAGATGAGCCTCTAACAAGCAACAAAACAGTTGATATTGGAATTGATTGGGAATATCAGCTAGTTGAAGAAAATGCAGTAAGAGCTAGAAATGGGTATGAAACTTTTGAAGATGGTAACGACATCTTTCTTGTTGCTCAGTGGTATCCAAGAGTTTCAGCATATACCGACTATGAAGGCTGGCATAACAAAGAGTTTATTGGCAATGGAGAATTCACACTTGAGTTTGGAGATTTTGAAGTTTCTATTACGACCCCATCAGATCATATTGTTTCTTCAACAGGAGTTCTGCAAAACCCTGGTGATGTCTTAACCAAAAAACAAATAAAGAGACTTAATAAGGCAAAAAAATCAGATAAACCTATTTTTATAGTTACCCCAGATGAAGCTTACGAGAATGAAAAAACTAGATCTTCGGACCTAAAAACATGGGTATTTAAAGCTGATAATGTAAGAGATTTTGCTTGGGCCTCCTCTAGAAAATTTATATGGGATGCTGCTGGGTTTAAACAAGATTCAGCTGAAAATCCTTTAGTTATGGCTATGTCATTTTACCCAAATGAAGGAGAGCCGCTCTGGTCTAAGTACTCTACAGAAGCTGTAATGCACACGATGAAGGTTTATTCCAAATACTCATTTGATTACCCATATCCTACTTCTCAGAGCGTTAACGGACCAGTGGGTGGCATGGAATATCCAATGATCACATTTAATGGCCCAAGAACTGACCTAGAAGATGATGGAACAAGAACATATTCAAGAAGTGAAAAGAAATTCTTAATAGGAGTGGTTATTCATGAGGTGGGTCATAACTACTTTCCAATGATTATTAATTCTGATGAAAGACAGTGGACGTGGATGGATGAAGGACTTAATACTTTTCTTCAATACCTAGCAGAACAAGAATGGGATATAGAATATAAATCTAGAAGAGGTGAAGCTAGATGGATTACTGATTACATGAAAAGCTCATATCAAGTTCCAATTATGACAAATTCTGAATCTATCTTGCAGTTTGGAAATAACGCATATGCTAAGCCTGCAACTGCATTAGTTATTCTTAGAGAAACGGTTTTAGGTAGAGAGCTGTTTGATCTTGCTTTTAAAGAATACTGCAATAGATGGAGATTCAAACGCCCTACTCCATATGATTTTTTTAGAACAATGGAAGAAGCCTCTGGTGTAGACCTGGATTGGTTTTGGAATGGGTGGTTCTTCTCAACAGATCATGTAGATATTGCGCTTGAAAATGTTTTTGAAGCGACATTGGATACGCTTAACCCATCTGATAATCTTAAAAAAGATCGAGAAGATTTTAATAATGAGCCAAAAATGCTTTTTGATGAGAGAAACATATCTGAGGGCATAGAAGAGCGAGTTAAACTCAGACCGGAACTACTGGATATATATGATGAATATGACGAGTTTACTCCTTCAAAAAGAGAAATGGCTGACTATGAAGAAATTCTTGATGACCTTTATGATAGAAATAATAGTGACCCTGAATGGAAGAAAAAGGCACTGGTAGGTGCTGTTGATAAAGGTGAATTCTATTACATTTTAGATTTTAAGAATATTGGTGGTCTCGTTATGCCAATTCCCCTTCAAATAAACTATGAAGATGGTAGTAGCGAGTTATTAAAAATACCCGCAGAGATTTGGAGAAAAAATCCAAGCGAAGCTAAATGGCTTAAAAGATCTACAATTAAAATTAAATCTATTATTGCTGATCCCTTTTGGGAAATAGCTGATGTGGATATTGAAAATAACTACTACCCTCAAAGAATGATACCAGCAAGACTTCGCCCAAATGCTAGTAATAGTAATCCAAAAAATCTTATGAAAGATTTAATGGAAAGAAATAAAGAAATTAATTCTCATAATTAATAATGGACATCGGTATCGATTTTGGAATATCTAATATTGATGTTGCAATAAAGATTAAAGGTGAAATACGTTTTTATACATTCATATCTTCAGATGAGAGCATATCTGATAAATTTCATAACGTTATTAATAAACTAGATATAGCAGTATCAGAAATAAAAAAAATTGCTGTAACTGGAGGTAAATCAAGTGATCTCCCGGATGTATTTAGATCGGCTTCAATAACTAAGGTTAATGAGGTAATGGCAATTGGTCAGGGTGCTAAAGATATTTACAGTATTCAAGACAATGCTTTCGTTGTTGTTAGCGCTGGAACTGGGACAGCCTGTATAAACTATCAAGCTAATAACTTTCATCACCTAGGTGGAATTTCTGTTGGCGGAGGGTCTCTTCAAGGTCTTGCAAAACTCCTTATAAATACTTCAGATGCTCATGAAATAAATAAAAAAGCCATAAAAGGCAATAGAAGTAATGTTGATTTTTTAATTGGTGATGTTGTAAATAATATAGGTGGGTTAGATGGAGATATTACAGCCTCAAATTTTGTAAAAGCAAGAGATGATAAGAATTACAACGCAAATGATATTGCAGCAGCTTTGACCAATATGACTGGTGAAGTTATTGGGACTGTAGCGTATTTAAATGCATTATTGGTAGGAGTTAACAAAGTATACTTTGTTGGAAGGATACCTTTACTAAAATCGGTAAGAGATGCTATAGACCAAAGACTTGAACTTGCTGGGGTTAGTAGTAAATATAATCCAAATATGGAATATGCAAATGCAATTGGTGCACTTGCTTATTTACAAGGTAAAATTTAAAATCTTTAATATATATAAATCTAAGCACTATTTATGATCGAATCTACTGCAGCAGTTGTTACTGATAAATCAATTATTATCACATTTGCTGTACCTGTATTTTTTATACTTATCTTAATTGAGTATTGTTATGGAAGGTATGTAGGAAAAGATACCTATAGGCTTAATGACACATTTACGAGTATTTCATTGGGGATGATAAGCAGATATCCTACTATGCTAAACCTGGGAGTCCAAAGCCTAATTTTTGTTTATGTAAGTAAGTATTTTAATGTAGGTCTACTGTCAGTTAAGAACCCTCTAACTTGGATTATAGCCTTTCTCTTATATGACCTTTCTTATTATTGGATGCACAGACTGCATCACGAAATAAAAATATTATGGGCTACACATAGTGTCCATCATCATGGAGAAGATTTTAATCTTGCAACTGCATTAAGACAGACAAGTACTGGGTGGATTTGGAAGTGGATTTTTTACTTGCCAATGATTCTTCTTGGGGTTCCTGTAGAGGTTTTTGTAACTGTAGCTGGAATTAACTTGGTATATCAATTTTGGGTTCATACCGAACATATTGGGCATTTAGGGTTTTTAGAAAAAATATTTATCACTCCTATGAACCATGGGATTCATCATGCAAAAAATAAAGAATACATTGATGCTAATTATGGTGGTGTATTTATAATCTGGGATCGGATGTTTGGAACCTATACTGCAAGAATGCCAGAGGTGGATCCTATTTATGGAACAGTAAGCGCACTCAAAAGCTTTAATCCTATATGGGCAAATATTCAGATATATACAACTATGATCAAAGATAGTATTAAGACCAAAAAATTAAGTGATAAGCTCAAAGTTTTTTATTCAAAGACATACTGGCGCCCAGATGATTGCATAGAAGAAAAGGATCCTAAAGAGTTCTATGTAAAATATAATCCTATTGTTTCTAAAGACATCACAGTTTTTGCATTCTTTCAGATGCTGTTTACTATTATTGTTTCAGGATCAGTGCTTTTTGTACTGCCTGAGCATTCTTACAATGAGATAGCTTTTTTTGGTGTCACCATAACCCTATTAAGCACACTAACTGCATCATTACTTCAGGGCAACTGGTATGTGTACTTAGTTATTTTTGGATTCTCTGTGTGTGGAATTTTAAGTATTGAGTACTTTAACCTATTGAATATGAGTCTGATTTCTACTCAATTATTAATGAGTCAATTCTCAGTAAATGCACTTGTGGTTTCCTTAGTAGTTGCTTATCAAGGCTACAAGACACTACTTCCGATAAAAGATAAAAGTATTTTATAATCTTAATTAGTCTCTTTTGCGGGAACTCCAGCAACTGTCTTGTTGTCATCGATATTATGCAATACAAGACTACCAGCTGCTACGATTGAGTTTTTTCCAACTGTAATATTTCCTAGAACTGTACTAGCGGCAAAAACCGTCGCTCCTTGTTTAATATTTGGATGTCTTTTGCCTGATTCAAAGCCCTTTCCTCCAAGAGTTACACCTTGAAAAATAGATACATCTTTCTCTATGTCTGAAGTTTCTCCAATTACAACCCCGGTAGCATGATCAATCATGACTCCACCCGCTATTGTTGCTGCGGGATGAATATCAACACCAAAAACTTCTGAGGCCCTATTCTGAAGAAATAATGCCATTGTGTGCCTCTCACCATTCCATAAACAATGAGCAGCTCTATAAGTTGCTAAGCCAAGAAACCCTTTGTAAAAAAGAAGTGGGGTAGAAAAATATTTACATGCTGGATCATTTTGTTTGAAAAATCTTAAGTCTGCTTCAAGGGCTGGCTCTATCTCTTTACAATCTCTGTAAACGTCTAAAATAAACTTTTTAATATCTGCAGCAGAAAGAGCATCGCTATGAAGTTTAGATGCAAGTATAGAAGCTACTGCTGCCAACAAATCTTTTTGTGATAATACTAGTGAGTTGAGAAATGGGCCTAATGTTGGCTCAGCATCAATTCTAAGACGAACTTCGCTTTCTATTTCCTTCCACAAGTTAATATCCATAAAACTGATTATATGCTTTTTAAAATACTTAGAGAGAAATAGGCGGCATTGAATGCCGCCTAAAAAACTAAAGGACCTTAGACGTCAAATCGATCTGCATTCATAACTTTGTTCCAAGCTGAAATAAAGTCATTAACAAATTTATCTTTAGCGTCATTCGAAGCATACACTTCAGCTAAAGCTCTTAATTGAGAATTGGAACCAAAAACAAGGTCTGCTCTCGAAGCGGTTCTAATTTTTTCACCAGAAACTCTATCAAAACCTTCATAAGAATTATCAGTTCCATTTGGTTTCCACTCAACCTTCATATCTAAAAGAGTATTAAAATGATCGTTGGTAAGAGTATTTGAGTTATCAGAATAAAGGCCATGACCATTTGAGCTAATTCCCAGAGACCTCATACCACCTAATAATACAGTCATTTCAGGAGCTGTTAAGCTAAGTAATTGAGCCTTATCTAGCATCATTTCTTCAGGGGTTATGTTAATACCTGATTTATGGAAATTTCTAAACCCATCTGAGTGAGGCTCTAAAACTGAAAATGATTCTACATCGGTCTGTTCTTGAGAAGCATCACCCCTTCCAGTAATAAAAGGAACTTTAACCCCTGTTGCCATCTCAATACCAACATTTCCAGCTAATACAATGACATCAGCAATTGATGCGCCTGTTTCATTTGATATAACTTCATAAACACTCAAGACCTTTTGAAGTTGAGTTGGCTTATTAACTTCCCAATCCTTTTGAGGGGCTAATCTAATTCGTGATCCATTAGCGCCACCTCTCATGTCTGAGGCCCTGTATGTTGATGCGCTTGCCCATGCAGTTTCTACCATTTCTTGAATTGTTAAATCACATTCTTTAATTTTCTGAGCAACGGCATCTGTATCATAATCAGTTGAGCCTAATGGCACAGGATCCATCCAAATTCTTTCTTCTTGTGGAACTTCAGGACCCATATACCTAGTTTTTGGACCCATATCTCTATGTAATAATTTAAACCAGGCTTCAGCAAAAGCATCTGCAAATTCTTCTGGATTTTCATGAAAGTGCTTAGAGATTTTTTTATATTCCGGGTCTTCTCTTAAAGCTATATCAGCAGTAGTCATCATAGTAGGAACTCTTATTGAGGCATCTTCGGCATCCGGAGCCAAGTCCTCGTCTTTTACATCTACAGCATGCCAAACTTTAGCTCCTGCTGGTGTATCAGCAAGCTCCCATTCATAACCAAATAATAGATCAAAATACCCGTTATCCCATTGAGTTGGATTAGCAGTCCAGGCACCTTCAAATCCACTAGTTATAGTATCTCTTCCTTTACCTGAAGCATATGAACTCATCCACCCTAATCCCATCTTTTCAAGAGCAGCACCTTCTGGCTCTACTCCAACACTTTCTTCTGGACCAGCTCCATGACCTTTACCAAATGTATGTCCGCCAGCAACTAAAGCTACAGTTTCATAATCATTCATTGCCATTCTACCAAATGTTGTTCTTACATCATGCGCACTTGCAAGCGGATCTGGATTTCCGTCTGGACCTTGAGGGTTTACATAAATTAACCCCATTTGAACTGCGCCAAGAGGCATATCTAACGACTCTCTATCGTCATTGCTTTCGTATCTATTATTTTCAAGCCATTCTTTTTCTAATCCCCAATGGATATCTTCTTCAGGAGCCCATATATCAGGACGCCCTCCACTGAAGCCAAATGTTTTCCCACCCATTGATTCAATTGCTACATTACCAGCAAGAATTAATAAGTCAGCCCAGCTGATTTGTTTTCCATACTTTTGTTTAATAGGCCAAAGTAGTCTTCTAGCCTTATCTAAGTTTCCATTATCGGGCCAACTATTAAGTGGTGCAAATCTTTGAGCACCGGTTCCACCACCACCTCGTCCATCTGTACTTCTATAGGTTCCGGCTGCATGCCAAGTCATTCTTATAAAGAAAGGGCCGTAATGCCCATAATCTGCTGGCCACCAATCTTGAGAATCTGTCATTAATGCATTCAAGTCTTCTTTGAGTGCGTCATAATTGATTTTGGAGAACTCTTCTTGGTAATCAAACTCATCTTCCATAGGATTTGATTTATTATCATGTTGATGAAGAATATTAAGGTTTAAATTATTAGGCCACCAATCACGAACTGATGTGCTGCTAGCTTTATTTGTAGTTGCGGCTCCGTGCATTACTGGGCACTTGCCTTCTGTTTCATTACTCATGTAAAAAGTCTCCTAAAGATGTGTACTACTACTCTACCTATATTTTATGTATTAATAAATACAATATTAAAGAACTTTATGTTCGATAAAAATGAATATAAAATACATACATGGTTACAATAAAACAAATCCATTATGCTCTTATGGTTGAAAAAAAATTGCACTTTAAAAAAGCAGCTGACGCATGCTACATATCACCATCTACCTTGAGTAATGCTATTTCTGAGATGGAATCACAGCTTGGTGTTCAGGTTTTTGAGCGGACTAATAAAAAAGTAATAGTTACAAATATTGGCAAAGAATTTCTTAAAAAAGCAAAGGGTATAAAGTCCAGCATAGATGAAATAAATCAATTAAGTGAAAGCCAAAATAAACCTCTAACAATGCCAATCAATCTTGGGATAATACCCACCATAGGACCATATTTTATTCCCTTAGTTCTTCCTACTCTTCAGAAAAAATTTCCAGATTTAAGGCTAAAAATTATTGAAGCACAATCAAGTGCACTTATTGAAAAAGTTAATAATGGGGAAATTGATATGGCTATTCTTGCAATGCCCTATAAGGTTGAGGGGCTTCTATCCTTTAAATTCTGGGAAGAGAATTTTTATTACATTACCAACAAAATTAACTATAGAAAAACTAAAATTAAAGCTAAAGATATAGATATATCTAATTTAATGCTTTTGGATGATGGGCATTGCCTTAAAAGTCATGTTCTTGCTGCTTGTAAAATTGAAACTAATAAACAATATTCAATGGAGGCATCTAGCCTTACAACACTCACTCAACTGGCAGCAGGAGGCATGGGTTCTACTCTAGTACCTCATATAGCAATTGATCAATTAGTTAACTCGAACTCCTTAATAAATAAAGCATTATTGGATGAGCCTGGCCCTCATAGAGAGCTAGCAATCATAATTAGGCCTTCCTATTCTTCAATAGAAAGTGTTGAATTGTTAAGTGAGGTCTTTACATCATCACTTCAAAAAAAACTAAAAGCTCATAGCGAACAATCGTTTTAGATCATAATTTAATACTATCTACTCATCGTCATTATAAATTCCATCAAAGCAAGCATATAAATATCTAATAAAGTATGCAAATTAGCTTATGAGATTAAGCTATTATTTGGAATTAAGATTTATTGTGATGTGATCATACGCCTCATCAACAGTGTCTGTAAGAAAAAAAAGATCTAAGTCTTCTTTATTAATTGTCCCAAATTCAACCAAGGTTTCAAAATTGATTAACTTATTCCAGTATTCTTTTCCAAATAAAACAATGGGAAGATTTTTCTTAATTTTTCCTGTTTGTATTAATGTTAAGACCTCAAAGAATTCATCTAAAGTTCCAAACCCTCCCGGCATAATAACCAATGCTTTCGCAAGATAAGAAAACCAAAATTTTCTAGTGAAAAAATAATGAAATTCAAAATCTAACTCTTCATTAACATAAGGGTTTGGAGCATCTTCAAAAGGCAATGAAATTCTTAATGACGCTGTTTTACCATTCGCTTCTCTTGCTCCTCGATTAGCTGCAATCATTATGCCTGGACCACCGCCTGAGCAAATAACATATTTTTGCTCCTCCTTGTCTATGTCCATGGACCATTCTGTCAATTTTCTTGAAAGCATTCTTGTAGCATCATAGTATTTAGCTAGCTTTTGATTTTTTTCTCTTCCTTCGCTAATGCCGTCGCTATTTTTTAATTCTTCTGGGGATGGGGCTCTTGCAGATCCAAAAATTACTATTGTATTACTCACTTTTTCTTGTTCGAATTGAGCTTTTGGGTGAAGGTATTCTGCTAGAATCCTTAAACTACGGGCATCTGTGCTGGTTAAAAAATCTAAATTTTTATAAGCTTTTTCTGTGTTCATATTTCCTCTTTCCTATTTATTTTTTATTTTGGGCTAGTAACTATAATGATTTAACTCATTTTGTATATACATGAGTTTTTTTTGTGAATTAGAAAAAGGAATGGTGGAGCTACGCGGGATCGAACCGCGGACCCCCTGCTTGCAAAGCAGGTGCTCTCCCAGCTGAGCTATAGCCCCATTAATCAATGAAACGCTATTGTACTTGAAAATATTTTATATTTGTACAATCTTTTAAATAAAAGAAAGGGCGGTTAGACCGCCCTTTCTTTTAGGGGATGTTGCACACCCCTCTCCCAAGAAAACTAAAACTTATATGAAAAACCTACTTTCATTGTTCTTGGTTTTTGAGCCCTTGCGCCATCTTTAGGTGCTCTTGCTACTACATCTGCTGAATCTAATAGATTTTCAACAATTAAGTACACGTCAAGATTTTCATTTATAACTTTTCTTAAATTTGTGTCTACAAAGTTATGGGAATCTATTTTTTGATAGGTTCCACAAGCTGCTGTTGAGCATGCGCTTCCATTACTTACAAGCCTAAGATTTCCAGTTAAACCTGAGTCACTTACAAAACCTAAAACAATTGCTAATGATGAGCTTGGTACATAAGGAACATCATCACCAGATGAAACAACTCCCCAGTACTCACCATCATCATCAAAGCTATTAGCAAAGGTTGCGTCATTTGATGTGTATGTAATGCCAACTGGGTAATCTAAATTACCAACCTGGTAGATTTTAGAACCCGAAATTTCAAAACCTGAAACATCAACAGCTCCTCCATTAAAGACATCTCCAGCATCACAATCTCCGCCTTGTGAGTTTTTGCACTCAGCTTTTAAACTTGAGTAATCACTTTGAAAATAAAATACCTCTAAATTAGAACTGCCATTTAGATATCTCAACCCTAGCTCCATGTTATCTGCCTTTTCAGGATCAGTTCCAAACATTGGGGTCATTCCTTCATGAAAACCAGCAACAAGTTTTACGTTTTCATTTAAATCATATGTGGCACCAAATCCTGTAGAGGCATAGTCCCCTGATTTAGATTTTGGGTATCCAGAAGCAAGCATTGTTCTTGTTGGAACGCCATCATCCCATCTATTTTCTATTTGATCATATTCCTCAGATCTATGACCAACTGTTAACGCTAGCTCGCCTAATGAAATAGTATCTTCTATATAAAATGAAGTTGCCTGAGATTCTCTTAGCCTGTTATTGCTCCCAGTATATCCAGTACTGCATGTTCTTAATGCAGAATTTACTCCATTTGCACCTTGGTCAAAACATTCATAACTTTGATATCTGCTTTCTGAATCATCCATATCTCTATAGCCTAGAATAATCGAATGATTTCCAACCTCAGTCATTATCTTGAATTGGTATCCTTCATTGGTGTAGTACCTGTTGTTATGTTTTAGCTTAACTTCGGTAGCTACTTCACCGTCTAAAATTCCTTGAGCTGTTACATTGCCTGCATTTGCAGCGCTAATTACATTATTAATACCATTTCCAACTCCGCCAACTTTAGAGTTATTTGCTTTATCTACCTTAAACCAATCTCTATGATAATCATTGCTCCATGATGTAAGAACAATATCAAAATTATTAAAATTACCCTTATATGTTAATGAGGTTTGATCTCCATCATTTTTCATTTCATCATATTGGGTCATCCCATATCTTTTATGTGGATTAATATTGAAGCTTGCTTGGGAAAGACCAACATAAGACTGTTCAGATGTCTCATCAAGATCTAACATCTTAAATGTTAAAGAGTGATTACCTGTCTCATACCTTGCCTTAATCATTACGTCTGATTTATTAAAACCTGTATCACCACCAACGCTTGCAATAGATGCAAAACCATCACTAGAATGATCATGTATTTCTAACAATGCCCCAAAATCACCAGTATTAATTCCATAATTAGCATGAGTTCTCATCGTGCCATTTTCACCAAATTCTTGAACTAGTCTTCCAGATGTAGTTTCAGGAATTGGTGTACTTATTAAATTTATAGCGCCGCCAATAGTACTTGGCCCCGCTGATATAGAAGAAGGTCCTTTTAAAACTTCTACTGAATTGATTCTTCCTGATGTTGGAAAGTAGTAAGCAGATGCTGAAGTATATGGTGCTGGAGCTATAAGCACTCCATCCTCCATGAGAGTTACTTTAGCTGATCTATCAATACTTGTTCCTCTTATTGAAATATTTGGCCTAAGGCCATAACCATCTTCAGTTCTAAAATATAGGCCAGGCACTGCTGAAAGAATTTTATGAATATCAGTATCAACTATCTTTTTAAGGTCTTCTTCACTAATAACATTACCAGATCCTGCAAGATTTCTTGCGTCCTCTTTAGAGCCTATAATAGTTACCGACTCAACATTATCATTTGCTGATAGCAATGATGTGGCCGATAGCATTATTAATGCAGATATTGTTATCAAAGCTTGCCTAGTTTCAATTATTTTTTTAATCATTTTTTTCCTTTATCAAAATGTAAAAATACCTGGGGGGAAGTAATTCCTTATTTGATTAAATAACAAACCAAATAGCGCACTTTCAGGGAAATAATTAACTTCCTCCCAAGCTAAATAAGAATCATTCTCATTTATGATTGGAAATGATAATCATTCTCATTTAGAAATGCAAGAAGTTTTTTATTATTTTTAGAAGATTGTTTTAAAGACTATTTATTGCCACGTATTGCAAAGAATATTCCTAAAACTAACAAGAACATTTGCTCACTTGTAACAAATTTTGTACTTAAGCTAGTAAACCAGTCTGCATGAGCGATGTATAAAGCGCAGGTCATTATAATTACCACAAGAAGCCCAGATAATCTTGTTAATAAATGTCCAAGTTGACTTGCAAACAAACCCACTACCCCGCCTAAGATAATTCCAATCCCGGCAGCCAGTTCACCAAGAATTACTAAATTTACCCATAGCTCTGGCATAGGTATAAAAATACTTTCAAACCAGGTAACCATTCTATGCTGCTCATCCATCATGAAAGGAGCGGGAAGTTTTCCATAACCGTGAAAAAAGAAAGCTATGCCTAATGCAAACCTTGGAAGCCAAGGAACAATATTTAATAATGGATTTGTTATTTTATCTAGGGTGCTATTTATTTTTTTCATTGGTTATGTTGATTGTGTTTCTAAAAGTATATCTTTGTCGTTGCAAAGGGCAAAGCCGTTAATATGAATAAAATTATCTAATTCATCTTGTCCTATATGAATATGAGCGAATATCTTTCCTGTTGGTGATACCTTCTCTTCATCAATACATCCCATTCTAAATAATTTAGCTCTAATTTTTCCTAAAGACGCCTCTAAAGAAATCCAACCTCTATATATACCATTAAATAAATCATTATTAATTAATTCTCTTAACTCCTGAATACCTATATTTTTTTCAGCAGAAATCCATACCTCATTATCTTTGTTCTTGCTATCAAAATTAGTTGATCCTTTAATATCACATTTATTATTAACTCTAATCTGTGGAATGGATTGTAAATTTAATTCATCTAAAATCTGATTTACTTCTTTTTCTTTTTGGCGATGATCTATATCAGATATATCTACTACATGAAGCAATAAATCGGCAGATTTAAGCTCGTCAAGAGTAGCTTTAAATGATTCTATTAATTGCGTTGGCAGTTCAGATATAAATCCAACTGTATCTGAAAATAATATTGGCCCCAATTCTGGATCTATATTTTTTCTTGTTACAGAATCTAGGGTAGCAAAGAGCTTATCTTCTGCGAGTTGTTTACTATTAGTTAAAGAATTAAATAAGGTAGTTTTGCCTGCATTTGTGTATCCAACTAAAGCAACAAGCTTATTCCTACTTTTTTTTCTTGAATAGCTGTTAAGTTGTTTTTGCTTATGAGCCTTTTCTAACCTACTTTTTAAGCGCTTAATCCTATGCCCAATAAGACGTCTATCTGTTTCAAGCTGAGTTTCTCCAGGGCCTCTTAGTCCAATTCCACCTTTTTGTCTCTCTAAGTGAGTCCACCCTCTTATTAATCTTGTCGATAAATGATTTAACTGTGCGAGCTCGACTTGAAGCTTTCCAATATGGGTTGTTGCTCTTGACGCAAAGATATCTAAAATAAGCTCTGTTTTATCTATAACTCTTACTTTTAATTTTAATTCAAGATTTCTTGCTTGAGAGGCAGAAAGTTGATGATTAACAATAACAAGCTCGGCCTTAGATTTATCAACTATACCTAGGATTTCTTCAAGCTTACCTTTGTTAATAAAATGACTTACTGAGGGTGATTTTTGTTTACTAGAACTTGATTGAACAATCTCAGCTCCTGCCGAATTAACAAGCTCATAAAACTCTCCATAAATGTTTTCTAACTCTTGCCCTGTTCTTAAAGATTCGACATCAATAAAAATTATAAGGGTTCTAGGTATGTGAGTTTTTTCAACAATCATAAAGTTAAACAATATTGTAGAGATTTTATAAAAATTTGTTACTATTAAATGACTTCATTAAAATTCTTTTGGAGGATGTTTATGGATAAAGGTGAGCGAGCAAAAAAATCAGCTGATGCTAGTATTAAAAGAAAAGCTGTAAAAGAGATTAAGAAAAAAAAACTTAATAAGGTATATAGAGAATTAAGAAAAGCTCGAAATAAATAAATTTAGCTAAAAGTAGCTTAATTTTTCAGATACTTTAAACCACAGTAGGGAATTTTATAACTAATAATATGATAGAAAAAATTTTAAAAACACTCTCAGATAATTTTGATAGATATGTGCCTATAGGTATAGTTATTTTGGCGTTCTTTATTGCAGCTATAGTCTAAACTTTCTAAAACTTTTTCTTTTGAGGCTGGCACTTTCCTGCTGCCATTATCTCAACCTTTGGGTTTCTATTCTTTGTACCATCTTTCTTGTTAAGCCATATATCTCCAGATATTTGTCCTTTACCAGTAAACCAGTTAAATGAATTAGAAATACTATAAATATCGACCTCATAATCAGGAAATAATGGATGAACATCTCCAGTATTCATGGTGTGGGTTACAGTTATACCGGTATCAGTCTTGGTTGATTCCCAATCAGCATTAGAGTTTATCCATGCTGGAGATGGATCAAGAGTATGTTTTAAAGATTTAAAAGATTCCTTGCGTGTATCTACATCCCAGTACTGAACAACGTACATTTTATCTTTTTGCCAATCTTCTTCAGCAAAATTTGTTTTAGCTCGTTGAAGTAAAAATAATGATTGTTGTGTCTGTCTAGCCAAATTCTTAAAAAGTTCTATTCCCTCTGAAAGATATGTTTTTTTAATATCTTTATAGGTAACAGAGTAGGTTCCATCTAGCTCACATAGAATTTTAGAAGACTCAGCCATGGCTGGAAAAGACATCAGGAAAAGAAGTAAAAATCTCATAATATGATTTTAAATGAAAAAGGCTCTTAATAAAGAGCCTTTTAATAATTTAATTTTAGAGAGAGCCTTATTTAAGCTTTATCCCCATAATCTACCATATGATCTGCGGTTCTTTCGTTTGTACCATACATAAAATGGTTTGACATATTCTCTCTATATTTGCTTGCAGGCACTGTTAAACCAGCTGCTTCTGCAACCTCTCTGATATGCATAGGTGTTGCACCACAACAAACACCAAGGTAGTTAATGCCTAACTCAAATGCCTCTTTACCAAACTCACGCATTTCATATCTATTGCAGTACAAAGGATCTAATGCTGTTGGAAAAGTTCTGCCATGAGGTGCAGGACAGGAACATCCATGGTCATCAGGCAAATTAAAGAATGTAGGATTTGCATCTGTTGTTCTAAAAGGTAATGGAAGCGCTCCCATATGGCATTTAAGTACTTTTCTAGCTTCTCTTAAATAAGGCATCATTGTGTCAGGACCTCTGAAGCAATTCATGCCTACAACATCCGCTCCTCTTTGTTCTAATTCTTTCATAGTATCAAGTATAGATACCCCATCTCTCATTTCATTTTCTGCCATTGGTGCAATGGTAATAACTGATGGAAGTCCAGCTTTTTGAATAATATCAAGAGCCATGTATGCCTCTTCAGCATAGTAAAAAGTTTCACCAACTAATAAATCAGCCCCTTCATCTACAGACCACCCAACCATTTCATTAAACATTTTTTCAACTTCTTTATGAGAATCTAAATTACCTTGCTCCCATATATTAGAATTAGAAATATTTCCAGCCATAAGATTTGGCTCGCCGCCATCAATCGGATTGTCGGCAACTTTTTTTGCAATTTGTAATGCTGCTCTATTTAAGGGTTCAATTAATTCTTCTTTCCCGATAACTCTCATTTTTTCTCTATGAGCATTATAAGTAAAAGCTTCAACAACATCTGATCCGGCATGCTGGAAGTCTTTATGAAGATTCTCTAACGCCTCTGGATGTTCCAATGAGACCATTGGCACAAACTCTCCAGCTGATAGATAACCTCTTTTTTCAATTTCAAAAAGAAACCCTTCAGCACAGATAACTGGCCCTTCATTAAGTCTTTGTATCAATTGTCTTTTCATGATTTTTCTCCTAAATAGTTTTAAATTAAATCCCGGAAATTATTCCATTTTAGCTCTTCTTTTAATTCGCAGCAATAGGATCAAATCACGAATAAGTGAATTATAAAGACATATATGTGGTTTTGTATATAAAAAAATTACACTAAAAAAAGAGGAATTCTTGGGCTATTGAGGGTATCGACTGGCCCAAAATTTATCTAAAACAAAATACCAAACACTATTTAAAAGTGGCTCCACAATAGCATCAGTTATTGCATCTGAGAACTCTGCACCTGTGAAATACATCACGCAAGCAGCAGCAATGACAAAATGGCCAATGGTATAAATGACAGTTCTAATAATTGTTCCGCGATTGGCTTCATACACTCTTTGGATGGGCGCATTAAATAGCATTACAGATTTTTTTATTCTTTCAATCATAATAAATGAATGGTAACAGACTTTTAAAAAAAAATTCTTAATTGAAGATAAAGAAATAAGCCTTTACCATTGCATCATGCCAAATATAGAAAAATTACTAAATGAACTAACCCTTGAAGAAAAAATCTTATTGCTAAGTGGGTTCGATGCATGGCACACGAACAAAGTTGAAAGATTGAATATCCCAAGTATAAAAATGTCAGATGGACCTAATGGGGTTAGAGGTAATGGTAATTCAGGTAAAGCCTCTGCTTGTTTTCCAAGCGCTATATCCCTTGGTTCAACATGGAATATGAGCTTAATTAATCGTTTAGGTATTGAATTAGGGGAGGAAGCTAAAGCAAAGGATGTCGATGTTTTACTAGGGCCGACAATAAATATTCATAGACACCCTCTAGGTGGTAGGCATTTTGAGAGCTTCTCTGAAGATCCCTATCTTACTGGAAGAATTGCAGTTGATTATGTGAATGGGGTTCAATCCAAAAATGTTGCTGCTTGCTTAAAACACTTTGTTGGAAATGATACAGAGTATGAGAGATATACGGTGAGTTCTAACATCGATGAGAAAACACTGAGAGAAATTTATTTACTTCCTTTTGAAATGGCAATAAAACAAGCAAACGCAAAAGTTGTCATGAGTGCCTACAATCAGCTTAATAATATTTATTGTAGCTCTCATAAAGACTTGTTAATCAATATTTTAAAACAGGAATGGGGGTTTGATGGTTATGTTGTTAGTGACTGGGGCGCAGCCTTAGAGACAGTTAAAAATGCTAATGGCGGGTTAGATCTTGAGATGCCAGGTCCTGCAAAAAGCTGGGGTAAATTGCTTCAAGATGAAGTAGACAACAATTCAGTTTTAATTGAAGAGATCAATAACAAAGTAAAACGAATTCTTCATGTGGCAGCTTTTACAAAAAGATTCGATAATCCTGAAATTAAATCAGAGAATAGTAATGATAATGAAGCACAACGCATCTTGCTTAGAGAGGCAGCTCAAGAGGGTATGGTACTTTTAAAAAATGAAGAGCTTTTGCCGCTTAAAAATAATTTACGATCCTTGGGTGTTATTGGGCCTAATGCAAAAAATGCTCAAATTATTGGCGGAGGTAGTGCCCATCTCCAATCTTATTATGAATCGCACCCACTTGAGGCATTGGAAAGCAAGATTGGGGATTCAGTTGATATTAAGTACTCCAAAGGCTGTCATACACATAAATATCTTCCAATATTTAATGCAGATCTAATTGAGGCTGGTTCCGATAAAAAAAATAAATTTCTAGTTGAATACTTTAATACTGCTAATGATGAAAAAAAACTTATATCTCAAGAGTATGAACTAAGAAATAAGTTTTGGGCTCTTGAGGGATTTGCTAAAGATATAATAGCTAAAGAAGAGAGACCTGATATTTTTGTAAAATTCTCTTGTACATATTCACCAGATATTACTGGTATGCATGAATTCGAAATCTTTGCCATCGGAAAAAGTAAACTTTTAATAGATGGTGAGGAAATCATAGATAACTGGAGCAATACCGAACCAGGTGATGCATTTTTTGCACTTGGCACAGCTTCCAGGAGAGGAATGGCTAAATTGGAAAATGCTAAAAAGTATCAGATAGAAATACAATATAAGTTTGAAGGCAACTTCCCTGCTATATACATTGGATGTAAGGCTCCAGATAAAGTGGACTTATTTAATGAAGCTCTCCAATTAGCAAAAGAAGTTGATCAGGTAATTATGGTCGTAGGGACTAATTCAGACTGGGAGACCGAGGGTAATGACAGAAATGACTTTAACCTCCCTTCTCAACAAAATGAATTAATTGATGCTGTTATTGGTGTTAACCCAAATACTATTCTTGTTCTGAATACCGGATCACCAATTAAAATGCCTTGGATTCATAAAGTTAAAAGTGTTATTCAAGCTTGGTATCCAGGTCAGGAGTTTGGAAATGCTCTCGCTAATATTATTACTGGAGATGTAAGCCCCTCAGGCAAATTACCTTCAACTTTTCCTATCAATATTGAAGATACCCCTGCTTTTTCCTCATACCCAGGACAAGATTTACAAATGAATTATGATGAGAAGCTTCTAGTTGGTTATAAATGGTATGAAAAGAAAGATATAAAAACACAATACCCTTTTGGTCATGGGCTGTCCTATACAAAATTTGAATACTTTAATCTCGTAATTGATGAGCTTAAAGATAATTTAATTTCATGTAAATTTACTATAAAAAATACTGGAGATGTTTCAGGTGCTGAAATTTCACAATGCTATGTGGAGCATACTGTTGAGGCTCCATCTGAGCCTTTAAAAAAACTTCAAGGGTTTGATAAAATCTTTCTAACCCCTCAAGAAGAAAAAGAAGTAGAAATTATATTAAATGCTAGAAGTTTTAGTGAATGGAGTCTTGATAAAAAAGAATGGGAAGTTAAACAAGGATCTTACAATATCCATATTGGAGCTTCTTCAAAAGATATTCGTCTGTCCAATCAGATTAATTTATAAATAGCTCGTTCATTTCTTCTTTAGATAGGTTTAATTGGACAGCTGCAATAGAACTATCAGTTTCCATAACAGTCCTTGGTCCAATGAGTGGAAATATTAAAGGAGATTTTTGAATTACATAAGCGAGAGCAACTTGAATTGGTTGCACATTTCTCGATTTGGCAATTTCAAAACATTTTTCTCTTCTTTTAAGGTTTTTTTCATCATGCCATACCCTTATCTCCTCTTCTAAAGATGGGTTTGAAAAATGTTCATTGGAAGTAATTTCTTTTTTCTTTATAAAAAATCCTCTTGCTTGGCTTGACCACGGAAAAAGCATAATTTTGTTGTCTGTAAGATAATTCAAGTAGCTATCATTAGTGCCAACACATCCAGGCCAGACGGGATCAATCATATCGGCGAGACTGAAATTATTACTTAAAACACTAAATGCTGCTTTGTTGTTAGATGCAGAGTAGTTACGCGCCTCTGAAAAACGATCGAGCTCCCAATTTGAAGCCCCTAAAGATCCTATCAAACCTTCAGACCTGACTTCGTTTAGTGCATCCATAAACTCTGCTACAGGTATATCTGGATTATCCCTATGCAGGCAAAAGATATCTATTTTATTAATTTGTAAACGTTCTAAGGATTCTATGATCTGTGGCCTTATAAATTCAGGAGAGCATTCAGGAGTATGGGCGCCCTTTCCAAGCACTATAATTTCATCTTCAACTTTTCTTGACTTAATCCAATCCCCTAAATATTTATCACCTTTTCCATTATTGTAAATATATGCCGTATCAAAAATTCTTCCGCCTGATCCATAGAAGTGATCAAACATCGTAAATGCATGTAAGGCAGAAGTCTGATTATCACAACCTAATGCCAATCTAGAACCTAATTTATTAACTCCAATAAGCGGCGTTTCTTGTAATTTTGATTTTTGGATTAAGTAAAATCTTGATTTTGAAACTGGGGAATCTTCAAGCTGGCTGAAGGGACAGGCAATGTCTAATGATTTTCTCCATTTATCTAGCCAAAGCATATTGCTTTGCGAATCTAAGTGAGAAATATTCTGAGACTCTAATTGATTATTTAATATACATTCAGACGCATGGTCAATTTCTCTAGTAAATAATCCCACTTCATCCTTAAAAGAGATTTCTTTATATAATTTTCCATCTTTATATAACTCTATTGATGAATTCCCATCTTGAAATTGACCACAGTGCCATGGCTGACTGGCTACTAGATCTATGCTGCCATCAGAAATTTTTAAATCATTAGTATAATCTTCATCTATAGCACATTTAATATATGCTTCTACATTGCCTGAGAAAACTATGCTAGCTTCAGATTGAAGGTCAACACCAGTAGAATCAAGCCTTCCTTTGGCATCAATGGTCTCTGGATCAGCGAAAGACAATCCGTTGAGTCTTCCAGCAATAAGTTTTGCCATTGATAATGGGTAGCAACCAACATCAAGGATAGCTCCTCCTCCCATATGTGGATTTCTTAATCTGTGCGACTCTGGCAGATCAGCAGAGAAACCAAAAGAACTGGTTATCGTTATCTTATTTTTTTTGTTGTCAAAAATAGATAGGTTATCAAGAATATTGAATGTTTGTGGATGCACCCTATACATGTAAGCTTCCATCAAGAATACTTCTGCTTCTTTGGCTAAATTTAATAAAACCATGCTTTCAAGATGGTTTATTGTCATTGGTTTCTCGCAAAGAATGTGTTTTTTGTTTTTGATTGCTAGCAATGAATATTCATAATGACTGCTATGTGGAGTTGCTATATAAACAGCATCTATTTCTTTTGAGGCAATCAAGTCATTTATATCTTTATATGGCTTAATATCAAATTTAGATGAGAAACTATTAAGCTTGTCATCATTCCTTCCATACACTCCAATTAATTCTGAGTATTGGCAGTATTTTATAGAATGCGCAAAAGCTGAAGCTATGCTTCCATTTCCAACAATACCCCAACGAATTTTAGACATCTAATGCTCTCCTGTTTTCAATATCTTGAATTAATTTTTCATGGAAATTTTTATCTATAGGATAGAAATAAAGCAAAGCAAAACTTATACATACTCCAATAAGAGGAATGATTGACATTAAACTCTTAAGCGCCTTTATTGTTTCACTGGATTGTTCTTGATTTGGCTCAAAACCAATATTGGTAAGAATTATAGTCAATATAAATAACGAGATTGCTATGGATCCTTTTTGTGCAAAAGTCATGAATCCATATAAAGACGACTCGGTTCTTATGCCAGACTTCCACTCACCATACTCAATAGTATCAGGAAGCATTGACCAAAAAAGAACTCCAGTTGCACCATTACCAAAACCAATAAGAACTAAAATATATAATAATGTATTGAGGTTGTTGATTGGATAGTAATAAAAAGTAGAGAAGCCAAAAAATAAAATTACCATTGAAATTAACCATGTGTTTTTCTTTCCTAACTTTAATGCTGCATATGCCCAAAGGGGCACTGTGATCAAAGTCGTTCCAAGAAGGACAAGCTGAATAAGGAATTGATATTCATGAAGCCCCAGTGCATATTTTGTAAAATAAATTAAGTTATTGCTAAACATTAAATATGTTGAGATCAAAATTATTATTGCTGAAAAGACTATCCAGAAAGGAAAGTTACTAGAGACTGATTTTGTCACTTCTATAAAATTTGGTAATCCATTTTTATTAGTTTTAAAGCTTCTTTCTTGAACAAAATAAACTGTAATTTGCAGAATAATAATTGCTAATAAACCTGAAATAGCTCCAAGATATACAAACCCTACTGACTCATCTCCTCCACCAAAATAAAATATAATTGGAAATCCCAATGTTCCAACAGAAAAAGTGCCAAGTGCAGCGAAAAGCATTCTAGAGCTTGTAAGAATTGTTCTCTCATCACTACTATCAGTAATTCTTGCAGTAAGGGATGAATAAGGAACACTAACAATGGTGAAACAAGTTCTATGGAGTAAATTTACTAATAATAAACATAGAATCAGTGTAAAGCCCTCAAAAGGAGGAACCCATAACAATAAAATAAATGATATGGCTAATGGAATGGAGCCGTAAAAAATATAAGGCCTATAGCTTCCCATTTTAGATCTTGTTCTTTCAGCTAGAAATCCCATAAATGGGTCTGTGACTGCATCCCACGTCATACTAATGAGCATTATAATTCCAGCAGCTGAGGTTGAAATTTCAACAACATCAGTATAAAAATATAGCAAAAATGTACTTACGCCACCCCAATACAAACAGATTGCATAGTCGCCTATTCCATAAGCAGCTCGAATCGTATTACTAACAGTGCCTGTCATACATTTAATTTTTTTGATAATTTATTTACTTAATGTATAGGAAAAAGGAATGTATTGCATACAAAAATATGTGAAACTATTTAAATGAATTATAGAGAAGGAATTGCTAAAAAAGATGGTGTAGAAATCATGTATCGCGATTATGGAAGAGAGAGCTCAAAGCCAATTCTCATGGTTCATGGTTTAGGTGCACAACTTGTTCATTGGGCACCTCACCTTATAGAATTTTTAGTAAACAATAATTATAGGCCAATCACTTTTGATAATAGGGATTCAGGATTATCTTCAAGATTTAAAGAGAAGCCATCACTGCAACTAGGATACCTTCGTTATTTTTTAAGACTACCCATCAAGACTGAATATAACTTAAATGATATGGCTAAAGATGGTATTGATGTTTTGGATCATCTTGGTATTGATAATGCTCATATTCTGGGCACATCTATGGGAGGAATGATAAGTCAGATCATTTGTGCTAAATACCCTGATAGAGTTCGTTCTTTTACTTTAATAGCATCTACTGCTTCTGTTCCTGGGCCTCTCAATGGTCCTTCAAAAGAAGTTAGAACTATGATGCTTGAGAGATCGCTACTTGAAAATCCAACTATGGAAGAAGTTTATCAACGTGAAATTAAATGGGTGGGTTTAATAGGCATGGAGAATAAAAAGGTTGATACTCCTGAATTTAGAGAAGAGACTATAAATAACTATATTAGGACCGAGGGAGTCAAAGATGGTTTTGGATATGCGAGACAGCTTTTTGCGATACTTTCTTCTAAGAATAGGTTAAGAAAAATACGATCTATAAAAGCAAAAACTCTTATCGTTCATGGTAAAAAAGATCCAGTAATAAATGTAAAAAATTCATATCTTATGAATAACCTTATACCTAACAGTGAACTGATTGTAATCGATAATATGCGACACTTAATTGAAGAAGAAATATTAGATCAATTTAAAAACAAATTATTAGAGCATCTGACTCAAAGCTAAGTTTAATTTTCTAAAATTAGATTAGTGACATAATCTCCGATTGATAAACAAGACGTCACTCCAGGGCTCTCAATTCCCTGAATATTAATAAGCCCATTAATGCCATGATCTTTAGAGTCAAGAATAGAAAAATCCATCATATGCTCTTTTGCATTTTGTATTTTTGGTCGAATGCCTACATAGTCTGGCTGGAGCTTATCTGGATTTAAGCCTGGCCAATAACTCTGGATGGAGTTTATAAAATGGTCCTTAAGGGAGTCATTAAAAGAATAATCTATCTCGTCAATCCAATCTATACTAGGCCCAAATCTTATTTGCCCTGCTATATCAAATCCAACATGCAAGCCTGAAGTAAATTCATCTGAGACTGGGTAGACTAGTGTTTTAAATGGATGATGGCCTGTATATTTAAAATAATGCCCCTTTGCATAATTTATTGGATGTATATGTCTTGAATGTAGTGGCTTAATATTCTTTGAGACCATTTCAGAGGATATGCCAGCAGAGTTAATGAGATTTTTAGAATGGATAGTAAAGTCTTTTCCGTCATTACATTTAATTTCAAAAAGGTTATCTTTTTGTGTTGCTTTTAAGAATGCGGTATTTAACGAAACCAAGCCTCCATTATGTTGAATATCCCCCTCTAAGGAGGTTATTAATTCAGGCACATCGATAATGCCGGTATTTGGTGAAAAAATACCCCCCTCTGTTATTAATTCAGGGTAAAGCGAATTAGTTTTATCTTTTTGGCAAAGTTCTAAATTAAGTCCGTTGATAATGCCTTGATCATAAATATCTTTAAGTCTTTTTAGCTCTGAGGGTTTTGAGGCAATAATATATTTACCTATTTTTTTATGATTTATATTTTTGTCTTTAGCATATTCATATAAGAGCTTATTGCCACTGATACAGAATTTTGTTTTAAGTGATGATTTCGGATAGTACATGCCGGCATGAATCACTCCTGAATTTCTAGATGAGATACCCTCACCCGTTCTAGACTCTTTTTCAATTACGGCTACTGACATGCCTTTTTCGCTTGAGTACTTGGCTATAGATAAGCCAATTACGCCAGCTCCAATAATAACTAAATCAAAGATAATTAAACTCCTTTAAAAAAATATTTTATTTTTGAAAAAGCCTTCCCTCAACTATTGTTCCTTCAACATTAATTTGATCTATTCTAAGAGGATCAATTGAGAGCGGATTTTCTGAGAGGATAGTAAAATTTGCAAACTTCCCAGGAGTTATAGACCCATAATTATCCTCTATCCCTAAAGTGTATGCTGAGTTTAAGGTAACTCCTTTGAGAGCTGTTAGAGCAGATATTCTTTGATTGGGGCCAGCCACTTCATCTGCATAATTTACTCTATTAACTGCTGAGTGCATAAGAACTAATGGAGATGCAGGCGCCATTGGCATGTCTGAATGAAGTGATAAGACTATGCCTGCTCTATTCACATCACCTAATCTTACCATCTGTTGTGATCTTTCATATCCAACCCCTTTTCTGCTATATAAATCAGACAGAACAGGAACATAATATGGATTTGCACTAACAATGACACCAAGTCTTTTCATTCTTTCTATTTGATCAAATGCTGAGTAGCCAAAATGGACTACAGTGGTTCTATGGTCTTTTCTAGGATTACGCTGCATGTTTTCATCTAAGACATCTAAAAGCCTATCAAGACCAGCATCTCCATTTTGATGAACATGAATTTGATATCCTGCATCCCAAAACAGTCTAAAACCGTCTTTAAAAATATCATTCTCCATTAGCCACGCACCTTGATGACCATCTAGATAACCATCTCTTAAAACCATATTCTGTGAATACATGGCACCATCGGTAAAAAGTTTAATGTGCTTAGGAAGAAACTCTACTTTACCTTGACCCCAAGATAAGTGTTTCTCAGTTTCTTCAATAAGATTAGAAATATCAGTATGCTCTAACATATATAAAGCACTTGGAATAAATAATGATCTAAAAGGAGTGTCTTCATCACCAAAAACATAATTTTTAGCTTGCTGTATTTTGGGATCATACATTGATCCAGGATTTGCAATCAAAGTAATACCATGTTGTTGAACATACTTTTCTGTTATTTGAAGGCCGGCAATTATTCTTTCAGGAGCAGCAATATATTTCATCACTTTAGGCATTACAGCGATTAGGCCTCTTTCGGCAAAATGACCCTCATCAAAACTGGCATGTTTTTTCTCTTCTTCATTAAGATCACTCAAGTCATCTTCTGTTATTTTAAATAAGCTTAAGGCCTTAGAATTCATAATAAATTCATGGAATGATCTATGTATTATTAATATTGGTCTATCTTTTGATATTTGGTCTAAGTCTTGCCTTGTCAGCTTGCCATGAAAGTAGTGATGAAAACCCCAACTCACTAAGGGCTTTTCAAGGTCACTCATATTTCTTTCAATAGTTGTCAGTCTATCTAGATAACCTTCTCTGTCTCTTACTCCTGCACTTATTTTATGCGGCACATCCCAATCATCTATAGCAACAATCTCAGAGTTCATAGTAATGCCGGCAAGTAACGGGTGAATATGATGCTCTATAAAACCAGGAACAATAATATTATTCTCATTGGCAGTATCAACTTTAACGTCAGGGAATCTTTTTAATAATTCTTCTTTAAATCCAACTGTATGAATTTTATTTCCCTTAATAAATATAGCATCTACGTTTTGATAGCGATCATCTAAAGTTACTATCTCTTTAGCGATGACAATTCGATCTGTTGGATTTGAAGAAAGAGTATTAAAAGAAAATAATACAATAAAGAAAATAAGGTTTTTCATCCTTTAATTCTGCCACACGTTCTTGTCTATATGAAATATTCTAATTATTCAGACACCATTAGATTATTGCTGTTCTTGCATTCACGAATAACCGATTCTTTTTTTCTTTTTGGGTAGCCTTTTTTTGCATCTAATTTATTTACATACTCTATGCAGTCTTCAATATCTGCAAAAGGAGGTTTCGGGGCATTTTCACCAGACATTTGTTCGCACCCAACAATACCAAGGATTAAAAATATTGATAAGATTTTATACATGAGTTTTCATATTTCTTAAATACTCAAATCCTCTAGATTGTAGTCTTTTAAATCTTTTCTAGATTCATTATTCCATTCAAAAGATGTATCTGCCTCTTTAAAAGGTTGGTATGAGAATGCTACTTCTGAAGGGTATTTTTGTTTTCTTGCTTCGATTGCATATCCCATTGCTCTTGATCTTCTTGTGATGATTTCTTCGTCAAAAACTTGAGATTCACTATGTATGCCGCCGCCTTTAATACCTAAGACAGATGATCTTTTATGAAATCCAAAGTTAACAGTTATACGAGGCTCAAACCCACAGTTTGGGAAAGAACCATGCAATATCTGTCTATTGCATATAACTACATCACCTGGGTTGCAAACTATAGGCACTGCTCCATCCAAGCGTTCGCTACCTGTTTCTGCAACAAGTTTTTTAATATCAATTTTCCCAGTTTTATGAGTACCAGGCATTACCCAAACTCCATTTACAGCAGTACTTCCATAAGCTTGAGCCATGAAATTAAACCCATGGATATCTTCATTGAAGTCTTCACTATCCCAATGCGTTACACCATCTTGATGCCATGAAACTGCAGCGCCAATACCAGGCTCTTTTATGAATAGCGCCTCATTGAATGGGGCAAAATCTTTGCCATTGATAGATTCAGCTACTCTTAGGATATTTGGATTTGCATAGGTTCGAAGGCATGCATCAGAAAATTGCAGAGACCCTAGCAATATTAGAGGAACTGCCGAAGGGGCATCTTCCTTTGCTTTAGGCTCAAACATTTTTATTTGATGCCTTCCATTTGCAAGCTCAGTTCCACCTAATGGATCTCCAAGAGGCTTTGACCACACCAACGTTAGAGCTTTTGAATTTGCATTCATTGCCGGCTCACCATTTGAGCTAAGAGTGCTTTCAGGTCCGGTTGGAAACTTAGATCGTAATTCTTTGATATCACTTTTAATGTCTTCTACTTCATCATCGGTTAATGCGCCTTCAAATATGTAAAAACCATATTTAGAATAAGCTTCACGAATATGACTTGAAAGAGCGCCGTCGCCTTCAAAAGAAATAGGTCCTCGATTGTCTAAATTAAGGGCTCTCTTCTCTCCTTCAATTAAATAGCTTTTCATGGCATCAGCATCATCTCCATAATAGGCAGCACATGCTTCGATAGATTTAGTAGAGTCGATCATTAATAATTCTCCATAATTTTTAAAATTTCAATATTTAGTACCCTATAAACATTCGAATAAAAATTACTGGAAGTAACAAGGATAAAAATAATAAAAACAGAAATTTCCACTTAGTCATATTGATGAATATAGATTAAAAAGCATGAAAAATAAACATATCAATGCACCTAATGATTTAAGATTGTTGAGCTAAAGAAGGTATTTTGTAATTATTTATAAATGGTAAAACCAATAAATTAATTAGTGCATAAATTATTACACTTGCCGCAATAGATATCAAAGAGGTCTGATAAAAAGCGTATGCTCCAATCAGTAAGCATAGAGTGAGTCGAATAATCTCTACCTTTATTATATCTTTTCCATCAAACCACATTGTTGTGCAATACATTGTTAAAGTCATCATGCAGATAGTTAACCATAGCTCTAAATAATTTAAATAGCCACTTTGTATAAACGCTAAAAAAATATAAGTTATAAAAAGATATTGGAAAAGTGCATATATTTTTTGGTTCTTTGTAATTATAGGGTCATATTTCTTAAAAGTTTCAGGATCAAAATTATCTTTATGGGATTTTAATGAGAAGCTTTTGGGAGTCCAGCTAGTCCGAGCAAAAGGAGCATATAGCTTATCTTTCCAGTCTTTAGAGAACCATATTTCTTTCATTATTTTTACGTAAACATGAAGGTTTGCCCAAATAGGATTAAATGTATTCAATGTACTTCTTATTCCGTAAATACAGGCTTCATTCTCATCCTCTACTTTGTGAGTCCCAAACATCCTATCCCAAATAATAAATACACCACCATAATTTTTATCAATATATTGCTCGTTTTGGGCGTGATGGACCCTATGGTTTGAGGCGGTTACAAAATAGTTTTCATACCATCCAAGCTTAGGTATATGCTCACTATGAACCCAAAATTGATAAATAAGGTTTAAAGAGGCAACACTTACAAATACATATGAGGGAACCCCTATGAGAAACATTGGAGTATAAAAAACCCAACTAACGAATGCGCCGGTTCCCGTTTGCCTCAAGGCAGTGCTTAGATTGTAATCCTCGCTTTGATGGTGAGCGGCATGAGAAGCCCAAAAAATTTGCCTTTCATGACTGATGCGATGAAACCAATAATAAAAAAAATCATAAACAACAAATGCAAAAATCCAAGTGATAGCTAAAGATGCATCCATGCGCCATAAAGCGAACTTGGTTTCAACAGTATAAAAAACATAACCAGCTGCACCAATGATAATTAGCTTATTTGCTGTGCGTAGCGTCCCCATAAATAAGTTGCTGATGGCGTCATTAAGCCTGTATGTATTTTTCTTAATTGCTATGCCATAGGCAAGCTCTGCTAAGAGAGCTAACAGGAAAAAAGGCACAGCATACGTAATGTAATCCATGAGTTATATTAGCTTACTTTGTTTAAATTTTGCAGTCAGTAGGCCTAAGTAAACTCAAGCCTGCTAAAAGTGATAAATAAAGTTCTAGTTTTTAGTCAGCGAAATCTAGCCCTTTTGCTGACTGAACTTCTCTTTTATTTGGATTGACAGACTCTCTAAATGGTACATCTACAATTTCTCCATCAACCGGAACCCCAGGTGACACCGAAAATTCATCTGGAAGTCTAACTAGTAATTTAGTTCCTAAATCTGATGATGCCCATGGTACCCATGCAAGAGCTATATTTGTGCCTAATTCTGGAGACCACCAAGGAGAAGTAACATAACCCATATCATTTCCATCGGTATCTGCTATTAACCAAAAATCAGGAGCATAGTCTGTGATTTCTTTTCCACCTAGAGTAATTCCAACCATTCTCATTTTAAATGGTGGAGTTCCTTCATCAATCATGGCGCGTTGTTTTTCAAGCGCCTCTTTACCAATATAATCTGCAGATTTATTACGAGGTACTTGGTAGGCCAAGTTAACCTGAAAAGGTGAGGTTTCATGATCTAAGTCTTGTCCCCAAGATAAAATACCGGCAGCAATTCTTCGATGGTGAGCTGGAGCAATTACCATTAAACCAAATTCCTCACCTCCCTCGAGAACTGCATTCCATACTTTTTCAGCATTTTGATGGGCATCACGAACATAAATTTCGTAACCTTTTTCTCCAGTGAATCCAGTTTGGCTAATCACTACATCTGCCCCACCAATCTGAGTTTCCATGATTCCATAATAAGGAACATCTCTAAGTTCTTCACCAGCTAATTTAGCCATAAGATTTTCAGAAAGAGGCCCTTGGATTTGAACAGGACATACATCAATTTCATCAATTACTACGTCATACTTTTTAGTGACATTTACACCTTGCAGCCAAAGTAATAAATCACTATCTGAAATAGAAAACCAAAATTCATCTTCTGTTAATCTTAATAAAACAGGATCGTTAAGAACCCCTCCTTTATCGTTACACAAAATTGCATATTTACCATTTCCTGGTTCAATCTTCGTTGCATCACGAGTAATAACGTAATCAGTAAAAGCTTCTGCATCAGGTCCTTTTACTCTTATCTGTCTTTCAACAGCAACATTCCACATAGTTACTCGATTCACTAATGCCTCATACTCGACCATAGCACCACCATCTTCAGGTCTTACATAGCCTCTTGGGTGATAAATACGATTGTAAACAGTTGCTCTCCAGCAACCAGCTTCATGAGAAAGATGCCAAAAAGGTGACTTCCTTACTCGAGTTGAAATCAACATCTGAACAGGCGTTCGGCCGCTCTGTCTAAGGTTATAAGGTACTACGCGATCGCTTTGATCAACACTAGGGTGGTTTGGATTGGTCATATTAAGTTCCCCCCGAAATTTAAAGTTATGACTACTTAATGTATATAATTTACATAAGCGTTTTTAATAAACTTACGCCTTTTTTTTAATTTTGTAAATCAAAATTTAGGGGGTTAAAAAAATGTTTTAGAAAGTATCTATCCAAGTAAAAAACTGAGGTTAAAAATTAGTTATTTAATGGCTATCTAAATAATCTTTTACTGCAATTTTGTCAGCTTTCATATCTGATCTAAAGGCATTAAAAAGTTTCTGTTTATGATTAGGCATTAGTCCCTTAGACATATTTTTAATCTGCTGATAAAACCATGCCATTGCACCAAATGCATTAATTACCTTAATTATAGTAAACGGACTAGAAGGAGAAAGGATTGAAGGTCCTAGTGAAAGAGTTTTTTCCAAACTAGGTAATTCGTTTAGCTCACCTGCTATCATTTTTTTAACACAGTAAGGATCTGCACATAAAGGTCTTCCTATACCAACTATTTGGCAAATATTACTTTTTAAAGCATCTTCGATACCATCCTTAGTTCTAAATCCTCCTGTAACCATTAATGGCAAAGAAACTGCCTTTCTGATGTCCTGTGCATATTCAAGAAAGTAGGCCTCCCTGGCAACAGTGCTTTCTTTTCTTTTTTCATTTCTTTTGGGGTTAATACTTAAGTCATCAACACCTATTAATTTAGGTTGTTCGTATGTGCCTCCTGAAATTTCTATAATATCCACACCTTCATTTTCAAGCATCTGTGCAACTTGAATAGATTCACTAGCTGTAAACCCACCTTTTTGAAAATCTGCAGAATTTAGTTTTACTGAAATAGGGAAATCTGTTCCCACCTCTTCTCTGCATCTCTTAATAATTTCTAAATGAATTCTAGCTCTATTTTGAATATTTCCACCCCATGCATCAGTTCTATTATTGATATCAGGTGATAAAAACTCTGATAAAAGATAACCATGTGCAGAGTGAAATTGAACGCCAGTAAAGCCTGTTTCTCTAGCAATTTTTGCAGTGAAAACAAACCTTTCTATAACATCTAAAATATCCTCTTCAGTCATAGGGGTTGGGATGCCGTAATTCTTTCCAGGAATTTTTAAACCAATATCTGAGGGCGCTAAAGGTGAGGAATTTATTTCACCAGGAGTTTGTCTGCCAGCATGTGAGATTTGCATCCATAGCTGAGTATTATTTTTTGTTCCAGCTGCAGACCATGCCTTTAAATCATCTAATTGTTCTTTATAGTTATTTGAATCTATAACTACATTTGCTGGCCCTTCTAAATTTCGACGATCAATTTGAACATTGCCGGTTAATAAGATGCCAATATCACCATCTGCCCATCTCTCATATAAATTGACATGTCCTTGATGCACTAGATTGTTACCTTTAGCAATTCGTTCAGTCATCGCTGCTTTGCAAATACGATTTTTAATTACTTGCCCACATGGCAATACAAAGGATTCGTTAATTATATTAGACATTGATACTCCATAAAGATAAGGAGTATAGCTTAACAGAAGAAGATGGTGGGCCCGGTAGGACTCGAACCTACGACCAATGGATTATGAGTCCACTGCTCTAACCAACTGAGCTACAGGCCCCTTGTTAAATCAACCTTTACAAGCATATCTCTAAAAATATATGTGTCAAAAATCCTTACACACTCTGACACACTTGCTTTATAATAATTGCTATTAAAAAGAGAAGTGAATTTTACACTATTTGAGTGAGGGTATGAAAGAAAAGAAGGTAGATAGTTTCATAACTTTAAGTATGAGAAAGAACAGCAAGTTCTATCAAGTCTCTGTGAAGAGTGCTACACAGAAAAACAAATACTACAGACAAAGCACAAGCGAAACTGAACTACGCAAAGCAACTGCTGTAGCAAAACAAATAGCAGAAGATATTTTTAGAAACGAAACAAAGGGAGCTGTTGTTGTAAACAAGACATTTGGTTTTGTAGCAAAAGAGTACATTGCTAAAACTAAAGACAGAATTGAAAAAGGCATTGCTAAAGATATTGAAAGCGAATACATAACAACAATTGAAAATAAGTTTATGAAGTTTTTTAGCAGTTATGTGATGACTGCTATTAAGGAACAAGATGTAGAAGAGTTTGTTTCCCAAAGAAAAGAAGCAATAAGTAGGACAAGGCAAAACACACAACAAGCAAGTTGGAACGCCTTAATGAAGTTTGCTAAAAACAATAACTACATAAACAACGAAATTGATTTTGTAAAAACGAATGTGACTGAAGCAACAAAGAGATTACATTTTACAAAAGCACAGCAACAAAAAGTCCGTACTGCCCTAACTAACAAACGAGCAAACAAAAGCAAAAACAAAACTACAAATGAAATAGCAGAACTGCTATACGACTATTACTTCTTACTACTTCATAGTGCTATTAGAGTTGGCTTAGAAATAATGCGAGTACGATTTAGTAGTTTTGAATATGAGCAAGTGACTGCGTTAGGTAAAGTTGAAGAACAGTTTTTTAGTGATGCTGATGTAAAAGAGTATTTGGTTTGCTACTTAAAACAGAATGAAACAAAAACTAAAGCAAGTAGGAAGGTAATAATACGAACATCAAGTGGAGCATTTGAAAACGCCCTACTACGCATAGCAAGTAGAACTGAAAAGAGCAGCGACATTTGGAACAAGCACAATAAGAAAAACAAACTTAAAACTGAAAAGAATAAAAGAGATTGCTTAAAAGAGCTGTTTAACTGTGATGAGTATGTTGTGCGATTAGCAAGTGAAGTTGGTGTGAGCAAACTTAGTAAAGCAAAGTTAGAAGCACGAAACAAAAGGTTAAGTGAGCAAACAAGCAAAGCATTTATGAAGTTGCTTAAAGATATAAAACTGTATGAGAACAAAGAAGGCAACAAACGAAGTTTGTATAGTTTGAGACATACATACGCAACAGAGTTATTAGAAGAAACAAGTAATGGAGTTTTAGTAGCAGAGCAATTAGGAAATAGTGCTGTCGTATTAGATAAGTTTTACAACAAAGCACAAGCAACTTCATTAGCAAGTGCTTTTGTAGGCTTAGCAAGTGATATGAAATTCAAAAAAACTAATAAAAAAGAAGAGCAGAAAATAGTAGAAGCAATGAAGCAACTACTAAAGAACTATGAAGATTGAGGAGAGAAGAATGAATGAGTTTGAAAATATAACAGTCTATAAAAACCAATATGTAAAAGTTCAATCAGTAAAAATTACTGTACCTTTAATTTTTGGAGATGAAGAAGAAGAGGTTAAGTTCACAACTAACAATAGAGAACTAATACATTTGTTCATAAATCGACATCCTATTTTTAACAATAGCGATTACAACCAATGTGTAAACAAGTTAGTTGAGATAATTATTAGGGATATTCATTTAAGCGATAAACAAAAGTGTATGTTCGAAAGTTGGAATGCTTTTGGCATTAGTTTACTAATGGGAGATTGGGTTGCTTGTAGCAAAGGAGAAGAAGATAACTACAAGTACACACAGACAGAAAAACTATTTGAATACTTAAATGGTAAAACTGATATGACAGCAAAGAATTATTGGGAAATTTCAGCCGAAATTACTAAGAAAACTCCCCTATTAAAACCCTACTTAACAAGCATTACTTAAGTAATTGGGTATAAACACACTAATATTTCAATAAAACTGCTTAGAGAAGCTTAGATTAAGTCTAATTAGCCGAAAATACTGTGGTTATAGGCTTTAGTAAGCATTCATTTACCCAATTATTACGAATAAAAATAATATTCCCACAATAATTAAGGTGTAATACACGAAATTAAAGGCGAAATTAAATACGCCTATAATTAAATCCATTAAATAATTAAACATTTATTAAATCTACAGCCCCTTTAAGTTTTGGCACACTCACATCTATGTACCTTTGCGTAGTTTGTAAGGAACTATGACGAGCAAGTTCTTGTATCACACGAACACTAACGCCCTTTTCACTTAATTCAGTTATAAAACTTCTACGCCCACTATGTGATGTTGCGTTAGGTATGTTTGCTAACTCATATAACTGCTTAAATACATACTGAATAGTGGCACTTGTTGTTTTGCCTTTTTGAGTTTTGATTAAACTACCTTCTTTATTATTTAATAAATGAGGAAACTTCTTAAAATAAACAGCAATCTCTTTTCTTAATGCTTTACCAACATAAACAGTCTGCCCTTTATTGCCCTTTGTTTGCGTTTTGTCTAAAGCAATAGTGTCTAATACTTCATTTTCAGCATTTACAACATTGTTTACTCGCAAGTTAGCAATTTCAATTGCCCTCATTCCACTTAAAAAAGAAAGATAAACAATAAATCTATTTCTATCTTCGTGTCTTGTTAGTTGGCATACCTTTAATACCTTTTTTATTTGTTCCTTTGTCAGCACTTTTGCTTGTCGCATATTTTTTTCTCCAAGTTTTGCCTATAGACACATTAGTCACATTAAGCATTCGTTTTAATTCTTCTTCTTTTTCCTTTTTATTCATTCAATAACTCTGTTCTATGTTGCGTACAACGATAAAGTCTTAATTTATATCTGTCATCCGAAAAAGGCAGAAGATTACAAACGCCGTAATAACAAGGCTTAACAAGGGTTTAGAGCAATAACTAAAGGATTTAATACAAAAGCGGAGTTATTACGATAAATAACAATAAGCATTAAAACTGTAAGAAATAGTGTGGGTGAAGGTAAGAAGAAAAGAATTACAAAGTTGAACTATGTGGAAAGAGAGTTCGGAAAGCAGAAAAATTATGAAACTATATGAGATTTTTGAAGGGGTTAGTTTTCAAAGCATTGTTAGTATTGCTGAAAAGATTGTGGGATTAAAGTCAAAAGCAAAGTTTGATGGGCAAATAAGTGATGCTGATTGGCAATGGCTAAGGCTTACTTGTGAAAATCAAAATGTGATTAGTAAGTTAAGCAGAGCAGTTAGTACATACATTACTCCCACTATGAACTACAACGATGTACAAGATGAGTTTATGAGAAGTGGTGGAACTTGTGCTGAAGCACTTAATTACTTAGAGGAAATAAGACAAGAATTAAATTACGAAGCAGAAACAAAAATACTACAAGCAACGGATGAAGTTCTTCAGTCTGAAGAAATGGCACAAATTGCTCAACAGCAAGCCTATATAGATTTACAAAACTCTTATACCCAAGCAACTAATGACAATGCTGAACTTGTTACCAAGTTGGCAAATAGTGCTACTGACATTTAGTTAGTCTAAAAAAACATCCTTAATCTGTAAGGTTTTGATAAATAACTTGTATGAACGAATACAAGTTAAGAGAAGCAACAACAGAGTGGTTAGACAAACAAAGTTTTGATTTGTTTATTACATTGAATACAGAAGTAGAACTTACTAAAGAACAAATGAGTGAATTGATGTGTAGATTATTTTACAAAATTGAATGTGATGTATTTGGGAAGAATATAAATGGCGAGTGGAGAAGAGAGTTATATAAGTACAAAGATAAATTTCATATAAAAAGGGCTGTAGTAATTGAAGGTGATGAAAAAAGAACACACGCACATATACAAGTTAAAACATTAGAAGGTTTTACGAATGAACAAATGATTGAGTTATTAAAATTGGAATATATGAAACTACTTAATACTAAAAGAGAAAAGGGTTTCTTATTTCACGCAACACAGATTGCTAACAGAGATGCTGTTAGCAGATACACATTAAAGAAATATAAAATAGATTTGCGAAGCAGTTTTATTAGTAAGCACAGCAATAAACAATAAAACTAAATCTATTAAAACAATTTGAAACATACTTTTGGGGAGTGTGTAGCATTGCTATGTCTAATTACTTTACTTACTACTATTTATCACTATTAGTAATACATTAAGGAGAAACAAGAATGATATTAGACAAGGTATTTAACACACTGAAAGAACATAACAGAGGTTTAACTAAAGTTGACTTTACAGAGCAATACTTAGGAAAGAGTAAGAGTTATTTGTATGTAATGAAACACAGAAGACAAGACATCAGCAACGATAGTTTATGTAAGTTATATGTGGGATTAAAGCAGACAGCAAAACAACTTAAAGAAAATGGTTTTACTTCATATGAAACAAACGAGAAGTTAGCAGATATGGTTTTAGTTGAATTAGAAAATAAAGTATTAGAAGAAATCTAATGAGCAAAGAAGTACCAAAATCTATGCGTAAATTGGGCGTATGTAGTTTCTGTAATAAAACTGAAGATGATGTTGAGAAACTTATAGTTGCTAATGTTGGTTGGTATGAGAACTTGGCTATATGTAATGAGTGTATAGGCTTAGCATCGGATTTGATTGAAGAAGAAAGCGAAGAGCATATTTCAACTTTAACTTGGCTTATGAGGTTAGGCATTAAGCCAAAAGAGATTAGGAAGATTGTTAAGAAATAAAAACAACACCTTCCCCCATTAAAAACTCTGCGTCTGTCCTACTAAGCCATTTAATAAAAGCACCTTCACAGTCAGCACATCTCAATACAAACTTGTGATGTGCGACTGTTGTTGGCTCAATATACACTTCGTGTTTTAAGTGTTTTAGTTGAGGGTTAGTTGGCTTCTTTCTCATTGTTAAACGATTGAGGAATACATTGTGTCTGTGCCACAGTCATCAGCCCAATTACTAATTTGCTCATATAACATCTCAGCATTTTCTCTACCTCTTGCTTCAATTTTGATAAAACAATCTGTGCTATATCCATAGTCTGTTCTTAAATAAAAAACATCAATACCATAGTGTGTATCTGTATTTCTTCCACCCAACATATCTATAAATTCATCTCTATCTCCAAAGTCATAAAAATGAAACAGAAGGGTTGTTTGATGTTGCTCTAAAGCATTCATATCTATATTCATTACGCCACCTCCATTTGTTTTAATGCTCTGTTTATTTTGTCCACTCCACCAAAGTCCATAAAAAACAACTCTGTTCCTAAACCACAATTACCAACTGGTATTTGAGTTAAGAAAGGCTTAGTGACTAAACTAAACTTACCATTGCTGTACCACATACTATGTCCAACACAGTCATCAATAATCTCGTAGATATGTGGCTGTTGTGAGTAAGCCATTAGTTCAGTGTCGACGACATATTTGTATGTCATATCCCTATCATCAATATTTGGTGTTATGTCTATGTATTCTTTTGTCTTAGTATCATAGTTCCAATAATGATGAATGATTGCTGTGCCGTTAAACTCTCTATCGAACTCGCCAACTAACCAACCACTTACAATTTTGTATCTCTCTCTATCGCTGTTTTGAACAGCAAAATCTACAGAATTATTAAAGCAATCTTTTGCTCTGCCACCTCCAACTTGCTTAACATCAACTTGCTTCAATAAGTCTTCGCTACTTTGTTGTCTTTGTTTAAGCAATTCTCTTACTGCCTTTCTCATTACGCCACCTCCAATTCTGTAGTTTTTTCAATAACTTTCTTTTCATCAAAAACAAAGGTTTTTGTGCGTCCTTGTTCTGATAAAGTTTTTACATAAGTGTTGTTGCTTTCTGTATTTGGATAACTTAAATCAACAAGTATGTTCGGATGCCAATTATGAAAACAAGGAGACATAGAAACTTTGAATGCTCGTCTTATGTCTTCTAATTCAAACCCATAATAATCACATATATAAAACAGTTTGAATTTCATATTCAACTGCTCTGTTTGTTGTGGTATTTCTATGTAATAAGGTGTGTGAAAATCTTTCACATATACACAATAGAAATGCCTATTGTATGTTTTGCCCCATTGCTTTCTTACTTCTTTTTTCTCTTCGTTGCTTAATGCTTCGAAACGATTTTTGGTACTATTACTCATATTATTTCCTTTTTTTTATGTCTGCTTTATTGCGAACATATATACAGAATACCAACATTTGGTGGTGTTCATATTTCAATACTGATACCATAGTCTTATCTATATACACCACACTAACTATGGCTAAACTAAAGGCAATTCGAACCAGGCGTTTTAAGGGTAAGCACCCTCTTTTTACTCAAAGAGGAGTAGAGACTTCTACTAATGGAACTTGGTGGGAAAGCAACTTCTACTACTTGTGGTTTGAGTATATGAAACGAAATCCTTACTACGACAAAGTAATGAAAAATGAAGGCAAAGGTAATCAAAAGTTATACAGAAACTTTGGAGATATAAGAAACAAAGACTTTAAGACTTGGTGGAATGAGAAAGTAGATAACGACAGACAAAGACGAGGAGAGTTTTTATTTGCTGAACCAAGTTTAGAGTTTGCTGACTTTATAAATTATGAGGATGCTATATCACTAAAAGACGAAATAGAAGAAGAAAGAATTAAAGTCATAGCAATACCAACATACCTATCAAAAGAAGATGTAATGAAAAGAATAAAAATCATTATGAGAGACAACTACGAATACGATAAAGGCAGTAGAGCAAGACTTAAAATAAAACTATCAGCAAGAAACAGAGAAACAGAAATGATTGAGTCATTAAAGGCTTATGACTTATGGAAGAAGGGTTTAACACTTACAGAGATTGGAGCAGAGTTAAGAGGTTGGAAGATTATTAGAAAGAAAGGAACTGTGTGGAGAAAAGGCGATACTGTTTATGACATTGAAGGTGTTGGTACAAATAAGTTAGGAGAAGGCATTGCTGATAAAGTTCAGTACGCAAAGGCACTTGGCTTTAGAATGACAACTAAAGGCAGAAGGAATGTTGATAACATTCACAAAGGTGTATTTCCATTGCCTATCAATAAGAGTGTGTCGCAAAAAAACTGACACATACTAAAAAGTGGTACTAAAAAACATTGTAGGAATGGGGGTTTAGAGTTGTAGCAAGGAATTATGAGTCCACTGCTCTAACCAACTGAGCTACAGGCCCTTAATAAATTCTATTGAATTAAGAGCGAACAATTATATAAGAATATATGATTTAGGGAAGCTTTAATATGTTGATCTCAGTCATATAAGTTATTATTAAAAGATGATTAACCTGAATAACATCGAGTACTTTGCTCAAGGCGGTAATAGGCGATGCTTTATTCATCCTTTAAAAAAAGATAGATGTCTTAAGATTTCTTTTGAAGGCCAATCAGAAAAAGTAAAAAAAAATGCAGCTTGGTATAAAAAACTTAGATCAGCAGAAAGCTTTGATGATAATCTTAGAGAGCAATCTGCTTATCAACAAAGATCTCTTAAGAATAATAATCCAAATAAATGGAAGCATTTAGCTAGATGGTATGGAATGGTTGAAACATCTATAGGGCCAGCATCAGAAACAGAATTAGTCCTAGATAATAATCAAAATATAGCAATCACACTTGAAAAATATTTGTTTACATTTGGCATGACAGATGAAATAAAGAAAGCTCTAGATGATTTTGAATCTTGGCTAAGATCTAGTTTAGTTTTAACAAAAAATATCATTCCACATAATATAGTTGTGGGCTATGAAGACAATTTAATCGTTCTAAAAATTATTGATGGCCTAGGTTCATCATCGTTTGTTCCGCTTCCTGAGATGAGTGATTTCTTTGCAAAAAGGTATATAGAAAGACGAATCCAATTGATGTGGTCAAGAATCAATTGGGATTTATCAGGAAGAAAAGGTAATTGGAAGTAAGTTTACTCGTCTAAAAAGCTTTTTAAATGACTTGATCTGCTAGGGTGTCTAAGTTTTCTTAAAGCCTTTGCTTCAATCTGTCTTATTCTTTCTCTAGTAACATCAAACTGCTTCCCTACTTCTTCAAGAGTATGGTCAGTATTCATGCCAATACCAAATCTCATTCTTAATACTTTGGCTTCTCTTGCTGTAAGAGACCCCAAGACATCATCCGTTGCAAAATGCAGACTGTCTTCTGTTGCATTTTCAAGTGGAGACTCTATAACAGTATCTTCAATGAAATCACCTAAGCTTGAATCTTCATCATCACCGATAGGTGTTTCAGTTGAAATTGGCTCTTTTGCAATCTTAAGAACTTTTCTTACTTTGTCTTCAGGCATATCAAGCTCTTTACTTAACTCTTCTGGTGTTGGCTCTCTTCCCATATCCTGCATCATCTGACGAGACACTCTGTTTAATTTGTTAATAGTCTCAATCATATGGACTGGTATTCTTATTGTTCTAGCCTGATCAGCAATAGATCTCGTTATGGCCTGTCTGATCCACCAAGTTGCGTAAGTAGAGAATTTATAACCTCTTCTGTACTCAAACTTATCTACAGCCTTCATAAGACCTATATTTCCCTCTTGGATTAAGTCCAAGAATTGAAGACCTCTGTTGGTATATTTTTTAGCAATAGATATAACCAACCTTAAGTTAGCCTCAACCATGTCTTTTTTAGCACGTCTCATTTTGGTTTCACCCATAGACATATTTCTATTAATCTCTTTAATTTCTTTAACACTAAGACCGACTCTAGTTTCAAGCTCGATAATGTCTTTCTGTGCAATAACCACATCTTGTTTAACTTTTTCTAAAAGATCTTTTTTGTATTTTTTCTCTTTCATTAAAGAATCAACCCATCTAACTTTTGTTAAGTTGTCTGTATACACAGCTAAGAAATCTTTTCTAGGCATACGAGCATTTCTTACCAACTGCTCTTGAATAAATTTTTCTTTATCTCTAATCATTGCCAGTCCTTCTCTAGCAATAGATGCAATGTCATCAAACATTCTTGGACTAAATTTTAGGAATTGGAAAATTTCTCCAACTTTCTTAAATTCGGCATTTGCTTCTTTAGAATGACGCCCTTTTGATTCAATAACCTTTAATGTTTTGTTGTAATGTCTTTTAAGATTAGTCATCCTTCTTTGGACTTCTTCCATATCCGGACCTGATGGAGTCTCATCGTCTGATTCTTCTGCAGCAGCTGCTTCATCTTTCGCTCTTTGGCTTCCTGGTCCTGCAGATGGAACCACTTCCATTTCCTCAAGGAACCCAGTTAAAAAATCATTAGTTTTCTTTTCGCCATCTTTTACCATTTGATGATAATCGATTACGAACTCCACAGTTTTGGGGTAAACAACACTTGCGGCAAGAAGGTCTCTCATGCCTTCTTCAATTCTTTTAGCAATTTCTATTTCACCTTCACGAGTTAGAAGATCAACTGTTCCCATCTCACGCATATACATTCTTACAGGATCTGTAGTTCTTCCAGTCTCATTTTCTACAGCAGCAAGAGCTTCTGCAGCTTGCTCAAGAGCAATATCATCAGACTCTTCTGAATTTGCCAATAATAAGTCATCAGCATCAGGTGCAGTTTCGTGAACTTGGAGACCTAAATCATTGATCATTCCAATGATTTCATCGACCTGATCTGGATCAGAAATATCCTCAGGAAGGTGATCATTAACATCTGCATAGGTTAAATAGCCCTGCTCTCTTCCTTTCTCGATGAGTTCAGCTATTTTTGAACCTTTTTTACTTAATTTATCCACGAATTCTTGTACTCCAAATATGTTTACTCTATGTAGTGATTAAATCTATAAATTCAATCTATTTAGAGCTTAAATTTTTTAATAAAATCTGGTCTTCTTCTGTCATGGAAGCTTTTTTGAGAATATGTTGTTGTAATTCCCTTTTTTCTGCAGATGTTATTTCTTGCATATTATACTTTTCTTTTAAGATTTCCTCTCTATCTTTTTCAGTTTTTGATATTAGGCTAATACAATCCTCAATCATTGATTTTGCATCATCAACTGAAAGCTTAATTTCTGATACTAGAGCTTCACCAAATAAGTTCTTTATTTTTTCATTTTCTATTTTTTCAAATAGTATGGATGGAACTGCTTCTGGATTATCTTTATAGAAATTTCTCACATCGTTTAAAAATAAAAATCTAGAATCTTTTCTTATCAAATCAAATGCTCTGTCTTTAGCTAACTTGGGGTGCTGGATAAGAGCTGTAAAGACTCCAAGTACAGATTTTCTTATAACCGAATTAGGGGTCTTTTTTACCTCTTCTTTTTGTAAAGATTTATTGGGTTGATATCTGTCCTCTCCAGATAGCAGCTTACTAAAATCTAAATCGCATATATTACTTATCTCACTCGTATATGCTTCTTTAAGTGTTGGATTGGCTATTTTGTTTACTAAGGGTTTTGCAAACTGAGCAACCATAGACCTTCCTTCAATAGAAGATAAGTCATCATGGTCTTTAATAGATTGTAAAAAATAATCCGAAAATGATGTTGCTTCAGACGCCAGTTTAACAAAAGCATCTTTGCCATTTTCTTTGATATAGCTATCTGGGTCATCTCCAGGTTTTAAAAATATAAAACTCATTCTGATATCTTCTCTAAGAAGAGGAAGAGCATTTTCTACAGCTCTCCATGAAGCTTTTTGCCCAGCCTCATCTCCATCAAACACTATGTAAATAACGTTGGTATAACTAAGAATTTTTCTGAGTTGCTCTTGAGTGAATGCTGTCCCAGAAGAAGCTACTGCATTTTTTATGCCATGCTGATGCAATCCAATAACATCCATATAACCTTCAACCAAAAATAAGGATTGCGGTCTTTTTTCAATTAATCTTGCCTCATAAAGCCCATATAATTCATATTTCTTCTTATATGTTTTAGTCTCTGGTGAGTTCAAGTATTTAGCTTGGTCTTTTTTATCTTGCAGAAGCCTTCCACCAAAGGCTATATGCTCACCTTTAATATTTCTAATTGGAAACATAAGCCTGTCTCTGAAACGATCATACATTTCTCCATTGTCATTTGATCCAAATAACCCGGAATCCTCAAGGTCGGATTTTTCATACTTTGGAGAAAGTATTGAATGAAGAGATGGGTTTCTTTCTACGGAATATCCTAGTTCAAAAAATTTAGCAGTCTCACCGCTAATACCTCTTGCTTTTAAATATTCAATAGTCGTTTTTCCTAAAGGCGACTTTAATTGTTCTATGAAAATCTCTACGGCTCGAGAGTTAATATTTAGAGCATCGGAAACATCTACCGGCTTTTCTTGCTGAGGAACTTCCATACCCACATAAGATGCCAGTAATTCAATAGCTTCCATGAAATCAAGGCCGTCATGTTTTCTCAAAAAGTGAATTGCGTTACCAGACTCCTTGCAACCAAAACAATGATAGGTGCCTGTATCCTCATAGATCTTGAAAGACCCAGTTCTTTCCTCTCCAGAGCCATGAAATGGACACTTTGCCCAATAAGCTCCGCCTCTTCTTTCTAGTTGAAGCCTTCTTCCTATAATATCTACTATATTGACAGAAGTTATCAGTCGATCAATAAAGCTTGAGGGTATGGACATAATTATTTATTAAACCAGTGATCTATTAAAATCTTAGCTGCATGTGCATCAATGAGATCAGTCTTAATATCTGCAAGGTTTTGTCTTGCCTCAAAACTAGTTAACCTCTCATCAACATATTCACATGGAACCTTTGTTACCTTTCCTAATTTCTTAAAAAAGATATCTACTTTTTCCATGATATCACTATCAGTGCCATCCATATTAAGAGGTTTACCAACTAGAAGTAAATCTGGCTTCCATTCATTAATAATAGAAGAAATTTTTACCCAATTCACTGCATTATTTTTATTAAAAATAATTTCTAGTGGGGATGACGTTTTTGTTTCTGTTTGTCCAACAGCAATGCCTATTTTTTTTGTTCCAAAATCAAAAGATACTATTTGCATTATTCTGTTGAAAAGTTCCAATCTCTAACTATTTCTAAAACACTATATTCATTAATCATTTTTGCATCGAAGGGAGCAAAAGGAGCGGCTTCATTTAAAATATTAAGAGCTAATTCGTCAACAGATTGATTTCCTGATGATATAAGAATCTCTGATTTTATTAAATTCCCAAATGAATCTATTGTTGCCATAACCTGCACCTTGCTTTTGTTATAGATGGCACCCTCTTGTCCTATAATTTTATCTCCTATCGTCTCAATATTTCTTTGCCAAAGATTTAAATACATAGCCTCCTCGTTACTTACAACTGAATTAGCCTCAAGTTTTTTTATTTTATGAGGCTGATATGAACTTTTCTGAGTTTGCATTTGCTTATTTTTAAAACCATCACTATCTATGGCTAGTATTTCTTGATCAAAATTTTCATTGCCAATTATATCTTGCGAAGAGTTTGCCAACTTTACATTAATAATTGGGGAATCTTGTAACAAGGGTATTTTATAAAAAGTTGTAAATGTTATTCCAAATATCAAAAAGACATGGAAAGTTAGAGATAAAATAAAGGATTTGTTAAGGGTTAAAGACCTTCTGCTAACTCTTTGCTTCAAGGAGATTGACGTCATAAAAGTTCTAAATATTCTTTAATTGGGTTTTTGCCTGATTGTTTAAATATCTCCCTTGCGCAGGTAGGACTTGTGATATTAATCTCAGTTAAATACTTACCAATCATATCTATACCAGCAAAGTTAATTCCTTTAGTAATTAAATATTTTCCTATTTTTTCAGCTGTTTTTTGCTGAACTTCGGTTATATCTTTTACAACACCCATTCCTCCTGCAGCCAAGTTACCTTTAAAACTTTCACCTTGTGGAATTCGAGCTAAGGTTTTTGGAAAGGGCTTTCCATTTATAATTAAAATTCTAAAGTCGCCTTTATAAATATCTTCAAGAAACTCTTGTGCAATGATCTGGGTATTTTCGTTATCGGTCATATCAAGCAAAATATCTAGATTTTCATCTTCAAAATTATCCATTTTATAGATTGATTCTCCACCCATTCCATCTAAAGGTTTAACTACTATGGTGTCATGTTTGAGTTGAAATTCTATTACCTTTTTTATGTTGGAAGTTACCAAGGTCTGAGGAATAAACTCTTTAAAATGTATAGCAAATATCTTTTCGTTGAACTCTTTTATAGAATTTGGTTTATTAAAAACTGTTGCTCCATGAGTTTCAGCCAAACCTAACAAATGGAGTGAGTTTATATAATCCTTGTCGACAGGAGGATCTTTTCTCATAAAAGTAAAATCAAAATCAGCAACCTTTATGGATTCTTTTTTAATGCTTTCAACTTTATTAGATCCTATGGCTATGATATTTCTTGAATCAGCTAGCACCATACCCTCAGAAATATAAAGATCAGACATTTCGCACTGATAAACCTTGCAGCCCAAAGCGATAGACTCCTCCATCATGAAAATGGAAGTATCTTTTTCTTGTTTTAGACCTTTCAAAGGATCGGTTATAAATAATAATTTTTTGCTCATTCTTAAATGTTACCAAAATGATTTTGCAACAACGATGATATAACAATAGGAGCCGTTTCTGCTCTTAGAACATTATTTTTTAATAATCTAATTTCAATATCTTTTTTGCTTAAAATTTTAATTTCTTCTTTAGAAAATCCAGATTCTGGTCCAGTTATCATGCAAATATCTTCATCTGTTTTGATTTCTGCTAGATTAAATTGCTCTTTAGCATTTAAATCAAAGGCATATGATTTAACAGCATTATCTTTCACTAAATTAACTGCCAATTCTAAATTACTAAAATAATATAAAGCAGGAATAAAATTTGATCCGCATTGCTTACAAGCATTAATAATAACTTCGTTGCATTTATTGATAATTTTTTCTGAATCTTTTTTTGCAATACTTTGGTCTATAAGATCTGGTTTGTAAAAAATAAATTCATAAACCCCAACCTCTGTTAGCTTCTGCAACATAAAGTGCAAATTATCTTTTTTTATAAGAGGAAGGATTGCATTTATTTTTGGATGGGTGGGATTTAATTTTTTTACCTCAGATATTCTTTCTAAAACTATGCTCGATCTATTGATTTCAATTATTTTACAAATTGCGGATGAGCCCTTTCCGTCAAAGACATCTATCTCATTACCAAGCTTCAGTCTCAGCACTTTTGATATATGGGTTGATTGAGGTTGGTCTAAATCAAAAACATTACCTTGGTCCGATACTGAATTACAATATATTCTATGAATTCTCACATAAGCATTATAGCTATAGCTTCAATATAAATGTCACAGATAAACATAATATTAATTAGGCATGGAGAGGCCTCTGCCTCTTGGGGTGACGATCCCGATCCTGGATTAAGTCAACTAGGAGAGAATCAAGCTATAGAGTTGATTGATAATAATGAACTTCTCTTTTTGAAGAACTATCACTTTATCTCTAGTCCTAAGTCTCGTGCATTGATGACTGCGGCCCCGCTTGCCAAAAAATATAATAAAGATGTTGAAATAAATGCAGTATTTTCTGAAATTCCTTCTAATGGAATAGATTCAAAAGATAAAAAAGATTGGCTAACAAAAATTATAAAAATGGATTTAATTAATCTACCGAATGAGGTTAATAATTGGCGTTCAGAGCTTACAAAACAAATCCTATCAATTGAAAGGGATACGATAATATTTAGCCATTTTATGGTTATAAATGCTCTGATAGCTGAATATACAAATAATCGAAATTTGTTATGTTTTTACCCTGACTACACTTCGATTACAAAAATTATTGTGAGCAATAATAAAGTTCAAGAGTTTCATATTGGCGGAGAGAGAAAAACTCCAATAAATCTCTAAAAACCTATTGAGCAATTTTTAAACAACTGTAAACTAAATATTCTTTCTAATTACAATTATATTTTGGGAAATAAAAAAAAATCTTTTGATAGCTATTCAAAAAGTCCTCTAAAAGAAGAGGTCAGAAAAGCCATGAAGAGGTATTTTAAGCAGTTGGATCAAAACAATATTCCAATTGATGTTTATCAGTTAGTCCTTAATGAAATCGAGCCACCTTTACTTTCATCAGTAATGAAGTTTTCAAATAATAATCAATCTAAAGCCTCAAGGGTTCTTGGAATCAATAGAACAACGTTGAGAACTAAATTAAAAAAATATGACATAAAATAATGAATGCAATAAAACCAAAAACAGCACTTATAAGCCTTTCAGATAAATCACACTTGAGTGAGTTGGTATCATTTTTAATCTCTCAAGGAGTGAAAATTTTATCGACTGGAGGAACTTTTAAAGCGATAAAAGAAATAACAACAGATGTTATTGAGGTCTCTGACTTCACCGGATTTGAAGAAATGATGGATGGGAGAGTTAAAACATTACATCCCAAAATACATGCAGGAATTCTTGCAAGAAGAGATCAAGATTTAGATGTTTTAAAAGAAAGAGGTTATGAGCCAATTGATTTAGTAATCGTAAACCTATATCCATTTAAAGAAACGATTGCAGAGGGATGTTCATTCGAAGAGGCTATAGAAAAAATAGATATAGGTGGGCCAACTATGATTAGATCTGCGGCTAAAAATTTTAAAGATGTTGCTGTAGTTTCAAATCCAAATGATTATTCACGATTAATTCAAGAGTGGAAGGATGAAGATGGAATTTCATATGAATTTAGAAAAGAGTTATCTCAAAAAGTTTTTCATCTTATGGCTGATTACAATCTATCTATCTCTAATTATCTAAAAGAAGATACGGATAATCTTTTGCCTAATTACAATTTTGAAAAAAGTGAACCCTTAAGATATGGAGAAAATCCTCACCAAACAGCAAATTTATTAACTTTTTCAAATCTTAAATTTAAAAACATAGCCAATGCGGATATTCTTCAAGGCAAAGAGCTTTCATATAACAATATAGTTGATGCGGATGCTGCATGGGAATGCGTTAGAGCCTTTGATGACCCTGCGTGTGTAATTGTGAAACATGCTAATCCTTGTGGGGTGGCAGAGTCAAATACTATATTTGGTGCTTATGATTTGGCTTTTAAAACAGATCCAACATCTGCTTTTGGAGGAATTATTGCTCTCAATAGAACATTGGATACCAAGACAGCTGAAGAGATTAATAGCCGTCAATTTGTTGAGGTGATCATAGCCACTGACTATGAAGAAGGTGCTTTGGTTGAATTTGCTAAAAAGAAAAACGTTAGAATTTTAAAAGTTGACTTGGAACAAGATAATCCCTATCCAGGTGTTATTAAAAAAGTCTCTGGTGGAATTTTGGTTCAAAGCGATGATACTTATGCAGTTCCAAGGGAAGACTTAAAATGCGTTACTAAGAGACAGCCAACACCTGAAGAGCTGAATGACCTTATGTTTGCTTGGAGGGTTGCTAAATTCGTTAAAAGTAATGCAATAGTTTATGTTCACAATAGACAAACAATAGGCATTGGTGCAGGACAAATGAGTAGAGTGATAAGTGCCGATATAGCTAATTTAAAAGCAAAAGAGGAAGGCCTTAAAGTTAAAGGTGCTGTTATGGCATCGGATGCATTTTTTCCCTTTAGAGATGGGATTGATAAGGCCGCTTCCAGTGGGATAGCTGCAATTATTCAGCCAGGTGGATCAATCAGGGATGATGAGGTTATAGCTGCTGCAGATGAGAACAATATTGCAATGGTTTTTACTAGCACGAGGCACTTTAGACACTAATGCAAGTACTTGTAATTGGCTCAGGCGGCAGAGAGCATGCTCTTGCATGGAAATCAGCTCAAGACGAATCAGTTACTAATGTATTTGTGGCTCCTGGTAATGCAGGAACAGCTCTTGAATCTAAAATTACAAATCTATCTTTAGATACCAACGACTTTTCTAAGGTTGAAAGTTTTTGCAAAGAGGAACATATAGGTTTGGTTATTATTGGTCCTGAACAACCTCTTGTGGATGGTATGTCCGACTACCTTCAAAGCAAAGGAATAAAAACCTTTGGCCCCTCTAAGGCAGCAGCTCAGTTAGAAGGCTCTAAAACTTTTTCAAAAGATTTTTTTGTTAAATATGGAATACCTACAGCGGCTTATGCAGCGTTTGACTCATACGATGCATCAATTAATTATCTAGATAATATTGAGTACCCTACTGTAGTGAAAGCTGACGGGCTAGCAGCTGGCAAGGGAGTTCTTATTTGTCAAAATAAAAATGAAGCTGTATCAGCGCTCGACAGCATCTTTAAAGATCAAGCATTTGGCGAAGCGGGTAGTAGTGTTGTTATTGAAGAATTTTTAGAGGGTGAAGAAGCTAGTTTTATTGCAGTGGTAAGTAAAGATAAAATTATTCCACTAGCTACAAGCCAAGACCATAAGGCAGTTGGTGAAGGTGATGTTGGATTAAATACTGGTGGGATGGGCGCCTACTCTCCAGCTCCAATAGTTGATGATCATATCCATAAAAAAATTATTGATGAAGTTATGAAACCAACAATGGAAGGCCTCATATCAGAAGGGTCACCCTATCTCGGTTTCTTATATGCTGGGTTAATGATTAAGAATGGTGAGCTTAAAGTTTTGGAATTTAATTGTAGGTTCGGGGATCCTGAAACTCAACCAATATTATTAAGACTTAAATCAAGCCTTGTTGATCTATGTCTAGCAGCAATACATGAACAATTAGAGTCAATTCATGTCGAATGGACAGAGCAACACTCATGTGGTGTTGTTATTGCTTCTGAGGGATACCCTGAGAAATATATATCTAATAAAGAAGTTCAAATTCATCCAGAAGATGATCATGATACAAAATTATTTCACGCAGGAACTAAATTAGTTGACCATAACGTAATGACATCAGGCGGCAGAGTTTTTTGCGCAACTGCTCTTGGAACTAACTTGAAGGAAGCTCAATCTAAGGCTTATAATCTCGTTAATAAAGTATCGTTTGAGGGTGCTTTTTATAGAAAAGATATAGGATTTAAAGGAATAAAATGAGTTTTCTGAATAATATTGTTAATGAGTTTGATATTGCACTAAAAACGCTTTCAAATAAAAAATCTGGAACTGATAGATCTTACCCGTCTGCAATGAACTCAGAGGAGCTCACTCAAAAAGAAAAAAAGCTATCTATTCAAATGATGAGAGTTAATCTTGCTGGAGAGGTTGCGGCCCAAGCTTTATATAGGGGGCAAGCACTTGTATGTAAAGATCCCGAGGTTAAAGAACACTTAATTGAAGCTGGGCAAGAAGAGACTGATCATCTTGTTTGGTGTAAAAAAAGACTTGATGAGCTCGGGGGTAGAGGTTCTATATTTAACCCTGTTTGGTATGCCGGCTCTTTTGGTATAGGTGCTGTATTTGGAACTTTTGGTGAAAAAGTAAGTTTAGGCTTTGTAGAAGAAACAGAAAAACAAGTTGTAGCTCATATTGATAAGCATCTTAATAAGATTTCACCAAAAGATATCCAAACAATTGAAATTCTTAAGACAATGAGAGAGGACGAGGATATTCATGCGCAGCAAGCTGTAGATAATGGTGGAGAGGAATTGCAAATTCCAGCAAAAAAGATAATGAAATATACAGCTAAAGTTATGACATCAACCAGTACTCATATCTAAAAAAAGCATTCATGAAAAATCTCTATCTCATTGCGAGCCTTTTAGCCTCACCAATCATCTTTTCACAATCTATAGTAAATATAGAAAATTTAAGATATTCAGGAGAGCTTGGTGAATTTAAATCAGCGGGTATCTCTTTAAATGGATCTAGAGGGAATGAAGATAGAGATGACTATAAGCTAAATCTATCTTTCACAAAAAACAATGAGGATATTGAGTCCCTATTGACATTCAACCACGCAGAGAGAACTAAAGGAGATGCATTAGAAGATAAATCTTCATTTTTTCATGGCAGATTATTATTTAAATCAGATAATTTATTTGACTACGAAGTTTATCTTCAAAGTAGTAAAAACCCTTTCCAGTCCTATAAAAAAAGAGATCTATTTGGTATTGGTTTAAGATTTGATTTAAATGAAATGTCTAAAATTGGATTAAGCCTATTACATGAAAATGAACAAAGCCTTGAGGAAATTAATAAAAAAACAGGTAGAGTTAATTTATATCTATACAAAAAGATAAAATTAAAAAATAGTAACTTTTTTTCAGCATCATTATTTTATCAACCATCACTTAATGAATTTAGTTCAGATTATAAAGTTTCAGCTTTAATGGCTTTAAATATTCCTTTATCAGAAAAAATATTATTTGAGATTCAAGTCTCAAGCGCTCTTGATAATGACCCCCCAGATATATCAAAAAAATCAAACCATTCATTCACTACAAACTTCAGGTACGTTTTTTAAGTTACTTCATTTGCTGCCATCTGATTGGAACATTTTCTAATTGATACCTATTAGACTCTTCCTTTAATTTCACATACTCAGTATTAGAGCTATATACAGTAACGATTAAGGCATTTTCTTTATTTGCAGTTATTCTAAGCACTCTGCCCATTCTTTGAATTCTTTGTCTTTTAGATGAAGAGGCACTTAATATCATTGCCCCATCAGCCTCTGGCATATCAAAACCTTCATCCAGTGCAGTACAACTTACCAAGACATTTAGATTACCGTTTTTAAAATTGTTAAGATTTTCTTCTCTTGCTGCATTATCCAAATCCGTATTATAGATAGCTGATTTATATCCCTTGGTATTTATAATTGTATTGAATTCTTTTGCTTGCTTTTTATTCTCTGTAAAAACAATCCAGCTTTCTCTTTTGTGTTTTTGTAACAACTCAACTCCAAAAGGGATTCTATTTTTTGAATTTTTTACCATTCTTGCTCTATTAAAAATGAGCATCTTTAACGGGTAGTCATTCATATTATTACCGCCAATTGTTGCAGCTCTTCTTTGAATGCTTTTCGTAAACTTTTTGTATTTATCTTCTTCATCCTTTGTCATTGCAGCATAGGCATAAAGAAGTTTGAAATTTACTATTACCTCATCTTCTCTGGCATCAATATAGTCATAGTCAAAAATAATATCTCCAAGAATTTTTTTAATGATGATATAAAAATTGTCGTCGTAGTCTCTTTCTGGAGTTGCTGATAATCCCAGGGTTGCATGCCAATTATTTGTTAGCATCTCTCCTCTTTTCTCAGTTCCTATTTTATGACACTCATCAACTATCAAAAGTGTATTTTCAGGATCAACTTTATCTATAAGATTTTTAAGTGAATCTATCGTTGATATGCAGATCTTTGCAACATCTTCTATTTGCTCACCGCCACCATTCAGAGCTATTTCCTTAGAGCTGAAACTTAAAGATAAGCTTTCATACCATTGATCTAATAGAGCTATAGATGGAACAACAATTAATATTGAATTAATTTGATTTTCTTCTAAATACTTGGTTAGGCAGTGAATAGCAAAGACCGTCTTACCTCCTCCCGTTACAACTTTTATGATGCCTCTTTTTTTCTCCCACCACAAAGGAAAGGCATTTTCTTGCCAGTCTCTTAGTTTCAACTAAAAGCACCTTTCATTAAGCTCTCGCCGATTAAGAATACATGGATGTCTTCTTGTTTAAGAAGATCTATATCTTCTTGATTTTTAATTCCAGATTCAGCAATAAAAATATTATCGCCATTAAATATCTTTTTAAGGTTGATCGAATTATTTAAATCTACTTCAAAGGTTTTAAGATTTCTATTATTAACACCAATCATCGCATTGCTAAAGTGCTCAACTCTTTTAAGCTCTTCTTCATCATGAACCTCTATTAAATAATCTAGTTCTAGTTCTTCAGCCACATTTACAAAGTGGGTTATTTCTTCATCAGAAAGAACGCTAGCAATTAGCAGTATGCAATCAGCACCAATAAGTTTAGCTTCATATATTTGATATTCATCAATCATAAAATCTTTTCTAATAATAGGAAGTTTAGTTATAGCTTTTACGTCTATCAAAAATTGATTGTGTCCTTGAAAGAAGTCTTCTTCAGTAAGAATAGATAATGCTGAGGCTCCAAAAGCTTCGTATTCTTTAGCTTTTTTAATGGGGTCAAAATCTTCGGCAATAATTCCAGCACTGGGTGAGGCTTTTTTAATTTCTGCAATAATAGCCTGATCTTTATTAGCCAACCCTGCTTTAAAGGCTCCTTTGGAGAGATTTAATCCACCAAGTTGTGTCTTGATGTCGTTGAGAGACAGAGACTCTTTTTTTTGAATTAACTTTTCTCTGGTATTTTTAACTATTTCGTTAAGGATAGTCATTATAGATTCGAAACCCTCACATATGCGGCTAATTTGTCTGCCGCTTTACCGTTATTCATTAATGAAAATGCTAATTCCACCCCATCTGCAATTGAGTCCACTTTTCTTGCAATATAAAGTCCTGCTCCAGCGTTTAGAGCAATCATGTCTTGGACTGCAGATTGTTCTCCAGAAAATGCTTCCCTTACAAGTCTTAAACTGTCTTCTGGGGATTGTGCCGCAATCTCATCAAGCCCAGAAGCTGATAAACCAAAATCTTGAGGTGTTATTGAGTAGTTCTCAATCTTATAATTTTTTAATTCAGATATTTGAGTTGGGCCACTAACACTGATCTCATCCAAGCCATCATCCCCATGAACAACAAGAACATGTTCCATGTCTAAATTTTTTGCCACCGTTGAAAATGTTCCGAGTAATTTTTTATCATAGACGCCAATAACTTGTCTCTTTGCTCCGCAAGGATTGGTATGAGGTCCCAATAAATTAAATATTGTTTTCTGACCAATGCGCTGTCTTGCTGGCATTACGTATCTCATAGATTCGTGATGAAGAGGTGCAAATAAAAATACAAATCCAACTTGATCAAATACATGTAAAAGCTTTTCTCTGTCATGCGTGATATCTGCGCCTGCAGCTGTTAAAAAATCAGCACTACCAGATTTGCTTGAAATAGCCTTGTTGCCATGTTTTGTTATTGAAGCTCCGCCTGCAGCGGCAACAAAGGAAGATGCTGTAGAACAATTAAAAGTGTGTAAGCCAGTTCCACCAGTTCCGCATGTATCTATATGTGTGCCATCGCCTATATCAAATTTTAAAGATTTAGCTCTCATTACTGAAGCAGCGGCAGTTATTTCTGGTTCTTTTACACCCTTTTCATTTAGAGAAATGAGAAAGATTTCAATATCCTTATCTTCAACCTCTCCGGTCATAATACTTTCAACAGCATGTTGCATTTCTTCAGACTGGAGATCTTTTTTATCTTTTAATTTTTTAAGAATATCTTTAATCATAGGGCTAAAAAGTTTTCTATAAGCTTCATACCAAAATCAGTTTCAATAGACTCAGGATGAAATTGAACACCATAAATTGGTTTTTCTTTATGCTCGATTGCCATAATTATTTCAGGATTATCTTTTAGAACTCCTGTGATCTTTAATTTATCTGGCAAAGAGTCTTTTTCAATTATTAAACTATGATATCTCACTACAGAATAGGGACTATCAATACCTTTAAAAATATTTTCATTGTTGTGCTCAACTTCAGATAGTTTTCCATGAAATATTTCTGGTGCTTTAATAATATTTCCACCGAAAGCGGCACCAATTGCTTGATGGCCTAAACAAACTCCCAGTAAAGGTACAGTTGCATTTTTAATTAGCTCAATAGATATGCCAGCTTCTTTGGGGGTACAAGGTCCTGGAGAAATAACTATTTTTTCTGGATTGAGATCATTGATTTGCTCGATTGTTATTTCATCATTCCTGACTACGAGAACTTCTTGTCCGCTTTCACCTATGTAATGGACCAAGTTATAGGTAAAGCTATCGTAATTATCTAAAACTAGTATCATGAAATCATCTCCATAGCATCTAAGAAGACTTTTGCTTTTTGCTTACACTCAAGCCATTCATTTTCTGGAATAGAATCAGCAACAATTCCAGCTCCGGCTCCAACATGAATAACGTTATCTTTAATAACAGCAGTTCTTATAGCTATTGCTGTATCGATATTACCGTTCCAGGAGATGTAGCCAATAGCCCCACCGTATATACCTCTTGAACTTGGCTCAAGCTCATTGATAATTTGCATTGCTCTTATTTTTGGAGCTCCAGACAAGGTACCGGCTGGTAATGAAGCTTTTAATGCATCAATAGCATCTAAGTCTTTAGATAAAGTGCCCGTAACATTAGATACGATATGCATGACATGAGAATACTTCTCAACAATCATCTTGTCTGTTACCTGAACGGTTCCCATTTCAGAGACTCTGCCAACATCATTTCTTCCAAGATCTATTAGCATTAAGTGTTCTGCAATTTCTTTAGGGTCAGTTAATAAATCTTTCTCGTTAGCTAAATCCTCTTCTGTATTCGACCCTCTTTTCCTTGTTCCTGCAATAGGTCTTAATGTTACCTTGTCTTCCTCTAATCGAACCAAGATTTCAGGAGAAGCCCCTACAATTTGGCACTCATCAAGATCTAAGTAATACATATATGGTGATGGATTTAATTGTCGTAGCGCTCTATATAAATCAAAAGGATCATTTTGAAAATCCTGGGAAAAGTCTTGAGCAAGAACGACCTGCATAACATCACCCTCTTCGATATAATTTTTTACAAGACCTACAGCCTTAATATAATCATCTTTTTCAAAATTAGAATTAAAGGCCATTTCTCCAGAAGGAGTTTTAAAAGTATCATCAAAAATTGTATCTTCACTATTTAATAGGCTGCCAATCTTTTCGATAGCATCTAGCGCCTCTTCATAAGAAGTCTTTGAGGGGTCAACATTAAAAATTATCTGGATTGACTGATCGGTATTATCATAAACGATTAGCTTCTCAGCTTTAACTAGAAAAATTTCAGGCATATGCTCATCAAACTTTGAATCTTTATTTACAAGATCTGCAATCCTCTTTTCTGCATACTTGGCACTTTCGTAAGCAAAAAAGCCTACATAACCACCGTAGAATCTTGGCAAGTCTTTAATTTCAGGGGTTTTTAGACCACTTATTAATTCTTGGATTTCATCTAGTGGATTGTCTGAAATGAATGATGAAATCTGATCGCCTGTCTTGGTTTCAATAGTATTTCCAGTGACTTTGATGGTGTCCAAACAATCTAACCCTACAATAGAATATTGCGCCCAAGTTTCACCACCTTCAACAGATTCTAATAAAAAAGTGTTCGACTTATTTGATATCTGAGAGTAGATGGTAAGTGGAGTCACATCATCTAGATGAACATCTTTAGCAACAGGAATAATATTGAATCCTTGATCTGCGTATTGCTGAAATTGTTCTTTATTTATCATTTTGTAACGTTTTATCTATAGCTAAAATATCGCCGGCATTAATATTATTTTTTTTAAAGACTCCTTGGCTGACTTCTAATGCATATAAGGCTGGTTTTGCTGAACAGACAGATACTTTGGATAATGGAGTCATATCAGAAATATTAATAATTTTACCTTCAGTATCTACATATGCAACGCTTAAAGGTACATAAGTATTTTTCATCCACATGCATTGAATCTTTTTTGAATCCCATTCAAAAAGCATTCCGTGATCTTGAGGAAGCATCCTTCGATACATGAGACCTCTTTTTCTTTCTTGAGAATTATTAGCAACTTCTATTTTATTTAAAAAGCTTTCTAATGGAATGGGTTCAGACCCATGAATACTGGAGACAAAAACAATATATAAAAAGAATTTAAACGATCTTTGAACGAAGTGTTGAGATTGTCTGCTCATAATTATCCGTATTAAAGATTGCAGATCCTGCAACAAAAGTATCAGCACCGGCAGCAGAGGCAAGGCCTATAGTCTCGTTGTTAATTCCGCCGTCTACCTCTAGGCGAATATCTTTTCCAGATTCATCAATCATTTTTCTAACCTTAGTTATTTTATCAAGTGAGCTATGAATAAAGGATTGTCCTCCGAAGCCCGGATTAATACTCATGATTAAAATTAAATCTAAGTCCTCTATTACATTGTCAAGAACATGAAGAGGAGTTGCTGGATTAAACACTAATCCTGCTTTACAGCCCTGGTCTTTGATTGCATGAATTGATCTATGAATATGATTTGTTGCTTCTGGGTGAAAACTTACTAAATCAGCACCAGCCTTAATAAAGCTTTGGGCTAAGTCATCAACTGGGTCGATCATTAAATGGACATCGATAAATTCTTTAACTCCATAATCTCTTAATGACTTACAAACCATGGGTCCTATAGTTAAATTAGGTACATAGTGATTATCCATCACATCAAAATGAATCCAATCGGCTCCAGCATTTAAGACATTTACAACCTCTTCACCCAAAGTAGCAAAGTTTGAAGCCAATATTGATGGTGCAATAATGTAGTTTGTATCACTCATAATCTAATTTTCGTCTTTATATATCTTATTAGCAAGTTCTAGGCGCTCGAATGTCCCTGTATCTATCCAATTGCTGTGGGTTATTTCGGCTGTAACAGTTTTATTCTGAATAGGCTTGATCATTACTGATTTCCATATGTCAAAAGGCCCTTCTTGATTCCTAAAATTGCTAAAGATAGCCGGGTTGATAACGGATATTCCTGTCCAAGTAAAATCATTCTTGCCTTCTTTTATTATTAAGCTATCTCCGTCTAAAGAGAAATCTCCATCAGAATTATGATCAGGATTCTTGACTCCAATCAGATGAGCAGATTCAGTGTCTGAGCTAAGATTTTTAATATTTATATCATGGCAGATATCAGAATTTATTAGAACGAAAGGGTCTTTGCCAAGAATGCCCAAGGCTGCAGACACGCCACCACCTGTACCTAAGGGCTCAACCTCTTCAGAGAAAGAAATTTTAATACCAGGAAATGTATGACTTACATGTTCTTTAATCATTTGACCTAAATAGGAAATATTAATAACAAACTCATCAAAGCCAGAGTCTATAAGTGTCTCTATATTTCTTTGAATTAAAGATTTTCCGTTAACTTCTAATAAAGGTTTTGGAGTACCTTCTGTTAAAGGAAGCAATCTTCTTCCATAGCCTGCAGCAAGAATCATGACTTTCATATCTTATCCAGCCTCACTAAAAGATTTTGATGGACCTCTTCATTAAGATATTTTTTTAAAGCTGTAAAATTTTTATCGGGTATGAGTTCAATTAAATTATTTAAAATCTGAGGCAGGTCCTTAAGTCTAAAAGACCTATCAGTATCGATATAAATCTTACTTAATATTCCAAGTATCCTCATATTTCTTTGTATTGCGCCCCACCTGACCCACTCAAATATTTCTTCAGGACTCACATCAATTTCTATTAGGCTTGAATAGCTGGCTAGCGATTCCATTATTTGTTGATCTGGATATTTAACGTAATGATCTATTAACAACCCAGCAAGATCTATTCCAACAGGACCAGAACATAAATCTTGATAATCAACTACAGCAATCTCATTGTCTTCTAAAAGAATAAGATTTCTTCTTTCAAAATCAAAATGGCAATTCATCCATGGCTGATTTAGTAGCTCTTCAATTGCTAGCGTTTTTAATATTTTAAAATCGTTATGGGAATCCATAGATAAAAAATCTTTTATAAAAAAATTTTCCATCATATTCATTTGCTCAAACAGACTATCTTGATTTAATTTTGGTATCTGAGGTACGTTTGCTGTCTGGATTTTAGTTAAAACACCTAAGGATTTTTGAAGTAACGAATTATATTTTTCATTTAATACATCTAAATCTATGAGGGATTGGTCTCCTAGGTCTTCCTGAATAGTAATTCCCAAACTACCATCATAAAAAATAATTTCTGGGCATCGAACATTCTGGTCAAAAAGAAATTTAGAGATGTGTTGAAAGTTAGAGTGGCTTCCTAAATTAGGATCAAGGTAACATAAAACAAATGTTTCTCCTGAATCTTCAGTTATTCGGTAATACTCCCTGCCGCTTGCTTCAAGCTTTAGAGCATGGACTTTACTTACAATAAAACCACACTCTTTAGAGACTTGTATTACTTCAGAATCTATCAAATTAGCTGTTTTTTACCTCTTCAGGCAATGGCGTGTCGTCTGGTACAAAAAAGTCTGGCATTAGTTCAGCAAAAGGAACATTTGCATATTTTGTAAAATCTTTTACGCCGGCTGCATGAAGAACTAGATCATCTATGCAAAAGTTTCCAGTAAATAATTTAGAATCTTTTATCAAGATTTCATAGGCTGCATCAGCCATGATATCTACATTCCTTGATAGTCTCATAATTTCATCTCCGCCCAAATGATTCTGAACAGCAGCAGTTGCAATCGCAGTTCTTGGCCAAAGTGCATTTACTGCAATTCCTTTATCAGCAAATTCAGCAGCCATTCCAAGAACACACATGCTCATAGTGTATTTAGCCATGGTGTATGCAACGGTTCCTGAAAACCATTTAGAGCTCATATCTAGAGGTGGAGATAAATTTAAAATATGAGGATTGGAAGATTTCATTAAATGAGGAAGGCAATATTTACTTACCATGTAGGTTCCTCTTCCGTTGATTTGATGCATAAGATCATATCTTTTCATTTCAGTGTCTGTAACGTTGGTCAATTGAATGGCTGAGGCATTGTTAATACAAATATCTATTCCACCAAAATGCTCTACAGATTGATTAATAGCATCTCTAACATTATCCTCGTTCCTGATATCACATAAAACCGGTAAAGCGTCGCCACCAGCTTCTATAATCTCATCTGCTGCTGTATAGATAGTTCCTGGTAGTTTGGGATGAGGATCTGCAGTTTTTGCAGCTATAACTACTTTAGCACCATCTTGTGCTGCCTTCTTTGCCATAGCCAAACCAATACCCCTGCTTCCACCAGACATAAAAATAACTTTATCTTTTAAACTCATAGTATTTCCTTATTTTAAAATTTTTAAAACTTTTCCATGTAAGGTCTAAGATCTAACTCATGCGTCCAAGCGCTTCTGTGTTGAGAATGAACAAACCAATATGAATCTGCAATTTTTTCAGGAGATAGGATACCGTCTTTTTCTTTAAGAGCATATGCCTCTGGAAAATTCTCTTTAATAAATGCAGTGTCTATAGCCCCATCGATAATAAAATGAGCAACATGTATGCCCTGAGGGCCAAGCTCTCTTGCAATACTTTGACTAAGCGCCCTTAATGCAAACTTGGCACTAGCAAATGCTGAGAAACCCGATCCTCCTCTTAGCGACGCAGTAGCACCTGTAAAAAAGATACTTCCTGATTGCCTTTTTTTCATATACTTTGCAGCCTCTCTTCCAGAAAGAAATCCACCAAAGGCAGCCATTTCCCATACTTTTCTAAAAACTCTTGAGGTAGTTTCTTCAATTGGAAAAAATACATTTGCTCCTGGATTGAAAATAACAACATCTATTGGGGCAATATTTTCTTCAACTTCTTTAAATAAGCTAACAATTGAATCCTCATTACGAGCATCGACACCAAATCCTTTTGCCCATCCTCCAGACTTATTGATTTCATCTGCTAATGCGTTTATTTTTTCTTCACTTCCTGGCCTTCTTACTGGACATACTTTGTAGCCATGGCTTGCAAATTTTCTAGTGAGTGCGGCTCCAGTTGCATCGCCAGCTCCTATAATTATTGCTGAATATTTTGAATAATCTTTCATATAAGTGTTTAATTGTTTACATAACTTTACAAAATTGTAGGTACAAATGAAAGTAGACTTTATTTTTGATATAGCAAGCCCAAATGCATATTTCTGTCATCAACTAATTCCTGGGTTCGAAGAAAGAACTGGGGTGAAATTTAATTATGTGCCTTGTTTGCTCGGTGGAATAATGAAGTTATCTGGTAACCAGCCTCCCTTCGTTGCTTTTGCTGATATTAAAAATAAAAATAACTATCAATTTATTGAAATTGAAAGGTTCATAAAACAGCATAAGCTTGAAAAATATAAATTTAATTCGCATTTTCCTCAGAATACTGTCAATGTTCAAAGAGGGGCTCTTGCAGCTCAAGAATTAGGCATATTTGATGAGTATATTGAGGTAATGATTTGCGCTATGTGGGAAGAAGATAAGAATCTTTCAGACCTGGATGTCCTGCAAGAAACTCTTATCAATATCTAAACCAATCCAATCAAAATCTTGTTTTTTTAAATTATTCCTAATACTTTTTCTTCTAGATACAAATGATAGATCTATGACCTTATAGAGATTTGTAATTAATTCAGGGTCAAGATTAGAGTTTTCTTTTGGAGTCATTCTTATAAAGCTAGACATCACCTTTGGTTTAATATCAAAAGATTCAGGAGGCACATCAAATAAAATTTCAGCATTAAAGAAGGCAGAAATTTTTAAGGATAATTTCCCCCAATTTTTGGTTTTGATATTACCAGTTATTTTTTCGGCTACTTCTCTTTGAACTAAAAAATGCATATCTTTGATACAGCTCGACCATTGAATAAATTTCAAAATAATTTGGGTAGATATATTGTATGGAAGGTTTCCTACTATTCTAAAGTTACCCTCATTAAGAAAATCTAAAGACGTTTTAAGAATATCATCATTGACGAAGTTAAATTCAGCTGGCCCATTTAAGTTTTTAGACAAGTATTCAATATTCTCTCTATCGACATCAATAGCTTTTACTTTAATACCTGGCTTGTTGAGAGTTTTTGTAAGAGCCCCCATCCCAGGACCAACTTCTAAAAATTGATCTCCAGAATATGGAGAGACTGACTGACCCATTTCAAAAATAATAGCTGGATCAGATAAGTAGTTTTGCCCAAACTTTCTTCTTATATCTCTCTTATCCATTAGATAATTTTCTTTGCAGCTCTTAACGCCTCTTGAAAAGAAGCAACATCTGCCTTGCCAGACCCGGCAATATCTAATGCAACACCGTGGTCCACAGATGTCCTTATGATGGGTACTCCGAGGGTAATATTAATGGAACTTCCAAAACTTAGTGCTTTTATAACAGGTAAAACCTGGTCATGGTACATTCCAAGATAAGCATCAGTTTCTTGTAATATTTTTGGAGTAAACGCAGTATCAGCTGACATAGGCATAGATACATTAATATTATTTTCTCTTAGTTTTATTACAGCTGGCTCTAAAATATTTTTTTCTTCTGTTCCAATTTTTCCCCCTTCTCCAGCATGAGGATTTAAACCAAGCAGCTTTATTCGAGGCTCCTGAATTTTAAATTTCGATACTAGCTCATTATGTAAAATCGTAACTTTGTTAATAATAAGCCTTTCAGTTATTAACTTTGGCACTTTTTTTAAAGGAACATGTGTTGTTGCAATAGCAACCTTAAGTTTTTTTGAACCCAGAAGCATTAAGACGTCTTTGCTGCCTGTTCTTTGCTGAATATACTCAGTATGTCCTGAAAAATTACTATTAAGAGATATTATATTTTCTTTGCTAATAGGGCCTGTAACTAAAGCAGTTTTGGAATTTAATGATTGGTCAATACCAAAATCGAGATTTTTAAGAACATATGCTGCATTAGATTTATATAACTTCCCAGGTTTTGTATTTCTACATTTTGAGATCTCTTTAACTTGAATAGTTCCAATCTTGTTTGAATTAATATTATCTAAATTATCAATAGTACATACTTTTATTTTTTGCTTAAGCAGTAATGCTCTATCCTCAATAAGCTTTTTATCAGCTATGCATACAATAGGAATTTTGATTTTTTCCCAAAAGGGGAGGCTACATAATTGAATAATTAAATCAGGACCAATGCCCGAGGGTTCTCCAGGGGAATAAAGAATTTTCTTCAATCTAGGTCTTTAAATTCAACAAATGCTTCTGCTCGCATCGATCTTAAGGAGTTCTCAAGCGCTTCATCATACTTTCTAGAATAAAGAACTTGATAAGCTTGATCTTCAATTAACTCAGCTGTTTGATCATGATTCCTTGTTTCCATAACCTCTAAAAAATGAAAACCAAACTGGGTTTGAAATACATTAGATAAAACTCCAATTTCTGAATCAATCATGGTTTCTTCAAATTCTGGTGCTAGAACGCCTTTACCCAACCAGTCTAAAACACCACCAAGCTTTGCAGATCCAGGATCTTCAGAAAATTCTTCAGCAAGCAATTCAAAACTTTCACCATCCACAACTCTTTGTCTAATAGCATTAAGCTCAGCTTCTGTTTCTTCTTCGGTCCTTATAGCTGAAGGCATTAATAAAATATGTCTGGATAGCCATTGATCTTCATATCGAACAAAAGTACCTCTTTTATCTTGAAGCTTAAGTATGTGAAATCCTGCGCCACTTTCTAAGGGCTCAGTTACAAAACCTACATCTTTTCTATTTATAGCATCGGCGAATAATTGAGGCATATCAGCTGCTTTTCTCCATGGCATAACTCCACCAGTTGAAGCATTCCCACTTAATGAAATTTCTTTTGCAAGTTCAGAGAAGTTTTCTCCATCACTAACCCTTTTAAGCGCAGAGATCGCATCATTTTGGGTTTTCACTAGTATCTGATTTACTAATAATTCTGGTTCCAATTCTACTAACGACTCGTCCGTTGCCAAAAACGCCTCAAATTCTTTAGCAGTAATATCAATTTCTGATTGAACTCTTCCCCTTTGAATTCTTTGTATGATCATCTCTTTACGAATCTGTTCTCTAAGATCTTCATATTTAGTACCCTCATTTTCTAAAGAGGTTATAAATTCTTGAAGCTCCATTTTATTGTTAGCAGCAACTCTTATCATTGTTTGATTTAGCTCAGAGTCACTTATTCTCACACCAGCCCTATCTGCCATTTGTAACTGCAATTCTTCAATGATTAGCCTTTCTGCTACTTGTTCTAATAATTCTTCTTTAGGAGGCTTTGGAATATTTTGCTGATCATACCTAGCCGTCATCTCTTCAAAATCATTATTTATTTGAGATTCCATGATGACACCATCATCAACAATAACAGCAACCCTATCCAGTATTTCGATTGCAGAAAATAATGAAGGAATCAAAAGAACAAATGAGGGTAAAAATATTTTTTTCATATTAGATTTAGTAATTAAAAAGTGAATTATTCAGTAGTCTATTTATTTTATTAGTGGAGGAATTAAAGCCCTTGAGTTCAAACTCAAAATTTATTCGTCCCTTGTTTTCAATCTGAATAATATTATCCCATGCTTCTGCCAAATGGGGATAGTAAATATCTTTATTAATATATTTTGAAAGATTTCTATCTGATCCAGTCATTCTTAATGCAAAACAACAGTTCTCATATTCTATACCTACGATACTCTCAATATTTTTATTAATTTCATCATCATGTTTTAGTTTTGCAATAAATTTAAATTTGGAGCTTAGCCTGATATCACCGAATATTTCTGAATAACTCATAGGGAAGTTAAAATCACCCGACATTCTCCTGTATCTTTTAGCAATTCCAATCGACCCACCATTAAAATCATGCTTTAGGGTTAATCCACCTAACGGCATTTTTTTATTTTTATTAAAATATTCTCCGTAAGCCATTAGCATGGTATTTCTATTAGGCATCCACTTGCCCATGACAGTTGTAGGTCCTCTATCCATTGGCATCCCATCTATTTTAGTTGATTCCATGCTCATAGAGGCATCTAATATGCTATGACCAGACATCATGGGACGCATCCAAACCCTTCTATCATCAAAAAAATATTTCTTGGAAACAGATACTGATAACTTTTCCATGCCCATTATGATTTTTTTATACTTTAAGCTGAGGGTGTAAAATTTTTGATCTCCAATTCTATCCATCCCAGAAAAACGCAGATTATTAAATAATTCATTATTCATAGATAGTTCGTCTGCATCAAATATTGGGTTATTTGATTGATCCTTATATGCTGTGTAACCAACAAATAGTCTAGGCTCAATAAAGTAGTTATTGTCTTGAGAATTCCTTATAAAAATAGAGCTAATGTCAATAAATGCATTGGGCACATTCACATCATTAGTTGATTGAGAGTTCCCAGAAAGATTATATTTAATAGAACTGATTCCAACATTTGCAACGATCTTTATTCCTTTAATATAACTATGATTTTGCAATGAAAGATCTGAGTAAATTCTTGAACCCTCAGCTGGATTATTGATAAGTCTAGGGTATTTACCAGACATATCCTGATTACCAAAATAGCCATGAATAGAGCTAGCCTTAAATGAAGATATATTGAGCTGCTCTTTTAAAATAATTTTTCCAAAACTGTTTGAATAGTTAAAATCAATCGATGGAGATTGTTCATAACCATTGGTTAGAATAGGGTTCAGAGTTTGATAGCCTTGATGTTTTATTTCTACAGATGCATTTTTAAAAGTTTTTGATAAAGAAAAATTTTGACTTAAGTTTTGTATTCTCTGATAACCAATTGAAGTTATGTCTCCAGGGATATCTCTAAGAAAAAGACTATCCGACACTTTCGACCAATCTAAATCAATTTTTATTGATTCATGCTCGAATGTATCGAAAATATTAAAGGCCCATCTTGGAGAATTACTGCCATATCCCTCTTTTTCATATTCGTCATCTTTACTAAAATAAATGAGATCTAGGTTTCGTAGGTTTCTATTTTCTCCATGTAGAGACCGGAAATTTAATTCTAACCCTTGTCCGCGCTTTGCAATCATCCTTGGGGCTATTGTTATATCAGAAGACGAAGACAGCACTTTGTAATATGGGAGTGTTATATCAGCCCCATCCGATGAAAAAGATAACGAGGGCTCAAGAAATCCTGTCATCCTTTCAGTTGACGTTGCAAAGGGCAGTTGCGGCAATGCAAGAACAGTTTTGCCCATTACTTGAAGTTTTATTGATTTAGCTAAGCCTCGATTAGTTTCCGCATTCAATCTAATTTCTTTAGCTTGTATTACCCATCCCTTGTTCGGGTTAGCGCATGAAGATATCGATGTATTCGCTAAATTTATTATGCTATTTAACTGCCCATCAAGGCTTTCAAATTTAAAAATAAGGCCTCTTTCATCAAGGTAGGCCTGACCATCAAAAAGAGATAATTCGCTATCTTTTTTATTAAAAAAACCATTTTTTGCTCGAAAGTAGAAGTCTTTTAAAAAGATTTCACCACCATTAAAAAATTGTATTTTTCCATTATCTCTATCCAGGTTTGCATTCTGTGCTTTTAATAAGCCTTCTTGAAAATCTAAAGTAACGTTACCATCAAGAACAAGATTCTTATTATCAGTAAACTCAAATTGATCTGAATTTACCTTAAGATCTTGACCTTCCTTTACCTCACCCATTAAGGGTGAATAGGCTATACATCTACTTACATTTGACTCGGGTGTTGGAATTAAAACCAATTCACTTATTTCACCATATGCAAAAGATGATATAGAAATAAGCCCACAGATATTGGTTATAAAAGAAGATTTCTTCATAGATTTATTTTATACCTCTTAGCTTTGAAAGAGTATTTTATAAAAAGTTCTATTTCTTATAAGAATTAATATACTCTTCAAGCTGATAAAGGTGGTCTTTTCCAAAAAATATTTGCTCATCTATAAAGAAAGTCGGAACCCCAAAAGCTCCTTTATCAACAGCTTCGCTTGTATTTTTAATCAGCTTATCTTTACATTCTTGTGAAGTTACTATTTTGATAATAGCTCCAGCATCAAGTTTATTATTTATAAGAGTTTCTTGCAGGACATCCAGGTCTGAAAGATTCTTATCTTCTTCCCACATAGCGCAAATCATTACCTCAATATACTCATCAAATATGCC
>ARRA01000003.1 GCA_000384935.1 gamma proteobacterium SCGC AAA076-P13 | reverse complement strand
CAGCTCAGAAAATGTCGTTTTAAAACTAGGCCCCAGCTCTATCATTGTCGATATATCAGGAACAACATTTGCAAGCAAACTGATTGAAGGAAAGTTTCCTGATTATGAGCAAGTGATTCCATCGGGAGATAGCTCAACTCTTTCAATAAATAGAAAGCTGCTCTCAGAAAGCTTAAGCAGAGTTAGCGTGCTTTCAAGTGAGAAATTTAGAGGCGTTAGAATAATTACATCTGATAATTCAATCAATATATCAGCAAACAACCCCGAAAAAGAACAAGCAGAAGAGTCTATAGAGTGCTCTTACAGTGGAGAGGCAACAGACATAGCCTTCAATGTTAATTATATTCAAGAGATTCTCTCGTCAATTGATGACGATAGTGTGGAGATCCATTTTTTTGGCTCAAACAAAAGCTGTCTAATAACCAGCCCAGGGTCTGAAAGCTTTAAATATGTTGTAATGCCACTTCTCATATAATTTCAAAGAAACTGTTTATTCTGAAAAACATACCTAAATGATTAACGACTTAACACTTAATAACTTTAGGTGCTTTTCTTCTTTAAAAATTAAACTATCACCTGGAATTAATTTTTTCTATGGAAAAAATGGTTCAGGAAAAACATCAATTCTTGAAGCAATCAACTTATGCTCTAGCGCCAAGTCTTTTAAAAGCGGCAACCTGCAATCCCTAATATCTATAGGAGAGGAGGCCTTTAATATTAAAGGTTTTGATAATACATCAGGCTATTCTTTAACAATTACTAAAGAAAAAACAAAACCTATATCTATACAACTTAATAACACAAAAACCACAACAAGCAAACTTATTAGGGAATTTCCATCCACCTCTATTCATAACAATACTTTTTCATTTGCGGATGCTCCACCAGACTTCAGAAGAAAGCTTCTAGATAAATCTCTATTTATAGCTGATAAACAATTTTCTGAAACATGGTTTGCTTATTACAGGTGCCTTAAACAAAGAAATGCTTTATTAAAAAGCGGCTCTATCACAAACATTGATCCATGGGACAAAAAGCTAGCTTCGCTTGGAAATGAACTTACAAACCTTAGAGGTGCTTTTTTCGATGCAACCCTAATAGAGCTAAAAGATCTTATCAGAAACCTAGATAAATCAAGCTCAACTAAATACCTAGAACAAATCAATGTAATTTTTTTCTCTGGATGGGATAAAGAAGAAGACTTATATAAACTCTTAATAAATAAAAGGGATATCGATCTTAGGAGAAAATCTACAACAGCTGGACCACACAAGTCTGATATTAGATTTTTAATAGAAGATATTGAAGCCAAACAGATTCTCTCAAGAGGAGAGCAAAAACTTTTTTCTATTCTATGGTGTTGCGCTCAGCACGAGGTGCTTAGAAAGCTATATAACATCAATGCAGTTTTGATAATCGATGACATCAAATCAGAACTAGATGACAATACCTTTAAGGTCTTTATAAACCTACTAGGATTTCTTAATAATCAAATTATTTTTTCCTGTATAGATGATCATTTTAGTAGTAAAATAGAGACAGATTTTAGAGACTTTAAAAAGTTCCACGTGGAACAATTAAAATAAAAAAATATGCCAAAAAAACCAGCAGAAACAACCTACGATTCATCAAATATCCAAGTTTTAAAGGGTTTAGAGGCAGTCAAAAAAAGACCTGGCATGTATATAGGAGATACCGATGATGGTTCTGGACTTCATCATATGGTCTTTGAAGTTTTAGATAACTGTATTGACGAAGCAATGGCTGGCCATTGCTCTGATATTAATGTAATCATCAACAAGGATGAGTCAGTAACAGTTAAAGATAATGGCAGAGGTGTTCCTGTCGATGTTCATAAGGATGAAGGCATCTCAGCTGCTGAATTAATCTTAACAACCCTCCACTCAGGTGGTAAATTTGATGATAACAGCTACAAGGTTTCAGGCGGCCTCCATGGCGTAGGTGTTTCTGTTGTAAACGCCCTATCAGACAGATTAATCTTAAAGGTTTGCAGAGATGGGGGCGAGTATTTCCAAGAATATAAACACGGTGTGCCGTTGGCCAAACTCAAAAAGCTAGGAGCATCTGATGAGACAGGAACAGAAATAACATTTTATCCATCAAGCACGACATTCTCATCTGTAATATTTGAAATAGATAAAATCTATAAAAGAATACAAGAATTATCATTCTTAAATGCTGGAGTTTCAATAAATGTAACTGACGAAAGAACAGGCAAGTCGAAGAAATTTAAAAATAGTGGCGGACTTTCTAGTTATGTAACTTACTTAAAAGGAACAAAAAAACATGTCACAGAAATTTTTGAATGCTCAGCAACTGAAAATGATGTTGGTGTTGAAATAGCCTTGCAATGGACTGATTCATATACAGAAAACGTTTTATGTTATACAAACAACATTCCTCAAAAAGATGGTGGAACCCATTTAGCTGGGTTTAGAGGAAGTTTAACAAGAGTTTTAAAGGCTTTTATAAAAAAAGAGAATGCCAAAAAAACACCAACTGACCTTTTAGGTGAAGATGTAAGAGAGGGAATAGTGGCAATAATCTCAGTAAAAGTGCCTGACCCTAAATTTTCATCACAAACAAAAGAAAAATTAGTCTCGTCAGAAGTCGAGAGTGTTGTTAGTTCGGTTTTTAGTACTCATTTTAATGATTATCTTCTAGAGAACCCAAAAGATGCAGCAGGCATATATGCAAAGGTCGCAGAGGCTGCATTAGCTAGAGAAGCTGCACGAAAAGCAAGAGAGATGACAAGAAGGAAGGGGGTTCTAGAGATAGCCGGACTACCTGGTAAGCTGGCAGACTGCCAAGAAAAAGATCCAGCTCTTTCAGAAATTTATATAGTTGAGGGAGATTCAGCTGGAGGCTCAGCCAAACAAGGAAGAAATAGAAAAAACCAAGCCATCCTCCCTTTAAAAGGAAAAATCATAAATGTAGAGAAGGCAAGAATAGATAAGGTGCTTGGCTCACAAGAGGTTGGCACGTTAATTAAAGCTCTAGGATGCGGCATAGGTAAAGATGACTTTGATATTGAAAAGCTTAGATATCATAGAATTATTATTATGACCGATGCTGATGTTGATGGCTCACACATCAGAACATTGCTTCTAACATTTTTCTATAGACAAATGTTCGAGATTGTTGAAAGAGGGCATATTTATATAGCACTTCCACCGTTATACAAAATTACTAAAGGTAAAGAGTTTGTCTATGCTTCAGACGAAGACCAAAAAGAAGAGGCTGTAAAAGAGTTCTCAAAAAATGGCGGCAGAGGTTTGGAGGTTCAAAGATATAAAGGCCTTGGAGAAATGAATCCAGAGCAGTTATGGACAACAACAATGGATCCAGTTGAGAGAAGAATGCAACAAGTGAATATTAATGATGTTCAAGATGCCAATCATTCTTTTGAAATGCTTATGGGTGACGATGTTGAGCCAAGACGTGAGTTTATTGATGAAAATGCTTTAACCGTAACAGATTTAGATATTTAGTTTATTTCTTGGTAAGCGTGTCTAATCCATTCATATGATTGTTTGGTAATCTCCTTTGCATCAGATCCCTTTATTGGAGTTCCTATTCTGACTGTTATTTTTCCTGGCTCTTTTATAAACTTCTTATTTTTCCAAAACTTACCAGAGTTATGACATATAGGAATGACACTTACCCCACTTTTTACGGAAAGAAGACCACAACTATTAGCAAACTTTTGTATACCTTCATCTGGTGAGATTCTTGTACCTTCGGGGAATAATATAACTGAGTAACCTTCATTTATTTTCTGAACCCCCTTTCTTATAACCTTTTTAAGACTTCCAAACTTATTCGCTCTATTAAGAGTAATTGGTCTCATGCATCTTAAGGCCCACCCAAAGAAAGGAATAAGTAACAATTCTCTTTTAACTATACTTGTATTTGGAATGATTAAGGTTTGTATAAACAAGGACTCCCACTGCCCTTGATGGTTCGAAACAACAACACATGGTTCATTTGGAATATTGTAAAGTCCCTCGACCTCCCAAGAAACCCCACAGAAAAGTCTTAAGATGTATAGTAAAAATTTAATCCAGAAGGATGCAAAATTTTGCAATTTTAATGTAGTCAGAAAAGGCCTTAATACTAAAATTGATATACATATCAAGACAAGGCTAATGTAGAAAACTATATTAAATAGAACACTACCTAATACTTTCACTAATTAACCATTAATTTTTTCTATTAGGTAGTTTTGAAGCTTATCAATAGCTATCACCTCTTGCTCCATTGAATCTCTGTCGCGAATAGTTGCTGTTTTATTTTCTAAACTATCAAAATCAATTGTTATACACAAAGGAGTTCCAATTTCATCATGACGTCTATAGCCTTTTCCAATATTGCCAGTATTCTCTAGAATAATTCTACCCAAGTTGAGTTTCTGTAATGAATTTTTAACTTCACTAGCAAGAGTCACAAGCTCCTCGTTATTCTTTTTGAGCGGTATCACGGCGGCTTTGATAGGTGAAAGATGAGGTTTTAGCTTTAAAACTGTTCTCTCTTTACCATTTTCCAATTGCTCAACGTTATAGGCCTCATTCATTATTGCCAATATACCTCTCTCAACACCTGCTGATGGCTCAATAACATAGGGAACAACCCATTCATTTGTATTTTGATCTTGTATAGCCAATCTTGTATTTGATGAGTTATTTCTCATTACATTTGCAGTTATATTAAGTTCATCTTGTTTTTTAGAATGCGATCCTAAATCAAAATCTGTTCTATTTGCTATGCCCTCTAGCTCTTCTAAGCCATGAGGAAATTTATACATCACATCTATTGTTCCTTTAGAGTAATGCGCTAATTCATCTTTTGGAACATCATATAGCTCGATATTTTCAGATGAAACACCTTGTTGCTCCCACCATAACAGCCTCATATCAACCCACTTCTTATGCCATTCCTCATCAGTTCCTGGCACAACAAAGAACTCAAGCTCCATTTGTTCAAATTCTCTAACTCTAAAGATGAAGTTTCTAGGGGTAATCTCATTTCTAAAGGCTTTTCCAATTTGAGCTATTCCAAATGGCAAAGATTTCGAAGAAGAGTCAACAACATTTTTAAAATTTGTAAAAATTGATTGAGCTGTTTCAGGCCTTAAATACCCAAACGTTTCCCCATCGTCAATTGGACCTATATTTGTTTTAAACATTAAATTAAATGGTCTAGGTTCAGTTAGATCTGAAGATCCGCAGCCAGGGCACTTATTATCTTCAAGCAAATCACTTCTCCACCTTGATTTACAGGATTTACAATCAACCATTGGATCAGAAAATGTATCTTCATGGCCTGAATATCTTAAAACTGTGGGATTTGATAAAATTGCAGCATCTAAGCCTTCAATATTATCATTTTCATAAATCATTGAGCTCCACCATGCTTGTTTTAGGTTGTTTTTAAGCTCAACACCAAGCGGACCAAAGTCATACATTCCTTGCATGCCACCATAAATCTCACCTGATTGGAAAATAAAACCCCTTCTTTTGCATAAAGATACCAGATCATCCATAGTTTTAGCAGTCAATTCAACCTCCCTTGTTTGTAAATCAACAAATGTTGCTTTTTATAATATTGTAATTTATATTAAATGAACCTATATTGTATTCAACCTTAAAAAGATTATATATCAATCAGAGTACATCCAAGCACTATGAAAGCTTTATTTTTTGTTTTAACAATATTACCAATAGCCTATGTAAGGCATGCCGTTAATCTATATATTTATTTGGGATTTCACAAGCGGACAGAGCTTTATAGAATCACACTCATTAATATCAATTTATGTTACCCAAATCTTTCCAATAAGGAACAAATTAAATTAGCCAAAGAAAGCGTAACTGAAACAATTGTTAGTGGATATGAATCTATGCTGTCTTGGTCAAGGCCTATTCATATTTCTGGAAAGAATATTTTTAAAGTAGAAAATAATTATCTGTTATCACAAAATGCACAAAACAATAATGGTTTAATTGTTATAGCCATTCATAATCGAAGTGTTGATATGCTGCTTAAGTGGATTAACTCAAAATCAAAAACAACCACTCTTTATAAAAAAATAAAAAACAAAACGCTAGATAGTTTTGTTAAAAATGAAAGAGAAAAAAATAACAATGAAACATACGAAACAGGCGTTAGCGGAGTAAGAAAAATTTTTAAGTCTCTTCTATCAAAAAACGTAATTTGTCTTGCTGCTGATCAGGTTCCACAAGCAGGCATGGGCGAGTACGTTAAGTTTTTTAATAGAGATGCTTACACCACAACCTTGGCATCATCACTTGCCTATAAAACAGGCAAGCCTGTCATATATTGCAGCATGAACTCAGATAATAATAACAATCTTTTTGTAAGTATTAAACCTTGTCATGAAAGTATATATAACGATAGCAAGCGCTTACTTTCTATGAATAATAGTATAGAAAATCTTATAAATATCAATCCTAAAGACTACTCATGGGAATATAAAAGATTTAAAAGAGCACAACAAAAAAATATTGACCCATACCTAAAAGCCTAATTTATTTATTCCAAAAAGCAGGGGTTAATAATACAAGCAATGTGAATATTTCAAGCCTACCTAAGATCATTGCAAAAGATAATATTATCTTGCCAACAGGTGTTACAGATTGATAGTTATTAGAGACCTCGCCAAGACCCGGACCGAGATTATTTAGACAAGCCCCAATAGCAGAAAAAGCAGACTCAAAATCTAACCCAGTTATTAATAGGCCAAGAAGTAAAATAATAAAAGAGATAACGTATATAGAGAAGAAACCCCACACAGAAGATGCAACAGAATCGTCAACGCTTTTGTTTCCAATTTTTAATGAAATTACTGCATTTGGGTGAATCATTTTTTTGAGTGTTATATATGCATAATTAATCATAATTAAGACTCTCCATGATTTAACACCCCCACCAACAGAGCCCGAGCAGGCCCCAATAAAAGCACCTATTAATAGAAGAAAACCAATTGAAGGGGCCCATCCCGAAGTATCACCAACAGAGAAGCCTGTAGTTGTAATAATTGAGATAGATTGAAACAAGAGATCACTTATATCAGCATTACTGTTTGGTGAAAACAGGTTAATTAATACTGTAATTATAAAAATAAAGAAAATTATTGAGACAAAAAATCGAAATTCTGGGTCATAAAAATACTTCAAAGGCTTTTTCATATAAAAAGCAAAGTAATGCAAAGTAAAACTAAGCGCTGAAAGCAGCATAAAGACTATACATATAAGCTCAATAACATTGCTATCAAAATAACCAATACTAAGGTCATGAGTCGAAAACCCACCAATAGAAACAGTACTTAGACTATGGGAGATAGCGTCAAAACCTGACATTCCACCAATAAAATACAAAAAAGCACAAGCCAGAGTAAGCACTAAATATATTGCCCATAAGGCTTGTGCAGTTTCTTTTATTCTAGGAGTAAGCTTTTGGTCATTCATAGCTCCTGGTATTTCTGCCTTATAAAGTTGTCCCCCACCAATTCCAAGTAAAGGCATAACTGCTATAGCTAAAACAATAAGACCCATCCCTCCCATCCACTGAAGAAGCTGTCTGTAAAACAATAAAGATTGAGGTAAATCATCGAGACCAGACAAAACAGTAGCCCCAGTAGTGGTTATGCCTGACATGGATTCAAAGAAAGCGTCAATAAGGGACATTCCACTTAAGTAAAAGGGTATCGAGCCTGCAATAGATAAAATTATCCAAAAGAAAGTAATTATTATAAAACCATCACTTTGGCTTAGATCTGTAATAGATCCCTTTGTAAAATACCATCCAGATAGCCCGAACGTGAATACAATTAGAAATGTAGTTATAAAAATATTATGACTTTTGTCCATATAAATCCAAGATACAAGCATTGGAAATACAAAAGAAAAACTAAAAAACAGCACCAAGATGCTAAATAAATTTATTATAGATTTGAGGTTCATTAGGATGGCTTAAATAATGCCTCTACTTCACTCATCATATTCTTATCAGATAAAAATATAATTAAATGATCATTTAGCGCAAGATCCACATTAGAATTTGGCATTATTACATCACCATGCCTTATAACAGCGCCAATAGAGCAACTTTCTGGAAGTGGAATTTCCTTTATCGGCTTTCCAAATAATGAAGATGTGTATTCATTTGCATGGACTATTCCCTCTATAGCCTCTGCGCCCAAGTCGGTTTTTAAAATAACCTCTTGCGCAACATCACTATCCCTTAAATCTTGAAGAACAGAAGATACAGTTAGTCTGTATGGGGCAATATAAATATCAATAAAACCAGGAACCAAACCAAGATAAGATGGGTTATTCAATATAATCATGGTCTTTTTTGCACCCATCTTCTTCGCAAGAAGAGAAGACATGACATTTGTTTCATCATCATTTGTTAATGCACAAAAAAGATCAATATTAGCAATATTTTCACTTTTTAGTAGATTTTCATCTGTTGCAGAGCCACATAAAACTATTGTTTTTTCAAGGTCTTTAGATAAAGAGCTACATCTTTCACTATTTGAATCTATCAACTTGACCTTGTAGGTCTTTTCTAGATCTTTTGCCAATGAAAAGCCTATCTTACCTCCCCCAACAATCATAATGCGCGAATATGAGTCCTCATGAACCCTAAATTCATCAACTATTGGACCAATATTAGCCTCAGAGGATATAAAATATACTTCGTCATTCTCTTTTATAACAGTGTCGCCAGATGGAATAAATGGCTTACCTTTTCTATAAATAGATGGAATATAAGCATCAACCTCGGGAATATCATCTTTTATATGCCTAAGCTCCCTACCAACGAGCTTTCCTTTCTTTTTAGCTTTAACTGAAACGAGTTTAACCTTACCTTCAGCAAACTCTTCTATTTGTTCCGCGCCAGGATGTTTAATTAACTCGATTAGATGTGATGTAACCTCATTTTCAGGGCTAATTGGTATATCAATAATACCCTCGCCAAATATATTTAACTGATCAATATATGAATCATCTTTAAATCTGCAGATAGTCTTTTTTACATTAAAAGCATTCTTGGCTATCTGACAAGCAATTATATTTGCTTCATCATTTGAAGTTACAGCAATTACAATAGTGTCCTCATCAAGGCCAGATTTTTTTAAAGTAAGCAAGGAAGAGGCATTGCCTTCGACCGTCATAATATCTAGTTTATCCTCTAGATCAGAAAGCCTAATTTTACTTTGATCAACTATCGAAACTTGATAGTCGCTATTAGATAAATTTCTTGCAAGACTTCCCCCAATTCGGCCAGCCCCCAGAATTACAATTTTCATAATGAGTAAATTACGCCTCTTTTCCAATAATTAAAAGGTTTCTGCAAAAATAAATTTTAAACAAAGAAATCTCTATAAGCATTAAAAGCATCAGAAGAAGATATAATTTTTTTGCTAGGAAACTGTAAGTAAGTAATCACTATAGCTTTATCTATTGTTTTTACGTATAAACCACTAGCATCAAATTTTATTATCTTTCCAGGATCAATGGAAGAATCTATGTCTGATATATACATTTCATCAATTTTAATTCTTATGTTTTTGTAAAAAAAAGCAGTGCCAGGCCACTCATAATAGGCTCTATATTTATTTAAAATGTCTTTTGAAGAGGTATTAAATTCAACGAGAGAATCCTCCTTTTTAATTTTAGAACAATACGTTGCTAGATCATTTTTTTGTGCAACAGGATAAATATTATTAGTTTTCAGATCGTCAATAACATTATCAATATTGCTAATCGCCAAAGAGCATAAGTCATTTTCTAAAGAAATCTTGTTATGACTTTTTTGAATTTTAATGGCATATTTTTGAATAACATCTCCCTCATCTAATCCTTGAGACATTTTCATGAATGTTACACCAGTGTTTTTATCGCCACTCAAAATAGAGCTCTGAATTGGAGAGGCACCTCTATACTTTGGCAACAATGAGTAATGAATATTAATAGGCATTATGCTTGATATATCAAGCAGCCATTTTGGAAGAATTTTTCCATAAGCTGCCACTACGACTAGATCTATCTTTAAAGAGGATATCGTATTCACAAATGCTTTTTCATTTAAATCCGAAGGTTTGAAAATATTCACTTTATGGGCTTTAGCCATATCTGATACAGGTGAGCTGGCAATTTTTTTACCTCTCTTTTGCGGTTTGTCAGGTTGTGTAAGGACTCCTACAACATTGTATTTATCATTTGTTACAAGATGCTGCAATATCCTAGCTGATGGTTCAGGTGTTCCCGCATATAGTATATTCATTAACATCGTTTAATTTCTGCTAAAATCATTTAATATACTGCTATCTACTTAGAAAGCTTTTTTCTAATCCTATCCCTTTTAATTGGGCTAATATAGTCAACCATAAGTTTTCCTTCTAAATGATCCATTTCATGTTGAATACATACAGTCAAAAGCCCGTCGGGGCTATCATTGTGGGTATTTCCTTGAAGATCTTGCCATGTGAGATCTATTTTGTCTGGCCTAGAAATAACTTCATTAAAGCCTGGAACCGACAAGCAGCCCTCTTCAAAAGAAAATAATGAATGACTATCAAGTATTTTGTATTCTGGATTAACAAAATACATAGGCTCGTTTCGCTCATCACTAAGGTCCATAACTATTAGGCGTATATGATGGTCAACTTGCGTCGCTGCCAGGCCAATGCCGTTATCTTTATACATAATATCAAGCATGTCATAGGCTAAATTTTCTAGACTTTTGTCGAATTTAGTTACTTTCTTTGCAACAGTTCTAAGCCTAGGATCAGGGAACTTTAAAATTTTTAGTCTATTTGTTGCCATATATTATTATTTATCATTATAATTCATTAATTATAATCCACTTATAGCAAAATATGACAGATCAAACACAAGTAGCAATTTTAATGGGCTCAGACTCTGATTTACCAGTAGTTGAGGCAATTTTTCCAATATTAGACTCATTTGGTGTCAAATATACAAAAAATGTCCTATCAGCCCACAGAACACCCCATGAAGTTATGGATTTAATCAAAACTTCCGAAAATAATGGATGCAAGATATTTATAGCAGCTGCAGGCATGGCTGCTCATTTAGCTGGAGCTGTTGCTGCACATACTACAAGGCCTGTAATTGGTATCCCCATAGAATCAGGTGGAATGGGTGGAATAGATTCATTGCTTTCAACTGCGATGATGCCTCCTGGGGTCCCGGTTGCAACAGTTGCTGTTGGAAAAAGTGGAGCCAAGAATAGCGCTATTCTCGCAGTACAAATCTTAGCAACTGCAGACGAAAACTTATCAGCACAACTTACAGATTACAAGAACAACATGCGAGACGATGTTCTTAAAAAAGACAAAGCTCTTAATTCATAATTGTCTACAAAATCTTTGGATGTTTTCGAATCTATAGATTGGCTAAATAATGGAAAAATTCTCATTCATCCTACAGAAGGGGTATGGGGTTTAGGTTGCGATGCTTTTAATGAAAAGGCTTTCAAAAAAATATATTTTTTAAAAAAAAGAGATAGCCAAAAGAGCTTTATTTTACTTGCGTCATCTTATGACGCTATTAAAAAATATATCATTAAATTAACAGATGATGATATATCTTTTCTAAAAAAATCTTGGCCAGGGCCAGTAACATTGTTGATTAAATTTAACAATGAGTTACCATCACATCTTAAAAATCACACAGGCAAGATAGCCATAAGAGTAAGTAATCACTTACCATTAGAGTCATTGTTTAATGGATTTAGCGGTCTAATGATTTCAACCTCTGCGAACATATCGGGTGAAGAAGCTATTAATGACCCTATCGAAATAATAAACACTTTTGATGATATTGATGTCGCCTACTATAATGAATCTTTGGGAACAAATAGAAAACCCTCGACTATAATTGACCTAGCCTCAAGAAAAATAATTCGTAAATAAAATGATAAAAGATTTAGAACAAATATTTATTAAATCCCAAAAAAAAGTAATAGAAAATTTTACCAATATTGAGTCATCTAAAAATGCAAATATAACATTTGATAAATGGAAAAGACCTGAGGGTGGAGGGGGCCAAACTTTTGTGATTGAGTCTGGAAGCTTTTTTGATAATTGTGCTGTTAATTTTTCTTCAATAGAAGGAAAAAAACTACCAAAAGCAGCTCTTGGGAACTCTCTAATTAAGTCATCAAAAAGTGGATACAAAGCAATGGGATTATCCGTTATCACCCATCCTAAAAATCCATTTATTCCTACTAGCCATTTAAATATTAGGCTTTTTTGTATCCTGGATAAAAATAAAAACATAAAAGAATGGTGGGCTGGAGGTGGCTATGATTTAACACCCTTCTTTTCTTTTAAAGCTGACAATGTCAAGTGGCATGATGATGCAAAATCAGTTTTAGATCGCTATAACAAGAACTTTTATAAAAGTTTCTCAAAAAACTGCAATGAATACTTTTATATCCCTCATCGCAATGAAAGAAGGGGGGTCGGAGGCATATTTTTTGATAATTTCACCAAAATGAATATAAACAAGACCACAGACATGTTGTCTGATATTGCTGATCAGTATTTATGCTCTTATTTAGATATAGCAAATACTAGAAAAAAAACAAAATTTACAAAAGAGCATAAAGAGTTTCAGCTTTTTAGAAGAGGCAGATATGCAGAGTTCAATCTAGTGAATGATAGAGGTACTGCTTTTGGACTTCAGTCTAATGGAAGAATTCAATCAATCTTAGCCTCTCTTCCTAAAGATGTTAAATGGTCTTATAAAAAAGATTCCGCATATTTAAAGATGGAAAGACAACTTCTTAATCATATAAACAGAGACTGGAATGTCTAAAAAATTTAAACTAGGTGTTATAGGAAATCCTATTGAGCATTCTCTATCGCCTTTTATCCATTCAAGATTTGCAAGGCAAGAAAACATCAACCTTGACTATCAAGCATATAAGGTTGATGAGGATGGTTTCCATAGCTTTACTAATGAATTCTTTGCTGACTCGCTAGCAAAAGGCCTTAATGTAACAATGCCTTTTAAAAAGTCTGCTGCTGAGATTGAGGGCAGCATTTCTGATGAAGCAAAACAAATTAATGCGGTAAACACAATCTCACAAATCAATAATAAATTATTTCTTGATTCAACTGATGGCATTGGATTCATAGAAGATCTTCAAGAAAAGGAAATTAATCTTAAAAACAAGAATGTGCTTTTATTAGGAGCTGGCGCAGCCATTGAGAGCATTCTGTACAGAATAATTCTTGAAAAACCCTCTTCAATTTGCATACAAAATAGAACAATTGAAAAAGCTATTTTGCTAAAAGACAAGTATTCAAAATTTGGGTCAATAGACTTAAATATGGATTCAGAGGTGCCGATTGATGTTTTTATTAATGGAAGTTCTGCAGGCCTAACTGGCAATTTTTTTGAGCCTGAATATTTAAATTTTTCAAAAAAAGTATTTTTTTATGATTTAAATTATTCTCTAGATCAGACACCCTTTTGCGAGTGGGCAAGCAATCATTCTTCTAATGTTTATGATGGTACCGGCATGCTAGTTAATCAAGCCGCACACTCGTTTAAATCCTGGTTCAATATATTGCCTTCAACATTACAGGTGATAAATGATCTTAAAGGTTTAAAAAATGAGTAAGTTTGTTCAATTTATTGCCGGTGCAGTTTGTCCCTCTTGCAAGGCTCGGGATACAATAGCCATCAATGCAAAAGACGATTTAATTTATTGTGCTAAGTGTGACTTTACAGAAAGAAGGCCTATTGCAAAGTCCCCGAATAATCAGGCTATTAATGTTATAAATATTGAAGATTTTAGAGGCCCTAAAAGCTAGCAAAATAGGTAGCAAAAAGATATCATAGGCACCAAATTTTATAGGGCAATCTTTGTTTTAATTATATAAATAGCTTATAATACGTTATAAGGGAATTTTATTTTAATACACACTTTCACAGGATACATATAAATGTTACTTAAATATTTAGGAAAATTTCAATATTTGTCTATTGCAGCGTTAATGCTAATAGCCAATCCAATTAAGGCTGACTGGTTTGCTTTGAATATGACCAGAGGCATTACAGACATAAGTAATGAAGTCTTTGAGTTGCATATGCTAATTTTTTGGATCTGTGTAGCTATAGGTGTAGTTGTTTTCGCAGTTATGTTTTACTCAATGTATGCACATACGAAGAAGAAAAATCCAGTTGCTGCTACATTCCATGAAAATACAAAAGTAGAAATTGCATGGACAATAATTCCTTTTTTAATTTTAATTGCTATGGCAATTCCAGCATCCAAAACACTTGTAAAAATTTATGATGACGAAGCAGGAGATGTAAATATCCAGGTCACTGGATACCAATGGAAGTGGCAATATAATTACCTTGAAGATGACATAAGCTTCTTTGCAAATCTCTCAACAGACGCTGATGAAATTTATAATCTTGTTCCTAAAGGAGAGAATTATCTTCAAGAAGTTGATGAGATGGTTTTAATTCCAGTTGGAAAAAAAGTACGATTCTTAATCACTGCGAATGATGTTATTCATTCTTGGTGGATGCCTGATTTTGCAATTAAACAAGATGCAATACCTGGTTTCGTAAATACAGCATGGACTAAAGTTGATGTCCCGGGAATATATAGAGGTAAATGTACAGAACTCTGTGGCAAAAATCATGGATTTATGCCGATTGTAGTTAAAGCAGTTGAGCAAGATGAATACGATCAATGGGTATCTCAAAAGAAAGACGTGGCTATGAAGTTAGCCGAACTAACTACCAAAGAGTGGACAACACAAGAGCTAGTAGATAGGGGTGAAGATGTATATGCACTAAATTGTGTTGCCTGTCATCAGACAAACGGAGAAGGCATTCAAGGAATTTTTCCAGGGCTTGCTGGCAGCGACATAGCTCTAAATGATAAAGAGAAACATATAGAAATATTAATGGAAGGTGTTCAAGGCGCCGCTATGAATTCATTCAGTTATCTTTCTGAGGTTGAGCTAGCAGCTGTGATCACATATACAAGACAAGCCTGGGGCAATGCCGAAAACGGGGATGGAGAAATTGTTATTCCTAAAGATATCGTTGATTACAAACAACCAAAAATTTAAAGAAGAGGATAGAAAATTATGAGCGCAGTTATAGAAAACCATCATGACGATCACCATCACGGGCCTGCTAAAGGTTTAACTAGATGGTTATATACAACGAACCATAAAGACATAGGTACTTTATATTTATGGTTTAGTTTTGCAATGTTCCTAATTGGCGGAGCAATGGCTATGGTTATTAGGGCCGAGCTATTTCAACCAGGTATGCAGATAGTAGAACCTGAGTTTTATAACCAAATGATTACTCTTCATGGATTAATAATGATATTTGGCGGCGTAATGCCAGCATTTGTTGGTTTGGCCAATTGGCTTGTTCCAATGATGATTGGTGCACCTGATATGGCTTTGCCTAGAATGAATAATCTAAGTTTCTGGATTCTTCCTTTTGCATTTTTTATATTATTGTCATCTCTATTTATGGAAGGTGGGGCACCCAATTTCGGTTGGACATTCTACGCGCCTCTATCAACGACTTATGCACCTCCAAGTGTAACGTTCTTTATATTTTCGGTTCACATCATGGGAGCATCATCAATAATGGGTGCTATTAATGTTGTAGTAACAATCATGAACATGAGAGCGCCTGGTGTTGGCCTGATGAAAATGCCTCTATTCGTATGGTCTTGGTTAATTACAGCATATTTACTTATAGCAGTAATGCCAGTTCTTGCAGGAGCAGTAACAATGATGTTGATGGACATTCATTTTGGTACTAGTTTCTTTAATGCAGCTGGTGGTGGTGATCCAGTTTTATTCCAGCATATATTTTGGTTCTTTGGTCACCCAGAAGTTTATATAATGATTTTGCCAGCTTTTGGGATCGTGTCTCATATCATTGAAACTTTTTCAAGAAAACAGTTATTTGGTTACTCGTCTATGGTTTGGGCAATGCTATCTATTGCTATTTTATCATTCGTGGTTTGGGCTCACCATATGTTTACAGTTGGCCTTCCTTTAGCAGCAGAGCTTTTCTTTATGTGGGCAACTATGCTGATAGCAGTTCCGACTGGAGTAAAAGTATTTAATTGGATAGCAACAATGTTCAGAGGTTCGATCACATTTGAAACTCCAATGTTGTTTGCTTGCGCATTTGTTGTTCTTTTCACATTAGGTGGATTTTCAGGATTAATGCTAGCCATTACTCCAGCTGACTTTCAATATCATGATACATATTTTGTTGTAGCCCATTTCCACTATGTTCTTGTTCCAGGAGCTATTTTTTCGATAATGGCTGCTGTTTACTATTGGATACCTAAATGGTGTGGAAACATGTATGACGAAAGGCTAGGAAAACTACATTTTTGGCTTTCATTTATAGGTGTTAATGTTACATTTTTCCCTCAACATTTTATTGGATTAGCAGGAATGCCAAGAAGATATCCAGACTATGCACTTCAATTTGCAGATTGGAATATGGTATCTACAGTCGGAGCATTTTTATTTGGAGTGTCTCAGCTGTTATTCTTATTCATAGTTGTTAAAACAGTTATGGGTGGAAAGAAAGCTACTGATCAAGTCTGGGAAGGAGCAAGAGGTCTTGAGTGGACAGTTGCATCACCAGCGCCATATCACACATTTACTACTCCACCTAAGATAGATTAATGAATTCGGATGCAAAGAAAACATTAAGGAAACTGCTTATTGCAGTTCCTCTTATGTTTGCTTTTGGCTTTGCATTAGTGCCTTTGTATGATGTTTTTTGCGAAGTGACTGGTATCAATGGAAAAGTATTTCAATCAGATTATGAGGATGAGCTACTAACAGATGACGGCAGGCCTTTGGCAATTCAATTTATTTCAACAAATAATGAAAATATGCCTTGGGTTTTTGAGCCATCTGAAAAAGTAATGAAAATTTCTACCGGCGAATACTATACCGCAACCTTCTACGTTAAAAACACTACCAATAAAAAGATGGTTGCTCAGGCTGTTCCAAGTGTTGCTCCCTCTAACGCAGCGGCTCATCTTAAGAAATTAGAATGCTTTTGTTTTGAGCAGCAAGAATTAATGCCAGGAGAAGAGGCTCTTCTGCCAGTAAAATTACTTGTTTCAAATGAACTACCTAAGAACATTAAAAATATAATCATGTCATACACTATTTTTGACATTACAGACTACAATGACGAGCCAATGGCTGGTCACGAAATGAATATGGAGCACTAGAATAATATGAGCACACAAAATTACTATGTACCTGACCAAAGTAGATTTCCAATCTTTATGGCAGTATCTTTATTTCTTTTGGTTATGGGCGCCTCAAGCACTATTAATAATTTAGGAGATGCTGATAACAATTCTGTGTATATTCTTTATGCCGGCTTTCTTTCTTTGTTCACGACATTATTTTTCTGGTTTAGACAGGTTGTTAAAGAGCATTTGGCTGGTTTAGATAGTAATCAGCTAAAAACATCTTATGTTTACGGAATGGCTTGGTTTATATTTTCTGAAGTTATGTTTTTTGCTGCATTTTTTGGTGCTCTTTTTTACGTAAGAAATTTCGCAGTGCCTTGGCTTGGTGGGGTTGGTGAAAAAGGGATCGGCGTTGCTGCTCTAGACTTATGGGACGGCTTCGAGTCAGCTTGGCCGTTAATAGAGACGCCAGATAAAGGGGCTGCATATAAAGATACTGGTTTTACAAGCATGTCTTGGCCTGGATTTAATGAAAAAGCCCTTACGTGGCTTCCGCTTTATAATACAATCGTCTTATTAAGCTCAAGCTTAACTGTTCATCACGCTCATCTTGGTTTAAAAAAAGGTAATAGAAAACAGTTTAATGTTTGGCTAGGAATTACGGTTACTCTTGCTCTAATATTTGTAGGCTTACAGGCTGCCGAATATTATGAAGCTTATACTCATTACGGACTAACTTTGAACTCAGGAATTTATGGGTCTACCTTCTTTATGCTTACAGGATTTCATGGCTTTCATGTAATGATGGGCGGAATTATGTTGGCAGTAATGTTGGCTAGGTCTGTCTTTGCTGGGCATTTTGAAGACCATGACCATTTTGGATTTGAGGCTGCCTCTTGGTATTGGCATTTTGTTGATGTTGTATGGGTAATGTTGTTCTTATTTGTTTATATACTTTAGTTAGGAACCATCCCAAGGCACACTATTTCCTAGTTCCCCGGTTATTAGGCCGATGGTAACTAAGATTATTAATATAACAGCCAGAGCAACTCTGAAGCCGAGACTGTGTGCAGTTCTCTTGCTTTCAACCTTGCCCTGATCGACTATTAAGAAATAGAGCGCACTGCCAAGAGATAAAAATATTAAAAATACGTCGATATAAATTAGAGTTTTAATCATAAAATTATTTTAGAACAGTTAACATTTTATAGATATGAAAATAGTAAATTTTAAACCAGGAAAAAAAGTAACAGTTTTTTTTGTATTCTTTGCGTGTACTTTTTTTATTCTAGGCTTATGGCAAATAGAGAGAGGTCAAGCAAAGAGCAAGATAATTGCACAATTTAATAGCAACCTAAAAGAAGATGCATCTTATATTTCAGACACATCTATTAAATGGGACAGAGTGCTTGTAGATGGCGAATGGGACGGAGCAGAACAAATACTGATTGATAACGTTATCAATAGTGGCATTGCAGGATACAAAGTTCTCACACCATTAAAGATAAAGAGTTCTGATAGATACATACTCGTAGACAGGGGCTGGATAGCACAAAAAGAATTTAGAAACGATCTACCTAATATAGATATTGAAAATATAACAGCCAGTGTCAAAGGTATTTTGGAAGATCCTGAGCTTGGATTTGTTCTTTCTGACGAACTAGTTACAGATACGTGGCCAAAAGTATCACAAACAAAAAATGTAACGGTTCTCTTAAAAGAATATGACCAAAAATTTTTACCCTTTGTGTTGGTAGCTGATCCAACATTAAGGAATAGTTTGGAGTATGTAAGGATCACACCATCAACCATGATGCCGATCAAGCATTATGGATATTCTGCTCAATGGTTCACAATGTGGCTTGCAATTTGTTTAATGTATTTATGGATAGGATTTAAAAAAAATGAAGAATAAAATATTTTTAGCAATAATTTTACTAACACCAATTTTAGTAGTTACATTTTCGTCTCTATTTTTTACTTATGGCTACTCACCTGAAGGAACTCGAAATAATGGAGTTTTCTTTAAATCATACTTTAACTTCGAGCAGTTCAATCAGAATGGTAATGAAAAAATGATTGAGTTTGAGGATGGTAAGTGGGTGATGGCTGTTTACATAACAGATGCAGAAAAATCATCTAATTCTTTATATCTTATGCGCCAGCTTAACGTTGCTCTTAATAGAGATATATACAAGGTTAAGAGAGTAGCTTTTTATAGCAACAAGCTAATCAAAGACGGGATAGATAATTTAATTAATGAATATCCAAGAACAGAGTTGGTTGACGATAAGAACGGCGTTTTATTAAATGTCCTTCAAAAAAATTCTGATATTAATATTTCGGAACAGAACCCAATTTTTATCATTGACCCATACGGAAGGGCTGTAATGTATTTCAATACCGATACAGACCCTAAAAAAATATTAAAAGACTTAAAGGTACTAATTTAATGAACAATATAAAAAACTTATCCTTTTTTGGAATCTGTCTAGCCTTTGTTGTCATAGCACTTGGCGCCTGGACTAGGCTTGTTGATGCTGGCCTAGGCTGTCCAGATTGGCCGGGATGCTATGGCTTTATTGTTTTTCCTACCAATGAAATGGAGATTGCCGTTGCAGAAAGCAGGTTCCCAATGTATCCCTATGATATAAATAAAGCTATCCCTGAGGTTGTCCACAGATATTTTGCTGCAACTCTTGGATTCTTTGCGATTGTATTGACCTATCTATCTTTTAAACAAAATGAAAATAAGAAAATAAGATATTGGGCTGTTGGGCTTTTAATATTCATTTGTTGCCAAGGACTTTTTGGATATTTAACAGTTAGCCTAAAGCTGCTTCCAATTATAGTGACTGGTCATCTTTTTGGTGGCTTTACTACACTCACCTTGTTCTTTTTTATATATCTTATGGCGGGTAATTTTGAGCTTTTGAATAAAATGAAAATTCCAGAGCTTAAATTTATTGCAGGGTTGGCTTTTTTTGTTTTGATTATCCAAATATTTTTAGGAGTCTGGACAAGCACAAACTATGCGTCGTTGGCATGTGCTGATTTTCCAACCTGCCAAGGAACCTATTTGCCAGAAATGGATTTCAAGAATGGATTTAATTTAAATCAAGAGGTTGGACCAAATTATTTATATGGGTTGCTTGATAACCCTTCGAGGGTTGCCGTTCACTATTCTCATAGGGTTTCAGCAATATTTGTAACTATAGTTTTCCTTATCTTAATGTCGAAGTTATGGTTTTCAAACGCAGCACCTCTTGCATCAACATTAGGCATTTTACTTATTACACAAATAAGCCTTGGGATAATAAATGTTGTATATGTTTTGCCTTTGTACGTTGCTATCGCCCATAATCTGATTGCAGCAACTCTTTTATTAACTATATTTACAATTAACTATCTTGCTTGGAAAAAATGAATCTAATTAAAAATTACTACCTTCTATGCAAACCCAACGTTGTTTACATGATGCTAATTTGCGCTCTTGTTGGGATGTTGCTTGCAGAAGATACAGTCAGTTCAATTCCAACGATATTAATTGCACTGTTCGGTATTGCTTTATGCTCTGGTTCTGCAGCCGCTATCAATCAAGTTATTGACAGAAAGGCCGATGCTGCAATGACAAGAACAGATCAAAGGCCCTTGCCCCAAGGAGAACTCAGTGCGTTTCATGCATCATGTTTTGCTTTAGTAATTGGCATACTTGGAGCTATTATTTTATTCGTATTTATTAATACTCTTACTATGATTCTTACCCTGGCGTCCTTGGTAGGATATGCATTTATTTATACTGTTTATTTAAAGCGTGCAACACCACAAAATATTGTTATTGGTGGGCTTGCTGGGGCTGCCCCGCCTTTACTAGGATGGGCATCCATAAGTAACACAATTGACCCACATGCTCTCTTATTGGTTTTAATTATTTTTGTTTGGACTCCCCCTCATTTTTGGGCTTTAGCAATCTATAGAAAAGATGAGTATGCAAAAGAGTCAATCCCAATGCTTCCTGTTACTCACGGAGTTGCATTTACTAAGCTCCAAATAGTTCTCTACACAATCATATTATTTATAGTAAGCATTCTCCCTTATATAGTTTTAATGTCAGGTGGAATATATTTAGTATCTGCAGTTATCTTGAGCTCAATATTTTTATATTATTCTATAAAATTATATTTTAGTGATGATGACGCTATTGCTATGAAAACATTCAACTTTTCGATTTACTACATTTTTTTAATTTTCGTAGCCTTGCTTCTTGATCACTATTTAATTCAATGAAATCAGTAAATAAAAACCTTCTATTAATAGCTATTTTTGTTATAACCGTTATGGGATTGTTTATAAACAAGCTTACAACTCCTCGAACTCTAAGCACTAATGAGTTGCTCGTTAATGGATTATTTTTATTTGAAAAGCCAAAACAAATTTCAGATTTTGAATTCTTTTCATCTAACAACGAATCTTTTTCTAAAGAAGATCTTATGGGTAAGTGGACTGTAATGTATTTTGGTTTTTCAAGATGTCCTGATGAATGCCCAACCACAATGTACGAGCTGTCAAAGTTGGTCAAAGTACTCAGAGATAAAAATTATAATCTAGAAAATAAGCAGTGGGTTTTAGTTACCATAGACCCAGAGAGAGATACCCCCGAAGATATCGATAAATATGCAAAAGGTTTCGATGACGATTTCATTGGCGTTAGTAATGAGAGGCCAATGCTCCTGAGTCTGGCAACTCAACTATCTGTTAATAATGTTATGCCTAGTATGAATAACGATATGGATCATACTCATTTAGACAATCATGTGAATAGTATTATTTTGCTAAACCCGAAAGGAGAATATGTGGGACTTTTTAGGCCACCTTTCAGCACTTCTAGACTATCCCTAACATACCAATCTGTAACACAAGACTAGAAATTAATTACTACTTTCCCTTTTGCTTTTCTATTGGCAAGATGAGCAATAGCATCTGCTGCTGTATCTAGAGTAAATTTATCAGAGGCCTCTGGATTAATCTTGCCATCAGCATACATAGAAAATAGCTCTTCAAAATTTTTCTGATTTTCTGCAGGAAACATCCCAGCCCAAGCACCCCAAAACACACCTATAATTTGACATCCTTTTAACAAGGTTAAGTTCAGAGGCATTTTTGGTATTTGGTCAGCGCCTGCAGCAAAACCAATTACAAGATACCTTCCTTCCCAGGCAATAGATCTTAGACAAGGTTCAGCATAACTCCCTCCAACAGGGTCATAGATAACATTAGGGCCCATTCCACCTGTGAGCTCTTTAACTTTATTAGAAAGTTCTTTCTGTTGATCTCTATCAAGGTTACCTGAGGGGTATACAAAGCCTTCATCGGCACCATTGGCAATACATACGTCTACTTTCTCTTGTGTAGAAGCTGCTGCTATAACTTTTGCGCCCATTGCTTTACCTAATTGAACTGTTGCAAGGCCAACTCCGCCAGATGCTCCAAGAACGAGTAGAGTTTCTCCTGGTTGAATATTAGCTCTTTGTTTTAAAGCATAAATCGATGTTCCATAGGTAACAGACAGCGCTGCAGCAATTTCATAATCCATTTCTTTCGGGATTGGCCTTAGCATAGACTGATGTGCCAATATTTTTTCAGATATTCCGCCAAAACCTGTTGCCGCAAAAACTTTATCACCAACTTTATAGTCAGTCACACCTTCTCCAACCTCAGAGACAACTCCAGCTGACTCACCGCCTGGTGTAAAAGGAAGAGGTGGTTGGAACTGATAAAGGCCTTGAATCATTAAGACATCTGGGAAATTAACACTAGCAGACTTCACATCTATGATGACATGTTCTGCTGTTATTTCAGGATCTGAAACCTCATTGATTTGAAGTTTATCTGGACCACCCAATTCTACACATTGCAAAGCTTTCATATTTTCCCCTTTTTATAAATTGCTATTGTAAGAAGCTAAAAAATTATTGATTTCATCGATTGTATTATTATGAATAGTATCAAATTTTTTCAAAGAATCCTTAGCCTGTTGTTGAAATGTTGTTGTATCTATCTCTGGCATATTGAGCATTTTTGAATGATTGTCTTTTGCAATCTCTATGCCTGTCTCATGGAAAGACTTAGACCTATCAAATGTATTTGTTTTTATTTTTAGATCTTTTAAAGCAATCTCATACTCTTTGTCTTTCATTTGCTCGGCAATCATCTGAAGGTCCTGCATAATATTGTTTCTTGCATCACGCAAGGAAGCCTCATTTTTTTTGTATAGAATTTTTGTATCGAGGTCTCTCCCATTTTTTATAACGGCCTGATCATTTCTGTTTATAGACTCGAGCTCTAAATCATTTATCTTAGGACTCTCTTCTATTAAACAATAAAGCAATACTAGATCAAGAATACGTATTTGATTTTTTGATATACCAGTTATTTCATATGGAGATAAGTCTATACCTCTTACCTCAACATATTTTATACCATGATTTTTCAGCACATCATAAGGCCTCTCATTTCCCTGAGCAGCCCTTTTGGGTCTTATACAGTCATATAATTCATTTTCAATCTGCAAAATTCCATCTGATATCTGTTTATATGAACCATCAGCATCTTTTAAGCCTAATGCACTAAACTCTGGATAAGGCTTAACTATTCCATTTCTAAGCTCTTCTAGAAAGCTATCTAAATCGTTATAGTGAATGTTCATGCTTTCTTGAGCAGGGCTTTTATAGCCAATTTCGCTCATCCTTAAAGATGTTGCATTTTCTTTATATAGATCTGTATCGTTTAATTCATCAAGATCATTTTTTCTACCTGCAACAAATGTTTTATCAATAACAGCAGACTCTCCGAATTCAGATAAAACAAACCAAAAAATTCTCTTAAAATTTCTTATTAAATTTAAGTATGTCGAATTTACATCTTCTTTTGAGGTCGAGCCTATAAGATCTTTCATTGAGTCTTCAGACAAAGAAAAATTGAAATGAATACCAGATACACATTGCATGGTTTTTCCATACCTGGCAGCAAGTCCTTTGCGGTAAACGTGCTTTAGCTGACCTTCATTATTATTTGAATATGTTGCTATGTTAATTTTTGATTCGTTGTCTATTTTTGGAGGAATTGAAAATGGCCATAATAATTCATCACCAATATTATTGTTAATAAAAACATGAAGAGCAAAAAGGTGATCATATAACTCATCAATATCATTGAAAACTGGTGTGACTATCTCTACTAAAGCTTCAGCGAAATCTGTTGTTATAGATGAGTTGGTAAATGAAGACCCCAGAGAGGCTGGGTGACTTTTTTCTGAAATACTACCATTGCTAGAAACTCTAAGAGATTCTTTTTCAATACCTCTTTCAATAATTAGATTTTCAAAAAAACCAGTATCTTTTAATTCATGTATTTTTTTAGAGAGTTCCACATGGGTATCTTAAAGCTTAGGACCTGCAGATACAATTTCTGAATTTACTTTAAATTTTTCAAAGTTATCTTGGAATTTTTTAACAAGCTCCTGAAGATATTTTTTATATTCTTCCCTATCATCCCAAGTTTCTATTGGATTAAGTAGTTTTGCATCAACACCATTAACTGCAACAGGAACTTCTAAATTTAAGCCTGGTATAAATTGTGTAGAAACACCATTTAATTCGCCGTTTTGAATAGCGTTAACAACTCTCCTGGTTGTTGGTATTGAGAATCTTGAGCCTTTTCCAAAAGGACCACCAGTCCATCCTGTATTGACTAGATAAACTTTTGATCCAAATGATTCAACTCTTTTCATAAGCAAGTCTGCATATTCTCCCGCTGGCCTAGGGAAGAATGGAGCACCAAAACAAGTAGAAAAAGTAGATTCAATCGATGAGCTAGAACCCATTTCAGTTGACCCAACTTTCGCTGTGTAGCCACTTAAGAAATGGTATGCAGCAGCTTCTTTTGAAAGAATAGATACTGGAGGGATTAGTCCAGTTAAATCACATGTAAGGAATATAACTGTTTCAGCCTCACCCGCAGAGTTAGATGGGATGGCATTTTCTATATGAGATCTAGGATAACAACATCGCCCATTCTCAGATAAAGAAGTATTGTAATAATCAGGATTTCCTTCATTGTCTAAAAAGACATTCTCAATAACACTACCATGTTTAATAGCATTAAAAATTACAGGCTCATTCTCTTCTGATAGATCTATAGTTTTTGCATAACATCCGCCTTCAAAATTGAAGACAGAACCTTCTCCCCAGCCATGTTCATCATCTCCAATCAAGGAGCATGTTGGATCCGCTGAAAGAGTAGTTTTTCCTGTACCTGAAAGCCCAAAGAACAGAGTAACTTTATCATCAGCGTTAACATTGGCAGAGCAGTGCATGGGAAGCACGCCTTTTTCTGGAAGCAAAAAGTTTTGAGCAGAGAACATTGATTTCTTCATCTCTCCTGCATACTTCATTCCAGCAAGCAAAACTTTTCTTTTAGCAAAATTAATAATCACACACCCTTCAGAATTAGTCCCATCTTCTTCTGGAACACATTCATAATTTGCTGCACTTAAAATCTGCCACTCTTGTTTGTTGGAAGGGTTGAAATCTTGAGGAACAACAAATATAAGTCTGGCAAACAAGCCATGCCATGCTGTTTCAGTTGTAACTTTTACTGGTAAATAATGATCATCATGTGAACCAACATGAACTTCAGATACATATCTATTTTTCTCAAATATATATGATTCAACTTTGTTCCAAAGTTTTTCAAATTTATCTTCATCAAAAGGTCGGTTAATAGCTCCCCAGTCAATGAGGTCAGATGTTGTTGATTCTTGGACTATAAATCTATCATTAGGGCTTCTGCCAGTTCTTTCACCTGTTGTTGCAGAAAAGGCACCATTGCTAGCAATGACACCTTCATTATTTTCAACCGCTTGTAATATTAACTCTTCGGTGGAGAGTCTTAATTCATTCACGTTATCTGCATTTTTCATATTAATATTCACTATATCTAATAGGGGAGTAAAATTATATAGCCTCACTTATAAAAGTGTTAAATATTTACACTACTTGTAGTGAATTAAAGTACAAGGCTATTAATTAGTCAATTAATTTTAAATTTGCTGTATTTAAAGGGTTTAAAGAAGATATATTTTGTAGTTTTATTACAAATAACCAATATTTTATATGTTAATGAGCTTTTTGAGATTAAATATTGAGTAAAGTATAAAGAATACCAAGCCCCATTCTGCAAAGTTAAGAATAAACCTCCAGTTTTCTTCAGCACATGTTGGGCCGCCTTTGTAGGCATTCGCAATACCACCAAAGAATCCAAAGTACTCAATCTGTGTCGATAGCGGCATTCCACATCCTGCAGCTAAATTTGCTACCTCCTCTGGACTAAGGTTTTGAAGATAGACCTGTTTAGCTGTTATGGCCGCGCCACCAATTGCTGAAATTAAAGTAAAAATCTTTGTCAAAATATTAATTTTTTTCAGCAAGAATCCAAGTAAAGACCAAAAGGCTATTAGCCCAAAAGCATATCTCGACATTATGCACATTGGACAAGCTTCTAATTCAAGATAATGATCCATCAAGATGGCTAACAAAATAACCAATGACGAACTTATAAAACAGGCTAATTCGAAATAGTTTTGATAAACTGTTTTAATAAATTTTAAAAGTTGCATAAATAAATTTTTCTTAGTCTTGTTATTAAATAGTATAGAAAAAACTTATGCATAATACATCTAGGTAATCACAATTTAATATGAAAGATAGAATTTTTATTATTGATGGCTCTTCTTACTTATACCGAGCTTACCATGCAATGCCGCCGCTCACATCATCTTCAGGGCAGCCAACAGGAGCTATTAAAGGCGTAACTAATATGCTGATGACCCTTAAGAAAGACAGTGAGGGATCTCCAATTATTGTTGTGTTTGATGCTAAAGGTAAGACATTTAGAAATGATGTATACAAGGAATACAAAGCAAACAGGCCCCCAATGCCTGATGACTTAAGAGAACAACTAAAGCCATTAAAAGAAATTGTTAAAGCTATAGGATTTCCATTAATTGAAATAGAGGGGGTTGAGGCCGACGATGTTATTGCAACACTAGTAAAGAAAGCAAAAGAAAATAACTTCAAAGCAGTTATATCTTCGCTAGATAAAGACTTAATGCAATTAGTTGAAGATCCAATTTCAACAATGATGAATACGATGACACATCAAATCTTTGATGAGGCAAAGGTATTTGAAAAGTTTGGCGTAAAGCCAAGTCAAATCAGAGATATGCTAGCTTTAACAGGAGATACTTCAGATAATATTCCAGGGGTTCCAAAAGTGGGCCAAAAAACTGCTGCAAAATGGCTTAATGAATTTGGAGACCTCAGCACAATTAAATCAAATGCTGAAGGAATAAAGGGGGTCGTTGGCGAGAATCTAAGAAACTCTTTAAATGATTTAGATAGAAATGTTGAACTTGTATCCCTTAAATATGATGTTGAATTAGATGTAACTTTCGATAGCCTTCTTGAGCTCAACACTAACCAGGAAAGACTTGACGATTTATTTAATGAATTAGAATTTAAAACACCCAGAAAGGCTGTTACAAAAACAGAAACAAAGAATGAAAATCTACCTCAGCAGGAACCCTCGTTAGATAAAAAAATAATTAATAGTAGTTATGAGACATTATTTAATGGTGATGATTTAGAGAATTGGGCTAAGAAGTTGGATACTTGCAAGGTTTTCGCTATTGATACAGAAACAGACTCACTTGATACAGTGTCAGCAAACTTGGTTGGAATATCACTTGCGGTTGAAGAAGGTTCTGGATGCTACATTCCTATTGGTCACAAATATGAAGATTGTCCAAGTCAATTAGGTCTAGATGAGGTTGTTAAAGTCTTAGGCGCAGCTATTGAAAAAAATAAGCACAAGGCTGTTGGTCAAAACCTTAAATTTGATATACCTATATTATCAAGACATGGAATTCATCTAGATGATTTCTTTGCAGATACAATGCTTATGTCTTATGTTTTAAACAGCACAGCAACAAGACATGGGATGGATAAGCTTGCCGAGTTTTACTTAAATTACTCAACAGTTAAGTATAAAGATATTACTGGAACTGCTTCAAAGCAAATTAACTTTTCAGCAGTTGAGGTTGATATAGCATCAAACTATGCAGCTGAAGATGCTGATATAACCTTAAGATTATTTAATAGATTAAATGGGTTACTTAAAGACAAGCCAACCCAAATCAAGTTGTTAAAAGAAATAGAGTATCCACTGGTTCATGTTCTTTCTAATGTTGAGATGAATGGCGCTAAGGTTGATAAAAAGAAACTAGCAAACCATTCAAAAGAATTATCTAAAAAAATAGAAGATCTTTCAAGCCAAGCTTTTAAAATTGCAGGAGAAGAATTTAATTTAGATTCACCAAAACAGTTACTCGTAGTGCTATATGAAAAACTAAAACTACCTATCCTAAAAAAGACCCCCAAGGGGCAGCCATCAACGAATGAAGAAACTCTTCAAAGGCTTGCAGAGGAATATGAAATACCAAAAATTATTCTTCAATATAGGACTCTAGCAAAACTAAAATCAACTTATACAGATAGCCTTATTAAAATTGAAAACCCTATCACTGGAAGAATACATACATCCTATCAACAAGCAGTCACTTCAACCGGAAGGCTTTCTTCTACAGAGCCAAATCTTCAAAATATACCCATTAAAACCTCAGAAGGCAGAAGAATTAGAGAAGCATTTGTACCTGAAAAAGGGAATGTATTAATATCGGCAGATTACTCTCAAATAGAGCTAAGAATAATGGCTCATTTGTCTAAAGATAAAAATTTAACCCATGCTTTTAATAATAATTTAGATATTCATTCTGCAACTGCGGCAGAGGTTTTTGGTGTTAGCCTTGATGAAGTCACTCAAGACCAAAGAAGAAGTGCAAAAGCTATTAACTTTGGATTAATGTATGGAATGTCAGCTTTTGGATTAACAAGACAATTAGATATTCCAAGAGCTGAAGCTCAGAAATATTTAGATACATATTTTGAAAGATACACTGGCGTTAAAGAATATATGGAAAATATAAAAGCTAAAGCCAAAGAAGATATGTATGTTGAGACAATAATGGGAAGAAGACTATATTTAAATGAGATAAATGCTGCAAATGGATTAAGAAGGCAAGCAGCAGAAAGAGCTGCAATTAATGCACCTCTTCAAGGATCTGCTGCTGATATTATAAAAAAAGCAATGATAGACATTAATAAATTTTTAAACAAAGAAATGCCAGAAGTAAAAATGATTATGCAGGTTCATGATGAGCTTATATTTGAAACCCCGCGTAACGAATCCAAAGAAGTTTTAGTAACAATGAAGGGTATGATGGAAGACGCTGTTAAGCTTGAGATACCTTTAATAGCGGATGCTGCAATAGGAGATAACTGGAATGAAGCTCATTAACAAAAGAACACTATCTATATATTTTCTGTACTTCATAGGATCCAATATGTTATTTGGGCAAAGCTCTTATATCTCTGAGCCAGCTCCCGGCAACAATGAGCCGCCCTGGCATAGTCCTAATAGGCCATCTTCATTTAATAGTCCAAATGACTCTGGTTATTCCGAACTCCAATATTTAAGGAAAAAGAGAGACAAAAACCCTGTGCAAAACCCCCTTAATAAACATACCAAAAGCTACTTTTCAGACATCTTTCAAGATGAATTGGCTAACTTTAATAAGTGCATTAAAAATGAAGGTCTTAATGAATTGGCACAGATCAGAACTAAATGTGAGATATCAAAATCCTTATCAGATGCTGCATTTATACTCGATGGTAAAAATATTACGGCCTTTGATTTACTTAATAAATATACAAAGTATGAAAAAATTAAAATAGTACAACCTATTTATCCTAAGAATATGCTTCAGTTTGGGGAAACCGGGTTTGTTATCGTAGAATTTGACATAACACAAGATGGAAAAGTAATTAACACAAAAGCTATAGATGGAAGATGTGGCAATCTTTCGAATCCCTACACTCAATTAGAACCATGCTCTTTTTTCAACAGAGCTGCAATTGCAGCACTAGTAAAGTCACAATATAGCCCGGCAAAATTTAACAATAAGGCTATTTACACAGAAGGCGCCAAACATAGGTTTACTTTTTCTTTAAGACCGGAATATCTTGAAGTTGAAAATAATGTAAAACAAGCATACAGGGCAGTAATTAAAAAGATTAGAACTAAAGATTTTGATGGCGCAATAGCTCTGGCAGAAGAGAACATCAAGTATGATGAAATCTTTATATTTGAATTAGCTAGGGCTTATCATTTTAAAGCACAATATACCAAAACCACATCTCTTTTATTCGAATTTATAGAGGAATCAAAGAAAAATAAAGAACAATATCCTGAAGAAATTTTATTCAGCAGTTTAATTATTTTAATTGAATCACTCTATTTTGTGGATGACTACAAAAATATAATCAGCCTTGAAAACTCGATATCTCAAGCATTAAAACAGAAATCAAAGTATAGAGAAAATTTAGCTATGACAAGTTTATATCTTGGCGCTTCCTTTGTTAATTCAGGAGATCTTAACAAAGGAATGTTTTATTTAGGTTTGGCACGAAAATATTCAGCCTCAGACAATCAATTAGAATCTGTAGATCGTGTAATCAACCAAGTAGCTAACTATTTATAGAGCCAGACCACTTTGTTGGGGTGTAATTAAGCTCTTCTGTACTAAGAATATTAATACCATGGATTTTTCTAAGATCAGATATTTTCATATTTAGATATGTATCAGGCACTTGAAAAGGCCACTTTTTTTTCATTTTAAAGGTTCTAAAAGTTACCTTCCTTTTTATACCAGAAACATTCCAATAAAGTTTTAAAAAACCTTTTACTCCAAGTTCGGCAATTAGATGTTTTTGAATTTTCTTTATTTGTGGGAGTTTTGCATAGCCAAGAAGATACTTCCACTTGAAAGATGAGCCCCATAGAACCCAGGTATCTAATATAGCCTCTTGATCGATTGATATATCGAGGCCAAAAATTATATGTGTGCAGTCGTGGTCTCTTAATAGATTTCCTGAGTGAACATCATCTTCTATAATCTCTTTTGAATCGGGAAAGGAATTGTAATAACACTCCAGTCCTTCTGATAAGGTCAGATCACAGTCTTGCTGTTGATATTTAAGCACTAGTAAATTCAAGTATTGCTCTTGAAAGCTTGTCAAATCCTACGATATCTTTTGATGAAACAGCAATGGCTTCTACGTCCTGCATCTGTCTATTTACAGCAGATATCGCTTTATGTTTTTGATTATTTGATAGCTTATCACTTTTAGTTAGAACTGGTATAAAAGCAGTATCAGACTTATTACATAGTTCAATCATATCCCTATCGCTATCTTTTAAAGGATGTCTTATATCCATAAATATAACTACAGCCTTTAAGGCTTGTCTTTTTGCAAAATACTCCTCTAATAGAGGCGCCCAATCCTTTCTTTTGTGGAAGCTTGATTTAGCAAAACCATAGCCAGGCAAATCAACAAATTTTAAAGTTTCATTGACGCTAAAAAAATTAATCTCAGTAGTTCTTCCTGGAGTTTTGCTTATTCTTGCTAGCTTTGGATTCTCGGTGAGAGCATTGAGTGCGCTTGATTTCCCAGCATTTGACCTTCCAGCCAATAAAATTTCATCTCCCATATCTTCTGGGAGATTTTTAAACTTGGTTACTCCAAGCATAAACTCAGATTCTTTAAAAAGGTTTTTCATTTAATAGTTTGTATCATACCAACCTATGTTTATAATACACATCACAATACACACTTAATAAGTATATGAAATCAATTTCGTTATTTTTTACATCCTTCTGTTTAGTATTTTCTTTAAATGCTGCAGAAAGCTCTTCTTCAGATAGCATGCCTCATGGTTTTATATCTGGCGATGCATCTAATGGCTCAACCTTAGTTGAATCATGTGCCGCTTGTCATGGAAGTGATGGCAATAGTGTTAGTTCAGACTGGCCCAAACTAGCAGGACAAAACCAAAGATATCTTTACGAGCAATTACAATACTTTAGAGATGGCGAAAGAAATAATGCGCTTATGATGGCAGTAATACCATACTTAAACACATTAAAAGATGAAGAGTTGCTTGATATGGCAGCTTTTTATGAATCTAATGAAACCTCCAGAGGTCAAGCAAAAAATGACGAGGAGCTTCTGAGCCTTGGAACAAGTCTTTATAGATTTGGAAATATGAAAGAAGGTATTCCTGCATGTACGGCATGTCACTCTGTTGATGGGCAAGGCAATTACCTTGCTGGATTCCCCAGTGTTGCTGGCCAGCAAGTTGGATATCTAACAACTACACTTAAAGCCTATAGATCAAAAGAAAGAAATGCGGGAGAGCAATCCCTTGTGATGCAATCTATTGCTCAAAACTTAACTGATAATGACATTGATGCACTTGCAAATTACATGCATGGGCTATACAAATAAAATAATTATGAAATATATATTTAAATTTTTTGCAATTGCACTAATCTCTGTTTCTATAAATGCAGAATATAAGTTAGGTAGAGATTATCGAATGATCGATAACCCTGTTCAGGTTAGGCAAGATGGTATCGTTGAGGTCACTGAGGCATTTTGGTATGGCTGTAATCATTGTTATAACTTTGAGCCTTCTATTAATGCCTGGGAAGCAAGACTTGATAACGGTGTAAGGCTTGAAAAAATGCCAATTACTTGGGGTGGAATTCATCAACTCCACGCAGCCCTATATTACACAATAGAATCATTAAAATTAGATCCTTCAACGCATTCGGCTGTATTTGTAACCATCCATAAAGAGGGTAATTTTCTTCAAAACCAAAAGGCTATTGAGAGCTTTTTAGAAAAATTTGGCGTTGCCCCAGAAGTAACAACGCAATATATGAATTCTTTTGGTGTTAGACAAAAAGTAAATAGAAGCATCAAATATGGAAAGCAGGTAAAAGTTACTGGAGTTCCAATGATGATTGTTGACGGCACCTACATAATAGAATCCAAAGGATCATTCGGCGATATGCTTAAAGTTGTTGATCATGTTGTTAATCTACAAAGACCAAACTCATAGGAATAAATATGAAAAATAAGCGCTATTTATTAATTTTGCCACTATGTGCATTATTTCTTTTCAATGGTAAAAAATATGATGAGTCAGTAATAGAGCGAATTCATTTAAACGTAAACATATGTATTGAAGGGCAAGACTGTGGAGCTGTTTTGGCTGAAAGCTCTGGCTCAGACGCAGACTCAAAAGTAACAAAACTATATGCTGGTTGTATTGCCTGTCATGGGGCTAAAGGGGAAGGCGGAATTGGACCTTCATTTAAAGGTAGGAAGAGTGATTACATTTCATCTGCCTTGGTTCAATATAAAAATAAAGAAGAAAGAGGAGCTCAAAGTGCTTTAATGTACGCCCAAGCGGCCGCTTTGTCAGATAAAGACATTAAAGATCTTTCAGAATATATTATTACTTTATAGACTCTTCTAATAACTCAATTCTTTTTTCTAACCTTTCTGCAATTTCTTGCAGTGCCTTATATTTAGCTTTATTTACATAACCGCTTTTTTCTATAAGACTATTAAAATCTTTTGATAAATTATTTGCCATAGAATTAATAATCTCTAAAGGGATAACATTACTAAGCGCCCCAACTTCTTTTTTAAGAATACTGGCAATAGCATCTTTAATTTCTTTATCTTGCATCAATTTCCTCTATTAATTTTGTACAGTCATTCCAGTTTGAAAGCTCATCGGGCTTATCAAAAGACTGCGACCACTCATCATTTTTATTATTAAACCAAATAGGCTTAATTCCAAGGTCATGAGCACCAAAAACATCATTTATCTGGTGGTCTCCAATATGAATAATCTCATTAAAAGATATATCTTTATATACACTCTTAGCAGACTCAAAATGAGGTTTACTGGGTTTATTATCTTTTACATCAAAGGAATTTTTAGAAAAATCAAAATATTTCCCAATATCATATTTATAAATATCTGCATTGCCATTGGTTAGAATTCCAAGATGATATTTTGAGGCAAGGCTTTTAATCGCATCATAAACACCTTCATAAAAGGTAACCTCATGCCGTTTTTCAAGAAACATTGAATAAGCTTTATTAATCATATGGTCTCTTTCAGACTCATCAGGAATCAAATCTTTTAATTTTTGTTTATAGATTTCTTTTCTAAGCAGGCTGATATCCCACTCTAGCGAGGGAATGGTTTTTATTAGATCTTCTCTTATCCCTAGAAAATCACTCATCGAGCCCCATTCAATTTCACCAACCTCTTTATGTAGCCATTGTCTCGTATCCCTTTCTGCTTTAATTATTACGGGTGCTATATCCCAAAATGTATCATCAAGATCAAATGTAATAAGTTTATATTTCATTTTTTTGCTCTAGGGTGGGCTTTGTCATATATTTTTACCAAGTATTGATAATCTAATTTAGTATAAATTTGTGTTGTAGAAAGAGAGCTATGACCAAGAAGTTCCTGAATGGTTCTTAAGTCTCCACTTGATTCAAGCATATGGGTCGCAAAGCTATGTCTTAACATGTGAGGATGAATTGGAGGCAGGCCTTGTTTTATTGCCATTCTTTTAAGCCTTAATTGGATACTTCTAACAGTAAGCCTAGAACCCTTTAGATTAATAAATAGCGCTTCTGATGTATCAGAATATTTTTGTCTTTCCTTAGTCCAGTTTTTAATTGCACTAATAGCATATCTTCCTAGTGGTACAAGTCTTGTTTTAGAGCCTTTGCCAAGTATTCTTAAAAAAGACATTTCTTCTTCAAAATCACTCATATTAATATTTGCAGTCTCAGATACCCTTAATCCAGACGAGTACATAAGCTCAACAATAGCTAAATCTCTTATTTCTAGAGCATCAACTGGCTTTAGGCTTAAAAGCTGCTCTACGTCTTCAGGAGACAGCACGTCAGGAAGATGTTGTGGTGTTTTTGGTGCTTTCACAAGCTCAAATGGAGAAGACTCTATTACTAAATTCTTTTTAAGAAACTTAAAAAAACCTTTTGCTGAAGATAGATGTCTTTGAATGCTTCTTGGATTATTGTTTGAAGAAAACAAACTTCCTATCCACCCAGTACAGGTTTCATCTGTAATATCTTTATATGAAGAAATACCTACTGAACTTAAATAATTCGATAGTTTTAATAAATCTCTTTTATAAGAATTTGCTGTATTTAGTGAAAGATTTTTTACTTGAAAGATGTAATCTATATATTGAACTAGGTCTTTGGTAACAAAGTATTCTTTAGGCATTCATACTTTCTGAAGCAAACCTTTTTTCTAATATATCTCTAATATATTCAATAAAAGTAGTATCCTCATCGCCTAAATATTTTGTTCTATCGTAACTGCCAAGCATAAGCAGTCCAATATTTTTTCCAATAACAATTACAGCCACCGCCATAGACTGAACTTTTGAATCTTCAAAAAGAAGTTCCATTTTTTCCGTAGAATATGACCCACAATGAATAGCTCCCTTATGAAATGACATCCCAGTCTTTTGTTCCAAGTCATTTATCTCAGAATTATCATGAAGACTTAATAAACACTTATCTACGTTAAAGCTCTTATGAAAGTTATCTTGAACTCTTTTAATAATATCTTCTCTAGAAGATGCACCCAAAATACTTAAAGTAAGGTCTTTTGATTTATTAAATAAATCTTCATTTACTGATGCTTCTTTTACAAAAGATGACAGCAGATCCATTAAGTCTTTTTGCTCATCTCTAAGTTTAATAATTTGTCTTTCTAAAAGAGATGATGCTGAGCTTGAAGAGTGCTTAAATTTAAGTTCACCAACAAGAGATTCTCTTGATTCAAAAAAATCCAAGTTATCTAATAAAAATATTTCGACATCCTTAGCATCAATTTTATTACTCATGAAAGCTCCCAGAATACACAAACTTAGTAGGCCCTGACATCAAGATTCTATCATCTAACTTTGTAAATTTAATACTTCCACCTGAAGACTTAATTGTAGTTTTTTTAATTTCATCTTTAAGACATAGGTAGGCAACAGAAAAAGATGCAGATCCACATGAAAGAGTTTCACCTACTCCATTCTCATAAGTTCTTATGTTATATGAGTCTTTGCCTTTCGAATATATAGATAGATTAATTCCTAGGGGCCTTAACAAGGCTTCCAATTTCTTGTACAAACCATTCAGATCGAATTGATCTATGCTTTTCTTTTGTAAGCATAGGTGAAGGTTTCCTAAATCAACTAACTTGAAAGAAGTTTTAATTACTTTTGATAATTTTTTTTCTAAATCTTTGGAAATAAAGTATGTTGGATTTTTAAGAATTACTTCAACACCTTCTTTTAGAGGCCTGCATTCAACATCTATTTTTTTGGTTTGAAATATTAGTGTTCTTTTTGGTGCAAACTTATTATCCCAAACATATGTTGCGGCACACCTCACCCCATTAAGGCACATATTAGCCTTACCACCATCTGTATTATAAAACTTTACAGCAAAGTCTCTGTTGTCTTTTGAAGGAGCCCCAATATGAATCATTTGATCAAATCCAATTCCTAGATTCCTGTCACCTAATTTTTTTATCAATGCTTTCTTAGGATTAAATTCTTTTTCTAATGAATTTACCATTACAAAATCATTCCCATTCCCATGCATCTTGGCAAATTTAATCATGGAGATTGAGCTCCATTTCTAAAATATTCTTAAGTGACTCTCTTTTTCGAATTAATTTAGTTTGACTTCCTTCTATAAGAATTTCGCAAGCTCGAGGTCGCGTATTGTAGTTTGAGGACATGACAAACCCATAGGCTCCAGCAGTCCTAACGGCCAAGATATCATCCTCCTCAGCACTTATCTTTATATTCTTAGCAAGAAAATCAGAAGACTCACATATGGGCCCAACTATATTCTTAACAGAGCTATTGCCGTCTCTCTTTTCTATATTCCAAATTTCATGCTTGGCTTGATAGAGAGATGGTCTAAGAAGGTCATTCATGGCAGCATCAACTATTACGAATTCATCTTTTATATATTCAATTTTTGTCAAAAGCACCCCAGCATTAGCAGAAATACTTCTACCAGGCTCTAGAATTAGTCTTTCTTTTCTGCCTTTAAATTCTAATTCTAAACAAGAGATTAAATCTGCTGGACTGGGATGAATATCGCTATCATAGGAAACTCCAAGGCCCCCGCCCAAATCTAGAAATTCAAGCTCGACCCCCAGACTAGAAATCTGGTCAGCAAGCTCAAAGGTTCTTTGCGCTGTTTCTTTGTAGCTTTCTAGATTAATTATTTGAGATCCTATATGACAGGCCAACCCAACCATATTTAGATTTGGAGATTCAGAAATATATGTACTTAGATTTAAGATATCTTCTATTGAGGATATTCCAAATTTATCTCCCTTCCTTCCTGTTGTAATGTAGTCATGACCTCCTGAGTCGATGTCAGGGTTAAATCTTATGGAAACCGAAGCATTCATCTGCAGCTTCTTTGCAATAGCTTCAATTTTATATAACTCAGAAATAGACTCAACATTGAAGGATAATATTTTGTTTAAAATGCCTTGTTTAATTTCATCTGAAGACTTACCAACTCCTGAAAAGATAATACTTTTAGGATCGGCTCCAATAGATAGAGCTCTATGCATTTCGCCACCAGAAACAACATCAAAGCCACAACCAACTTCTTTTAATAGTTTTAATACCGAAAGATTGCTTAATGATTTAACAGAAAAACAAGCCATGTTGTCCGGATTCGTAAATGAATTCACATACATCAGAGCATTTTCTGTGAGAGCCTTTTTTGAATAGACGTATGCAGGAGTTCCAAAGCTACTAGCTATTTCAGATAAATTAACATCCTCACAGTGCAATTTATTCTCTTTGTACTTAAAAGTATCCACTAAAAAATCTCAGCTTTTTGAATTTCTAGAAGCGGCCCTTTGACACCACATGCACTAATGCTCATTATCACAAGTATGCTTAAAGTAATTTTGAAAAATGTCATAGTGCGTATTATGGGCAATTACGCCCATAATTGCACAGTATTAGACTAATATTTGTAGCTTTCTTCTTTGAAAGGGCCCTCTTGAGGGACGTTAATGTAATCAGCTTGGTCTTGAGTAAGCTTAGTAATAACCCCTCCAAAACCAGCAACCATTAAGGCAGCAACTTCTTCATCAAGCTTTTTAGGAAGAACTTCAACAGTAATCATCTCTGCTTTCGTATCCTCGTCATTAATATTTGCAAAACCTTGCTTATATAAATGTATTTGCGCTAAAACTTGGTTAGCAAACGAGCCATCCATGATTCTACTTGGATGCCCTGTTGCATTACCTAGATTAACCAGTCGACCTTCAGCTAAAAGAATAAGGTAGTTTTTGCTTGTTTGATCCGGGGTTCCGTCAGGCTTTGTATCTCTAAATATTCTATGAACTTGAGGTTTAATCTCATCCCAATAGTAGTTATCTCTCATAAATGCAGTGTCAATCTCATTGTCAAAGTGACCAATGTTACAAACAACAGCTGTATTTTTTAATGTAGCCAACATTGCAGAATCACAAACATTAACATTACCTGTTGTCGTAACAATTAAATCAGTGTTTCCCATTACTTCCATATTAATATCTGCCTCATTTCTTGAAACAGCGCCATCTTTATAACAGGACACAACCGCAAAACCATCCATACAAGCTTGCATTGCACATATAGGATCTGATTCAACAACACTTACTATCATTCCTTCTTGGGCTAAACTGGCTGCTGATCCTTTACCAACATCACCATAACCAATAACTAATCCTTTTTTGCCCATAAGCAGCATGTCAGTTCCTCTTTTAAGAGCATCATTAAGACTATGTCTGCAACCGTACTTGTTATCATTTTTTGCCTTAGTAACCGAGTCATTAACATTAATTGCAGGTATTTTTAATTCACCTTTTTCTAACATTTCTTTTAGTCTATGAACTCCAGTAGTAGTTTCTTCTGAAACCCCATGAATAGTTTCTAACATTTCAGGAAATCTTTCATGAACCATTGCTGTAAGATCACTCCCATCATCAAGAATCATATTGGCATCCCAAGGCTTTCCGTCTTTACATATAGTTTGTTCGATACACCATTCAAACTCTTCATCAGTTTCTCCTTTCCAAGCAAAAGTTGGTATACCTCTAGCAGCCATAGCTGCGGCAGCATGGTCTTGAGTAGAGAAAATATTACATGATGACCATCTTAGTTCAGCACCAAGATCTATTAGCGTTTCCATTAAAACAGCAGTTTGAATGGTCATATGAATACAACCCATAATCTTTGCGTTAGCCAAGGGTTGCTCATCTCTATATTTGTCTCTTAGAGCCATAAGGGCTGGCATTTCGTTTTCAGCAAGAGAGATCTCTCTTCTTCCAAATTCAGCTAAATTAATATCTGCGACTTTATAATCATTATCCATTTTTTTTCCTATTATTTATTAAAAATTCTACTGTGAAATATCTGAAGCTTTATCCGTTTTTTCCCATGAAAGGTCAATATCGGTTCTGCCAAAATGACCATAAGCTGCAGTTGGTTGATATATTGGTCTTTTCAGATCAAGCATATTAATTAAGCTTTTAGGTCTTAGATCAAATTCTTCTTCAACTATTTTTACAATTGCTTCCTTTGATATTTTTTCACTATTAAAAGTTTCAACGTGTATTGATGTTGGCTCAGCAACGCCTATGGCATAGGAAACTTGAATCTCACAGTAATCTGCCAGGCCTGCTGCAACGATATTTTTTGCAACATACCTTGAAGCATAAGCTGCAGATCTATCAACTTTAGAAGGGTCTTTCCCTGAGAAAGCACCACCACCATGTCTAGCCATGCCACCATATGTATCAACGATAATTTTTCTTCCTGTTAGCCCGCAATCTCCTACAGGACCCCCAATAACAAATTTTCCAGTTGGATTAATATAGATATTGGTTGAATCTAATAGCCACTCCTCAGGAACAATTGGCTTAATTATTTTCTCCATTACTTCATCTTTAATTTCTTCTTGAGTTACGTCCTCATCATGTTGAGTAGAAAGAACCACAGCTGATAAGCCCTCAATTGTTTTGCCATCATCAGAGTAAATAACACTTACCTGACTTTTAGCATCAGGTCTTAACCATTTTATTTCACCACTTTTCATAACGTCAGCTTGTTTTTTAACAAGTCTATGAGACAAATCTATTGGCAAGGGCATAAGAGAATCAGTTTCTTTACAAGCATATCCAAACATCAAGCCCTGGTCTCCAGCGCCTTGCTCTAAATTTTCACCTTCACCCTCAGTAACACCCTGAGAAATATCAGGAGATTGCTCAAATACAAGATTGGTAAATTCACATGTATCTCCATTGAATCCATACTTCTCAGAATTGTATCCAATATCATTAATTGTTTTTCTTACCACCGGTTCAAGATCTGGGCTAGCTAGCGAAGTGATCTCTCCAGCTATAAAAACCATATTGTTTTTAATCATTGTTTCGCAAGCAACCCTACTATTTGGATCTTCTGCTAGATAAGCATCAAGAACGGCATCAGAAATTTGATCGCAAACTTTATCGGGATGTCCGCCAGATACGGACTCTGATGTAAAAATATAACTCATTTATTTCTCCAAAAAAAAATTTCAAATAAGTGAAATAAAGAACTTTTTAGCAGCATGTTGGTGCAAAAAATTTAAAAATCACAAGTGAGTACATTTTATACTAATTTTTAAAATTTTTAGCTATGAATTTAGCATTTAAAACACTATTATTTAATTTTTAATCAATAAAAATAAATGAATAACTCAGAGCCCACTAATGCCTTAAGGTTTCTTTCAATTGATGCTGTTCAAAAAGCAAACTCTGGTCATCCAGGAATGCCAATGGGAATGGCAGAGATCGCTACGGCCCTATGGAAAAATCATCTAAATCACAACCCTCAAAACCCTCATTGGTTTAATAGGGATAGGTTTGTTTTATCAAATGGTCATGGCTCAATGCTTTTGTATAGCTTATTGCACTTAACAGGATACAAGATATCAATAGATGATTTAAAAGATTTTCGAGTGTTCAAATCTAAAACCCCAGGACATCCAGAATATGATTTAGATTATGGAATTGAAACAACGACTGGTCCACTGGGTCAAGGTATAGCTAATGCAGTTGGGATGTCTATTTCAGAAAAAATTCTATCAGCGCAATTTAACAAAGATGACTGCAAGGTAATAGATCACTTTACGTATGCATTTTTAGGAGATGGTTGCCTTATGGAGGGCATATCCCATGAAGCCTGTTCATTTGCTAGCACCCACAATCTTGGTAAATTAATTTGTTTTTATGATCAAAATGGAATATCTATTGATGGTGAGATTGAAAATTGGTTCACAGACGATACTGTAAAAAGATTTGATAGCTACGGCTGGCAAACTATAAGTGTTGATGGGCACAGTTTAGATGAATTAAATGCTGCAATTGTTTCAGCCAAATCCGAGACAGACAAACCAACCATGATTTTCTGTAAAACTACCATTGGTTTTGGTTCCCCAAACAAATCAGGTACCTCTGATGCTCATGGGGCTCCTCTGGGCGATGAAGAGATTGCTAAGACAAGAGAAGTTCTAGATTGGAAACATGAGCCTTTTCATATCCCAGACTCAGTTTACGATTTTTGGAATGCATCTGAGGCTGGCGAAGTTAGAAACTTAGAATGGACAGATATGATGAATATCTATAAGGAAAAGTATCCACAAGAATATAATGAACTTAATAGAAGAATTGCATCAGACATGCCGAGTGATTTTGAAGAAAAATACAATGAATTTTTAAATGAGTGTAATAACAATGACTCTTTAATGGCAACAAGAAAGTCTTCTCAAGTTTCTTTAGATTTTTTTGTTAAAGAACTTCCTGAATTAGTTGGGGGTTCTGCAGACTTAACGCCGTCCAATAATACTTTTTCTAAGTCGAGCACTACTTTTTCAAATGAAAATCCATCAGGCAATCATATTAATTATGGTGTTAGAGAGTTTGGCATGTCTGCAATTATGAATGGAATGGTTCTGCATGGAGGCATTAAGCCATATGGAGCAACGTTCCTAGTTTTTACTGACTACGCAAGAAATGCCGTTAGGCTTTCTGCATTAATGGGGCTTCCAAATATTTTTGTTTATACTCATGACTCAATAGCTCTTGGTGAAGATGGTCCAACTCATCAGCCGATAGAACATTTAGTAACATTGCGCGCCACCCCCAACCTAAATAACTGGAGACCTGCAGATTTGGTTGAAACAGCAGTTGCTTGGAAAAATGCAGTTTCATCTTCAAAAACTCCAACCTGCCTAGTCTTTAGCAGACAAAACACCACACCTTTATTAAGAACACCTGATCAGGTTGAGAACATAAATAAAGGGGGCTATTTGTTAAAAGAGCATAATGATCCCAAATTAACTCTTATAGCTTCTGGTAGCGAGGTTCAATTAGTGCTTGATGCTGCAAATAAACTTGAAGAGAATGGAATTAATGCAAACGTTGTGTCTATGCCGTGTTTAGACATATTTTTAGATACCAATGAAGCTTATCAATCTTCTATAATAAAAACAGATCTCCCAATTTTGGCTGTTGAGCTGGGGCATCCAAATTCTTGGTATAAGCTATTAAATAAAAATGACAAGGTGCTAGGAATTGATAGTTTTGGAGAATCGGCTCCTGCCAGTGTCTTGTTAGAACATTTTGGGTTCACAATATCGAATGTAGTTGATATGGCAAAATCATTGGTCGATGCATAAATTATTAGATCTAGATCTAAATAATAAGAATCTTACGATAAGAGTAGACATGAATGTGCCTATAAAAAATGGCATTATTGTTGATCAAACTAGAATCGAGGCATGCATACCAACAATCCAAAAGGCACTAGATAACAATGCCAACATTCTTCTAGTTAGCCACTTAGGAAGACCCGAAGAAGGAATTCATGACAAAATTTTTTCTTTACAACCAGTTGCAGAATCCCTTTCAAAAATTTTTGGACATACAGTAGACCTAATAAAACATTTAGATGATGAATCTATTTTTAATGGCTCATCACCAATACAGATTCTTGAAAATATAAGATTTTTTGATGGTGAGAAGACTAATAGCGATAACCTTGGAAAAGTACTAGCGGCCATGGGAGATATATATGTTTTTGATGCATTTGGAACTTCTCACAGAGAACAAGCTTCGACTCATTCAGCCATATTAAATTCTAGAAATGCCTGTGCCGGTCTATTGTTAGAAAAAGAAATAAACGCCCTTACTAAGGCATTAAATAATTCTGACTCCCCTTATACTGCAGTAATAGGAGGCTCAAAAGTCTCAACCAAGCTAGAACTTATAAAGAATATCAACCTTAAGGCAAATAACATCATTGTGGGTGGCGGCATAGCCAATACATTTATAAAAGCTTCTGGTTATGAAGTTGGAAATTCTCTTTATGAGGAGTCTATGCTAGATATAGCGAGCACCCTTTTAAAGGATAATAAAATAATGCTGCCTAAAAGAGTTATTACCTCTCTAAATTTTGAGGGAGAGAATATTCAAGAGAAATCAATCGATGATGTTGGTAAGGATGAAATGATTTTAGATCAATTCGTTACTGAGGATATGGAGCAGGTGTTAGTGAACTCCAATACCATTTTATGGAATGGCCCACTTGGAGTATTTGAAAATAAAAATTTTTCCAATGGGACAAAAGACTTATCAAAAATTATTGCAAGCTCCAATGCTTTCTCATTAGCTGGTGGCGGAGAGACATTAACAGCGATAAATAATTTCATTGATAAAGATGATGTATCATATTGCTCTACAGGTGGAGGCGCTTTCTTAGAATTTATGGAAGGCAAAGATCTTCCGTCTATAGCGGCATTAAAAGCAAAAATATAGATAAAGGAGATTTTATGTCAACAAATAATATAGAAGAAATAGCTTCTTACATAGTTTCAGAAGGCAAGGGCATTCTTGCTGCTGATGAAAGCAATCCTACATGCGGCAAAAGATTTTATTCAATAGGAGTCGAGTCAACCGAAAACAATAGAAGAGATTATAGAGAGATGCTTTTTAGAGCATCTGGAATGAAAGATAACATAGGCGGGGTCATTCTTTTTGATGAAACAATTAGACAAAATGCTAAAGATGGCACCTCATTGGTAGATGTTATAAATAGCCAAGGAGCACTTCCTGGGATAAAGGTTGATAAAGGACTGCAATCTATTGGCGATTCAGACGAATATCTAACCGTAGGTTTAGACGGCCTTGATGAAAGACTAAAAGAGTATGAGTCTATGGGCGCAAAGTTCACAAAATGGAGAGCGGTAATAAAAATAGGTGACGGCATGCCAACTGATGAGTGTATAGATTTAAATATGAAAGCCTTAGCGGACTATGCAAAACTCGTTCAAGATAATGGAATGGTTCCTATAGTAGAGCCAGAAGTGTTAATGGATGGATCTCATTCTATTGACGACTGCTATGCGGCAACCGAAAGATCGTTACAATCATTGTTTAATCATTTAAATAAAAATGATGTAAATATAAAAGCAACTTTACTTAAGCCAAATATGGTTTTATCAGGAAGCGCCGCAACTTCTCAGGCAGGAGTTGGAGAGGTAGCTCAAAAGACTTTAGATTGTTTGAAGGCAAATGTTCATGACGATCTCGCAGGTATAACTTTTCTTTCTGGAGGCCAGTCTGACATAGATGCAACAGCCCACCTAGATGCTATGAATAAAATTGGTGGCTTCTCATGGAAGCTTAGTTTCTCTTACGGCAGAGCACTTCAGGCTCCAGCACTTAAGGCTTGGGGCGGAAAGCCTGAGAATGCCTTTATATCTCAAGATGCTCTTTCACATAGAGCAGAGATGAATAAATTAGCAGCCTTAGGAAAATGGGATAATGGAATGGAAGAAGACTGATGAGTATTAAAAATATATCCGTTTTCTGTGGAGCTCATCTTGGCAATAATCCAATATATGCCTCAGAAGCTAAAAAAGTTGCTGAAGTTATAGTGGAAAAAGGTATGAATGTTGTCTTTGGGGGAGGAGATGTTGGCTTAATGGGAGTTGTTTCTCATACAGCTATAGACAATGGAGGCGAGGTTTTAGGAATTTCTTTACAATCTTTATACGAACTAGAGTTAACGAATCCAAGAATACAAGAAGTTGTTGTTGCTCAGACCCTTTTAGAAAGGAAAGATATTTTTATGCAAAGATCTGATGCATTTATAGTTCTCCCTGGAGGAGTTGGCTCACTAGATGAGCTCGCTGAAGTTATGTGCAGCAATCAATTAGGGATCATTAACAAACCAATTGGTATTCTAAACACAAATGGCTATTACGATCATTTATTAGCTTGGATGAAAAAAGCAGTTGAAGAAGGTTTCGTATCAGATGCTAACTTTAACGAATTAATCGTTAGCGACTCTTGTGAAGACCTTATTGAAAGGGTTACTTCTGAAAAAAGGCCTGCCGATGATGATTGGACTAATAGGTTAGGTCTCTAATACACTACTTTTAAAAAATAACTAAAAAGATTACTCTAGAAGCATGTCTTTTGAGGAAGCTAGAGTAATTTGTGTTGTTTATCTTTCGGTAATAGTTCCCGCAGTAGTATATTTTAAAAATAAATCTATGCTCCCTAAATGGGTACTGCCTACTTATGTAATATCTTTCTTAGTTTGCGCATTAGGATGGGAGCTTTGGTTTACCTATGGATGGGTGGATGGAGTTGCTGTTGATTTAAGGCGGTCTGAATCACTTAATAATTGGCTGCCAAGAGACATAAACTGGCTAATGAACTCCCTTGGTGATGCTGGGGCAGTCCTGCTAGGCGGCTTTTGGATAATGTGGATGTTCAAAAAAAGAGATGACCAGGTTTTTTATACTTGGAGCTGGTCAGCATTTGGCATATTGATGGTTTGGTGCGTAGGTCAAAATATACTAGTAGAGATGTTCCTTTATCACGACCAGCTTGCTGAAGGTAAGCCCCTTTCTTGGGCGCCTCTCTCCCCTTTAGGACCTTACTTTAACCCAGTCCTGTTCGAATTTAATGATCGAACACTTATGCTTCAATCCCAATTGCCATGGTTAATACTTCCGGCAGTGATTTATTTAATTGTGCTCAAAATTAATAAAAATACAAACTAGCTTTTTTTATCTGAGGATAAGAGCAAGCCTAACTCAAACAAAATCCACATAGGCAATGCTAGAAAAAGTTGTGAAAAAATATCTGGCGGCGTCAAAAGCATTCCTATAACAAAAAATAGAATTATTAGATAAGGCCTAGACTTTATTAATGATTCCTTCTTAACGATGCTTGATTTAATTAACAAGAAGGTAGCAATTGGAATCTCAAAAGCAACTCCAAAAGCAAAGACGAGCTTGATAATAAAATTTAAGTACTGACTAATATCTGTCATTACCTGAATAGAATTGGGCGCAGAAGCAATAAAAAACTTAAAAATAATTGGACATACAATAAAGTAAGCAAATGCTATTCCGGTTGTAAAAAGAATTACTGTTGTTGCCATCAGAGGCATAACAAAAGATTTTTCATTTTTATATAGGCCCGGGGACATGAACATCCAAACTTCATAGAATAAATATGGCATTGTTACCAAAAGTGCAGCAAATAAAACTAGTTTAATTGGAGCCATGAAAGGAGATGTAACTTGAGTAGCAATCATAGAACTGCCTTCAGGAAGTATGCTTAGCAATGGAGATGCTACAAAGCCATATATTTCTGATGCAAAAGGAATTCCCGCTAGGAACAGGACGCCAAGACAAATAATCACTCTTATTAGTCTTGAGCGAAGCTCAAGCAAGTGACTAGAAATAGATTCGTTATTCATTTTTATCAGACTTATCAAAAAGATCTAGTTCTTCCATTCGCATTTCATTGAATACATCTTTTTTAATTTCTTCAGTACCAATATCTTCCTCAAGATCATTTTTCAGATTTGAGATTTGTTTTTGAACTTTCTTATAAAACTTTAAAATTGTTTTAATTAAATCTGGCAGTCTTTTTGGCCCAATAACAATCAGTCCCAGTATTAGGATTATCGCAATTTCTAGAAAGCCTACTTGAAACAATTGTTATTCGTCTTTATTTTCTTCTTCTTTTACAGCTTTTTTAAAACCCTTAAGACTAGATCCAAGATCTGAACCCAAAGATTTTAATTTACCGCTCCCAAATATAAGAACAATGACAATTAAAATTATCAGAAGCTGCCAAATACTTATTCCACCAAAGCCCATATGAATCTCCTATGTGAGTATTAACAAGGTACCACATATGACTATTATACCAACCCCAATCAGTCTTATGATGTATTTCTCTTTTTGAAGTTGAATTTGCATTTGGTATATTGTTTCTTCATTAGATCGATTATTTTTTGAATACCCTCTTAATTCATCAAGTGCCTCATACAAAAAGCCAGGCATTTCGGTAGCTTTTAAAAGAATATCTTCCTTATTTGCTACTATAAAATCTTTTAATTTTAATGGACTGAACTGTTCTTTTAACCAATTGTCTAAATATGGCTCAGCAATACCCCAAAAATCTAACTCAGGGTATATCTGTCTTCCCATTCCCTCAATATGAATTAGTGTTTTTTGAAGAAGAACCAAGGAAGGCTGGATAGACAGACCAAATGGTCGAGTACTTTGGAAAAGATAAAGAAGGAGTTTACCAAATTCTATTTCAGATAATGGCTTCTCAAATATTGGCTCACAGCAGGCACGAAGAGTATTTTCAAGGTCAATGATATTTGAGTTTGGATTAACCCATCCAGAGCTAATAAAAAGTTGAGAAAGAGATTTATAATTTTGCTTGAGAACTGCCTGTAGCATTCTTGCAAGAATATACCTTTCATCATTAGATAATGAGCCAGTAATTGCGCAATCAATAGCAATATATCCGGGTGTCTCTGGATGTTTTTTAGATACAAATATATTACCAGGGTGCATGTCTGCATGAAAAAAATTATCTCTAAAAACTTGATTTAGAAATATCATCACCCCATTCTCAGCAAGTCTCTTTTTATTAATTCCATGCTTTTCAATTTGCTCTATGTCTGTACAAGGTATCCCATCTATTCTTTCAAGAACCATGACTTTAGATGTGGTCATTTCCCAGAATACTTCTGGTATATATAACTCCTCGGCTTCAAAAAAGTTTTTTCTAGTAAGGTTTGTATTGGCAGCTTCAAGCTTAAGATCGAGCTCTCTCAAGATAGTTTTTTCATAGTCTCTAACAACCTCAAGAGGTTTCAGCCTGTCACTCTCTGAGTAAATATATGTCGAAAATTTTGCTGCAGCTTTTAGGAGTCTTAGGTTTCTCTTAACCCTTTTTTCAATATCAGGCCTTAAAGTTTTAATAACTATTTCTTTACCATTTTTTAGCTTTGCAGAGTGAACCTGCGCCAGAGAAGCTGCTGCAAGTGGAGTTTCATCAAACTCATCAAATAAGTTCTCTATGCTGTCTCCAAGTTCTCTCTCAACTATTTTCTTTAAAATGCTAACCTCAAATGGCTTGCAGTTATCAGTCAAGTTTTGTAGTTCTCTTGCCATAGCCTCGTCAAGGATATCTGTTCTGGTAGATAGAAGCTGACCAAATTTTATAAATATTGGGCCTAGAGACTCTAAATACTTGACTAATTTTTTTCCAGTGAGGTTTCTATAAATACCATGGTTTAGCCCAAGAGCTGCCATGCGCATACCTTCGAATATTAAAATAAAAATATTCATAAATTATTTATAGCCTCAAGCCTATCCATTCTTATTGTTAGATTTCTTAATTTAGAGTGAATAATTTTTTCATTAGAATCTCCAATAGTTTTTTTATTGGATATGGCTTGTGAAGCAAGGTGGGTAAAAACGGCAGGGATGTTTCCAAAGTATCGATCTATAAGATATAAAAAATCTGTATCAGATTTTTTTAAAGTGTTTGCTAATACCATTGCCAGTTCTTGGTCTCCAATGAACATGTCCCTCTTTATTTTTTTTGTAATCAATAATTCGAAAATCTCTGTTAATGAAGAGACCATCTCAAAATCTATTTTTTCTACAGGACTAAATGAAATAGCTTTTACACCTTTCTCAAGAGAAATATAAATATCTTTGTGACCTTCGATATTAAGTTTAAAGGTTACTGGATAAATTTCTGTGAGAGTGCTTTTTATATTAGGGGATGCGTCTTCAAGATCCTTGATGAATTCCTGAATTTTCTTATTAAAATCATTTTTCATATGCAACATGGATTGAAACTATTCCATTAATAAGATTATAAAACTTACACTTATCAAAACCAGATTCTAAAATCATTGCTTTTAATGACTCTTGATCAGGATGCATTCTGATTGATTCAGCAAGGTATTGATAGCTATCTGAATCATTTGCAAGAACAGAACCTAGTTTTGGAAGGATATTAAATGAGTACCAATCATAAATTTTAGAAAAGAGAGGGTTAGTTGGTTTCGAAAACTCCAATACCAAAAGTTTGCCACCCTTTTTGAGGCATCTTTTCATTTCTTTTAGTCCTGCCTCCTTGTCTGTGAAGTTTCGCAATCCAAATCCAATTGTAATAATATCAAAAGAAGAATCTTCGAAAGGAATAATTTCACCGCTTAATTGGCAGAAATGACAGTTTGAAGCAAAATTCTCATTAACTGCCCTATCTCTACCTTCTGAAAGCATATCCATATTTATATCTGTCATGTATATCTCTGTTTCTGGGTACTCTTTTGAGATAAGTTTCGCAATGTCGCCAGTTCCAGAGGCTATATCTAGTATTTTGTCTTTTTTAGAAATGCAAGCAAGTTCAACAAGAATTTTTTTCCACAATCTATGTAACCCCATAGACATGGCGTCATTCATAATGTCATAGTTTTCCGCTACAGAAGAAAATACCCCACCAACATGGGCGCTTTTATCTTTCTCGTTTACTTCTTTGAATCCAAAATGAGTTTTTTTAACCATCCTCGTCACCATCTCTAAATTTAATGAAATTATTGTATCTGCTTTCGTTAATTTCTCCATCCAAAAGTTTACTTAAAACCTTACATCCCTCATTTGCAACATGATTACAGTCAGAAAATTTACAATCCTTAGAGCTTAAATAAATCTCAGCAAAACCTCGAATAATTTCTTTGCTTGATAGCCCAGAAATAGGCAGATCTCTTACCCCTGGAGAATCAATTATTTTTGTTTGGTTATCAAGTTCATATAGGGTTGATATTGAGGTTGTATGAACACCTTGATTATTTGATAGCATATTAGTTTTAATATGTTTGCCAGTTAGTTTTGTAGTCAGGGTTGATTTGCCTGCACCTGAATTGCCCACAAAAACTACACACTTAGCCCTCAAATATTCTTTTAATTCCTCAGTATTGGTATTATTTTTTGCTGATAAATTGATTATTTTTATATCTAAGTCCTTATATATCTGAAGTTTTTCTTTGTAATCAGGGCTTTGTTCAAGGTCTGTCTTATTGTTAATAATAAATGGAGCTATATTAGAAGATGAAGCAGTTACCAGCCATTTATCAATAAACTCGCTGCTTGTTGATGGTTCAGGCGTAACTAATATGCCTACATGGGAGATATTTGCTGCAACAGCTTTAGATTTGATGCCCTCTCTTTTTTGAAGAAAAGATGTTCTTGGCTCTTTTGAAACAATAATACCCCTAGTTTCTTTGCTATCTTGCACCAACTCAAGATTAACAATATCTCCAACAACAATATTTTTTATTGCCAAGCATTTAATATCCTCATTGGCCGTTCTAACAAGACAGCTATTTGAATAAAATTCTATTACCAAACCTGATTGAAGTTTTTCCATATAAAGCACAAAATACACTAAAGAAACCAATATAAAAAGTTATGAAAAGTTTACAGTCAAAAGATAATCTAATATGGATAGACTTAGAAATGACAGGCCTAGATCCTGAGAAAGAAAAAATCATTGAAATAGCCACTTTAATTACTGATTCTCAGTTGAATATTCTTGCAGAAGGGCCCAATCTAATTATTAGTCAGCCCAAATCTCTTTTAGATGAAATGGATGAATGGAACCAAAATCAGCATGGATCTTCAGGGCTAATAGATGCTGTTAAAAAGAGTGCCGTTACTCAGCAGATGGCCGAGATAGAAACTTTAGAATTTATTTCAAAATATGTTGGACAGAAAAAATCACCAATGTGCGGAAACACTGTGTCTCATGATAGAAGGTTTTTAATCAAATATATGCCAAGATTAGAGTCATATTTTAACTACCGGCATATAGATGTTTCATCCTTTAAAGAGGCTGCAGTAAGATGGATGAATGAGGCTCAAGTTTATGAAAAACAAGGGTCACATAGAGCAATGGGAGATATTAAAGACTCAGTAGCTGAGTTAAAATTCTATAAAGATTTATTCTTGCCTGAGGGTTAGTCTTTGCTATTAATTGGCTGAATATTTAAAGGGAATGGGCTTACCTGGCTTTTATTTTTTTTGATCTTCGATTCTCCAGATTCATTAACCTCATCAATCCGGATAATTGCATTCATAGGTATATAACTTCTCTGGACTTCTGAAAATTCATTTTTAAGTTTTTCTGATGTTGGGTCAACAACTAGTTGTTTATCTTTTTTGAAGATATAATCTTCGACCTCAATGAATCCATACATCTCACTTTGATAAATCTGTTTTGCAAAAACCTCGTAGATCTCACCAAGCTGGATAAAAATTATCTTGTAAACGCTATTTATTTTCATAATACTTAATTATATGGGAACGAAACTTTATATTAAAACTTATGGATGTCAAATGAATGAGTATGACTCTGATAAGACGGTAGATATTCTTAAAGAAAAGAAAGGTGTAGAACTAACAAATGATGTCAACGAAGCAGATATTGTTCTGCTCAATACATGCTCTATAAGAGATAAGGCTGAAGCTAAGGTTTATTCAGAGCTTGGAAGATTAAATAAGCTAAAGAAAAAAAATCCAAACTTAAAAATAGGTGTTGGAGGCTGTGTAGCAACCCAAGAAGGTATAAATATTCAAAAAAGAGCTCCGTATGTAGATCTTATATATGGCCCACAAACCCTTCATAGAGTTTCTGATCTTTTAGATATAGATAAAACAAAAGGTATAAAAGCAATAGATATAACATTTCCTATAGAGGAAAAGTTTGATTCATTGCCAGAGCCTACATCATCAGGCCCATCAAGTTTTGTAGCTATCATGGAAGGGTGTTCAAAATATTGTTCATTCTGTGTGGTTCCCTATACAAGAGGAGATGAGGTAAGCAGAAAACCTGACCAAATTTTTGATGAAGTTGCCAGGCTTGCAGAGCAGGGAGTTTCTGAGATTACATTCATAGGTCAAAATGTTAATTCCTATAAGATGCCATATAAAGATAGGATTCTAAGGCTTTCTGATCTTATTGAAATAGTTAGTCATATCGATGGTGTGGAAAGAATAAGATATACAACATCCCATCCTCTAGATATGACAGACGATCTTATAGAGGTCTATCAATTTGTTCCCCAACTGGTAAGCCAACTCCACCTTCCAGTCCAATCAGGATCAAATAGAATTTTAGAAAAGATGAAGCGCAACTATACTGTTGATGTATTTTTAGATTCCGTTGCTCGTATTAAAAAATATAGACCTGATTTAAGAGTATCATCTGATTTTATTGTTGGATTTCCTGGAGAAACTGACGAAGATTTTAAAGATACCATGAGTCTTGTTGATGAAATCAAGTTTGATTCGTCATTTAGTTTTATTTATTCAAAAAGGCCAGGAACCCCAGCATCAAAACTAGAAGACAATACCTCAATGGCAGAAAAGAAAGAGAGATTGCAGCTTTTGCAAGATGAGCTTAATAAACATCATAGAGACCATAGCAATAAAATGATTGGATCAATCCAAAGATGCCTTGTTACTGGCTTATCCAAAAAAAGCCCAGACCAACTTCAGGCAAGAACTGAATGCAACCGCGTTGTAAATTTTGACTTCCAAAATATTGGTTTTATAGGTAAATTAGTAGATATAAACATTGAAGAAGCACTATCATTTTCTTTATTAGGATCATTGCATAACTCAAGAGGTCAAAATTAACTTTTAATGCAAGAAACAAAAAGCTCCCTTAAAAATATTTCATTAGAACCATCTAGCGCAGACAGAATTGCTTTGTTTGTGGGAGAGCTAAATGGAAACCTCAAATTAATTGAGAAAACATTCTCGGTAAAAATTTTTCACAAGGGCGATAAAATCAATGTTACTGGAAACGAAAAAGACATAAAGCATGCTTCAGATGCAATTCTAGATTTATACAACTTAACAAAGAAAAATATTGAAATTAGTAAGGAGGCAGTTCACCTCACCATTCAATCTCACTTAAACCTAAGTCTGGCCAAGGTAGGCAATGAAAAAGCAAATATATCAGAGATTCAAATAAAAACCCCTAAGAAAATAATAAGACCAAGGGGAAAGAATCAACAAGACTATATAAAAAACATAAATAAATATGAACTGAATTTTGGTATTGGTCCAGCCGGAACAGGAAAAACTTACTTAGCAGTTGCGGCTGCGGTTGATGCTTTTTTAAATGATAAGGTGCAGAGAATCATCTTGATAAGACCAGCAGTAGAGGCGGGGGAGAAGCTGGGATTCCTGCCTGGAGACTTATCCCAAAAAGTAGATCCATATCTAAGGCCTCTCTATGATGCTCTTTATGAAATGCTTGGCATTGAAAGAGTTACAAAATTAATAGAGAAGGAGGCTATAGAGGTTGCTCCTTTGGCCTATCTAAGGGGCAGAACCCTAAACAACTCATTTATTATTATGGATGAGAGTCAAAATACAACTGTAGACCAAATGAAAATGGTTCTTACAAGAATGGGCTTCGGGTCTCATGCTGTGATTAATGGCGATCTTACTCAAGTTGATCTTCCCAAACATATAAACTCTGGCTTGGAGCATGTGATCCAAGTTCTTGAAAAAACTAGTGGAATTGGGATGACGCATTTCTCATCACAAGATGTTGTAAGACATCCACTGGTAAGAAAAATAGTTGATGCTTATCAAGAATTTGAAAAAAACATATAAAAATGACTCTAGATGTATTGATTGATGATGAGTTCCCAATATCTGAGGATTTAATAGAAAGCCTGAAGGCTGCTGCTGACTTAACTCTAGGCGAGGAAAGCTCTATCAATAGTGTAGTAAATCTTAGGATTCTTAGCGATATTGAAATGCAGCAACTTAACAAAGAATTTAGAAACAAAAATAGAACCACCAATGTTCTATCCTTCACAAACAATGATCTGTCTAGAGAACTAACTAATAATATTGGTGATATAGCTATAAGTTATGACTTCGTATTAAGCGAAGCCAAAGAAAATGGAAAATCTTTTTCTGACCATATCATTCACATGTTGGTTCATGGGATATATCATATATTAGGATATGATCATGAAGATAATACCTCAGCAGAGATTATGGAATCAAAAGAGATAGGTATACTTGCAAAATTAAACATAGATAACCCTTATAACTAAATGAATCAAAAATTAGATAGCGACGACAACCACCCTCCTTCGGGATTTTTTATCAAAATTAAAAAATTCTTTAAAAATCCATTTTTTATAAAAACACAATCAGTTTCTGAGGTAACAGACTTTCTTAAGGATGCTGTTGATTTAAATATTATTGATAAAGAAGCTGAATCAATTGCCTCGAAGGCCATAAGGTTAGGATCAATCACAGTCAAAGAAATTATGGTTCCCAAGGTTGATATGGTAACAATCAGCTCAGACATGAATACTGATGAAATTATTGAGAGGATTATAGAATCAGGGCATTCAAGATACCCTGTTTTGGGTGGAGATAGGGATGAGGTTAGTGGAATTTTGCTAGCAAAAGATATTCTGCCTAAACTTGTTGGTGAAAAGACTGATTTTGAGCTTTTAGAGATGCTAAGAGAGTCCAAGATTGTCCCTGAAACCAAAAAAGCTGATTCTTTGCTAGAAGAGTTCAAAAAGGATAGGTCTCATTTAGCGATCGTTATAGATGAATACGGAACAATTTGCGGGCTTGTTACCATTGAAGACATCTTAGAAGAACTTGTTGGTGAAATAGAAGATGAGCATGATGTAGATGAAGAAGAGATTATAGAAAATATAGATGGTTCTTTTTCAGCAGATCCAAAAGTAGAAATCGAAGAATTTACTCAATACTTTAACTTAAAAATAGATCCACTTATCATAGATGCCGAAACTCTTGGGGGCCTAGTTATAAATGAGCTGGGAGTTCTTCCTAAGGTTGGGGATGTTGTGAGTATAGAAAATTTAAATATAAAAGTTACACATGCAGATGGAAGAAAAATCACCAAGGTTTTAATAACTAAAAATTGATGAAACTAAAGGAGTATTTAACCCCATTTTTTTTTGGTTTCGTTGGGATATTTGCATTTGCGCCCTTCTCTTTTAAGCCTCTAATAATTCTCTCATATACCTATTTAATAAAAGAATTGTCCTTTAAATCATCGTCTACTAGACAGCTAATAATGTGGTCAATTGGACACTGGGGATTCGGAATGTCTTGGTTAATAGTGAGTGTTTACTATTATGGAGAAACAAGCATATTAATATCATTAATAATATTTGTTTTATTAATATTAATCTTAACTTTATTTTTTTCGCTACCATTACTTGTTATCAGAATAAATTTTTTTCAGGATCTCAGGCACTCTAGCTTAAAATATATATTGCTAGTTGTTAGTATATTTGTATTAAACGAATGGAGTATGTACTACTTACTTAATGGTGTTCCCTGGCTTATTCCAGGTGTTGTATTCCTAGATACATTTACACAAAATATCTACCCCCTATTCGGAGTTGCTGGCGCATCTATAATTATTTATATTTGCTCTGCCCTTCTTGCCATAAGTTGGCATAAAAATAAAAAAAATCTATTTATTTTATGCTTGATAAGCCTTGTATTTTTTATACCAAATTTTTATAAAAGAGTCTCTGTTGGCGAGCAGCTAAATATCTCCATAGTTCAGCCATCGTCCGATCCCTTTTTGAAATATACGAATAACTATAAATTAGAAATAGAAGGCAATTTAAAAGAATTAATAAATTTAGCATCCGTATCTTCAAGCTTAATAGTATTGCCTGAAGCCGAACTCCCATATACATATAAAAGTGCTAACTTTAAAAACTTTGAAAGTGATATAAATACTGATCAAACGATTATTGGCGGGGTTTGGCACATAAGTGAGGGTAATTTATACAATTCAATGGTAAATTTTCAATCACAGCAAATATATAATAAGGTTCACTTAGTTCCTTTTGGTGAATATATACCCTTCATATCTTCTTTAAGGGGTCTGATTTCATTCTTTGATATGCCAATGTCAGATGTAATTAAAGGTAAATCAAATCAAAAGCCAATGGTATTTGATACCCAATCTCTAAAAAAGATGGCTCCATTAATATGTTTTGATATTGCATTTGGAAATACGGTAAGAAAAAGCAACATAAGTTCATTATTTATGGTCAATATCAGCAATGATACATGGTTTGGAAAATCCATAGGACCATATCAACACCTTGATATTGCCAGAGTAAGAACAATAGAAAACAATAAGTGGATGATTAGAGCAACCAATGATGGCTTTTCTGCATTGATTGATAATAATGGAACAATAGTTGATAAATTAGAAAAGGGTGTAACTGACGTACTTGATGGCTCAATAATGCTGCTTGATAAAAGAACAATCTATAGTCAATATGGCTACTACCTGCCGTATGTACTGGCTTTCTTCATATTATTAATTTCAGTTATAATAAGATTATGTTCAAAAAAGCAATATTAGTTATATTCATGTCTTTTAACATTTTTGCTGAGAATAATTTAACTATTGAAATTGATATTTCAAAACAAAGACTTTTTTTATTAGATAATATGAAAATTGTTAGATCCTATCCTATATCTTCCTCTAAATATGGAGAAGGAAGTACTCAAAATTCCTTTAAAACACCTTTAGGAAATCATGTTATTAGAGAGATGATAGGAAACAATGCTATTAAGAATACCATTTTTACATCTAGAATAAATACTAAGAGACAGGCTGAGATCATTCATGATGAGTCTAAATCAGATAATGACTATGTTACAACAAGAATAATGTGGTTAGATGGCCAGGAAGAGGGCAAAAATAAAGGGAAGGGCGTTGATTCGTACCAAAGGTATATCTATATTCATGGGACGCATGAAGAGGGCTTAATTGGACAAAAAGCATCACATGGATGCATCAGAATGTTTAACTCTGATGTTATTGAGCTCTTTAATGATGTAAAAAAGGGAACAAAAGTCTATATTAAAGCCTAATATCCCCTATAATTTTAAAAATTATTAGCAACAGACGACATTGCAAAATTTAATTTTTCTTTCCTATCCTCTATGGCAGGGGCATCGCCAAGCTTTTCGCCATTATTTGCAAGTTTTATTAGCAGTTGACTAGGTTTATATACATCGCTACCTGTTTTTTCTGCATACTCTTCTAATTTTTTAACCACAACGTCTAATCCCATTGCATTAGCGTGATGCATTGGACCGCCTCTCCATATTGGAAATCCGTAGCCGTTAATATAAACAACATCCAAATCAGCAGCTTTTTGTGCAACTCCTTCAGAAAGAATATCGGCACCTTCGTTAATTAATGCCAAAATACATCTCTCTACAATTTCAACATCAGATATCTCTCTTCTAGTGAACCCATTCTCAGATGATATTTTTTCATATGTTTCTTCGTTTTCTGGTGCAGGGATTGGAGCTCTGGATCCTTCATTATAATTATAATAGCCCTTTGCATTTTTTTGGCCAAACCTATCATTATCACAAAGACTATCTCCAATTTTTGCATGAAGTGGTGATTCTTTACCACCTAATTTTCTTGCTCTCCAACCAAGGTCTAACCCAACTAAATCCATCATCCTAAATGGACCCATATTTAATCCAAATGACTCTAAAGCCTGATCAACTTGATGGGGAAGGGCGCCTTCTAAAAGCAGCATATTCGCCTGAGCTGTATATCCAAAGAGCATTCTGTTTCCTATAAAGCCTGGAGCATTTAAAGAAACCACAGCAGTCTTTTTAATCTTCTTACCTACAGACATTATTGTGGCAAGTGTTTCGTTGGAAGTCTGCTCTCCTCTTACAACCTCAAGCAACCTCATAATGTTTGCTGGACTAAAAAAGTGAGTACCCACTACCAATTCAGGCCTACTAGTTACTGAAGCAATAGCATCTATATCTAAACCTGATGTGTTACTCGCAAGGATAGCTCCTGGCTTAACATGCTCGTCTAAGCTTTTAAATATATCCATTTTTAAATCAAGGTTTTCATAAACAGCTTCTATTGCAATATCACAATCATGCAAATCTTTATAATCAAGGCTTGAGCTAATTAACCCAAATACAGCATCTTTTTGCTCAGAAGTTAGCTTTCCTCTACCAACCATAAAGTCATAATTCTTTTCGATTACTGACATTCCTCTTTTTAAGTTATCTGCATCTTGGTCAATGATATGAACTGGGATTCCAGCATTTGCAAAACACATTGCTATACCGCCACCCATTGTTCCGGAACCAATTATTCCTGCTTTTTTAATATCCATAACAGGAGTTTCTTTTGGGACATCTGCAATCTTAGATGCAGCTCTTTCGCCAAAGAATATATGAATCATTGCTTCACGTTGAGGGTGAAGAAGACATTCCATAAAATATTCTGCTTCTTTTTTAAGGCCTTCATCGAAATCATCACAATTTATAGATGCTTCAACACATTTAATTATCTGACCGGGTGCAAATTGTCCTTTTCTTGTTTTTGCTGCCATAGCTTGAGCCTCTACCAAAACATTTTCTGATCCTCTGGCTTCAATTACTTTGTCATTCATATTTCTAACAAGTGGATGATCATTGGTGTTTGCCGCCTTTTCTTTAATAAAAGCTATTGAGTCTTCAACAATATTTTCTGAAATTGAGTCAATAATTCCAAGAGATAAAGCCTTTTTAGCAGGCACATGTGCTCCAGAAAGCATTATTTTAAGAGCTTCGGCAGGTCCAGTAAGTCTAGGCAGTCTTTGTGTACCACCTGCGCCAGGTAAAAGGCCTAAATGGACCTCTGGAAGCCCAACAAATGCGTTTGGAGAGGCTATTCTGTAGTTACAACATAATGCAGTCTCTAAACCACCCCCTAGTGCAAGCCCGTTAATGGCTGCTACTACAGGCTTAGAACAAAATTCAAGATTTTTAAAGACAGTATGAAGACCATGGCCGTCACCCTCCCCGCCAAATTCAGAAATATCAGCTCCAGCAATAAAAGCTCTTCCTTTGCCGGTAACAACCACGCCAACAACATCAGTATCCGCTTCTGCATTGGCTATGCCTTCAAATAAACCCGCTCTAACACCATCACTTAATGGGTTCACTGGAGGATTATCTACTGTTAATACGGCAACCCCATCCCTTACTTCATAATGAACTGTTCCTTTCAATTTTATCTCCGTTTTAAATTTAGACCTGCATTATACATAATATATAGCTGCATTAGATGCGATTTCGAGCACAAGGGATCACAATTATTAAATATATTTAAATATATTTAAATATCTTTATAAAAAGTATTGATAATTGATTATAAATATATATAATAATATGAGTCAGCACTCCTCTCCCCCTATTAGTTTGCTGACACTCTGAAATCATATGGAGGGCTCAGTCCCTCCATTTTTATTAAATTTAAGGTTTTATTATGAAAAAATATCAGGAAATATTTGAAACAGTCATTTTGGCAAGCTTCTTTGTTATATCAGTAATGGCTATTGCTCCAATAACTTAATACTAATATATAATTAGTTTATGAATAAATTTTATATATTTGGATTATTGTTTTTTACACTAAATGCATTTTCTTGCTCAGATCTTCTAGATACAGACATGAGAGTTCTTGATTCCGCTGAGTCAAGAAACCTTTGCGAGTTTGAAGGAAAAGCTTTACTAGTTGTGAATGTTGCAAGTAGGTGTGGTTACACTTATCAATATGCTGGCCTTCAAAAGTTATATGAAAGTTATAAAGATAAAGATTTTCTAGTAATTGGGATCCCATCTAGAGATTTTCTTCAAGAATACTCTGATGAAAGCGATGTTGCAGAATTTTGTTCTACAGAATACGGTGTTGAATTTCCTATGTTCTCAACTGCTAAAGTCAAAGGAAAAAAAGCACACCCATTTTATAAAAAACTTATTGCAGAATCAGGTTTTACTCCCTTATGGAACTTTAATAAATACTTAATCTCAAAAGAGGGCAAGGTTGTATCCACATATGGATCAAAGGTAAAGCCTGATTCGAAAGAGCTTATATCAGCCATTGAAGGCTTGCTGTAAAATTATTACTTAGAAACTAATACAGTTTTAGGCTTGTTTGCTGCAAATATTCCATTATCTACAACTCCAGGAATATTATTAATCAAAGCTTCCAGTTCAGCAGGGTTTGAAATATCCATATTAGAGATATCTAAAATATGATTACCTTGGTCTGTTATAAATCCAGTTCTATATGTGGGTATTCCACCGATCGAGATTATTTTTCTTGCAACAAGGCTCCTACTTTCAGGTATCACCTCTATAGGCAGTGGAAAAGCTCCCAAAAGATTAACCATCTTTGACTGATCAACTATACATATAAACTCGTTAGAGGCAGAAGCAACTATCTTTTCTCTAGTATGTGCGCCACCACCACCTTTAATAAGACAATTTTCAGGAGACACCTCATCTGCACCATCTATGTAATAAGCTATATCAATTACATCATTAAGGTTAAAGACCTCTATCCCATTTTCATTTAATAATTTTGATGAAGCATCTGAACTAGAAACAGCTCCAGCAAATTTGTGCCTATACTCCTTTAGTTCTTCTATAAAAAAATTAACTGTTGAGCCGGTTCCAATACCTAAAATCATCTCAGGATGAAGATTATTTTTGATATATTCTATAGCTTGTTTAGCAACATTTATCTTTGAGCCACTCATAGAGTTATAATACAAGAAAATATAGGTAGTTAATTATTTTGAGACTAAAAATTAAAAAAACAGGTTCTTTTAAGAATTCCCAGAAGTACCTAAAGCTTATTCCTAATGCATCTGTTTATGACGTAGCATTAAAATCACCTATAACATTTGCTCCAAATATTTCTTCAAAGCTGGGGAATAAAGTTTTCCTAAAAAGAGAGGATCTTCAACCTATATTTTCTTTTAAAAACAGAGGAGCGTATAACAAGATTGTAAATTTATCCGATGCCGAAAAGAAGAGGGGGGTTATTGCTGCATCAGCAGGAAATCATGCTCAAGGGGTAGCCAGTGCATGTAAGAAATTAAAAATTAATTGCTTGATAGTTATGCCAATAACAACTCCAGAAATAAAAATAAAAGATGTAAAAAGATTTGGAGCCAAAATACTCCAACATGGGGACAACGTAGATGCAGCATTAAAAGAGGCACTGTTTATTGCAAAGAAAAAAAAATTGTCTTTTGTTCATCCTTTTGACGACCCTCTAACAATTGCTGGCCAAGGGACTATAGGACAAGAAATTCTTGAAGATAAAAATAATTTTGATGTTGTCTTTGTTCCGGTGGGAGGAGGAGGTATTCTAGCTGGTGTATCTGCCTGGATAGCACAGAATAATAAGAAAATAAAAATTGTTGGTGTTGAGGTTGAGGATTCCGCTTGTCTTGCTGAGGCCGTAAAAGCTAATAAAAGAGTTACTTTAAAAGAAGTGGGCCTCTTTGCTGATGGGGTGGCAGTATCAAGGGTTGGAAAAAATAATTTTGATGTTATTAAAGAGTGCGTAGATGAAGTCATTACAGTTAGCGTTGATGAGGTCTGCACCGCTGTAAAAGATATCTTTGAAGATACAAGGGTTCTATCAGAACCTGCTGGGGCATTAGCACTTGCAGGGTTAAAAGCCTACGCAAGGAAAGTTAAAAATAAAAAACTTATTGCTATAAGTTCTGGCGCTAATGTAAATTTCCAAAGACTTAATTTTATTGTTGAGCGATCAGAGATTGGTGAAAATAGAGAAAAAATATTAAGTATCAAAATCCCAGAGATACCTGGAAGTTTTCTTAAGCTTTCAAGGATGTTTGGCAGCTCTCAAGTTACAGAGTTTAACTACAGGAAATCTAGCTTAAGCGATGCATATGTTTTAGTTGGTGTTAGAACTAAAACTGAAAAATCATTTGAAATCTTAAAGTCCAAATTAAAAAAAGCAGGCTTCACCTTTAGCGACTTTACTCGAAATGAAATATCCAATGATCATCTGAGGCATATGGTTGGTGGCAGAAATAGTGACTCAGGCTCTCATAACAATGAAAGAATATTTAGGGGAGAGTTTCCTGAGAAGCCGGGCGCGCTGTTAAATTTTCTAGAGAAATTTGGAAATAAATGGAATATTTCCTTATTTCATTACAGGAACCTAGGTTCAGCTTTTGGAAAGATATTAATTGGCATCGAGAGTAAGGATAAAGATAAGCTAATAAATCATTTAAATAAGTCAGGAACTATTTTTACAGAAGAAACCTCTAACAAGGCATACAAAGATTTTTTAAAATAAAAGGTTAATACTTTAATCTAAATTTAATTGAAAAAAGCTCATCGCTAGGGTTTTCCCACGGCTCTTTGTACAACTCGGATTGAGATCTATCATCCTCCTCGTCGTAAATTCTCCCGCCTTTAGAATAGACCAAAAATAGATATGACAAAGGAGCAAGCTCATATTTATATCTAATTTGGAACGAAGCTACGCCAGTATTAAACTCATTAACTATATTATTTCCTTTATAAAGGTATCCATTAGCATCTGAAAAAATACTAATAGGATTTTTTGCTTTCAAAGCAACAAATTGACTCTTAAGTCTGATCTCATGTTTATTATTTCTAAACCAATTTAGATCAAAAGATAAGGTATCTTGTCTTGAATCATATGAGGCAAGATTATTATTATCCTGCCATATCAGCCATTCATTTTCCTTTCTTATTCTATATTGCGCATTGATTCTTAAGTTATCATTTGGAAATATTGAACCTGCTATCTTGTAAAATTTTCTACCATACCCATTCGAATCCCACCGATTATCTTTCTCTCCCTTAAAGAAGCTAACTCTCCAGTCATATGTCCAGAATGAATAGTTCTTTGCCTCAAAGTCTGCTGTAATACCTATTCTTCTTTTTGATTTGATAAAGGGGTAGGCTTCATTTTTTCTTGTGATAGTTGTATTTTTCCCAGAAGATCTAAAATTAAAATCTAATTGAAATTTAGAGTTGTCCTTAAAACTAAAAGAATTTTTTTGATCGATGCCTATTGGATTTGAATTACTAGCTGTGTCAGCATCATAATTTAGATCAATTCCATAATCTATTTGTTTTAATATCGAGCTATTATCAAATTCATTTATTTTTCGATTTCCTCCAATACCAGCATGAATCCAGTCCCTTCTTTGCAGATAACCAAAGTCATTTAACTCGAAGTCGTCTTCAAAATAAAGAAGGCTTCCACTTATGTTAGATAGTTTATTTGGAAGATATGTAAACTGAGCCCTATACCCAAGCCCATTTTTACCATCTTTTTCTGAGGCTAACAGATCTGAATATGTAATTAATTTTTTTGAACGAATATTGATGTAATCAATAACATTGACTGTTGATGATTCGCCTGTCATTTCATTCTCAACATTCGTTACCATGAAGCCCAGCGTTTTATTTCCAAGCTTTGTTCGAGATCGAAGAGCATAATAGTTTCTTCCAACTGAAAAGGCTTCATCAGCCTCACTTGCTACAAATACTCCAAATTCATTATTATTACTTTTTTGAGTAAGTCTTAATGCAAAATCAATATCAGAATAGTTTTTTTTAGCTGCCTCGCAACCTTCTTCATTACTTTCTTCTGAGCAATTATAGCTGGGGGCAGCTCCAATCCTCCGCGTATTTATAACCGAGTATCTATCATAATTACTAATATCAAATAGTGATTGATTTTCATTGAAAAATGCTCTTTTTTCTGAGTAAAAAGTTTCTTGAGCAGAAAAGTTAATAACCACATCATCACTCTCAGCTTGTCCGAAATCTGGATTAATAGCTAAATTTATTTGACGACCTTTTCCAGTGCTATAAAAGATTTCAGCCCCAATATCTGACCCTTCTTGGTTTGTAACTGAATTTTTATTTGAAGATATATATGGAAAAAAAGTAAGCTTTGATTTTGTATAGTTTTGTATTTCTAAGCTATCTAACTCTTGAAAGTAGTCATTTCTACTAGCCATTGTTCCGGCACTGCTAACCCATGACTCATTTTCGGCACTATAACGTAATGCGGTGTAATTAATTTTTCTTATATCACCATCAGGCTGTCTCATTAACGTTACATCCCAAGGAATAAAAAACTCAGAGACCCAATACCCATCAAATTTTTGTGTTTTTGCAATCCAATCTCCATCCCAGTCTGTCTTAAAGTCTCCTGCTTGCGTTTTTATGGCATCGAAAAGCGAGTTCCCAAGATTTATAGCAAGAATGAAAACCTTGTTACCATCACCATCAAAGTCTATATTTATAGAGTTTTTATCGCTAAGTGAATTTATTTGATCTCTAAGCGTCTTCCTGGAGAACATAGAATCATTACTTTGAAAATTCTTAAATCCAACATATATACCATCCTTATTTGAGAAAATTAAAGCCGTTGTAAGAAGTTCATTTTTCTTAAGAGTAAAAGGAGATGTTTCATAAAAATCTGTAATTTCAAATGCATTATTCCACTCAGGCTCATCAAGAGAGCCATCAATAACAATTGAGTTTGACCAAATCAGCGCAGAGGTAAGTAAAAGCGATAATGAGGCTAAAGTTATTTTCATATAGATTTATATTTCGAGTATTTTAATCTATGATTAGTAGGAAATCATCCTACCATTCTCAGAAAAAACATAATCATATTTAAGGTCATGTTTTTCTCCAAAATGCATATTACAAATCTGGTATTGATAACACAGTCCAACTAATAAAGGTCTTGATACCTCCTCATTTATAGAGCCAATAATTCTATCGAAATATCCAGAGCCATAGCCAAGCCTGTATCCATTTAAATCAACTCCTGTCATAGGAATAAACATTAAATCAATTTCATTTATGTTGACATAATCTTCACTTTTAACCTCTTTGATTCCAAATTGATTTATAAAGAAGTTAGGCTGCTCATCCAGCAAATTAAAAGCCATCATTTCGTCATCAATTACTTTTGGAATATAAATATTCTTTTTAAGTTTAGTAAAAGCTTGAATTAACAAATTTGTATTGACTTCATTTCGAAAAGGAAAATATAAGGCAATGTTTTGCATTTGATGAGTATTGATTTTTTCTAATACATTTTCTTGGATTAAAAAACTTATATTGCTCTTAGATAAATCAGAAATAGACTGCCCCTGCTCAAAGAGTGATTTTCGTATTTTATTTTTCACCATAAATTGTGCCGAGGCTAACAAACCAAATCACCGCCATGTGCTATACCTGAACCGATGGGTCAGGTGGTGAATTTCATAACAAATCAGGCTTCCCTGTAAAGGTACTGCGCAACAATGCTAGAGGAATATCACCTATTTAATTGTATCGGTTCAAATTTATTAACACATTAGCGTATGAACCAGAATGCAGTTAATTATAAAATATATAGGTATTAAGTAAAAGTTAATTTTTAGAGAGCAGACTCTATTTTTTGTATTAGCTTTTCGATACCTTTATTATTTAAAGCAGAGTCAGTATTCTCGGTTGGCTTGGATAAAAGCTTACTAGCCATAGTTAGACCAGCTATCACCAAGGCATTATTCTTATCACTGATGCCATCAAGCTCATCATTTAATAATTTTGCAGCTCTAATGAGTTGGTCTTTCTCTTCTGGCGGACAGGCTAACGTCAGATCTCGGCCAAAAATTCTTAAAGATAGCGTTTCCATTTCTGACATTATTTTTTGAGTTTAGTTATTTCTTTATTTAGTATGAGCTTATCTTTTTTCCAGTCTCTTTCCCTTTGCACATAAGAGTCTATTATTCCTTTTTGTTCATCAAATCTTTTTATCAAAAGATCTACCTTACCCTCTAGTTCAAATAATGATGATTTTTTTTCTTCTGACATTGTATAAGTTTAATTGTACTAGAATGAATTGGAAAGTTTCTTTAATAAAAGAGTAAAATAAGGCATGGAAAAAATAATTTTTAAAAACAGAAGAGATTCACTTATAAAACACCTACCTAAGAATTCAGCCTTAATTGTACCTGGTGCAGATTTGCAATATAGAAATGCTGACTCATCTTATAATTTAAGACAGGAAAGTAGCTTCTACTATCTGTCTGGCTTTTGTGAGCCCTCTTCTCTAATGGTTTTAGTTAATAATGGAAAAAGCATTGATTCAATAATTTTTGTTCCTGAAAAAGATAAACTTAAAGAAATCTGGGATGGTTATCGAGCTGGCCCTGAGGGCGCAATAAATGATTTTCTTTTTGATCAAGCTTTTGAAAATAATAAATCAGATGCTTTAATGCCTGAAATCCTTCAAGGGCTAGAAAAAGTTTTTTATTCAATAGGGAAGAAAAATGGCTTTGATCAGAAAGTAATTGACTGGACATGCGCAGCAAATTCTAAAGATAGGCACAGCAAATCAATTGATATTATTGATGGCTCTTCGATGTTAGGAAATTTAAGGCTTATCAAAGATAAGCATGAAATTGATATTATGAAGAGAGCTTGTGAAATTTCAGCTGAATCATATATTGAGGTCATGAAATCTATAAAGCCTGGGGACAATGAGCAGGAAATAGAGGCGCTATTTTTATATGAATTCGCCAAAAGGGGAGGAAGGTTTCCAGCTTATACACCTATAGTTGCTGGAGGTGAGGGTGCTTGTGTATTGCATTATATTGAAAATGATAAAGAGTTAGCTGCATCAGATTTAATTTTGGTAGACGCAGGATGTGAATACAAAATGTATGCATCTGATATCACAAGAACCTTCCCAGTAAGTGGAAAATTTTCAGATGAACAGCTACAAATTTATAATATTGTCCACAAAGCCAATCTTGCTGCAATCGATGCTGTAAAAACTGGTAATAGCATAATGGAGCCCCAAATAGTTTCAGAAAAAGTAATTACTGAAGGTCTTGTAGAGTTGGGTATTCTATCTGGCGATGTTAATCAGCTTCATAAAAATGGTGCATTCAAGGACTTTTATATGCATAAGGTGGGACATTGGCTTGGACTTGATGTTCATGATGTTGGTGACTACATGGAGGGAGATGAGTTTATGAAGTTTAAGCCAGGGATGATAACCACAATCGAGCCAGGTATCTATATCAGTAGCGCAATGGATGTAGATGACAAATGGAAAGGCATCGGCATAAGAATAGAGGACGACATCCTTGTAACAGATTCAGGCAATATTAATCTAACAGAGAAGGTGCCATCTAATCCTCAAGAAATAGAATCATTGATGGCTTAGACTATGGAGGTTCCAATTGTTATTTCTGGCGGAGGGATAATAGGTAATTACATTTCTCTTAGGCTTGAAAAAAATAATATCAAAACCGTTATTGTCGAAAAAGCTAGTAGTTTCAAAGCCCTAGATAAGGGCATAAGAACAGTCACTCTCAATGAGCATTCTATGCAAATGCTAAAAAATATTGGTATTTGCCCATCAATTGCTCAAATCAACAGCATCGACGTATTAGATGGTGAGGGTACAGGCAAAATTCAATTTCTAGCAAAGGACGTAGGCAGCGAAAACCTTTCATATGTAACCTATTTCAATGAATTACAAAAACTAATTTCTGATCCATGTAAAGAAAGAACCTTATTTAATAATGAGATTGATTCAGTTCAGAATCTTAATACAGAATCTGATCCAGAGATCATGCTTAAAGATGGCATGACCATAAAAACGAATCTTATTGCTGGATGTGATGGAAGAAATTCAAATATTGCAAAAATTGCTTCACTTACAAGCAGCTTCGATGACTACTTACAAACAGCTTTAACTTTCGTCGTTGATATTGATAATGATTCACATGGCAAAGCTCACCAAGTTTTTTCTGAAAAAGGAATATTTGCACTTATGCCACTCCCAGAAGGCAAGGGTGAGATGAATAAATGCACAGTGGTTTGGTCAATAAAAAATCAAGTTTTGGGAGATGAGCCTGTATCTGAGTTTGTAAAAAATAACATTTCTTTTTTTGAATCAAAGCTTAATGTTAGTCTCAGGGTTAAGTCAGAAATTTTAAGTTTTAAATTATCGAACCATCATTTTGAAAACTATATTAGCGGACCTGTTGTTCTTCTTGGTGATGCTGCTCACTCAATTCACCCCTTAGCAGGTCAAGGTATTAATCTAGGATTTGCAGATGCAGATGCTTTTTGTGAAGAGGTAATTAGTTCTTATAAAAAAGGGATTGCCTTTAATGAGAAATCAGTTTTAAAAAGATATGAGATTAGAAGAAAAAGTATGAACTTTTTAATGTTGAAGTCTATGGACTTTTTTGTGGATTTATTTGGTTCAGAAAATTTATATCTAAGGCTGATCAGAAATTTAGGTATTTCTTCGTTAAATAAATCAAAGTTTGTTAAAGCATTCTTTATAAGACATGCCTCTGGAATGAATAAGTTTTAAATTTGTATTAAACTTTTTGACCTTTAGCTCTAAGTTCTTTAAGAACTTCACTAATGCCTTTTTTATCAATGATTCTCATACCTTTTGCAGATACTTTAAGATTTACGAACCTGTTCTCAGATTCAACCCAAAATTTGTGTGTGTGAAGATTAGGAAAAAACTTTCTTTTAGTCCTATTTTTAGCGTGAGAAACATTGTTTCCTGACTGTGGTATCTTACCTGTTACTTGACATATTTTACTCATTGAAACGCGATTTTATAGAACACTGAGGAACTTAGCAATACTATTGTGAAACAAATTTATTTATTACGGCACGCACAATCTGACTGGAAGAGCTCTAATCAGAAAGATTTTGATAGACCATTAACAAGAAAAGGCATTGAAGAAGCAAATAAAATATCATGTTACTGCAAATCTCATTCAATTTTAGTAGATAAAATATTCTGTAGCACTGCAGAAAGAACTAAGCAGACTTTTGATATATGCAGCGATGGGCTTAATTATCCAATAGCTGAAGCAGTCTATACTGATGAGCTTTACTTTGCTGGCCCTGGTGAGATCGTTAAGCTTATCCAAAGTTTAAGTGAATTCATTTCCTCTGTTTTAATAATAGGCCACAATCCATCAATGCAAATGTACATAGATGCTATTTCAGAAAATTCTCATATTACGTATTCAACATGCGGCCTGGCAGAAATTCTCGTTGAAAGTTCATGGAAAGACTTATCTTTAAAAAAATGTAAGTTAAAATCTTTTATTCAACCAGGAGAGCTTTAAAAATTGAAAAACATAAAAATTAAGATCATTAACCCACTAATGGGATCCAAGATACCCTTACCTCAATATGAAACAAAGGGCTCGGCAGGATTGGATTTAAGGGCATGCCTAGATAGTAAGCTCAGCCTTCAAGCAGGAACATCTCAGTTGATACCTATTGGTTTTGCAATGTACTTAGAAGATCCCGGTCTTGCAGCAATGGTTATACCTAGATCAGGCTTAGGTTCTAAGCATGGAATCGTTCTTGGTAATCTGGTTGGGTTGATTGATTCAGACTATCAAGGAGAGCTAATGGTTCCTGCCTGGAATAGATCAGATACAGATTTTGAGATTAATCCTGGAGACAGGATTGCACAAATGATTATAGTTCCAGTGATTCAAGCAGATTTTGAAATTGTAGACGAGTTCAATGAGACTCAGAGGGGAGAAAAGGGTTTTGGAAGTTCAGGTATAAATTGATAAATTTACTTTTTCTTGCCAAATCTTTCTTCAAATTTCTGAACTCTTCCGCCAGTATCAATAATTTTTTGCTTACCGGTATAAAAAGGATGAGAAGCAGAGGATATATCAAGAGGGTAGTATGGGTATGTTTTTCCATCTTCCCATTCTTTCGTTTGAGTCGTATCTAATGTTGAACGAATGAGAAAGAACTTATCAGCACTAGCGTCATGGAATAAAACTTCACGGTATTCAGGATGTATATCTTTTTTCATAATAAAATCAAAATTTGGATGAGAACTATAACAAAAAACAACTTCTTTTCAATCAAAATATGAAAATTTTTTACTATGACATAGCTGTTTCATTGCCTCTAAGGCAATGCTTTACTTATAGTTCTGAGCTTAAAATTACAAAAGGAACCCGCGTGTCAGTTCCTTTTGGTAAAAGGAAGATTGTAGGAGTGGTTATAAAAAATATTCAAAAGCCAGATTTCCTAAAAAAAGCGGGAGCTATAAAAAAAATTATCGCTGTACTTGATGAATATCCTTTGTTCGACAAGCCAATTTTTGATTCTATATTGTGGTCTTCTGATTACTATCATCATCCTATTGGTGAGGTTTTTAATACCTTTATACCCACTGAATTAAGAAAAATTAATAATAAAAAAATTGAAGCTTTAAGAGAATTTTCTGAATATTCAGTAAATGAAGATGATAAGAAATTCGATTTAACCAAGGATCAAGAAAAAGCAGTCAAGGTGCTTTCTAAATCTAAAGGATTTTCACCCACTTTATTATATGGAGTTACAGGGTCTGGAAAAACAGAAGTTTACTTAAGAGTTGCCGAAACTTTTATTAAAAATAATAAGTCAGTATTAGTTTTAGTTCCAGAAATAAATTTAACCCCCCAATTGCTCTCGCGATTTGAGAATAGATTTAATGGTGAAATTGGCATATATCATTCTAAGCAAACAGCAGCTAAGAGATTAAAGACTTGGCTAAAAGCTAAATTTGGTTCTATAAAAATAATAGTAGGAACTCGATCGTCGGCTTTAGTGCCTTTAGATAAGATTGGTTTAATAATTATCGATGAAGAGCATGACCAATCATTTAGGCAGTCAGAAGGGTTTAAATTCTCTGCTAGAGACTTAGGTATAAAAAGGGCACAGCTTGCAGATATTCCAATTATTTTGGGGTCAGCAACCCCTTCGCTGCAAACTTTAAAACTTGTAAAAGAAAATAAATTTATAAGAGTTGATATTCCTAATCGAGTTGATGGAAACAAGCCTCCTAAATTAATAGCCTTAGATATCAATAACAGCCCTTTAATAGGCGGAGTTGCTAAAGAGACAATTGAAGCAATGCAATCAACCATAGACAGAGGAGAACAGGTTCTAGTTTTTATTAATAGACGAGGATTCGCTCCACTCTATCAGTGTGGTAGTTGTGGGTGGGTAGCAGATTGTAAATCTTGTGATACAAATTTAGTCTTCCACCAGGCAAGAAATAGATTAATTTGTCATAGGTGTGAATCTGCCTACTCTGTTAATTTGTCTTGTCCGGCATGCAAGTCTAATGACTTTAATATGTATGGAGCTGGAACAGAGAGAGTTGAAGAAGTTCTTAAAAGCAGCTTTGTAAAGACTCCAATAATTAGAGTTGATCATGACTCAACAAAAAAAGTGGGAGCTATGGAGGCTATAGTTAAAAAAATTCATTCCTCAGACGCAGCAATTTTAGTTGGAACTCAAATGCTTGCAAAAGGACATGATTTTCCTAAAGTCACCTTAAGCGTTATTTTAAATGCTGATAATGGCCTTATAAGCCCAGAAATTAATGCATTAGAGAAAATATCTCAATTGCTTATTCAAGTCTCAGGAAGAGCAGGAAGAAATAATAATCTTGCAAAAGTTATTATTCAAACAAGATATCCTGATGATATAAATCTTAATAAAATTAAGACAGGAGATTATATGAAATTTGCTTCTCAATGCCTAAGTACCAATGAGCAAATGAACTTACCTCCATTTACTACTTTATGTCTGCTTAGGTGCTCATCACCAACTCAAAAGAGTAATGTAGATTTCCTAGAGAAAGCTGTTTTAATTCTATCCAATAGGACTGATATAAATGTTATTGGCCCCTTGCCTTCATTAGTTTCGAAGTCGAAAGGAAATTATAGGCACCAAGTCTATATCCATGCACCAAAGAAAACTTTTTTAAATAAGGTATTAAAGTTTTTGACAACAGAGTTTGAAAAATGGCCGGAATCTAATAAGGTTAAGTGGTCTTTCGACATTGATCCAATAGACTTAAGCTAAATATTAATCTTAATTAATTGTCCTGGGTATATTGGTTTATTGTTTAGTTTATTCTCTGTATTAATTTCTTCTACAGTCACCCCAAATCTTATCGCTATTTCTGACAAGACATCCCCTTTTTGTATTTTGTAAGTCACAAAGCCGGGATCAATACTCATAAAGGTATTTGCTTTAGGTTTGTCCTTAAAATAGTTATGTATTCCTAGGAAAACAGATCTTGCAATCATTCTTCTCCCTGGCTTGCCCTTTAATCTTTGTGCGTCTTCAGGGTTGGTTATAAAACCTGACTCAACCAATACAGAAGGTATATCAATAGACTTAAGAACTCTGAAATCAGCGTACTCAACATTCTTTTTATGGATTTTTGTGAAAGGGTCTCTTTTAAGTTGATCCAATATCTTAGTTCCTAAAATTTTACTTTCAGAAATTTTTTTCTTATATATTTCTGGATAGGTTTGTCTTGCCGCATCCTCATCAAAATCAACTGGCTTTAGATTTTTTATATCAGCCTGTATTCTTTGCCTTTGTTTTTTAGATAAGTTACTAGCAACAGTGCTTGAAGCTTCATCTGACCATATAAAAACAGAAGCACCCTTTACGGAAGATAATCTAAACCCATCAGCATGGATTGAAACAAAAATATCTGCTCCATATTTCCTAGCATCCTGGTACCTATTATTTAAATCTAATGTCTCATCTCCATCTCTAATCATCACCGGTCTGTACCCATAAGTATCTCTTAAGGTTCTTTCTAACTCCTTTGCAATAAGTAACGTCACATCTTTTTCTAAAATATTATTTGGGCCAACCGCACCAGGGTATTTACCACCGTGACCCGCATCTATAGCAACAACAATATCTCTAATACTTTTATTGAGGTTTTTATTTCTTTTCACCTTAAGCTTTAATTTTATATTTTCTGTATTTATAGTCTGAGTTGGGTTTTGCCAATGGACTGATTCATATAAATCAACAACGATTCTGGTAAGACTTCCATCCTGAGATGCTCTTACTTTTTTGATTGGATAGTTGTATGGAACATTTATCTCGGTCGGAAGGCTCGATTGATTAATTTCCATGACAATTCTAGAGGGATTTTCTAAAGAATAAGACCTTACCAATGAAACTTTATCTAGATTAAAGTTAATACTAATTTCATTGTTACCCATGTCTTGTATTTCATCGAAGAAAACATCATTTCCGCTGATAAAAAAAGATAGAAAACCAAGGATTGCCAATCTATTCATAAGTTTTTAACCATTCTTTAAAGCCATTGTCGCCAGAAATTAAAGAAACCTCTCTTCCTTCAGGAAGATGGCTGAAAATTATTTTTAGATCAAAACTTCTTTCATGTTGAAGCCTTTCAGGCCACTCAATTAGCACTACTTTCTTAGAGTTTATTTTTCTACTTAGATCAAATATATCAATATCTTCTGCTTCGTTAGTTCTATAAAGATCAATATGCAAAAACATTAAATTATTAAAATCATATTCCTCGCAGAGAGTGTAAGTTGGACTTTTTACAAGATCCTTCCATCCACAATTTTTTATAATAGATCTAGATATAAAGGTTTTGCCTGCTCCTAAGTCTCCCTCAAGATGTATTTCAATTTCTTGCGAAGAAGATTTAAGTATCTCCATAGCTATTTTTGACCCTAGTTGGTTTGTAGCCTCGTCATTTATAAGAGTAAGTTTTTTCATCGATTTATTAATTGTCTTATTATAGGTATTAAACTTGAGGCATTTAAGCCTATTTCACCAATTTCTTCCTTAAATTTTAAACCTGCCTCCGAATGAACAGCAACAGCAATAATGCTCGCATTTCTTATATCAAGACCTTGGGCAAGAAGAGCAGTCAAAACACCAGCCAGAACGTCACCAGTTCCTCCTGTAGCAAGTTCAGGTCCGCCGCACGCGCATATAAAAGACTTGTTATTTGTTGAGTCAAAGACCACCGTTCCCATTCCTTTTAATATGACAATAGAAGCCCCATAAGTGTCTGCAATTTGCTTGGCAGCAGAAAGCCTATCTCTTTGAACTTCTTCAATAGATATGTTTAGTAATATAGCGGCCTCTCCTGGATGGGGCGTCATCAAGATTGTTTTATTGGATTTTTTGATTAAAGATTTTGATGATGCCGCGATGTGCAAAGCACCTGCATCTAATATAATTTTTGAATTATTTGCAGACTTTAATATTTTACCCAATATAGTTTTTGCAAAAGCAGTATTAGTAATTCCTGGTCCATACAATATAACGCTATGATCTTTAATTTTTAAATCTATATCGACCCCTTCAACCATATCAACACCAATTGCCATTACCTCAGGGTTTCTTAATAAAGATGGGCTTACATTAGACGTGTCTGTGACGAGAGTTACTAGTCCAGAGCCACAAAATAAACTTGCCTCAGATGCAAGTATTCCGGCGCCACCCATGCCTGGGGAGCCAGCGCATATCAAAACTTTTCCAAAATTACCTTTATGGCTATCCTTTGCTCTATTGGGCAGAAGATTTTTTAATTCTTGAAAGGTAAAACTTTGCAATATAGACATGAAATTACTTAAGCTAAATTATGTTGAATGCTAAAAATTCATTCTTCAGCGAAATAACCAATCCTATCGGAATGGAATGATCCCATAAAAATTTTTTCGTCATGAGGCACTGCAATAGTGGGTAGGCCAAAAACTGTTCTAGAAAATGAAAACTTATCTTCTCTCTTAAGTGTTTTTTGATTAAGTTTATGAATGGAGAAGGGTAGAGAACAATTTGTTTTTTCTGCACAATCACCAAAATCATTAGCCTGTAAATCTAAAGAAGTTAACCAAACCGAACCGTCTTTTAAAAAGATATTATCTGGACTCTGAATAAAATAACTACCTGTTTTAGTATTTTGATTAATATCGTAAACAGATAAATTGTCACCTTGATTATAGTTAACATAAAGAAGTCCAGAGCCCTCATCTAGCAAAATTCCATTAGGCCCACTTCCATCTGTTCCATCAACTTTATTAAAATTATTGTCACTCCAAAGTACTACATGCCCTGAAATACTTTTAAATAATGAATTCATTAACCATTCTTCCATGCTGATATCTCTTTTATACATATGAGATGCATAAAAACTTCCATCTTTTTTAAGGGCAACATCATTGAAATAATATTGGTCAGGGACCCTAATACAGCCCCGCCATATCATATCCCATGAAGATTCATTTTTTATAATTTCAAACATTTCAATCGACTCAAATGGCGAATGATTAATTACAGCTAGTTGATAGAAGCCTTCATCATTTTCAACAAGATCTATTCCGTGGGGATTGAATATGTCTAGCTCGCCTCTTATGCATGAAGCGTCACCCCAAGAGCTTTCTCCAAAAGTAATTTTTGGTACCTTTTTTTCATAGGTATTTAAATCCATTAAGGCAAAGTAACCAGGGGTATGTTCTGCATATGGACCGATCCCTCCAAATTCAGAAATAAAGAAGAATTTATTATCAGGCGTAATCACAATATCTTCTGGGTTTGAGAAACCACAAATAACCTTGATACGGTCATCGGATTCACACTTACTAATATCCTTTTGGGGGCCTATATAGTCAGTAGATACGACAGTTACAGAAATAAATAAATAAAGAATAGAAACCGGGACGGTAATCTTATAATAGTGCTTTATAAAAATTTCTAAAATCTTTGAAGCATGATTTGGAAGTGCGATCAGCCAAACCCCTTTTAAAAAAGATAGAGCCCCCATAACAACAAAAATTACTGACCATAGCCTGTCAGACCATTCCGGCTGAAGAAGACCAGTTAAAAAAAGAATTATCCCAAAGAATAAAGCTAAATAGCCTGAGATTTTGACTTTCGATCCAACAAATTTCGAAAAGAGATATGTATAAAGAGGCTTTATAAGAACTAGTAAACCACAGGCCAAGAAAAAGAATGCTAAGTAGTAATTCATAAGTTAGTTTTTATATAAATGCTCCTTAATAATACTAACAAGTTCTAAGGGCTTGTCCAATGGAACATGGTGAGCAGCTCCAGGAACCCCCTCAAAAGTCATAATGTCACCATATGTATTTTTAATATTGTCCAGGATACTTCCGGAGGTTAATAAGCTGTCTTCACCGTGGATGAACAAAGCAGGGCAGCCAAATGAAAATGTGTAACCGAATAACCTTTCAAGACTGCTAAACATGACATCATCAAATTTCCATCTCCACCCAGCCTCAATATTTTTTACTGAGTACTCAGCAATATATCGTAAATACCAATCATTCGTACAATCTTGCTTAGGCATTAACCTAAACCTTTTAATAATATCTGTCTTGTCTTGATAGTGCTTGATCATTCTGAGAGGAGAAGAGTGTTGATTCGGGTCATAATCCGGTGGTCTTATAAATGTATCAATAATAATAATATTATTTATTAGATCCTTTCTTTCAGATGCAACGTAACCAGCAACATGTCCGCCGAGGGAGTGTCCAACAATAAAAATATTTGAAATATTTTTTTTATCCTTTTCCTTTTCAATTACAGAGACAATACATTCTCCAAAATCTTTAATGCCATATGAATCTCTAAAAGAAGAGTCACCCATGCCAGGAAGATCTATTGCAACTATATTTGCGCAGTCTCTAAAGTGGGGCGCAATAGGATCCCACCATTTTTTATGAGCACCTGTTCCGTGAATAAGAATTATTAAATCTTTGCTTTCATCTTTGGAGTTCCAGCTAGAATAGGATATATCCCCATGAGGATTCTTGATAATCTCTGAGCTAGGCTTGTCCTCAATGGCATCTTTGAACCACTGTGGGGCATGAATAATGTCTTGATTTAGATTGTTAGTTATTTCCATAAACAGTATTCTAAGCTATAAAAAATAAAAATATGAATAAACTTAATTTAACGCCAGCAGCAACTGTTTTAGTCCTAAAGGATTCTCCTGATGGGATGGAAGTTTTGATGGTAAAAAGATCTAGTAGGCCTCCCTTCGGAGACCTTTTTGTTTTCCCGGGCGGCAAGATTGACGAAGGTGATTTCAATAATAAGATAGAAGATTTTTGTGAGGGCGTGACTGATAAAGAGGCCTCCATAAATCTTGGATTAGATTCTGGAGGTCTAGCATATTGGGTTGCATGCATTAGAGAATGCTTTGAGGAGGTTGGAATTTTACTTGCTAAAAAAAAGAGTGGGGAAGATCTTGATCTAGATGGAGTCGATAAACATAAATATCAAAAATATAGAGAGATGTTGTTAAATAATGAAATTGATTTATATAAAATTTGTTTAGAAGAAAATTTAATTTTAATGCCTCAACAAATAGCTCCTTTTTCGCATTGGATAACTCCTGAAATAGAAACTAGGAGATTTGATACACGTTTTTTTATTGCCCACCTCCCCAAACATCAGACCGGAGAACATGATGGTAGTGAGCTCATAGACAGTGTTTGGATTTCTCCAAAAGAAGCGCTTAAAAAATCTCGTTCAGGTGAGATGCCTATGATTATGCCTACAATAAAAAATTTAGAACAATGTGCACAATTTGATTCAGGTTCTAAGCTTTTAGAAAATCAGAGGAATCTCTCAAATGAGGATATCCCACCAATCCTGCCAAAGTTTTTTAAAGAAGATGGTGAGTGGAGGGGTCTATTGCCTGGAGATAAGGGATATGAGGATCATTAAATAATATGGACTTAATTACTAAAATAACAGCTCCAAATCCAGGTGTTTTTACTGGGGGCGGGACTAATACTTATTTGATTGGCAAAGATGATATAACCCTTGTCGACCCTGGTCCAAATATATCTGAGCATCTAGATGAAATTATCAAAGCAGGGGATGGGAAAATAAAAAGAATCTTTGTTACTCATACCCATACAGATCATTCCCCAGCTGCATTGCCTCTATCAAAAACTCTTAATGTTCCAATGTACGGAAGGCTAGTAGATGGTGAATCCTTATGGGAGGATGAAACATTTATCCCAGATATTGTTTTAAATGATAAAGATATTATTGAGACAGACGAATATACGTTAGAAGTAATACATACTCCTGGGCATGCATCTAATCATTTATGCTTTTTAATAAAAGATACGAAATGCCTTCTAACAGGCGATCACATTATGGACGGGTCTACGGTTGTTATTGGACCACCAGACGGCAATATGAAAAGCTATATCAATTCATTAGAAAAGTTACTAGATTTTGATATTGATTGTTTTGCGCCTGGGCATGGAAATTATATTCACGAGCCTGAGAAAGCCATTCAATCAATCATTAGGCACAGACTAACAAGAGAAAGAAAAGCTCTTAGAAAGCTAGGAGAGGCAGGAATCTCATCGTTAGATAAACTAACTGAGCTTGTTTATGATGATGTGTCAGAGATGCTCCATCCTATAGCTAAATATAGTCTAGAAGCACATTTATTAAAGCTTATAGATGAAAAGAAAGTTAAATTAGATAAAGATCTATTTGAAATAGTTTAATCCTTTTTATTTTTATGTAAGACTTTCTCCTCAATAGCTTCTATATCAATATCATCAATTGAATCTTCGTTATTATCAGGTATCTTTTTTACATCTTTTTCAATTTTAAGGTCGATAGGGGAGACTCCAAGATCAAAAGTTAGCTCCCTTACATTTTTTGAAATAGTATCCTCAACACAGTCATCTTGATCATATGCTTCACGGGTCTCTCCTTTATCATTAATGGGAAAGGGTCTTTGGGGAGGGCCCATTTGCATGCATTTAATAGTAGCAACTGATGAGTAGTAATCATCATTAGAATATAACTTATCAAGTTCTTTTGGTGATATTGAGCAACCAATAATTCCAAATAGAATAAATGGCGCTAAGAGTCTTTTCACAAACTTTGTTTGTTTTCTATAAGAGACTCAACAACCGAAGGATCGGCAAGGGTTGTCGTGTCTCCTAAATTAGATAGATCATTCTCAGCAATCTTTCTAAGAATTCTGCGCATAATTTTTCCTGATCTTGTTTTAGGCAAGCCTGGAGCATTTTGAATTAAATCTGGCTTTGCAATAGCTCCAATTTCTTTAGCAACAAATTGTTTCAATTCATAACTAAAGTTGTCATCAAATAATTCATTTATCATTAAAGTAACAAAAGCATATATTCCTTGCCCCTTAATTGGATGGTCAAAACCAACAACAGCTGCTTCAGCAATTTTAGGGTGGAGCACAAGAGCACTTTCAATTTCAGCCGTTCCTAGTCTGTGGCCAGAAACATTAAGAACATCATCAACTCTTCCGGTTATCCAGAAGTATCCATCCTCGTCTCGCCTGGCTCCATCACCAGTAAAGTAAATATCTTTATACATACCAAAATAGGTGTCGATCATTCTTTGGTGATCACCATAAATACTTCTAATTTGACTAGGCCAAGATTGCTCAATAACTAAATTACCTGCATTAGAGCCTTCTAGCGTATTTCCATGTTCGTCATAGAGAGCTGGCTTAACCCCGAAGAAGGGCAGAGTTGCTGACCCAGGTTTTGTTGGAGTAATACCCGCTATTGGAGAGATAAGTACAGAACCAGTTTCGGTTTGCCACCAAGTATCAATAACCTCGCAATTAGATTTACCGACAACACTGTAGTACCAATCCCACGCCTCTGGATTAATTGGCTCTCCAACTGTACCTAAAATTCTTAGGCTATCTCTTTTTGTCTTTTTAACAGGATCATCGCCTTGGGCCATTAGAGCTCTAATGGCAGTTGGAGCTGTATAAAAAATACTAATGTCATGCTTATCGCATATCTCCCAACACCTTGATGCCGAAGGGTAGGTGGGCACTCCTTCAAACATAAGTGTTGTTGCTCCATTTGAAAGAGGTCCGTACAAGATATAAGTATGTCCTGTTATCCATCCCACATCTGCAGTACACCAGTATTTGTCCTCTGGCCTTATTCCAAAAAGGTATTTGAAACTAATATGAGCGCCTAATAGGTAACCTGCAGTAGTATGAAGAACACCCTTTGGCTTGCCTGTAGAGCCTGATGTATAGAGAATGAAAAGAGGATCTTCCGAATCCATAGGCTCTGGAGCACACTTATTAGAAACATCTTTAACAAGATCTTCATACCAAACATCTTTTTCATCATCCCAATTAATTTCGCCACCAGTTCTTTTTATAACCAGTGTATTTTTAACATCTGGACAGCCCAGAAGAGCCTCATCTACATTAGATTTAAGTGGCACTTTTTTGCCGCCTCTTAAACCCTCATCAGCAGTTATAACAATTTTACAATCAGCATCAAGAATTCTATCTTTGAGTGATTCTGGAGAAAAGCCACCAAAGACAACAGAGTGCACGGCACCTATTCGCGTGCAAGCAAGCATTGCGAACGCAGTCTCAACGATCATAGGCATATAAATACAAACTCTCGAGCCCTTTTCAACACCCAGGTCTTTTAAAACATTAGCGAACTTACATACTTCGTCATGGAGCTCTTTGTAGGTCAATTCTTTAGAATCAGCAGGGTCATCCCCTTCCCATATTAATGCTATTTTGTTTGGATCATTTTCTAAATGCCTATCGATGCAGTTTAAGCTAATATTTGTTTTACCACCCTCAAACCACTTCGCATTATTAAATTGATTATTGAATGTTGTTTTGAAGTCTTCCATCCAGCTTATGTTTTCGTTTGCTAGATTTTTAAAAAATTTAGAAGGATCTTCTATGGATTGCTTGTAAAGTTCTTTGTATTCATCAAAGTCTTTTATGTAAGGATTGCTTGAATGTTTTGGGCTATAAAGCTTTTGAGACATTCTTAAATAATTGAAGGTTGGGGATTAATGAAATTCTTTCCTTTGGGATTGGACATTATTTTTGTAATGAGCGATTCATAATCGCTATCATTGGTTTCTAAATTAATATCTGCAGCATTAATTATTAATAAAGGTGCAGAACTATAGTCTAAGAAAAACCTTGAGTATGCATCATTCAGTCTTTCCAAGTAGTCAAGAGTTAGATATTGTTCGTTAATATTTCCTCTCTTAGTAATCCTGTCTTTTAACACATCAATAGGTGCCTGAAGATAGATGACCAGGTCAGGTGTTGGCGCGTCCAAGGTTAGATGGTCATATACTTTGTCATATAAATCCATTTCCTCGTTAGAAAGAGTAACCTCAGCGAATAATCTATCCTTTTCTATTAAAAAATCAGCAACCCTCACTGTTTCAAAAAGGCTTCTTTGTTTAAGGTCTTGAATTTGCTGCATTCTTTGAAACAAGAAGAAAAGCTGAGTAGCTAGAGCTGATTGGCTTGGGTTTTTATAAAAATTCTTTAAGAAAGGATTCTCTGCCGGTTGTTCTAAAAAAGAATCATAATTAAATGTTTCGGCTATCTTATTTGCTAAAGTAGTTTTCCCAACACCTATCGGTCCTTCAATTGCGATATATTTTGGAAGTGGGACTTCTTTAATAGCTGGGTTCATTTGTAACGTATAGTTTTTATCCTAGATTATCTCAACTCGTTATAGAAGCCAAATATTTTTGCAGATTCTTCATCACTTTTTTCATTCATCTCAGCAATAATGGTTCCTCTCAATGAGTCATCATTTTTTTGGAAATCAGTCCACCACTTCCCAATACCACTCTTATCTCCAGAAGCTCTCTCTCTTACAAGGAGAAAATCATATGCAGCTCTAAACCTTGGATGTCGAAGAGTTTTATATGGCTGGCTACCAATTCTGCTATGAAGTTTTAATTGAAGTACCCAAATATCCTTAATATAGCTTGAAAATTTTCTTGGTATTGCTGTAATTTTTTGTTGTTCGCGAAGTACACCATCCATAGATCGGAAAAATTTTCTCACATTAATTTCCCCATTCTTAGAACACTTCTTCAATAAAGAGGGCCATAACAATGCAGCCATAAGGAAGCCTGGTGTAATTGACTGTTGGTTTTTAACCCTATCATCAGTATTTCTTAGAGCATGTGTCATAACATTGCTGGCAAAGTCATTTCTGTTTGGATCAGAAAGGATAAGATATTTATTTAAATGAAATGAGCAGAGTTTTTCAAAATTCTTTTCACCCATTCCATTCAAAAATATTTTGCAGAACTCATCAAACAATCTAGCGTTTGAGATGCCTGATAAAAGATGGCCTTTATCATAGATGGCATCCTTAACCAGATTATCTATCTTAAAATTAAGTTTGTTACTAAATCTTATAGCTCTTAAGCTTCTCACCGGATCTTCTTCGAATCGTCTTTGGGGATCTCCAATAGATACAATAACCTTCTTGTGTATATGTTTAAGCCCATCGTTATGATCTTCTATTTTTTTTGTAACAGGACAGTAGTAAAGGGCATTCACAGTAAAATCTCTTCTATGACAGTCTTGTTCAAGAGTGCCCCAATTATTATCTCTAAGAATCTTTCCTGTTGAATCAGTAACAATATTTTCACCATCTTCTTGATCACTCCCTGATCTAAAAGTTGCTACTTCAAGCAATTCACTCCTATTAAAAACATGAACCAATTTAAATCTTTTGCCAATTATTCTTGAAGCTTTAAATGTTTTCCTGATCTGCTCAGGCGTGGCATTAGTGGCTATATCGAAATCTTTTGGCTCTAGTCCCGTTAGTGCATCGCGAACGCACCCACCAACCAGATAGGCCTGAAAATTATTTTTTTGAAGGTCTTGGACGACAGATATAGCAAATTTACTTATCTTATTATTATCTATCAAATCTAATTATGAATTTTTTATGATTTAAAGGCATTAGCCATTTAGCTGCTTTTCTTTAATTTCGTCAAGTGTTTTGCAGTGAATGCAATGGGTTGCAGTTGGTCTAGCTTCAAGCCTCTTAATTCCAATTTCATCTCCACAGGATTCGCACCAACCATAATCATCTTGCTTAATTTGTTCTATAGATAGACCTATTTTGCTGATAAGTTTTCTCTCTCTATCTCTGGTTCTTAATTCAAAAGCAAACTCTTCCTCTTGAGAAGCCCTGTCTACTGGGTCTGCATAGGTTTCACCTTTAGCTCTAAGATGATCAAAAGTTTTTTGCATTTCATCCTTAAGATGTTCCTTCCAAAGAAGAAGAACGGCAACAAAATGTTTCTTCATTGCTGCGCTCATATATTTTTCACCTTTCTTAGATTTGTAAGGTGCAATTTTGGATTTATTATTAGCTATTGTTGCTTTTGAAGACTTCTTGACTGCAACTTTTTTAACTGGAGCTTTTTTGGCAACAGTTTTTTTAACTGGAGCTTTTTTGGCAACAGTTTTTTTAACTGGAGCTTTTTTTACTGTCTTAGATTTTTTTTCGACCATGTAAGATTTTTTAGAATTTTAGGGTGGTGAAAATATCAGATACTGACAAAATTAGCTAGTCATTTTTTAATTTATTTAATACTTTCAAGTACCCATCCGAGCTAAGTCTTGGCCCAAATGTCTCAACAACCTTGGAAGATGCATAGTTTGCAAACTTAGCACATGCTTCAATATTATTTCCTTGCAGGTAGGCATGCATAAACGATCCGGCAAACATATCACCTGCTCCATTGGTGTCTATTGGAGTTATTTCTTCTGCTTGCGCATGCTTCTCAACCCCTTTATCTATAACAACACTTCCCTCGGCGCCTTTTGTAATAGCAGTCATATAGGGCTTTTCTTTGTAAAAGTTAACAGCATCATCAAGGTTTTCTTTACCAGAAAAAGCAATTGCTTCATCATCATTACAGAAGATCATATCTATTCCATATGACTCTATTAAATCAAATTTTTCTTTAAAGCCATGCACAATACCTGCATCAGAAAGAGACAAGGCTTTCTTTACATCCTTATCTTTAAGGTGCTCTAAGACTGAAATAACAGCACTAAAGTTATCGTCACTTGTTACCATGTAACCTTCTATATAAAAAATTTTTGAATTTTCTACAACATCAAAATCTATATCTGATTTACCAAGATACGCACTCACTCCAAGCATGCTGCTCATAGTTCTCTTAGCGTCAGGAGTAACTAAAATTAAGCATTTCCCAGTTGGTTGATCTGTATTTTCAGAGCTGACACCAATATGTTTGACTCCAGCTGACCTGAGGCTATCAAGATAATTTCTTCCATCTTCATCATCAGAAACTCTGCATACATGATGGCAATTCGAACCATAATTTGCTGCAGCAACAAGAGAATTGGTTGCAGAGCCACCACAATCAGAAATTGATTCGGCTCCCATTTCGATAAGCTTGCTAATTATAGGTGCCTGTTCTTCAGAGGATGAAAGAGTCATAGAGTCAGCTACAAGACCTACGCTTGATAAGAATTCATGGCTGACTTTATATTGAGTATCTACTAAAGCATTTCCAAGGGCGCTGATATCATATTTCATTTGTTATTCCTTTTTGTATTATTTGTTTTACTGTTTCTAGCGTTCTATTAATTTCTTCATCCTTATGCATTGCTGAAATGAAGCCTGCTTCATATTTAGAGGGTGCAAAGTATATTCCACTTCTAATACATGAATTTAAAAAATTTGAAAATAGTACATCATCAGTTTTTGCAACATCATTAATGTTATTTGGGAGCTCTTCTGAAAAAAAGAATCCGAACATTCCACCAATCTTGTTTACAGAAAACGGAATACCGGACTCAATCATTAAGGTTTTCATCCCATTTAAAAGCATAGATGCATTTCTTTCTAAGTCTTTAAATGGATTTTCTTTAATCAACAATTGCAACAAAGCAGTCCCTCCAGCCATAGCCAGTGGATTACCAGACAAAGTTCCTGCCTGGTAGACAGGACCAGAAGGGGCAAGATAGTTCATGATTTCTTCTTTGCCTCCAAAAGCTCCAACAGGAAGACCACCACCTATTACTTTTCCTAAAGCGGTTAAGTCTGGAGTAATATTATAAATTTCTTGAGCTCCGCCTAGCGAAACTCTAAAGCCGCTCATGACCTCATCAAATATTAAAACACAATCATTGGCTGAGGTGGTTTCCCTCAATAACTTTAAGAAATCTTCATGCCCTGGAACAAAACCCATATTCCCAGCTATTGGTTCGACTATTACGGCCGCTAAGTCATCTTTTATCTCATTAAATATTTCTAAAAACTGTTCTTTATTGTTGTATTCGCAACTAAATGTATATTTTGCCAAATCTGCAGGAACCCCTGGAGAGTCAGGTAAGCCAAAAGTAGCAACTCCAGAACCCGCTTTAATTAGAAGAGAGTCGACATGGCCGTGATAGCAGCCATCAAATTTAATAATTTTATTCCTTCCTGTAAAGCCTCTAGCCAATCTAATTGTTGTCATGGTTGCTTCAGTGCCTGAATTAACCATTCTTATTTTTTCAATCGAAGGAATGCATTTTCTAATTAGTCTGGCTACATCAGATTCAAGGCTTGTCGGGGCGCCATAACTAGTCCCAAGCTCAACTTGATTTTTGATTGCACTTACTATGTCTGGGTGTGAATGACCCATTATCATCGGACCCCAAGACCCAATGTAATCAATATATTCATTATCGTCAGCATCATAAAGGTATGCACCAGATGCTCTTTCAAAAAATATAGGATTGCCATTGATGTTTTTGAATGCCCTTACTGGGGAATTTACTCCTCCAGGCATAAGAGTTTTGGCCTCTTTAAACAAGGCTATAGATTTATCAATTTTATTATGTGTCAAAGCTAATTCTTCTTAATTTTTAATTTCGATATGATATCAATTTAATTCTTATTATGTATTTAATTGTTTTGAAAATTCATCCACATGATTCCAATCAGTGAACTCGTAAGTATTTTTAATGTCTGTGGGGCCTTTGGTAATCCACATGATCAGTCTAATCATATGTTTATCTACAAATTTATATTTTGGATAATCTATTTTGCCTGCAAAAACTGCTAATTTCTTTGGAATCCAAGGAGATAATTCTAAAAATTTTTGCATATATGGATTTGTTTCAGGCATATTTTTTTCAGGCTTTCTTGCAACTACATTCACTGAGAAGAAGGCATTTTCTTTTGCTTCAAGGCAGGCAACATTTTTTTTAATAAATTCATACAGTTCTGGTTTATGTTTGCCATATCTTATACTCGCACCAATAATGATTTTATCAAATTGATTTAAATCTAGACCTTCTGCTTTTGAAATATGAATTACTTGAGAAGATTCAGAAACATTTAATTTAGAGAAAATCTTATTACAAATTTCTAGAGTTTGCCCATCAGTAGTAGAGTAGATTATTAAAGTTGATTTCATAAATATATTTTATATTGTTAGCCAATAAATTTCATGACGAACAACAAATATAGTATATTTAAAAAAGATTCAAATATTAAATTAGTAAAAGCAAGGATGGAGTGGTTTATCAATTGACAATACATAAACAAATTCAAGAATTAAGGTTAAGAGAATAAAATAGCAATGGAAGATACATATAAAAGATCAATAGAGTTAACTGATTCCGCTTCAGCGCGAATCATGAGCGTTTTAGAAACCAGTGATAGTTCTAAATTTCGAGTTTTTGTAACTGGGGGAGGTTGCTCGGGGTTTCAATATGGTTTTAAGTTCGATAAGGACGAGGCATTCGATGATGATGTTATAGACTTTAAAGAGTTTTCACTCTTAGTTGATTCTATGTCGTACCCCTATCTTTATGGATCAACGCTAGATTTTGTTGAGGATCTTTCAGGAGCTAAATTTGTTATCAAAAACCCAAATGCCAAAACTACATGCGGGTGCGGAGAGTCATTTACAGTCTAGATTTTGTAATTGAACCCAAAAGTCCTTTTATATTCTTGCTTGATGTCTGAACTATCAGAGCCTCATTATTGATTCTTTTATATCCCATCCAGGCAAATGCCATGGACTCAATAGCAAAAACATCATGGCCTAAGTCACTTGAGAGGACGACATTACTACTAGCCATTTCAGAAATTCTTTTTACCAGATATTTGTTATGGGCACCACCGCCACAAATGATAATGTCACAATCATTATGACCATTTTTATGGATTGAATTTATTATAGATTTTGCTGAAAATTCAACCAAGGTACATAGAATATCTTCAGCTTTCTTTTTTAAAAATTTCTTGGACAACATTTTTATATTAAAAAGCTCTTTGCCTGTTGATTTTGGGCATTTTCTTTTAAAAAAATTATTTTGAAACAATGTTTTTAATTCAATGTGATCTACTTTCCCCTTGGCTGCAATCGCGCCATTTTTATCAAAAGGAATCTTAAGAAAGTCACTACAATATGCATCTAAAATTGCATTACCAGGGCCCACATCAGTTCCCCATACGCCATTTCTATTTTTTACAAATGAGTAATTTGAAATGCCTCCGATATTTAAAATAATTCGTGGGTTTTTAGCTTTATAAAATAATTGATTATGGAATTCTGGAACAAGAGGGGCGCCTTCGCCGCCTAGCGCAATATGCATATTTCTAAAATCACTTACCACCATAAGACCTGTCTCTTTTGCAACAATATTCGGATCACCAATTTGCATAGAAAATGGAAATCTCTTATTAATTTCATGCCTAATGGTTTGCCCAGAAATGGCAACACACTCTATAGATGATTTCTTAATTTTACTCAATTCAATCGCTTGATTAATGGATTTTGAAAATAAGAACCCTATCTCTTTATTAATAGTACCTAAATCTGACAACGAGCTTTCGTTATTTTCAATAAGTTTTTTTATTTTTAATCTTAGAGATTTTGGGAATTTAATTGAATGGAAATACTCAAGATTTATTGTTGTACCAATGCTAAGAAAAGAAATATCAATAGCGTCATGACTAGTTCCTGTCATTGCTCCAATATAGATCTTTTTACTCATTACTACTTGGAGAAAGCTTATTGAACTCCTCCATGGATAATTTATTATTCTTTAATAGTGTATCAAAACTTACCCTTAAATTTTTTGGTACTGGTTCAGCTGATGGCAATTTCACTTTTATAGGATCTATTCTTTTATTACCTATCTTAAACTCATAATGTAAATGAGGCCCTGTTGCCAGTCCTGAGCTCCCAACGAAACCAATAGTATCGCCCTGAGAAACTTTTTTGCCTTTTCTCATATCCTTACTAAATTTTTCTAAATGACAATATCTAGTCGAATACTCATTTGTATGATTTATAACTATCTCATTACCACACCCATTCCTTTGACCAGAAAAAGAAACAATCCCATCGCCTGTAGTTCTCACCGGCGATCCTCTTTTGGCTGCATAATCGACTCCATTATGAGCTCTTATTGTATGAAGAACAGGATGCATTCTGTTTGGATTAAAATGAGAACTAATATATGCAAAATCTAAAGGGGCTCTTAAAAAGGCCTTTTGCATATTATTTCCATTTTCATCAAAGTACTGTTTTTTACTGGCTTCAGTGAAAAACCTATTTGCAAAATAGGTATTACCATTATTAATAAACTTAGCAATTACGATATCGCCATTTTTTACTTTCTCTCCATCACTATAAGGAGTTTCATAAATTACATGAAATTCGTCACCCTCTCTAATATCAAAAACGAAGTCTACATCCCAGCCAAAGATATAAGCAAAGTCCATAATTACACTTTCGGGAATATTTGCATCTAGAGCTGCCTCATAAAATGAGGATTGAATAATCCCGCTATTGTAAGATTCAATTAACTCAATACTTTTGCTTATATTCTTAAATACTATTTCTGGAGTAAGGCTAATTGAAATAGAATTTATTTGATCTTTCATGATCTCAATTCCGCTTAGCTCCTCGCCAGAATATTCAAAGAGCATTTTTTCCCCTGGTTTAATGTTAGCAATAATATTTTTGGAGTCTAATCTAAAAATTTTATAAGCAGTATTCAAAGGCACTGAAAAATTTTCAAAAATTATTGAAAGATTTTCTCCATCTTGCACCTCATGCATCTGATATGTTTTCGTTTGCTCGAGAGGTGTAGAGAATTTTTCAGTAAACTCAATTTCTTCAACTGGCAAAGATTCATATGTTTCTATATCAACATAAAGCATTAATATTAAGACAATAGAAACAGCAAAAGAAACAAGTACCGCTCTTTTTGGAACCTTTTTAAAACCTATCATTAGTCCTCTTGAATATTTAAGAGTTCAGTGTTGCCACCAAATGCTACCGAGTTCTTTGAGACAACCTTTTCGTTAAGAAATTGCAGAAGGTAATTAGGCCCACCAGCCTTATAGCCACTGCCGGATAGATTTTGTCCACCAAAAGGCTGAGAACCAACAACAGCTCCCACCATATCTCTATTTATGTAAATATTCCCGACATTACACTTGTCACTAAATATGTCGGCCCTTTTTTCTACTCTAGTATGAATACCCATTGTAAGGCCGAAGCCACTATCATTAATATTTTCAATTAGTGCATCGATTTCATTTGATTTAAATCTAACGATATGAAGTATTGGTCCAAATTGCTCGTCTTTTAGATCAGAAATATTATCAATCTCAATTATTGTTGGAGCTACAAAATTTTCATCCACATCATCAGCAGACCTAAAAATAGAATAATTATTATCTTCAAAACCTTCCACGTAAGCATTGAGACTATCAAGAGATGTCTTGCTAATTATTGGGCCGATATCTGTGTCAAGATTTTGAGGGTTTCCAATTTTTAGTTCTTTCATACCACCCTTAATCATTGATAAAAGATCGTCATATATTTCGTCTTGTACACATAGAACTCTCAGGGCAGAGCATCGCTGTCCAGAGCTATCAAATGCTGAACGAATAATATCATCGGTTGCTTGCTCGAGAAGTGCGCTTGAATCAACAATCATTGAATTTATGCCTCCTGTCTCTGCAATCAAAGGAATAATTGATTCATGGTTACTTGCAAGGTTGCTTTGAATTTTTTTTGCTGTTTTCAAAGATCCAGTGAATGCAACCCCTTTGATGTTATTAACCTTTGAAAGCATGTCACCATGAATGCCGTCTCCTAGGATTAAATTTAAAGCATCTTTTGGAACCCCAATCTCATGAAATTTGTTCACAATGATGTAGCCAAGAATTGAAGTATGTTCTGAGGGCTTAACTGTTACTTTATTTCCACATGCAAGGGCTGCACTTATTTGCCCTATAAGTATTGCAACAGGAAAGTTCCATGGACTAATACATAAAATATGGCCTTTTGGTGAGTAAGATAGAGCATTGATCTCACCGGTGGGACCCTCAAGAATATGGTCTTCTTTTTGGAGGCCAACAGCTTGTTTTGCATAGTATCTGAGAAAATCTATAGCTTCTCTAATTTCATCAATAGTATTTTGTACTGTTTTTCCGGCCTCATTCATAAGGTAATAAATTAGCTCAGAAGGGTTTGCTTCAATGTCGTCTGCAATTTTTTCTAAAATGGATGCTCTTTTTTCAACATGCATCAAAGACCATTCACTAATATTTTGTTCTTCAAGGCTGCTCTTTATGTTATCTAAATCATCATAAGAGGCTGTACCAATATTTCTTCCATCTGCAAGTGATGTTATGTCATGAGTATTAGTTTTCTTATAACCCTTTGCCTTATAAATTGATGAAGCCTTTATTTCTTTTGAATCAAACTTTCCAAGCTCCTCTTCAAGCATTTCTAAATTTACCCTTTCACTTAAATCAAATCCTTTAGAGTTTGGTCTGTCATTAAATATATTTCTTGGCATTGGTATCTCTTTTTTTTCATCCTCAATTTTTAAATGGGGCCCTCTGGCAAGCCAAGCAGAATCTGTTTCAGGATCAAGTAACCTATTAATAAATGAGCTGTTTGCTCCATTTTCTAATAGCCTTCTTACAAGATAGGGTAGCAAGTCTTTATATTTGCCAATTGGCGCATAAATTGAGGTATTTTTTTCAGTATTTAAGATTTTGTTTGCGGACTTATAAAGCAGCTCTCCCATTCCAAATAGTCTTTGAAATTCATAATCCTTATTTGAGCCAAGATGATGGATTGCAGAAATGGTATGTGCATTATGTGTAGCAAATTTAGGGTAAATCTTTTCCACATTAAAAATTCTTTTTGCACAGGCTAAATAAGCTAAGTCTGTAACAGATTTTTTTGTATAGACAGGATAACCATCATAGCCATAGATTTGAGCATGCTTAATTTCATAATCCCAATATGCTCCTTTTACGAGCCGAACATGCATGGGTGCTCTGTTTTCTAGTAGCTCTTCTAACCAATCTATTGAAGCTATAGCTCTTTTGCCATATGCCTGAACAGCAATACCAAATCCTTTCCAGTTTTTAATATTTGGTGAAAGGGCCATTTCTTTAATAATCTCTAAACTAACGGCTAACCTGTCTTGCTCCTCAGCATCGATTGTAATTTCTACATCTTTAGACTTTGCATACTCTGTAAGCTCAATAAGTTTTGGAAGTAGATCAGACTTTATGTCTTTTACCTTTTTCATTTCATACCTAGGAGATAATGCTGATATTTTTATTGAGACACCATTAATTGTATTTTTTGTCAGATTTATCTTGCCGACTTCATCTATGGCATTTTTATAAGACTGATAATAAGTGTCTGCTTGTTCAGCGTTTCTTGCTGCCTCTCCAAGCATGTCAAATGAATAAATTTCATTTTCTATATTCTTAATTTTTTTTATGTCATCAAAATCTCTGCCCATAACAAATTCTTGACTGAGAATATGCATGGCACCAACTACAGCATTTCTAATTGGAAACTCGCCAGATTTAGAGATTAAAGAACTTAATAGGGCGCTTGGGTTTTTGGTCCACTCATCGGGTGTAGAAACTACCTTGCCTGCAAGAAGAAGACCCCATGTTGATGCATTAACGAAAACACTATCCGCTTTGTTTAAATGCTCTATCCATGCACCCTCAGATAGCTTCTCAGATATTATTAGATCCCTTGTTTTTTTGTCTGGAATTCTTAGTATTGATTCAGCTAAACACATCAGAGCAACACCTTCTTTATTATCTAGCCCATATTCGCTTAGAAATGCATCTAGTTTTGTTCTCTCGCTCTTATTCTCTCTGCAAGCATCAATTATTTTTTGAGCATTTTTTGAAATCGAAGGGTCATTTAAAAAATCAGAATTATTAATGAGATCTGAAACTATTTCTTGTTCAGGATAAAACTTGTTACTTGTTAATGTCATAGCTGTTATTTTAATCTTATAGTGCCAAGTATCAACTTACTGATTCTATTAATGACTTAAAAACATTATGATAGTCATATGAGTGATGCACTTAAATTAATTAAACGAGGAACCGACGAGATCCTCACAGAGTCTGATTTAAAAAAGAAATTAGATTCTGGAAAACAGCTAATCATTAAGGCGGGGTTTGATCCAACAGCTCCAGACCTTCACTTAGGCCATACTGTATTGTTAAATAAGCTAAGACATTTTCAAGATCTTGGGCATAAAGTAATTTTTCTAATTGGTGATTTTACTGGTCAAATTGGAGACCCCTCTGGTAAAAATAAAACTAGGCCAACACTTACTTCAGAAGAATTAATTTCAAATGCAAAAACATATGAGAAACAAGTTTTTAAAATTCTTAAAAAAGAATTAACAGAAGTTAAATTTAATTCTGAGTGGTGCAACAAGCTTGGTGCAGATGGTTTGATTGGTCTTGCATCAAAATATAATGTTGCAAGAATGCTGGAGCGTGATGATTTTAATAAACGTTATAGCGCAAATCAAAGCATAGCTATTCATGAATTTTTATACCCCCTTGTTCAAGGATATGACTCTGTAGCCCTAGAGGCTGACGTCGAATGCGGAGGAACAGATCAAAAATTTAATTTGCTAGTAGGGAGAGAGCTACAAAGATCCTATGGTCAAGACCCTCAGGTTGTTTTAACTGTACCCATTCTAGAGGGCCTGGACGGAACAAATAAAATGTCCAAATCATTAAATAACTTTATAGCAATAGATGAAGAGCCTAATGATATGTTCGGTAAAATAATGTCTATTTCAGACGAGTTAATGTGGAGATGGTTTGAGTTACTTAGCTTTACCTCAGAGAAAGAAATAGGAGTTCTTAAGAAGAAAATGGAAGAAGGGACCAACCCAAGAGATATTAAGTTTCTTTTAGCAGAAGAGTTAGTAGATAGATTCCATTCAGAAGGTGATGGTTCGAAATGCAAGGAAGCTTTTCTTCAAAGATTTCAAAAAGGTCAAATGCCTGATGACATTCCTTCCATGTCCGTTGATGTTGGGGCTGAGGGCATTCCATTAGTAAACCTTTTAAAGAATTGTGAGATGACATCAAGTACATCTGAGGCGATGAGACTTGTTAAACAAGGCGGAGTCAAAATCGACTCTGTAAAAATAGAAGATCCTAAAATGCTAATTTCAAAAGGTCAGGAGTCTATTTATCAGGTTGGCAAAAGAAAATTTTTAAAAATTAAAACATAATGAAAAATAAATTAGTCCAAATATTTCTTCTTCTTTTTATAGTTGCGTGTAATCAGGATAGCCCTAATATTAAACAAATTAGTAATATGCAGTATTTTATCGATAATGAAATAAGGGAAGGAATCTATTCTGTTGAACCAGGCTTGCAATACTCAATTATTCAAAGTGGAGATCAAAGTTCTGAATCACCATTGCTGCAGGATACAATTACAGCTCATTTTCACGGCACTCTCACTGATGGCTCGGTTTTTTGGAGTTCTGTTGAAATGGGTGAGCCCTTAACAGTCGAACTATCAGGTCTAATAGTTGGGTGCCAAAAAATAATCTCTATGATGAAGAAAGGTGATGAATGGAGAGTTTATATCGATCCAAGTATGGCCTATGGCGATGAGGGCCGGCCTGGGATACCTTCAAACTCAATTCTTATTTTTGATATTGAGTTATTAGATATCCAAAAAAACTAACCCTTATCTATAACTGATAGAGCGTATCCATAAACCTCAGCAACCTGGTTAATAATTTTATTTTTAGGTGTTCCGGCTCCATGACCAGCTCTTCCTTCAATTCTAATTAATATTGGATTATCACACCCCTGGGACTCTTGAAGCTTTGCTGCAAACTTGAATGAATGAGAGGGTACTACTCTATCATCTCTTTTGGCTGTGGTAATCAGAGTAGTTGGATAGCACTCACCTTCAACAATATTATGCAGAGGCGAATAGGCTAATAAGTTTTCAAACTCATCTTTCTTATCTGGAGAGCCATAGTCACTTTCCCAGGCCCAGCCTATAGTAAATTTATGAAATCTAAGCATGTCCAAGACGCCAACTTGTGGAATTGCGACTTTAAATAAATTAGGATTTTGCAACATGGTCGCAGCCACTAGTAAACCTCCATTAGAGCCACCTTGAATAGCGGTTGATGACGGAGAACCAATTTCTTGTGCGTGTAAAAATTTAGCAGAATATGCAAAGTCATCAAAAACATTTTGTTTATTAAAAAGCCTGCCTGCATCATGCCAGTTATCACCATATTCACCGCCACCTCTTAGATTAACTACAGCAACTATTCCCCCTTGGTTCATCCACGTGAGGTAGCTTTTACTAAAGCCAGGTAGTCTTGAGATATTAAAGCCACCATATCCATATAAAAGTATTGGAGTATTACTGTCTATTTTTAAGGACTTTTTGTAACTAAGATGGATGGGTATTTGTGTTCCATCTTTGGATGGAAAGAATTTGAAGTCAGATGTAAATAAAGTTGAATCGTGTCCTTTAAGATCTTCTTTCCAAAAAAGTTCTTGTGACATATCAGTTAGATTAATTTTGTATATTTCTCGAGGAGTTACAAAATTTGTAAATGAAAAATAAGATACCTCATCTTCAATTTCACCACCAAAACCACCCATTGTTCCTTTTCTTTCTGTTGCTAGCTTATTTTTATATACTCCTTTTAAATCAAAGAAGTGAACCTCAGTAAAAGTATCAACGAGATAAGAAACTACAATAGAATTATTTATAAAGTTAACACTACTAATGGAATTAGTACTTTCACCAACGACTTCATTCCAAACAAATGAGCCATTTTTTATTGTAAGTGATACTACTTTTCCGTTCGCAGCATTTTCAGTTGAGTAAAACCAAAAAGTATCATTCTTGCTTTCTAAAAAGCTATAAGCGCCTATTAGCTCATCTATTAAAGGAATAAAAGGCTGATCAGGGCTTAGCTGAACATAGAGTCTATTTCTTTCATCTGTGCCTTCACCGATAGATAGAAATTTAATCTTAGAATCTTTTACAACACTTATTCCCCAACTCCATCTTGGCTTTTCAGGATTTTCATAAACAATAACGTCTTCATCTTGAGCAGTACCAATTTTATGAAACATTAACTTTGGAGCAGTATTGATATCTTTTAAGAGCTCTTCCGACGGCTCGTCGTATTTTTGGTAATAAAATCCAGAATCATCATTTTCCCATGAAGCACCAGAAAATTTAGCCCATTCAATCCTATCATCAAGAGTTTTTCCCGATTCAATATCAAGTACTTTCCAGGACCTCCAATCAGACCCACCATCTGATATTGAGAAAGCTAGAAGAGATGCATCATTACTAACGCTGGTACTTGCAAGAGAGATAGTTCCATCTTCTGAGAACTTATTTGGGTCAAGTAAAACCCTCTCTGAGCATTCATCACAGTCCTTAATCATCAGCTTGCTCTGTTGCCATGACCCATCATTGAAATAGTAAAAAGTTTTTTTGTTAACCTGATAGGGCATGCTTATCGAATCTGTATCCCAAACCTCATCTAGATTCTTAGCAATAGATTTTTTATATTTATTTTTGCCTATAAATTTTTGTGTGAAATTATTTTGTCTTTCGACCCAGTCTGTTGAGTCCTCACTTGTAAAATCCTCCATCCATCTATAAGCATCTTCGATTACGTATCCATGAACCTCTTCACTAAAAGGAACTTTATTTGATTCAGGGTATTCAAAATTATCTGTTTGATTTGAGCAACTAACTAGAATTAATAGAGCTGCCATGTATATATATTTATTGTGCATAAAAATCATAATACTTTACAATTGCCTTATGAATCAATTCAATCGAGCATGGAACTTTTACGCAAAAAATTGGAAGTTTTTTATTGTACTTGCGGCACCCATCATGATGCTTGAAATAGCAATGGCATCGATGATAACGCCAATACAAAACGTTACTCAGCCTGAGGATATTCTAGAATTTTTCAATGAGAATATAGCCTTTCTAGGCTCTGTTAGTCTCTTAGGCGTAGTTTTAAGTATGGCTTTTATGGGAGCGCTTTTTGTTTCGTATGCATCCATAGAATCAGAAAATGAGATTGAGCCGCTAAACACCTTATTTTTAGGCATAAGAAAATTCTTTCCACTACTAGGGGCTTATCTTATAGCTTCAGTTGGTGTCTTTTTTGGTATCTTATTATTAATACTCCCAGCTTTTTATGTGGCAGCAAGGCTTTGCATTTTTCCTGCATTTATTATGCTCGAAGACAAAGGAGCTATAGAATCTCTTAAATTATCTTGGGAAAAAACGGATGAGCATGGCACCACTTTGTTTGGGCTTACCATCGCATTCTTTTCTTTAACAATGATTTTTGCATCAGTTGCCCAATCCATTATAAGTCCAGGATTAACGCAATTAGTTGTTCTTGCAATTATTGAATATGTAATAGTAATTCCATGGGGCTATGTGTATTTTAGTTTATACAAGTCATTAAAAAGACATTAAGCAGGTTAACTAGAACAAATTAATACGAAGCTTTTCGTTTACAAAAAAACACACCACTCTTATAATCCTTCCTCCGAAGATTTGCACTTTGTTAATTTATGCAAACAACTTTGGGTCTGTAGCTCAGCTTGGTTAGAGCGCACCCCTGATAAGGGTGAGGTCGGTGGTTCGAGTCCACCCAGACCCACCATTTTTCCCTTTAAAACCAACACTGTCAGACTTTTTCATCATTTTTACTATCTTTGTCTTTATACTCTTTGAGTTTTTCTTGATACTCCTCTTCAGAGAGGTTGTGCCAACCAATACATTTGCCAGTTGGACTTCTTCCGCAACCACATTCCATATTCATCTCCTATATTAATAATTAATTTTTTGGTTTAAATACAAAATACAAAGATACACCCAGCAAGTAAATTTGTATATTTTTGAACAGGTCGGCAGTGATTAACCAATCTGAATGAGCAAGAACAATTGCGAAAACCATAAACACCGTTAAAACCAAAGCAAAGACTCTAGTTAACAACTGACCCCATAATCCACTTATAAAACCCGATAGGATAATTCCAATTCCACCAATAACCTCTACCAAGGGAACTAGTGTTGCAATTGAATTGGGGAATCCAAATCCTATTAGCATTTCTGAGGGCAGTGGAAACTTGCCATAACCATATAAGAAAAAAGATACCCCTAGAATAATTCTAAGGAACCAAGGTCCAATAAATGAAACCTTTTCAAAAGTCTCGTTAATATATTCATTTAATCTATTCATTTGTAATCTCTATTGATTGAAAAAGGGAATATTAATATATACAATGAATTTAACAAGTACTAAATTATTAATGAGTACTAACTAAAAACATAGCGTAAAATTTATGAAAGAAGAATATTGTCCAATACACGAAGTTACAAAACTAATCGGTGGTAAGTGGAAAATGCCATTGATGTATGTCATTCAATCAGGACCAAAAAGATTTGGTGAATTAAGGAGAACTTTATCTCCAATAACGGAACAGATGCTAACCAAACAATTAAGAGAACTTGAAAATCATAATTTAATACTAAGAAACGACTTTAAAACCATACCTCCAAAGGTAGAGTATTCTCTTACAAATTTTGGTAAATCTTTATCTGGCATTATTAATCAGTATCAAGATTTTGGTAAAAAAAATAAAAAACAAATCATAGAACTATTAACAAACTGATTTATTTTAGTAGTTTCTTTTATTATAAATAGAATGTCATATCTCCACAGTTAATATAAGTCTTACGACCAAGTTTGATTCCATTTTCAACTACTCTTCTGTTCATAATTCATCCCTTAAATATAAGTAAATTATTTGATAACATGAACACTAGTATGAACACACTAGTCGTTAAACCTTATACCTAAAGGTTTTCTTGAAACGAACGAACGACTGATAAGGGTGAGGTCGGTGGTTCGAGTCCGCCCAGACCCACCACTCTGCAATCTAAAAGTTCACAATTGTCATAATTGCGTTGATTACTCTTCACTAATATTTTCATAGCTGTAGCTTTAAAGTTGCAATATTTTTTTATCATAAGTTCATCAAAGATAACTTCATTTCAACAGGAGAAATATGATGAAGAAAATTTTAAGCTTATACGTGACATTTATAATCATAAGCTCTATCTCAACTTTAGCTCAGGCAGCTGCGAGAGACACTATTAAAATAGTAGGCTCATCAACTGTTTATCCTTTTGCAACAGTTGTTGCTGAAAGGTTCGGTAAAAAAACAGAATTTAACACCCCGGTAATTGAATCAACAGGTTCTGGTGGTGGTCTTAAGTTATTCTGTAAAGGAATTGGCGTTGAGCATCCAGACATAACTAATGCATCTAGAAGAATTAAACAAAGTGAAATTGACAGTTGTGCAAAAGCAGGAATCAATGAAATTACTGAAATAAAGATTGGTTATGATGGAATTGTTATTGCTAATTCACGAAAAGGACAAAACCTAAGTTTAACGAAGCGTCAAATTTTCTTGGCATTATCTCCCATGATTCCAAGCCCTTCAGGAAAAGAAGTGTTAGTTGCAAATCCTAATAAAACATGGAGTGATGTAGATGCCTCTTTGCCAAATATTGCTATCGAAGTTCTTGGTCCTCCACCATCATCTGGAACAAGAGACGCATTTGCTGAACTTGCCATGGAAGGTGGTTGCAAGACTTTCAAATGGCTAGCAGATATTAAAAAACAAGATAAAAATAGATACAAAAGCATCTGTAGGTCAGTTAGAGAAGATGGACCATATATTGAAGTTGGAGAGAATGACAACTTGATTGTTTCAAAATTGAACGCAAATCCAAATGCATTAGGTGTGTTCGGGTATAGTTTCTTGGACCAAAACTCAGATACTATCCAAGGCTCAATGGTTGATGGTGCCTTGCCAACATTTGAAAATATTGCAGATGGTACATATAAAGTATCAAGACCATTATATTTCTATGTAAAAAATGCCCATGCCTCATCAATACCAGGGATCAAGCAATACGTCAGAGAATTTACAAGTAAGGGTGCTATTGGTCAAAGTGGATACTTGTCTGATAAAGGCTTAATTCCAATGCCAAACTCAGAGTACAAAGAATTTGCATCTGCTGGTAAAAAGCTAACACCGCTAATGGGACTATAAAAAAAGGTATTTATTTAAGTTGACTAATTTATCCCCTAAAAACTTAAATATATTGCATATAAAGCATGGGCCTTATGCCCATGCTTTTTCTTTAAATACTACTTAAATGTTTGGTTTTTTATTTATAATTATTTTGTTGTTCTGTTTGGCTATATTTTTTATAGCCAAAAGACATGCAATTAACATTAAAAAGCAGAATGGATTTTTGCACTCTCTACCTAAATATTATGGGTTTTACGCAAGCCTTTGGTTTTCCATTCCCACACTATGTATAGTTTTATTATATTCTTTATTTGCAGAATCATTCGTTACATCAAATCTAGTTAATTCTCTACCAGAAAACATTAAAAATCTTTCTGATAATGAACTAACTCTTGTTCTTAATAATATTAAAAACTTTGCAGTTGGTAATATTTCCGACAGTTCATCATTTGCAAGCATCCAGCAGGCTGCAGATTTCTATAACGCACAATATGATTTAATACATTCAGTCGTTCTTTACAGCTCTTTAATTTTAGGGTTGCTTACTTTTATTTATGCATACAGATCAATTACAGCTACCTATAGAGCAAGAAATTTCATTGAAAATGCAATCTACCTTCTTTTTTTTAGTTCTGCATTAGTAGCGATTTTTGTAACAGCAGGCATTTTATTATCAGTGCTTTTCGAAGCTCTTAGATTTTTTGAAGTTATAAATTTCAGTGATTTTTTATTTGGTTTGAGCTGGAGCCCTCAAATGGCTATTAGAGAAGGTCAAGTTGGATCTTCTGGTTTATTTGGGGCGATGCCGTTATTTGCTGGAACAATATTAATTTCCTTAATAGCACTGTTATTAGCTGTCCCTATTGGCTTATTAACTGCTATATATTTATCTGAGTATGCAGATACTAAAGTTAGGGCTATAACCAAACCAATTTTAGAAATCCTGTCAGGAATACCCACCGTCGTATATGGTTTTTTTGCTGTAGTAACAGTTGCTCCATTTATTAGACATGTTGGTTCTTTAGTTGGTTTAGATATCGCTTCTGAGAGCGCTTTAGGAGTTGGTTTAGTAATGGGTATTATGATCATCCCTTTAGTATCATCACTATCAGATGATGTTATTTCAAGTGTTCCGCAGTCTTTAAGAGAAGGTTCATATGGGCTTGGTGCAACAAAGTCAGAAACCATTAAGAAAGTTATATTACCAGCTGCTCTTCCTGGCATTATAGGAGGGATACTTCTTGCAGCTTCTAGAGCAATTGGAGAAACAATGATCGTTGTAATGGCTGCAGGTTTATCTGCAAAACTATCTTTTAATCCTATAGATGCAGTTACAACAGTCACAGTTCAAATAGTTACCTTGCTGACAGGGGATCAGGAGTTTGATAGTCCAAAAACATTAGCTGCGTTTGCACTTGGACTTACTTTATTTGTCTTTACATTATTTTTAAATTTTATAGCTTTGAAAATTGTCAGAAAATACAGAGAACAGTATGAATAAATCATCAATTACAGAAATAGTTAATAAAAATCTAAAAACTAGATATAAGAAAGAGGCTAGATTTCAGAGATATGGTCAATTTAGTATATTTGTTGCAATAATTTTCTTAGTCATTTTTTTTACTAGCATAATCTCAAAAGGATATACCGCATTCAATCAGGCAGAGATTAGATTAAACGTCAATTTAGATTATGAATATATTGATCCAGATAGAACAGGCAATATAGAAGAGATAAGGTATGGAGATTTTGATGGAATAGTATATGAGGCTTTTTATAAGTTGTTCCCAAAAGTCAAATCAAGAGCAGATAAAAGAGAATTAAGAGAACTGCTTAGTTCCGGTGCTGGTATAAAAATACAAAGGCTAGTTATAGAAGACATTTCATTGATTGGCAGTCAAATTGATTTGTGGCTTCCCTTAGATGATGAGGTGGATATGCTATTAAAAGGGAATATAGACGTTGACCTGCCCGAAAGTTCAAGAAGAATATCAGATTCACAAATTAATTTTATTAAACAATTGCAAGAGCAAAAAATTATTGAGAATAAATTCAATACAACTCTTTTTACATCTGGAGATTCTAGAGAATCTGAACAAGCAGGAATTTTGGGAGCTTTAGTTGGTTCAGCATTGATGCTGTCTATAACTTTTATGATTGCTTTTCCATTAGGAGTTGCTGCCGCAATATACTTAGAAGAGTTTGCTCCTAAAAATAGATTTATTGATTTTATTGAGGTAAATATTAATAATTTAGCTGCAGTACCATCTATCATCTACGGCTTATTAGGGTTGGCTGTTTTTATTAATTATTTGGGGATGCCGCGTTCAGCTCCTCTGGTAGGTGGCTTAGTTTTAGCGCTCATGACTTTTCCTGTAGTAATTATTGCCTCAAGAGCATCATTGCAGTCAGTCCCACCAAGTATAAGGGACGCCGCTTTAGGAGTTGGTGCCTCAAAAATACAGACTATTTTTGATCATATACTTCCTTTAGCCCTTCCGGGAATACTCACAGGATCTATTATTGGTATGGCTAGAGCATTGGGTGAATCTGCGCCGTTGATTATGATTGGAATGGTGGCATTCGTTGTTGACATTCCCTCATCTCCATTAGACTCTTCAGCAGCTCTACCAGTTCAGGTTTACTTATGGGCTGATTCTCCAGAAAGAGGATTTGTTGAAAAAACTTCTGCAGCTATTATGGTTCTTTTAACTTTTCTTCTTCTCATGAACTCATTAGCAATATGGTTAAGAAATAAATACGAAATAAAATGGTAAAAATATGAAAAATATCGATCAACATAATGTAAATCAGAAAAAGGAATTTGAAACAGTAGGTAGCATAAGCTCATCTAAGGATGTTGTTATGTCTGTAAAAGACTGCAATGTTTTCTATGGCGAAAACCAAGCGCTGAAAAACATTAACCTTGAGGTTGGCAAATCAGAAGTGATTGCGCTTATTGGTCCTTCCGGATGCGGAAAATCAACTTTTCTTAGATGTTTAAATAGGCTAAATGACACAATTGATTCATGTCGTGTTACTGGAGAATTTTCTCTTGAAGGTGAAGATATTTATTCTGGTGACATGGATGTTGTGTTATTGAGAGCAAGGGTCGGTATGGTTTTTCAAAAACCCAATCCATTCCCAAAGTCTATCTATGAAAATGTTGCTTATGGACCCAAGATTCATGGAATAACATCATCTAAAAGAGAGTTAGATGAGTTGGTTGACTTATCCTTAGACAGAGCAGGGTTACTAGAAGAAGTAAAAGATAGAATTCATTCTCCTGGTACATCACTCTCAGGCGGTCAACAACAGAGATTGTGCATAGCTAGAGCAATTGCGATTAAGCCTGATGTGATTCTAATGGATGAGCCCTGTTCCGCATTAGATCCAATTGCAACAGAAAAAATAGAAGGGCTAATAAATGAACTTAAAGAAAATTATGCAATAGTCATGGTTACTCATTCAATGAGTCAGGCAGCAAGAGTCTCACAGAGAGCAGCTTACTTTCATTTAGGCGATTTAATTGAGGTGGGAGATACAAAAAAAATATTTGAAGATCCAGAACATGAGCTTACTAAAAATTATATACATGGTAGAACAGGCTGAATATAATTGAATATTGTTTAGACACACTGCGGCTACAGTAGTTGCCAAGAATTGTAAGAACCAAGATGAGCTTAAAGAATTCACTCGCCACAAATCAGACAAGGGGCTAGAGCCATACAAACATCTAATAGAGGAAGAAGATAAAAAACAGATACAAGAAAAAGCCACAGCTTTTTTTAATGACTAAATTGGGGTAAAAATGGGGTAGTGAATTTCCCATATTGTGTAAAAGGCTTTACTATAGGGTTTATCAGCAATAGCACTGCCCTCTGATAAGGGTGAGGTCGGTGGTTCGAGTCCACCCAGACCCACCATTCTTTAAACATTAACTTTTATTTCCTTTATACTTATTTCTAACCAAGCAAGGAAAGTATCATGGCTAAAGGTTTAGACAAGCAAAAAAACGACAAGAAGAAAGGTAAAACTCTTAAAGAAAAAAGAGCAGCAAAAAAAGAAAAAAAGAAATAGTTTTTTGTACAAGACTATTATTATCTAGTCGACCTAGAGCCGTCTTTAAAATCTATTTTAAAGAACAACATTATTCCTGTCACTGAGCTCACTAAAGCTAAAATAGAAAATATTTTTAAAAGAAGGTTGTCGATATTATCTCTTTCTTTCCAATCCATAATATGAAACCCCCACATCAGATCCCATATTTTCCATTTATTAGATCTAATGGCCACAACCTCTGCTGAATAAACATTAATGTAAACATTTAATTCAGTACCTTTAACATTTTTACTTTTTACTCTATAAATTGGCAATGATCTGCCTCTATATTCAGATCCTGATTTTTTATTCACAACTTCTTCGGTAGCAAATGGCAAAAGAGCTGTTTGGCTTGAAACTGAATTTATAGCATCTTCCATAGAAATCTTTGCTAAAGGCTGTCCAAGCATATTCAGATACTTGGTTGCGTCCTTTGTTGTGATGATAACAATCTCTTGACCTAATCTTTTTTTGAATTTAACTTCTTTAGCTTTCTCTATTTTAAAATTTAACTTACTTAAATCAAAAGATGTTTCAACATGATTAAGGTATTGTTCGCCTCTTACGAGCTCAATCTTATTAAAAGCAAAGTATATGCCTGAGATAGTCCAAAGCAATAACTGAAGAGAGATAAAAAAACTTAGGTACTTATGAACTTTCCTAACTAAAAAGTTCATCTTTTCATAATCTTCATTATCTCATCAATTTTTAAATCAAATTCGTCATCACCTTTTAGAGATTCCTTAATGCATTCACGCAAATGAGTTTTTAGAATTTTGCCCTCAACAGTAATAATTGAATTCTTAAGTGCTTTTATTTGATTAAGAATATCAACGCAGTATTGACCTTCCTCAATCATTCCTTGAACGCCTCTCACCTGGCCCTCTATTCTTTTTAAGCTTGTTAATTGCTCTTTATGACATGGATGTTTCATTTTATAAAAACCTCGGAACTATATATGTAAAAATTGTAGCGAATAAAAAAATTGCTACAGACGCATAGTACAGATACCTAGATTTTTTTCTAGTTTCCGAACATGCTCTGCCTAGTTCTGGGTCAGCAGGACAAGGCATATAGTATGTTTTGTAGTTGATATAGCCAGCTAGAAGTATCAATAAAAAAGCTAATAAGGTTATGTAGGTTTTATATTGGGACAGGGTAATTAGAAATGGAAATACTGTTATTAAGCTCGCAAAACTTGCTCCAGCTCCAAGCGCTACAAAAATAGCTGGCAAGGCACAACATATCAGCGTAGAAGAAGATGCAAACAAAGAAAAGAAATTCGAAGTCTTATCATCCATAACTATTAAATTTCTAGTATTTGCAAATCTGACATACTCTGTCCATTAGATAGAATTTTTTTCTCAATTTCACTGTAATTAATGTCTTTTGATTTAGAGTAAGCAATCAATACCTTTCCATTATCTAGATCAACATCTATTTTTTGTACGGTTTTGTCTTTTTCAAATGTTTTCGCAATACCTCGTGCACAAAAATCACAAACCATCCCTTTAACGCTAACAACAGCAACATTAACATTGGTTAGTTCATTCATAAATGCGTCAAACCTTTCAGCACTAACATCAAGATTTTTGCCGTCAACCATGGTGTCATGAAGATGTCCTTCATGAGAATGATCATGCATATTGGCATGGTCCTGTTCAGCCCAAGCAAGTGGGCTGGCAAGTAACAAAGTTAATAATATTTTTTTCATAAGTTCTCCTTTTTTTTAAAATCTGTACATAAGGTGTAAATCCCATTCTGTTTTATCGCTATAACCAAACTTAACTAGAGTAGGGCCCTTGAAAAACTTCAATTCTGGATAAGTAGACTGAGTATTTGTAAGTGAGTTTTTCTTTGTTTTGATCATTATCCATGTGTGCAGGTCTCCATAGTCACCAACATATGGCGCAACACCTAGTTGGATATACTGATCCGTATAATCCTGACCAAAAGTATTCTTTGTATCTTTGTAGCCAAATCCAGAAAACCATCTTCGTGTTTCCCAGTCACCATGCATGCCATAAAAAAAACCAGCAGCATCATCTACTAATACACCTGATTGGAAATATAAATTTCTTTGAGAAATATCAGTATTTTTTCTATTAACCAAATAAGTAAAACGAAAATAGTTTTCTGTATTTTTATAAAATTTATTTTTAACCCTTTCTAGGCCAATGGAATATTTGTAGGTTGGTGAGTAGTGGAGGTAAATAGAATCATTAAAGGTATCTGATTTATACATTATGGTTGTTCCACCAGAGTAGGATATTGGTCTTGCATCTGCATTAAAGACCATTAAAAAAACTAAAATTATTATTTTATACATACCCATGGGGGGTATCTTACCATAAAATTATAAATTAATTTCAGTTATTTCTCCAAGCTCCCATTTTCAATGAAATCACCATCAGAATTCCAAAAATAACCATAGCTATAGCGGATGCATAAAAAATACTAACTAGCCCGTATGAGAGCCAGTAAACAGCTACCAATGCCAAAACAGAAAATACTATAAGCCTGATGGCCGTGATTATAATTGGCCATTTCATTGCATTGGCTCCCTGAGATGCAAAATACAGGGAAAGTCCATATCCTTGAAATACATAACATACACCAAGAATTTGAATATACTGTTTTGTAACTAATAAGGTCTCTGGATCTGATGTAAAAATACCAATCCAAAGATTTGGTGTTAGTGCTAAAGCTAGACCGATAACAGCCGAAAGCAATCCAGCTGTTGTTGCACCAACCATGCCTATTTTTTCTGCTCGCTCTATATTTTTGGCACCTATATTTGTTCCAACCATAGCTGTCATAGCAGTCCCAATGCCGAACACAATAGGAATTAATAAGAACTCTACCCTTGAACCAATTCCATAACCGGCAATAGCAGATGTTCCAAATTGACCAATGAGTCCTGTCAGTAAAAGAACTGTTGCAACTGTCATTATTGGCGAAAGAGATGCGGGCAAGGCAACAGAAAAAATATCTTCGAATAACTCTCTTTCAATTGTTAGTCTTTTGAGCTTAAGCCTTACAGGCGATGAAGGGCTCGAAATTTTTATTAAAGTTATTAATGTCATAAATCCTGAAGTAACTATCATTGACCAAGCAGATCCCACAAGCCCAAGTTTAGGTAGACCGAATGATCCTAATATAAATCCAGCAGAGAAAAAAACTTGTATACCAGCACAAATTACCGTTAGGACTGCAGGAAATTGCATATCTCCCATCCCTCTGAGGGCCGCGGTTAAGCTACCTGATAGCCAAACAACTATCGCTCCCAATAAATAGACAAAACAATAAGCTAAAGACTCCTCTAATAATGCACCTGTGCCACCTAATATTCTCAATAGAGGCTCTCCAAAAATAAAAAAGATAATTAAAAAAGCTAAAGCTCCAAAGCAAGATATATACAAAGAATGCCATAATAATTTTTCAGCCCTAGACTTGTCTGCAGCTCCAAGACTTCTTGCAATAGAAGAAGTGACTGCTCCTCCAAGAGCCCCAAATGCCATCTGCTGAGTTAGCATGATTGCAGGAAATGCCAAAGTAACAGCGGCTAATGGAGTTATACCAAGTTGACTAATAAACCAGAATTCAGCAAGAACAACCACAGCATTTATTAAAAATGCAACAGTATTAGGCGCTGACATTTTAATCAGCAAAGGAAATATTGGATCTTTTAAAAATTGCTCTGTTCTCTTATCCATAACCTTCTCATTTATTAATATCTATTTGGTTAAAGGGTGAAAGAGAACACGTTCTCAGGATTCACGAATCTTTAAATGATAATAACAGCTTTTAGTTAATTTAATTTTTAAAACTAAGCAAATCTATTATCTGCTAGATTTTATTTTTTAAACATATTAATATCTAATTTAATTGCAAAGGGGTGGCCATTTCGGCCTGAGATCCTTGGAAACTCTTTGAACCTGATCCATACAATAATGGCGGAGGAATTGCATGAAAATCATTAAAAATAATTTATTTTATTCAATAATCTTACTATATTTTTTTAGTCTAGAGATGAGCTCTCAAGCTATAGAAGAAGTTATTATCAAAGGAGACTGGAGAGAAACTAGCCTGTCAGCAGAAGACTCAAGCATTGCAGTCCTTGACAGTAAATTAATAGAATCCCAGGCTTTAAAGCACTTTGAAAACCTTTCGTACCTAGTACCAAATTTGAATTTTGCTGCAAGTGATTCTAGGGCAAGACATTTCCAGATAAGAGGAATTGGAGAAAGATCTGGCTATGAAAGAACTCCAAACTCTGCAGTAGGTTTACTGATTGATGATATAGACTTTTCTGGGCAAGGGGGAATTGCCACAACTTTTGATGTTGATCAAATTGAAGTTCACAGAGGCCCCCAAGGAGCAAGAATAGGATCTAGCGCAATGGCGGGGCTCATATATATTTCTACAAAAGATCCAACAGAAAACTTTGAAGGGAAGGGTGAAATAGTTATGGGGTCATATGGAACTTTTAATACTGGAATTGCTTTTGGTGGTCCTGTAAATCTTAATAAAGACCTCACTTATAGGTTAGCTATAAAAAAAGATTATTCTGACGGATTTAGGAAGAATATTTTTCTTAACAAGTCTGATACTTCTAAAAAAGATGAGAGCACATTTAGATTAAAAGTGAATTGGGTAACTGATAACCAAACCACTTATAAGTTTCTTATATCTCAAATAGAGTTAGATGATCCTGCAGATATATGGACTATAGATGGTAGTCTTAATACATTATCTGATAGGCCTGGAATGGACTCTCAAAAAAGTAATGCCTATGGAGTAAAAATTTATCATCAATTTGAAAAATTTGAGTTTCAAAGCCTATCAAGTGTAACAAATACTGATGTCATTCTTAGTTATGATGCTGATTGGGGCAATCCTGAGTCCCATTCGCCCTTCATTTATGACTATTTTTCAGAAACTATAAGAAAAAGAGATACTTTTAGTCAAGAATTTAGACTTGTATCCCAATTTGCAGATAAAAATACAGAAAAAAGCATCGAATGGGTCCTTGGAGCTAGTTTTGTAGATATAAATGAAACAAATGCTAAAAAAGATACTGGTATTTATGGAGATCCATCAGATCCATATGGTCCTTATTTTAGTAACTCTTCTTCTTTGAGTGACTTTTCCTCTTCAAGCTATTCTATATTTGGAAATATTGATTATTTAATTAATGAGACAATCAAAATTTCAATTGGTGGAAGATGGGAGAATTTTAAATCTAATTATTTTGATTCTTATGACGAATCATTTTCACCATCAAATAAAATGTCTGGTGGAAAATTATCATTAGTTAAAACTCTTAATAATAATTCTAATATTTATTTTAATATTGCTAAGGGCTATAACCAGGGTGGATTTAATTTAGGGCTTGGTCTTGATAAAAATTCATCAAATAGAAATTTATATTACGATCCAGAATTTTTAACTAATTATGAAGTTGGAATTAATAGTAAATTTTTCCAGTCAAAATTAAATCTTGGAGCAGTCCTTTTTTATTCTGATCGAAAAGATCAACAGGTCTTAATTTCAACCCAGGTTGATCCTTCAGATCCCAACACTTTTTTATACTTAACCCAAAATGCTGCAGAAGGAATTAATAATGGCTTAGAGTTAAATATAGATTTTGCATTGAATAAATCTCTAGGTATATTTGCTAATCTTGGATTGCTAAATACAGAAATAAAAAATTGGATTTCGAGACCAGATATAGAAGGTAGAGAACAGGCGCATGCCCCAAAAAATAGTTTTTCAATAGGCATCAATTGGAAGCCAACAAACCAATCTTATTTATCATTGAATGTTGTTGGTAAAAGTGAGTTCTATTACTCTGATTCTCATAACAATACTTCTAAGTCATACAACTTAACAAACATTAATTATGGATATGAACATGGACAATGGACTTACTCATTATGGGCAAGAAATATTTTTGATAAGTATTATTCAGTAAGAGGTTTTTACTTTGGTAATGAGGCACCTAATTTCATAGATACACTTTATAGAAGACATGGAGATCCAAGGCACATAGGAGTCATGGTCCAATATGATTTCTAACTTTATAAGTGAATTTTGGATGGAAATAGCAGCTGTTGTATTTGCTATTATTTATTTATTACTTGCTGTAAAACAAGACGTAAAGTGTTGGTTTGCGGCTATAATTAGTTCAATATTATATTTCTATATTATGTATGATGCAGGCTTATATATGGAAGCTTACCTGCAAATTTTTTATATCATGATGGCCTTTTATGGGCTTCAACAGTGGAGAAGTGTCAATACTGACGCTCCTCAATTTATTGTTAGAACATGGAATAAAAGGATGCATATTAAGATCATTGTATTAATAGTTATCATGACTTTAATCTCTGGATTTTTATTAGAAAAATATACCAATGCTATCTTGCCTTTCATAGATGGACTAACAACATGGGGAGCAATAGTTGCGACATATATGGTTGCTAAAAGACTTCTTGAAAATTGGATATATTGGTTTGTTATAGATTTTATTTCTATCTTTTTATTCATGTCCAGAGGACTTTTTTTAACCTCAGGATTATTCTTTATTTATCTTGTAATAATATATTTTGGTTACATGTCATGGGTAAAAATAAGAGACGATATTAGTGCAGAATCTTCATAACAATCTAGATATAAAAAATCATAATCTAGAGATTATTAAAACAATTAAATCAGGCCCTATATCTGAAATATCTATTTGTAATTTTGATAACATCAAAGCAATCCTAAGAATTGATTATCCATGCGTCGGTAAAATAAATGTAGATCGAGAAAATGAAATTTTTATACTCAGCCAACTAAAAATTTTAGATTTTAGTCCAGAGGTTTTATTTAGTGATTTGTCTTATGGAATTTTAGTATGGAGATACATCGAGGGTATTGAATTTTCACTTGATGAGGATTCCAATAAAGTTTTTTTAAAAACACTTGGAGCCGAATTAAAAAAAATTCATGAAATTAATCTCCCCAAAAGTAAGAAAAAATATTTTAGCAATGACATAAATTTTTACAGAAATTTACTAAACGAGGCTCCTGAGAATATAATTCTTCACAGAGGATTTGATTTATATGACAAACTCAATAACTCTGATGATTATGTTTTCTCTCATAATGATTTAAATAAGACGAACCTTCTTTGGAGAGATAGATTATTTTTTTTAGACTGGGAGTACTCGAGTTTTAACAATCCTTTTTTTGATATTGCCTCGATATCGAATGCTTATAACTTATCAAAAGTTGATAGGACAATTTTATGGAAAGCTTATACAAATAATGAATATTCAGCATTAAATGATACAAATCTTAGAGAATGGATGCTTTTTTGTCATTATTTAGAATACATGTGGAGTCTTTCGCTGATACAAAATGGAAAAATTGATAAGAAAATCCTAAATCTAAAGAAATTAGAGAAAAAATTAAAAAATATTATTTAAACAACAAGTATTGCGCATTCTTTAGTTGTTGTTTTACTATTATGTAAGAAATTTACATTTAAATGGGGGTTTGATATGAAAATTTTATGTGTCTTATATGATGATCCAAAAACAGGTATGCCAGAAAGGTATGCAAGAGATGATTTACCAAAGTTAGATAAGTACCCTGATGGAATGACACTTCCATCCCCAAAAGCTATAGATTTTACTCCTGGTGAGTTACTTGGTTGTGTATCTGGAGAGCTAGGGCTTCGAAAGTTTCTTGAAGATGCTGGCCATACACTAGTTGTTACTTCTGATAAGGATGGAGATGGGTGTGAGGCTGATAAAGAGTTAGTAGATGCTGATATTGTTATATCACAACCTTTCTTTCCATATTATTTAACAAGAGACAAGATGAAAACAGCGCCTAATTTAAAAATGGCAATTACAGCTGGCATTGGGTCTGATCATGTTGATCTTCAGGCAGCCATGGATAATAACGTGGATGTTGTTGAAGTTACTTACTGTAATTCTCGTTCAGTCGCCGAACACATTGTGATGATGATCCTATCAATGGTTCGTGATTATCATACCCAACATAGAATTGTAAAAGAGGGCGGATGGAATATAGCTGATGCTGTACAAAGGTCATATGATGTAGAGGGCATGCATGTTGGTACTGTAGCTGCAGGCAGAATTGGTATTGATATGTTAAGAAAAATGAAACCCTTTGATGTGCATTTGCATTACTTTGATATTCATAAACTCTCTGATGAAATAGAAGCAGAACTAAACCTCACCTATCATGATTCTGTAGAGTCACTAGTTTCTGTGTGTGATGTAGTTAATATTAGTTGCCCATTGCATCCTAAAACTGAGCACTTATTCGATGATGAAATGATTAGTAAAATGAAAAGAGGTGCATATATCATCAATACTGCTCGTGGCAAGATTTGTGATAAAGATGCTATTGCAAGAGGCTTAGAGTCAGGTCAGCTAAGTGGTTATGCTGGTGATGTTTGGTTCCCACAACCAGCTCCAAATGATCACGTATGGAGAACAATGCCTAACCATGGCATGACTCCTCATACTTCAGGTACTTCGCTATCTGCTCAAACAAGATATGCCGCTGGGGTTAGAGAAATTCTAGAATGTTATTTTGCAGGCGAACCAATTAGAGACCCATATTTGATTGTTCAAAATGGTGATCTTGCAGGTATGGGTGCACACTCGTACACAAAGGGTACAGCCACAGATGGCTCAGAAGAGGCCGCTAAGTATAAAAAATAAGTTTTAGAACTTACTTAGCCTTTCCTTAATAATAGAGTCTGCCTCTGCCATAATGCTATGCATTAATTCTTCCACTGTTGGGATGTCATTAACTAGCCCAGCAACCATTCCACATGACCAGGCTCCAACCTCCATAGTTCCTTCATGCATAATTTTTGGATAGACTCCTGCAACCTCATCTACAATATCAGCAAAAGTTAATTCATCACCAAGAGCTTTTTCTTTTTCAATCAATCTCTCAACAGCTTCATTATTAAGAACCCTTTCTGTATTTGTTAATGATCTCATGATAAGTCTAGTGTCTAACTCAGAAGCATTTACGATTGCTTCCTTCACATTTTGATGAACAGGTGCATCTTGAGTAGCAATAAACCTAGTTCCCATATTCATCCCCTCAGCGCCTAGCGACATAGCAGCAACCAAACTTCTTCCATCTGCCATTCCACCCGAAGCAACAAATGGTATTTCAAGCTCATCCGCTGCTCTAGGTAAGAGTATGAAATTAGGAATGTCATCCTCTCCTGGGTGTCCCCCACACTCAAAACCATCTACAGAAACTGCATCGCAACCTATTGCTTGTGCTTTTAATGAGTGCCTTACAGAGGTGCATTTATGAATAACCTTTATTCCTGCTTCTTTTAAAGCTGGTAAATATTCTGCAGGATTTCTTCCAGCAGTCTCTACGACAGGAACTCCTGCATCAATAATTACTTTTATTAAACCAGGATAGTCTGGAGGTGTTAGTGATGGTAAAAATGTTAAATTAACAGCAAATGGCTTATTGGTCATTTCTTTACATCTGGAAATTTCATTTGCTAATTTCTCAGGCGTACCCTGTGTTAGACCAGTAATTGTTCCAAGCCCACCCGCATTTGATACTGCCGCTGCAAGCTCGGCAAAACCAACATGGTGCATTCCGCCTTGAATAATTGGATGCTCTATACCAAATAATTCAGTTATTTTAGTTTTCATAATACTCTCCTATTTATCTTCCATTGGGGTTAAAAAATCTTCATATTGAGTTTGAAGTCTTTGCATGCCGCTTATCCACCTATCTCTGTCATTCCCTTTTCTTTTAACATATTCTAGAACCTCACTATGAGGAGTTACTAAAAACCTCTCCTCCTCTATGGCGTTAAGAACATCTTTTGCAACAATATCAGCTTCCATCATTCCATCAACTCCTGCTACGCCAGGACCATTTGCAGTCATAGCAGTTCTGACTGCTTGAGGGCATAAACAGGAAACGCCGATACCTTTATTTCCATATGTAATTTTTATCCATTCAGCAAAACTTACAGCTGCAGCTTTTGTAACTGCATATCCAGCTGCACCTAGTTGAGTTAAAAGACCGGCTGCTGAGGATGTATTCATAAGATAGCCTTCACCTTGTTCTATCATTTGAGGCAGCACATGTTTTGCAGCATGAATATGAGACTGAACATTTACACCCCATATCATGTCCCAATCTGAAGTATCTGCTTCAAAAAATCCTGGCTTTCCACCGATACCTGCATTTGAACAAAATATATCGATTCCACCAGAAAATTCATTAGCTTTTTGTATAACATTTATAATGTCGCTTTCTTTAGAAACATCAGCACTTACTGCAAGCCCATTAACACTCTTGGCTGTTTCCTCCGCCCCATTTAAATTCATATCAACACACACTATAGAACTTGCCCCAGATGCATGGAACTCTTTACATAAAGCCTTGCCAATTCCACTAGCAGCCCCTGTAACCACAACTCTTTTATTATTAATTTTCATAAATTGACCTTACTTTTTAATTTTTTATTTAACTTTATTGCTTTGATAGTTTATTACAAAACAACAATACTTAATATTGCAAAATCGCACACCCATCTTTATAAATTTATTGCTATTATTAGTGCTAGAAAATGAAATATTGGAATTTAATATGAAGAATGTTGTTGTTATTGGCTCGTCCGGGGCAATAGGAAAAGCCTTTATTGATAGCTATATCAAAGATGATGATGTTGAAAATATATTTTCATTTTCAAGAACAGGCCTTTCCATTGAGGATAAAAAACTCCATAGTTTTTTTATTGATATTGAGGATGAAACTAGTATTTGTGATGCCGCAAAGAAGATAGACAAGTCCTCAATAGACGAAATTATCGTCGCAAGTGGAATACTTCATAATAAAGATTTTGGGCCAGAAAAAAGTATTAGAGATTTAAATGCAGATAACCTTTTAAAGGTCATTAAGGTTAATACGATCGGCCCAACAATTGTTGGAAAGTATTTCATTCCATTGCTAAATAAAAAAGAAAAAAGCGTCTTAGCATTTTTAAGTGCAAGAGTCGGCAGCATTTCTGATAATAAAACAGGTGGTTGGTATGCCTATAGAGCGAGTAAAACTGCACTTAATCAAATCATTAAAAGTTTTAGTATTGAATTACGAAGAACCAATCCAAATGCCATTATTTTTGGTCTACAGCCAGGAACAGTAGATAGTGAATTAAGCGAACCTTTTAAAAGAAATGTAAAAGAAGGTAATTTATTTACTCCAGAATATAGTGTATTGCAGCTAAAAAATATTATTGATACAGCAAGTCCATCTGATTCAGGCAAACTAATTTCTTGGGATGGGGAAGAGATTCAGCCATAGTTGGTTATGAATATATTTTCATATTAGAATAAATTTTTAGGGGAAAAAATGAGTATTAAATATTATGACTGGTCTAAATTTCAGGCCAACACTAGGCCAAATAAAGTTGCCATAAGAGAGCTAGATAATAACAAGATCTATACCTACGGAGAATTGGATAAAAGATCATCAAGGCTTGCATCACATCTTCAAAGTTCAGGAATAAAAAAAGGAGATCGTATTGCGATATTATCGCTAAATTGTTCAGAATTTTTTGAGCTAGAGTTTGCTTGCGGAAAGATTGGGGCAATAGAAATACCATTAAATTGGAGATTAACAAAACCCGAGCTCAGTTATATTCTTAATGATAGTGAGCCAAAAACTTTAATTTATGATGTTCAGTTTGAAGAAATGGTGAAAGAGCTAAAAGAAGAATGTAATATCTCTCAAATCATAGCTCTTGATCAATCTGACCAAGAAAGTGATTATGAAAAAGTTTTGAGCAATGCTTCGGACATCTATCTTCAGGAAGAAGTCGATCTAGAAGATAACATTATGATTATGTATACCTCTGGAACAACTGGTCACCCTAAAGGCGCAATGATCACTCACAAAATGCAGCTTTTTAATGTTATTAATTTAGGTATTTCAGCAGCCGTTACCCCCGAATCAGTCCATTTAGTTGTCCTTCCTTTATTTCATACTGGTGGAATGAATTGTTATTCAAATCCAATTCTTCATGCAGGTGGCGAGTTAATATTACTTAAAGAATTTGAACCTGGAAAAGTTTTATCAATTATCGGCAACTCTGACTATGGAGTCACCCATCTGTTTGCAGTTCCAGCCCCTTATCAATTTATGATGAATCATCCAGATTTTGAATCAACAGATTTATCAGGAGTTAAGTATGCTGGAGTTGGCGGCGCACCTTGTGCAGAGGCTATTTTGAAGACTTATATAAGCAAGGGAGTTTCGATGCAGCAAGGCTGGGGTATGACAGAAACTAGTCCAGGTGCTACTGGTCTTGAATCGTCGGAGGCTGAAAGAAAAATAGGATCTGCTGGAAAGCCGCTTCTTCATACTGAGGTCAAGGTGGTTGGAGATGATGGGAATGAACTGCCTGCTGGAGAAGTAGGCGAGATTTATATTAAGGGCCCAAATATTACACCTGGCTATTGGAAGAAAGAAGAAGCTACAAGAGATTCTTTTGAAGACGGGTGGTTAAAAACAGGTGATGCTGCTTATTTTGATGACGAGGGTTTTTTGTACATAGTTGATCGATGGAAGGATATGTATATCTCAGGTGGAGAGAATGTTTATCCAGCTGAAGTTGAAAATGTTATCTATCAGTTACCACAAATTGCAGAAGTTGGAGTTATTGGTATTGATAGCCCTAAGTGGGGTGAGACTGGTAAAGCCTTTGTTGCTTTAAAGCCCGATCATGAATTGACGGCAGAAGAAGTCATAGATCATTGTTTAAAAAATCTAGCAAAGTACAAAATTCCAGAGAAAGTTGAGTTTATTGCAGCTCTTCCAAGAAATGCTACAGGTAAAGTTTTAAAAAGAACATTAAGAGATATGTAATATTTTATAAGCTAAAAAAAACCCAGCCTAAGCTGGGTTTTTTATTTAACTATTTAAAGTTATCTAATGTTAAGCATTAGAAGATTCTTTAACAGCAACATTCCATATAATTAAACCAAATAGAATCTTGTTAACAAAGTCAGCAAGGTTATAGATAAGGTTTAAGTTAAGTGCTGATCCACCGTCACCCATTAGGTAACCTGTGAAATAACCTACAGGATAAATTGCCCAACCAAAGATGATGATCATCATCATTGTGTTGTAAGCTGACTGAACTGCAGGACTTGCTGTATTACACGCAGCTTTTCCTTCTCCAAGCCAAAGCTCATAAATCATGTATACCCAAGCTAAACACCCAATAACGAATGCACCCCAAGCGTTCATAATTCCTGCTTCACCCATGTAACCAAACACAAGCATAACAAGAGAACCAACCAATAATTTCTTAAACAGGCCAGCAGCAACATTAGTTGCAGCAGCAAGAATTAAGTAGAATTCACATATTAATAAAGGAACTGTTAGTAACCAATCTATGTATCTAAATACAGTTGGCGAATCACCAGTTTCAATCCATACTCCTCTCATATACATGTAATGCCAGAAAGCAATACCAGTAACAAGACCAGATACAGTTAATGATGTTTTCCATTTTGCAGAAACTCTATCTCTTTCAACAAAGAAAAATACAGTAGATGCTAATAGAGCAGCAGTAACTAACCAAAAAGAAACACCAGTGTAATCACTAGCATCAAGGTCACCACCACCTGCAGCAAATGTAGGAAGTGCAATAACACTACCTAATATCAGTAATAATTTCATATATAACTCCTATATTAATGATAAAGAAGCATAATTGCTCCCCCCTAATTAAATATGAAATTTAATAGTAACCAATATTATTAGAGGTTACAAATAAAAAGCATCTATTTTTTTAGTATAAAATATGTGTAATAAAACACCATATTTCAAATTAATATTTATTTTGCATATGTAGGCTTGTTTAGTATCATGTTTAACATGAAAGTTGCAATTTACCCTGGTTCTTTTGACCCCATCACCAATGGTCACACGGATATTATTGATAGGGGTTGTGGACTCTTTGACAAGGTTGTTGTTGCAATAGCTAAGAGTGAATCTAAAAACCCTCTTTTTAGCCTAGAGGATAGAATTAATTTAGCTCAGTCTATTTTTAAAGGAAATGAAAAAGTAGAGGTTGTAGGTTTTCCAAGAAAGTTAACAGTTGATCTTGCAAAAGACTATGGAGCTTGTGCAATTATAAGAGGCCTACGAGCAGTTTCTGATTTTGAATATGAATTTCAGTTAGCAACAATGAATAGGTCGCTGGCTCCCAATATTGAAAGCATTTTTTTAACACCAAAAGAAAGTCTCATTTATGTATCTTCTAGCCTAATTAAAGAAATATCAGACTTAAAAGGCGATATATCGAAGTTTGTTCACCCTATAGTAGAACAGGCACTTCGAGCGAAGCTAGATACTTAGCTCTGACAAGTTCCACAAAAAAAAGTAGCTCTTTGATTGACGGTCGTTTTACAAACAGTGCCTTTACATTTATTGCAGGGTTCGCCTTCTCTTCCATATACATTTAACTTAAATTTAAAATATCCTGGACTACCATCAGCTGAATAGAAGTCTTTTAATGTAGTTCCTCCAACCTCTATTGCTTGTTCTAGTATCTTTTTTCCAGCAGCTACTAATCTTTTACACGCATCTAAATCTAACTCATTGGCATTTTTCAGCGGATGAATTTTAGCCAAGAAAAGGCTTTCAGACGCATAAATATTGCCGATACCGACTACATTTTTTTGATTCATTAAAAAGCTTTTAATATTTGTTTTAGAGTGACTGCATCCTGAAAAAAAATCCTTTGCATTAAAATTTTTAGAAAGAGGCTCAGGCCCAAGGTTTTTTATTAACTTATGTTTTTCGATATCAGAAGTAAGATGCATCGATCCAAACCTTCTGGGATCATTATAAATAATTCTTTCCTCGTCAAAAATTAATTCAACATGATCATGTTTGATAAAGAAGTTTTCATTATTTTTTGCAATTCTAAGACTCCCAGACATTCCTAAATGAAGAATAATTTTTTTATCATTAGATAGTTTAAAAATTATATATTTTGCTCTTCTTTCTATACTTTCGACAACTTGTTCTTTTACTGAGGTTTCAAAGCTATCTAACACTTTCCATCTAAGGTCTCTGTTGTGTATCTTTGCCTCTTTTAGCAAAGAGCCTTTAAATTTTTTAATTGCTCTCAGGGTTGTTTCAACCTCTGGAAGTTCGGGCATTTTTAACTGAGTAAATTATTAATTTTTACTATGTCAGCTGGAGTAATTGTTCCCGATGCAAGCCCAAGTCTTAGGTTGGCAAGAATATAATCATATTTTGCATTAGCAAGATTTTTTTCCGCACTGTATAAGTTTTTTTCTGCTTGCAAGAGATCAACAACATTTCTTGTTCCAACTCTGTAGCCAACTTGAGTGGCTTCCAAGGCACTAGTGGCCGAAATCACTGCTTGTTTTTGAGCATTTACATTTGCAACTAATGTTAAAACATTTGAAAACTGGGATCTGACTTCTTGAATAATACTTCTTTCTGTAAATAGTGTATTTTCATTTGCTCTTTCATATTGTGAATATGCCTGCTTCCTTCTTGAGTTAACAGCCCCGCCTTGAAAGAGTGGCATACTTAGCTGAATTGCATAATTTCTTCTTCCTGTTACTGATGGAACTGGAATGCCTTGGCCATCAATATTAAAACCTTCATAGTTAAATTGGTTTGTTTCAGATTCTGACTGACTTCCAACAATATCTATCTTAGGTAAATGATTTGAAGCTACACTTCTTGCACTACTTTTTGCTGCTTTTTTTCTCAAATATGCTGCTTTTAACTTGTAGTTATTTTCCAATGCTAATTCAACCCATTTCTCTTTTGAGCTTGGTGTCGGCAGGTCAATAAGCAAACCATCCCCCAATTCATTTAAGCTAAATATTTCTCTACCAATAAGAGCATTTAAAGACTCTCTTGCAGAATAAAGTGATCCTTCTGTTCTAATTCTTGAGGCTTTACTTAGATCAAATGCCAATTGAGCCTCTTGAACTCCAGTTATGGCTGATAACCCAACTTCGAATCTTTGTTTTGCTTGATCAAGTTGTTTTTTAATAGCTTTTTCTTCTGATATTGCCGCATTTAAATTATCAATAGCTCTAAGTACGCCAAAATAAAGCTCAGCAGTTCTGACTAAAAGATTTTGCTGCTCAAATGCAAAGTCTGCTTCAGCAGCATCTGTAAGAGATTTAGATTGCCTATATTGAAACCATGTATCTAGTCTAAAGAGCGGTTGAGTAACCCTGGCAGATGAAGAAAAAGAGTTATATTGCTGCTGCAGTTCTTTGTTTTGATAGTATTCGTTCCAGTTAGTTGATCCACTCAAGGTAATACTCGGGAGAAGCGCAGCTCTTCCTTGAACCTTAAGCTCTTTATCTGCTAAATACGAATATTCCGCTGCTTTATATGTAGGGTCATTCTCAAGCGCCTCATTATAGATATCCAAAAGACTTTCAGATGAAATATTAAATGAGATAAAAAGTGCTAAAAATGATTTTGTGTAAATTTTCATAGCCTATTTTAACCTATTAATAATGTTTGCAGTGCAAACATTTAATTTTTTTTAATTTTATTGAATTTATTTTATATTTCTTAGAGTAGAATATCTGTAACAAGTTCAATAATTTTTTATAATAAAAAGGCTTTAAAAATTGGCTAAAAATTCATATGACGCTCAGGCAATTGAAGTCTTATCTGGACTAGATCCTGTCAAAAAAAGACCTGGGATGTATACGGATACATCTAACCCAAATCATTTAATTCAAGAAGTTCTTGATAATTCTGTTGATGAAGCTCTATCAGGTTATTGTTCAAACATAAAAGTATCTGTTCTAAAAGATGGCTTTATTAAGGTCTCTGATGATGGAAGGGGTATGCCAATTGATGAGCACCCAGAACATAAAGTTTCAGGTGTTGAGCTCATCCTTTGTAAACTTCATGCTGGAGCGAAATTCTCTGGAGATGATTATAATTTCTCTGGCGGCCTTCATGGTGTTGGAGTTTCTGTTGTAAATGCTCTATCTGATGAATTAGAGGTCAGAGTAAAAAGAGATTCTAAAGAATACCAAATCACTTTTAATAATGGAGATAAGTCTTCTGAATTAAAGCCAATTGGAGAAGTAGGGCTCAGAAATTCTGGGACATCAATTAAATTCAAACCAAATCCTACATATTTTGAAACTATTGAGATTCAGATAAAACAGCTTAAGCATTTATTAAAGGCCAAAGCAGTGCTCTGTCCTGGATTAACGATAGAGTTCGTTAATGAAAAAAAGACTGATGATAAACAAAAGTGGTATTTTGAAGATGGGCTCAAAAGTTATCTGATTGATTCTTCCGAGGGAGCAGACTTGGTTTTACTAGATTCAATTGTATGCTCTAAAAAATCTCAAGCTCAGGAGCTTGAGTTTGCAATCAATTGGTCATTAAGACCCCCAAAAAATAAACTCGATGAAACCTATGTAAATCTCATACCCACTGCTCAGGGTGGTTCACATTTAAATGGCTTTAAGGCTGGTCTTTTAGACTCATTAAAAGAATTTTGTGAATACAGAAATCTATTGCCTAAAGGTTTAAAAATTAATGCAGATGATGTTCTTAATAATGCAATTTTCATAATTTCATCTAAGCTTCAGAATCCTCAATTTGCAGGGCAAACCAAGGAAAGACTAGATTCAAAAGATCACATGTCGTTCGTCTCAAGTACCACAAAAGACATTTTAAGTATTTGGCTTAATACTCATACAGAAGAGGGCGAAAAAATAGCAGAACTTGCAATTATGTCTGCTCAGACGAGAGCAAAAGTTTCCAATATAGTTGAAAGAAAGAAAACTTTTAGAGGCCCAGCCTTACCTGGAAAACTTTCCGACTGTAATAGTCAGGACTTAAATGAAACAGAGCTTTTTTTAGTTGAAGGGGACTCAGCCGGAGGATCCGCAAAACAAGCAAGAGAAAGATCTTTTCAGGCAATAATGCCTTTGAGAGGGAAGATTTTAAATACTTGGGACTTAGAAAGTGCAGAAATAATAAAATCTCAGGAGATAAAAAACCTCTCAACTGCAATTGGGGTTCTGCCAGGAAATAAGGACCTTTCATCACTAAGATACGGAAAAATTTGTATTCTTGCAGATGCTGATTCAGATGGTCTGCATATTGCAACTTTACTTTGTGCATTGTTTCTAAGGCATTATAAATCTTTAGTTCAAGAGGGAAGGATATATATTTCAATGCCTCCTCTATATAGAATCGATTCTGGTAAAGATGTTCTATATGCACTTGATGATAAACAGCGAGATGAAATAGTTACTGAATTTAAAAAGAAGAAGGGCAAGCCTAAAGTAAACATTCAAAGGTTTAAAGGGCTGGGTGAAATGAATCCACCGCAACTAAGAGAGACTGTGATGGACCCTGCTACTCGTCAGCTTGTTCAGCTTTCTATCAGCTCAAGCGATAATGCAAATTCTATGATGGACTTACTTTTGTCCAAAAAGAACGCACCAGCAAGAAAAGAATGGCTTGAAAAGAAAGGGTCTCTAGCAAAAATATAAATATGAAAGAACAAATAACGTCAATTAGCCTCAAGCAATATGCTGAAGAGTCTTATCTTAACTATGCAATGTATGTCATTTTAGATAGAGCTTTGCCTAATATTGGAGATGGCCTTAAGCCTGTTCAAAGAAGAATACTCTATGCAATGTCAGAGCTTGGGCTTGATGCTGGCTCAAAGTACAAAAAATCAGCAAGAACTGTTGGAGATGTTATAGGAAAATTTCATCCCCATGGAGACGGCGCTGCATATGAAGCCATGGTTTTAATGGCTCAAAATTTCTCATTCAAATATCCTTTTGTAGATGGTCAAGGTAACTGGGGCTCTCAGGATGATCCAAAATCTTTTGCTGCAATGAGGTATACAGAATCTAAGTTAACTAAATTTGCAAATCTTTTAATCTCTGAATTGAAGTCTGGAACAGTCGATTGGCAGCCTAATTTTGATGGCTCTCTTTTAGAGCCAGTAATTTTTCCAGCCAAACTCCCATCTATTTTATTGAATGGCACTTCTGGAATTGCTGTAGGAATGGCAACAGATATTCCATCTCATAATATTAATGAAATTATTGATGCCACAGTACATCTTATTGATAATCCAAAATCACAGTTGGTTGATTTACTGATGATAATTAATGGTCCAGATTTCTCAAATAATTCGCCAATAATTGCTAGCAAAAATGAGCTGAATGAAATTTATTCGACTGGAAAAGGCGGTTTCAAAGCTCAAGCCCAATGGGCGCAGGATAAGAATCAAATCATTATCAACGCATTACCTTATCAAGCATCTGGGTCTAAAATTTTAGAGCAAATAGCTGATCAAATGCTTAAGAAAAAAATTCCAATGGTGGTTGATCTTACTGATGAAGGAGACCACAAGGAGCCAGTAAGGCTTGTCATAACTTTAAAATCGAACAGAGTAAATGCTGAAGATGTAATGAATCATCTTTTTGCATCAACTGATTTACAAAAAAATTATAGAGTAAATATGAATTTGATTTCACTGAAAGGTGGGCCAAAAGTTTTCTCCCTAGTTGATTTATTGAAAGAATGGCTAGTCTTTAGAAAAGAAACTGTAATAAGAAAACTAGAACATAGACTCGACCAGGTAAACGATAGGCTACATATCCTTGAGGGGTTATTAATTGTTTATTTAGATTTGGATAAAGTAATAAAGATCATTAGAGAGTCAGATGAGCCAAAAAAAGATATTATTACAGCTTTTAAACTTTCTGATATCCAGGCAAATGCAATCCTTGAGATTAGGTTAAGGCAACTAGCCAAGCTAGAACAAATCAAGTTAGAGCAAGAAAGAGATACTTTGGTAGCAGAACAAACAGATATTGAAAAAATACTAAGTTCTAAGACAAGACTTAAAACATTAATTAAAAATGAGCTTATTGAGATAAAAGATGAGTTTGGAGAAGAAAGAAAATCTCCAATAAAAGAAGCAACAGAAGCTAAAGTTTTCTCTGAAGAGGAAACCCTTGTCACTGAGCCTATTACAGTAGTCTTGTCTGCAGCTGGCTGGATCAGAAGTGCAAAAGGCCATGAGATAGACCCCAGCTCACTTTCCTATAGAGGAGAAGATGTACTTCAAGATTATGGAAGAGGAAAGAGCAATCAAGTTTCAGTTTTTCTTGACTCAAATGGGAAGGCTTACTCACTTGCAAGTCACTCTCTTCCATCTGCTAGAGGAATGGGTGATCCTATTACAGGAAGGGTATCTGCAGATTCTGGAGTAAAGTTCATTTCTTCATTGATTGGGAATGATGAAGATAAATTCATGATTATGAATACTGCTGGATATGGCTATATTTCAGAGTTTAAAAATATGGTTTCTAATAAGAAATCAGGAAAAGCATTTATGAAAATCCCTCATGAAGCAGACCTTCTTAAAGCCATTAAAGTAAGAGACGATCATTTGTATATAGCAGCAGTTTCAAATATTGGCAGACTTTTAATTTTTAAGATTGATGAATTGCCAATTCTTGGAAAGGGCAAAGGGAATAAAATAATAAATATACCAACCGCTAAATTTATAGCAAAAGAAGAGTTAATGACCCATGCGCAACTTGTTTCTGAGGCTAGCTCTTTGAGGATTGAAAGCGGAAAGAGATTCCTCACTTTAAAACTTAAAGATCTGGAAAACTATATTTCTACAAGAGCAAAAAGGGGAAATATGCTTCCACAAGGATATAGGAAGGTAGATAAAATGATTGAAGAGGTTGAGCTAGAAGTTAAAGAAGACTGATTATAGATTTCTCAAAAATTTTTAATCCCTCATCAACTAGCTCATTTTCTATTATTAGGCTTGGAGAAAACCTAACAGTAGATGCATTCGCCTTAAGAATCATTAACCCATTATGATGGGATTTTTTTATTAAATCATCTATTTTAATTTTGCTATCCTTGCTTACTTCCACTCCGATCCATAAACCAGCAGAACTTATTTTTTCAAAACATTTATGCTTCTCATTTATTTTATTCAACAAATTGATAAATCTGACTTCTTTCTTTAAAACCTTATTTAAAAATGATTTTTTAGAAATGGTATCTATAACTTCATTACCTATGGCACATGCAATTGGACCTCCTCCAAAAGTCGTGCCATGAGACCCTGCCGACATATGTTTTGAAACTTTATCTGAAGTAAGAATGCCTCCTAGTGGGAAGCCATTAGATATACCCTTAGCAAAACAAAGAATATCAGGAGTAATGTTAAATTGCTCATAAGCAAAGAGTGTTCCAGTCCTGCCAATCCCGGATTGAACTTCATCAATTATGACAAGTGCCTTATGTTTTTTTGCAAGTTTCTTTATTTTTGCTATAAATTTTTTATCTGCTTTTGTTATTCCAGATTGCCATTGAACCAGTTCTAGTATAACCGCTGCAGTCTTATCTGAAAAAACCTTTTCTAGATTACTAATATCATTATATGGATGATTTCTTATTCCTCTAGGCAGAGGCGCAAAACCGTCTGTAAGATGCTTAGCTTTAGCTAAAGCTATACCAAGCATAGTTCTTCCATGAAATGACGTTGAAAATGAAATGACCTCATTTTTATTTTTATTAACTGTTGATGAGCAAAATTTTCTTGCTATCTTAACTGCAGCCTCAATTGATTCTGCCCCTGAATTGCAAAAAAATACTTTATCTGCAAAAGAATTCTTGCATAACTTTTTTGCCAAAGTAACTGAGGGCTCATTTATGTAGAGATTTGATAAATGCCAAAGCTCCTCAGATTGCTTTTTAAGAATTTTTATTAGATCTTTATTTGAATGTCCAAGGTTAGTGACGGCAATGCCTGCTGTGAAATCAATATATTTCTTATTATTTAGGTCCCATACATGAGATCCACTCGCTTTTTTTACAACAAAATCTGCAGGAGCGTAAAAAGGCACCATATAATTAGTATATTCTTTAATTATCTCTTTCATAAATATATTGTATCGTGGTTTCAGTTCAAAAATTAAATGACCAAAAATTTCTAGTATCTTTAAAACCAAACAGCTCACTCATTGGTATTAATAGAATAATATTTATTTCTAGTATATCTATTGTATGCGGTGGCATAGCATTGATATTTTTCTTTTTTGGAGCAACGCTCATTTTGCCTTTTGCTGGTTTAGAGCTTGGCATTCTATTCACTGCATTCTATTTAAGTTTTAAATGGAGTGATAAAAAAGAAAAAATATTTATTTCTCAAGATCTTGTAACTATTGAAAAAGGCTCTAATTATGCTGAATATAAATGGGAAGAGTTCAGGTCATTTACCTCTTTCCAGGTTTCAAAAGACAGAAGAGATCTTCTTAAGCTAAGCTTTAGGTCTAAAGGCGAGGATGTTGAGGTTGGCAGCTTTCTAAATGAAGATGATAAAAATGTATTAATAGAAGAGCTAACTCAGATCATAGATACATTAAATCTCGATTCCTTCTCAAATCCAGAGCTTTAATTTCTTTTTAACCTCTTTTAGCTTTAATTCTTTTATTTCAGGGATGCCATTTCTAAAATTTGGAAATGATTCTCCCTGTATTAATGGCATAAGATATGCAATTGCCTTTGGGGTAACGTCCATTCCATTTTTAGCTATAAAAGATTTTGGTAATTTCTTTTCTAAATTAGCTATTTTTGCCAGTGGAGCTGGCTCAATTTTCCACCTATATTTTTTAGTTTTACCTCTAACTATTATGGGCATAACACCATTCATGCCTTCTACCGCATACTGAACTGCCTTGGCCCCAACAGCCATAGCTTGCTCAAGGTCTGTTTTGGAGGCAATATGTCGTGCACTTCTTTGCAGATAGTCAGAAATAGCCCAATGATTTTTTAGTTTTAATTTATCAGTAATTAAGTTGGCAATGTAAGGCGCAACTCCACCAAGTTGAGCATGACCAAATGCATCTTTTGTTGCTGATTCAGAAAGAAATCTGTTCTTACTATTTTTCAACCCTTCGGATACCACAACAACACAGTAGCCATTTTTTTTAACAACACTTTTAACTTCTGCTAGAAATTTTTTTTGATTGAAGGTTATTTCAGGTAATAAAATTATATGAGGCGCATCTCCTTTTTCTTTTCTTGCAAGAGAAGATGCGGCCGCCATCCATCCAGCATGCCTGCCCATAACTTCTAATATAAAAACTTTTGTTGATGTCGCTGCCATTGACTGAACATCTAATGAGGCTTCTAGAGTTGATGTTGCTATATATTTAGCCGCCGACCCAAATCCAGGACAGCAGTCTGTTAATACCAAATCGTTATCGACAGTTTTTGGGATGGCTATACAGTTAATCGGATAGTTTAATTTTTTACTTATCTGCGAAACTTTAAATGCAGTATCAGCTGAATCATTACCGCCATTGTAAAAAAAATACCCTATATTGTGCGCCTTAAAAACATCAATAAGCCTTTTGTAATCTCTTTCGCTTGATTCAAGATCTTTTAACTTAAACCTACATGACCCAAAAGCCCCACCAGGCCTATATTTCAATGACTCTAATGCAGATATTGATTCTTTTGATGTATCTATTAGTTCCTCATTCAGCGCACCCAATATTCCATTCTTGCCTGCATAAATTTTACCGATGTCTTTATGCTTCTTAGCCTCTAAAATCAGAGCACCAGCTGTAGCATTTATAACTGCGGTAACGCCGCCGGATTGCGCATAAAATGCATTTTTTTTCATTTTTTCTCCATCAAATGTACTGAAATAAAAATATGTAAAGTATTATAACTAATATGCGAATACATATCTTAGGAATCTGTGGAACCTTTATGGGTGGCCTTGCTCAGATACTTAAAGAGTCAGGGCATGAAATATCTGGATCAGATATTCAATTTTATCCTCCCATGTCAGACTATCTTGATAGCTTTGATATTGAAATGATAAAGGGCTATGACATAAAAAGCATGCCAAATGCCGACTTGTATGTGATTGGTAATGCACTTTCTAGAGGAAATGAATCCGTTGAGCATATTTTGTCCAATTCTCTCCCGTTTAAGTCAGGCCCTGAAATGCTTGGAGAAATTTTAAAAAATAAAAAGGTATTGGCTATATCTGGAACACATGGCAAAACAACAACTTCATATATGTTGACTCATATTATGTTAGATCAGGGGAGGGATGTCGGTTTTCTAGTTGGTGGAATATCATATAATATATCTGGCTCTGCATCTCTTGGATCAGATAGAACTTTTGTGATTGAGGCAGATGAATATGATTCTGCATTTTTTGATAAAAGGTCAAAATTTATTCACTATTCACCAAGCACTCTAGTCATCAATAATATTGAATTCGATCATGCTGATATTTTTAATAATTTAGATGACATTAAAAGACAATTCCATCATCTAATTAAAATAATTCCATCAAATGGAAATGTTGTTTATTTTGCTGATGATAAAAATATAAAAGATCTTATTGATATGGGAATTTGGTCAAATCAGATAGCAATCAATAATAATGCTCATTCAATTGAGGCAGTTTATTCTGATAAGACTCTAAAATATGAAGAAAGTACTTATTCATTAAATGAGTTACCTTTAATAGGCGAACATAATTTTAAAAACTACATTTCGGCTATTTTGGCGGCAAAGACAGATGGAATTCAAATTCAAGATTCTATCAAATCATTAGCAAGCTTTGATGGCGTAAAAAGAAGGTTGGAATATAAAGGAAGTTTTGATGGCATAGAAATTTATGATGATTTTGCTCATCATCCAACCGCAATAGAATTTTCTTCTAATGCCCTTGTAGCAAAAAACCCATCAAAAAAAATACTTGGTCTCATTGAGCTAGGTTCAAACACTATGTCTGGGGGTTCTCATGGTTTATCTTTAGTAGAATCTACAAAATCTTTAACTCATGTTATCTGGCTAGATCACAATAATGTTTTATCAGAGAATTCTAGTATTGAATCTACTAACACCACTGAAGATTTTATTTCTGCAGCGCTATCCGCTTTATCAGATTATGATATTGTTATTTTGATGACCAACAAAGACAGTCAAAAAATATTAAAACCCATTGCAGATCACTTTGAAAAATAATAATTTACCAGTTTTTCCTTTAGGAATAGTTGCCCTGCCAGGTAGCATCCAATCTCTTCAAATTTTTGAGCCTAGGTACATACAAATGGTTAAAACATGTCTATCCAAGAACCACGGATTTGTAATTGTCTTTAATGCCAATAATGAATCTCAAGGCGATTTCACTTTTTCTAAGAAGGGAAGTTTTGTTGAAATCATAGACTTTAATAATTTGCCAAATGGCCTTCTTGGGATAACTGTAAAATCTATAAATAAGGTGATAGTCAGTAACATATGTCAATTAGAAGATGGACTGCATATTGCTGATATTAAGGCGCAGATAGATCCAGAGGTAGATGATCAAGCTGTTTTGGCAGAATATCCTGAGATATCTAGCATTCTTTCTCAGCTTATAAAGCATCCTAAGATCAGCGATCTGCCCATCCAGGTCGACTTTAGCTCTGCTGATTCAGTTGCATATCACTTAGCAGGCCTTATACCTCTTAGCTCAAATGAGAAACAAAAACTATTAGAAGCATTTGATGCAGCACAGCGGATGAGAATTCTTTCAGACTGTATTGAAAGAATATCTACTACATAAATTATTTATTTTAATATTATTGGCGGCTTATTAGATTTTGCTCTAAGCCAATTGATGGATTTAAAAACCGCAGGGATTTCTACAAACCTTTTTTCAATATAGTATTTACCTGGATAGTTGCTAAGCATTAACCCAATAATAATAGTGAACAAACCCTGGCCAGGTAACACTAGCATCATGATTCCCCCAATAATAAGGGAATAACCTAAAATATTTTTAATTAGTAAAACTAAATACCACAACAACGGGTTATTGATCTTAAATTTCGAGACATCTTTCTTTATAAAATAGTCACTTGGGATTAATCCAGCAAGCCACCTCATACTAATGAGACTAAATAAAAAAATAAATAAAGATATTGAGCTCAGCCAAAATATAAGAACTTTATAAGATTCAAAAAAAATTATGATGGCATTAAGAGTATTAAATTCGATAATTACCCACCTTTTTATTTAATAATGATTTAGTATAGCAATGTCTAAAAATAAATTTAAACATTAAATAAATATACAATAGTTTTGCCAAAAAAAGCCCTAAATGACATTTGCACTGAAACTCTCAGTGATAATAAAGCCGAAAATGTTCTATCACTTGATATCAAAGGTATTTCTTCTTTTGCTGATAACATCATTATTGCAACTGCAAATTCGAATAGGCATGCAAAGTCTTTATCCGAAAAGTTAGTTGAAGAGATAAAAGCCAATAAAATTAGTATTATGGGCGTAGAGGGCAAGACAGAATCAGGCTGGATATTAGTAGACTGTGGTGAGGTTGTAGTAAATATTATGAAGAATGACATAAGAGAGTTTTATGACTTAGAAGGTCTTTGGGGTGAAAATACCCTCATCGATTCTTCGAAATAAATGCTATTAAATATTATAAGTGTTGGAAACTCACCTTCATCTTGGGAGTCAACAGGAATAGAATATTACACAAAGCAAATCCCTAAAGAAATAAGTCTAAATTTTATTAACGTAAAAGGGCAGCAACACCCGAAAAGATCTACAGAAGAGGTCTTAAAACTTGAATCTAAGTTAATCTCGTCCAAAATAGATTCTAATGGATATATTGTTTGCTGGGACTCAAGTGGCGAGTCGTTGAATAATTTTGAATTTAGTAAATTTTTTGAAAAATCCATGCTGGAAAATATGAAGCTTTACTTTGTAATTGGTGGTTCATTCGGCATACCTCGAGATATTCTTGATAAATCTAATAAGATAATCTCGATTTCAAGTTTCACCCTACCTCACAGACTTTTCAAAATTGTTCTCATAGAGCAAATCTATAGGTCATTTTCAATTCTTAAAAATCTCCCCTACCACAAATGATTGATCTGAATGAGAGGTTTATTGAAAAAAGAAGCTTTTTCAATAGATTGTTGCTTATATATTTTTTCTTTGGGGCCCTGTTTTTATTCTTGCTTTTCAAAACCTATTCTTTACAGGTTTCTAGCTATTCTGACTATGAACTAGCAGCACTAAAGAATAAAACAAAAGAAGTGCTAGTTCAGCCTGTTCGAGGAGTCATCTATGATAGGAATGGAAATATCCTAGTTAATAATGTCCCTACATATGACCTAATAATCCAACCATCAAAAATTAAAAACTTAGATGATTTCATTATTAATATTTCTAAAATAATAGAGCTATCAGATTCAGAAATTGAAAACATCAATAAAAATTTTAAAAGGAGAGCAACTTATAATAGAGAGCTAACAATTAAAAAAGATCTCTCGAAAGAAGAAATAGCAAAATTTGAAGTAAGAAGCTACCAATTTAAGAATGCATTCATAGATGTTAGGTATAGCAGAGAGAATAAATACCCTTACTTATTTTCACACGCACTCGGTTATGTGGGTGGTGTAAGTAATGATAAGGTTTTATCAATTTTAAAAAATCAAGATTTGAAGCAATCTGAAACAACTTTTAAGTATTCAGGTGGTTTTATTGCTGGAAAAACAGGATTGGAAAATATTTATGATTCAGCCTTAAGAGGGTCCTTTGGAAAAAAATTATTTGAAGTTGATGCAACGGGAAGGCTTTTAAAAGAGCTAAGTTTTGAAAAACCTATTAATGGAAAAAGCCTTTTTACTCATTTAGATTTAAATTCACAAAAAAAAGCTTTTGAACAAATGAATAATAGAAGGGGTGCTGTTGTTGCCTTAGAGCTTAAATCTGGTTCTATAGTTACCTACCTAAGTACTCCAAGCTTTAATGTAAATGGCCTTTCTAATGGCATGTCGTCGGTAGAGTTCGAAAAACTTATTAATGATGTAGACAAGCCATTTTTTGATAGGGCCGGTCAAGGTCGATACTCTCCAGCTTCTACAATAAAGCCAGCAATAGCATTGTTTGGTATTAAAGAAAAAATAGTAGACTGGAACTTTACACTTAAAGATCCTGGATTTTTTGTATTACCAGAGGATCAAAGGATTTATAGGGGATGGAAGAAAGGAGGACATGGAACAATTGATATGAAGGGTGCAATCATAGAAAGTTCTAATACTTTTTTCTTTTCTCTTGCTTATAAGGCTGATATTAATAATTTAATCAGCCATCTTTCTGAGTTTGGTTTTGGCAGGAATGTTTGTAAAGATTGTTTTAATCCAGATTCTGGATTATTGCCTACGCCTGAATGGAAAATGAATAATCTTAATTTTGGTTGGTTTAAAGGAGATACCGTTAATTTAGGTGTTGGTCAGGGCTATATGAGTGCCACTCCAGTTCAATTAGCATATTACTCTGCATTTCTGGCAAAAAAAGGAAATCTTCAAGAGCTATCATTTGTCGAGAGTGACAGCATAAGCAATACTGCTTTTATAAATAATTTAAGCATAGATAACTCAGACTGGGATCAAATTCACTCAAGCATGATTGGGGTTATTGAAGATCCGAGAGGAACTGCTAAAAGATTAAAACCTTTGAAATCATATGTTGTTGCTGCAAAATCTGGAACGGTTGAGCTTGTCAGCACAGAAACAAAGGAAGATTACAAACTAGTAAGGCAAAATATTGGTAACAGAGACCATGCAATCATTGTGGCTTTTGGTCCAATGCCTGATCCAGAGTATGCAGTAAGTGTTGTTATTGAAAATGGTGAAAGCGGCGGTTCTGTTGCAGGTCCTGTTGCTATAGCTGTTTTAAATGAGCTTATCAATAAATGAAGAAAAAATTAGACTTTAAAAACTTTAGCATTTATTTTGATCAATATTTATTTATTGCAATAACCCTGTTGTCGGTCATGGGTTTATTTTTTTTATATAGCGCATCACAAGAAGATATCAGCACTGTTGCTAAGCAAGCTATATTCGTTGGTTTTGGTTTGCTGTTAATGTTTGTAGTTAGCCAACCAGATCCTGATTTTTATAATACATTTTCTGGGTTATTTTTAATTTTTTCACTTGTATTGATTTTTCTAACTATGATTTTTGGTAAAGAAATAAATGGAGCCAAAAGATGGCTTGATTTAGGATTTTTTACCCTGCAATCCTCTGAGATTATTAAAATATCATTGCCAATTTTTTTATCATCATATTTATATAATAAGCCACTTCCAATAAGCACTAGGCATACTTTTATTACATTGATATTAATAGGTTTTATATTTGCACTTGTAGCTAGACAACCTGACTTGGGAACCAGTTTAGTAGTATTTATGTCAGGGGGTTATGTATTATTTTTAGCAGGATTAAGCTGGAGATTTATTGGATCTGCAATAGCCTTATTTTTATTATCCTTACCTTTTTTATGGAATAACTTTCTAGAGCCATTTCAACAACAGAGAGTTTTAACTTATTTGAACCCAGACGCAGACCCTTATGGTACTGCATGGAATATAACTCAATCAAAAATAGCAATTGGATCAGGCGGAATTAATGGAAAAGGTTATCAGGAGGGCTCCCAAGCCCATCTTGATTTTTTACCAGAGACAGAAACAGATTTTATTTTTGCTGTTATTGCTGAAGAGTTTGGTTTTATTGGAGTCTGTATTTTGTTATCAGTATTTTTCTTTATATTACTCAGATGTTTATATTTAGCATTTAATGCAAGAGATAGATTTTGCAGGTTAACTATAGGAGGCCTAAGTTTAGTTTTTGCCTCTACATTATTTATTAATTTAGCAATGGTTATTGGCGTAGTTCCTGTAGTTGGTATGCCTCTGCCATTTATCAGCAAAGGCGGCTCATCTTTGCTATCCTTTTATATAGCTTTTGGGATTATAATTTCTATGGCAACACATAAAAAATTAATGCAAAGATGAAAAAAATTATATTTATAACTTTAATATTCACTATTTCAATTACTGCGGATTATTCGAATCATAAAGATAGCCAAATGGTAATAAATGAACTCGTCACAAAACACGGTTTTGAGGAATCTTATGTTACTGCAATCTTAAAAAATGCAAAAAAGCGTGATGAGATGCTTAAATCTGTTGCTAATCCTGCTGAAAAAACAAAAACATGGGATGAATATAGGGCTATCTTTATAAAAACAAAAAGAGTTTCAGAAGGCAAAAAATTTATAAAAAAAAATATTAATGCTTTAGAGAGGGCTGAGAAAGAATTTGGAGTTCCTAAAGAAATAATTACTGCTATTTTAGGCGTAGAAACTAATTATGGCAGCAATAAAGGTGGATACAGAGTTTTAGATAGTCTTACTACTTTAGGTTTTGATGACCCGCGAAGATCTAATTTTTTTAGAAGAGAACTTATAGAATTCTTCCTTTTAACAAGAGAAAATAATTTAGATATCAAAACAACAAAAGGCTCATATGCGGGAGCTATGGGATATGCACAATTTATTTCGTCAAGCTACCGAGCCTATGCTGTAGATTTTGATGAAGATGGTTACGTTGATTTATTTAATTCTGTTGATGATGCAATTGGAAGTATTGCAAATTATCTTTATGTTCATGGATGGAAGAGAGAAGGAAAGATCGTAACAAAAACTTATCCAAACAATGTTAGAAAATTTTATAAACCTCATGAGTCTCTGACAAGGTTCATACCTTTAACCTTTAATGAAGATGGAAAGGATCTTTTTTTTATTGGTGATGATAACTTTAGGGCTATTGCTAAGTATAATATTAGCGATGTCTATGCAATGGCGGTTTATTACTTATCAGAAGAGTTAAAAAAATGAAAAAATTATTATTCACATTACTATCAACTTCAATATTTATTCAAGCACAGAGTTTTGTTCCAGATTCTCCTGAGTTAGATCTGAAGAGCTATATCCTAATTGAACCAAACACCAATACTGTTATTGCAGAATTTAATTCAGATTTGGAAATAGAACCAGCTAGCATGACTAAAATTATGACTAGCTATGTTGTGGCTGATCAGATTGCAAATGGTTTAATATCTCTTGATGACGAAGTACTAATTAGTGAAAAAGCATGGAGAATGCAGGGGTCTAAGACCTTTATAGAAGCTGGAAAAAAAGTTACGGTATCTGATCTTTTAAAAGGTATTATGATTCAGTCAGGCAATGATGCCTCTGTTGCAATTGCAGAATATGCAGGCGGCACTGAAAGAGGCTTCGTTGACTTAATGAACTCTTATGCTGCCTCTTTGGAGATGAATAATACGATCTTTCAGAATTCAACAGGGCTTCCAGATGAAAATCATTTTTCATCAGCAAAAGATTTAGCCAATCTGACAGCTAACTACATTAATAAATTTCCAGAAGAATATGCTTTATATAAGCAGAAGCAATTTACTTTTAACAATATTAAGCAATTAAATAGAAATAAGCTTTTATGGAGAGACGACTCAGCAGATGGTGTTAAAACTGGTCATACAGAAGCTGCTGGATACTGTTTAGTTGGCTCAGCAAAAAGGGGCGGTATGAGGCTTATTACAGTTGTTGCAGGAAGTAAGTCAGATAATGATCGTTTTTTATCTTCCCAAAGATTGCTTGAGTATGGATTTAGATTTTTTACAACACAGAAGATGTTAAGTGCAGAAAAAGAATATCAGAATATTACAGTTTGGGGTGGACAAGAAAAGATACTTGGCGTGGGAGTTCTAGAGGATATATCTATTACTCTTCCTAGAACAAGTTTCAAAAATGTTGAAACTGTTTATAAAGTTAATAACAATATCCAGGCTCCTATCGTAGTTGGTCAAAAAGTCGGGACTCTAGAAATAATTAGTAATGATGAGATTGTTCTAGTTACGGATTTGGTTGCTTTAAAAAATATTGAAGCTAAAGGTTTTTTTGGAAGAATATGGTCAAAGTTCGTTCTTTGGATATTTAGCTTATTTGGTCTAACAGATGAAAACACCACTTAAAGGCGTTTTTAATGGAGCTTTTGATACTGTAGATAACATAAAAATATCACCTTTTTCTCGAGCTTATACTTTTTCTGATAGCGTATATGAAGTAGTTCCTTTCTTTAATTCAACTGCAATTGCTTTTGATGATCATATAAAAAGATTAGAATTTTCTGCTAGTCAACTAGCGATGGCCGTAGACTTAAAAGAAGTTACATTTGAAATTAATTCTTTAATAACATCCTCTGAGTTTAGTAATGGCTATGTCTATTATCAAGTTACTAGAGGCGTTGATCCATTAAGGTCTCATATTCATGAGCCAAATTTAAAAATAGAAACCTTTGGCTATGCAAAGGCGCACTTATTCCAATGGAAACCATTAAGAGTATCAGTATGTGATGATATTAGGTGGGGGAGGTGTGATATTAAATCAACATCATTGCTTGGTAATGTTATGAACATGAATGCAGCAAAACTAGATAATTGTGATGAAGTGATTATGCACAAAGATAATTTGTTGACCGAGGGTGGCGCATCTAATCTTTTTTTTGTAAAAAATGATTCAATCTGCACCCCAGCTCTAAATGGAAATATACTTCCCGGCATAACCAGAGCATTACTAATTAATGAATTAAAAAATTATAGTATAGAGGTCATCGAAGATAACTTCAGGCTAGAAGATTTATCTAATGCTTCTTGCGCATGGCTCACAAGCGCAACGAAAGGGCTGGCCCCCATTTCTGAAATTAGTAACCTAGAATCTCACTTAGATTTATACCATCCTCTTTTCAAAAAGAGTGAAGAAATTTTTAATAAGAAGTTCCTTAGCTAGTAGTCAGTTTAATAACTATATTATCAAGCTCGTACCAAAAATCTTTATCACTCAGACCTTTATTTGCAAGATCGAGCTCAAATACATTTTTTTGGAGCTGTATTAAGTTTTGTAGTTTGTGATTTTTAATAAAATGCATATATTCAGAAGTTTTATTTTTCCAAACTCCAGATTTAATTAGAGTATCGACAGGATTTTTACTTTGTCTAGCATTGGCTGCACTGTTAATAATTTTACCAACTATCCAAACTAGAAGAGGTGCATAATGATCTTCCGCTGATTTTATTGAATGGATAATTCTTAAAGCTTGCTTGGTATTATTTGAAATAATTTTATCCTCAAGTTCAAATGGCATAAATTCTGCAGACTCCGCAGAAGATTTTCTTTCTTGGCCATCGCCATCCTTGTAAGTCAGTCTTAGAAGCTTTACTTCATTCTGTTGGGCAACTAAATTTCCAGAGTTCATTTCAGATATATTTTGCACTAAAGAGGGCCTATCTTTTTCAGAAATAAAAGATAGTTGATGCTTAAGCCAAATCTTTTCTTCAAAAGATTTAAGTTTTCCACAATCAATGATGAGGGCTATCTCATCCATCTGTTTTACCCACTTAGTTGTGAAATTAAGCTTTTCATTGCTTGAATTAATAATTATTGCAATATTATCCATATGGTTAATGTTTTCAATTTGAGATATTTTAATTATTTGGTCAGGGATTTTTCCTTGATCATGATTAATCTCAACTATTATTTTTGAGCCAAATAAAGATCCAGAAGCATTTTCAATAATAGTCTGATCTATTTTATCAAACCCATCTTTATTAATAATTGTTTTTTCTTTGAACCCTTTATTTGATAAATGTTTGAGCAAAAGATCTTTAGAGTTATTTTTTAAGACAACCTCAGATCCAAAAATAAAGAAGATATTTTGTGACTGATCTAAATATTTTTGAGTTGTCATTGCCTCACATTTCAAAAGCATGCACCTCAAAAATTATTTGATCAATTAATTCCTTCTGCATTTCAGACTCAAGAGATTTAATCATTTGATCTTGTGCAAATGGATTAAGTTCATTCGATTTATATCTCTTGTAACTAACAAGCTTTTTACTTATTTGTTTATTTCCAATCATTTTTATATGTATTTCTAAATTAATTTCTCCTTCAAGAGCTCTAAGAGAAGAGCCTCCATAGATATCGTATTTATTTAAAATATAGTCTTGTATTAGAATCTGATTTTGACGATTCTCAGCTTCTTTTTCTGTATTGAAGAGGATTGCTAGCTTTTGCTCAAAAGAATTAGGGACACTACTATCAAACTGAAAATTAAATAGATCTTTTTTATCTAGATCTATATTTAGATGATTAAATTGGCAGCCAGTTAAAGATATCAACAAGCAAGTGTATAAAAAGAGAGCTCTTAGTTTCATAACCTCATAGTATCTATCTGAAGAATATATATCAAAGATTAATTTTAAATAACAAAATTTATTATTTTTTCTTTAATATAGATAGTTTTTTTAATAGCCGAGTTGTTTATTGTTGATGCCACATTGTCGATAGCCAGTGCTAAAGCTTCTATATCTTTTTGCTCAAGGTTTTTATCTATCATTACCTTACCTCTCACCTTTCCATTTACTTGAACTATTAAATTAAATTCAGAAACTTCTAATAACTCCTCTCTAAGAACAGGCCAAGAAGATTCAATTTCTTCTTGTGCAAAGTCAAAGTAAAAATTATTCCATAAATGTTGTGAGATATGAGGCGCAATAGGATTGAGAGTTTTAAGAATAATTATTATTGCTTCATTAAGACAATATTGATTTGAGATCGATGCATTATCTTCTTTGAAAGAATCAGGTATAAAGTTAACTAGCTCCATTATCGAAGCAATGGCTGTATTAAATGAATATCTTGTTTCAAAGTCATTTGTAACCTTTTTAAGAGTATTATGCGATTTTCTTCGGAGCTCTACTTCTTGTTTTGAAGGGTTTTTGGGCTCCTCTAAGTCAATAAATTTTCTATTGCTGACTAAGTTCCATATTTTTTTCATAAATCTTGAGGCACCTTCTACAGATGACTCTGACCATTCTAGACTTTGCTCAGGGGGAGCTGTAAACATCATGTAAAGCCTTACAGTATCAGCGCCATACTTTTCTATATAAGATTGAGGATCTACAGTATTTCCTTTTGATTTCGACATTTTAGCCCCATCTTTAAGAACCATGCCTTGTGTAAGAAGCTTTTTAAAAGGCTCATTGCCTTCAACTAAATCCATATCTCTAAGCGCCTTATGAAAAAATCTTGAATATAGTAAGTGCAGTATCGCATGCTCAATACCTCCTATATATAAATCAACAGGCAGCCAATATTTTGAATTTTTATCAAACATTTCATCTGCATTGTCAGATGAAGTAAATCTTGCGTAATACCATGATGAGTCCATAAATGTATCAAAAGTATCTGTCTCTCTTTTTAGTCCATCAGAAATATTATAAAAATCTTCATTTTGACTTAAGGGAATAGGTGCCGAGTTCTTTTTTAGCTCTGGAAGCACTATAGGCATATCCTTTTCATCAATAACTCTTGGTTCGCCATTTTCATAAACAACCGGAATAGGGCAACCCCAATATCTTTGTCTGCTCACACCCCAGTCTCTTAATCTGAACTGGATTAACTGCTCACCAAGGTTTGCGCCTGCTAAATCTTTAATAATTTCAAGAGATGCCTCATCAGAGTCCATGCCATCATATTTATCAGAGTTTATTAATTTGCCTTTTTGTACAACTGGAAGTTCATTATTATTATCAGAACTAATAACTTGAGGAATCTCTAGATTATATTTAGATGCAAATTCGAAATCTCTTTGATCATGAGCAGGAACACCCATCACTACTCCAGTTCCATAATCAAGAAGTACAAAATTTCCAATCCATACGGGTATTTTCTTCTTTGTAATTGGATGAATTACATGCATTCCACTATTAATTCCAAGTTTTTCAGCTTTAGCCATATCAGCTTCAGCAGCTTTCACTTCTTTGCATTTGTTTAGAAAGTCTTTTATCGATTCATTATTTTTTGACAACCCTATCGATATAGAGTGATTTGGTGATATTGCTAAAAAAGAAACACCAAAAATTGTATCAGGTCGTGTTGAAAATACCTTTAAAGAATCATCGGAATCCTCAATCATGTATTTAATTTCTGCTCCCTGAGATTTCCCAATCCAATTCCTTTGCATTGTTTTAACATTTTCAGGCCAATCCACCTCATCCAAAGATGTTAAAAGTTCTTCAGCGTAGTCTGTAATTTTTATAAACCATTGATCAATTTCTTTTATTTCAACTTGCGCCCCAGACCTCCATCCTTTTCCATCTATAACTTGCTCATTTGCTAAAACTGTCTCATCAACCGGATCCCAGTTCACTAATGATTTTTTCCTATAAACCAAACCTTTATCATAAAACTTTTTAAATATTAACTGCTCCCACTTATAGTATTCCGGTTCACATGTTCTAAGCTCTTTTGACCAATCATACCCAAGGCCCAAAGATATAAGTTGCTGTTTCATATGTTCAATATTTTGATTCGTCCAATCTTTTGGGCTAACTTTATTAGCAATCGCTGCGTTTTCAGCAGGAAGCCCAAATGCATCCCAGCCCATAGGCTGAAAAACATTAAAGTTATTCATTCTTTTATATCTAGATATGACATCACCGATCGTATAGTTTCTTACATGACCCATATGTAATTTACCTGATGGATATGGAAACATTGATAGGCAATAAAATTTTTCTCTACCATCAGGATTAGCTTTAAATTTGTCTTCTTTTAACCATTCATCTTGAATGGTTTTCTCTATTTGACTTGGGTTATATTCAGGATTCATTTTTTTAGGAACTCATTTTCTAAGTAATTAATAGTATGTTTATTTTCTTTAAAGGTATCATCATGCAGAATCCTTTGATGAAGAGGGTGATTTGTTTTAATGCCCTCTATAAAAAACTCATCTAAAGCACTCAGCATTCTCTTAATAGCCGAGCTTCTAGAATTTGCCTGAGTAATGATTTTTGCTAGAAGTGAATCATAGTTAGGGGGAACTCTATATCCTCCATAAATATGTGAGTCATATCTTATGCCAAAACCGCCAGGTGTATGCATTTTTGTAATTGTTCCTGGGGATGGTTGAAAATTATCAGGATCTTCTGCATTAATTCTGCATTCTAGTGAGTGGCCATGAAAATTAATATCATCTTGATTTAGCTTAATTGGCATTTCAAGAGCAATTCTTAGTTGTGCTTTTACTAAATCAAAGCCAGTTATCATTTCTGTTACCGGATGTTCAACCTGAATTCTTGTATTCATTTCTATAAAATAGAATTGATTATCTTCGTATAAAAATTCAATAGTGCCAACCCCTTCGTAATTTATTTCTTCACATAAATTGACACAAGCTATTAGTGTTTTATTAAGAGCTTCTTGATTTATATTAAGTGCTGGAGCTTCCTCAATTATTTTTTGATGTCTCCTCTGCATACTGCAATCCCTGGTACCTAAATGTATCGCCTTTCCTTTACCATCACCAACTATTTGAACTTCAATATGTCTAGGGTTCCCAATAAATTTTTCTAGATAAATGGTTTCATTGCCGAATCCATTTTTAGCTTCCTGCATTGTTATTTCTGCATGTCCAATAAGATCTTCCTCTCTTTCAACAACTCTCATTCCTCTTCCACCGCCACCAGCCGTTGCCTTAATCATAATTGGATAGCCGATATCTCTAGCAATTTTTTTAAACTCATCATTATCAGATGGAATCTCATCTTTATAACCTGGAACGATTTGAATTCCGGATTTTTCAGCCAGTGTTTTTGCTGTTATTTTGTCGCCCATTTTTTGGATTGTTTCTGAGGTTGGCCCAATAAATTTAAATCCACTTTTTTCACACATTTCTGCAAAATTATGATCTTCTGCAAGGAACCCATATCCAGGATATATAGCATTAGCACTTGTAAGTTCTGCAGCTGAGAGAATGGCAGGTATATTTAGGTAGCTTTGAGTTGGAGATGCAGGCCCAATACAAACAGTTTCATCAGAGAATCTTAAATGTTTTAGATCTTTATCAGCTTCTGAGTAAACAGATACTGTCTTGATACCAAGCTCTTTACAAGCTCTGATAGCTCGAAGAGCAATCTCACCACGATTGGCAATAAGAACTTTATAACTCATTTTAATTGACAGTTATAATTTTTTGTCCAAATTCAACCGGACTTCCATCTTCCACATCAATACTTGCAATCTTGCCATCAAATTCTGATTTAATTTCATTCATCATTTTCATGGCTTCAACTATACAGAGCACATCACCTACTTTTATATTGTCTCCTACTTTTACAAATGGATCTTTTTCGGGACTTGGGCTTCTATAAAAAGTTCCTACTATTGGAGAGGTAACAACATCCCCTATGACAGTTTGCTTAGCCTCATCCAATTGATGAGTTGTTGGTGAGATAGCTGGCTCATTTTTGACCATGATTGGTTTTGAAACAAATTCTTGATGAGAGCCGTTATCTCTTGAAATTCTTACTGACTCATCTCCTTGACTTACTTCTATTTCTTTTAAATCAGACTCTTGAAGCATTTCTATAAGTTTTTTTATTTTTCTAATATCCATTTATTTACCCCTGTATTTTAATATGCCCTTAAGCATCGCCTCTTCATAACCCTTAGCACCAATACCAGTTATCACTTCTTCAGCTATATCAGATAGATATGAGACATGTCTAAATTCCTCTCTTGTATATATGTCTGAAAGGTGAACCTCATAGAATGGTATGTTGACACCAAGAAATGCATCCCTTATAGCTATGCTCGTATGAGTATATGCAGCAGGATTTATTATTACAAAGTCTATTTTTTCTTCAATAGTACTATGTATTGATTCTATTATTTCATGCTCTGCATTACTTTGAAAAGATACTAAATTGCATTGATTTTGATTTGCTAAGACTGATAAATCTTGTTGAATATCTTCAAGTGATGTGCTGCCATATACTTCCTTTTCTCTAGTTCCGAGAAGATTGAGGTTGGGACCATTAATAAGCAATATGTTCATATAATAGATTTTAACAGAAATTTACAGATTTTTGAGGATTTTACAGATATTTTTATAAGAGTTGATTTTTTTGCATGGGATAGCAAAAACCCGCTTCAGAGCATCCCTGATAGTATATTAAAACTTCTGATAAGTTCAATGAAGAATTTATTTCAATGCTTATAACAAATTTATCTTTAAGAATCTCAGTCTCGCCAAAAAACTCATCCTTATATAGCTCTTTACTTGACTCAAGCGTCTTAAATGGGAGCACTTTATCTTTAAATTCGAGCTTTATACTATCCAAGTACATATAATAACCATCTCTTATTTGCCACGTTATATATGCTGCTTGTTTTTCAACATTGGTTGTTAAAGCAAATACTTCATTGGCTTCTGGGACCCTATTTGAGTTTTCAAAAAGATTCGCTGAATACAATTCACCTGCAATCACATTGGATAGTAGTATAATTATTAAACTTTTGATCATGAAGACTTAAGAATAAACCCCTAAGTACTTAAAATAAAGATTTTATTAAATAACACGGTAGTTAAAAATTTATGTTCCACACTTTCGCACTAAAAATATTCTTTTATATGCCTATTTGGCTTTTAAAAATAATTTTTTATAGAAAAAGAACAGTAATAAGAGGGCATCAATTTGATGCTCAATCTGCTGCATTATTGTCTTTGCTTCCAAAGAAGGACTTATCTGAATTATTAGACGGTGAAATTGCAAAAGCTAGAATTACTCTTGAAGAAGCAAGAATTCAAAATAAAGTTTCTTTAACTCCGTCTATGCAGGTCAGAAAAGTAGATCATATTTTACCAAAGCATGATTTAATTCTCAGAGAATACAAGCCGCTTCAAGAGAATTTAAAAAAAGTTATTCTCTATTTTCATGGAGGAGGTTATGTCCTTAACTCAGTCAATACACATGATGATATGGTTTCATATATGTCAGATAAAATAGGAGTAAAGTTTTATTCTCTAGACTATAGACTATCACCTGAGAACAAATATCCTGATTCTCTTGATGATGCTCTAGATGCTTTTTCTTGGCTCATCGGTCAGGGATATGGGCCAGGTGATATTTCAGTTTGTGGAGACAGCGCAGGCGCTCATCTAGCTGCTTCTTTGTGCCATTACCTAGCTGAACAAAATAAAGATTTGCCTAGTAGCCAGCTACTAATATATCCAATGTGTGATCCGTCCTGTTCATCTGAGTCTTATAATTTATTATCTTCAGGATATCTTCTAACTAAAAAAACTATGATTTGGTTTTGGGATAAGTTTAGAACTTCCGAAGTAAACAATAACGATTCGGCCTTTAATCTTTTAAAATTTAATTTTGAAAAAACTTTACCGCCAACAATTATCGTTACAGGTGGCTTTGATCCTCTATGCGATGATGGAGAAAAATATGCATATTTATTACATAAAGGTAAACATAATGTGAAACAATTACATTATCCAACAATGTTTCATGGGTTTGCATCAATGACTAAATTGAAAGCAGCGCAGATAGCCGTTGAAGATTTTTTAAAAGAATATAAGAAAATACTATGAGTAAAATTTTAGAAGTAAGTGACTTAAGCATCAATTTTTCAACAAGGGATGGATTGTTTAATGCAGTGGATAATATAAGTTTTGATATAGAAAAAAATCAAACCTTGGCCTTGGTTGGTGAGTCAGGTTCTGGTAAGTCGGTAACTGCTATGTCAATTCTTCAGCTCCTTCAAAAACCACAAGCATCATATTCCAAAGAGTCTTCTATTAAGTTTAATGGCGATGAGATAATAAATGCCAAGTATGAAAAGTTACTTTCCTTGAGAGGAAATATTATATCCATGATATTTCAAGAGCCGATGACCTCACTAAACCCTTATCACAGAGTAGGTAATCAGATAACTGAATCAATACTACTTCACTCAAAAAGCTCAAAAAAAGATGCAATAGATGAAGCAAAAAAATTAATGGCACTTGTTGAGATTGATGATGTTGAAAGACGGTTCTATGCATACCCTCATGAGCTTTCTGGAGGGCAGCGACAAAGAGTTATGATTGCTATGGCCCTTGTTAATAAACCTGAGCTATTGATTGCTGACGAGCCAACAACCGCTCTTGATGTAACTATCCAAGCCCAGATATTAGATCTCATGTCTAAGCTTAAAAATGAACTAGGCATGTCAATACTTTTCATTACTCATGATCTAGGCCTCGTTCAAGAATTTTCTGACAATGTTTGTGTTATGAAGAATGGCAAGATAGTTGAACAAGGAAATACTGTTGAGGTATTTAACAACCCCTCTCACGAATATACAAAAAAACTTTTAGATGCAGAACCTCAGCCCAAATTAGATAACCCTGTAAGTGATGAGCCAATAATTGAGATCAATGACTTAAATGTTTACTACTCAATACCTTCAACTAATTTTTTTAAAAAGAATACTTTTCATGCTGTTAAAAATACTTCCTTTAGTATTTACAAAAATACTACAATTGGCCTGGTTGGGGAATCTGGATCTGGAAAGTCAACTTTGGGTAAGGCTATAGCAAACTTAGTTTCTTATAAGGGGAATATTAAATTTGAGGGAAGAGATATCAACTCAAACTCCCAAAAAGAAAATAAAGAATTGAAAAAAAATGTCCAAATTGTTTTTCAAGATCCTTATGGGTCATTATCACCACGAATGACAGTGGGGGAGATAGTTGGTGAAGGTTTAGGTGTTCACTTTAAGCTTACAAAAAAAGAAAGAGACGAAAGGATAGATAAGGTTCTGTCAGATGTCGGTATCGAAATAGTAGCTAAGAATAAATATCCGCATGAGTTTTCTGGAGGCCAAAGGCAGAGAATTGCAATTGCTAGATCTTTAATAATGAATCCTGCTTTTATGATTCTTGATGAGCCAACATCAGCATTAGATAGGTCTATTCAAATTCAGGTAATCGATTTATTGAAAGAGATACAAAATGAATATGGGCTTACTTATCTTTTTATAAGTCATGATTTAAAGGTTATTAGATCGATGTCAGACTTTATTTTTGTTATGAAAAATGGAGAAATCGTAGAGTCAGGGCCTTCTCACAAGGTCTTTGAAAGCCCAGAGCAAGACTATACTAAAAAATTACTATCAGCTGCTTTAAAGTATGCATCTGAATAATTAAATATATTAAATATGGCAAATAGAAAATATTCAAAAGAGCTCGTTGACGGTCCTAATCAAGCTGCTTCTAGATCAATGCTTAGAGGAGTAGGTTTCACATCTGAGGATTTCACAAAACCATTTGTTGGGATTGCTTCCACAGGAGCAAAAGTAACCCCATGCAATATGCACATAAATGCACTTTCAGAGATCGTTGAGAAATCAGTTGATAGTTCAGGAGGAAAGGGTGTTCTTTTTAATACTATTACTGTTTCCGATGGAATTTCTATGGGTACACAGGGTATGAAATATTCTCTTGTTTCTCGAGAGGTAATTGCAGATTCAATAGAAACTGTTGTGGGATGTCTTGGTTATGATGGAGTTATTGCTGTCGGTGGTTGTGATAAAAATATGCCTGGATGCATTATTGGAATGGCAAGATTAAATAGACCATCAATATTTATATATGGCGGTTCTATCAAACCTAGTAAAGAAAATACCGACTATGTTACTGTTTGTGAGAAAACTGGAGAGTACTCAAAAGGCGATCTTAAAGAATCTGAATTAATACATGTAGAAAAAATTTCCGTAAAAGGGCCTGGATCTTGCGGGGGAATGTATACGGCAAATACTATGGCTTCTGCGATTGAAGCTCTAGGCATGAGTCTTCCTGGAAGCAGCAGTCAAGATGCAATTTCACACGACAAAGAAGATGATTGTTTTAAGGCTGGCGAAGCGATAATGAATTTATTAGAAAAAGATATTAAGCCTTCAGATATTATGACTAAGAATGCTTTTGAGAATGCTATAACAATGGTAATTGCTCTAGGAGGTTCAACTAATGCAGTTCTGCATTTACTGGCCATGGCGCATTCAATAGGGGTTGATTTAGAGCTAGATGACTTTACAAGAATAGGAAAAAAAACACCCGTTATGGCAGATCTTAAGCCCTTCGGTTCTCATTATATGTCTGAACTCAATGCTAATGGCGGTATTCAGCCACTAATGAAAACTTTGCTTGAGAAGGGATTACTACACGGCAATTGTCTTACCGTTACCGGTCAGACGCTTGCTGAAAATCTTTCTGGAATAAAACCTTACGAGCCTGATCAAGAGATAATTAAATCATTTGATAATCCAATTAAATCAAATAGCCATCTTAGAATTCTGTATGGCAACTTAGCGAAAGATGGTGCAGTTGCAAAAATTACGGGTAAAGAAGGAACTTCCTTTGAAGGAAGTGCTCGTGTATTTGATTCAGAAGAAGAAGGGGTTCAAGCAATCCTATCTAAATCTATAAAAGCTGGAGATGTTGTTGTAATTAGATATGAAGGGCCAAAAGGAGGTCCAGGCATGAGAGAAATGCTAAAACCAACATCTGCCATAATGGGTCAAGGTCTTGGCGATCAGGTAGCTTTTATAACAGACGGTCGTTTTTCAGGAGGCACTCATGGATTTGTTGTTGGGCACATTACTCCAGAGGCTGCAGATGGCGGCTTAATTGCAATAATTAAAGATGGCGACTCTATATTAATTGATGCAGATTCTGATAAGTTAATTCTTAATATTTCTGAGGATGAAATTTCAAATAGACTAAGTAGATGGGTAAACCCAAAAACGCCTCCCAAAAAAGGAGTCTTAGCAAAATTTGCAAAAAGTGTTAAATCAGCTAGTCTTGGAGCGGTAACAGATTAAATATGTATTTTAAAAGAAAATTTCCAAATAGCAGACTAAGAAGAATGCGTCTCAATTCAAACCTTAGAGACTTGCTTGCTGAAGTTAGGTTGTCTACAAATGATCTAATTCAGCCATTATTTATAAAAGAAGGTTTGAGTGGAAAAGAGGCTATTGAAAGCATGCCCAATATTAATAGATATGGACAAGATTCAATTTTTTCAGAAATAGAAGAGCTACTAGAGCATGATATAAATACGATTGCCCTATTTCCAGTTATTAATGATTCCAAGAAAAACAGCACTGGAGATGAGGCTATCAATACATCTAATTTGATGTGTGAAACTATCAGTAACATAAAGAAACGATTCCCTGAAATAATCTTAATATCTGATGTTGCTCTAGACCCATATACCGATCATGGGCATGACGGTATTTTAAAAAATGATTATGTTGATAATGATGAGACTTTAGCTGTTTTAAGGAAGCAATCACTAACATTAGCTCAGGCTGGGACAGACATAATTGCACCATCAGATATGATGGATGGAAGAATAGGCTCTATAAGAGAGGCATTGGACGAAATGGATTATAAAAATACAATCCTACTATCATATGCAGCAAAATATAATTCAAAGTTTTATGGTCCATTTAGAGATGCTGTTAATTCAGCTTCAAGTCTAGGCAAGTCTTCAAAATCCAGTTATCAAATGTCACCAAAAAATATAAATGAAGCTCTACATGAAGTTGCTATGGATATTAATGAAGGTGCAGACATAGTCATGGTTAAGCCAGGTATGCCTTATCTAGATATAATTTCAAAAGTAAAAGAAACCTTCAAAGTACCTACCTTTGCATACCAGGTTAGTGGTGAATACAGCATGCTTAAACTGGCGATTGATAAAGGATGGCTTGAAAGCGATGTTATGTTAGAATCATTAATAAGTTTTAAAAGAGCGGGAGCTGATGCAATTCTAACGTACGCAGCTAAAGAAATTTCCAAGGAGATAACTAACAAATGAGCAATGTGATAGAAATTCGTGATGAAGAAAGCTTTAATAGCGACGTCTTAAATTCAGAAAAACCTGTATTGGTTGATTTTTGGGCTGAGTGGTGTGGACCTTGTAAACAGCTTGCACCAACTGTTGAAACAGTTGCAGCAGAAAAATCAGAAATATTAAAGGTTTGCAAAATGGATGTTGATTCAAATAGAGAGATTGCTGCTAAATATGGAATAAGATCAATCCCTTCATTAATTATATTTAAAAACGGAGAGCCTGCAGGAGTTGAAGTAGGTGCTCTAACCAAACAACAATTAGAGGACTTTATAAGTACAGTAGTTTAACTTTGCAAAGACTTCTTTGCATATTGCAAGAAATAGGATTATCATTTCGACTTCTTAGGCTTAAAGCCACTCAAAACAAAAACCCACTTTTTCAATCATAAAAACAACAACTAGAACGGAAATAACTAAATGAACCTTACTGAAATTAAAATAAAACCAATAAATGAACTTGTAGATATAGCTACTGAGCTTGGGCTTGAGGATGTTGGAAGGCTGAAAAAGCAAGAGATAATATTTAGAATATTTAAGCATAAGGCTTCTGAAGGTGTTGATATCTATGGTGGCGGAGTTCTTGAGATTTTAAATGATGGTTTTGGGTTTTTGCGATCCCCAGAAGGCTCTTATTGCGCTGGCGAAGATGATATCTATGTTTCACCAAGCCAAATAAGAAAGTTTAGCCTCAGGAAGGGAGACTCAGTTGCTGGGAAGATAAGGACCCCTAAAGATAAAGAGCGCTATTTTGCATTAATTCAAGTTGATACTATTAATGGTGAAGAGCCAAGAAAGACTAAAAACAAGATTCTTTTTGAAAATTTAACTCCTCTCTTTCCCAATGAAAGACTAATCCTTGAACAAGGAACAGGGTCTAATGAAGATCTTTCATCTCGAATAATTGATTTGATTGCCCCAATAGGAAAAGGTCAGCGTGGACTTATCGTTTCTCCACCCAAGGCTGGTAAAACCTTAATGCTTCAAAGCATAGCTCATTCTATTAAAAGCAATAATCCAGAAGTAGAGCTTATAGTTCTTTTGATTGATGAAAGACCTGAAGAGGTAACAGAGATGTCAAGAACTGTAAAAGGAGAGGTTGTAGCTAGTACTTTTGACGAGCCACCTACTCGACACGTTCAAGTAGCAAATATGGTTATTGAAAAAGCAAAAAGACTTGTAGAACATAAGAAAGATGTAGTTATCTTATTAGATTCTATTACTCGTCTTGGAAGAGCATATAACTCAGTTCAGCCTGCATCAGGAAAGATATTGAGTGGTGGAGTTGACTCCAATGCTCTTGAAAGGCCAAAAAGGTTTTTTGGTGCTGCTAGAAATCTTGAAGAGGGTGGAAGTCTCACTATTCTTGCTACTGCTCTAGTTGAAACAGGCTCAAAGATGGATGAAGTTATTTATGAGGAATTCAAAGGTACGGGTAATATGGAGATTCACCTTGAAAGAAAAATAGCCGAAAAAAGAATATATCCTGCTATTAATATTAGAAGATCGGGAACAAGAAGAGAAGATTTACTTACTGCTGAAGATGAATTACAAAGAATGTGGGTCTTAAGGAAAATTTTAGACGATATGGAAGATGCTCAGTCAATTCAGTTCCTAATAGATAGATTGAAATCTCATAAAACAAACGATGAGTTCTTTACTTCAATGAAAGGGGGTAATGGCAAGAAGACTAGATAAAGTTTTTTGCCATATCAATCATCATCTTATCAGTTGGGCTTTGCGATACGTGAATTTCTAATTCTTTAAACTCATTTTGACATCTATCCTTTATATTTTCTGAAGCAGCAATAAATATTTTTTTTCTTAAAACTGCATCGTCCAGATTTGTTATTAAGAATTTAAGAGTACTAAAATTATAGATTAAAAAAATTTCATTATTATCTGTAACTTTTGGTATTTGCTCCAGCAAATAGATTACTTCATAGCAAACTATCTCATCTAGACTAGCCTTAAGTTTTTGTTGAAGAAAACCATTTGAATTTTCGCCGCAAAATAAAAGACTCTTTCCTAGAAAATTATTCTCTATTAACTTAAGAATTCCTTCAGATGAATGGCTTTGTGGAAAATGAGATTTTATGCCACTTTCAAGAAGTTTATTGGAAGTTGCCGGCCCAACAGACAAAAAATTGTGTGGAAGATCATCTAAATCGAAAAAAGATTTTAAAATATCAAGTCCGAACGAAGCAGCAGCTTGGCTAGTAAAAATTAAGTTTGAATATGAATGAATATTTTTAATTTTATCGATAGCGATTTTTGAAGGGTCGATTGAATTAATTTTAGAAAGATAAATATTGTTAAGAGCTATTTCTTGAGCTTCACATAAAGATATTAGGTTTCCTGATAAATTTTTGGGTCTCGTATTAATTATCATTTTTTAAAATTAAAGATTTCGCCCCTTCCAAAATAAACTCATCAGCAAATAACATAATATCTATTGCAATGTCTTGAAAGGAAGATATCTTTTCTTTATAAATTTTTTCGTTGCCTTCATAAGATAATATTTTCCCTGATATTTTTATTTGGCCATTTCTATCTTCACATAAAATAGCTATTGGAGACAGGCAAGTACCTTCCATGGCAGCAACAAAAGATCGTTCTGCACTGGCAAGAATTAATTCTTTAGGGTCACCAATATTTTCTAAAAGTTCAATAATATCTTTTTTATCAGACAGACATTCAATTGCTATATATCCCTGGGATGCAGAAGGTAACATTTCTTCAATTGAGAATTCATATGAATTTTGTTTTAAACCAAGCCTTTTTATAGCAGCCTTAGCAACTACCAGACCATCAAACAGACCATCATTGAGTTTCTTTATCCTAGTAGCTATGTTGCCTCTTACTGGAATAGTTTTTATATCAGGTCTTAAGTTATTAATTTGTGCTTTTCTTCTTGGGCCAGAAGTACCAATAGTTGAATTTTTAGCAAATTCAGAAAATGATTTCCCATCCTTAGATAGAAGCAGGTCTTCTGGAGATTCCCTGCTAAAAACACTTATTATTTTAAACTTAGGGTCAAGCTTTGCAGGAACATCTTTTAAGCTATGCACTGCAATATCTGCTTCACCAGACTCTAGAGAGGACTCAAGTGTAGAAATGAATAGGCCCTTTCCACCAATTTCATGAAGAGGTTTATCTGTTTGGTCTCCTTCTGATGTCATAGGAACAAGCTCAACCTTAATATTATTGATCTTAGCCAATAACTCATCTGCAACAAATTTTGCTTGATACATTGCTAGTTCTGATTGTCTTGTAGCTATTCTTATTTTCATTTTATTTCTAATAAAAGAGCCTTCACATCGCCAATACTCTTTTCTTTTAAGATAGTGAATTCCTCAGGAATCTCGAAGGTAGTAAACTTACTATATTCGAGGTAGATTTTACAAGATGACTTTATTTCATTCTTTCGAATTATAGATTTTAGAACTTTTAATTCATATTCTTCGCCAAAAGGAGGATCAAGAAGAATCAAATCAAAACGAGATAAGTCATTTTTTTTAATCCAACTAAACGCATCCTTAAAAAAAACTTTAGATTTATCCTTGATACCAAGAAGTTGAATATTTTTTGCTAATACAGAATAGTTTTTTTTATTAAGTTCAACGAATACAACTTTTTTTGACTGTCTGGATATTGCTTCAATACCAAGCGCTCCCGTTCCGGCAAACAAATCAAGACATATTAAATTTTCAATCTCAAATTGAAGCCAATTAAAAATTATTTCTTTTAATTTATTTGAAGTTGGCCTTAACGTATCCTTAAATTCGAAAGGTATTTTTTTACCTTTTAAATAACCTCCAGTGATTCTGATATTGTTTTTCATTCTTTTTGCAAAATGGGTATGCTTATTTATTAAATAATTATAATTAAAAATACATTTAAACTAAGTATAATTCATCCATGAGCCTACAAGATAATTTTAGAAAAGCAATGAGGAGCTATATTTACTCTGTCAGTGTGATGTCAAATGTTGACGAGAATAAAAAGTTTAGTGCTATAACAGTTTCTTCTGTTACCTCTGTTTCTTTAGATCCTCCTAGTTTGCTTGTTTGTATTAATAAATCAGCTGGAATTCACAATGCAATAAAAGAAGGGTCCTCTTTTTGTATAAACCTTTTAAATAAAAATCAAGAAGATATTTCTAATCTATGCAGTTCATTTAAGACCGAAGGTGATAGATTTAATAGTGCTGACTGGGATTTAAGCGGCACTCCGTTTTTAAAAAGTGCACAAGCTAATATTTTCTGTACTGTTGATCAATTAATTTCATACCACACACATACGATTGTGATTGGTCATGTCACAAATTCTTTTAGCGATGAAAAAATTAATACACTGACATATGTTGACGGTAGCTATGAATAAATTCTTAAAAAATGTATTTTTTATTTTCTTAATGCTTAATTCTTTTTTTCTTGCCTCTAATGATTCTGGGAGCCAGGAAGAGTGCGATGAAAAGCCAAGTGTTTTTATTATCTCCCCTCAAGACGGCTTTATCTCAGAATCTAATAATGTAAAAGTCTTATTTGGGTCAAAAAATATTGAAATAAATCCAGCTGGCAAAGGTGAGATTGCAAATAATAAATGTTTTGCAAGCGGACATCATCATCTTTTAGTTAATATCGAAACATTGCCTGAGAGCTTTATTCCTTTTGATAAGGGTTATTTCCATTTTGGAGGAGGTCAAACTGAAACAATTCTTGATCTCGATCCTGGAACCTATTCCCTTCAACTTATTCTTGGATCTTATGTGCATAATTCAAAAATGCAGGTAAATAACTTTAAAGGTCAAGGACCTTTTTTATCAGAAAAAATAACAATTACAGTTAATTAGAGATTAGACCAGTTATAACCTTATCTAGATGTTCATCTAAGTTATTAGCAATTATACTTGCACTAGAAATCGGGCCAGAATTATCGTCGTAATCATCACCCACTACATTCACCTTTCTTATTATCCCAACAAGACCATGTAACATAGACCAAAGAGTTATACATTTAAAGGAAATTACTTCCTCAGGATCATTTGCTAGATTGGCAAAACTTTCTCTCATACTATCGTATGTTTGGTTTGCAGACTGAAGAAGGTCTGGATAATCAGCAAAGTTACCAACAGCTGTTCCAAACATCAAATCATATGTATGCGCACTTTTTAAACCAAATTCTATATATTTGCTTGCATTAGCAACAAGTTTTTTCTTTGTAATTTTTTTTGGATCCTCAAAAAAAACAAGCTCATTAAGTTTTTTAAAGCCAACTGCTGCAACAGCAGCATATACACATTCTTTTGTTTCAAAATGCCTATAAGGAGCAGTTTGAGAAACACCACTTTCCTTTGCAAGGGATCTAATGCTTAGTTTAGTGTAACCATCTCTATCACAAAGCCTGCATGCGCAATCTATAAGCTCTTCCTTTAAGTTTCCATGATGATAGTTATTCATAATTTAAATTTAATGTTGACACTGCTAACATATATTATGTTATTATGTATACACTGCATACATTAAGTTGATTACAGGTTAAAGTCAAATACAAATATATGAATATTAAAAAAATAAATAACACCGTCATAGCTCTTTTACTAGGCAATGCTTTTCTTTCAAATCTTGAGGCTATAGAAGTTCTCGAGATTAAAATACTTGATGAATATGCTATAACTAGAGAATTTCCTGGAAAGCTCATTCCATCAGATCAGTCTAGGCTGGCATTTGAAATACCTGGAAAGATAAACTCTATTAATGTTGATATCGGAGATGAGGTCATCTTGGGAGATGAGCTTGCCTCATTGGATGATAGAGAAGCTTTGGCACAATTAAATCAATCAAAGGCTAAATTTGATCTAGCTGAGCAAGTACTAGCAAGATATATAAATCTCAGAGCAGATGGGCATATTTCTATTCAAGATCTTGATAAGGCTGAATCTGACCAAATAGTAGCTAAGTCACAGTATGATTTTTATAGAGTTAAATTTGAGCAAACTAAGCTACTAGCTCCTTTTAATGGAGTTATTCAAAATAGATTTCTTGATACAGGATCAGTAATCAATGCAGGTGTTCAAGTTTTAGAAATTTTGGGCTCTAGTAATGTTGAGGCAAGAATTTCTATTCCAATAAACTATATGAACAAAGTTAAGATTGGAGATGAATATGAATTTGATATCGGAGGAATACCGGCAAAGGCTACCTTAGAGAGACTGGCTCCCATGTCAACTGGAGGCTCTAATAACAGGTTAGCAATTTTTAGATTTGATACCTTTTTTAATCCAGGGTCAATAGTAAAGCTCAAACTAAGCATCACTGAGAAAGCAAAAGGTACATGGGTTCCAATTAAGTCACTGTCCCAGTCCGAACAAGGTATTTGGGCCATATATACCATTAACGAGCAACAGGTGGTTGTTAGAGATCTTGTTGATGTTATTTATTTTGAAGATGAATATGCTTTTGTCAACGGGACACTTAATAATGGTGATTTAGTAATTTTAGGCGGAGCTCAAAAAATTATTGAAGGAAAAATAATAAAATAAAATGAATGTTATTAATTTTCTAATAGAAAAGCCTAGGATATTATTTCTAACTTTAGCATTTATATTACTTTCTGGAATTTCTTCTGGGCTTTCAGTACCAATTCAAGAAAACCCTGAACTGGCTGAGAGATGGGGAGGTGTTCGTATTTTTCTTCCCGGGGCATCCCCGGAAAGAATTGAAACAGAGATAGTTAATGATCTAGAAATCAAACTTAGAGAAGTTGAAGAAATTGATGAGCTTGAATCAATTATTACTCAAGGCTTTTCAACAATCGTAGTTGAATTAAATCAAAGTGTACCCCCCATTCTAATTGAAGAGACTTGGTCTAAAGTTCAAGACAAGCTTAATCAGATAGTTATTCCTCAAGGTGCAGAAATATTTCTTGATAGAAGCAGTGGTCCGCCTATCACTGTTCAGTATGCTATAGCCTGGAACGGCGGTGGAGAAGCTCCAATAATAATGATGTCCAGACTAGCGAATCAGCTAAAAAGGAAATTAAGCTCAATAGGCTCATCTCATCAAACTGCGATTTTTGGCGAAACAGATGAAGAAATTTTAATTGAACTAGATTCATCAAAACTATCTTCGCTCGGATTATCATTTCAAGATATTGCAAGTGCTATTCAAGCCTTAGATGCAAAAAAACCCATTGGTGTATCTTCAAATAATAATTCTGAGCTTTTGTATAGACTCAAAGATAATATAAAGAGCATTCAAAAACTCTCAGAAATACCTATCAAAGTAATTAATGAATCAGAGATCATACAATTAGATGATGTAGCATCTATTTCAAAAATCCCAGTTTCTCCTGTTGAGGATATATTTTTATTTAACGGGGATGTGGTTGTTTCTGTTGCGGGAACGGGATCATTTTCTCAAAGAGTTCATGATTATGTAGAGCGTGCAACAATTGTTGTCGATGAGATGAGAGAAACTCTGCCAGATGAGATTTCTATAGATTTGGTTTACGATGAATCTGCTTATACAACTAAAAAATTTAATGAGCTTGTAAAAAGTTTTTCATTAGCAATATTTTTTGTTTTAGCCTTGAGCCTTTTTTTTCTTGGAATCCGATCAGCAATAATTGTTACTCTTATTCTGCCGTTTTCTATTTGCCTGGTTATGGTTGGTTGCAGGTTTATAGGACTTCCTCTGCATATGACTTCTATTACTGGAATTATTATTGCTCTAGGGTTGCTAATAGATAATGGAATTATTGTTGTTGAAGACTATAAGAATAGAAGAGCATCCGGATTAAATATCAATGACTCAATCTCACAAGGGCTAAAAAATTTATGGGCCCCACTAGCTGCTGCAACAGCAACTACGGTCTTCTCTTTTCTTCCTATTGTTACCGGAGAAGGGTCGAGTATAGAATTCGTAGGCGGCATGGCATTAACAGTCATTATGTCTATAACATCTTCATTGATCTTGGCATTATTAATGGTTCCAGTTCTGATGAGTTATATGGAAAAAATCCCCTTTTTTAGGGATGTGGATATTAGCAAGGAAGGATATAGAAATGAAAAAATCCTTAATAAATATAGGGCCTTTTTAAACTGGGCGTTCTTAGTTCCTAGAAGAGCAATCATGATTTCGCTTGCATTGCCTGTTTTGGGGTTCTTCCTTTTTAATTCTTTGCCTAAAGATTTCTTTCCTGCCCAAGACAGAGACATGTTTAGAGTTAATATAGAACTGCCTTCTAATTCCTCGTCACTTACCACAATGGAGAGAGTCAGAGAAATTAGAGAAGATATTTTAAAGAGTGATTTAATTTCAATAGAAAAAGATTATTCGTTTATCGGCAGAATGATGCCTAGAGTTTTGATGAATGTTGTTGGTGGAGAAGAAAAACAAGGCTCTAATAATGTTGCGCAGTCTGTATTTTTTGCTACTGATTATTATGAAATGATTGAAAACCTTCCAGAATTATCAAGAAGATTGGTTAAAAATAATCCAGATATCATAGTTAATGTTGATAGTTTCTCATCTGGTCCTCCCGTTTTTTCAGATGTCAGTTATGTAATTTTTGGAGATGACCCAGATTTACTAAAATCACTTGGTGAGGAGCTTGAGTTAATTATTAATAATTCTCCTGATGTGAGTCTTACAAAATCTGCAACTTCAGACTCTACAACCAATGTTGAGTTTGAACTAAATAGCTCAAATATTTCACTGTCTGGTCAAAATGCCAATTATCTTGTAAATGAAATGTTTACTGCAAACAATGGAATAATTGTTGGCACTATGTTGGATTCAAACAAAGAAATCCCAGTCAGGCTGAAGGGACTCTCTAATAAAAATAACATTACTGGAAATACTAGTTTTATTACAATACCGTCTCAGGATGGTTTTGAATATTTTGATAGCTTTGGAAAAAGCTCACTAACAAACAAATCGTCAACAATTACTAGGCTAGATGGCCAAAGAACAAATGATGTTGAAGGTTGGATTTGGACAGGAACACTCCCGTCTGCTACTGAAAAATCTATTAAGAAAGATGTTCAAGATTTTGAATCAAGATTGCCAATAGGCTATTCATTAAAACAGCTTGGCGAAGCAGAAAGCAGGGGTCAATCTCAAGCCTCACTCTACTCTTCAGCTTTTATGTATTTCATTCTTATAATAGTCGGCTTGGTTATGGCGCTTAATTCTTTTAGAGAGGCTGGACTAATTCTTTCTGTTGCATTCTTATCAATTGGATTGTCCTTTCTTGGTTTATTTATAGGTCAGCAAAACTATGGATTTATTGGCACTATAAGTGCAATAGGGCTAATTGGTTTATCAATAAATGACTCAATTATTGTCTTATCACATATAAAAGAAGAGGCTGAGAAGAAACCACTAACAAAAGCTGAGCTTATTGAGGTTGTTATCAGGTCTACACGTCATATAATTACTACTTCATTAACAACACTTGGCGGTTTTCTTCCACTTATTTTTGCAAGTGTATTTTTTAAACCGCTTGCCTGGGCAATGAGTATTGGAGTTTTAGGGGCGACTATTACAGCCTTATTGTATATTCCTGCAATGTTTATGATAATGAGAAAGGTTAAGTACTAGAACAACTTTCCGAACAATAATTTCTTCCTAGCTTTTTTACAATAAGTGATTCATGGGTATAGGTCTCGCAAGAATCACATTTAATCATAGAGTTATCAATCTTTTTTTTAGGAGGTCCTGATATGAGAGATCTGAAAAAGAATACCGCAGTTATTATCAATATAAATATGACCAATGGAATCAAAAGTAATATTGATTTTAATAAGAACATTTTTTAGTCACTAGATGCTGGCTTACTATTTCTTATAAAATTCCAAGACCAACCAGACTTATCTTCAGATTTTTTTGATTGCTCATCTTGGTAGTTAATAGAAATTATTTTTTTAGTATCTTCAAGCAATTCAATATATCCCAAAGATTCATATGAAGCCTCTAAGATCTTAAGAGCTCTATAATTTTCACTAGAGTTAGGAATATTTTCAATTACATAATTTGCTCTTCTTATTGCTGCTATATGCGCATCAACACTAACGTAATAATCTGCTGCCGCAAGCTCATTTCTTGCAATCATATTTCTTAAATAGATATTTCTTTGTTTAGCATATGTAGAATATTGGCTATCAGGAAATCTTGTTAAGAATTCAGTTAGTTCTGAAAATGATTCCTTAGCTCCTGAGATATCTCTATTTGATAGATCAGTGTCTGTCATTCTTACAATAAAGCTATTATCTCTCGTATAGCTAGAAAGGCCTTTCATAAAATATGCATAATCAATATTTGGATGCCTAGGATGAAGTCTTATAAATTTTTCTGCTGCAGCATGCGCAGCTTCAGTTTCAGCATTCATAAATTGAGCATAAATAAGCTCTACTTGCGCCTGTTCAGCATATTTACCAAAAGGATATCTTGATTCAATTGCTTCTAATGAATCAATAGCACCAAAATAATTTTTTCCAGCCATCCTTCTTTGGGCTTGGTCATAATAAATTTTTTCAGGCTGTTCTATTTCTGGGCCATCAGAATTACAACTAACCAATAACAGAGTTACAATTGGCAATACTATAAATAGTTTTAAAATTAGTTTATCTTTCATTATTTGCACATTCTACCTGCATTATCGTAATTTAAGCTTGAAAACATCTATTTAGATTAATTTTTTTATAATAAGTTCATATGATTGTTAAAAATGTTACAAATGATCTGTCTTCAATGAGGCTAGACAAAGCTACAGCAGAAATGTTTACAGATTATTCCCGAACTCAGATAAAAAAATGGATAGAAGAGGGCAGAGTTCTTATAAATGGAGAGGTATCCCAGCCAAGAGATAAAGTTTATGAGAATGATCAGATTGAATTAAGCCCTAAAGAAGAACAAAAAGTATCATGGGAAGCTCAAGATATAGATTTTGAAATTCACTTTGAAAATGAAGATTTTATTATAATTAATAAACCTGCTGGTTTAATAATGCATCCAGGTTCTGGTTGCTATGATGGAACTCTTGCAAATGGGCTCATTTATAAATTTCCAGAATTGATTAATATTCCAAGGTCAGGAATTGTTCATCGATTAGATAAAGATACTTCAGGCATTCTGCTCGTGGCAAGAAATGAGTCTTTTAGGAACTTTTTTATTAATGAGATGCAGGAGAGGAGAGTTGTAAAAAAATATACGTCTATCGTTATTGGCTCTACACTTGGAAGCTTCTCTATAGATGAGCCAATTGGAAGAGATAAAAATAATAGAACCAAAATGGCAATTCGAGAGGATGGCAAAGATGCCTTAACATTTGTAAAGCTTAAAGAAAATATTGGAAACTACTCTGTGTTGGATATAAGAATAGAGACAGGAAGAACTCATCAGATTAGGGTCCACCTATCATCAAAAAAACTACCAATAGTTGGAGATAAAACCTATGACCCAAGCAGGTCTATTGCAAGAGATACCCCCGAAGAGCTAATTAATATTATCCGAAGTTTTCCAAGGCAGGCGTTACATGCAACACACCTCTCATTCAATGATCAAAAAACAAATAATATTTTTTCTTTTGATATTCCCACTCCAAATGATATGGAGGAGCTACTTCAAGAATTAAGAAAATTGATCTAATAGTAACTAAAAACTTGTTTTTTGATTAATAAAATAATATAAACCTTATTCCTAAGAGTTTTTTGGTAAGAAATTGAAATTATCTGGCGCAGACATGCTGATGCAAGCACTTCATGATGAAGGTGTTGAGCTAATCTTTGGCTACCCAGGTGGAGCCGCGTTACATATCTATGATGCAATTTTTAGACAAGATAAAATAGATCATATTTTAGTAAGGCATGAACAAGGTGCAACCCATGCAGCAGACGGATATTCAAGGGCAACAGGTAAGCCAGGAGTTGTCTTAGTTACTTCTGGACCTGGTGCGACAAATGCTATTACAGGAATTGCGACTGCATTTATGGATTCCATACCAATGGTAGTTATTTCAGGGCAGGTTGCTAGTCATTTAATAGGTACTGATGCTTTTCAAGAAACGGATATGATTGGTGTTTCAAGACCAATTGTTAAGCATAGCTATACAGTCTTTAATGCTGAAGAAATACCTAAGATAATTAAAGAAGCTTTTTATGTCGCAACTTCAGGCAGACCTGGACCAGTTGTTATAGATATTCCAAAAGACATGACAGCTCCGGATAATCTTTTTGATTATTCGTATCCCGAAGAAGCTAAGATAAGATCATATAATCCTCCGATTGAGCCAGAACAAAATCAAATAGATAGAGCAGTCGAAGCTATATTGATATCAAAAAAACCAGTTATATATGCTGGTGGTGGGGCAATTGCCAGTAATGCTGAAAAAGAATTACTTGAACTTAATGAAATTATTGATGCTCCTGTTACAAATACTTTAATGGGATTGGGTATTTACCCTGCTAGTCATCACAGATTTCTTGGGATGCTGGGGATGCACGGAACATATCAAGCAAATATGGCAATGCATAATGCAGACTTAATAATTGCTGTTGGCGCTAGGTTTGACGACAGGATTACTAATAAACCATCAAAGTTTGCACCTAATGCCAAAGTGGTTCATCTAGATGTTGATCACTCATCTGTATCAAAAATCATAGAAGCAAATGTAGCTGTTTTTGGACAAGTAAAAAACTCCTTAAAATTAATAAAAGAAACTCTTGAAAAAAAATTAGACTCTTACGATCCTTTCGCTCTTCAGCCTTGGCACGATCAGATAAAAGAATGGAAATCACTTCATGGTTTAAATTATGAGCTTTATAAAGATGAATCTGACGATCATCCCATTTTACCCCAGGCTGTAGTCCAGCATGTCCATGAGATTACGAATGGGAAAGCATATGTGACTTCCGATGTTGGTCAGCATCAAATGTTTGCTGCTCAATATTATCATTTTGATAAACCTAGAAGATGGATCAATTCTGGTGGTCTAGGAACCATGGGTTTTGGTTTACCAGCAGCAATGGGTGTAAAACTGGCTTTTCCAAAAGATGAAGTTGTTTGTATTACTGGTGAGGGTAGTATTCAAATGTGCATCCAAGAATTGTCTACATGCCTTCAATATAATCTCCCAATAAAAATAATTAATATCAATAACGAAGCTCTTGGTATGGTTAAACAATGGCAGGATATGAATTATGGAGGTAGGCACTCTGAAAGTACCTATCAAAACTCGTTACCAGATTTTATAAAACTGGCTGAATCATATGGTCATGTAGGAATTAAAATCACAAAAAATTCTGATTTAAGTAAAGGCTTAAAAAAAGCTTTTGAAATGAAAGATAGACTTGTCTTTGTTGATATTTATGTAGATCCTTCAGAGCATGTTTATCCAATGCAGGTTGCAAATGGCAGCCTAGAAAATATGTGGCTATCAAAGGATGAACAAACATGATTAAAAGAAAACTAATTTTAATTATGGAAAATAAACCAGGAGCTCTAGTAAGAGTAGTTGGACTGTTTCATCAAAGAGGCTACAACATTGAAACCCTTCATGTCGATTCTGTTAAAGACTTTTCTACTTACAAAGATATTGAAAAAAAACTTGAAACCAAATTTGAGGATAATCAAATATCTAGACTGACCATAGAAACAATGGTTTCAGATGACCTTATGAGGCAGATTTTGAGACAGCTCAATAAATTAATAGATGTTATAGCTGTTAGCAATGAAGAGACAACCTACTTAAAAGGAGTATTACTAGATGAAAATTTATTATGACGAAGATGCAAACATAGAAATTATTAAAGGGATGAATGTCTCAATAATTGGCTATGGATCTCAAGGGAATGCTCATGCAAATAACCTTCATGAATCTGGTATAAATGTTACTGTAGGTTTAAGAGAAGGGTCTTCTTCATGGGCAAAGGCAGAAGAAGCAGGCCTAAAAGTTCAAACAGTTGCTGATTCGGTAATCCAAGCAGATTTGGTTATGATTTTGGCACCAGATGAATTCCAAAAAAATATATATGAAACCGAAATCAAGCCAAACTTAAAAACCAGTGCAATTCTTGCATTTGCACATGGCTTTAATATTCATTTTGAAAAAATAGTTCCTGAAGCAACTAACAGCGTAATTATGATTGCACCAAAAGGTCCAGGCCACACTGTCAGAAGTACTTATACCAATGGTGGAGGCGTTCCATCTCTCATAGCTATATATGAAGATGCTTTAAGTGATGAAGATTATTCAGCAAAAGATGTAGCTCTATCTTATGCAAAAGCAAATGGCGGCACGAGGGCTGGTGTTCTTGAAACATCTTTTAAAGAAGAAACAGAAACAGATTTATTTGGCGAACAAGCAGTTTTATGTGGCGGGCTTACCGCTTTAATTAAAGCTGGGTTTGAAACTCTAGTTGAGGCAGGCTACAGTGAAGAGATGGCATATTTTGAATGCCTTCATGAAACAAAACTAATCACAGACTTAATTCAAGAAGGCGGCATTGCTAATATGCATTACTCAATATCAAATACTGCTGAGTATGGTGATTATGTGAGTGGACCCAAAGTAATTACTAGTGATACCAAAAAAGCAATGAAAGGAATACTAGAAAATATACAGTCAGGAAAATTCGCAGATGACTTCTTAAATGACTGTCGACAAAGCAATGATGGCACTGGCGGACCTGTTATGAAAAGCAATAGAGAAGCTACAAAAATTCATCCAATAGAGTCGGTAGGAGCTGAGCTAAGGTCTAAAATGAAGTTCCTAAATTCACAAAAATTGGTGGATAAAGAAATTAATTAAAATTAATTAAAAAAAAGGTATCTTCTTCGGAATAACTTCGTTAAGATACGCGTCCGCACAAAGAGGCGGTTGTTCTTTAAAAATATTTGGTTACTCGTGTGGGTGTTCAAAATACGAGAAAAAATAATTTAGATTTTTTATAAAAATCAACAAAACATGATATTAATTGAAGAGTTTGATCATGGCTCAGATTGAACGCTGGCGGTAGGCTTAACACATGCAAGTCGTGCGAGAAAGTATCTTCGGATATGAGTAGAGCGGCGGACGGGTGAGTAACGCGTAGGAATCTACCTAGTAGAAGGGGATAGCCCGGGGAAACCCGGATTAATACCGTATACCTCCTTCGGGAGAAAGAAGGCCTCTCTTTGAAGCTTTCGCTACTAGATGAGCCTGCGTAAGATTAGCTTGTTGGTGAGGTAAAGGCTCACCAAGGCGACGATCTTTAGCTGGTCTGAGAGGACGATCAGCCACATTGGGACTGAGACACGGCCCAGACTCCTACGGGAGGCAGCAGTGGGGAATATTGGACAATGGGCGCAAGCCTGATCCAGCCATACCGCGTGTGTGAAGAAGGCCTTCGGGTTGTAAAGCACTTTAAGCAGGGAGAAAAAGTTATAAGTTAATACCTTATAACCCTGATGTTACCTGCAGAATAAGCACCGGCTAATTCCGTGCCAGCAGCCGCGGTAATACGGAAGGTGCAAGCGTTAATCGGAATTACTGGGCGTAAAGCGCGCGTAGGTGGTTTGTTAAGTTGGATGTGAAAGCCCTGGGCTCAACCTAGGAACTGCATCCAAAACTAACTCACTAGAGTACGATAGAGGGAGGTAGAATTCATAGTGTAGCGGTGGAATGCGTAGATATTATGAAGAATACCAGTGGCGAAGGCGGCCTCCTGGATCTGTACTGACACTGAGGTGCGAAAGCGTGGGTAGCGAACAGGATTAGATACCCTGGTAGTCCACGCCGTAAACGATGACAACTAGCTGTTGGGAGACTATGTCTTTCAGTGGCGCAGCTAACGCTTTAAGTTGTCCGCCTGGGGAGTACGGCCGCAAGGCTAAAACTCAAATGAATTGACGGGGACCCGCACAAGCGGTGGAGCATGTGGTTTAATTCGATGCAACGCGAAAAACCTTACCTACTCTTGACATACTTGGAGGCTCTTGTAATGAGAGTGTGCCTTTTGGAACCAAGATACAGGTGCTGCATGGCTGTCGTCAGCTCGTGTCGTGAGATGTTCCGTTAAGTCGGATAACGAGCGCAACCCTTACCCTTATTTGCCAGCGATTCGGTCGGGAACTATAAGGGGACTGCCGGTGATAAACCGGAGGAAGGTGAGGACGACGTCAAGTCATCATGGCCCTTACGAGTAGGGCTACACACGTGCTACAATGGGAGATACAGACGGACGCTAAGCCGCGAGGTGGTGCTAATCCTAAAAAGTCTTTCGTAGTCCGGATTGGAGTCTGCAACTCGACTCCATGAAGTCGGAATCGCTAGTAATCGCGGATCAGCATGCCGCGGTGAATACGTTCTCGGGTCTTGTACACACCGCCCGTCACACCATGGAAGTGGATTGCACCAGAAGTAGATAGTCTAACCTTAGGGAGGGCGTTTACCACGGTGTGCTTCATGACTGGGGTGAAGTCGTAACAAGGTAGCCGTAGGGGAACCTGTGGCTGGATCACCTCCTTAACGATAAATCGCGTTTTAAACGCCCACACGAGTAATCAAATATTAAAAAAAGAACATTTAGATATGTAAAATCATTGGTATGTAATTTTCTAGTGTATACATTTATGTATACATAAGATCACTGCAATTAAAAAGTAACATATGCATTTATGTGTATGTTAAAAAAGTAATTAATATATTTTATTAAGTTACTCTCAAAAATGAAGATAAAACTTCAAAAAAAATATGTAACCTTTTTTAAGGTTATATGATCAAGTAAAGGAAGAGCACAAGGCGGATGCCTTGGCAGCATAAGGCGATGAAGGACGTAATAACCTGCGATAAGCCTCGGGGAGCTGGTAAATAAGCTTCGATCCGAGGATTTCCGAATGGGAAAACCCAATACACATAAGTGTATTATCTTATACTGAATACATAGGTATAAGAGGCAAACCTAGGGAACTGAAACATCTAAGTACCTAGAGGAAAAGAAATCAACAGAGATTCCGGTAGTAGCGGCGAGCGAAACCGGACCAGCCCTTAAGCTTATTTTAGTCCAGCAAAATATTCTGGAAAGTTTAGCCATAGTAGGTGATAGCCCTGTATGCGAAAGACTAATTTAAGTGAAATCGAGTAGGTCGGGACACGAGAAATCTTGACTGAACATGGGGGGACCATCCTCCAAGGCTAAATACTCTATGCTGACCGATAGTGAACCAGTACCGTGAGGGAAAGGCGAAAAGAACCCCGGCGAGGGGAGTGAAATAGAACCTGAAACCTTGTGCTTACAAGCAGTCGGAGCAGACTTGTTCTGTGACGGCGTACCTTTTGTATAATGGGTCAACGACTTAATTTCAGTAGCAAGCTTAACCATTTAGGGTAGGCGTAGGGAAACCGAGTCTTAATAGGGCGCTCAGTTGCTGGAATTAGACCCGAAACCGGGTGATCTATCCATGGCCAGTGTGAAGGTCGAGTAACATCGACTGGAGGCGCGAACCCACTTATGTTGAAAAATGAGGGGATGAGCTGTGGATAGGAGTGAAAGGCTAATCAAACCCGGAGATAGCTGGTTCTCTTCGAAAACTATTTAGGTAGTGCCTCGTGTATTACTGTAGGGGGTAGAGCACTGTTTCGGCTAGGGGGTCATCCCGACTTACCAAACCGATGCAAACTCCGAATACCTACAAGTATGAGCACGGGAGACAGACTGCGGGTGCTAACGTCCGTAGTCGAGAGGGAAACAACCCAGACTGTCAGCTAAGGTCCCAAATTATGATTAAGTGGGAAACAATGTGGGAAGGCACAAACAGCTAGGAGGTTGGCTTAGAAGCAGCCATCCTTTAAAGAAAGCGTAATAGCTCACTAGTCGAGTCGGCCTGCGTGGAAGATATAACGGGGCTAAATCATAAACCGAAGCTACAGATCTTAAATTTATTTAAGATGGTAGAAGAGCGTTCTGTAAGCGGTTGAAGGTAAGCTGAGAGGCGAACTGGACGTATCAGAAGTGCGAATGTTGACATGAGTAACGATCAAAGAGGTGAAAAACCTCTTCGCCGAAAAACCAAGGGTTCCTGTCCAACGCTAATCGAGGCAGGGTGAGGCGGCCCCTAAGGCGAGGGCGAAAGCCGTAGTCGATGGGAAACAGGTTAATATTCCTGTACTTTTTATAACTGCGATGGGGTGACGGAGAAGGTTAGACTAGCACGGCGACGGTTGTCCGTGTTCAAGGTTGTAGGCTGGTGTTCTAGGTAAATCCGGAACGCTAAGGCTGAGAACTGATAACGACCACTCTACGAGTGGGAAGTAGTCGATACCATGCTTCCAGGAAAAACCTCTAAGCTTCAGGTTATAAGAAACCGTACCCTAAACCGACACAGGTGGTTAGGTCGAGTAGACCAAGGTGTTTGAGAGAACTATGGTGAAGGAACTAGGCAAAATAGCACCGTAACTTCGGGAGAAGGTGCGCCGCGTTTGGTGATGAGACTTGCTCTCTAAGCTGAACGTGGTCGAAGATACCAGGTGGCTGCGACTGTTTACTAAAAACATAGCACTCTGCAAACTCGTAAGAGGAAGTATAGGGTGTGACGCCTGCCCGGTGCCGGAAGGTTAATTGATGGGGTTAGCTTATGCGAAGCTCTTGATCGAAGCCCCGGTAAACGGCGGCCGTAACTATAACGGTCCTAAGGTAGCGAAATTCCTTGTCGGGTAAGTTCCGACCTGCACGAATGGCGTAACGATGGCCACACTGTCTCCACCATAGACTCAGTGAAATTGAAATCGCTGTTAAGATGCAGTGTACCCGCAGCTAGACGGAAAGACCCCGTGCACCTTTACTATAGGTTCGCACTGGACTTTGACCTTACTTGTGTAGGATAGGTGGGAGACTTTGAAGCAGAGACGCCAGTCTTTGTGGAGTCATCCTTGAAATACCACCCTTGTAAGATTGAAGTTCTAACCTAGGTCCATTATCTGGATCAGGGACAGTGCGTGCTGGGTAGTTTGACTGGGGCGGTCTCCTCCTAAAGAGTAACGGAGGAGTACGAAGGTATCCTTATCACGGTCGGACATCGTGAGGTAAGTATAAAGGCAGAAGGATGCTTGACTGCGAGATCGACGGATCGAGCAGGTAGGAAACTAGGTCTTAGTGATCCGGTGGTTCTGAATGGAAGGGCCATCGCTCAACGGATAAAAGGTACGCCGGGGATAACAGGCTGATACCGCCCAAGAGTTCATATCGACGGCGGTGTTTGGCACCTCGATGTCGGCTCATCACATCCTGGGGCTGGAGCAGGTCCCAAGGGTATGGCTGTTCGCCATTTAAAGTGGTACGCGAGCTGGGTTTAGAACGTCGTGAGACAGTTCGGTCCCTATCTGCTGTGGGCGTTTGGAGATTTGAGGGAAGCTGATTCTAGTACGAGAGGACCGAATTGGACGAACCTCTGGTGTTCCGGTTGTCACGCCAGTGGCATTGCCGGGTAGCTATGTTCGGAAAGGATAACCGCTGAAAGCATATAAGCGGGAAGCCTCTCCCAAGATTAAATCTCCCAGAGACTTTATGTCTCCTAAAGAGTCGTCATAGACTATGACGTTGATAGGCAAGATGTGTAAGCGCTGCGAGGCGTTGAGCTAACTTGTACTAATAACTCGTGAGGCTTGATCATGTAACCTTAAGTAAGGTTCATAATTTGAGTAAAACATTGTAGTGAGAATTAAAAAATAAAAAGTTACATACCAGTTTGCCTGATGACAATAGCAACTTGGAACCACCTGATCCCATCTCGAACTCAGAAGTGAAACGAGTTAACGCCAATGGTAGTGCAGGGTCTCCCTGTGTGAGAGTAGGAAATCGTCAGGCTTTTTTCTTTAAGGCTTCCAGTTTACTGGAAGCCTTTTTTTTTATCTCAAGTATAATACCCAGATGATTATTGGATTAACAGGTGGCATTGGTTCTGGCAAATCTGCTGCTGCCGACTTTTTTATTGATTTAGGTATATCAGTCTTAGATGCAGATCAAGTTGCTAAAGAAGCTTTATCTATAAATTCTCCCGGATATACTGATTTTATTTCTCAATTTGGTGAAGTGTATTTAAACAATAATCGTGAGGTTGATAGGCTGAAATTGCGCGAACTTATTTTTTCAAATCCTTCAAAAAAAAAGGATCTTGAGAATATTATTCATCCCATAGTTCGGTCTGCTATTAGTAATTTTATTATTACATCAACATCACCATATTCTATTGTTATGGTGCCACTCATTTTTGAAACAAATTCATATAAAAATTACGATAAGATTATTACTGTTGACTGTGATTTAGAACTTCAGATAGTAAGGGCCTCAAGTAGAGATGCCCAAAACAAAGCGCAGATTAAGAATATTATTAATAAGCAAGCCTCTAGAGATGAGAGGCTAAGTATTACTGATGACGTACTCATCAATAACAGCACCCTATCTGATCTAAAAAAACAAGTTAATGTTTTACATACTAAATATATGGAGTTATTAAATGAGTAGTTGCCCTAGATGTGAAAAACCTGCCAAACTTTCTACTGACAATGTTTATAGACCTTTCTGCTCTGAGAAATGCAAACTTATAGATTTTGGTGATTGGGCTAATGAAGATAATAAAATTTCAAGACCAATTCAATCTGAAGATTTTTACGAAGATTGAATTTAAGAAAGTCTCCATTCACCACTTTCAATCATGGGTTTGGCTTTTTTATACTTCATTTCTTGCGTATCTTGACCGTTAGTAATTTTTACAAGATCATTTCTGCCTAACTTAGGTTCGTTTCTTGTTACAGTATTTGTTTTTACTATAGGAGTGGTTTGTTTTTCATTTTGAAAGATATCAGAATTAATTTCCTCTTTTTCCAATTTTAATTCTTGAGAACTATTTTGTTTGTTTATGCTCTCTAGCTCAGATTCTGTCGATATTTGTAATGAGAAAAGTATTCTTATAGTTTCAACATCTATTTCCGAAAGCATAGATTCAAACATTGAATATGCCTCTCTTTTGAATTCATTTTTTGGATTTTTTTGAGCATAAGCCCTTAGACCAACACTATTTCTTAAATGATCTATTTCTGATAAATGCTCTTTCCAATGGACATCAAGTACTTGCAGCATAACCTGCTTCTCAAGAAGCAATCTATTTTCACCAAGATCACTAAACTTTTTTGAATATTTATTTTTTGCCTGCAGAACAACTTCTTCGGCAATTGTATATGGTACAAGTTTTTTATTACTATTAATTTTATTGGCTATATCTGTTTCTAGTCCATAGCTCTCTTTTAAATAATCATCGAGCTGCCTACTTTTCCATTGAGACTCTATTGATTCTTCAGGTACATATAAATTAGATATTCCTTTGAATTGCTGCTCGATGAGTGATTCAATAGTACTGCTAATATCCTCCTCTTCTAGTAATTGATTCCTTAAAGAATATATAGCTTGTCTTTGATCATTTGATACATCGTCGTACTCTAAAAGATTTTTCCTTGCATCAAAGTTTCTGCTCTCAATTCTTTTTTGCGCATTTTCTATTCCTCTTGAAAGCATTTTAGCTTCAATATGATCATCTCCCATGCCCAGCCTTTCAAAAGTAGCCCTTCTTCCATCCGAAATAAAAAGTCTCAAGAGATCGTCTTCTAAAGATAAGAAGAATTTTGAATAACCTGGATCACCTTGTCTGCCTGATCTCCCCCTTAACTGATTATCTATTCTTCTTGATTCATGCCTTTCTGTTCCAAGTATATGAAGCCCACCAGATTCTATAACTTTTTTATTATTTTCTTTCCACTCTATATCGCTTTGGTCTTCTTTTTTTCCGCCAAGAACTATATCCGTCCCCCTTCCTGCCATATTCGTAGCAATAGTTACCATTCCAGGTTTACCTGCATTGGCAATTATCTCTGCTTCTTTTTCGTGATGCTTGGCATTTAAAATTTGATGAGGTATTTTTTTGTTATTTAAATATGCTGATACTTCTTCTGAAGATTCAACCGAAACTGTTCCAACAAGAATGGGAGAAGATTTTTTTCTTAATTGTTCAATTTCTTCAATTAGAGCTTTATATTTTGATTCTGTTGTAAGAAATACTAAGTCATTAAGATCAGCTCTAGCCATAGGAACATTTGTTGGGATGATGATGACATTTAGGCCATAGATTTGACTAAACTCTACTGCTTCAGTATCTGCTGTTCCTGTCATCCCAGAAAGTTTTTTAAATAATCTAAAAAAGTTTTGGAACGTGGTTGATGCTAGTGTTTGAGACTCTCTTTGGATAGCAACATTTTCTTTGCATTCCAGTGCCTGGTGAACACCTTCACTCATTCTTCTTCCGGGCATTGTTCTACCTGTATGCTCATCAATCAAAAGAACCTCACCATTCCTAACCAAATAATCCACATTCTTTTTAAATAAGAAGCTTGCTCTAAGTGTTGCTTGAACAAATTTCATAATTTTTAAATTAGAAACAGAGTAAAGGCCATCTGAGGCTCCAAGAATACCGGCTTCCTCAAGAAATTCTTCAACTAGAACGTATCCATCATCAGTTAATTCAACGCTTCTATTTTTTTCGTCAATTAAATAATGACCTCTTTCTCCATCAAGAAGAGGCTCTTCATCTGTTTCTTCTCTTTCCTGTCTATTGAGTTTAGGTATAAATTTTTTAATTTGTTTATACATTTCTGAATTTTCTGAAGAGGGGCCTGATATTATTAGCGGAGTTCTTGCTTCGTCAATTAGTATCGAGTCGACTTCGTCAACAATTGCATAATCAAGTGAGCACTGAACTCTTTGCTCTGTTGAGTGGGCCATATTATCCCTAAGATAATCAAAACCTAATTCATTATTTGTTGCATATATGATGTCACATTTATATGCAGCAATTTTTTCTTCGATTTCTTGATTTGATGTAACTATTCCAACACTCAACCCAAGAAACTCATAGATAGGTCTCATCCATTCAGCATCTCTTCTAGCAAGATAATCATTAACTGTGACTAATATGGTCTTATTCCCTATAGCTGAATTTAAAAAAGCGGGAAGGGTGGCTACAAGAGTTTTCCCCTCTCCTGTTTTCATTTCTGCTATATTTCCTTCTGCTAAAGAAATTCCCCCAAGCATCTGCGAATCGAAATGCCTTAACCCAAGCGTTCTTTTACTTGCCTCTCTAACGGCAGCAAATGCAAGAGGTAAAATATTATGAGGATTCTTTCTATCATAATCGTTAGAAAGTTTCTCTTTAAGAGTTTTAAAATAGCTATCAGGTTGTTTGGATAACTCATCCTCTAGACCATTAGCAACATTGACATGACGCATCATATCTTTAATTACTCTATCATTATTAGAGCCAAAAATTTTAGAAAAAATATTTAACATAAGATTTTAATTGTTAAAAAAAGCTTCGATACTTATTTTAATTATTCAATATCTCCAAAAGGTGGTCTTACATATGAGATTGGGGCATTTTCTGAATTTTCAAACTCAATAACATCATACGCATCAGGATCTTCAATTATTTTTCTTAGCAATTGATTGTTAAGCGCATGGCCAGACTTATATCCTGAAAATTCTCCAATTAAATTTCCACCTAAAAGATAAAGATCTCCAATAGCATCTAGCATTTTATGTTTAACTGTTTCATCTTTAAATCTCAAGCCTTCATCATTAAGAATCTCATTCTCACCAAATATTATGGCATTTGATGAGCTTGCGCCAAGTGCTAAGTTTTTAGATTTCAGCAAAGCAGCCTCTGCCTCATAGCCAAATGTTCTCGCTCTGCATACTTCTTTTACGAATGAGGTTGAAGAAAAATCAATAATTGATTCCGTAGGTAATGTTTTATGAACAGGGTGATCAAAATCAACCTTAAATGAAACTTTGAATCCATCAAATGGTTTTATAGAAGCATAGGCATCATCCCTTGTAACAGTTATTTCTTTTTTCACTTTAATAAATTTTTTAAGCGCGTCCTGATCTTTCAATCCAGCAGATTGGATAAGAAAAACAAAAGGACTAGAGCTCCCATCCATTATTGGAACCTCTGGTCCATCTACTTTAATAAGACAGTTATCAACTCCAAGGCCGGCAATTGCTGAAAGAAGATGCTCGATGGTTGATATTTTTATATTTTCTTTTATTAGCGCGGTAGAAAGACTAGTATCTCCAACATTTTCAGCTATAGCTGGAATTATTATATTTTCATCAATATCTGTTCTTATAAAGCTAATACCTGAATTAATTTCAGCTGGAAGAAGTTCCATAGTAATATTTTTTCCGGTATGTAGGCCAATACCTACGGCCTTTATCGGATTTCTTAATGTTCTTTGTTTTAGCATGTAGATCTATAAATTTATATGCGACGCTGTCTGCTCGCCTCTGAAAGTATTATCCCAGTTGCAACAGAAACATTAAAGCTTTTAAATAATTTATTGCTACTTAGATTTATTTTATGATCACATCTTTCCAAGGTTTTTTCCCTAACTCCAGACTCCTCAGCTCCCATGATTATTGCAGAGGCTTCAGTAAAATTATAGTCAGTATGACTTTTTGAAGCATGTTCACTAAGGCCATAAATATTTATATTGATACCTTGAAGATATTTAAGGCAATTTACCAAATTAGTAACATGAAATATTTTAATTACTTCAGCCCCACCAACAGAAACTTTATGAGCAATTGAGTTAATTGGCGCACAATGATGCTTATTAATTATCATTGCATCAACACCAATAACAGCCGCAGACCTTATACATGCCCCTAGATTTCTTGGGTCTATAATATTATCAAGTATTAAAATTAATGGGTTTTGGGCTTCGTTTGAATCTAAAAATAATTTTAGATCTTTAAAGTTCATCTCAAGATCACTTGAAATGTATGCCTCAGGTTCTTGCTTTACCTTATTTGAGAATTCAAATGGAATTTTATTTTCTTCTATTTTCTGTATGAGTTTAGTTATTCTGCCATCTTCTCTTTTTGCAGGAAGAGTAATTTTTTTTATTTTATGAGGACTATGTTCAAGTATGCTTTCAATGCTATGGAATCCAACCCTTAGATCATTTTCTTTTTTATTCATCTATTCTTTTTCTTTTCTTTAGGAACAAGCGTTATTTTACGTTCTTCTGGAGAGATGTTGGCTATTGTAACTAATATATTTTGACCCAATCTAAAAGATCTACCTGTTTTCTTTCCCTTTAATATATTGGCTTCTTTATCATAGAAATATCTGTCACTAGGAAGGTCTGTAACATGAATTAATCCCGATACATAAAAATTATCTATTTCTGCAAAAAGACCAAATTCTGCAATACCAGTAACCACCGCATTAAAATCACTGCCCACATACTGCTTTAGATAGTAACAAATCATCTGTTGAGTAACCTGTCTAGATGCACGCTCTGCCATCCTTTCTAAATCTGACATCTCAACGCATTCTTCTTCTATCTCTTCTTTATTGATTACTAAGTCACCTTTATTTAATATATTTTTTATTAGCCTATGTGTCATAAGATCAGGATAACGCCTAATAGGAGAGGTAAAATGAGAGTATCTTTCTAGCTGAAGGCCAAAATGCCCAACTTCCTTTGTGGAATACTCTGCTCTTTTTAGGCTTTGAAGAACTACAGTTTGGAGAGCTTTATTTAGCTTCTTTTCTCTCGCATAAGATAGGCATTGATTTATTAGATCGAGCGGAATTTTTTTATAAGAGTCAGAAAATCCTTTGATTGAAAAGAAATTCTTCAAGCTCTCTAATTTAAGCTCTTCTGGCTCTTCGTGAATTCTATACACCCCAAACTTATAATGTTTATTCATAAAGTTTGCTGCACAAACATTTGCAGCTAACATGGCTTCCTCAATCATCTGGTGAGAAAACAGCCTCTTGGGTAGTGTTATTTCATCAACCTTGCCTTCATTATTTATCCTCAATAGTGGTTCTTGACCCTCAATCTCAAGAGCCTGTCGCTGACTTCTCTTCTTTAAAAGAATATGGGTAAGTTCGCCAAGAGAACGAATTGAATCTTCCACAGACTTTGACAGGGTAGAGTTACTTTTAAGATATTTATCTACTTCAATATATGTCATTCTTTTATGAGATTTTATTCTTGCTTCTAGAAAATTATAAGATTGAAGGTCACCAGAATTAGAAAAAACCATTTCACAAATCAAGACATTTCTTATTTCATCTGGGACTAGTGAACAAAGATTGTTTGAAATTTTTTCAGGAAGCATTGGAATAACTTTTGATGGAAAGTATATCGATGTGCCTCTTTCAATTGCTTCATTATCTAATGCAGTTCCAGGTTTAACCAATTCGGCAACATCAGCTATTGCAACACTTAAAGTAAAAGATGATTTATTTTTAACACAGTGAACAGCATCATCAAAATCTTTTGCATCAGCACCATCTATTGTTATAAAAGGGACTTTAGCTAGGTCCTTTCTTGGTAAATTTTTATTTAACTTAATGTCAGCTAACTCGTTATCAATTTTTTCATTCCATTCAAAAGGAATATAGTTTTCTTCAATTACTTGAGATATTGTATTTTCTAGTTCATTCATTATGTGAGTTTAGTTTAAATTCTATAAAAAAGGTCTCTTAGAGCCTTTTATGTTTGATATTTTTATTAATCCTAATGTTTGTATTCAAGGAATAAGCCTATGATTCTTCCTCTTGGATCATGAACTCTAGTATCGAAACTAAAATCAGGAGCATCATAAAGTCTTGGAGCAGATTCATCAAAAATATTTGTTATTGAAAATTTTATATCCATGGTGCCATTTTTAGTTGAGATAAGCTTGCTTGCAGATAAGTCAAATACTAAAAATGATTCGACCTTATTTTTATAACCATATTCAAGGCCTAGTCCAGAAATAGGCCTGCTATTTTTGTACCCATCAATATGACGAACATTTAAGCCAATGTCGTAATTTAGATAGTCCCAGTTTATAAAAATATTTATCCTTTTCTTGGGAAGTGAGTGGGTATTAGCATCGTAATTATATTTACCTACTCTATTTATCATTTTATTATGATGCTCTTCCTCTCCATCATTTATTTTATTATTTGGAGTAAGAAATTTATTTATAGAAGTTCCCTTTATAGCAAATGATATAACCCCATTTTTTTCAAGATTCATAAGAGCTTCATAGCTTAAATCAACTCCACTAACCTCGGTATTTGCCTCATTAAAATATGTTGTTGTAATACCAATAAGATCACCTTCTGTATTTCTTGTAATACTTAGTCCATTGGGGTTTGATATAAGCATAGCTTGTGCACTTTGGACCTCTATTCTATTTTCATAATCTATATCCCAAAAATCGATTCTTAGTCTTTGATTTTCTTTATTAAATATGAACCCAAGATTATTATTTATTGATGTTGCTGGTTTTAGACTTGGGTTTCCAATTTGTGCTTGCCGTACAAATGGGGAAGTGCCATTAAAATCTCTTACACTTCCCAAGTTGATATCACTAGCAAACATTTGTGCCATAGATGGCATGGAAAAAGATGAGCTTTTTGAGGCTCTTATAGTTAAATTGTCGCTAGCGATGTATTTAACTGACAGCTTTGGATCAAAAGATGAGTCATTTCCAAAATCTTCATATCTGCCAGCAATTCTTACACCAAAATTGTTAATAAAATCTTTTTCAATTTCAAAAAAACTAGCATATTTATTTCTAGACTTAGAGACATCAATACCTCCACCCAGGAAAAACAAATCAGCAGTTTTTATTATCTTTCCATTTGTATCAAACTCAGCTCTACTAATTTCATCATATGAGACATTCAGGGCTTCTTTATTTAATTGGACTCCATATGCCACCGAATAGCCAGACCAAGCATTAGATCTTAATATAAGATCCAGGCTTTCAAGATTGGCTTTTTTAACAGATTTTTCAGAGCCTCTTACATAATTTATAAGAGTCTCTGAGTTTTGGGATGAATCAAAAAGATTCCAAAAAACAATCTCCCCACCAGAAATACCCATATCTGTTCCATTAATAGAATCTAAAAATCTTGAATCTATTATGTCTGGTCTTAGGTGTTTATTTGAATGCTCGCTGAGGGTGAACGAAACCTCTAAACCTATATCTTTTCCGATCGATGTATTGATTGTTTGGCTAAAGTGATATTGGTCTATGTCTTTAGGAGAATTTGGAGAAGCATAATCAGATCCAAGAGGACGGCCAAACCACTTTACAGCAACATCAAATGGGTTGCCTCCTTCTCCCGGCTGAATCATGCGAGACAAGAAGGGAAGAGCAGGGTAGGAAGGGGATTGTGGATTGTCATTAACATTGGTATTTGATGAAATGAAATTGATACCATAATCAAAACTATCTGCTTGATAAGCTAAGTTAATATAGAATTTCATTTGATTTTCATCATTAACTATATTAAATCTGTTTCCGTATGCAAAACCACATGTTGTTGAGTTTGTTAAAACCCCCCCATTATTAATACAGTTTGGATCAGGAATTTTCTGATTTTTAGAATAATCGCCAGCCCAAATACCAGCTGGCAAAGAAACAGCATCAGAAACTTTAAAAGATCTACCTAAGCCACTTATAGCTAGTTCAGCAATTCTAGGAATCTCTATAGCCGATAAAGGTGTTCTTTTTAATAAATTAATACCTAGAACATAGGAAGTTTTTTCATATGAAGAGCCAAATAATAAACCTAGTGAAGAATCAGTTTGATTGTAATTAGATGTTTTCCTATGTCCTGCTTGAACCTTTAGTCCAGAAAAGTTCTTATGCGTGATAATGTTTATTACTCCCGCAACCGCATCAGATCCATAAAGCGAGGTAGCTCCTTCTTTCAATACCTCAATTCTTTTTAGAGCTATCTCTGGAATGATATTTGCATCTATATATCCTTCACCTTCATTAGAGGGTGTGCCGGCAAAAGTCTGTCTCTTAGAATTTATTAATAGCAAGGTAGATGCTTGATCTAGACCACGCAAGGTTATTGCATTCATACCCTGGTCAACCCCATCCAATGTGTTGGATTGGAAGTGTGAACCAGAAGAAGAGCTTAGGTACTTACTTATTTCAGCTATATTTGAAATATTAAAATTTTTATAATCTTCCTCTGTAATAATATCTACAGGAGAAGAACCCTGCTCGGTATTTTCTAACAAAGTTCCAGTTACAACCAGCTCTTCTACCTCTGCGTAAAGGTAGGTGAAAGAAGATATTAATATTGAAAATATTAAACTAATTTTAATTTTCATTTATTTTTGCATTTTATAAAAAATGCATTTTACAAGACATTAGTTCAAGAAAGTGACTAAAAAATATATTTGTATAAGTTTCTACTCGTCATGACACAAACAATCTGAGTCAATACATATTCTATAGTTATTGTAGTGTGAGTAGGCTATGAAAATAGATCCTATTAAAGTTAGACCTTTTTCACCGAATTCTCCAAATAAAATCTCACCCAAAAAAATTGCCCCAACAAGCATGGTCAAACCAATAACTCCTATAAGAAGAAAGTTTATAGTTTTATGATTCTGATAACCTAGAGCTAGGGCCAAAACACTAATCGGTAATGTGCATAATAAAATTAATTTGTGAATTAATTCGTTTTCAAGAAAAGAAAATAAAAATCCTGAAGAAAACATTAAAAGAGAAGGGGTAAGAAAGCAATGAGCAACACAGACTGCAGATAAAGTAATTGCTAGTTTGTCAGAAGTTAATTGCGCATTCATCATAAGTTTTATTAAAAACCTCAAAACCCATATAAATTATGGGTTTTGAGATTATAAATTATAGATACTTAATAAGTTAAATTAAACTTAATTCCATAATTTCTTCCAGGCAATGGAACCTCATTTTTTACAAATGAGGAATGATTTCTAGCCACTTCATCAAGTAAGTTCTTACCAAATAATGTTACTTTAAGGTTACTACTTCCATTTAGATTAAATGTTTTAGTTACCCTAGTATCTAGCATTTGGTATGCATCAGTTGCACTTTCACCTTCACCAAAATCATTTTGTTTTGCTACATCTTTTAGATCAAGTTTAAAGACTACATCTTCCTGTGCATACGATAATGAATATACATTTCTTGATGGATTTATTCTGGGAACATTATGCCCATCAGAGAATTTAGCATTTACCACATCTCTACCAAAAGACAATTTAAGTTGTCCTTTGCCAAGATCAATAGTTCTTCCAAACTCTATTTCATATCCATCAAACTCTGCATCTTCTTGGATATAATTTGCATGTATTAAGTTTCCATGACCATCGTCATCTTCATCTTCATGATGCTCACCTTCATCTTCATGATTCTCATCTTCATCTTCATGATGTTCATCTCCATGCATTTCATGGTCATCATCCTCGTCCATAAGAGTGATGTAATTATCAACATCGTTAATGTAGAAGCTTGCATAACCAAAGTATTCACCATTATCAAAATTAAATGAGATATCTATATTATTTGATGTTTCACTGCTTAATGTTGGGTCGCCAACCTCAAATCGTCCTGTAGCTAAGTGAGGGCCATTCATAAACAGCTCAATAACTGAAGGCATTCTTTCTACGCTTGAAAAACCTAAATTTATATCTAAGCTATCAGTAAGATCTCTGCCAATGCTTATGGCAAAACTATTTGTATTTTCATTAACATTGTAGCTGTCAATATCTCCATGATCTTGGTCTGTTACAGTTCCAGATCTATCTATTTGATCTAGCCTCATACCAAAATCAAGATGAAATGGATCAAAGTCCCTACCTACAAAATAACCAAGTGTTAGCACCTCATTATTTGCAGGATTCATAAATACTTCTTCTCCAAAGATTGAAGTATTTTCGTCAACGTAATTGAATGAGAATTTTTGAGTCATAACATCGTTAGACATATCGAAAATCGCACCATATTCAGTAGCATTATTAATGAAATTTGTTGGCGCATGCTCTACATGTTCCTCTTCTTCTTCATGCTCTTCATGGCCTTCTTCTTCAGCATGAGCTTCAGTCAAAGTGTAATCGCTATCTCTATATGTATAGTCTATTTTCTTTACTAAATCGCCGTTAACATTATAAGACCCTTTGATTGTGAAGCTTTCTGAGTCAGTAGTGGAAAATATTCTTTCCTCTTCATGCTCTTCTTCATCAGCATGCTCTTCTTCATGCTCATCGCCATGGAAGGGAATACCATAGACACTTTTAAGGCTGTCTACGGAAAGACCTACATAGCCCCAATCTCCTACTTTTGAAATTCCAAATTTTGTTGCTTCAACTGCAAAATCAGAATTATTAACATATCCAAGACCTTCCTCATGCTCATCACCATGCTCATCTTCATGTTCTTCTTCATGGAGAATGGCTCCATTAGGTATGTCATAGTTTCCAAATTCAGAATTTTTATAACCAAAATTTATATTAAAGCCATTAATATTCCTTTTTAAATTAACAAACTCAGAACTACCATCATTGACGGATTGAGTTTCATATCCTATTTTTACTTCCGGAATTTCAAAATTCATAGCAGCAATACAATCATCTACTACATTAATTATTCCTCCAATCGTTCCGTTAGCGTAAAGCAAAGAAGATGGACCTTTTACAATTTCGATTTGTTGAATATCATTTAAATCAACATCATTTAAATGGTCGGCCCCTAGTCCAGATACGTCTCTATTAACCATTCCATTTTTGAGGATTTTGATTCTTGGGCCTGACATTCCTCTTATTATTGGCTGTCCAACAGCGGCACCATAATCTGCCATAGATATCCCTAGATATCCATCTATAGCATCACCTAGGCTTGTTGTTGCATCATTAACAATCTCATCTCCATTAATAACATAGAGGGGATTGGTAATTTCAGTGGAATCTATTAAAGCAGATGTAACCACTATTTCTTCGACATCTTGTGCAAGAATTGATAAAGAAAACATCGATGATGCTGTCATAACAATAAATGCGTTGAAAAATTTGTTCATGTGAACTCCTTAAAAAAAATTAAAAATTAAAAATTAAAAATTTAAGTTTTTGGTGGAGCCCTTGATTTGAAATTATGAAAATATGGGGAAAAGAGATCTTTTTCTAATTTATCTGATCTTGATTCTGTTAATGAAACTTTAGCTATTTTTGCTTGAGATTGTGCGGTATCTAGCGTTTTATTTTCACAAAGGTCACATTCAACTGATGAATGTATGTCTTCGAAATGTTCATGAATTATAGGGTCGGACGAAATGGCAGCAACAAACAGAAAGCCTGCTGCAAAAGTAATTATATTTCTATTAAACTTTTTCATATTTTATTTTAATGCTTTAAACAAACCAATCCTGGTATGTTTCCAGCTTTAAGGTCAGCGATAGTATCATTAGCCATAGACACGTGTCTAGCTTCAACAGGAACAGGCTCAATCTTTCCTGCCCTAACAAGATCCATTAATTCTTCCATTTCTTGAATGCTTCCAAGATAGGATCCCTGCAAAACCCTGGATGAAAATGTCATTAAAGGAAGTTGAACTTCAAACTTACCGCCAAGCATTCCGACGAGAATGTACAACCCATTTTTATTAAAACCAAATAAATCATAGCCAAATTGAATCGATGCTTCTGCACCAACATAATCAATAACAGTGGTTGCTCCCCCTTCTGTTAAATCCATAATTCTTTTTTTTGCGCCTTCATGAGAAGAGTTGATAACTTCAGAAGCCCCGGCAGCTTTTGCAATCTCAAGCTTTGAATCATCTATGTCTACTACAATTGGACTTACATTAAATGCAGCCTTTGCAATTTTTAGAGCTAATAAACCTAGCCCACCAGCACTAATAATTACCAACTTATTTTCATTGGGCTTAAGGTTTGCTTTTTTCAATGAACTGTATGCAGTTAGACCTCTGCATGCATAGCTGCCTGCAAGATCATCAGGGGTATTTCCTGCATCAAAAAGGTATTTTGAATGTTTTACAAGAACATATTCACCGTAACCGCCATCAACAGCAACGCCTATGTTTTCAGCAGTTAAGGGTCCACACTCATGTTCATTATCCGCTTTACAAGCCTCACATTCGCCACAGCCTATCCATGGATATACTACAAATTTTTTACCAACTTCAATATTTTTAACATTCTGACCAAAAGATACTACTTCACCAAAAACTTCGTGACCCATAGCAAGAGGCTGTACCATCCTTGAGGCCATTTTTTTCCCATTACCAATGTCAAAAAAACCATCATGAATATGAATATCAGTATGACAAACACCGCAAGCAATAGTTTTAATTAGAACCTCATCACCTTCAGGAATAGGAGTGTCTAATTCAACTTCTTTTATTGGCTGAGCATTTTCAAAAACTTGATAAGATTTCATAGTCCCTAAATTGTATGTAATATTTATTATAAATGATAAATTTCTTTTTACAGCTTAAAGCTATATAGATATACTTTTTTGATGCACAAAAATAATACCAAATTAATTTTATTAACCGCGCTAATTTCAATATCAAATATTTCTTTAGCCGAAAAAGCACCTTTTGAATCATCTTATGAGCCATTGCCTTCTACAAATACAATATTTAGAAATGCAAATATCTATGATGGAGAGGGTAATGAGTTTTCTGAGACTGATCTTTTAATAAAAGATGGCAAAATTATAGCAATGGGAACTGATTTACCAGGCTCACCTGAACTTATAGAAGTGGATGCATCTGGTAAGTGGATAACTCCGGGGATTATTGATATACATTCACATATGGGTGTTTATTCAGCTCCTAGCGTTTCTTCTAGTTCTGATGGCAATGAATCTACAAGTCCAATTACAGCTGATGTATGGGCGGAACATTCAATCTGGACTCAAGACCCTCAGTTTGCACTCGCACTAAAAGGTGGCGTAACCACCTTCCATGTTTTGCCTGGCTCAGCAAACCTAATTGGAGGAAGAGGTGTAACTGCTAAAAATCTTCAAAGAAATACTATAAATTCTATGAAATTTCCAAATGCTCCTCATACTTTAAAGATGGCATGCGGAGAGAATCCAAAAAGAGTTTATGGCAATAGAAAACAAGCTCCATCAACAAGAATGGGTAATATTGCTGGATATAGAAAGGCCTGGATAGAGGCTGAATCTTATTTAAGTCGTCTGGATGAATATGAATCAAAGTCTGATGAAGCAAAAGAAATTGGATATAAACCTAAAAGAGATTTAGAGCTAGAAACTCTTGCAGGAGTTTTAAGGGGTGAAATTTTAGTACATAACCACTGCTATAGAGCCGGTGAAATGGCAATGATGATAGATGTTGCAAAAGAGTTTAATTACAAGATCACAGCATTTCATCATGCAGTTGAAGCTTATAAGATTGCTGATTTGTTGGCAGAAAATAATATTTGTGCAGCCTTATGGGCAGACTGGTGGGGTTTTAAACATGAAGCATATGATATGGTGCAAGCCAATGTGGCTATAGTTGATCAAGCTAGAAATGGAACTGGTTGCGCAATAGTTCATTCAGACAGTGAAATAGGAATCCAACATCTTAATCAAGAAGCATCAAAAGCTCTTTCTGCCGGATTGAAGGCAGGATATAAAATATCTAAAGCCAGGGCTATGAAATGGATTACTAGCAATCCCGCAAAAGCAGCAGGTATATATGAAGAAACTGGCTCACTTCAAGTAGGAAAAAATGCTGATGTTGTTCTTTGGTCTCAAAATCCTTTCAGTGTCTATGCTCTTGCTGAAAAAGTTTATATTGATGGAGCTATAGCATTTGATAAAGAAAAAGGACTGGTACCGAATTCAGATTTTGATCTTGGCATATTAAACCCAACCAAAAATAGGATACAAGAATAATGATAAACAAAAATATATTATTTTTAGCACTTCTTATCTTCAGTGCTAATACAATTTTTGCTCAGAGCATTGTTATTAAAAATGCAACCATATATAACGGAATAGATGACAACCCATTTTCTGGAAATATATTAATTGAAGATGGCCTAATCAAAAAAGTTTCAAAATCTCTAATACAGGGAGATCAAGTCATAGATGCTGATGGAAAGATTGTTACTCCAGGATTTATAGCTTCTGCTACAGAAATAGGAATCGTAGAAATTGGTGCATTAAGTGTTACAAGAGACGATGAATCTAATGTTTATAGCATTGGGTTTAGCATCCATGATGCATTTAATCCAAACTCAACATTAATACCTTGGAACAGGTCAAATGGTATTACATCCGCAATCACTCTTCCAAGAAATACCTCTAGCCCTATTGGCGGCTTGGGATCTTTTTTTGTTTTAGATAGCAATCTAAATATTGATAGCAAACAAGACATGGTTATGATCGGAAGAATAGGAGGCAGCAGCTCATCATCAAGATCTGAAATGCTTTCATTAACAGATGATATTTTATCTTTCGCATCATCTATATCTGCTAAAGATGTAAGGACTAATACAGATATAGATTCTTTAATTGATTCTTCATCAATCGCAGATTATTTAGAACTCAAACCAAGAGATGTTAAGGCCTTATTCAAACTAGTTAATGAAAATATGCCTTTAATGATTAGCTCAAATAGGGCATCAGATATTCTTAAGCTTATTGAGCTGAAGAAAAAATATAACCTTAATTTAATAATAATGGGTGCTCAAGAAGCTACCCTTGTTTCTAGGCAGATAGCAGACTCAAAAATACCTTTAGTAGTTAACCCTATAAATAACATACCTAATTCTTTTGATGAGTTAGCTGCAAACAAAAATTTATCGAGCAGACTTGAAGATGCTGGAGTCTTGATGATGTTTAATTATGGAAGTCATAATTCTCATCTTATGAGGCAGGGGGCCGGTATAGCTGTTGCTAATGGCATGTCATATGGTGGAGCAATAAAAGCCTTAACAAGTAATGTAGCCTCTTCATTTAACATAGAAGACAGAGGAAGCATAAGCCCAGGCAAAGTTGCTGATTTAGTTATTTGGGAGGCCGATCCTCTCGAACCATCAAGCATGCCTGAGAAAGTATTTATAAATGGTATCGATATGGATCTTACTACCAGATCAACTAGACTAAGAGATCGCTATACAAAAAACTTTGATAAGCCAAATACTTATAGAAATTAAGAATATGGTGCCGGCACCAAGAGTCGAACTCGGGACCTACTGATTACAAATCAGTTGCTCTACCAACTGAGCTATACCGGCAAAAAAAAACATTATATACAAATTAATCGTTTGGGAAAGAACAATTTGTTCCACCAAGACCACAATAGCCGTTTGGATTTTTTGCAAGATACTGTTGATGATATTCTTCAGCAAGAAAATATTTAGGACTTAGAACTATTTCGGTTGTTATATCACCATAACCATTTGCTTGGAGAGTTTCTTGATACTGTATTTTGCTTTTTAGGCTAATTTCAAGATCTTCATTAGATGAACAATATATAACTGATCTGTACTGTGTTCCTTTATCGTTCCCTTGTCTCATCCCTTGAGTTGGATCGTGACATTCCCAAAAAACTTTTAATAACTCTTTAAGAGAAATTTTGTTAACGTCATAAACAACCTCGACAACCTCTGCATGATTAGTATTCTTGTAACAAACATCTTCATATGTTGGATTATCAGTGTCCCCACCAGCATAACCAACAGTTGTTATATTCACTCCAGGAATATCCCAAAACTTTCTTTCAACACCCCAAAAACATCCAGCACCAAATAAGATCTTATTATTGTCTTGTATATAATCTTCTAAAAGATTCAATCCATTAATGTAATGTTTCATTTAACTAATAAACTCCTTTTATTGATATATCACCATACTCATATTCACAAATTTTACCATCCTTGTTTGAACTAATTCTTAAGGCACCTCTATTAGTAATGCCAATACACATCCCTTCATTTATTTTAATGTTGTTACTTTGAATTTTAATATTTGAATTCAGATGCATGCATGAAGTTTCCCATTTCTCTTTCCAGTTATCTATTCCTTTATCGCAGTAGGAAATAAATTTTCTTAAAATAGTATTAATAAGCTCATTTCTATCTATGTGTTGATATTCTGAGAGGTCGCCCCACCAAGATTCCTTTTTAACAAGTTTTAGATTTAATCCTATCCCCACTATATTAGTTACATCAGAGCCTAAAACCTCTTTTTCTATCAATATTCCCCCAACCTTTTTTTTATTCAAAATAATATCATTAGGCCACTTAAGGCCAATAGAATCTTCACCAATCACTTTATTTATTGCTTCCTGGCAAATCAATCCTGAAATTAAACTTAAAGGCTCATTAGACTTTGACCCAGAAAAAGCAATCGACATATAAATATTTCCTAGTGGGCTAGACCATTCTTTACCCATTCTTCCTTTTCCCTTCGTCTGTTCTTCTGCTAAAACAATATTAAAATCATTGCTTTGTTCAAGAGTTTTACACTTATCATTTGTTGAACCTATAGTGTTGTAGATAGCAATATTTATCCTATCTACATCAATATTTTTAAGAATTTTATTTTTATTAAGTGTATTCAATTTCATAAACTAGTTGACTTAAACTCATTCTAGAACAAAAATAGCTACCTTGAAATGGAGAGGTGGGTGAGTGGTTAATACCAGCAGACTGTAAATCTGCCGCTTCGGCTACGTAGGTTCGAATCCTACCCTCTCCACCATGCTAATTTCTTCAGAAATTGCATCAAAAAATAATCTAATATTTATCTCGAAAAAAGGTTGAGTTTAATACTTTTTAGAGGGATAATACGCCACCTTAAAATAGGATGCTACATATACGGGCTCATATAGCTCAGTGGTAGAGCACTTGCTTGGTAAGTAAGAGGTCACCGGTTCAAGTCCGGTTATGAGCTCCATTTTAATAAAATAATTATTTCAGAGAGGCATATAAAGATGGCAAGAGAAAAATTCGAAAGAACGCTACCCCACGTTAATGTTGGGACAGTTGGTCACGTTGATCATGGAAAAACTACACTTACAGCTGCGCTAACTAAAGTAGCTGCTGAAGTTTTCGGTGGAGACGCTGTTGACTTTGCAAATATTGATAACGCTCCAGAAGAAAGAGAAAGAGGAATTACTATTGCTACTTCTCATGTTGAGTATGTTTCAACTGCACGTCACTACGCTCACGTAGATTGCCCAGGTCACGCAGACTATGTTAAAAATATGATTACTGGTGCTGCTCAAATGGATGGCGCTATATTAGTAGTAAGTGCTGCTGACGGTCCTATGCCACAAACAAGAGAACACATCCTTTTATGTAGACAGGTTGGAGTTCCATATATCGTTGTATATATGAATAAAGCAGATCAAAATGATGATCCAGAAATGATAGAGCTTGTTGAAATGGAAATAAGAGAACTATTAAATGAATATGATTTCCCTGGTGATGATACTCCAATCATCGTTGGTAGTGCATTAAAAGCATTAGAAGGTGATACTTCTGAAATCGGCGTCCCTTCAGTAACAAAGCTTATCGAAACTCTTGACAGTTACGTACCAGAGCCTGAAAGACCAGTAGATGGTGCTTTCCTAATGCCTATTGAAGATGTATTCACAATTTCAGGAAGAGGAACTGTTGTAACAGGAAGAATCGAGACTGGTATTGTTAATACTGGTGATCCTCTTGAAATCATTGGTATTAAAGATACAACTACGACTACTTGTACAGGTGTTGAGATGTTCAGAAAATCTCTTGACGAAGGAAGAGCAGGTGAAAACTGTGGAGTTCTATTAAGAGGTGTTGAAAGAGAAGCTGTTGAAAGAGGCCAGGTTTTATCTAAGCCAGGTGCTATTTCTCCTCATACAAAATTCGAAGCTGAAATTTACGTACTAAGTAAAGATGAAGGTGGAAGACACACACCATTCATGAATAACTATAGACCTCAGTTCTACTTTAGAACAACTGATGTCACAGGTGCATGTGAACTTCCAAGTGGAGTTGAAATGGTTATGCCGGGCGACAATATTAAAATGAATATTGAGCTTATTGCTCCTATTGCTATGGACGAAGGTCTTAAATTTGCAATTAGAGAAGGTGGCAGAACTGTTGGTGCTGGCGTAGTATCAAAAATTATTGAGTAAAAATTGACTTATTAGCCGAGGCCTTTGTGTCTCGGCTTACTTGTCTCTGAAGAATATGAAAATGTGTTTTAGGCCAGTAGCTCAATTGGTAGAGTACCGGTCTCCAAAACCGGGGGTTGTGGGTTCGAGACCCTCCTGGCCTGCCAAATTAATATGGCAGCCTAAATAGGAAATATATGACTAAAGTAGTAGCTTCGAAATCAGTAGATAAACTTAAGTGGTTTATTGCTCTTTCCGTATTTGCAGCAGCTGTTGTTGGAAATAGTTATTTTGTAGAAGTAGCTTTTTTATATAGAGTATTAGGCGTTGTATTTTTATTTATTGTTGGTCTTGGAATTTTATCTATTACCAGTTTTGGATCTAATGCAATCAAGTTGATGCGAGAGTCAAGAACAGAAATAAGAAAGGTTGTTTGGCCAACTAGGTTAGAAACAACTCAGACATTTTTAGTAGTATTCAGTGCAATTGTTGTTCTTTGTCTATTTTTTTGGGGCCTTGAATCATTATTAACGTTTTTAACAAAATTGGTATTAGGTTAAATATATGGACTGGTATGTAATACAAGCCTATTCAGGGTATGAGCAAAAAGTAAAAATTGCTTTAGAAGAAAAAATTGAGCTTAACGGGCTATCTGAAAAGTTCGGTGAAATTTTAATACCTACTGAGCAAATCGTCGAATTAAAAGGCGGAACAAAGAAAACTACTGAAAGAAAGTTTTTCCCCGGTTATATATTAATTGAGATGTTGCTTGAGGATGATTCATGGCAGTTGGTCCAATCAACTCCTAGAGTTTCAGGCTTTGTAGGTGGCACCAAAGATAGACCATTACCAATTTCAGAAGATGATGTTAATAGTATTATTAATAGAATTGAGGTAGGTGAAGATGCGCCTGCTCCAAAAACAATCTATGAGCCTGGCGAGGTAGTAAGAGTCTGTGATGGACCCTTCAATGACTTTAATGGCGTTGTAGAAAATGTAGATTATGAGAGAAATATGGTAAAAGTTGCAGTCCAGATACTTGGAAGAGCAACACCTGTTGACCTTGAATTCATTCAAATAGAGAAAACATAATGGCAAAAAAAGTAGCAAATATTCTAAAATTACAGATTCCTGCTGGCGGTGCCAACCCCAGTCCTCCTGTTGGACCAGCTTTAGGTCAAGTTGGAGTAAATATAATGGATTTCTGTAATGCATTTAATGCAGAAACTCAGAGTGCTGAAAAAGGTATGCCTCTTCCAGTTGTAATCACTGTCTACGAGGATAAGTCTTTTACATTTGTTGTTAAGACACCTCCAGCTGCAGTTTTAATAAGAAAGATTCTTGGTATTGCCAAGGGAAGTGGAGAGCCTAACAGAGAAAAGGTTGGTAAATTAACAAGAGCACAGTTAGAAGATATAGCTAAACAAAAAGAACCAGACCTTAATTCAAATGATATTGATGCTGCAGTTCTAATTATTGCTGGTACAGCAAGAAGCATGGGAGTCGAGGTAGATCTATGAGCAAAGTAACTAACAAACAAAAAATTATTCTTGAAAAAGTTGATCCTGAAATGACATATTCAATGGCGGATGCTCTTGAGATATTACAATCAGTTAAATCTAGTAAATTTGAAGAATCTGTTGATATAGCGATTAGACTTGGAGTAGATCCTAATAAGTCTGATCAAAATGTAAGAGGAGCAGTTACGCTACCTAACAGTCTTGGAAAACAAGTTACTGTTGCTGTTTTTGCAGATGGTGATCAAGCCGATGCCGCTAAAGCTGCTGGTGCCGAACATATTGGAATGGAAGACCTTGCTGAAAAATTCTCAAAAGAAGAAATCTCAGTTGATGTTGTTATTTCTACAAATGCAGCTATGAAAGTTGTTGGAAAACTTGGACAAGTACTAGGACCTAAAGGTTTGATGCCTAACCCTAAAACTGGAACAGTTTCAGATGACGTTGCTACTGCTATTAATAATGTTAAAGCTGGACAAGTTAGATTTAGAACAGACAAAAATGGAATTATTCATGGAAGTATTGGTAAGGTTTCTTTTGATTTAGAGAAGATACAATCCAATGCAGTTGCTTTATTAGAAGAATTAAAAAAATTAAAACCTGCATCTGCAAAGGGCATTTATATCGGAAATATTGCTTTAAGTAGCACTATGGGACCTGGTATAAAAATTAACTCATCAGAGCTGGTATAAATTTTAGCTTTATAAGAAATTATATAGCTAGATAGTTGCGTTTACGCAGCCGTCAAAGACCGTAGGTGTCGTAAGACTTAATTTCCTACGTAGGTGGTGTTCAAATTGTAATTTTGCAATTTGTCGCCGAATGGCCGAAAGGCTTAAACAGGAGAATTGCTGTGGCGTTATCAAAAAGTGAAAAAGAAAGAATAGTTGGTGAAGTTAAGGAAGTTGCATCTAATGCATCGTCTTTAGTTATTTCAGATGCAAGGGGCTTAAAAGTTACCGAGTTATCTGAGGTGAGGCAAAAGGCTACTCAGTCTGGTATACATATTCAAATAATCAAGAACTCGCTTGCTAAATTAGCATTTGAGGGAACTGACTTTGGTTGTTCAGATGAAGTGCTTGTTGGACCATCTTTATTTGCTTTTTCTTTTGAAGAGCCAGGTGCAGCAGCTAAATTGCTTAAAACATATGCAAAGAACTTTGATAACTTAGAAATTAAAGCTTTGGTGGTTGAAGGGCAGTTACTTGATGGAGGCCAAATAGATATACTTGCTAGCCTTCCATCTAAAGATGAGGCTTATGGCCTTATAGCAAATGTGTTGCAAGCTCCAGTTAGTAAATTCGCTACTTTATTAAATGAAGTGCCGAGTAAATTAGCTAGAGTTCTATCAGCAGTTCAAGACAAAAAACAGGCATCAGCCTAAATTATAAGGAGAATTAGAATGGCAACTAGTAAAGAGGATATTTTAAAAGCTATAGAAGAAATGTCAGTAATGGATCTTGTAGATCTTATTTCAGATATTGAAGAAAAATTTGGTGTTACAGCCGCAGCAGCAGTTGCAGCAGCACCAGCAGCAGCAGCAGGCGGAGACGCTGAAGCAGCTGAAGAGAAAGATGCTTTTGATGTTGTATTAAATGCAGCAGGCGATCAGAAAGTACAAGTTATTAAAGCTGTAAGAGCAATAACAGGACTAGGATTAAAAGAAGCGAAAGATATGGTAGATGGAGCACCAAGTACAGTTAAAGAAGGTGCTAGTAAAGATGATGCAGAAGCAATGTTAAAACAGCTTACTGAAGCTGGAGCAACTGCAGAACTTAAATAAACCATTAAACATATAAAAAATAAATAAAAGGGCGCATTTATGTCATACAGCTATACAGAAAAGAAAAGAATAAGAAAAAACTTTGGTACTTTCACCAAGGTTATGGATCTTCCTAATCTTATTGAAACTCAAACAAAATCTTATTCTGAATTTTTGCAAGCTGATGTGGCACCTGATGCAAGGAAAAAACAGGGACTTGAAGATGTATTTCAGTCTCTATTTCCAATCAAAAGTGTTTCAGGAAATGCTGCCCTTGAATATGTTTCTTATGAATTGGGTAAAAATACATATGATGTTCAGGAATGTTTAGTTCAAGGATTATCATATTCAGCTCCACTGAGGATAAAAGTAAAGCTTGTTCTCTACGATAGAGAAACTAACTTTAAAGAAGTTAAAGACATAAAAGAAGGAGAAGTATTTATGGGCGAGGTCCCATTAATGACTTCTGATGCTTCATTCGTTGTTAATGGAACCGAAAGAGTTGTAGTTGCTCAATTGCATAGATCTCCCGGTGTATTTTATGATCATGACAAAGGAAAAACTCATTCTTCAGGAAAGGTTTTGTATTCAGCCAGAATCATTCCTTATAGAGGCTCATGGTTAGATTTTGAATTTGACCCTAAAGACATTTTATTTAGCAGGATTGATAGAAGAAGAAAAATACCTGCAACTATAATGCTTAGAGCATTAGACATGGGTACAGAAGAAATTCTTTCAGAGTTTTATGACGAAGATGTTTTTTCTTTAGAAAAAGACTCAGTAAAGCTTGCCCTTATTCCTGAAAGGTTAAGAGGTGAAACTCTTCCTGTTGATATTAAAGTTAAAAGTAAAGTTTACGTCGAAGCAGGAAAAAGAATTACTGCAAGACACATTAAAGAACTTTCAAATGCCAATGTAAGTGAAATTACGCTTGCAGAAGAATTTTTAATTGGAAAAGTTCTATCGAAAGATATTTTTAATAAAGAAACTGGTGAAGTTCTATATTCAGCTAATACTGAAATAGATAACGAAGTTTTAGAAGCACTGAAAGAAAATAATGTATCAGATATAACATGTTTATTTATAAATGAGCTTGATAAGGGACCATATATTTCTAATACACTCAGAGCAGACCCAACTTCAAATAGGCTCGAAGCTCTTGTAGAAATCTACAGAATGATGAGACCTGGGGAGCCACCAACCAAAGATTCAGCAGAAACTTTATTTAATAACTTATTCTTTAATGAAGAAAGATATGACTTATCTGAAGTTGGAAGAATGAAGTTCAACAGACGTTTAAAGCTAGACTCTAAAAAAGAAAATGACAATATTTTAGACAAAGAAGACATTATTGAAGTAATGAAGGGTATTGTAAATATTCGTGATGGACATGACATTGTTGATGATATTGACCATCTTGGTAATAGAAGAGTTAGATCTGTTGGTGAAATGACTGCGAACCAGTTTAGAGTTGGTTTGATAAGAGTTGAAAGAGCTGTAAGAGAAAGATTGAGTATGGCTGAAGCAGATGAGCTAGGTCCACAAGATCTAATAAATGCAAAGCCTGTTACAGCAGCTATTAAAGAATTTTTTGGCTCTAGCCAATTGTCACAGTTTATGGATCAAAACAATCCATTATCTGAAATCACTCACAAAAGAAGAGTATCTGCTTTGGGCCCTGGCGGTCTTACTAGAGAAAGAGCAGGCTTTGAGGTCAGAGATGTGCACCCTACTCATTATGGTAGAGTTTGCCCAATTGAGACTCCAGAAGGACCAAATATTGGTCTAATCAATTCTTTTGCATCCTATTCAAGGACCAATCAATACGGGTTTATTGAAACTCCATATAGAAAAGTTATAAATGGAACAGTTACAGATGAAATTACGTATTTATCTGCTATTGATGAAGCAGAACACGTCATTGCTCAGGCTAACGTTACTTTAGATAAAAATAACAAATTTGTTGATGATCTTGTTGCTGTTAGACACGCTAGCGAGTTTGAGTTGATGTCATCTGATAGAGTCGACTTAATGGATGTATCGCCTCAGCAGGTTGTGTCAATTGCAGCATCCTTAATTCCTTTCTTAGAGCATGATGATGCTAATAGGGCCTTAATGGGATCTAATATGCAGCGACAAGCTGTACCAGTTCTTAGAGCTGAAAAGCCTTTGGTTGGAACCGGGCTTGAATCAGTTGTAGCTAGAGATTCAGGAGTCTGTATCGTTGCTAAAAATTCTGGTGTTGTTGAGAATGTAGATGCGTCAAGAATTGTTGTTAGAGTTACAGATAAAAAATCTAAATCAGCATCTGATGTTTACAACCTAGTTAAATACACAAGATCTAATCAAAATACATGTATTAATCAAAGACCAATTGTCAGAGTCGGTGATGTAGTAAAATCAGGTGATGTTCTTGCTGATGGACCTTCAGTAGACAATGGAGAGCTAGCATTAGGCCAAAATATACGAATAGCATTTATGCCATGGAATGGTTATAACTTCGAAGATTCAATTCTAATTTCTGAGAAAGTTGCTAGAGAGGACAGATTTACATCTATCCATATTCAAGAAATTGTTTGTGTGGCTAGAGATACTAAGCTTGGATCAGAAGAAATAACTGCAGATATTCCTAATGTTGGAGAAGGGTCTCTAAATAAGCTAGATGATTGCGGTATTGTTTATGTGGGTGCCGAGGTAGAGCCTGGTGATATTTTAGTTGGTAAGATAACACCTAAAGGTGAGACTCAATTATCTCCTGAAGAAAAATTGCTAAGAGCTATTTTTGGTGAAAAAGCTTCTGATGTTAAAGATACATCTCAAAGGTCTAGTGCAAAAGGAACTGTAATCAATGTAGAGGTATTTACTAGAGATGGCGTTGAAAAAGATGAAAGAACCCAAGCCATAGAACAAGATCATTTAGATAAATCTAAAAAAGATGCAGATGATGAAGCTTTTGTTGTTGAACAGGCTACTAAAACTAGATTATGTGACCTTCTTAAGGGCAAGAAAGCTATTAAAGGTAACGGGATCAAAAAAGGTGAGACACTTTCTCTTGAAAGGTTAGAAGAGTTAGATCTTAATGATCTTTTTTCAATTAGAACCGATACAGATACCATCAATGATGTAATTGAGGATACTGAAAAATCTTATAAATCATATGCTAAGGATATTAAAGCTAGATTTGAAGAGAAAAAAGCAAAAATAATTAGAGGCCATGATTTGGCTCCTGGTGTTATAAAAATTGTTAAAGTTTATTTAGCTATTAAACGAAGAATTCAGCCTGGTGACAAAATGGCAGGGCGTCATGGAAACAAGGGTGTTATTTCAGAAATAATGCCTGTTGAAGATATGCCATATGACAAAGATGGTCACCCGGTAGATATAGTTCTTAATCCTTTAGGTGTTCCATCTAGGATGAATGTTGGGCAGATTCTTGAAACTCATATGGGTTGTGCTGCTAAAGGTATTGGGCAGAAGATTGATTTAATGCTTAAAGAAAATGCCAAACCAGCAGAACTTAAAACATACTTAGACAAACTCTATAATACTAACGCTGCTAATAAAGAAGATATTAACTCGTTTAATAATACTGAGATCATGGAGCTAGCGCATAACCTTAAAGATGGATTGCCTATAGCTACTCCAGTTTTTGATGGTGCAAAAGAGAGTGAGGTTAAAGATCTTCTTAAACTTGCTGATCTTCCTGAATCAGGTCAATTTACATTATATGACGGAAGAACAGGCTCTAAATTCGATAGACCGGTAACTGTTGGTTATATGTATATTATTAAGCTAAATCATTTAGTTGATGACAAAATGCATGCTAGATCAACAGGCTCATACAGCTTGGTAACTCAGCAACCATTGGGTGGTAAAGCGCAATTTGGTGGTCAAAGATTTGGAGAGATGGAAGTCTGGGCGCTAGAGGCCTATGGAGCATCCTATACTCTGCAAGAAATGCTAACTGTTAAGTCAGATGATGTATCTGGTAGAACTAAAATGTATAAAAATATTGTTGATGGAAGTTATGAAATGGAAGCAAATATCCCTGAGTCATTTAATGTTCTTAGTAAAGAAATTAAATCACTTGGAATTAACCTCGAATTAGATTCAGAAAACTAGGAGATTAAATTGAGAGACTTATTAAATTCTTTAAAAACAGGGCAGGATGATTTTACTACCATTTCTGCAGGACTAGCTTCTCCACAAGTAATCAAATCTTGGTCCTTTGGTGAAGTAAAGAAACCAGAAACAATAAACTATAGAACTTTCAAACCAGAAAGAGATGGGTTATTTTGTTCTAAAATATTTGGTCCAATAAAAGATTACGAATGTATTTGTGGTAAATATAAAAGAATGAAGCACAGAGGTGTTGTTTGTGAAAAGTGTGGAGTAGAAGTCACTTTAGCGAAAGTTAGAAGAGAAAGAATGGGACATATAGATTTAGCTGCGCCAGTAGCACACATATGGTTCTTAAAATCACTCCCATCAAGAATCGGCTTACTTTTAAATACAACATTAAGAGAAATTGAAAGAGTTTTATATTTCGAAAGCTATATTGTTACTGACCCAGGATTAACACCCCTTGAAAAAGGAGAAATCTTAACTGAAGAAGAATGGGTTGAAAAATATGAAGAATTTGGTGATGAGTTTCAGGCAGGTATGGGAGCAGAGTCTGTTCAAATCCTTCTTGAAGAGCTTGATATTAATGAAGAGATTAGAATCATAAGAGAAGAGATACCTCAAACTAACTCAGAAACTAAGCTTAAAAAGCTATCTAAAAGATTAAAATTATTAGAAGCATTTAACGAGTCAGGAAATAGACCTGAGTGGATGGTAATGAATGTATTGCCTGTATTACCGCCAGACTTAAGACCTCTAGTGCCGCTTGAGGGTGGGCGTTTTGCCACTTCAGACCTAAATGATTTATATAGAAGAGTTATAAATAGAAATAATAGATTAAAAAGACTTTTAGAGCTTAATGCACCTGAAATCATTGTAAGAAATGAAAAAAGAATGCTTCAAGAATCAGTTGATGCCCTCCTAGATAATGGAAGAAGAGGAAGAGTTATTACTGGAACCAATAAACGACCTCTTAAATCTCTTGCAGATATGATTAAAGGTAAAGGCGGAAGATTTAGACAGAACCTTTTAGGAAAGAGGGTCGATTATTCTGGAAGATCGGTAATTGTTTCAGGTCCAACTTTAAAATTACATCAATGCGGATTGCCAAAAAAAATGGCTTTAGAGCTATTTAAACCATTTGTATATGGAAAGTTAGAACAAAGAGAATTAGCGACTACCATTAAAGCTGCAAAAAAACTTGTAGAAAGGGAAACGCCAGAGGTATGGGAAGTTCTTGAGGATGTTATTAGAGAACATCCTGTTATGTTAAACAGAGCTCCTACTCTTCATAGATTAGGCCTGCAGGCTTTTGAACCAAAATTAATTGAAGGAAAAGCTATCCAGCTTCATCCTTTGGTATGTGTTGCATTTAATGCTGACTTTGATGGAGATCAAATGGCTGTGCACGTTCCTTTGACTTTAGAGGCGCAACTCGAAGCAAGGGCACTTATGATGTCTACAAACAATATTTTATCACCTGCTGATGGCTCACCAATAATTAACCCAACGCAAGATATTGTTCTAGGTTTGTATTACATGACTAGAGACAATGCCAGCGCAAACGGAGCAGGAAGAGTATTCAGTGACCCCGATGAAGTATTAAGGGCTTATGAGACAGAAACGATAAATATTCACGCTGCTATCAAAGTAAGAATTACTGATAAAGATGGCGAGAGACAGATTCATGAAACTACTGTAGGTAGAGTCTTGATATGGAGAATTACTCCAAATGCAGTTGGTTTTGAAAACATAAATAAAGTATTAAATAAAAAACTAGTATCAAAATTAGTAGATATTTCATACAGAAAAGCAGGACTTAAAGAAACAGTTATTTTTGCTGACCAATTAATGTATCTAGGTTTTGACTTTTCAACTAGATCAGGCTCATCTATTGGTGTAAATGATTTTGTTATTCCTGAGCAAAAAGCAAAAATTATTGATGACTCTGAAAAAGAAGTTAAGGCTATTGAAAAACAGTTTGATTCAGGTCTTGTTACAAGAGGAGAAAGGTACAACAAAGTTATCGATATTTGGTCGAGAGCTAACGAGCAAGTAGCAAAAGCTATGATGGAAAAAATAAGTACTGAAACTGCTAAAACACCTGATGGAAAAGATGTTGAGCAATCATCATTTAACTCTGTATATATATATGCTGATTCCGGTGCTAGAGGATCTCCAGCACAGATTAGACAGCTTTCAGGAATGAGGGGCTTAATGTCCAAGCCTGATGGGTCAATTATTGAAACACCAATCACAGCTAACTTTAGAGAAGGCCTTTCAGTATTACAGTATTTTATTTCTACCCATGGAGCCAGAAAAGGGCTTGCAGATACAGCTTTAAAAACTGCTAATTCAGGTTATTTAACAAGAAGACTTTGTGATGTTTCAATGGATTCAGTAATTAATATTGAAGACTGCGGTACTGAGGAATCTATCACAGTAACCTCTATTATCGATGGTGGTGAAATAATACAAGCATTAACCGATAGAATTCTTGGAAGAGTTATTGCTGAACCTATCCTTGATAATGATGGTAATGTTTTATTTGAAAAAGACACCATGCTTGATGAAGATGCTGTTGATAGTATTGATTCATTAAATCTTGCTACATTAAAAGTAAGATCTCCAATGACTTGTGAGGCTTCTATAGGTGTTTGCTCAAAATGTTATGGAAGAGACCTTGCTAGAGGTCATCTGGTTCATAGAGGAGAGGCTGTAGGTGTTGTTGCAGCTCAATCTATTGGAGAGCCAGGAACTCAGCTAACTATGCGTACATTCCATATTGGTGGAGCTGCTTCAAGCTCATCTGAAGATAATGCAATTTATAATAAGAATCTTGGTGTTGTAACTTTCTCAGATGATATGAAAACAGTTACAAATAAAGACAAATTAGAGGTTGTTGTTTCTAGAAATGCTATGGCAACAATTACTGAGCCAAGTGGAAAAATTACTGAACAATACAAAGTTCCTTATGGAGCGACATTGGAAGTAAAAGATCAATCTGATCTAGAGGCTGGAATAAAAGTTGCATCATGGGATCCTTATACAAGACCTATTGTTGCAGAAGCTTCAGGAAAAGTTAGATTTATTGATATAGAAGATGGAGTTACTGTTAGAGAGCAAATGGATGAGCTTACTGGGTTGTCTAGTATTGAGATCATCGAAGTTTCTGATAGGCCTACTGCTGGAAGAGATTTATCTCCAAAAGTAGAAATCGTAGACTCAAAAGGTAAAGTTCTTCTTATAGGAGATTTTAATGCTCCTGCTGAATATCCACTTCCAGCTGGCGGATTGGTCAATCTAAGAGATGGCCAAAAAATCACAGCGGGCGAGGTTATAGCAAGAATGCCGTTAGTGGCTTCAAAGACCAAAGATATTACCGGTGGTCTTCCTAGAGTTGCAGATTTATTTGAAGCTAGAAAGCCTAAGGATGCTTCTGTTCTGTCAGAGGAAACAGGAATTATATCTTTTGGTAAGGAAACTAAAGGTAAAATTAGGTTAGTTATTACTCCAGAAGGAGCTACTAAGAAAGCTCAAAATACTGAAATGTTAATACCAAAACATAGAACTCTTTCAGTTTTTGAAGGAGAAAGAATTACTAAAGGCGATATTATTTCAGACGGACCTTACAGCCCGCATGACATTCTAAGACTTAAAGGAATTCCTGAATTAACCAATTTTATAGTTAATGAGATTCAAGATGTTTATAGACTTCAGGGTGTATCAATTAATGATAAACACATTGAGACTATCTTAAGACAGATGCTCAGAAAGGCTTTAATCGTTGATGGTGGTGATACTAAATTCATTCAAGGCGACCAAGTGAGCTATGCAGAGCTAGTCGAAGAAAATGCAAAGGTTGAATCCGCAGGCAATACTCCAGCAGAATTTGAAAGAGTTCTATTAGGTATTACTAAAGCATCATTAGCAACTGACTCATTTATCTCTGCAGCATCTTTCCAAGAGACAACCAGAGTGCTTACTGAAGCAGCGGTTACTGGTAAGAAAGATCACTTAAGAGGTCTTAAAGAAAACGTAGTAGTTGGAAGGCTCATTCCTGCAGGAACAGGTATGGAATTCCATGATAAATTAAAAAATAAAAAACAATTTGACCTTGAAGAGCAAACTCTTTCTGCAGATGATATTGAAGCAGCACTAAGACAAGAACTTCAAGAAACGGAGGAATAATGTTGACCGCAATTGATCTAATCTATAGAATCGCGGCCTAACCAATAAAAAATATTATGGCAACAGTAAATCAGTTATTAAAAAAGTCTAGAAAACCTAAAGTTAGAAAGACAGATGTACCAGCATTAAATGCATGTCCTCAAAGAAGAGGTGTTTGCACTCGTGTGTATACAACAACTCCTAAAAAACCTAATTCAGCTTTAAGAAAAGTTTGCAGAGTTAGATTAACAAGTGGTTTTGAAGTTACATCTTATATAGGTGGAGAAGGGCACAATCTTCAAGAGCATTCATTGGTTTTAATCAGAGGTGGAAGAGTTAAAGATCTTCCTGGTGTTAGATATCACACAGTGAGGGGAACTCTAGATACATCTGGAGTTGCAAATAGAAAACAAAGAAGATCCAAATATGGAGCCAAAAAAGGTAAATAATTATGCCAAGAAGAAGAAGTCCCGAAAAAAGAAAAGTATTACCAGATCCTAAGTACAAAGACGTCATACTTGCCAAATTCATGAACAACCTTATGAAAGACGGTAAAAAATCTGTAGCTGAAAAAATTGTATATGGTGCTTTTGACCAAATAACTAAAACTTCAAAAGAAGACCCATTAGGTATCTTTATGAAAGCGCTTGAAGAAGTTAGCCCTGTTGTTGAGGTTAAATCTAGAAGAGTTGGTGGTGCAAACTACCAAGTGCCAATTGAAATTAGACCGTCTAGAAGACAGGCGCTTGCTATGAGATGGATTGTTGATGCTGCAAGAAAAAGAAGTGAAAAATCAATGAATCTTAGACTTGCTGGTGAGCTTATGGACGCATCTCAAAAAAAGGGTTCAGCAGTTAGAAAAAGAGAAGATGTTCACAAAATGGCTGAAGCTAATAAAGCTTTCTCACATTTCAGATTTTAATAACCAACCAAATATATAAATATCAATTATGGCTAGACAAATAGTATTAAATAAATATCGTAACGTTGGTATATGCGCACACGTTGACGCAGGTAAAACAACTACAACTGAAAGAGTTCTTTTTTACACTGGTCTTTCTCATAAAATTGGTGAGGTTCATGATGGCGCAGCTACTATGGACTGGATGGAGCAAGAACAAGAAAGAGGAATAACAATTACCTCAGCTGCAACTACATGTTTTTGGAGTGGAATGGAGCAACAATTCCCTCAACATAGAATTAATATTATTGATACACCTGGTCACGTTGATTTCACTATTGAAGTTGAAAGGTCTCTAAGAGTTTTAGATGGAGCTGTTGTAGTATTTTGTGCAACCTCAGGTGTTGAGCCTCAATCTGAGACAGTATGGAGGCAAGCCAATAGATATGAAGTGCCAAGAGTTGTATTTGTAAACAAAATGGACAGAGCAGGAGCCAACTTTGAAAGAGTAATTGGCCAGATTAAAGATAGGCTTCAAGCAAATATAGTCCCAATACAATATAACATTGGCTCAGAAGAAGAATTCAAAGGCGTAGTTGATTTAATAAAAATGCGTGCAATTTATTGGAATGAAGAAGATCAAGGATTAACTTTTGAAGAAAAAGATATACCTGCAGATTTAATGGATAAGTGTTCTCAGTTACGAGAAGAAATGGTCGAAGCAGCTGCTGAGGCTAACGAAGAACTCATGGATACTTATTTAGAATCAGGTGAGCTTTCACAAGATCAAATAAAAGAAGGTTTAAGAATTAGATCGTTAGCAAATGAGCTAATTGTTGGCTTATGCGGCTCTGCATTTAAAAACAAAGGCGTTCAAGCTATGTTAGATGCAGTAGTAGAATTTTTACCTGCTCCAGATGAGGTTAAAGCTATTACTGGAGTTATTCCTAACAATTCCCAAGAGGATGAAGAAGAAGATTCAAGAAAATCATCAGATGATGAACCTTTTTCTGCGCTTGCTTTTAAAATCGCAACAGATCCATTTGTAGGTACCTTAACTTTTATAAGAGTTTACTCAGGCGTGCTAAAGGTTGGAGATGCTGTCGTAAACTCCACTAAATCTAAAAAAGAAAGAGTTGGCAGAATGGTTCAAATGCACTCGAATAATAGAGAAGAAATTAAAGAAGTAAGAGCTGGTGATATAGCAGCTTGTATTGGCTTAAAAGATATTACTACAGGTGATACATTGTCAGATGCTAATAAGCAGATTGTTTTAGAGAGAATGGATTTCCCCGAACCTGTTATTTCAGTAGCAGTTGAGCCAAAATCTAAGCCAGATCAAGAAAAAATGTCTCTTGCACTAGGAAAGTTAGCTCAAGAAGACCCTTCATTTAGAGTTGCTAGTGACGAAGAGTCAGGACAAACAATTATTTCTGGCATGGGCGAGCTTCACTTAGATGTTCTTGTTGATAGAATGAGAAGAGAATTTTCAGTTGAAGCAAACATAGGTAAACCTCAGGTAGCATACAGAGAAACAATTAAAGAAACTGTTGAAGTGGAAGGTAAATTTGTAAGACAGAGTGGTGGTAAAGGTCAGTATGGTCATGTCTGGTTAAAACTAGAGCCATTAGGGCTAGATGATGAGTATGAGTTCGTTGATAAAATTGTTGGCGGTGCTATACCAAAAGAATACATACCAGCAGTAAATAAAGGTATTCAAGAGCAAATGCAAAATGGTGTTATAGCTGGGTATCCATTATTAGCTCTTAGAGCAACCTTATACGATGGTTCATTCCATGATGTTGATTCAAATGAAATGGCATTCAAAATTGCTGGATCTTATGCGCTGAAAGATGGAGCCAATAAAGCTAAACCTGCTTTACTTGAACCTGTTATGAAAGTTGTAGTGGTAACTCCTGAAGAACATATGGGAGACGTTGTTGGTGATTTAAATAGACGAAGAGGAATTATTTTAGGCATGGACGATATTACTTCCGGTAAAGAAGTTTCATCAGAAGTACCATTAGCCGAAATGTTTGGTTATGCAACAGACCTTAGATCAGCTACCCAGGGTAGAGCTACATTTACAATGGAATTTACCAAGTATGGTGAGGTTCCAAACAATATAGCGGAAGGGTTAAAAGCTAATTAATATATAAGCTCATATAACTCATAATTAATGTTGACAGTTAGGCTCTTAGAAGCTTAAAATACGCCACTTTTTGCGATAAGCAAAAGTAGTAAAAATAAATAGATAGGGATAATTAAAGGATAAAAATGGAGAATCAATCAATCAGAATTAGGCTTAAGGCTTTTGATTACAGACTGATAGATGCTTCAGCAAAATTAATAGTGGAAACAGTTAAAAAAACTGGTGCAATTATTAATGGTCCAATTCCTCTACCTGTTAAAAAGGAAAGAACAACTATATTGAAGTCTCCTCATAAAGATAAAGATGCAAGAGACCAATATGAAATTGTTACTTACAAAAGACTTATGGACATAGTCCAACCAACTGATAAAACAGTTGATGCTTTGATGAAGTTAGATCTATCCTCAGGGGTAGATGTTCAAATAAGCTTAGGATAGTTCATTAATTAACGCGAATGCGGCCATAGAGGGTATTAGCCCCGTATAAAGGAGAATAAATTGAGCATAGGCTTAATAGGAAAAAAATCTGGTATGACTCGTCTTTTCCTAGAAGACGGAGAGTCGATACCTGTTACTGCAGTTTCAGTTTGTGGTAACTTTTTAGCAGACATTAAAACTACTTCTAGAGATGGATACAATGCTTTTGTTGTTTCTAAAGTTAATAAGTCCAATAATGTTAATAAATCTAAAAGCGAATTTTATAAAAAAATAAATCTTGAGCCAGGAATTCTTGCAGAATTTAGATCTGGTGATGAAGTTGCTGATGATATGAAGGTTGGCAAACATCTAACCGCTGATATATTTGAAATTGGTCAATATGTCGATGTTACTGGAACCTCAAAAGGTAAAGGTTATGCAGGTGTTATTAAGCGTCATAACTTTGCAATGCAAGATGCAACTCATGGTAACTCATTGTCCCACAGAGCTCATGGCTCAATTGGTCAATGTCAAACACCAGGAAGAGTTTGGAAAGGAAAAAAAATGTCAGGCCACATGGGTAATGTTCAAAAGACTGTTCAAAGTTTAAAGATTGTTGACCTAGATGTAGAAAATAGCGTTCTTTATATAAAAGGTGCTGTTCCAGGCTTTAATGGATCTGAATTGAAAATTAAACCGGCGTTGAAGAAATCATGAAAATAGAATTACTATCATCCACAAAAAATCAAGATATTAATATATCTGATAGCGCATTCGGCAAAGACTTTAATGAGTCTTTAGTTCATCAAGCTGTAGTTAGCTTTATGGCAGGTGCAAGACAGGGAACATCCAAACAAAAAACTAGATCAGAAGTAAGAGGCGGCGGTAAAAAGCCTTTTAGACAAAAAGGAACAGGTAGAGCGAGAGCTGGAACAATTAGAAGTCCTTTGTGGAGAGGCGGTGGTGTAACTTTTGCTGCAACTCCTAGAGACTATAGTAAAAAGATCAATAAAAAGATGTATAGAGCTGCTATCAGGTCTATATTCTCAGAATTACTAAGACAAGGAAGATTAGTTGCTATTGAAAAACCTGTTTTAGATAAACCTAAGACTAAAGAAATAGTTTCATTACTTAATGAATTCTCTCTTAGTAAGGTATTAATCATAATTGATGAACTAGATATGAACTTATATTTATCTACAAGAAACATACCAAATGTTGATGTAATAACGGTAAGAGAAATTAATCCTGTTAACTTATTAAAAGCAAATAAAGTTGCAGTTACTGCAGATGCTTTTAAACAAATTGAGGAGTGGATTGATGCATAACGAAAAACTATTCACTCTTATTAAATCTCCTATAGTTACTGAAAAGTCAGCTAGAGTTGGAGAATCATTGAAACAAATAGTCTTCAAGGTTGATCTAACTGCAAATAAAAGAGAGATTAAAAAAGCAGTTGAAGAATTATTTAAAGTTGAAGTTACAAAAGTAACAACATCAATTGTTAAAGGTAAAAGAAAAAGAAATAAAAATGGCCTTTATAAAAAATCAGATTATAAAAAAGCATTTGTATCTTTAAGTAAAGATTCAGAAATTCAGTTCGAGGGTGTTAATTAATCATGGCTATTATTAAAGCAAAACCAACTAGTCCAGGTAGACGTGGCGTAATTGCCATTAAAACTGATTTATACAAAGGTAAGCCGTTAAAATCCTTAACACAAGCTAAGTCTAAAAATGGTGGGCGTAATAACAACGGCAGAATAACTGTTAGACATCAGGGTGGTGGTCATAAGCAGCATTATCGTGTAATCGACTTTAAAAGAAATAAATTTGATATTCCGGCTGTAGTTGAAAGACTAGAATATGATCCAAATAGATCTGCTCACATAGCTCTTCTTTTATATAAAGATGGTGAGAGAAGGTACATTATTGCCCCAGCTAAAATTAAAGTTGGCGATGAGGTAATTTCAGCTGAAAAATGTGAAATTAAAGTTGGCAACTCAATGAAACTAAAAGATATACCTTTAGGAACTAATGTTCATTGTGTTGAGCTTAAGCCTTTAAAAGGTGCTCAAATGGCAAGAAGTGCTGGAACATCAGCTAGATTAGTTGCTAAAGAAGGTATTTATGCAACATTAAGACTTCAATCCGGAGAAACTCGTAAGGTTCTATGGGAATGTAGAGCAACCTTAGGAACAGTATCTAATCAAGAGAATAATTTAAAATCTCTAGGAAAAGCTGGTGCTAAAAGATGGAGGGGTGTTAGACCTACGGTAAGAGGTGTTGCTATGAACCCTGTTGACCATCCACATGGTGGTGGTGAAGGAAGAACTTCGGGTGGAAGACATCCATCTACTCCATGGGGTGTTCCAACAAAAGGATACAAAACTAGAAAAAATCAAAGAACAGATGACCTCATTATAAGAAGAAGAGGAAGCAGGAAGTAAATTATGCCAAGATCACTAAAAAAAGGACCGTTCATAGACTTATCTTTAGAAAAGAAAGTTGAGGCTGCATTAGCATCTAATGACAAAAGACCAATTAAAACATGGTCTAGAAGGTCAATGGTAAATCCTTCAATGGTTGGATTAACAATTGCTGTTCACAATGGTAGACAGCATGTGCCAGTTTATATTAATGAAGATATGGTTGGTCATAAACTAGGTGAATTTGCTATAACCAGAACTTTTAAAATGCACTCAGGCGATAGGAAGGCTAAATAATGGAAACAAGAGCATATCTAAAAGGAACTAGACTGTCTCCTCAAAAAGCTGGTCTAGTTGCCAATGCAATAAGAGGAAAATCTGTACAAGATGCGATGGACTTTTTAGTTTTTAATAAACAAAAAGGGTCTGCAGTTATAAAAAAATTACTAGAATCTGCAATTGCTAATGCAGAAAATAATAATAATGCTGATGTCGATATGCTTTCAGTTAAATCAATAATTGTTAATCAAGGCATGAGATTAAAAAGAATGAAGCCTAGGGCGCGTGGAAGAGCCGATAGGATCATCAAGCCTACTTGTCATATCGAAATAATTTTAGCCGAAGGGGATAAATAATGGGACAAAAAGTAAATCCAACAGGTTTTAGACTAGGTATCTCTAAAAAGCAAAATGCAAATTGGTATGCTAAAGGTAAAGATTTCTCAACTAATTTAGTTCAAGACTTAAAAGTTAGAGAGTACTTTAAGAAAAATCTTAAAAATTCATCAATCAGTAAAATTGAGCTAGAAAGATCTGCAGAGAATTTTGTGGTTTCAATTTACACATCTAGACCTGGAATTATTATTGGTAAAAGAGGTGAGGAAATTGATAACCTAAAAAAAGCAGTTCAAAAAATTGTTAAAAAACCAGCACAAATAAATATTAAAGAGGTTAGAAAACCTGATTTAGATGCTCAGATTTTAGCCGAGGGTGTCGCTCAGCAATTAGAAAGAAGGGTTATGTTTAGAAGAGCTATGAAAAGAACTGTTCAAAGCGCTCTTAGACAAAGTGCTAAAGGTGTAAGGGTTGAGGTATCAGGAAGATTAAATGGTGCTGAGATTGCAAGAACCGAGTGGTACAGAGAAGGAAGAGTTCCTTTGCACACACTTAGAGCAGATATCGATTATGGTACTGCCGAAGCATTAACAACATATGGAATTATTGGTGTAAAAGTCTGGGTATTTAAAGGTGAAATCACTGAAGACCCATACAAAGTAGATATAGGGGCTAATTAATAATTATGTTACAACCAAAACAAACTAAGTTTAGAAAGATGCACAAAGGCCGTAATAGAGGTCTTGCACAAAATGGTAATACAGTTGCCTTTGGTAGGTTTGGATTAGTTGCATCTGATAGAGGGCGTATAACCGCTCGACAAATCGAAGCAGCTAGACGAGCAATGACAAGACACATTAAAAGGGGTGGAAATATCTGGATTAGAATTTTTCCAGACAAACCAATTACTAAAAAGCCTTTAGAAGTTCGTATGGGTAAAGGTAAAGGTAATGTAGAGTACTGGGTTGCTCTTGTTCAGCCTGGAAAAGTCATGTTTGAAATGGCCGGTGTTGAAGAAGAACTAGCTAGAGAGGCTTTTAAATTAGCCGCTGCAAAACTTCCAGTTAAAACTCACTTTATAAGAAAGGATGTATAAATGAGCAAAGAAATTTTAGATCTAAGAAAAAAGAATTTAGAACAACTAGATGCTGAATTAGCAACTAGTAGAGAGTCTCAATTTAATTTAAGAATTAAGCATAAAACTGGACAACTTAACGAAACCAACCAACTGACTTTAGTAAGAAAGAGAATTGCAAAAATAAAAACATTAATGAATGAATTAAAAATTAAGGATAGCAAATAATGAACTCAACTAATCCAAGAATTCTTTCAGGAGTTGTAATTAGCGACAAGGCTGATAAAACGATAACTGTAAAAATTGAAAGAAAAGTCAAGCATCCTCTGTATGGGAAAGTCATGAAGAGAGCAACAAAAGTTCATGCTCATGATGAAAACAATAGCGCTGCAATTGGTGATCAAGTAACTGTTAAAGAATGCAGACCATTCTCTAAGAGCAAAACTTGGATTCTGGTTGAAGGCGATGTCCAAAATGTATCAGAAAAAGCTGAAGTTACTGGGGAGAATGAATAATGATTCAAATGCAATCACTTTTAAAAATCGCTGATAATAGCGGTGCTAGAAGCGTCATGTGTATTAAAGTCCTTGGCGGATCAAAAAGAAGGTATGCCAACATTGGTGACATAATCAAAGTAGCAATTCGTGAGGCTATTCCTACTGGGAAAGTTAAGAAAGGACAAGTTGTCGACGCCCTTATTGTTAGAACAAGAAAAGGTGTAAGAAGAAAAGATGGCTCACTAATTAAATTTGATGAGAATGCCGCAGTCCTAATTAATAATCAAAAAGCTCCAATTGGCACTAGGGTTTTTGGACCAGTTACTAGAGAGCTTAGAGATGGAAAGCATATGAAAATTCTTTCATTGGCTCCTGAGGTTATATAAAAATGAATATTGTTCCAACAAAATTAAAAACAGGTGACGAAGTTGTAGTAGTCACTGGGAAAGATAAGGGCAAAAAAGGTACCTTGAGAAAAATACTTAAAGCAAAAAATAAAGGATTTGTTACTGGTATTAACATGGTAAAAAAACACACTAAACCAAATCCAGAAATGGGCATTACTGGTGGTGTTGTAGAGCAAGAGGCAGCGATTGAGTTATCTAATATTGCTATATGGAATCCTTCAAAAAAATCAAAAGATAAGATTTCCTATTCAAAAGATAGTGATGGAAAAAAAATACGATTATTTAAATCAGACAAAAAAGAGATTAAGTAAATGGCAAATTTAAGAGAAAGATATAACACAGAACTAAAGGCCGTTCTTCAAGAGAAGTTAGGTATGAATAATGTCATGGCTGTTCCAAAGCTTACTAAAGTAGTTATTAACATGGGTGTTGGTGAAGCTGCAAATGACAAAAAACATTTAGAATCTGCTGTTCAAAATATGACAGCAATAGCTGGGCAAAAGCCTGTTGTTACTAAAGCTAGACAGTCTGTTGCAAGTTTCAAAATAAGAGAAGGTTGGCCGATTGGTTGCAAAGTTACTCTTAGAGGAAACAAAATGTATGAGTTTATGGAAAGGTTGATTGATATTGCTATTCCAAGGGAAAGAGACTTCAGAGGGCTTAATCCTAAATCTTTTGATGGCCAGGGAAACTACAATTTTGGTATTAAAGAGCAAATTATTTTCCCAGAAATTAAATTCGATAATGTAGACACAATTAGAGGTATGGATATTTGTATCAATACGTCGGCAACAAACAAAGAAGATGCTAAAGCTTTATTAGAAGTTTTAGAATTTCCATTTAAAAAGTAGGTATTAGAAATGGCAAAAAAATCAATGATCGCTAGAGAAGTTAAGAGAATTAAAACAGTTGCTAAGTTTGCTGAAAAAAGAGCAAGCTTGAAAGCAATTGTTAATGACACTAACGCTTCGAGTGAGGAAAGGTATGAGGCTTCTATCAAGCTTCAAAAGCTTCCAAGAAACTCTAGTCCTTCAAGAGTTGTAAGAAGATGTCAAATTACAGGCAGACCTCATGCTGTATATAGAAAATTTGGCCTAAGTAGAATCAAGCTGAGAGAAGCCGCAATGAGAGGCGATATCCCAGGTTTAGTTAAATCAAGTTGGTAATAATATGAGTTTTCAAGATCCTATAGCAGATTGTTTAACAAGAATTCGTAATGGCTTAATGCGTGGCAAAGTCAATGTGATGGTTCCTCACTCTAAATTAAAACATGAGCTAATCAATGTTTTAGTTTCAGAGGGCTACATTAAATCAGTAGAAAGAGTAGAAGAAGATGGCAAGCCATCTCTTAAAGTCGCTCTCAAATACCATAATTCAGCACCAGCAATTAAAACCATTAAGAGAATAAGTAAGCCAAGTTTAAGAAATTACTCAGCCTCAACTGATTTAGATACAGTTAAAAATGGTTTGGGCGCTTTTATAGTATCTACCAACCAAGGCTTAATGACTGATTCAGAAGCAAGATCCAAGAATGTTGGTGGCGAAATTCTTTGTGAGGTATTTTAATATGTCCAGAGTAGCAAAAAATCCAATAAATATAGTAGAAGGCGTTAATGTCAATGTAACTAATGCATCTATTGAGGTTAAGGGAAAGATTGGCGAAATGAGCTTTGATCTACCTGAAACAATTTCATTAGAAGTTATTGAAAATATAATACATGTTAAGTATGACGAAACAAAACAGCAGTCTATTGCATTAGCAGGCACTACAAGAGCTCTAGTTAATAATATGATAGTTGGCGTCTCTCAAGGTTTTGAAAAGAAGCTTGAATTGAAGGGTGTTGGTTATAGGGCTAAGGCATCAGGCAAATTATTAGAACTTACTCTAGGTTTTTCACATCCAGTTAAGTATCAACTTCCAGATGAAGTTGAAGTAGAAACTCCATCACAAACAGAAGTAGTGTTGAAAAGTTATAACAAGCAGATTCTAGGTCAAGCAGCAGCTGAAATAAGAGCATTTAGACCACCTGAGCCATATAAAGGCAAAGGCGTTAGATATTCTGATGAAAATGTAAGAAGAAAAGAAGCTAAAAAAGCAGCTGGAGCATAAGAAATGAGCGATAAGAATATATCTAGATTAAGAAGAGCAAAGAAAACTAGAATGAAAATTAAGGATCAGGATTCTCCAAGACTTTCAGTTTATAGATCTTCAAAAAACTTTTATGCACAAATTTTTGATAATTTAGGCACGAAAGTAATTGCATCAGCCTCTACAGTTGAGAAAGACTTAGAAAATAGATCTAACAATACAGAAAGTGCTGAAGCGGTTGGTAAAAGAGTCGCTGAAAGAGCTATTGAACATGGAATTAAGAAAGTTGTATTTGATAGATCTGGTTATAAATATCATGGAAGAATAAAAGCATTAGCTGATTCAGCTAGAAAAGCTGGACTGGAGTTTTAATTAAATTATGAAAGAAAATAATGTAGCAAACAATCAACAAGTTGACGCTTTAGAAGAAAAGTTAGTCCAAGTGAACAGAGTTGCAAAAGTTGTAAAAGGCGGACGTATATTTGGCTTTACCGCCTTGACTGTTGTAGGTGATGGTAATGGAAGAGTTGGTTTTGGAAGAGGTAAAGCAAAAGAAGTGCCAATCGCAATTCAAAAAGCTATGGAAAATGCAAGAAGAAGCATGGTTGAGGTTGAGTTAAACAATACAACTTTATGGTATCCAGTTAAAGCTAAGCATGGTTCTGCAAATGTATATATGCAACCAGCATCAGAAGGTACTGGAATTATTGCTGGTGGTGCAATGAGGGCTGTTCTTGAGTTAGCTGGAGTTCAAAATGTTTTGGCTAAATGTTATGGATCTACGAATCCTGTAAATGTTGTAAGAGCTACTATTAATGCTTTAAGCGCAATGGAGTCTCCAGATACCGTTGCAGCAAGAAGAGGAAAAAAAGTTGAGAAAGCATCATGAGTAAAGAAAAAACAATGACAATAAAGTTAGTAAAAAGTGGAATAGGTCGAATGAAAAGACACAAACTTTGCATTAAAGGGCTTGGTTTTAAAAGACTAAACCAAACAGTAACAGTAGTTGACACTCCTAGTAATAGAGGACTTGTTAATAAAATATCTGACATGATAGAGATTCAGGAAAGCTAAAATGAGTGAAAACGAAACAAACAATATGACGCTAAACAGTTTGTCTAATGAAGGGACATCTCAAAATAGAAAGAGAGTTGGTCGTGGAATGGGCTCTGGAACAGGAAAAACAGCTGGTAGAGGTCACAAAGGTCAAAAATCTAGAACTGGTGGAGGTGTAAGAGCTGGTTTTGAAGGTGGGCAAATGCCACTTCAAATGAGGTTACCTAAATTTGGTTTCACTTCTAGAACAAATAACCATTTAAAAGAAGTAAATGTAAAAAACCTTAATGGGCTTGATGTCATTACTATCGAGACTTTAAAAGAAAATAAAATTATTTCTAAGTCTGTAAAAAAAGTAAAAATATTTGGTACTTTTGATCTTGAATCAAAATTAAAAGTTGAAGGCATAAAAGTTACTAAGGGCGCAAAAGAGTCTATAGAGAAAGCTGGTGGAAGTGTTGCTGATGTTATTGCTCCAGTTGTAAGGCCAAAAGGCGTTAAAAAAGCAGACAGGATTTCGGAATAATTTATGACTGATCAAGGTACAGGAATGAGCGATCTTTGGAAAAGACTTCGTTTCGTATTTGTTGCTATTCTTGTTTATAGAATAGGAACACATATTCCTATACCTGGTATTGACCCTGATAGATTGGCGGCTTTGTTTGATCAAAACCAAGGAACTATTATTGAAATGTTCAACTTATTTTCTGGCGGAGCGTTAGAAAGAATGAGTATTTTTGCTCTTAATGTTGTTCCATATATTTCTGCAGCAATTATCATGCAGTTGTTCTCTAATTCAATACCTTATTTACAAGAGCTTAAAAAAGATGGTCAAGCTGGAAGGAATACTATTACCCAATATACAAGATATGGAACTGCGATATTAGCTTTCATTCAAGCTTCAGCATTGGCAGTTACCTTATCCGCTAGCGGTCTAGCGTATACACCTGGTCCGTCATTTTTCGTATCTGCTGTATTTTCGGTAGTAGCTGGAACAATGTTTTTAATGTGGTTAGGTGAACAAGTTTCAGAAAGGGGAATTGGTAATGGAATTTCTATCATTATTGCTACTAGTATTCTTACTGGAATACCTGGTGCTATTGGTCAAGCATTAGAGCAATCAAGACAAGGTGATATTAGTGTACTGTTATTAATTGCAATAGGACTTTTATCAATGGCAGTAATAGCCGTTGTTGTATTCATTGAAAGAGGCCAAAGAAGAATTACAGTTAATTATGCACAAAGACAACAAGGTAGAAAGCTCATGCAGGCTCAGACGAGCCACCTACCTTTTAAGGTTAATATGGCGGGAGTTATACCAGCTATTTTTGCAAGCACTTTTTTACTTTTTCCAGCATCATTATCAACATGGTTTGGGCAAAGCGAGTCACTAGGATTCTTGCAAAGTTTTTCATTAGCATTAAATCCAGGACAGCCATTATATATTCTTGTGTTTGCAGGATTGATTATAAGTTTCTGTTTCATATGGTTGGCACTTACATTTAATACTAGAGAAGTTTCAGATAATTTAAAACGTTCAGGTGCATACATAGCTGGAATAAGACCAGGCGAGCAAACTTCAAATTATATAGATGCTGTTTTAGCTAGATTAACAGTATTTGGAGCAATATATTTAACATTGATATGCTTGCTTCCATTAGCCCTAATCAATTTTGCTGGTATATCACCAACAATATCTGTTGGTGGCACATCGGTTTTAATTATTGTTGTTGTATTGATGGATTTCATGGCACAAGTTCAATCGCATATGATGTCAACTCAATACTCATCATTAATGAAAAAAGCTAATTTAAAAAACTATAAAAGGTAATATGAAAGTTAAAGCATCAGTGAAGAAAATCTGCAGAAATTGCAAAATTGTAAGACGAAATGGTGTCTTATTTGTAATCTGTAAAACAGACCAAAAACATAAACAAAGGCAAGGTTAAGATATGGCAAGGATAGCAGGAGTAAATATTCCAGAGAATAAACATGTTGAGATTTCATTAACTCACATATTTGGAATTGGTAGAAAAACAGCACAAGACATTTGTAAAGAGCTAAAGATTGATTACACAAGAAAGATTTCTGACTTAACAGAAGATGAAATTGAAAACTTAAGAACTGCTATTGGCAAGTTTGTTGTTGAAGGTGATCTCAGAAGAAATATAAGTACAAATATAAAGAGACTTATGGATCTAGGTAGTTACCGTGGAATTAGACACAGAAGAAAATTACCTACTAGAGGTCAAAATACAAAGAATAACGCAAGAACAAGAAAAGGCGCTAAGAAACCTATGAGAGGATCATAAGATGGCAGTAAAAGGAAAGAAGGGTAAAAAAATTGTTACCGATGGTGTTGCACACATACACTCATCATTTAACAACACAATTGTAACTATAACAGACAAGCAAGGTAATACCGTATGTTGGGCTACCTCGGGCGGATCTGGTTTTAAGGGATCAAGAAAAAGCACACCATTTGCTGCTCAGATAGCTGCAGATAAAGCTGGAAATGCTGCAAAAGAATTTGGAATGATAAATTTAGACGTTAAGGTTAAAGGACCTGGTGGCGGAAGAGAGTCTGCAATCAGATCTTTAAATGCGTGTGGATTAAAAATTAAAAGTATCACAGATGTTACGCCACTGCCTCACAATGGTTGTCGTCCATCTAAGAAAAGAAGAGTTTAAGGGAGTATTAAATGGCAAGATATACAGGACCGACACTAAGGCTTTCAAGACGAGAAGGAACAGACCTTTATTTGAAAAGTGGTGTAAGAGCAATTGAATCAAAATGTAATATGGATTCTCCTCCAGGTGTTGCGGCTGGCGCAAGACGTGGAAGACTTTCAGATTACGGTCTTCAGCTTAGAGAAAAACAAAAAGTAAGACGTATGTATGGCGTTTTAGAAAAGCAATTTAGAAATTACTATAAAAAAGCTGCATCTACTAAAGGTAATACTGGTGAAAACCTATTGTCATTATTAGAAAAGAGAATGGATAACGTTGTCTATAGAATGGGTTTTGGTTCAACAAGAGCTGAAGCAAGACAAATGGTTTCTCATAAGGCCTTTAAAGTTAATGGTGAAGTTGTAAATATACCTTCTTATCAAATGAAAGCCGGAGATGAAGTTCAGGTAAGAGATAACAAGAAAGGCCACTTAAGAATTGCTGCTGCATTAAAAATAGCAGCTACGAGAGAAGATTGTGATTGGCTTGAAGTTGATGAAGCAAACTTAAAGGGAGTATTCAAATCAGTTCCTGATAGAACAGATTTAAGTACAGAAATTAACGAAAATCTTATTATTGAGCTTTACTCAAAATAAAACATTAAAGACGGAGAAAATTATGCAAATATCAGTAATAGATCTTTTAGTCCCAACTGAGATACAAGTTGACGACATAACACCAAATCTATCAAAAATTACACTAGAGCCATTAGAAAGGGGTTTTGGTCATACATTAGGAAATGCGTTAAGAAGAATTCTTCTTTCCTCAATGCCTGGTGCAGCTGTAACAGATGTTGCTATTGATGGTATATCCCATGAGTACAGCACTATTGAAGGTGTTAGAGAGGATGTAATAGATATTCTTCTTAACATCAAAGATATGCCTGTTAATATTATAGAGGGCAATACTGCTGAAATTACTCTTGATGTAACCGGACCTTGTGATGTTTTAGCATCATCTTTTGATGTTCCTGGAAATGTAGAACTTGTAAATCAAGATTTTCATGTTGCAACTATTGTAGATAAAGTAAATCTAAAAATGACACTTACAGTGCAGACTGGAAGAGGTTATGAGCCAGCTGATACTAGAGATGATGAGGATAGAGTAGTTGGTGCTTTGAAGGTAGATGCATCATATAGTCCTGTAAGAAGAGTTTCATATACAGTTGATAATGCAAGATTTGAAAAAAGAACTGATCTTGATAAATTAGTTATTGAGCTTGAAACTGATGGCACATTAGACCCAAAAATGGCTATTGAGCATTCAGCTACTATCCTTCAACAACAACTTAGTTCTTTTGTCGATTTAGATGCTATTGCTGAACAAGAAGCTAAGAAAGATCAAAATGACTTTGATCCTTTCCTTTTAAGATCAATTGAAGAGCTAGAATTAACAGTTAGATCAACTAACTGTCTAAAAGCTGAAAGCATTTTCTTAATTGGAGATCTTATTCATAGGTCTGAGTTTGATTTATTAAAAACTCCAAATTTAGGAAAGAAATCACTTAACGAGATTAAAGATGTTCTTGCTTCTAAAGAGTTATCTTTAGGAATGAATGTGGATAATTGGCCACCAGTAGGATAATAAAATGAGACATAGAAAAGCAGGAAGAAAACTTAATAGAAATTCATCTCACAGGAAGGCTTTGCTAAAAAATTTAGCAATAGCTTTAATTGAGCAGGATATTATTAGAACAACTCTCCCTAAAGCAAAAGAGCTAAGAAAAGTTATTGAGCCACTTATTACTTTAGGCAAGGAAGATTCTGTTGCAAACAGACGTCTTGCATTTAGTAGATTGAGATCAGATGCTGCAGTTGCAAAATTGTTCACTGAGATTTCAGTTAATTCAAAAGATAGAAAGGGCGGATATACAAGAATAATAAAAGCTGGCTTTAGACCTGGTGATAAAGCTGATATGGCCTATATTGAGCTTGTCGACAGAATGGCTGGAGAAGAAAGCTCTTCAGAAGCTCCTGAGCTAAAAGAAGAAACAGCAGCATAATCTATAACATTTTTTCAAGAAATTGACCTGTGAAGGAGTTGCTAATCTTAGCAACATCTTCAGGGGTTCCTGTAGCAACAATATTCCCTCCATCACTTCCACCTTCGGGACCTAAATCAATAATCCAATCAGCAGTCTTAATCACATCAAGGTTATGCTCTATTACTACGATAGTATTTCCTTGTTTTTTAAGCCTATCTAATACTTTTAGTAATAATTCTATATCAGCAAAATGAAGGCCTGTTGTTGGCTCATCTAATATAAATAAAGTTTTACCAGTGCTTCTTTTTGACAATTCTTTAGCAAGTTTAATTCTCTGGGCCTCGCCCCCAGAAAGAGTTGTTGCTGATTGCCCCAAGGTTATGTAGCCTAAGCCAACATCATCCAAAGTTACTAGTTTTTTCTTTAGCGCAGGAAGGGCATCAAAAAATACTAATGCTTCTTCAACAGTCATATTTAAAATCTCACTTATATTTTTTTCTTTATATTTAACTTCTAAAGTTTGTTCGTTATATCTGTTTCCCTCACAAACATCACACTTAACATACACATCAGCTAGAAAATGCATTTCAACCTTTGTCATACCATCACCTTGGCATGCCTCACACCTTCCGCCTTTTACATTAAAACTAAATCTTCCTGGTTTATATCCTCTAGATTTTGCCTCTATAGTTTGTGAAAGAAGATCTCTTATATATGAGAATAAGCCAGTATATGTTGCTGGATTAGATCTAGGAGTTCTCCCTATTGGTGATTGGTCTATACTTATAACCTTATCCAAGTGTTCGAGACCTTCAATTTTATCGCACTTAATTTCTTTATTTAACTTTGCTTTATTGAGCATAAATGAACTTATTGGCAATAATGTTTGGTTAATCAGTGATGATTTTCCAGACCCAGACACCCCGGTTATGCATGTAAAAATACCAATTGGTATTTCAGCTGAAATATTTTGAAGATTATTTTCTGAAGAGTTAATAATTTTGATCATCTTTTCATTTGGAATCAATCTTTTTGATGGAATTTTTATTTGTCTTTCACCTGAAAGGTATTTCGCAGTTATGGAGTTCTTATTGCTTAAAATAGCTTCAAGATCGCCCTCAGCGCATATTTCACCTCCATGCTTTCCAGCTCCTGGACCTATATCAATAATGTGATCAGCGCACCTGATAGCTTCCTCGTCATGCTCAACGACTATTACAGTATTTCCAAGGCTCTTAAGATTGTTTAAAGTTTTAATTAATTTTTCATTATCTCTCTGATGCAGCCCTATTGATGGTTCATCAAGAACATAGGTAACACCAACCAGGCCAGATCCAATTTGACTTGCAAGTCTAATTCTCTGTGCCTCGCCACCAGATAAAGTATCAGCACTTCTTTCAAGGGTTAAATAATTAAGCCCAACATCTTCTAAAAATGTAAGCCTTTCAGAAATTTCTTTTAGAATTTTTTCAGCTATCTTTTCTTTCGCACCCTCAAGCTTCATATTTTTAATAAAACTGGATGCTTCATTAATCCTCATGCCTGTTATTGAATGTATTTGAGTTTTGTTTATAAAAACATTTCTTGATTGTGTGTTTAATCTTGATCCTTCACACTCATCACAAGAGCTTTTAGACATTAGTTTTGATAACTCATCTCTAATAAAATCTGAATCTGTTTCTTTAAATCTTCTTTCAGTACTTGGTATGATTCCTTCAAACTTATGTTTTCTCACGATTTTGCTACCACTTCTGAATCTATGTGAAAAATCAATTTTTTCTTTTGACCCCCAAAGAATAATATCTTTTATATCTTGAGGATAATCTTTCCATTTTGCAGTTAAGCTAAAATCAAAATGAGCGCTTAAACATTTAAGTTGATAGAAATAAAATCTATTCCTTCTAGTCCACCCTTTGATTGCACCATTTGATATAGACACCTCATCATCTTGGATTAATCTATTCTCATTAAAATATTGGATAACCCCAAGCCCATCACATCTTGTGCAAGCGCCATAAGGGTTGTTAAATGAAAACATTCTAGGCTCAAGCTCTGCTATTGCATATCCGCATTGAGTACATGAAAAATTAGACGAGTATAGTGTTAATAGTTTGTTATCAATACTTTCTATCTGCACTAGTCCGCTTGAAAGGTTTAAAGAAGTTTCAATTGATTCAGCCAGCCTCGATCTATCCTCTTCATTATTTTTAATTACGAGCCTGTCAATTACTGCAGAAATATCATGTTTTTTATTTTTCTCTAACTCAGGAAATTCTTCAATAGGATATACAACATCATTTACCTTCACCCGAACATATCCGCTCTTTCTTAAGTCCTCATAAACTGCTAAATGCTCTCCTTTTTTACCTCTTACAATTGGGGATAGAATCATTATCTTGGTTCCTTCTTTTATTTTCAGAACCTCATCGCAGATCTCAGAAACTGTCTTGGCTTTAAGCTCTTCTCCATGATCAGGACATATCGGTGAACCAATTCTTGCATATAAAAGTCTGAGGTAATCGTATATCTCAGTAACAGTTCCCACTGTAGATCTTGGATTATGTGAAGTTGATTTTTGTTCTATAGATATTGCGGGAGAAAGTCCTTCAATTTGATCAACATCTGGCTTTTCCATCATAGATAAAAATTGACGTGCATAAGTAGAAAGAGATTCCACATACCTTCTTTGGCCTTCTGCATACAAGGTATCGAATGCTAAAGATGATTTACCAGAACCAGAGAGACCAGTAATAACAATAATCTTATTTCTAGGAATCTCTAAGCTAATATTCTTAAGATTATGTGTGCGTGCGCCTTTTATAAAAATACTATCCATAAGATTCAAAATATCCGTGATGAAAAAATTAATTTAGGTTAAACTTCTATGAATATTATAAGAGGTAATTATGAGCAGAGGCGTAAATAAAGTAATTTTAGTTGGTAACTTAGGTCAAAAGCCTGAAATGAGATATACAGCAACCCAATCAGCAGTAGCGAATATCTCAATAGCCACTACCGAGTCATGGAAAGACAAAGAAAGCGGCGAAATGAGAGATAAAACAGAATGGCATAAGGTTGTTTATTTTGGAAAGTTGGCTGAAATTGTTGAAAAATATTTAGATAAAGGTTCAAGTGTTTATATAGAAGGTAAGTTACAAACTAGAAAGTGGCAAGATAAGTCTGGTGCAGACAGATGGACTACAGAAATAGTTGGTAACGAGTTAACTATGCTAGGTTCAAGAGCTTCTAACTCAAATCCATCACAATCGCCTGTAAGTGAAACGGAATCTCCTTTTCCACAGGATGACTCAGGACCCGGATTAACAGACGACGATATTCCGTTTTAAATAGAATTGATTTGATTTCAGATTTCAAAACAATTCTTTTTAAAGAAGATCAAAATATTGGGTACGTAACATTAAATAGACCACATAAGCTCAATGCATTTAATCAACAAATGCTTAAAGATCTTTTAAGTATATTCGATTATATAGATAATAGTGACAGCATAAGAGCAGTTATCTTGAGCGCTTCAGGGAAAGCTTTTTGTGCTGGCGCTGACTTGTCAGCAGGTAAAGACACATTTAATTCAGAATTTGATAATTCATCTAAATATAAAGAAGACTTTAATAGAGACTCTGGAGGCATTCTTGCTTTAAGAATGTATAGATGCCTCAAGCCAATTCTAATAGCTTGTAATGGGGTGTCTGTTGGTGTTGGAGCTACACTTCAACTTGCTGCAGACATTAGGGTAGCATCCTCATTAAGTAAATTTTCATTTCCATTTACCAAGAGAGGTATTGCTCCAGATGCATGTTCTAGTTGGTTTTTACCTCGACTTGTTGGCATTTCAAAAAGTCTGGAATGGTGTTACTCAGGAGAAATGATTGATGTTGATGCGGCTCTTGCTAGTGGGCTAGTTTCATATAAAGTTGAACCAGATGATCTAATGAGCAAAACTGAAGAAATTGCTAAGAAGATGATCAAAGAATCCTCCCCAGTTTCCGTTGCGTTAACAAGACAAATGATTTGGAGCCTTTCTCAAAAAGATTCTCCCGAACATGCTCACAAGGTTGATAGCAAGGTAATTGAATCAAGAGGTAAATCTAAAGATGCGGCTGAAGGTGTGATGTCATTTTTAGAAAAAAGAGATGCTGTCTTTGAAAATAAAGTAAGTAAAGATATGCCAGATTTCTTCCCTTTTGAAAAAGATAATTTTAAAGATTAATAAGGAATAAATTATGTTGTTTGAGCCATACAAGTTAAAAAATACTATATTGAGAAATAGGATTGCAATGGCTCCAATGACAAGAAATCAGTCGCCCGGAGGAATACCAACTAATGAGGTTGTTGAATACTACAAAAGAAGAGCCAAAGCAGAAGTAGGACTAATCATTACTGAAGGTGTTGAAGTTAGTCATGAGGCATCTAGTGCATATCCAAATGTACCAAGGCTTGATTCAGAAGAAGCAAGAGAGGGATGGAAAAAAGTTGTCGAAGGAATAAAAGAAAATAATGGTCATGTAATAGCACAGTTGTGGCATTGTGGCGGCTTTCGTAAGTTAGGAATGGGACCAAATCCTGAAATTCCTGGGCACACAGCATCTGGCTTAGTGAGGCCTGGAAAGAGAGTTGCACATGCAATGTCATCTTTTGATATTGAAGAGACAGTAGAGGCATACGCTAGCGATGCAAAAATTTGTGAAGAGCTTGGTTTTGATGGTGTTGAAATTCATGGTGCACATGGATATTTAATAGATAACTTTTTCTGGAATGGAACTAATGATAGAGACGATAATTTTGGTGGGTCAATTAAATCTAGGTCTTTTCTAGCAACATCAATAACAAAAGCAATTAGAGATAATGTATCTAATGATTTCATTGTTGGTCTAAGGTTCTCTCAGTGGAAGCAGCAAGATTATGCGGCTAAATTAGCACAAAGTCCTGATGATTTATTAGAGGTTCTTTCAGGCCCATGTAATGCTGGTCTCGACTATCTGCATTCAAGCATGAGAAGATTTTGGGAAAGTGAGTTTGAGGGATCAGATGAAAATCTTGCTTATTGGACCAAAAAACTTATGAATATTCCAACAATGAGCGTAGGTAGTGTTGGTCTTGATGGTGACTTTACAGACATGATGGCTCCTGCAAAGATCGCAAGTATCGACAAGGCAGTTCAAGATATCAATGATGAAAAGTACGATATGGTTGCAGTTGGAAGAGCTCTTTTATCAGATCACGAATGGGTTATTAAAATGAAAGAAGGGCGATTAGAAGATATCAATCCATATACTAAAGATTCACTTATAAAAATGTATTAGTATTTGGTAAGAATTAAACTTGCATTAGTTCCACCAAAACCAAAAGAATTACTCATAGCTGATTTTATTTCAGATGATGTTGTTTCAGTATTTAATTTTAAGCCTTTAGCCTCATCACAAAGGTCTTCAATATTAATAGACGGAGCTATAAACTTATCACGTAACATCATTATAGAATATATAGCTTCCTGAGCTCCGGTGGCTCCCAAAGAATGCCCTGTCATCGATTTAGTGGAGCTTATAACAGGTCCATTATCTCCAAATAGTTCATTAATAGCATTCAATTCTGCTATATCTCCAACTGGAGTACTTGTTCCGTGAGTATTTATGTAATCTACATCAGACCCATAGCTTTTAAGGGCTCCCTGCATACACCTTAGAGCACCCTCACCAGATGGAGCTACCATGTCATATCCATCAGAGGTTGCATAATATCCTGATAGCTTTGCTAGTATATTTGCATTTCTTTTTTTGGCATGCTCTTCCTCTTCAAGGATTAAAATCCCTGCACCACCCGATATTACAAAACCATCTCTATTTTTATCATACGGTCTTGAAGCAACTGATGGATTGTCATTAAAGTTCGAGGATAGTGCACCCATTGCATCAAATAAACTCGAAGAGCTCCAATGTTCGTCTTCTCCGCCTCCAGCAATAACGATATCTTGCTGACCAGATTTAATTAAGTCAGCACCATGGCCTATACAATGCGCACTAGTAGCACATGCCGATGAGATTGAATAATTGACACCCTTGATTTTGAATGCAGTTCCTAATATTGCAGAAATTGAACTGCCCATGGATTTAGTTACTGCATATGGTCCTATTCTTTTTGGCCCTTTTTCTCTTGCTATATCTGCAGTTGTAACCATAACTCTAGTTGATGCACCGCCTGAACCAGCCACTATGCCAACTCTTGGAGAATCTAATTGCTCGTCAGAAAGAGATGCCATGGAAATAGCATCTTGGGCAGCAAGGTATGAATATGCCGCTGACTCGCCCATAAAACGTAATAATTTTCTATCAATTAATTGTGAAAAATCAATATCCATTGATCCCGATACCTGGCTACGAAATCCCATTTCTGCATATGAGGTATTTGAAACTATCCCTGACTTACCAAGCTTGAGACTTTCAAGAACATCATCATAGGTATTGCCTATGCATGATTTAATTCCAACACCAGTTATGACTACATTTTTCATTAGAAGCTACTCGGATCGTTAAATAAACCAACTTTTAGTTTTTCTGCATTATAAATTTCTTTATCATCAACGAACATTCTGCCATTGGCAACACCAAGAATAGCACCTCTATTTATAACTCTTTTAATATCAAGTTCATATCTTACGGTATCAGCTGATGGCAGAACTTGTCCAAAAAATTTAATATTCTCTGCTCCTAAAGCTCTACCTATTCCAGGAAGACCAGACCAAAGCAAGTAAAACCCCAGCAATTGCCACATTGCATCAAGGCCTAAGCATCCAGGCATGACAGGATCTTCTTTAAAATGACATTTAAAAAACCATAACTCAGGATTTATTTTTAGATTAGCAACAACTGTACCTTTTTCAAATTCTCCACCAAAGTCATTGATATTAATAATTTCATCAAACATCAACATTTCATCAGAGGGCAATCTACCATCACCATCTTTAGTAAAGAGCTTGCCATTCCCGCACTCTATTAATTCTTCTTTTGAATATTTTGCTTGAGGTATAAAAGTCATCTAATCCTATTTATTGAACTATCTAATAATTTTAACATTTCTTGCTGTATATCGTTATCTAATTTACCAGCAAGTACTTTACATTTATTTATATATTTTGTTGCAAGATTTTCTGTATCGTTTATTCCACCCAGCTTTTCAATCAAATTAGATACTTTTGAATGTGAAACTTTTTTATTACCAAGCATGGTACTTAGAATTTTTTTATCATGAGAATTTGCGCTTTGATATGCAAAATAAAATGGATAAGTTACTTTTCCCTCTTTAATATCCTGAAATGCAGGTTTGCCAAGGGCATTCTCATTTCCTAAATAATCTAATAGATCATCTTTTATTTGAAAAACTATCCCAAGATTTTTTGCACACTCAGATATGCTATTCACGTAACTTTTTTTTGAATTACATAAAAGGGCGCCACATTTTGCTGAAGCTTCAAATAACCTTCCTGTTTTAAAGTAACTTATATCTTCAAGCTCAGATAATGAAATGCCAGTGTTAGCAATAGCATCAAGCTGAATTAATTCACCCTTAGAAATATCATTGGTTGCATTAGATAGCTCTTCCAAAATTTTTGAATTACCTAGCTCAACCATAAGCATAAACGCTTTAGAATAAATATAATCCCCAATTAAAACTCCATGAGCATTTGTCCAAATATTATTTACTGATTTTACTCCTCTTCTAGTTGGTGACTCATCTACAACATCATCATGCACAAGTGTTGCGTTGTGTAAAAGTTCAATTATGGCAGCTAACTTAAGTCTTTTCTTTCCTTGCCTTCTGTCTGCTGAGGAAGCTATAAGGCTTAATCTAGCTCTTAATTGCTTCCCATTCTTTTTAAAAATATAGGAATAAAGATTAGAAATGGTCTTTTCTTTAATAATATTTTTTCTTAAAAGATTATTAACTTCTTTAAGATCTTTATTTATTAAATTTTTATCTGACATGCTTAAATATTTTTTAAAGCAAAATTATACATAAGTATTGATAAATTCTTCATTAAAGCGTATATTTTGCACCCTTTTAGGATATAAATATGTACGCAGTAATAGAATCAGGTGGAAAACAACATAAAATTGAGAAAGGCATGACTTTGCCTGTTGATTTATTAAAGGATGAACCTGGTTCAAAGATAACTTTTGAGAATGTTTTGCTTTATGTTGATGATAAGAATGTTGAGATTGGTCAACCTTATTTATCTAATGTTAAGGTTACAGCTGAAGTTGTTGATGTTGTTAAATCAGATAAAATTTCTATTCTTCGCTTTAGAAGAAGAAAGCACAGTATGACAAAAACGGGTCATAGAGCTAGGCATTCAAAAGTAGAAATTAAAGATATTAAATTAGAGAGTAAATAATGGCACATAAGAAAGCAGGTGGTTCCAGTAAGAACGGTAGAGATTCCAACGCCAAAAGGCTTGGCGTAAAAAGATACGGCGGACAAGTTGTAAAAGCTGGTGAGATTCTTATTCGTCAAAGAGGAACTAATACTCATCCGGGCATTAATGTAGGAATAGGTAAAGATGATACTTTATTTGCTAAGGCAGCTGGTGTTGTTGAGTTTACTTATAAAGGCCCTAAAAGCAGAAAAACAGCGAACGTTATTACTCAATAACGTTTCTTAAATCATGAATTTCATTGACGAGGCCTTTCTCGAAGTTAGGGCTGGAAATGGTGGTGCCGGCGCATCTAGTTTCCGTAGAGAAAAATATATTCCATTTGGCGGGCCTGATGGCGGAGATGGGGGAAAGGGAGCTGACGTCGTTTTTAGAGTTAATTTAAATAAAAATACACTTATTGATTTTCAAAATAAAAGAGTTTTTATTGCAAAAAATGGCAGACCTGGTTCAGGAAAAAATAAGACAGGTTCTGCAGCTGAAGATCTTGTAATTGACATCCCAAAAGGAACTGTTATTTATGATGATATATCTGGGGATGAGCTACTAGACTGTTGTGATGACAATATTGAGTATATTCTGGCCAAAGGTGGCGATGGTGGCCAAGGCAATGCCAGATTTAAATCGAGTACAAACCAGGCTCCAAGAAAATTTACATTGGGTTTTGAGGGTGAAGTTCGGTTTATTAGACTCGAACTAAAGTCATTGGCTGATGTCGGTTTGGTTGGGTTTCCTAATGCAGGCAAGTCTACCTTCCTTAATAAAGTTTCATCCGCAAAGCCTAAGATAGGAAGTTATCCATTTACAACACTTAGACCTCACCTTGGAACAATAGAGGGATCAGACTCAAGTTTTGTTATTGCCGATATTCCTGGTTTAATCGAAGGTGCTTCAGAAGGAGCGGGCCTTGGTATTAAATTCTTACAACACATTTCAAGAACAGGTTTATTGTTAATATTTGTTGACTTGTACTCAACAGATAATCTTGACCCCATAGAGCAAATCAAACTCCTTAAGAATGAGTTAAGTGCATACAAAGACGATTTAACTCAAAAAGTATCATGGATAGTTTGTAATAAAATTGATTTGATAAACAAAGATGATCTTGAAATTCACTCCAGCCACATTCAAGAGGAGTTAGACATAGCAGAAGAAGACATTTTCTTTATATCTGCAGCCACAGGAGAGGGCACACAGAAGCTCCTTCAATCTCTTGAAGAAGTTATATCACAAAGTAAATTAGATTTAACCTAGGGCTTTAACAGCTTTTGAAAGCCTGCTCTTAGTTCTAGCAGCGGCATTTTTATGAATCACTTTCTTTGAAGCAGAAGAGTCTAGGACTTTTTCAGCTTTTGTTAGTGCTTCTTTAGCCTTTACGGAGTCATTCTCATCAATGCTTGCACGAACAGCTTTAACAGCAGTTCTTACCATTGATCTTTGAGCGTGTCTGAGCTTATATGTCTCAGCGTTTTGTTTTGCTCTTTTAAGTGATTGTTTTGAGTTAGCCATATTTATATTTCGTTAAAGAGTGCGTAGTTTAATGAGCAAAGCTCATAATGTCCATATTTTTTAGCATAAAAAAAAAGGCAGCTTTAAGGGCTGCCTTTTAATTAAATATCTAAATAAATTACTTAGATACTTTTATTCCAAGAAATACCATCTGACCTCTAGGATCATGATGTTTTGGATCATAACTAAAGTTAGCTGCGTCATAAACAATTGGTGCTGCTTCATCAGTAGCATTGTTTATTCCTGCAGATAGTTTTACGTCATATCCAGACACTTCCATATCGTAAGAATATCTTAGGTCTAAAGTAGTAAAGCTATCAACATCTTGACTAAACCCTCTAGCTGTTGCAGTTGCATCAAGTGCTCTCGTAGTCTCATACTCAGAAATCATTCTGATATAAGCTGCAAAATTATGATCACCGTTAGATAATTTAGCTGATATTACTGATTTAGTTTCAGGCATAGATCTTGCAAAGTTGTCATAGTTGAATAAACCAACGACATCTCTCATTCCACCCGAACTATTTGGAATTTCATAACTTAGAATACGTGCAGTATTAAATCCAACTGAAGCTTGACCCCATGAAGTATCAAAGTTGTATGAACCTTCAATATCAAGACCGGTTGCTTCTACATTTTCAGCATTCTGATATTCAGTAGTCACACCCACTAGAGTTCCAGATATTCTTTTAATATCAGGATCTGTTGGATCAGCAACGATTTTACCTTGAGCATTTTCAATGGTAATAACATTCTCATAATCAATACCCCAATAATCAACCGACAAAGAAGTTTGATCATTCGGTGTCCAAATTGCTCCAAAGTTAGTATTTTCAGAAGTTTCTGGTTCTAGATCAGGGTTATGTGCAACAGCAACTCTTATAAAGGCTGTTGAACCTTTTCTAGTTCCATCTGGATTAAAATCCTGAAGACCTTGAAGTGAAACTAAAGAAGTCGATAACTGAGATAGAGAAGGCTCTCTGAATGAAGTACTGTAAGAACCCCTTAAGACAAGATTGTCATTCATTTGGTATCTCATAGAAACTTTAGGATCAAATGTTGATTCTGAAGTAAGTTGCTCATATCTAGCAGCACCAATCACTTGAAGCTTATCGCTTACATCTTTAGATGCCTCAGCAAATATTGCTGTTGAGTTTCTGCTATCCTTATTCTCTAAACCACCACCTAAGAATATTAGGTCAGATTGCTGAGTGATGCTTCCATCAGGACCAAAAACAGCCTTTGAAGCATCATTTCTTTCAACGTTATAACCTTCTTTCTTCATTTGAAGCCCAGTAGCAAAATCAACACCGCCATCTGTAGTTCCAGTTACTAGAAAGTCTAAAACCATTAAGTCAGCAACTGTTGTTCTTTCTTCCCCAGAAGAAATATGAGCAATTAATGAGGCTGAGTTTTGTGAATTATCAAATAGATTCCATGTTTCTGTTCCGCTAACACCACCAACACCGTTAATAGCAGCATCAAATCTTGATGTACTTGTATCAGGCTGGAAGTAAGAGTGAACTTGCTCACTATCTGTGAAATGAACTTCCCATGTATTTCCATTCATCATTGTTCCATTCAAGCCAAATGAAATTCTTTCATTTGTGTTGCTTCTTGGAGCAAGCGGTGATGGGAATGCTGAACCTAATGCTCTTCCTATCCATAAAACAGGGTATGAAAAAGGGCTTCCTGCAACACCAGGCATAACTGGTTTAGATAAATATGAAAGGGCAGGATATGAAGGTGATTGAGGGTTATCAAAAACATCAATATCAGTTGCCATATAATCAAATTCAAAATTTACACCATTATCAAATGATGTTTTTGATGATAGATAAACACTTGAATGTTCTTCCGTGTTAACTAAGTTAAATCTATCACCATAATAAAAACCACATCTTTCGCCACCCGGAAGAGCAGCTGATGCTGCATTTGTATAAGGTAATAAAACTCCTTTATTTGCCAAACAATTAGCATCAGGAACATTTTGATATATCGCATATGTGCCAGCGTAATCCCCATCAGCTATGTTAGTAAAGTATTGAGCTGGAGTGAGGCTTGGAACAGGCCCAGGAGGCAAAACCAAAAAGCTGTTACCAAAACTACTTATTGCTAATTGAGAGTAGTCTGATAGCTCTGTTCCAGCTAAAGGAGATCTATCTAATTGGCTGTATGCCATTACGACATTTGTATTTCCAGTTTGAGTACCCCAGATAACGCCCATACTGTCATCAGTTTGGTCGCCCATATCTGTATTTTGTTGTGATAAGTTAAATTCAATACCTTCGAAGTCTCTTCTTAAGATAAAGTTAACAACACCTGCAACAGCATCTGAGCCATATATAGAAGCAGCACCTTCTTTTAAAATTTCAACTCTTTCAGTTGCAATCATCGGAATCATATTTGTATCAACAAATACAGCACCATCGTTAGATGTACCAGCTGCAATAGTTTGTCTTCGACCGTCAACCAACACTAATGTTGATGATAGACCAAGACCTCTAAGGTTTACATTGGATGTTCCTTGAGTAGAACCAGATGTAAACGAATCTGGGTTATTTTCAGATCCTGAGTCAACAGCTATATTTCTTATAATATCTGCAGCAGTTGATGCCCCCAAGTCTTCAATCGTGTCTCTGCCAATTACTTCGACAGCACTTGCTCCATCTTTTGCACTACTCTTTAGATATGAACCAGTTACAACAACTTCTTCAACAGAAGATTCTTGAGCAGCAAGCCCAACTGGTGCAAATAAAAATGCAATCGCAAAAAGCGAAGATAAAATACTAGTTATTTTATTCATAAAAATATCCCCCTGATATTTAAATATTTTTTCGTTAAAAATGTTATGTACACTTATTGTATATAACAAATGTGCATACTAAGTATGCATTTATTGACTGAAAGTAACAGTATTTTTGAGCAATGTACACAGTAAAAAACTATATTTAATGATGCTATTGCAATTGAATTATTTTCTGATAAGAATTATTGAATAAATTTTTTAACTTTATTGGCACAATCGTCTGCAGGGCTCCAAAACCACCCATTGGGCTCATATCCTCCCGAATCCCATACTCTGCCATGAGTCATATTTATGCATTTAATATAGGCGTCTATGGCATAAGTATCTAGACCTAGTTTGTCCAATGAAATAGCCTTTGTCCATAACGCCATAGAAACATCATTCATTAGAAAGTTTTCTTGAATAGCCTTTTTTTGTTTGGGACTAACCTTACCAACCGCAGGTGCAGGCTCATTATTATCATGCATTTCTTTTTGAATTTTTTGAGCCTCAGGCCCCCAAATATCAAAACATAGATCAACAACCGCCACAGCATCCTCATATCTTTTTTGATCAAACAATTCTATTGCTGTTATAGACCAATATGCAGAATCACCAAGCTTTTCATTGCTTGAAATACATGCCGGATTTGCAAATACAACAGATGAATAAAAAGAAAATAACAAAGTTGGTAATATATTTTTTCTCATACAGTTCCTTGTCCTATTAGATATTAAAAATGGTGGAGGCGGCGGGAATTGAACCCGCGTCCGCTAATCCTTCAGCCTAACTTCTACATGCATAGCTCACCCAATTGGCTTTTTAACTTTCGTGACCCGAGGAGCAGGGTACAAAAGCGAGCTTGATTAGTTTTAACCAAACTGTGTCCAAGCAACACAGCTTGGCTAGACTATGATATTTGCCGATACTTCAAACCATAGTCAATTCTGGTATCGGTTAGCATTAAGCTGCTAAAGCGTAGTTGTCGTTATTTGCAACTAAATTTTTTGTAGTATGTTTTACAAGAATTACCACAATCTTGGCATGCGCTTCGGAGTCCAGTAGAAACGTCGAACCCTGTTCGCCCCCATAGGGATGATGATTATACAGTATTACTTAAAATTTTTAGTAGGATGGCTATTGTTTTTTGGCATTCTTAAGAATTCTACCCTGGTCACGTTCCCAGTCTCTTTTCTTAATATCTTGCCTTTGATCACGAACTTTCTTACCTTTTCCTGTGGCAATATCACATTTAATATGATTATCCTTCCAATACATTGAAGTCATAATAATCGTCAAATTTTTTTCATTTTTTAGCTTCTGAAGTTCTGATATTTCTCTCTTATTTAACAAGAGTTTTCTTGTTCTAACTGGATCTACATTAAAATCTTTTAATGAAGCCGGGGGGTCAATTTTAATGCCGAATAACCATGCTTCATCTTTTTTAAAAGTAACATAACTATTCTTAACATCAATTTTGCCATTTCTAAGAGATTTTACTTCCCATCCCTCTAAAACAATTCCAGCCTGAAAGGTATCACCAAGTACATAGTTCCTTGATGCAGTTTTATTCTTTACAATTAAGGCAGGTTTATCTTTAGACATACCTTTATTATGTCCTTAGATAGTTACAGTGCAACATAAAAATTAAATTTAAGATGAATATTGATTACATAAAAGCAACATTTGGATATATTGGATTTGTACCATTCGCTATTTTGGCGATTATTCCATGGATATTTGGTGAAACTATTGCACAGACTGCAATAATTTTTCAAATTGCCTATGGATCAATTATTCTTACCTTTTTGGGTGGAATGGCATGGGGATGGAGAGACGATCAAAAAAACCAAAAGATAAATCTTGCTATAGGTATAGCTTATAGTTTGATAGGCTGCATGTTATTACTACTAATATATTTGCAGTTTATATTGAGCGCTTTATTAATTTCAGTGTTAAGTTTTCAATCTTTTTATTATTTTGAAAGATCAACCGAGGATTTTGTTAAAAGAAGTGAAGATTATATGCAATTTAGAAAAATGTTGTCTCTGTTAGTCTCTATTAGTTTTCTGATATCATCTGCATACTGGATCAACCCTTATAGTAACCCTTTAAATTTTTAAAAAATTATGGAAATACAAAAACAACTTAAATCTCATGGCGCATGGGTTGGTAAATGGACTTTTATTCTTGCTGCTACTGGCTCTGCAGTTGGGTTAGGTAACATTTGGGGATTCCCATATAAAGCAGGAACAAATGGTGGTGGTGCCTTTGTTCTCATTTATTTGGGTTGCATTTTAGCTATCGGATTGCCAATCATGGTTAGTGAAATTGTTATTGGTAGAAGAGCGGGTAACAGTCCAGTTAATGCGATGAGGAGAGTTGCTGTTGATTCTAATACAACTCCATTATGGCGATTTGTTGGATGGAGCGGTATTTTTGCAGGTGTTCTTATACTTTCTTTTTATAGTGTTATAGCTGGCATATGCTTAAATTATATTTTTATTTCTGCAACTTCTTCAGGAGCATTAAGTGCCACTGATCAATTTTCAAATGTTATCTCATCACCTCTTAATTTGCTTTTTTGGCATACAGTCTTCATGACTTTAACTGCTTTAATCGTATCGGCTGGTATCAAAGATGGTATTGGTAGAATGGTCAAAATATTAATGCCACTGCTTGGGATGCTAATGATTTTTATGGTTATCTACGCGATGATCAACGGTGATTTTAATAAAGCAATGACATTTTTGTTTGCTCCTGATTTTTCTAACGTTACTTCAGATACATTGTTGCAGGCTATGGGGCAAGCATTTTTTAGCTTAGGTCTTGGAATGGGTTCGATCATGGCATATGGAGCATACATGCCGAAGGATCAAAGTATAGTTAGTAACTCATTTACAGTTGCGTCACTAGATACGCTTGTTGCAATTGTGGCTGGTATAGCTATTTTTCCGATTATTTTTGCTTTTAGTTTAGAGCCTAATAGCGGCCCTGGATTAGTATTTGTTTCAATGCTTTCTGCTTTTAATCAAATGCAATATGGTCAATTTGTTGGCCCACTATTTTTTATATTACTTTCAGTTGCAGCCTTAAGTTCATCAATATCTTTGTTAGAACCTGGTGTTGCTTATTTATCGGAAGAAGGAATTTTACCTAGAAAAAGATCTGCTGAAATTATTGCATTTGTTGCTTGGGTTCTCGGTATAGGTTCGGCTCTGAGTTTTAATATATGGTCTGACTTTCACCTGATTTCTGATAGAAACTTTCTCGATTCAATGGAATTTATTACCAATCAGGTATTGCTTCCATTAGGTGGAATGTTTATAGCAATTTTTGTTGGTTGGTTTATGAAAAAATCGTTAATAACTGATGAAATTGGTGCAATGAATAAAGTTTTATACATGTTATGGCGATTTTTTGTAAAATTTATAGCTCCTTTATCTGTTGCTTATATTTTCTATAGACAGTTCTTTTAAATTTTTAAATGAAAAGAAATATTCATTTTAAAAAGGATATAGATATTAATAAACAAAAAGCTTTAGATGTTGTTTTAAAATTTGATGAATACTCCAAGTTTATCCCAGGCTGTTCAGCGGCTTCTCTTCTTAAAAGTGATTACCCTTTAGAAATAGGACGACTTGAGTTTAATATTTTAGGAAAAGAATATTTTATTGTTTCCGAAAATACTCTTTCTGAGGACTCGATTATAATAAACCAAACCGAAGGTCCTTTTGACTACTTTGAGGGCAAGTGGGTGGTTGAGGCCAAGACTAAGGATTCATGTAGTATAGATTTTAATGCTGAGTTTGAGCTGCCTTTTTTACTTAATGCCCTTGCTCCACAGGCTTTGGTTGATAAATTTGCATCCACCATCATTGACTCATTTATTAAAAGAGCAACATGAAAGTATTCTTTTCTTATCAGGGCTTACAAGACCAGCACTTTCTATCCTTTGATGTTTCTTCTAGTTTGACTGTTGCTGAGCTGGTTGAATTTGAAGAGATAAAAAAAATTATATCCTTAATTGATCATAAATATGAGCTTGCAGTTAATAGCGAGGTTTTAGATGGAAATTTTAAACCTTTGCCAAGTAAATACAGGTTAAGAGAAGGAGAAAGGGTTGAGATACTTAGGCCACTTGTTCAGGATCCAAAAGAGAGAAGATTGAATAAGGTTTAGTCCTCTTCGGAGCTATTAACAGTTATCCAGTTTTTTACTAATCCATTTTCATCAAAAAAAATAGTAAGTCTTTTTTCTGTGACCACTTCATCGCCAATTTGAACAGAATTTATATAATCCCATCTAGATTCATGGAAGGGATCTTTAATTACTGCAGTACCTAATATGAATTGAACCTGGTCCTGTGTTTGACCAATCACAAGCTTATCCACATCCTCATCTTCAATTATATTGCCCTGAAGAACAGGAACCTTGAAAGGACTAAATGAAGAGCATGAGCTGATAATAAACACTACAGAAAGAATATAGAATGTGCGGGTGAGTTGTTTCATAATTATTTTGGATTATACTTTGTTATATCTGTAAAGTCTGTTCACTATAAGTAATATGACAATAAAAAATAATTAAAGTTTAAAAAATGGCTAATCAAACTGAAGAACTAAAAAAAGCTGGGCTAAAGGCGACTTTACCTCGAATTAAAATAATGGAAGTTTTGGCATCAACCGCACTTCAAGAAGAAGCTCATTTTAGCGCTGAAGATATATACAGAGAGCTGATCTCACAAAATGAAGATATTGGACTGGCAACCATTTACAGAGTTTTAACTCAATTTGAGGCTGCTGGAATGGTAACAAAACATCATTTTGAGAACAGTAAAGCTGTTTATGAAATTAACTCAGATGAACATCATGACCATATGGTAGATGTTGATACTGGAAAGGTTCTCGAATTTCATGACAAGGAATTAGAGCAACTTCAACACGACATTGCTAAAAGAAAAGGTTATGAGTTGGTTGATCACAGCATGGTTCTGCACGTAAGAAAAATAGAATCTTAAATTTAGTTCAGCCCTTGAACTGAAAATTTAAATCCCAATATATGATTCAAACGGGATTTAATTATGGCAAAACAGAAAAAATCAAAAGCTACAAATGTAGATTCTGACAATCTAGTAAATGAAGAAGTTGAAGTTGAAGTAAAAGACAGTGAATCAACTGATGATATTGGAACTCTTTCGTATGAAGAACTTCTTGATAAAAAAGAAGAATTAGAGAAATCCATACTTCGCGCTAATGCAGATTTAGATAATGCTCTAAAGAGAACTCTATCTGAGGTCGAAAAAGCTCATAAGTATGGTGTAGAAAAATTACTTGTTGAGTTATTGCCTGTAATAGATAGTTTAGAACATGCCTTAAATAACCTTTCATCTGGAGCTCCAGAGGAAAAAGAAGGTATAGAGCTTACGCTAAAGTCTTTTGAATCTGCCCTTGATAAATTTGGAATGATACCCATCTATCCTGTTAATGAAGAATTTAACCCGGAAAAGCACGAAGCGGTAACCATGGAGCAAGATAAGGACAAAGAAAATGGTGCGATTGGAAACGTATTTCAGAGAGGTTGGGAGCTGCACACAAGAGTAGTAAGACCAGCCAGAGTTACAGTTATTAAAAATTAGAGGAAAGATAAATGTCAAAAATAATAGGAATTGATTTAGGAACAACTAACAGCTGTGTAGCTGTTATTGAAGGACAACAACAAAAAGTTATAGAGAATGCGGAGGGTGGCAGAACAACTCCATCTGTTATTGCTTATACAGATAATGATGAGGTGCTAGTAGGAATGCCAGCTAAAAGGCAGGCTGTCACTAATCCAGAAAATACTCTTTACGCAATTAAAAGATTAATTGGCAGGACTTTCGACGACAAAGTGGTTAGTAAAGATGCTGACATGGTCCCTTATAAAATTATCAAAGCTGATAATGGTGACGCATGGGTTGAGGCTGCAAATAAAAAATTAGCTCCACCTCAGGTAGCTGCAGAAATTCTTAAGAAAATGAAAAAAACTGCAGAAGACTATTTAGGGCATGAGGTAAAAGAGGCTGTAATTACAGTACCAGCTTACTTTAACGACTCTCAAAGACAAGCAACCAAAGATGCTGGAAAAATAGCAGGTCTTGATGTTAAAAGAATTATAAATGAGCCAACAGCAGCTGCCCTAGCATATGGTCTAGATAAGCATAAAGGAGATTCAACTGTTGCGGTGTATGACTTAGGTGGCGGAACTTTTGATATATCAATAATTGAAATTTCTGATGTTGATGGAGAGCATCAATTTGAGGTGCTATCTACAAATGGTGATACTTTCTTAGGAGGAGAGGATTTCGATTTAAGACTTATAGATTATTTTGTTGAGCAGTTTAAAGACGAATCTGGTTTTGATTTAAAGAGTGATCCACTTGCATTACAAAGGCTAAAAGAGGCAGCAGAAAAAGCTAAAATTGAACTATCTTCATCAGAACAAACGGAAGTCAATTTGCCATATATTACAGCCGATAGCTCAGGACCAAAGCATTTTGTTCATAAAATAACCAGAGCAAAACTCGAGTCCTTAGTTGAAGATTTAGTTGATAAAAGTTTAGAGCCTCTCAAATTAGCATTAAAAGATGCCAAACTAGCAAATGCAGATATCTCAGAAATTTTACTGGTTGGAGGGCAGACAAGAATGCCTTTAGTTCAAAAGAAAGTATCTGAATTTTTTGGAAAAGAACCTAGAAAAGATCTAAATCCAGATGAAGCAGTTGCAGTTGGGGCAGCTATTCAAGGTTCAGTTTTATCAGGAGACACGACTGATGTCTTGTTGCTTGATGTTACTCCTTTAACTTTGGGAATTGAAACCCTAGGTGGAGTTTCAACTCCTGTTATTGAAAAAAATACAACTATTCCAACTCAGAAATCACAAGTTTTCTCAACTGCTGAAGATAATCAAACAGCAGTAACTGTTCATGTAATTCAGGGTGAAAGAACACAAGCATCTCAGAATAAATCACTTGGACAATTCAATCTTACTGATATTCCACCAGCTGGAAGAGGTACTCCTCAAATTGAAGTCTCTTTTGATTTAGATGCTAACGGCATTTTGAATGTTTCAGCAAAAGATAAAAATACAGGCAAAGAACAATCTATTGTTATTAAAGCATCAAGCGGGCTTTCTGATGAAGATATAGAAAATATGGTTAAAGATGCCGAAGCTAACGCTGAAGATGATAAAAAATTTGAAGAGTTGGTTAAGACAAAAAATAATGCAGACATGTTAGTTCATGCAACTCGTAAAACTATAGATGAATCAGGAGATAAATTATCTGATGAAGAAAAATCGCAGGTTGAGGCATCTGTAGTTAGTTTAGAGGAAGCAATAGCATCAGAAAATACTGAATCGATAGAATCTGCAACTAAAAATCTTAATGATGTTCTTACACCATTAACTCAAAAGCTTTATGCACAAGATGCCGATTCTGCAGAAGGCGGAGAAGAGGTCAATAATGCTCAAGAAGATGCTGATCAAAATACAGTTGATGCTGAGTATGAAGAAGTAAAAGAAGAAGATAAGTAAAACAGAAATATGTCAAAGAGAGACTATTATGAAACACTAGAAGTCTCTCGCGATGCTTCTTCTGCCGAGCTAAAAAAAGCCTTCAAAAAGAAGGCTATGAAATTTCATCCTGATAGAAATCCGGACGACCCAGAAGCTGATGCTAAATTTAAAGAAGCAGCAGAGGCCTATGAAGTTCTCAATGATCCCCAAAAAAAATCTGCATATGATCAATTCGGTCATTCAGGTGTTAAGGGAATGGGTGGCGGAGGCCAAGGTTTCAATGATGTAAACATTAATGACATCTTCGGAGACATCTTTGGGGATGTTTTTGGAACAAGATCTTCATCAAGAAGATCTAGAAGAGGTTCCGACCTTCAATATAATCTAGATCTTAGTCTCAAAGAGGCAGTTCTTGGTGCCCAGAAAAAAATAAAAATACCTTCTCATAAATCTTGTACAGATTGTGATGGAAGTGGAGCAGCAAGAGGCTCGAGCCCAAGCGTATGCTCAAACTGCAATGGAGCAGGTCAAGTAAGATTGCAACAAGGATTTTTCTCTGTACAGCAGACATGCTCTGCATGTTCAGGATCAGGACAGACAATAAAAGATCCATGTAAGCCATGCAGAGGCCTTGGTGCTACTAAAGAGAATAAAACCTTATCAGTAAACATTCCAGCAGGTGTTGATAATGGAGACAAGGTTAGGTTGACTGGAGAAGGTGAATGGGAAAAAGGAGGTCAGTCAGGTGATTTATATGTCGCAATAAGAGTGATTGATAATCCGATTTTTGAGCGAGAAGGCAAGGATTTATATCTAGAGGCTCCTATTCCATTTGAGATATCTATAATTGGAGGAGCTATAAAAATTCCTACTCTTGAAGGTTCTTTGTCCTTAAAGATCCCCCCTCAAACTCAAACCGGAAAAATTTTTAGAGTTAAGGGCAAGGGCGCAGCAGTTGTAAGAAATTCTAGAAGGGGTGACTTGTTATGTAGAGTTATTGTTGAAACTCCTTCGAGTCTTGATAGAAAACAGTCAAAGTTATTAAAAGAATTTACAGACTCGTTAAATCAGTCTAAAAACTATCCTGGAACCGAATCATTTTCCAAAGCAGCAGATAAATTTAAAGAATAAAAATGCTTCATATTTTTATCAATGGTGCTTCTGGAAAAATGGGTAATGCAATACTTGAGCTATCTCTAAAGGATGATGCAATTTCAGTTGTTACCGAAAAATCTTCTAAAGAAATAGATGTAGTTATCGATTTTTCAAGACCTGAATCTTTAATAAACAATTTACAAGAATTTAAAACAACAAATATTCCTTTTGTTATTGGAACAACTGGCTTTAGTGGTGAGCAGATAAAATTGATTGAAAATGAATCTCTCGCAAGGCCAATACTTCTTTCATTTAATATGAGCAAAGGAATCTTTACTCTAAAGAATTCTATTAAGAAATTTCTTCAGGATAATATGCATAAGTTGGAATGCAATATTGAAGAGATTCATCATATATCAAAAGTAGATGCTCCATCAGGAACTGCGATTGAGATAAAGAATCTTATAAAAAAGCACGATCTTGCTAAAAATATTTTATCTATAAATATTGACTCAAAAAGAATAGGAGATGTTTTTGGTATACATAAAGTTTCTTTTAAAAATGATATTAATGAGGTTGAATTTAAACATGAGGCTCTTTCAAGAGACGTGTTTGCTGAAGGTGCTATCGAAATAGCCAAAAAAATATTAAAAAAAGACCCAGGTTTGTATCAATTAGAAGATTTTTTTGAAAACAAATAGCTTTTAAAAGCGTTAAATCTTCTATAGAATACAACAACTTTTAACACGAAGATCCTAGATTTTAAAGTTGGGGTGCTCACTTGAGTCAGCTTTATTGGGATTGGAGAAATAACCCCAGGAGAATAAAATGAGTATAGTTTCAGTAAAAGACCTGTTACACGCAGGCGTTCATTTCGGTCATCAAAAAAGGTTTTGGAATCCAAAGATGGAGCAATATATTTTTGATACAAGAAAACAAATTAGTATTATCAATCTTGATCTTACCCAAGAACATCTAAGTGCCGCTGCCTCTAAGGTAGAGGATGTATGCTCAAAAGGTAATAAAGTTCTATTTGTTGGTACAAAAAGATCTGCAAGCAAAACAATCAAAGACGAGGCATCCGCATTAGGGTTACCTTATGTTAATAAAAGATGGTTAGGTGGAACTCTAACTAACTGGAAAACAATTAGAGGTTCAATAAGAAGACTTCAGGATATAGAGGAAATGATTTCTTCTGGAAGAATTGAAAAGCTTATTAAAAAAGAAGCTGTTGAAATGCAAAAAGAACATACTAAACTAGAAGCAAGTGTTGGTGGTATAAAAGACATGAAAGGTCTACCCGATGCTATTTTTGTAATTGATGTGAAATATGAAAAAATAGCAGTTCTAGAAGCAAAAAAAATGGGAATACCTGTTATAGCCTTAGTTGACACTAACTCAGATCCTGATGGAATCGATATGGTAATACCAGGAAATGATGATGCTATTAGATCAATTAGACTAATTACTAAAATTATTGCAGATTCTTGTGCTAGAGGTTTAGAGTCATCAAAAGGTTACTCACCTATTTCTGATAAAGAATCACCAGTCATTCAGACTATAAAAAAAGAAGCACCTGTTGTTGAGGCTGTAGCTGAAGAAGCACCTGTTGTTGAGGCTGTAGCAGAAGAAGCTGTAGCTGAAGAAGCACCTGTTGTTGAGGCTGTAGCAGAAGAAGCTGTAGCTGAAGCTGTGGTTGAAGAAGTACCTGTTGTTGAAGAAGTTGAAAATACTGAAACGAAAGAGGAAGTTAAATAATAATGGAAATCAAAGCAGCTCAAGTTAAAGAATTAAGAGATATGTCAGGCGTAGCAATGATGGAATGCAAAAAAGCATTAGTGGATTGTGATGGTGATATTCAAAAAGCATTAGATTTATTAAGATCAAATAGTGCTTTGAAAGCAGAAAAAAAAGCATCTAGAGTAGCTGCAGATGGAATTCTCAGAGCATTTTCTGGAGACAGCTATTCAACTTTAATCGAAATAAATTCTGAAACTGACTTTGCAGCCAAAGATTCAAGCTTTATAGGATTTGCAGATGATGTTGAAGAATTTATCTCAAAAAATAAATTACTTGATATTACAGAAATACAAGAATCTGATATTGAAGAGAAAAGAAAAGCTTTAATTCAGGGGATTGGAGAAAATATTCAACTTAGAAGGCTAAATACTGTTGAATATGATGACAGCATGAATGCAGGAGTATATATGCATTCTGACTCAAAACTTGCGTCTGTAGTTGTTGTCTCAGGTGGCGATGAGTCTTTAGCTAAAGATATAGCTATGCATGTCGCAGCTTTTAATCCACTGTGTTTGTCTAAAGACGATCTTGACTCAGAAGTTTTAGAAAGAGAAAAAGCTATTTATATGGTTCAGGCTGAAGAGTCTGGAAAGCCTAAGGAAATAATGGAAAAAATGATTGAAGGTAAGCTTAATAGATATTTATCTGAAGTTTCTTTATTATCTCAATCCTTTGTAAAAGATCCTGATCTTTCAATACAAGATCTCCTTGATAAGAATAATGCATCTATTCATTCGTTCTCTAGATTAAAAGTTGGTGAGGGTATCGAGGTTGAAACAAAGAATTTTGCCGATGAGGTTGCTGAGCAGTTAAAATAGTTTTATGACCAATCTTATCCATAAAAGAATCCTTGTTAAATTTAGTGGGGAATCTGTTGCTGGTGATGATGAGCACGGTATCGATCCAAAAATTCTTGATCAAATGGCTTCTTCTGTTAGCGCCTGCAAAGAGCTTGGTGCTCAAATAGGTATTGTCATTGGTGGTGGCAATCTTTTTAGGGGTGAAAAACTAAACAAAGCAGGAATGGATAGAGTGGCTGGCGATCATATGGGTATGCTTGCTACTGTAATGAATGGAATTGCTTTAAGAGATTCTTTAGAAAGAGCCGGAATAAAAACAAGAGTAATGTCTGCAATATCAATGTCTGGAATGGTTGAGCATTATGATAGGAGACTAGCTATTCAGTTATTAAGTGATGGTTATGTTGTTATATTTACTGCTGGAACTGGAAATCCCTTTTTTACTACTGACACAGCTGGTTGTCTAAGAGCTATTGAGACTCAATCTGATTTAATGTTGAAAGCAACAAGAGTTGATGGTGTTTATGATTCGGATCCTGAGGTAAATGAGAATGCAGAATTTTTCTCAGAATTATCTTTTGACGATGCAATTTCTAAAAACTTAAAAGTAATGGATGCAACAGCATTAACATTAGCAAGAGATCATAAGCTGCCTATAAAAGTCTTTAATGTGAATACGCCTGATGCTCTTAAAAATATTATTTGCGGTGAAAAGATAGGTACATTAATATCTTAATATGAATGAAATAATAAATGCCGCTAGCGAAAGAATGGATAAGTCCATCTCTTCTTTAAATCAAGCTTTTAATAAAATTAGAACAGGTCGTGCTAATCCATCTATTCTAGATGGTGTAAAAGTTGACTACTATGGAACTCCTACTGTTCTTAATCAAGCTGCAAGTATTAGTGTTGAAGATGGAAGATCTCTAGTTATCTCACCATGGGATAAATCACTTATTCCTGAGATTGAGAAAGCTATCATGAATTCAAATTTAGGATTAAATCCAAGTACTTCATCAGATCTTATAAGAATTTCAATGCCATCTTTAACAGAAGAGACTAGGCAAGACTATATCAAACAGGCACGATCAGAGGCAGAAAATGCTAGAGTTTCAGTAAGAAATATAAGAAGAGACTCTAATCAATCTATTAAAGATAATCAGTCATCTGGGGACATTTCCGAGGATGATCAAAGACGCCTAGAAGACTTAATACAAAAAGAAACAGACAAATATATAGCTCTTGTTGATGCAGAACTTAAGAAAAAAGAAGCTGATCTACTAGAAATCTAAAAAGCCATCATGGCTATGATACTAAAACAAGCATCAAGAAATAATTTAAACGTTGCTATTATAATGGATGGAAATGGAAGGTGGGCTTTATCTAATTCATTGAATATAAGTAAAGGGCATCAAAAGGGAGTTCAGGTTGTTAAAGATATAGTTCAGGAATCTGTGCAACAAAAAATATCATCACTAACACTTTATGCTTTTAGCTCAGAAAACTGGTCACGCCCAAAAGCAGAGATAGAGGCTATTAAAAAATTAGTTCTAACCGCTATAGAGGAACAGGTTCCAGAACTAATTGAGCAGAAAGTAAAACTTACATTTTTTGGAAGACATGATGATTTCGGAAAAAAAATATCAAAAAAAATTAAGGAAGCTGAGTTTAATACTAACACTTCTGAGCCATCACTAAATTTGAATGTTGCTTTGGGGTATGGTGGTAGACAGGATATAGTTGATTTAACAAAAAATATCTCTTCGAGAGTTCTTGCTAAGGAAATTCATATAGATGATATAGATGAAGAAATGGTGAGTAATTCCTCGTGTGTGCCTGAAGATAAAATTGATTTATTAATCAGAACAGGCGGAGATAAAAGGGTCAGCAATTTTCTTTTATACCAAATTGCCTATGCCGAAATATTTTTTATAGACAAATTTTGGCCTGATTTTGAAAAAGATGATTTTATAAGCTGTATCAATAAATTTAATAAAGTGAGTAGAAGGTTTGGCGCAAGAATTTAAACAAAATTTTATAACAAGATCCTTAACTGGACTAGGCATAACTGTGCCGGTCTTTCTTATTATTTTTCTTGAAAATGAATATGTATTCGTAGCATCTCTTTCATTGATAACAGGGCTAAGTATTTTTGAATGGTTTAAAAACTCTAACAATAAGAGCTATATAGCAGACTGTATTATTATTTCATTGTTTGCAATATTAACAGCGTTATATTCTGATAAATTTTTTCTCTACATTGTATTTTTTACATCAATCTTCTGGCTTTTGTTCTGCGTTTCACTTGCAACAAAATCATATATAAAACTTAGCTTTATTTCATTTGAAAATACTTATCTAAGAACACTTATACCAATTGGTTTTTTTGGAAGCGGTGTATTTTTAATTAGCCAAGACAGCTTCCTGTCATTTTCTAATTACTACCTAATGCTAATAATTATTCTTAACTCGGCTATATCAGATAGCTCCGCATACTTGGTTGGCTCTTTTTTTGGAAAAAACTCATTGCTCAAAGAAATAAGCCCAAATAAAACATTGGAAGGGTTTCTTGGTGGAATATGCGGTTCGGCTATTTTTGGATTTTTATTAGTTTATTTTTTTGAATCTAATCCGCTTTTGATACTAATTCTTGTTATTGGATCTATATTTGCCTTTACGGGTGACTATTTCTTTAGTTTTCTGAAAAGGCAAAGCGGAATAAAGGATACTGGTTCCATGCTGCCTGGTCATGGAGGTATATTAGATAGAGTGGATTCACACTTTTCTGCAACACCGGCAATCACGCTACTAATAATTATTCTTCTGTAAATGAAAAATATACTTTTGCTTGGGGCTACTGGAAGTATTGGTGACAGTGTTCTTTCTGTAATTGCGCAAAATCAACAATCTTTGAATTTATATGCAATAACTTTGGATAGTAATACATCTAAAGCTAAAGATATTTCAGAAGCTTTCACACCAGAATATATTCATATTAATAATGAAAAATCTTTTAATAAAATCAAAGAAGATAATCAAATTAATAGCAAAGTTTTAAATGGAAGCCCTGATCTTAATGCTTTAATCAATGATGATAATATAGATATTATTGTCTCTGCTATTACTGGTTTTGCAGGTCTTGAAGCAACTGCAATTGCATCAAAAACAGGAAAGATAATTTTATTAGCAAATAAAGAGAGTATTGTAGCTGCTGGAGAATTAATTTTACTATCAGCAGAATCTTCTGGCACAACTATTATTCCAATAGATAGTGAACATAATGCTATTTTTCAATGCTTGGCGGGAGAAAAAAATACTGACGATGTTTCTAAAATAATAATTACTGCATCTGGAGGACCTTTTTTAAATAAGAGTCTCTCTAGTCTAAAGGGTGTAACTAAAGAGCAAGCATTAAAGCATCCTAACTGGAGCATGGGATCTAAAATATCTATCGATTCAGCCACTCTTGTTAACAAATGTCTTGAATTGATAGAGGCTAAGTATTTATTTGGTTTAGATGAGCGGTTTTTTGAATTAGTCATTCATCCTCAAAGCATTGTCCACTCTATTGTTTCTTATAGAGACGGATCAAGTATATGCCAGATGAGCAACCCAGATATGACAGTACCAATAGCCCATGCTTTATCTGATTCAAGAAGGCTAAAAAATAATTTTGATGCCATTGATTTCTCTTCATTAAGTTTAACCTTTAATGAATTTCCAGAAGACAGAAAAAAATTAGAAAATATCGCTAGAGAGGTATGTAAAAATGGTAATAGCTCAGGAATCGTTTTTAATGCAGCTAATGAAATCGCTGTGAAGAATTTTCTTGAAGATGAAATTTCATTTAATCAGATTTATGATGTGATTTATAGAACTTTTGAGACAACTCCTATGTCTAATATTAGTGATATAGAATCAATTTATGAAAAAGATATAGAATCACGCATGGAGGCTAAGAAGGTGGTAAAATCCATCTCTTAAAAAATAAGAAATTATGATTACTTTTATTATTTACCTTTTATCATTTATGGCTCTTCTTGGTGTTCTTGTTACCATTCATGAATATGGCCATTTCATAGTTGCTAGACTATGTAAAGTTCATGTTCAGAGGTTTTCACTTGGAATGGGTCCTGTCGTTTATACCAAAATGGATAAACATGGGACTGAATTTGCTCTATCGCTACTTCCGTTGGGTGGATATGTCTCTATGATCACTAATAAATTGATCGAAGTGGAGCCAGAAATAAGAAACACTCTTTCTGAAGAGCAAATAAAGAATACCTTTGATTCAAAACCTAAGTGGCAAAGGGCTTCCATTATGTTTGCTGGGCCCCTAGCCAACTTCCTTCTTTCAATCTTTATTTTTTCTATAATTTTCTTGAACACCCCTGACCCTCAAGCAGTTTCAGTTATAAAAGAGCAAAGTTCTTCTATTGTTTTCAAGGATGCAAATGAATTTATAGTGTCTGGAGATCAAATTAAATCAATCAATTCTGTTGAAATTAATGACCCCAAGGATATTAACCTAGAGCTGCTTTCATATGCTGGATATTCTGGCTATATAGATTTAGGGCTTCAAAGAAATGATATTAGCGATCCTGTTAATGTAAGCATTAAAGTCAACGATTACTTGCCCACATCAGAATCTCAGGCTAACCCGCTAGGATATCTTGGTCTTACCGTGGAAAATAAAATGAGGCCTATTGTTGGACAGGTTCTTTCGGGTGGGGCAGCTGAATTATCAGGGCTTAAGCCAAATGACATAGTTACAAAAATTGATAGTAAGCAAATATTATTTGCTGGTGATATCAGAGAAGTAGTTTCTGCAATCCCAAACTCTACTGCATTATTTAGCATCCAAAGGAATAATGAGTTAATGCAAATCCCTGTAAAGGTTGGCTCTATAACAAATGAAGAAGGTCTTGAATTTGGAGTTTTGGGAATAGCATTTGGAACTAGTAGAACTCTCATACAATCAATATACAAAGGCGTTTTTGAAACTTATAACCTAAGCAAGAAAACATTACAATTCATTGGAAAAATGCTAACTGGCAATATGGGTACTGAAAATCTAAGTGGGCCTATAGGTATTGCTGAAATGGCAGGTAATACTGCCCAGGCAGGCCTCCTTCCATTTATGTATCTTATGGCATTGTTAAGTATAAGTCTTGCTGTGTTAAATCTTCTACCAATACCAGTGCTTGATGGTGGGCAACTCACACTACTTGGTATTGAAGCATTGAGAGGAAAACCTTTGTCAGAAAAAGTAGAAAACTATATTTATAGCGGCGGTGCAATTCTTGTAGGTATGTTGATGATATTTGCAGTATTTAACGACGTTTCAAGATTTTTTTAGGAAGTTAATTGAAAACATTTAAAATTTATATTCTTGGGTTAATGATATCAACTCAGCTTTTTGCCTTTGATGACTTTCTTGTAAGCGATATTAGAATTATAGGATTACAAAGAGTCTCTACTGGGAGTATTTTTAATGTTATCCCAATAAGCGTGGGCGACAAAATAGATCAAAGAAAATCAACGGATATTACAAGATCACTTTTTGCTACAGAACAATTCGATGATATTAAAATAGCTAAAGATGGCAATACACTAATTATTGTTGTCCAAGAGAGACCATCTATTTCAGCTATAGGCATTTCTGGAAATAAGGCACTAAAAACAGAACAATTATTAGAAAGTTTAGATGGTGTTGGAATTAAAGAGGGTGAGGTCTATAAAAGATCAACGCTTGAAAAGGTAAAATCTGAGCTAGTTAGGTCTTATGCTTCAAATGGAAGATATGGTGCAGGGGTTGATATTGAGGAAGTCAAGAAACCTAGAAATAGATTAGAGCTTATTATTGAAGTTGATGAAGGAAAAAGTGCAACAATTGAAAGCATTAACATTATTGGTAATGAGCTCTTTTCAAATGAAGATTTATTAGATGGCTTTGAATTATCATCTGGCTCTTTCTTTTCTTTTCTTTCAAATGATAATGCTTACTCAAGAGAAAAATTAAAAGGCGATATTGAGAGTTTAGAATCATTTTATTTAAACAGGGGTTATCTTAAGTTTTCTATAGAGTCTTCAGAAATCAGCCTATCAAAAGATAAAAAATCCATTTTTATAAATTTTAATATTTTTGAAGGTGAGCAATACACTATCAATGATGTTGAGGTTGTTGGAGATTTGCCTTTTGGCGACGAAGTTTACGAAGAAATAACGAATACTTTAAAGGATCAAATTTATTCTCAAGCACAAATTACTAGTATAGAAGAATTTTTTACTAATGTTTTGGGTAACCAAGGCTATGCCTTTGCTGAAGTCAGTGGTAATCCAGTTGTTGATGATGATTCGCAAGACGTAAAAATTACATTTTCTGTAGTTCCAGGAAAAAGAACTTATACAAGAAAAATTTTATTTGCAGGCAATAATCTTACTCAAGATTATGTGCTGAGAAGAGAGATGAGGCAGTTTGAGGGTGCCTGGTCATCTGATAATAGCATTGAAGCTGGAAAAATAAGATTAGAAAGGCTTGGATATTTTAAAGAAGTCAATGTTGAAACCATTCCCGTGGTTGGAACAGATGATCAAATAGATATTATGTACAGTGTTGAAGAAGAAAATACTGGCTCTATTGGTGGAAATATTGGATATAGTGACTTTGGTCTTATGCTCGGGTTTAATCTTCAAGAACAAAATTTTCTAGGAACCGGTAATACTGTATCAATTGGTATCAATAAGAATGTCTATAGTGAACAATATAATCTTGCATTCCTTGATCCCTTTGCAACAAAAGATGGAGTTAGCTTGGGCTATAACGCTTACTTTAGAGAAACAGATTATGGTGAGTACAATGTTGCTAATTACCTCACCAATTCGAATGGTATCGGCATTCAATATGGTTGGCCTATATCAGATATACAAAGATTAAATTTAAGTCTTACTTACGACAAAACAGACATCAGCGTAGGAACACAGCCTGCTAGGGAGATATGGGACTTTGTAAATGCAGAGGGAAGCATATTTGAAACATTAAATCTTCAAACGCAATGGCAAAGAGTTACATTAAATAGAGGAATGTATCCAACAGATGGGGCATCTACTGCTGTAAGTATTTCAGCAACAATACCAGGAAGTGACTTAAATTATTATAGAATTAACTTAAGACAAAAATTCTATCAGCCTCTAGGCCGAGATTTGGTTTTTGGTTTCAATGGAGAGATTGGTTATTTATCAACCTTTGGAGATACCAAAGAAACACCTTTCTTTCAAAATTTCTACGCAGGTGGACCTAGATCACTCAGAGGCTTTGAATCAAATACATTGGGGCCAAGGAGCACAGAAGCGCCTTGTTATGAGTTCAATTATGCAGAAGGTAGCTGCCCAAATCTAATAGATACAGACGGCGACTTAATTCCGGATGCGCCATATCTTAACCCATATGCTAATTCAGAATATAACAAAAGAGTTTCAATTGGCGGAAATGTAAAAATTGAAGGTAGCCTCCAGTTAATATTTAGACTTCCATTTATTGAGGATCAAAGATCAATGAGGTCTGCTTTCTTCTTTGATTTTGGTAATGTCTTTTCAGATAACTGTAAAGAGTATCAATTTAATTGCTATAAACCATCAATTGATGAATTAAGGTATTCTTATGGTGTTGGTATTACGTTTGTAACTGGCTTTGGTCCAATGAGCTTTGCTATAGCAAAACCAACTAATGCTGGCCAGTATGAAGAGACAAAGGAATTCCAATTCACTGTAGGCAATGTATTCTAATTGATATAAAATGGGCACACCAATTAAGGGGTTATTATGAAAAACGTATTGAAATTTAATTTATTTTTAGTTCTGGTCTTATCAGTACCAGTATTTGCTGTTGATGGAATGGCTGTAATAGACATGAGAACAGCAGTATTGTCTACTCAGGCTGCTGCAGATGCATTTAAAGCGCTTGAAGAAGATGCTGATTATGCTTCTAATCTTGAAGAAGCACAGTCTCTTCAGGCAGAAAGACAAAGTATTGCTGAAAATCTTCAGAAAGATTTAGAGACTTTATCTCAAGCAGAAATTGCTCAAATGCAAAAAGATATTCAAGACAAAGGGAAGGATTTAGAATTTTTAGCGGGAAAAATCCAACAAGCTCAAGAAGAAACAGCTCAGCAAGTTTTTTCTGCTAATGGACAAGCAATGCAAAAAATTATTGGCGAGCTAATTCAGGCAAAACAAATAAAAGTGCTTTTACAAAAAAATGATAATATTTTATTTAGTGACCCTGCTTTAGATTTAACTGATGACGTTACATCTATGCTTGATGTTGCTGCATCAGGGGCTAATACTCAATCAGAGTAGTGTCCCAAGAGAAGAATTTTACACTAGCTGAACTAGCAGAATATTCAAATTCTAGGGTTGTTGGCAACGGAAATGCTGTTGTCAACAATCTGGCCTCTATACAAAAATCTAACCCCAATTCAATAACATTTCTTACTAACTTAAAATATAAAAGCTTTTTAAAAACCACTAAAGCCATTGCTGTAGTTGTTGATGAAGATTTTGAAATAGTAGAGGGATTGAATTATTTAAAATCAGATAATCCTTATGCAGTTTTTGCAAAACTGACTGTACTTTTTAAAAACCCCTCATATGATTTAGATAATCATATAATTCACCCATCTGCAGTAATTTCTTCATCATCTAAAATTGGAACCAATGTAACAATTGGAGCAAATGTTTTAATAGGACCTGGTTGTATTATTGAAGACGATGTTGTTATTAAGTCAAATAGTTCTCTTGTTCAAGATGTACATGTAGGTAAAAATTCAATCATTCACAATAATTCAATTCTTGGTTCTGATGGTTTTGGTTATGCCCCATCAAAAGATGGTTATATTAAAATAGAGCAATTAGGCGGCTTAATTATAAAATCTAATGTTGAAATTGGAGCAGGCTGTACTATTGATAGAGGGGCTTTAGATGATACCGAAATTCATGATGGAGTTAAGTTAGATAATCAAGTACATATTGCGCACAATGTAATTTTAGGTGCAAACTCTGCTATTGCGGCTTGTTGTGCTATTGCAGGCTCAACAACAATAGGAATGAACCTTCAAATGGGAGGTCTTTCAGGGATTTTAGGGCATCTCTCAATATGTGATAATGTTTCAGTCGGAGCTCATACTCTCATAACAAAAAATATTAAAAAATCTGGTAACTATATAGGTATAATGCCTGCTCAAAATCAAAAAGACTGGGCTAAATCCTCAATCTTTATTAAAAATAGAGGCTAAAATGCTTGATTTATATGATGAAATATCTACATTTCTTCCCCATAGGGAACCATTTTTATTTATTGATGAAATAAAAAGTATTGATATTGGCAAATCTATTCATTGCGTAAAACACAACTCACCTGAAGAGGATTATTTTAGAGGCCATTTTCCCAATAACCCAATTATGCCCGGTGTGCTTATCATCGAAGCACTAGCACAAGCTTCTGGTATTTTAGGCTTCAAAACTTTAGAGAAGACTCCAGAAAGTGGATCTTTATATGTTTTTGCTGGAATAGACAAGGCAAGGTTTAGAAAAAGAGTAGGTCCAAATGATTCTATCGATCTTTTTAGTAAAGTTGTTAATGAGAAAAGGGGTATATGGAAGTTTGAAACTAGAGCTGAAGTTGATGGCGAGTTAGCTTGTTCAGCAACAATCATGTGTGCGGATAGAAAGGTCTAATGAGTATTCATCCCACATCAGTAATTAGTGATTCTGCTAAAATTGATCCTTCAGTAGAGATTGGTCCATTTTGTATTATTGGAGATGATGTTGAGATTGGAATGGGATCATCTGTCCTCAGTCATTCTGTCTTAAAAGGCCCTACAAAAATAGGTAAAAATAATATTATTTACCAGTTTTCATCAATAGGTGAAGATACTCCCGATAAAAAATACAAAGGTGAGAAAACTGAACTAATTATTGGTGACAATAATATTTTTAGAGAAGGGGTTACTATCCATAGAGGAACTGTTCAAGATAAAGCCGTTACAAAAATTGGAAATGATAATTTATTTATGGCCTATGCTCATGTTGCTCATGATTGCATAGTTGGGGATAGTAATGTTTTTGCAAATAGCGCAGGTATTGCCGGGCATGTTGAAGTTGGAAGTTTTGTAACTATTGGTGGTTTTTCTGCCGTTCATCAATTTTGCATATTGGGTGACTACTCTTTTGTTGGAATGAATTCATCTATCACTATGGATGTGCCTGCTTATGTAAAAGTAGCATCGAATCCTGCTAGAGTGATTGGCCTAAATTCTGTTGGCATGTCAAGAAATGAAATTTCTTCAGAATCTATCAGTCTCATCAAAAAAGCTTATAAATTAGTTTATAAAAAGGGTTACAGGTTAGAAGATGCTGTAAACAAGCTTATTATGCTATCAGGAGAAAGCGATGATAAGTTCTTAGATACATTTATTAAATCAATTCAATCCTCTACTAGAGGCATTTTAAGATAAGTGCAAACAAAAAAAACTCTTAGAGTAGGCATCGTTGTTGGTGAACACTCAGGAGATCTCCTAGGCGCAGAGCTAATTAAATCTTTAAAAAATGAAAATGATACGGACATTGAACTCTTCGGTATTGGTGGTCCAAAATTATCTGAATTAGGTCTTAAATCAGAATTTGATTTTAAAAAAATTAATGTAATGGGGTTGGTTGAGCCTCTTAAAAATTTTAGAGAGTTAAGCAAGCTAAGAAAAAAACTCATAAGTTTATTTGAAGATAAAAAGATTGATTATTTTATTGGAGTTGATTCTCCTGATTTCAATATAACTATTCATAAACAGCTAAAGAAAAAAGGCCATACAAAAAATATCCAATTAGTTAGTCCATCTGTATGGGTGTGGAGGCAAGGCAGGCTCAAACACATTAGAAATTTTATTGACATGACTATATGCCTATTTAATTTTGAACATGAGTTTTATCAAAAAGAAAATTTAAAAAGTATTCACCTCGGGCATCCTTTCAGCCATCTTGAAAAAGGAAATATTCAGGTTATTTACAATAAATATAATCTTGCTGCTGATAAGCATTATGTATCTATTCTTCCAGGTAGTAGAAAATCTGAAATCAGTAACTTACTGCCAACATATATAGATTTTATTAAAGAGCATTCAGAAAAATATAGTGATTATGAATATCTCATTCCAGCTGTAGATAGCTCATCCATGAAAGATATTAAGAACATGGTACCCCCATCACTCCCTATTCATGTTCATAAAAATTGCTCAAACGAATTTTTATCAGTGTCTGATTATTCAATTGTTACATCAGGAACGGCTACTTTAGAGGCAGCTGTTCTAAGTTGTAACCCAATAATTTGTTACAAAACAAGTTTTATTAATTATGAGATTATTTCAAGAATGCTTAAGATAGATAATGTAGGCCTCCCAAATCTATTATTGGGATCAAGAATTTTTCCTGAGTTAATCCAATCAGATTGTAATAAACAAAATTTAATGAAAGAAGCTGAAAAGATGCAACAGGGTTTCTGTCTTGATGATTATGCATTAAAACTTCAAAACTTGCTTCTTGGTGAGGGTTTTCAAGAAACTGCTAAAATAATTAGACGACTTTGACTGAATTAATTGCTGGAGTAGATGAAGTGGGAAGAGGGTCTCTAGCAGGCCCAGTAATTGCTGCTGCTGTTATTTTAAAGAATAAAATTGAAGGCCTAGATGATTCAAAAAAACTTTCCAAAACTAAAAGAGAGCAATTAAATCAAAAAATTATTGAGAATTCTTGTTTTGCATATGGCTCTGCTTCTGTTGAGGAAATAGATGATATAAATATTCTACAAGCTTCTTTATTAGCAATGAAAAGAGCTATACTTAACTTACCAATTATGCCTAACAAGGTACTTGTCGATGGAACTCACAAGCCTGAAATAGACATATTAGTTGAAACTATTATTGGTGGAGATTCTTTGATTGCAGAAATAAGTGCTGCATCAATAATTGCTAAAGTGTATAGAGACGATCTAATGATGAAACAAGATATTATTTACCCAAATTATGGCTTCAGGCAGCATAAAGGCTATGGCACTAAGGCCCATATTGAAAATATAAGAACTCATGGCAGTTGCTTAATCCATAGAAAATCATTTAAAGGTACGTCTTGAGTATGAAGAACTCGTTTTCACATTTAAGAGTTTCTTCAGAATTCAGTATTACTCAGGGGCTTTTAACTATAAATCAAATTATCGATAGTGCTGTTAAGCACAATATTCCATCAGTAGCCCTAACTGATAAATCAAACATGTTTGGCCTTGTTAAATTTTTTAATAAATGTGAAGCCGCTGGCATTAAACCAATATCGGGATCATCTATAAGAGTAGCTTTTGGAGAGGATGATCAGTCTCATGAACTTCTTTGTTTGGCAAAAACAAATCAAGGGCACAAAAACTTAATGAGAATAATTTCTTTAGCTCACAATAATTATAATTTCCAAACCCCAATCATTGATTTTGCAAGCTTAACTGAATTAAAAGATGACATAGTTGTTATATCTGGAGGTAAGGATAGTCATATCTTTAATCTACTTAAAAGAAATAAGATCGAAGATGCTGAAAAACGTATTGACCAGTTTCTAAAAGCTTTTGATGATGATTTTGTTTTAGAGGTACAAAGGACTAATAGGCTTGATGAAAATGAATATTTTGCCAATCTACTTCCTTTATCATCTAAAAAAGGTATTCCATTGATTGCAACAAATGATGTTTTATTTTCTAAAGAAGAAGACTTTGATATCCATGAAACAAAAGTATGTATAAATACTGGAAAGACTTTAAATGACCCCAACAGAGAAAAGCTTTTTTCTAAAGAGCAGTACTTTAAATCCTCGGCAGAAATGGAAGATTTATTTGATGGTTTTGATGAACTTATCTCAAATACTATTGAAATTTCTAAGAAATGTAATGTATCTATCCATACTAAGAATTATTTCTTACCAGAATATCCAGTCCCCAAAGAACATGATTTTGATTCTTTCTTGGTAGATTTATCCAGCAAGAGACTGGACGTATATATTAATAAATTTGATGATACTAAGACAACAATTTATTTAGATAGGCTGAAGTATGAGCTAGACCAAATAAAGACCATGGGGTTTTCTAGTTATTTTTTAATTGTCTATGATTTTATTCAGTGGTCTAAAGATAATGATGTTCCTGTAGGCCCTGGAAGAGGTTCTGGTGCCGGGTCTTTGGTTGCATTTGCATTGGGAATCACAACTCTTGATCCACTTGAGCATGGGCTTCTTTTTGAAAGATTTCTTAATCCCGAAAGAATATCGATGCCAGATTTCGATATTGATTTCTGCATGGAAAAAAGAGACAAGGTCATAGATTATGTAAGTAATAAGTATGGTTCTGATGCAGTATCACAGATAGCTACATTCGGGACTATGGCCGCAAGAGCAGTTGTAAGAGATGTTGCAAGAGCTCTTGGTAAACCATATGCAGTTGGCGATAGGATTTCTAAAATGATTCCATTTGCACCTGGAATGACTTTGGATAGAGCTAAGGAGGAGCAGCCAATTTTTGCTCAAGCCTCTAAAAATGATCCAGAAGTAAAAGAAATTGTTGAGCTTGCTTATAAGTTAGAAGGTATAGCTAGAAATGTTGGAAAACATGCTGGTGGTGTTGTTATCGCCCCAGGAAGTATTTCAGATTTCTGTCCTATTTATAATGATAGACAATCCTCATCCGTGATGACTCAGTATGATAAAGATGATGTTGAAAAAATAGGCCTTGTAAAGTTTGACTTTCTTGGTTTGCGAACATTAACAGTAATTGATCGAGCCGTTAAATCAATAAATGCAACTAAAAATCATAAAGATTTATTAGATTTAGATAAAATTCCTCTTAATGATCCAAAGGTATTTGAATTACTATCCTCTGGAAAGACTATGGCTGTTTTTCAATTAGAGTCGACAGGAATGAGAGCTCTTATAAAAAGCTTGAAGCCAACAAAATTTGAAGAGATTACAGCTTTATTGGCCTTGTATAGACCTGGTCCACTTAATTCTGGAATGCATACTACTTTTGTAGATAGAAAGCATGGAAAAAGCCCTGTAGTTTATCCTCATGAGCTACTTGAGCCTGTATTGTCTGAGACTTATGGAGTAATTGTTTATCAGGAACAGGTTATGGAGGCCGCAAGAGTTCTGGCTGGTTACTCAATGGGCGAAGCAGATATATTAAGACGTGTAATGGGCAAAAAGAAAATTGAAGAAATGGAAGAACAAAGAGAGATTTTTATTAAGGGTTGTGAAGAAAAGTCTATTCCAAAAAATAAAGCTGAAAAAATATTTGAGCTAATAGAGCAATTTGCAGAATATGGTTTTAATAAATCTCATTCGGCCGCATATGCCGTAATTTCTTATCAGACTGCTTATCTAAAGACCTATTATCCTGAACATTTCATGTCTGCTGTTTTATCAACTGAATTAGGGAATACAGACAAGATTCATGCCTTGATACAAGAATGTAAACGAATGGGCATCAATGTTCTTAACCCAAATATTCTATCAAGTGATAAGCGTTTTTTAGTTAATGACAGCCAGGATATAGAGTATGGATTGGGTGCTATAAAAGGAGTAGCAGATTCTTTTATAAAGCATGTATGTCAGAAAAGAAAAACAGATGTTTTTAAGGATCTATGGGATTTCTCAAATAAAACCGATATTAAGCTCGGTGGAAAAAAGTCATTAGAGGCACTTTCTCAGTCTGGAGCATTTGATAGTATTGCTCCCTCTCGAACAATAGCAATTGCTTGTGTAGAGGATATGCTTAAAGGTAGTGCAAATGGCTCATCTGCAGAAGTTGCCCAAAATGGCGATTTGTTTGCAACCATAAATCATGAATTCGATCCTTACGAAAAATACAAAAATACCTCCGATATGCCTTTAAGCGAGCTTTTAGCTTTAGAAAAGAAATCACTTGGGTATTATTTATCTGGGCATCCGGTAAATGCAATTGAGGGCTCTATCAAGCCAATACGATCAAAGAAAATTTCTGATATTAGTCATGACACCAAAAGAGCTTCATTGGTGTGCTTAATCAATAGTGTGAGGCAAATAAAAGATAGAAAAGGCAAGCCATTAACTTTTATAAATTTTGATGATGGCACAGGCGTTATGGATGGTGTTGTTGCAGGAGAAACGTTAGAAGATTGCCATAATATCCTAAAAGAAGGCCAAATATTAGTTCTAAAAGGTGCTGTGGAAATCGATGACTTTAGATCTAAAGATCTTGGTGATGCAATGTATAGAATGAGAGTTAAAGAAGTCCACACGCTAGACTCTGAATTACCAAAAAAGGTTTTAAAGATTATTGTAAATATAGAGAAATCAGAATTATTATCCTTGGATAAGTTTTCAGAGAAATTAGATGAAATAGATGCTAGTTTCTGGAAAGAGGGAGTGTGTCAGCTTCATATAAGAGTTTCAACAGATGAGTCTGAAGCTATAATTAATATTGGAGACAATTTTAAGTTTCTACCGACATTATCAAATATTAGTTATTTAAAAGAACTATTTGGTAGTGAAGCTTTGGAGATATAATTAAATCTTTTAAAAAAGATTACATATAAAAATTTATGACAGACAAAGAAAGCAAATTATCTGAATATATCCCTCAAAAAGAAAATACTGAGGATCGTAAATTTCTTGAGTTTGAAGAATCAATTCAGGAAGTTTCTGAAAAAATATCTGCGCTTAAAAATGCAGATATAGATAGCCCTGAATTAAATACTCAAATCTTGGCCCTGCAAAAAGAAAGAGATCAACTTACTAAAAAGATCTATTCTAAGTTATCTATATGGCAGACTGTTCAGGTAGCAAGGCACCCGCAAAGACCTCACACATTAGATTTTATTAAAAGAATTTTTTTAGATTTTGACGAATTGCATGGCGATAGACAGTTTGGAGATGATGCAGCAATTGTAGGTGGAATCGCATATTTAGAAAACACACCAGTTATGATTATCGGACATGAAAAGGGAAGAGAGACAGAGGAAAAGGTTAGAAGAAATTTTGGCATGCCTCAACCAGAAGGCTATAGAAAGGCTAAAAGATTAATGCATTTAGCAGAGCAATTTTCTTTACCCGTAATCACATTTATTGATACTGCAGGTGCATATCCAGGAGTAGAAGGCGAAGAAAGAGGTCAGAGCGAGGCAATAGCTAGAAATTTAGCTGTCATGTCAGAATTAAAAACACCAATAATAGTTGTTATCACCGGTGAAGGCGGCTCAGGAGGAGCATTGGCAATAAGTGTTGGCGATCATTTATCCATGCTTGAATATGCAACTTATTCAGTTGCATCACCAGAGGCATGTGCGTCCATAATTTGGAGAACTGCTGAAAAAGCTTCTGATGCAGCAGATGCTATGAAAGTTTCATCAGGAGAGTTGAAAAAAATTAATATAATTGATGAGATTATTTTAGAGCCATTGGGCGGAGCTCACAGAGACTATGATCTAATTTCGCAAAGTATTAAAAGCTCAATAGTAAATAATTTATCTAAACTAAGTTCATTATCACCAGATGATCTAGTTAAAAGAAGGTATGAAAGACTCTTAAGAATTGGTTCTTAGGTTGTGCTGAAAATTAATCTAGAAAATCACTTAAATCTTGATAACAAAATTTATATTGCTTTTAGTGGAGGCAGTGATTCATCTGCTCTGCTTTACTTAATCTCTGATCTTAGAGATAGACATGAGCTTAATTTGGAAGCAATCCATATTAATCACAACATATCAGATGATAGTAAAAAATGGGAAGACCATTGTAAGTCGATTTGCGAAATATTAAATTTGCCTATTACAATCAGATCTATTCAGGTCGAAACTTCAGGTGATGGGCTAGAATCTGCTGCAAGAAAACAAAGGTATAAAGAATTTGAAAATATTCTAGAAGAAGGTGATCAACTGTTAATGGCTCATCATGCTGATGATGTTGCTGAAACTTTTCTGTTAAGACTTTTTAGAGGTACAGGATCTGATGGTCTTGGTGGGCCACAATTAAAAAGATCTGTTGGAAAGGGCACTTTGGTAAGACCACTCTTGGATTGTTCTAAAAAAGAGCTATTAGATTTTATCAAGCTAAGGGACATTAAATTTATTGAAGACCTCTCTAATTTTGAAGTTAATCAAGATAGAAACTTTGTTAGAAATAGTCTTATGCCTTTAATTGGTGAGAGATGGAATAGTGTCTCATCAAGGATATCTAATACTTCCAAATTACTACAAGAAAGAAATAAAATATTTTCTCAACTTTTCTTTTCAAAATACAAACACTTAATAGGAACAAAAATTTCAATCAAGGAACTAAAGCAGCTAGACTCATCAACGGCAATAGACATAATTAGACATTCCATTAAAGAAGAAGGGATTGCTTACCCAAATAAGAAGGTTTCTGAAGAAATTATAAAGGTATTTCTTTTATCAAGTCCTGGGCCTAACGCAGAAGTTAGCTGGTCAAGAGCAGATATGGATCAGCCAGGTGGCAGGCTATACAAAAAAGATGGCCATATTGTTATTTTAAAAAAGTAGCTTATATAATATAAGAGGAGATAAGATATGAAATTTGAAACATTAGATTTAGTAAAACAAGACAAAATAGCAACAATTACATTTAATAGACCAGAGCTTTTGAATGCTGTTAATGAACAATTTATATGGGACTTTCAAAAAGCTACCAGTGATGTAAAAGATGATGATGATATAAAAGTAGTAATCATAAATGCTTCAGGTAGAGGGTTTTGTGCTGGAGCAGACTTAAGTGAAAGAGAATCATCTTGGGAGGGCTCTCAGGACGCTCTTATGAGAGGTTTTAAGCCATTTTTTGAGAATATTATCTCTATGCCCAAGCCTGTTATTGCAGCTGTTCAGGGCCCAGCAGCAGGTGTTGGAGCTTCAATTGCAATGTCATGCGATTTACGAGTGATGTCTGAAAATGGGTATATTTTGTCTGTCTTTAGCAATATTGCATTAGTGCCTGATGGAGGTCTATCATGGTTTTTGCCAAGATTTATGGGATATTCAAAAGCTTACGAGTACGCTATCGAAGCAAAGAAAATAATGGCTGACAAATGTTTACATTTTGGAATGGTTAATAAAGTTGTGCCTGAAGAAGAGTTAATGAAATCCTCAATGGATTGGGCACTAAAGCTTGCAAAAAGACCATCACAATCCTTAGCACATACAAAAAAACTCATGAGAGATTCTCTTCACAATGATTATTGGAAAACTTTTTCACATGAAGCAGAGATTCAAAATGGCCTCACAAGAAGCCCACAAAATTATGAAGCAGTGTCAGCTTTTTTTGAAAAAAGAGAGCCTAATTTTGATTAGCTATTTAATTTACTAAGACCAACAATAATGGCTTCGAAGGAAGCTATTGTGGTATTTGGATTAATGCCTACTCCCCAGCTAGTCTTCCCATCAAGCTCTAGTTCAATATATGCAGCCGCCTTAGCATCTGAACCTGATGATATTGCTGATTGGTGATAATCAGAAACTTTTATTTCAGTACCAATCTTCTTAGTAAGTCCGTTCATTAAAGAGTCAATAGGGCCATTTCCTGAGCCATTAATAGTAACTTCATTACCATTTATGTTTAGATTTAAATCTAAATGATGAATACCATTTTCTGATGATGATTTATGATTTAAGTAAGAAAATCCTTCTTTTGGTATTAAAAAGTTAGTTTCAAATATTTCCCAAATCTGTGAAGTGTTTATTTCTTTTCCAGATTCATCAGCTAATCTTTGTATTTTTTGGCTCATGCTTATTTGAAGTCTTCTAGGTAAAGATACTCCATGATCTTTTTCAAGAAGAAAAGCTACTCCACCCTTACCAGATTGCGAGTTTATTCTAACCACAGCCTCATAGCTTCTTCCAAGGTCAGCAGGGTCAATTGGAAGGTATGGAACTTCCCATTTAGGATCGTTAGATTCTCTCATCCCTTGAAAACCTTTCTTGATAGCATCTTGATGGGAGCCTGAGAAGGCTGTAAAAACAAGATCACCCGCATAAGGATGCCTAGGATGAACAGGAAGTTGGTTACAGTATTCAACTTCACGCATAACTTTATTTATATTTGAGAAATCTAGGTTAGAATTTATCCCTTGCGTGAACATATTTAATGCCAATGTAACAATATCAACATTTCCTGTTCTCTCTCCATTACCAAAAAGAGTACCCTCAACTCTATCTGCACCAGCCATTAATCCAAATTCG
>ARRA01000002.1 GCA_000384935.1 gamma proteobacterium SCGC AAA076-P13 | reverse complement strand
TAAAGGTTGCTGTTACAGTGGCGCTTGATTCTGAAACATCAACACTAGATACGTCTAATGCAAAATCAGAATAAACAGGTGCATCTGCTTCAGCAACCTCATTGATGTCTGTAATAACTATAGTTACATCTTTGGTAACTGTCTCAGTACCGTCAGTTAAAGATAGAGTAATTAAATAAGAAGTCTTAGTTTCATAATCCGGTGCTTCTTTAAAGGTTAAAACATTATCACTAGAGAGATTAAAGCTACCAGCATCTGTGCCACCAAGCGTTAAAGTTAATTCATCTTCATCTACATCTGAGACTGAAACAGTTGTAACTGCTGTTTGATTTTCAGCTACTTGAATGGTAGATGCTATATCAATGGCTGGTGCATCATTAACCGCATCAATAGTTATAGTGACATCAGCACTAGACGTCTTATCTCCTTGAGTAATAGTATAAGAAAATGTATCAGTTCCGTTATAGTCTGCATTGGGCGAATAGGCTATCTGTTCAGGTGAGGACTCAGCCAAAGTAGTTGTGCCATTAGAACCATTACCAGCACTGACGCTGATAGGTGCAGAAGTAAGATATGAATCGTTAACAACAACATTAATAGTTACTGATGTATCTTCTGAAGTGGTTGCTGAATCTGCTATAGCACTGATGTCAGGTGTAATTTCATCAGCTTCAATGTTTTGATCTTCAGCTATATAAGTTAAAACATCGCTTGAATAGCTAGCTACGGTTTCAGCTGAAGCTGTTCCATTAGCAATAGCTTGTATATCTGCTTGCAAGGTTGAAACTGAAAAACGTATGACTGATGTGGTTAGATCATCAGAAGATTTAACTTCAATAACAGGCATTACCCCTGATAAAGCTTTGGTAGTATTGGCTTTAGCTTCATCAGTAATTGTTACAGTCTTTGCTGCAACAATATTGTCTAGAGTTTTAGTGATGAATTCTTCAGTTTCAATATCTACTTTAGTAGTCGTTTCTGTATATTCTTTTTCTATTTCCTCAGTTATAGCCTTAAAGTAATCCTGAGTGGTTTCTGTGGTTGTGTTTAGGTTGTTTGTGATATTTTGTAAGGCATAAGCCAGAACAGTTAGCTGATTACCCTTCTCGTACAAATAATCATTAATACCTCCATCGCCTTTGTTGGCAACTGGATCAAAGGTAAAAACATCAATTGAAGAATCTATACCTAATGCAGTATTGACCAATGATGCATCTTCCATGAAAGCTGCTATGGAAGTAACAGGAGTTACAGCCTTAAAATCTGAATGGCCAGTAAGTTTATGAGTAATTAAAAGATTATCTAAAAAGGCTTGAGAATCTAAGTCTGTTCCTCCAATAGATACTAAGTTACCGTTGGAATATCTAATGGTAAATTTACCTTCGTTATCGGAAGTTGTTGTATTTTCATTTGAATCGCAAGTCCAGCTATCATCTACATCAATACATACTTCAGCACCGGAGATATAACCATCAACCACTACACCATTTGTATTTCTATAGCCCTCAACGGTTACTGATGCAGATCTAGTTCCACCATCGCCAGTACAAGAAATTGAGAAACTATTATTACCAGCTGAAGTAATAGTTACAGTTTCTGAACCAGAAGAACCAGTTTGACTGGTCCAAGATGCAGAACAAGAAGTTGCATTAGAAGAGGACCAAGTAAGTGTAGAAGTATTCTCAACTAAAACTAAGGTTGGCTCAGCTGATAAATTAACGGTTGGAGCTGGAGTTGAAGGAGTTGTTGGGGTGCTTCCGCCACCACCGCCTCCTCCGCCACAAGAGGCAATAAATAAAATACTAAATGTTATGGATAATATTTTTTTCATTCAATTTAATTCAATATAGGTTCTAAATTAACCCATAATAAAATAATTTCAACCCTTAATGGAATTAATTCATTAAAAAGTTCCTTAAATTAATAAAAAGCTATAGATAAATGATAAAAAAACAGTGTTGTTGGAATTGAGCACTTCCCTCTTAAAGGTGATATTGAGTGTGGTTTATGCTCAACTAAGTTATTAGGTAATTATTCTACTGGAAGAGATAAAAAGAAATATCCTTATTACAGATGCGATTCATCTAGAGATATATGTGAAATTAAGCCTAAAAATATCCGAAGAGATGTTATACATGATGAATTTATTGAGCTTTTAAAGAAAGCTCGTATCAATAAAGACGTGTTAAAACTAGCTGATAAGATTATGGAAGATACTTTTAATAAGAATTCTAATCACCTAAGCAGTATCAAAAACCATAATCAAATTAAAATAGATGAATTGGCTAAAAGAAGAAAGGCTCAGTTAGAAAAATTTATTCAGGCATCTAATCCGTCTTTAATAAAAGCTTTAGAAAAAGAGATAGAGTCTATTGAAAGGCAAATAAAGGCTTTAGAGCAGGTACAGTACTCTGAAGATGATGAAATAAGGTTCAAACTCCAGGGAAAAACCCTTTTAAGCCATCCAGATAAAGCCTGGCCACAAGCAGATTCAAATATGAAAAAGATCATCTTCAATTTCATTTTTGAAGAAAATCTGAAAGTCATAGATGGAGAAATTGGAAACACCAAATATAGCTTACCTTATAGGGTTATGAAGGGGAAAACTTCCTCAAGTAAAGGATTGGTGGAGCTAGGCGGGATCGAACCGCCGACCTCTTGCGTGCCACGCAAGCGCTCTCCCAGCTGAGCTATAGCCCCAAATGCAGAATTATCTCATTATATGATTGGTATCAGTTATTTATTTAATTTAAATTTCATATAAGCATTCATGATTTTGACAGTGATTTTTGATGAATAAGCTATTTTCATCTTAGCTACTTTAATTCTTAAATTTTTAAAATGTATGCTCATATATATATTATACCTATATATGAATCATTTTTATCCAAAAAAAAACCGGGGCAAGCCCCGGTTTAGAATAGGTTTTAAGAATTAATATGTCATATCAAGTCTTAAGTTCCAATACATTCCTAATGAATCATAGAACCCACCAATAGTATTTCCATAACCAGTAGATAAAACATCACCAAGTATTGGTGGAGTTTCATCAAGAAGGTTATTGATAGACAATGAAACACCCATATTTTCATTAATGTCATAAGTAGCATTAACATCTATTAGGTAATACATATCTTCAACTTCAGCTTGAGTGATAGTATCAGCTTCGTATTCATTATCAATTCCGGACATGGTTCTTAAAGTTCCTTGAACAGACCAAGCATCACCAGTTGTAAAACCAACTTTTGTGTTTGTTCTAATCTCAGGAGATGGGTAACATTTATTACTAATAACTCCTACGCAATCAGTAACTGTTGCTTCCACTCCAGGAAGTAATGTTGTTTCTTTAGTCATTAAATAAGTAACTGTAGAATTTACAGACATAGAGCCATTAAATACATCAAAATCACCTTTAGCAACAATGTCTATACCTTCCCACTCTTTTTCACCAATATTTTGTGACTTATTTTCTACATAACCACCAGTTAGCCATAAACTACCACCAGCACTTCTGTTAATAGCACTACAAAGAATTCCTTGAGTAGCACAAACTTCAATGATTGTTTCCTCATCAACAGAACCAATAGCTTTTTCCATTGAAATTGCCCAATAGTCAACTGAAGCAGTAATGCCAGCAGGTAAGTCTAAAACAACACCTAAAGTTGTAGTCTCAGCCTCTTCTGGTATTAAGTTAAGATTACCGCCACCTCTGTTGTAATACTGAGATGCAGGACTTTTTGTAACATTTCCATATTGTGCAGCTGTCATTCCAGTGTTTGCACATTGAGCTTGAGTGTATGTAGGAGCATCTCCTGCACACGCATCATCTCCAGTCCAAAGACTTTGACTCTCAGGAATAAAGTAATTAGCTACAGTAGGTGCTCTTTCAGCGGTATTGAAACCAACTCTAAATTTAGCCATATCATTAAGTTGATAAGATAAACTTAAACGAGCAGTATCGCTTCTGCCACTTAGGTTATAGTCAGATGATCTAAAAGCAACGTCAGCAGTTAAATTATCAAGAACAGGTATAACAGCCTCTCCATAAAATTCATCTACAGAAATAGTACCTGATACAGGCTTTACAGCTCCACCAAATCCTAATAGTAAACCTTCTTCATATGCTGAGTCAGGAGTTCTGCTGTATGTTTTGTCAGTAGTTGAGTAACCAGCTGCAAATGACACAGGAGCAGGGGCACCTGGAACTTGCAATTCTGTTGTACCTGTAACGGTAGCATTAAATGACTCAATTTCGTTTTGACCTTTCATAGAACCAGTAATACCAACTCCAGCTGCCATAGCAGCAGTGACGCCTTGATAGGTGAATACGTTATAGTCAGTAATAGCTGTTCCACCTTCTATTGCATCAACTAATTTTGGTGCACTAAAGTCATTTAAGTAGAATGAGCTTGAGTTAGTTTTTCCATAAAGCATAGAAACATCATATTCCCAATCTTTATAACCAACATCACCTTTAAGACCCATGACCATTCTTCCTGCATCTACTGCAATATGGTCTTGTCTAGGTCCGCCTTCAACATTCCTTTTACCTACATAAGTAGCATAACCAACCCAAGTACCACATGTTGTAGCATCAGTAGGATCTGAACAGTATTCTTCTCCTTTTACCATTCCGCCGTCAGAGTACTTAGAACCGTTAATAAATGCGTTATCAACAGAGTCTTTCCAAGCCTGAGGCATACTTGCGTTATCAAATAATAATTGATATTCGTCATTGAAGAATGTTCCAGATTGAGCAATACCTGCATTTGTATTAAATGAACTGTAGTTTACTTCTGCGTATGCTGTTCCAACACCTTCAATTTCAAATTCACCAATAGCTCCAGTAGATTGTCTTTTAGAAGGGTTCATTAATTGTGCTACAGCTGCATAGTTATATCTTGTTCCAGTATCATCAACTACTGAACCGTCAGCAGTTAACTCAGACCAAAATTCTTGATCATATGATGTGAACGTTGTTCCATCAGCAGCTTCAAGTATCGGATAAATATCAAAATGAGGAACAATAGTATTAGACGAACCACCACACGAAGTTCCAGAAGTGCTTAAGCCACATGCTGCATAATCACGATCAATATTGAATACGCCTTGATTTTCAGATCTTTGTAAATACATAGTTACATTACCAGCACCATTCTGGAAGTCTGAACCCATAACTATAGATATGTTATCGGTATCTCCATCATTAGCAGTTCCAGTAGGATAATCAAAGCTTTTAGCATCTAATAATGGTACAACAAGATTTTTTCCATCATTGTCATGTCTATAGCCACCTTTAGATAAAGAAACTTCTAAACCATTAACTTTTCTAGTTACAAAGTTTACAACACCAGCAACAGCATCAGAACCGTAAACAGCTGAAGCTCCACCAGTTAAAACATCAACTCTTTCTATTAGTGCAACAGGGATTTGACCTATGTCAGCATCTTCACTCCAAATACTACCAGGCTGCATTCTTCGGCCATTAATTAGCGTTAGTGTTCTTGCCCCACCCAAACCTCTTAAGTCTAAGGATGCTGTCCCAGTCTCACCAGAAGGCTCGAAACTTGTATTAGCAGTTTCTATTTGAGGCATTTGGTTAAGAACATCTTCCATTCTTACTAAACCAGTTTTTTTAATGTCAGTAGCTGAAACAACAGCAACAGGACTTACAGCTTCAAATCCATCAGATTTAATTCTTGTACCTGTAGTAATGACTTCTTCAACATCATCTGCTGCATCATCTTGAGCAAAGACTGAAGTGTTAAATGAACCTAACGTTAAAGCTAGTAAAGCTAGTAGGTAATTTTCTTTCTTAAACATACATTTCCCCTGTAGTTAAAATTAATAAGTAGTCATTAAAAACCACACAAAATGGTCTCAAATAACTAAGCCCTGCAATTGTTACATATAAATTAATTAAAATACTACTAATTTTTTAATTTTTTTTGTGCATTAACAATATTAATATTTAATTATAAAAATATTGTATGTTTACATAAAACATAAATTATAAAAAATTATTGCATTAAAAAAATAAATATTCTTTTACAATACTTATAACCAATTACTAAATACTAAACATGTTACTTAAAAATAAAAAAATATTAATCTCAGGTCTAGCCAATAAATACTCTATAGCCGCAGGAATCGCTAGCGCTATGTATAGAGAAGGTGCTGAGCTTGCATTTACATATCAAAATGAAAGACTTCTTAAAAATCTTAAACCAATTGCTGAATCATATGGGTCTTCAATCTTAATTGAATCTGATGTTTCATCAGATGAATCAATTAATAACTCATTTGAACAGCTTAAAAAGCATTGGGATACTTTTGATGGACTTGTGCACTCTATTGGGTTTGCTCCAGCAGATCAACTAGAAGGTAATTTTGTTGATGTTACAACTAGAGAAGGTTTTAAGATTGCTCATGATATAAGTTCATATAGCTTTACTGCCCTTGCTAAAGCAGCAAAGCCAATGCTAAATGATAATTCTGCTCTTTTAACACTTACGTATTTAGGTGCTATGCAAACAATGCCAAACTACAATGTTATGGGTCTAGCTAAAGCTAGCTTAGAAGCTAATACAAGATTTCTTGCAGCATCAATGGGTAGAGATGGTGTAAGAGTAAATGCTATATCAGCAGGACCAATTAAAACTTTAGCTGCCTCAGGCGTTAAAAACTTTAGAAAGATGTTAAGCCAGCATTCTGCAAGAGCTCCACTAGGAAGAACCGTAACAACAGAAGAAGTTGGAAATGTTGCAGCGTTTCTATGCTCTGATTATGCAAGCGGAGTAACTGGAGAAATTACCTATGTAGATGCAGGCTTTAATACAGCGGCTATGCCTCTTTATGAAATTGAAGAAGAATAATTTTGGGTTTATATGATAAATATATTCTTCCAAAATTTTTAAACTGCGCATGTGGCTCTAAGCCAATAAATTATCAAAGACAAAAGGTTGTTCCTTTAGCAAAAGGCAAGGTTTTAGATATTGGAATTGGATCTGGCCTTAATATACCCTTTTACAACTCAGATAAAATAGATAAAGTTATTGGAATCGATCCATCACATGAGCTTATAGAGCTTGCCAAAGAGTTAGCAAATGATAGTAAAGCTTCTATTGAGCTTGTCATTGGAAGTGCTGAATCAATCCCCTACCCAGATAATTTTTTTGATACTGTTTTAGTTACATACACTATGTGCACTATTCCTAATGTTGCGATAGCTAACAAAGAAATGTGGAGAGTTTTAAAAGATGATGGCAGATTAATATTTTGTGAGCATGGCCTAGCTCCGGATAAAAAAATATCAAAGTGGCAAAATAGAATAGATCCTTTTTGGGGCAAGATAGCAGGAGGATGCCATCTTAATAGAGATATCCAAAAACTTATCACAGATGCAGGCTTCTCATTTGAGTCATTAGATAAGATGTATATCCCCAGCACTCCAAAATTTGCAGGATATAACTACTGGGGTATTGGTAAAAAATGAGAATACCAGTTGTAATTGGTATTGGATCAATTCAACAAAAAGGCTCATTTGATGAATTAGATGAAGCTTTAATTTTAATGGAGAAAGCTACAAAAGCAGCAATAGTTGATTCTACAAATAATTCAATAGTTGATTACATTGATCAGGTACAAGTCCCTAAAGGATATTGGAAGTATAGAGATCCAGGTAAATGGATAGCAGAAAGAAATGGTATTAAATCTGCAGTAACAAGCGTAACTAAAATTGGAGTTCTTCAACAAAATCTTATAAATTCTGCATGTGATGATATTGCGCATGGAAAAATTGAAGCATCTTTAATAGTAGGAGGTGAAGCAAGATATAAGAAAGTTTTAGCTTTAAAAGAGAATAAAAAATTTATAGAAACTGAACTAAATATCAATCCTGATTTTTATGTTAAAGCATCAGACGAACTTCAGACCAAAGAAGAGCAAGATGAACTTGGGTTAATGGCTGTTGGCTATTATGCAATTCTAGAAACTGCGTATAGGAAAAAAAATAGACTATCTTTAGAAGAACATAGAGAGAAGATTAGCCATATGTACGCTGAATTTTCTGAAATAGCTGCAAATAATTCCGATGGCTGGATTGATAGCAAAAAATCCTCAGAAGATATAAAACAGGTAAGTAAAGAAAATCCTTTACAAGCTCTTCCATATAATAAATTTCATTGCACGAGCTGGAATGTAAATCAGGCCTCAGCAATGATAATATGCAGTGAAGACCTTGCAGATAAACTTAATATTCCTAAAGATAAAAGAGTTTACCCTCTTGCCTCATCTGAAACCAATCACATGATTGCTCCAATCCAAAGACCAGAATTAACTCAATCAACTGGATTAGATCTTGCTGCAAAATTTATTAAAGATATTTGTAAAGACCATCGAATACAACCAAATATTTATGAACTATACAGCTGCTTTCCCATTGCAGTTCAAATGTTTACTGACTCTTTAAACCTCAAATCAGATGATATTAAAACTGTTACAGGCGGAATGTCTTTTGCAGGCGGTCCTCTTAATAACTATATGATTCACTCAACAGTAAAAATGCTTAAAGAAATAAGAAATAATCATTTAAATATTGGTTTGGTTACAGGTGTCTCGGGCATGATGACAAAACAGGCATTTGCTTTATGGGCCAAAGAACCATTAATGCAATTTACCTCAAAGGATGTTACTGAGCAGGCTGCTTTAATTGAGCACCCAGTAGAGATGTCAACACAAAACAATGGAGAAGCCGTCATTCTTGGTTATACAATTTTTAAAGATGTAGATAAAGATATGAAAGTGGTTATTTATGGTGAGGATTTCCAAAAGAATCGAAAAGTACTAATATCTAAAGATAAAGAAATTATTAAAAGCATGGGGGAAGAAGAATGGGTTGGAAAAAAAATAACATACAAAGGAAAGTATTTAGTTTCATAGTTGTATTTTCACTAACGCTAAATATGTCTGCTTCGGTAGATGAAAGCATTCAAAAACATAAAAAGCATTTCTCTAATATCGCAATGCAGATATGGAGCAATGCAGAACTTGGTTATCAAGAAACACAAAGCTCTCAACTTCTTGCAGACGCTTTAAAGAAAGAAGGATTTATAGTAAAAGAATCTGTAGCTGGTATTCCTACAGCATTTACTGCTGAGTATGGATCTAAAGGCCCTGTCATAGCAATCTTGGGAGAGTTTGATGCCTTACCTGGATTAGCTCAAACCAATTCACCGTTTAAAGAGATTGTTGATAATGAAACTGGGGCTGGTCATGCATGCGGTCATCATTTATTTGGAGCTGCGTCTGCTTGGGCTGCAGTGAGTATAAAGGAGTGGTTAGAAGAAAATAATATTGAAGGTAGAGTTAGATTTTATGGAACACCAGCAGAAGAAGGAGGTTCTGGTAAAGTTTATATGGCACGAGAAGGATTGTTTGAAGATGTTGATGTAGTTCTTCACTGGCATCCAGATGGCGTAAATTCTGCAAATCCAAAATCTTCAAATTCTAATAAATCAGCTAAGTTTACTTTTAAAGGTATATCAGCTCATGCAGCGGGGTCGCCTGAGTTGGGAAGGTCTGCTTTGGATGGTGTTGAAGCTATGAATATGATGGTGAATATGATGAGAGAGCATATACCCCAAGAGTCTCGAATACATTATGTTATTACTAAGGGCGGACTTGCTCCTAATGTGGTGCCTGACCTTGCTGAAGTTTATTACTATGTTAGAAATCCAGAAATGCAAATGGTTGAAGAGTTATTTGAAAGGGTTGTAAAGACAGCAAGAGGTGCAGCTGAGGGTACAGAAACTTCAATGAGTTATGAAGTTATGCATGGAAACTATTCTTTATTACCAAATGGTGCAATTCAAGAAGTTATGTTTTCTAACCTTAAAATGCATGGCGGTATTTCATATTCAAAAGAAGAAAATGAATATGCTAAAACTATTTATAAAACTTTTGTTAAGCCATCATATGAGATTGGGTCGCAGGAATTAATTCAGCCGTATCAAACATCACATAGCTATGGTTCAACAGATGTTGGTGATGTAAGTTGGCTAGTTCCTACTGCTGGAATAAGAACAGCGACCTGGGTTCCTGGAACAGCCGCTCATTCATGGCAAGCAGTTGCGTCTGGTGGGACATCAATTGGGATAAAAGGTGCTGAACTTGCTGCTAAAACCATTGCCTCAACTGCAATTGATATATTTAATGATCAAACATTAATATTAAAGGCACAATCTGAGCTAGAAAATAGAGTTGGCAAAGACTTTCAATACAAAGCATTGCTTGGTGATAGAAAGCCGCCACTGGACTATAGAAAGAATTAATTATTGAGCAGAAACAGCAGCGCCAGGTCTTCTCAAGTCAGCATAACCATATCTGACATCATTTACTATATGAATACTTTGTGTGCTTCCCATTGTTTTATTGGGCTCTGGATTATGGCCGATTGCGTTTAAGTTCGAGATGATATCTGCGCTTATGGTTGTTTCATAGTCCAAGCCTTTATAAGGCCAATCTTTATGAATTCTTGGCAACATGGTTGCACTGCCTATATTAAGATCAAAATCAATTACTCCTGATATCACTCTCAAAATTGCCGCTGGTATATAAGATCCACCAGGTGATCCGGTAATTAGTATTAACTGCCCTTCTTTATTAAAAACCATCGAGGGCGCCATCGTACTCATTGGCCTTTTGCCAGGCTCATATCGGTTCCCTGGACTTCCAGCTCTACCGTCGACAGAGCTATCTCCATAACGGTATGCAAAATTATTCATTTGATTATTCATAAGTATTCCAGTTCCAGGAATGGTTACGCCAGATCCAAATGAATAACCAAGAGTATAGGTGTTTGAAACTGCATTACCGTCTTTATCAATTATTGAGTAATGAGTTGTATCTCTGCTTTCATTTAGAACTCTTAGAGGTTTTACTTTTGAGCTAGGAGTAGCTTTTTTTGAGCTTATGTCTTTAATAAATTCTTTTGTTCTTTTTTTAGAAAGCAACTGGTCAATCGGTACCCTGTAAAATGATGGGTCACCAACATGATGTGATCGATTATTATGCCCTCTTCTTAATGCCTCAGCTAACAAATGATAAGTAGATGTAGAGTTGCTTTCATCCTTTTTAAAATTAAAGTTATTGAGAATATTTAAAGAGGTTAACAAAACAACACCACCGCCAGAAGGAGGGCCTGCAGTAATAACCAAACTATCTCTATAAGGACTCATTAGAGGAGCGCCACTATTAATTTTATAATTTCTAAAATCAGATTCTGTAAAAAAAACCATCATTTTCATTCATTGCCTTGAGAAACTTATCTCTTATCTCCCCTTTGTAAAAACCATCTTTTCCATTTTTAGCAATAATTTCAAAAGTCTTAGCTAAATCATTTCTAAACATTCTAGTTCCAACTTCTATAGGTTTTCCATTGGGTAGATAAATACGTTTAGATTCTACGTCTTTTAAAAGTTGTGGTGTGCTTTCAATAGCTTTGTTTAAATCATAAGTAACTATTATTCCCTCTTTGGCTTGCCTAATAACTGGCTCTAAGATTTCTTCAAGAGAAAGATTTCCAAAATCCTCATGAGCATCAAGAAGTCCTGCAACTGTCCCTGGTAAAGCAGACGCTTTATAGCCTTCTTTTACAATATTAAAATCTATTTTTTTGTAATCTCTGGGTAAGTTATATTTTTGAAAGATATCCTTTAGGTTTGCATTTAAGGGAGACTGACTTCGATAATCTATAAAAAAAACTTCATCCATTTCTTTAATATAAACTAGCATAAACCCTCCCCCGCCAAGGTTTCCTGCCCTAGGAAGTGTTACAGCCAATGAAAATCCTACAGCAACAGCTGCATCAACTGCATTGCCGCCTTTGTTTAATATTTCAATGCCAATATCAGATGAAAGTCTATTTTGAGATACAACCATACCGCTATCACCAACAACAGGATGATAAGGAGAGACATAATCAATATAACTAGCTGACCTAGTAACCAAACATAGAGTTAATGTAAAAAGAAAAATGATGTTTTTCATTAAAATAAAATCGGCGCTAAATAATAAGAGAACAAGCTAACTACAAATATACCAATAATATTTAAAGCAAAACCTGCTTTCATCATAGTAGCAATAGTAAATTTACCTGATCCATAAACTATTGCATTTGGAGGAGTTGCAACAGGTAACATAAATGCACAACTTGCTGCTAAGCACACAGGTATTGTTAATGAAACTGGTATAGCACCAATAGCTATTGCTAAAGCTCCTATAACTGGAAGAAAAGTACTTGTAGTTGCGACATTGCTAGTCATTTCAGTTAAAAAAATTATTAGTGTTGCGACTGCAAAAATTAAAACCAAAGGATGTACACTTTTTAGGACTGTTAAACCCTGCCCAATCCATATTCCAAGGCCTGTTCCTGAAACTTGAGCGGCTAAGGACAAGCCACCACCAAATAAAATTAATAGACCCCATGGAAGTTTAGAAGTTTTATCCCACTGCATTAAATCATTTTTTTTATTAGAAGATGGAACCATGAATAATAAAATAGATACAATAATAGCTACACCTGCATCTTCAATACCAATTCCTGTAGTTTCTCTAATTAAACGGCTACTAATCCAAGCCAGGACTGCCAATCCAAAAATAACTGCAATCTTTATTTCATCCTTGGTTAAAGGCCCTAAATCCTCAAGCATCTTATTTAACTTTTCTTTAGTCTCAATCGATGAATCAAAGCTGGTTGGAAATATAATTTTAGTAAGGATGACCCATGCTGAAAATAGCATTACTATTGCAACAGGTACTCCTAATTTCATCCAGCTAAAGAAATCAATTTTTACACCGTATTGCTCTTCCATAAAACCAACAAATACTAAGTTTGGTGCGGTGCCAATAATTGTAGACATCCCACCAATTGTTGCCGCATATGCAATACCTAACATTAAAGCTGTATCAAAATATTTTTGTTGTTCTAAAGATATATTCGGAATTGTTGTTGCTACTACAGTACAAACTGCAAGCCCTATTGGAAGAAGCATTAGAGTTGTAGAAGTATTCATTACTACCATACTTAGAATGGCTGCAACAAGCATAAAGCCGCCAACCAAAGCTGCTCCTGATGACCCTACAGATACTATCATTCTCAATGCCATTCTTTTATGAAGACCTGAACTTTCAATACCTAAGGCTAATATAAAGCCACCCAAAAAAAGATATATATTTTTATTAGCATATGGATCGGCTGCTGATTGAAAATCTACAACATTGAGAAGAGGGAATAATGCAAGAGGAAGAAGTGCTGTGACTGCAACTGGAAGAGCTTCTGTTGCCCACCATATTGCCATTAATAAAAGAACGCCAAATACAAACCATGCAGAAATACTATTTACTACAATTACATCCTTGGTAGTCTCAAATGAATTTCCATCTAACTCTGCTAAGCTTGATGGTATAAAACCATTCAAACCAGAAAAAATTACTAGAGCAAATGCAAATAGGCCAATAAAAAACCCTTTATTTTTATATGCAGGCATAGCTTATAGTAATCTTTTTTTAAAAAAAGGGAGTTGAAACTCCCTTTTTTAAAACCTTAAATACTAAAATGAAACCTTGAAATCAATATATGAGTTTCTACCCATATCCTGATGAGCATCAGCAAAGAATCCATAGAATCTATCTGCTAACGGAGCTCTTTCATCTTCAATATTTTTAACAGCAAATTTAATTCTTGCTTTATTGCCAGCAATATCAAATTTATAATAAACAGATACATTCATTGTTGTCATCTCAGGTAAAACATATCTTGTACCATCAGACTTAGTTTCTTGTGAGTGATAGAAATCACCTTTTGTTAGCGATGTAATTTGTACACCCCAATCACCAATAGTGTAAGTTCCTTTAATTGATGTTTTCTCAACATAATTTCCATCTTGTTTAGCTAGGTCACCAAAACCGCTAAGAGCAATGCTTAAAGGGAATGTACCACTATCTTGTGCTTCTTTAAGTTTTGTATAACCAGCAGTAGGTTCTTGAGTAAACTCATCTGTTTTAGAATAATTTGCAGATAGTTTGAATCTACCGAAATCAGTGTCTATGTCATAGTAAAGACCTATATCCTGACCAGCTATTTTTCTTGTAGCAGCATTGGCATATGGATCATATACAATTTGAGCTTCTCCTGCAGGACAAACACCTTTAGCAGTAAATAAAGCTACTTCTTCATCAGTATAACCAGCGTCTTGATCTCTTAATACATTAGGGTTACTAAATGCAGAACAATTATTAGGCCCATGCTCTAATCTCAACATCAAATCTTCTACCAATCTGTTATTTCTTCCAAGAAGAACAATTGTATCTTCTTTTTCTATCTCCCAATTGTCATATGTCATCGTAAAGCCATCAACAGCTGATGGTGAGTAGACAAAACCAATAGAAGTATTCGTTGATGTTTCTGGTTTCAAATTCGGGTTCAGCAATCTAAAGCTTTGCATTGAATATGAGTCATCCAATGGTTTGTTTGCTCCAACATATTTACCAACTGCATCAGTATTAGATCCCTGTCTTGGAACAAATTTTTGATTTTGTTGGATTAAGTTAGGCACTCTAAATGAAGTCGATGCAGACCCTCTGATTAATAAATCATCACTGACATCCCAACCAACGGCGAACTTACCAACAGTAGATTCATCTGTGTCATTTGGGTTTTCATGTCTTACCGCAGCTTGAGCATTTATTTTTTCAGAAATAGGTATTAACATTTCAGCAAACATTGATAATGTCGATCTTGTTCCATATGTATCTACAGTCGGACTTGACCCAAGAACATCTGCTACAAAAGGAGGACCATATCCTGTAACTGCTGAAGTGAATTGTATTGTTCCATCTAGCCTTGGATCTCTATCCTCGTCATAAGTCTCTTTTCTGTACTCAACACCTACAAGCATGCCAACTGGCCCTGCAGGAAGAGTCATAACCTCTGGATGGCTTGCTTTAAAATCAATAGAGCTTAATGTGCTTACATCATTTCTATAAACACTTACAATTGCAGGAGATAAAGCTGTTTTCACATCTGAAGAGAATATATTAATTGCATTACTTGTAGAATCATTAAGACCTGCTTGAAGTAATGAATTTGATAATCTGTTATCAGTTACATCATTGGTTTCAGCTTCTGAATATAAATAAGCAGATTCCCAATCCCATCCTGAATCAGTTGTACCTCGTATACCAAGAAGATACCTATATGTTTCTTTTTCTACATTAATTACCCTTGGCCCAATATCAGGTCTCCAGTTATCAATTCTTATATTAGTTTTGATAGACTTAGGTGACTTACCATCTGCTATAAGTTTTGCATTAGCTGCTTCCTGAGAAGCAATATTATCAGCTGTAATTCCTAATATATTTGACCAATAGTAATCAGATCCTAGCTCAAGAAGAGCAACAGAAAAATCACCTGCAGGCTCTTTAAGCCTTGAATAGTCTGAGGTATATCTACCTATTTCGGCAAATAGCTCTTTACCATTAGACATTTCGTGATTTACAAAAACAAAAAGATTATCCCTTTGTAAGCTACCTCTATAGTCTCTAACTTGACCAGGATTAATATAATAATCTGCAAAACTAGTTGTATCAATCGCAAGGCATGTTCCGTATGTTGTATCGACTAAACACTTAGCATCGCCTGCGGGAACAATTTGTATTTCACCAGCACTATCTGAATAAGATGATTTCCCAACCATATCCAGCTGCGCCCACTTTCCTGAGTATAAATTATTAAATGAACTGTCATTCGCCCAAAGAGAATCTGTAGGGATTAATTTTCTATGATCTGAGTCACCCCATCTTGAATCTTCACTAGCTTTAATCGCATCTCTATCATAGTAGTCAAACATAACTGAAACATTTGTAGCACCATCATTTAGATCAACACCATACTTTATAGCTAATCTATCATCTTCAGCTGCAAAATGATCATAGCTCTGTTGTCGATAAGAGATATCAAAACCTACATAATCTGAAGCAATAACATTATTAACTACGCCAGCAACAGCATCAGCTCCATATATAGCTGAAGCACCATCTTTAAGGAGCTCAACCCTATCAAGGCCCATTGTTGGTATTAAGTTTGAATTCACTGACATTGTAGGTACATAGTCACCACCAAGTAACTCTGTTTGATAACCCGCATTAGTTACAAGCCTTCTACCATTTAATAATGTAAGAGTGTTACCAACACCCATATTTCTAATGTTATAAGCTCCAACATCACCCCTAGCTGAGTTAACACCACCTGAATCTGATTCGGCTTCTGTGAAGTAATTTAGGCCTTGTTCTGCTAAGTTTTCTAATAACTCTGTACCATCCTCTACACCCAATGCATCAATGTCATCTGCTGTAAGAATAGAAACAGGAAGAGCTCCTGAAATTTTGGCTCCTTTTATTTGCGAACCAACAGTTACGACCTCTTCGACGTCAGAATCAACCGCCTCATCTTGTGAAAAAACATTAGTTGATATAACTAATGGAAATATAAATAGTAATTTTTTTAACATGAATTTATCCCCTAAATTTAATTGTTAACTCCTAAGAGTATAGTACTTAAGTCATTTTTATGTCTAGCAAATAATGTATTTTTATTTTAATATGTATATAACTCTAGGTTATATATGTTAAGTTCAAAACAAATAGAAATTTTTTATCAAGTTTATAAAAATAACTCTATGTCGGGCGCTGCAGAAAAACTTCAAATCTCTCAACCGTCTGTAAGTAAAACTCTGGCAGGGATTGAAAGAAATCTTGGATTCAAGCTTTTCTTAAGAAAAGGTAAAAAACTACATCCTACTGTGGAGGCAAATGAATTGTTTGAATATGCGTCATTGGTGACTAATCAGCTTAAAAATTTTAACTACATTGCTAATACATATAAATCGAGATCTTTTGACTATATCAATATCGGCACAACCCCATCGTTAGCAGAAACCATAGTCCCTAAGATTATTAATAATTATTTAAAAGAAAACCAATCTACGCGTTTTAATTTAATTAACCTCAATAGCATTGACCTTGTTGAGGATAGGTATAAGCCTGATATTGACATAACGATTTGTTTTAATGCTAAAGAGCAAAATAATATTGATTCCGTAGTTTTAAAAAAAGGTGTGCACAAAGTAGCCTCACCTGTATCTTTTAACCTTCCGTCTTTAGTAAATATTAATGATCTTACGGAATATCCCCTTATAGCAATTACTAACCTGCTGTCTCTTTACTCTGATGAAAGTGTTATGAATTATTTTATAAAAAATAATATAGAAATGAATTTTGTATCTAAATCAGATTCCTATTCTGCTGCTTTAGCTATGATAGAAATGGGAATGGGTATTTCATTTCTTGATGACAACACTCTGACAAAAGCAAACCTTAAAAAAGTAAAAATATCAGAAATAAAAGATGTTAAATTTGAATACTCTATAAATGCTCTTATAAAAAAAGATGTTGTAAAAAAAGATCTAATAAATTTCTATGAGTACCTATCTAAATAACATTAATAAGTTTTTCAATTCTTGAAATTGCCTCTTCTTTTTCAAATAGAGCTAATGTCATTCCTAATGAAGGTGAATTAGTAGAGCCTGTGAGCGCAATTCTTAAAGGTTGGTTTACCTTTGGTACAGAAAGCTGTTTTTCCTCTCTGTAAGTAACTAATAATTTATCTATACTATCTTCATTCCAATCATCTAGATTTATAAGTCTTTCTTTTAAGTCAACCAAAGTCTCATTAGAGGACCCTATAAATTTGTCTACTGCCTTTTGATTATATTCATTAATATCATGAAAATAACACACTAAATTTAAAGCAATTCCTTCAAGATTATGCGCAGATGATCTCATTGCATCTATTAGTATTTCTTTTTTGGGATGAGAGTTAACATCTATATCTCTGGATTCAAGAAAAGGCTTAAGATGATCAATAAATTCTTCTAAACCCAAATTAGCCATATGTTGAGAGTTTAAAAAATCTAGTTTTGTGATATCAAAGATGGCTCCAGCTTTTTGAACTTCTTTAATATTAAATTCTTTAATTAAATCTTCTAAATAAAATACTTCTTTCTCACCTCTAGACCATCCTAATCTTGCTAAGGTATTTAAAATAGCAGAATCCAAATACCCCAATTCTTTATATTCTTTAAGGCTTGTTGCTGCATGTCGTTTAGAAAGCCTCTTTTTATCACTTCCAAGTACTAGCGGTAAGTGAGCATACTCTAACCCTGGATACCCCAATGCATTTTGGATATGAATCTGTCTTGGAGTATTGCTTATATGGTCCTCTCCTCTTATAACTGTAGTGACACCCTGCTCATAGTCATCAACAACATTACATAAGTGATAAGTTGGATTTCCATCACTTCTAAGGATTATAAGGTCATCTAACTCAGAATTACTAAAGACGATATCACCCCTAACATGATCTTTAACAATAACCTCACCATCTAAAGGGGTTTTTAGTCTTAGAACGGTTTTTTCAGACTTTGGTAAATTTTTGTTTCTTGATCGACCATCATACTGAGGCTTTAATCCTTTTGATTGTTGTTCTGCTCTCATCTGATCAAGCTCTTCAACAGAACAGTCACAATAATAGGCTTGATTTGAGTCAATTAATTTTTGAGCAGCAGCTTTATAAATATCATTTCTTTGAGATTGATTTATGGGATCTAAATCAGGACATAAACCAATTGAATTGAGGCTGTCTAAAATATTTTGTTCAAACTCTTTAGTAGATCTCTCCTTGTCAGTGTCTTCGATTCGAATTAAAAATAGCCCATCGTTTTGTTTGGCATAAACATAATTAAATAATGCAGTTCTAACGCCTCCTATATGAAGAGTTCCTGTTGGACTTGGCGCAAATCTTGTAACTACTTTTTTCATTGATTTTTTCTCCATAGAGGTTCAACTGACGTTCTTTCGTGCATGTCAGATAGCATTTTTTCATGTTCATTTATTTCATTATCACTTGTAATTATTTTTTTTAAATCGAAATCTTTAACTAAAAAATCATTATCTTTAGATTGATTGTTAATAGATTTCATATCGTTAGATGAAATAAATTCAAACTTTTTTTGTCCACCAGTCAAATGAAGGTAAACATCAGCAAGAATATTTGCATCCTTTAAGCCGCCATGCAGCTCTCTGTCATAACCCTTAATACCAAATCTTGTAACAAGTGCATCAAGCGTATTTCTTTGCCCAGGAAACATATCTCTAGCCATTTGTAACGAATCTTCAATAGTGCAAATGTCTTCAAGCTTTGGAAATGTTGATGATGCAAGCTTTAGTTCATTATCTAAAAAACCAACATCGAACTGTGCGTTATGTATAACTAGCGTCGAGCCATCTACAAATTCTAAGAATTCCTCGGCAATATCTTCAAATAAAGGCTTATCATTTAGATCTTCATTAGTTATTCCATGAACCTGAGTTGCCTCATCATCAATTAACCTCATTGGATTTAAGTAGGTATGAAAGTGATCCTCTGATTTTTGTCGATCATTAAGCAGAACCGCACCAATCTCTATAACTCTATGCCCCTCTTTTACATGAAGACCAGTGGTTTCTGTATCAAGAATAATATATTTTTTTGCCATAATTTTTAAAGGTTATCTATCCCCTTGTTTGCTAGTTGATCAGCTATTTCATTTTCTCTATGGCCTGAATGGCCTTTAACCCAATTCCATTTTACATTATGCTTGGATACAGCTTGATCTAACTCAATCCATAAATCTTTATTTTTTACATCTTTTTTAGCTGAATTTTTCCAATTATTTTTTTTCCAATTCGATATCCATGAAGTGATACCCTGCATAACGTATTTAGAATCCGTAGTTAAATTAACATCACATGATTCTTTTAATGCATTTAAACCTTCTATTGCAGCCCTGAGCTCCATTTGATTATTAGTAGTTTCTTTGCTTCCGCCGAAGTACTCCTTAGCAACATCTCCAAACTCTATTAATACACCCCAACCTCCTGGACCAGGGTTTCCTCTGCAAGCTCCATCTGTATAAATATTTACTGTTTTCATAAAATTAATTTAGAATTCATATATGATTAATATTGAACCAATTAAGGCATTTAACGATAATTATATTTGGTTAGCCACAACTAATGAAGGGTCAATTGTTATTGATCCTGGAGAAGCACATAAAACCATTAAATATTTGAAGGAAAATGACCTCAACTTAGACGCTATATTGATTACGCACCACCACTTTGATCATACAGGTGGCATAGAGGATATGCTTAAATTTAGGAATGTAAATGTCTATGGTCCCGTAAATAATATCCCCAGTATTAATAAGCAATTAAGGGATGGGGATTTATTTAGTGTAATTGGGATAGATTTTAAGATTATTGAGATCCCGGGACATACACTTGACCATATTGCTTTTTTTAGTGAAAACAATGGAAACCCAGTTCTATTTTGTGGCGATACTCTATTTTCATCTGGATGCGGAAGAGTCTTTGAGGGAACATTTGAACAGATGCATGAATCTATTTTAAAATTGAAATCCCTTCCTGCAAATACAAAAATATATTCAGGACATGAGTACACACAATCAAATCTTAAATTTGCTATGGAGGTTGAGCCTCTTAATCAAAAGCTAATTTCAAGATATAATGATGTACAAGATCTATTAAATAAAGGAATTCCAACATTACCCACAACACTTGAATTAGAACTAGAGGTAAACCCTTTTTTAAGGTGCCATGCTAGGGAAGTTCAAAATAGTGTAGTTAAGCAATTCAATACATCAAATCATGAAGATGAAATATTTAAGGCGTTAAGACAATGGAAAGACAATTTCTAGTTATATTATCATTGTGTTTACTTGCAGGCTGTCAAATTACAAGTTTAAGCACCCCTGTTGATATTAATGATGAATTAACTCCAACGCTTGCAGTTGATGAAATAAAGCAGCCATTTCAAGAAGAGCCTCCTAAAAATATTTGGGAATATATTGTAAATAAGTCATTACAAGATTCAGAAATAGTTATTAACGATCAAGCTTTGCTGTTTATGAATAATCATATAAAAGATATTGATAAGTTTAATGACTATCTAAACAAATCATATTATTTTATTTATTATGTAGTTCAAGAACTAGAGGCAGCGGATTTGCCTGTAGAACTAGCATTTATTCCATTTATAGAAAGTAACTATGACCCCTTCTCCATTTCTCCATCTGGTGCAGTTGGCCTTTGGCAATTTATGCCAAAAACTGGAAGACTCTTTAATTTAGAAAAAACTTGGTGGTCTGAAGACAGGCATGATCCTTATAGGTCCACACATGCAGCTATTGGATATTTTAAATACTTATTTGAAAGATTTGATAATGATATCTACTTGGCTTTAGCTGCATATAATGCTGGTCCTACATATCTTGATAGGCAAATAAGGAAGAATAAACGACTAGGACTGAATACTGATTTTTTCTCCTTGAATCTTTCAAAGCAGGTTACAGAATATATTCCAAAATATATAGCTATTAGAGAATTAGTATTTAATGCAGAAAAATATGGGGTTGATCTCCCAGATATTCCAACTGATTCAGTTGTACAAAAAGTTGAAATACCGGGTCAAGTTGAAATTATGACTCTAAGTGAGTACTTAGATATTAAACCTGAACTTCTTTATAAATTAAATGCTGGGTATACGAAATGGGCGTCTGCACCAAAAGATAAAAGTATTTTTTATATTCCTATTGATAAAGCTTTTCTTCTTGATGACCCTGACAGCCCATTTGAAAATGTTAATCAAATTAATTGGATATCACATGTAGTGTCTTCTGGTGACAATCTTTGGAGCTTAGCTACTAAATATGATACAGAGGTAAGAATTATTAAAGAGATTAATTATATAGAGAGTGATTTACTGTCTATAAATGACACCTTATTAATTCCATTGAGTAAAATGAAAACTAATAATTTTATTCCATATGAAATGCATATAGTTTCAGAAGGGGATACTTTATGGGATATTTCAAAAAAATATGGTATTCCTATTAAAGATCTATTAAGAATAAATTCCTTAACAAAATCATCTTATCTTCAACTTGGACAGCAGTTAACGATTGGCAATAAAAATATTCATAGAAATATAGAATCTAAAAAAAGAACGATTCTTTACTCAGTTAAACAGGGAGATAATTTATATAAAATATCTGAACTTTTTGATGTCAGTATTCAAAGTATCAAAGATATAAATGATTTTAAAAATTCTCAGCTTATGCCAGGACAAATTATTAAAGTTGCTATTAGGGCTTTTTAATTATCAGTAGTCTTAGGGTCTAGGGCGTCTCTAAGCCCATCACCAAAGAAATTAAGTGCAAATAAAGTAATAGTGAAAGTTAATCCTGGATAAATTAAAAGCCAGCCATATTCTTCCATTGATTCAACTCCATCCTTGATTAAAGTTCCCCAACTACTCATTGGGGGTTGAATACCCAATCCAAGGAAACTTAGGAAGCTTTCAAGCAGCATTACTTGTGGAATTGTTAAAGTTGCATAAACAGCTATAGGACCCAAAATATTTGGTAAAAGATGTCTTTTAAACATTGAAAAATTACTAACGCCCATTGCTTTAGCAGCAAGAACGAACTCTTGGTTTTTTAACCCTATAACCTGACCACGGACTATTCTAGACATAGTTAGCCACTCTACGGCTCCGATTGCACCAAATAATAACCAAAGATTACTTCCAAATATAACCATTAGAAGTATTACAAAAATAATAAAAGGAAGACCGTATAAAATATCAACAATTCGCATCATAATTGAATCTATTCTTCCACCAAAAAATCCTGCAATAATTCCCCAAGAAACACCAATAACCAAGGCAACTCCTGTTGCTACAAAACCAACTAAAAGTGAAACTCTGGCACCGTATAAGATTCTACTTAATAAATCTCTGCCGAGTATATCTGTTCCAAGCAGGTGGTCACTTGAAGGAGGTGATGCTCCTAAATCAAGATCTTGATATGAATAAGAATAAGGAGCAATCCATGGAGCTAAGAGAGCACAAGCTATTAATCCTATAAGTATTCCTCCACCTATCATTGCAGCTTTGTTTCGTGTCAATCTGTATATAGCATCTGACCATAATGAAGAATTTTTACTCATCAGACATCTCTTGATCTTGGATTTAACCACAAAGAAGCTAAATCAGAAATAAGGTTGAAAAAGACAATCATTGCTGAAAAGAAAATCGTAGTACCCAAGATCATTGTGTAGTCTCTATTTAGAGCTGCCTCAACATAAAATCTGCCAAGTCCTGGAATTTGAAATATGGTTTCAACAACAAATGATCCTGCTAATAAGCCTGCAATTGCTGGACCTAAAAATGAAACAACAGGTATTAATCCACCTTGCATTGCATGTTTTATAACTACCATTCTTTCAGTCAAACCCTTGGCTCTAGCAGTTCTTATAAAATCTTGATTCAGAACTTCTAACATTCCCCCTCTACTCAATCTTGCAATATAAGCTGCATAAGCAAAGCCAAGCGTTATGGATGGAAGTATCTTATCTCCAGACAGCTGACCCCAACCTGCAACAGGAAGAAGCTCTAACTGAATTCCAAAAATTAAAACTAATAATGGGCCCATTAAAAAAGTTGGCACGCATATTCCAATCATTGCAATTGCCATAGGTATAAAATCTAGCATTGTATTTCTTTTTAATGCAGCGAGAACTCCTGACAAAACACCTATTACAAGCGCAATAAGTATTGCATACATGGCTAATTCAAAAGTTATTGGTAAACCACTGGCAATCATCTCAGTTACAGATCTTCCTGGATATTTAAAAGAAGGTCCAAAATCACCCTGTATAACTCCGGACATATAATCTGTATATTGCTCCCACTCAGATGCATCCAAATTATATACAGCATTAAGGTTTTTAAGCACTTGAGGTGAAACTGCTTTTTCAGCATCAAAAGGACCGCCGGGTGCTAATTTAATTAAAAAGAATGTCATAGTAGCTACAGCCAGTAAGACTGGAATAGCCATAAAAACTCTTTTAATAAAAATAGCTAGCATCTACTTTTTTTAATCTCTTTTTAAGTAAATATATTTAGGATGGTGATGATCTAAATAATTAGGATAGTATCCTTTTACATCAGGTGAAAGCTGATAAGAGCGAACATAGGTATAAAGAGGAATAATAGGCATTTCATCAATAAGAATTCTTTCAGCCTGGTTTAATAGCTCATACCTTTTAGCCTGATCTTGAGTTTCGTTAGCCTTTTCCACTAACATATCGTATTCAGAATTAGCCCAACCAGTCTTATTATTTCCTCTATTAGGTCTAAGGGTGTCAAGAAAAGTATTTGGATCCTCATAATCACCAATCCAACCAGCCCTAGAAACTTCAAAGTCACCAATCATCTCTCTATTTAAATAAACTTTCCAATCTTGATTAACCAATTTAATTAGGACACCTAAATTTTGCTGCCACATTTGCTGAATAGCTAATGCAATCTTTCTATGATCTTCATTTGTATTGAAGAGTATTTCAAGTTCAGGAAATGGATTATCCTCATCATAACCAGCTTCCTTAAGTAAGGATTTTGCGTATTCTGGATCAAAGGTAATAGATGTATCCGGCTCATATCCATTTGAACCCGGGGGTGTAAACGAGTAAGCAGGAATTTGACCGCACTTGGTAACCTTATCAACAAGTTGTTTTCTATCAATAGAGAATGCCAATGCTCTTCTAACTTTAGGATCTTGCAAGACAGGATGTTTAGTATTTAATCTATAAAAATAGGTTCCCATATATGGATCGATTCTTAGATCAGGATTTTTTTCTTCAATATAAACAGGACATTTTTGAGAAGGTAATGTGCTGGTTACATGAAGCTGCCCTGCTCTAAACATTCTATCTTCAGTCATAACATTTTGAACAGGGTAGTAATGTATTTCATTTAACCCAACTGAATTTGCATCCCAGTACATTGGATTTCTTTCAACTATAATTCTACTGTTTAGTTCCCATGATTTTAATTGAAATGCACCATTACAGACAAAATTACCAGGTCTAGTCCACTGACCATTCCTGTCATCTATTGAGCCATGCTTTAAAACTGTTTCCTTGTGAACTGGCCAAGTGCTGTAGTGACTGAGCAAGCCTAAGAAAAAAGGTGTTGGATTATTAAGTGTGACTTCAAGCGTGTAATCATCTAATGCTTTTACACCAACTGTATCAAATGATGGCTGAGCAAGCCCTTGCGAACTATCATGTGAATGATACTCCTGAGCTCCTTGGACATAATAAAGCATGTCGGGATACTGAGAACCAAGTGATGGTGTCAGAACTCTCTTCCATGACCAAACAAAGTCTTGAGCTGTTACAGGATCTCCATTTGACCACTTGCCATTTTTTTGTAAAGCAAAGGTATAAATTTTACCATCATCACTAATATCCCAAGATTCAGCAGCACCTGCAAGGCTTTCTCCACCTCTTGGATTTGAAGTCGTTAGGCCTTCACAAAGAGCAATCAGTAAGTGGTGTTCAGGAACACCCGTAACAATATGAGGATCTATTCCTTGTGGCTCAGAGCCATTACCAAAATGGAATGTCTGTGTCTCAAGACCTGAATCAACTGGTGATATATTTTTTGAGCAACTAATTACAAGTATTAATGATAGAAAAGAAAGTAGTATTTTATTCATTTGTAAAAATTATATTATTTAATTTAACATTAGCACTGTCAAAAACCTCACTACTAACAACCTCTGAGATTTTATTTGAAATTAGCTCTTTAGAGAAACCATTATATTCTTCAAGAAGTTCTGATATAGATTCTTCAGTTGGCTCATTTACAGTGATAATATCAAGAATATAAGTGTCACTATTATTAGCTAACAGAGTAACGCTATCTCCTTGAGATTGTTGAAATACCTGGAAAATGATTTCTTGAGGCATTAATGACGAATTTCTATTGATATTAATAAAGCTATCTTTGGTTACATACGGATATGCAGATATGAAATCATCAAGAGTTCCATCAGACTTTGATAGTTCAATTTCTGTTGTTAGCATCAACTGCTTTTCTTTGCCTTTTTTTGATGAGAGCATTCTATTAGCATCAAGAGATACTGATTCAAGATTTTTTAAAGAGGATTCATTTATCTCTTTCAGAGAAACTACGAGTATGCTTTCATCTAGGTCTATTGCAAAAGGTACGTTTTCTGGAGTATCTGGTGAGAAGATATAATCTCTTACTCTAGAATCAAAACTTTCACTAACAAAATTATTTGCAGTAACAAAGTTACTTTCAAGAATATCTGCAGACAAGGCATTTGATATGGCGCCTATAGAAGAATTGCTATCGATTAAATCATAAGCAATATCATAATCATCCTTCATTAGAGCCAAAGACTCAGAATTTACTAGATTGGAAGATATACTCTCTTTCATATCCTCAAAAGATAAAACTTCAGCTTCCTCGTATTCGGTAACTTTAATGATATGAAATGATGTGTCTAGTTCAACAATTTTACTAATATCATTCAATCTTAAGTCTTTTATAGCGTCATCGAATTTAACATCAAAAACACCAGGTAAGAAAAATTCTAGATCACCCCCATTCTCCTTTGAAACAGGATCATCACTATATTCTAATACCAGTTCATTGAAACCAGCACCACCTAGCAACTGCGATTCTATTTCTTGAATAGCATTAAATGCATCACCGTCATTCTCATAGTTAACTTTGTCTATCATTATGTGAGCAATACGAATTTGATTTCTTTCACCTGCTTTGGATAAGTAATCCTCATAATTATCATTTATAAAATTATCTGGTATAACTACCTTAGATTTATAGTCCTCAGGTGTTAGTAGGATATATTCAAACTTTCTTTGTTCATCTGAATAAAACATAAATTCATTTTCACTATAAAATTCTTCAAGCTCATCCTTTGTGTTTTCTATAGAAGATTGTAAAGATTCAGAATCTATTTTGATGAAATCTATATTTAACGTTTGCTCAAGAAGATTTGCTATTTGTATAACTTCATCTTCAGTAGAAAAAGGTTCTGAAGTTAAAGATTTTCTAAAAATTTCTGTTGCAAGCAAATCAGTTGTTAGCTTGATATAGCTTTCTTTGGTATGACCGCTTGCATTAACTTGAGCCTCATAGATATTCTCACTAAACCCACCATCTATTTGAAATACCGGATTGGTCATTATCTGTTTTTTTTGCAAGCTCTCTTGTGGTCTTATTAATTAAGCCTAGTGATCGAGCTTGAGATAATAGAGATTTCTGAACAATTAACTCATTCTTAATTTGACTTAACTGAATATCTTCGTCAAGCATAGAGAAATCAAAATCTTCTCCATACAATGTTTTAAATCTTTGTATCGTTATATTAGATGCAACTTGAAAATCTGATTCAGTTACAGTTTCTCCGTTAACTGATCCTAAAGAAGTTGAAGTTTGGTTTAGTAGTGATGTTGAACCTAAGAAAACAAAGGGTAATGTGCATGCTGCAATTACAATAAATAACCTTGGGCCCGTTAAAAAATTTCTGAGTGATTCAAGCATAATGACAATATTATAAATAAAAAAAGGGTGCGGAAGCACCCTTTTTTAAAGTTAAAAAAACTTAACCAGCTTTGACCTTATCTTTAAGACCTTTACCAGCTTTAAAACCTGGAACTTTAGAAGCAGCAATATGCATTGATGCGCCAGTTTGAGGATTTCTACCCTCTCTAGCAGCTCTATGCCTTACTGAAAATGTTCCAAAACCAACTAGTGATACTGAATCACCGTTACCCAAAGCATTACCGATTCCACCTAAAACAGCATCAACAGCTCTGCCTGCTGAAGCTTTAGATATATCAGCATCACCTGCTACTGCATCAATTAAGTCTGATTTATTCATATTAAATACTCCTCTATGTAAATTTATTTAATAAATACCCCTCTATGAAAAGCCTTTTGAGGCTAAAAGTCAAGTAAATAAAGGGTTTTAGTGTGCTTGGTTATTTTCCTGTTTTGTGTTTGGTTTTTTAGTAACTTTATTTTTTATACTTGTACTACTTTTTCTTATTGGTGATGGCTCTCTTAAAAGAGCATGAGAAATAACTTCATCTATCCACTCAACTGGAATTATATTTAGTGAGCTTGTTATCTGCTTAGGGATCTCCTGAAGATCTGCTTCATTTTCTTTAGGAATAATAACATTTTTAATTCCACCTCTTTTGGCAGCTAATAATTTTTCTTTTAGTCCACCTATTTTTAAGATCTGGCCTCTCAAGGTTATCTCTCCAGTCATTGCAGTATCTGCCTTTACTGGAATTCCAGTAAATGCTGAGATTAAAGATATTGCCATACCGCCACCTGCACTTGGACCATCTTTCGGTGTTGCCCCTTCTGGGACATGAATATGAACATCATATTTCTCATAGAAGTCTGGTTTTATACCCAGAGAGTCTGCTCGTGATCTAACAACTGTAAGAGCCGCCTGAATTGACTCTTGCATCACATCACCCAAGGATCCAGTTTTTATAATATTGCCCTTACCTGCAATATGAGAGGCTTCTATGGTTAACAGTTCGCCACCTACTTCGGTCCAGGCCAGACCAGTTACCTGCCCTACAGCATTGTCTTTTTCTGCTATTCCAAATTTAAACTTCTTAACCCCAGAAAATGTTTCGAGGTTTTTCTCAGTAATTAATGTTGGTTTCGTGATACTTTTTTTAGATAGCAGTCTTTCCTTGACCACCTTTCTTAGAATCTTTGCAATCTGCCTTTCTAGACCTCTTACACCTGCTTCTCTTGTGTAATATCTAATTAAGGAAAGAATTACCTCTTTTTGTAATTTTATCTCATTGTCCGCTAAACCATTCCTTTCCATTTGCTTAGGTAATAAATATTTGGAAGCAATATTAAGTTTTTCATCTTCTATGTAACCCGGGATTCTAATAATTTCCATTCTATCTAATAAGGGCGTAGGAATATTTAAACTATTAGCTGTACAAACAAACATTACCTCTGAAAGGTCATAGTCAACCTCTAAGTAATGATCACTAAAAGTATTATTTTGCTCTGGATCTAAAACTTCCAACAATGCAGATGCTGGATCACCTCTGTGGTCCATTCCAATTTTATCGATTTCATCTAATAAAAATAGAGGATTTTTTACACCAACTTTTGAAAGTTTTTGAATTATTTTTCCTGGCATTGAGCCTATGTAAGTTCTTCTATGTCCTCTAATTTCTGACTCATCCCTAACTCCGCCTAGAGACATTCTTACAAATTTCCTATTAGTAGCCCTTGCTATGGATTCACCCAGTGAAGTTTTTCCAACTCCCGGAGGACCAACTAGACATAAAACTGGAGCTTTCATAGATTTAACTCTTTTTTGAACGGCAAGATACTCAATAATTCTTTCTTTAACCTCTTCAAGTCCATAATGATCCTGCTCTAAAATATCAAGAGAAGCCTGGATGTCTGTCTTTACTTTGGATTTCTTTTTCCATGGCACATCAACCAAACAATCAAGATAGGATCTGATAACAGATGCTTCTGCTGATGATGGAGACATATGCTTAAACTTAGCCAGCTCACTTTTTGCTTTTTTAAGAGCATCTTTGGGCATTCCAACCTTATTAATTTTTTCTTCTAAATCTTCTAGTTCATCTCCTTCTTCACCAATCTCTCCAAGCTCTTTTTGTGCAGCCTTAATTTGCTCATTTAGATAGTATTCTCTTTGAGATTTTTCCATCTGTTTTTTTACACGCTCTCTAATTTTTTTTTCTACATCAATAACATCGAGCTGGGATTCAATAAACATTAAAACCTTTTCTGATCTGTCTTTTAAATCAGGTATCTCAAGTATTTCCTGTTTTTTTGATGTTTCAATTGGGAGATGGCCGGTTATGGTATCTATTAACTTTGATAAATCATCTAGTGAGTCGACTGTGGATACAATCTCTGGAGGTATTCTTTTTGTTATTCCGATGTAGTCTTCAAATTTAGCTTTAATAAACCTTACTAGATTAGAAGAGTCTGCTTCTTTTAAAGGAATGTCATCTATAGTAATGACTCTTGCAATGTCATAACCTTCTTTTTCATGAATACTTTTTATTGAGCACCTCTTATAGCCTTCTACAAGAACTTTCATGGTTCCATCAGGTAGCTTAATTAATTGAAGAAGGTTGCTAATAGATGCACTTTTATATAAATCATCGAATTCTGGATTCTCAAGAGCAGGATCAATTTGGCTAACAAGAACTAGTTTTTTATTGGAAGACATTGCTATATTTAATGCCTCAATGGATTTGGGTCTTCCAACAAATAATGTAGTAACGATACCAGGAAAGACTACAACGTCTCTTAAGGGTATTAAAGGTAGATCTGATTTTATTTCTTTCATATACCCAATATAGGGATTGTTATGAAAATATCAATTAGCAGATGATGATTTTTTAGATGAGTTTTTAGATGAGTTTTTAAGTAATTTAATAGGTTCTGATTTAGATATAACTGTATTCTCGTCAATTATTACTTTTTCTAGATCAGGATTAGGCAAACCAAACATAGTCTCCATTAATAAGTCTTCCATTATCGATCTTAAACCTCTGGCCCCTGTTTTTCTTTTTATGGCCTGACGCGCTATTTCTACCAATGCCTCGTCTCTAAATGAAAGTTCAACATCATCTATTTCAAATAAATGTTTGTATTGATTAACTAAAGCATTTTTAGGCTCTTTCAGAATTCTTACCAGTGCATGCTCGTCAAGCTCATGCAGGCTTGATATAACTGGCAATCTTCCAACAAATTCTGGTATTAATCCATACTTAACTAAATCCTCTGGCTCTAAGTCATCAACATTACTGGTGATAGGTAGTACATTTGATTTTTTATTTACCTCTGCACCAAAGCCAATACCAATATTGCTATTTCTTTGATCTATAACTTTATCTAATCCAGAAAAAGCTCCGCCACATATAAATAAAATATTAGACGTGTCTATTTGAATAAACTCTTGTTGAGGGTGTTTTCTACCTCCTTGAGGAGGAATAGATGCTACTGTACCTTCAATTAACTTAAGAAGTGCCTGCTGCACACCCTCTCCAGAAACATCTCTAGTAATTGATGGATTGTCAGATTTTCTAGCTATCTTATCAATCTCATCTATATAAACAATTCCTAATTGAGCTCTTTCGGGGTCATAGTCAGATTTTTGAAGTAGTTTTTGTATAATATTCTCGACATCCTCACCAACATAACCAGCTTCAGTTAATGTTGTTGCATCAGCAATAGTAAATGGGACATTTAAAATTTTTGCCAGTGTCTGTGCGAGAAGTGTTTTACCGCTTCCTGTTGGGCCCAAAAGAAGAACATTACTTTTTTGAAGTTCAACCGTGTCCTTTGCATTATTTTTTCTTAATCTCTTGTAGTGGTTATATACAGCAACTGATAAAACTTTTTTTGCAGATTCTTGACCAATTACGTATTCATCAAGCTTATTGAATATTTCCAAAGGTGATGGGAGCTCATCTAACGAGATATCTTCTTCACTTTTGATCTCTTCTTCGATGATGTCATTACATAAATCAACACATTCATTACAAATGTATACGCTTGGACCAGCTATTAATTTCTTAACTTCATCTTGAACTTTGCCACAAAATGAACAATTTAATTTATCACCAGACGTCTCACTTGCCATTAACAGCCTCTCTCTTGTCCAAAACATTATCAACAAGACCATAGTCTATTGCTGCAGTGGTATCTAAAAAGTTATCTCTATCTGTATCTTTTTCAATTTTTTTAATTGTTTGCCCTGTGTGTTTTGCAAGAATCTCATTAACAACTTTTTTCATATGTAGTATTTCTTTTGCATGAATCTCAAAGTCAGATGCTTGGCCTTGAAAACCACCAAGAGGCTGATGAATCATTATTCTGGAATTTGGGAGAGCAAACCTTTTACCTTTCTCACCACCAGCAAGTAGGATCGCTCCCATGCTTGCAGCCTGCCCAATACATAAAGTGGAAATTGAGGGAGATATAAACTGCATAGTATCGTAAATAGCTAAGCCAGCTGAAATAGAGCCTCCTGGAGAATTAATATAAATAGATATGTCTTTCTCAGGATTTTCTGATTCTAAAAAAAGTAGCTGAGCAACAATTAAATTAGACATATAATCTTCTACAGGGCCTGATAGAAATATAACTCTTTCCTTAAGAAGTCTTGAGTAAATATCAAATGATCTTTCTCCTCGAGGCGTTTGCTCGATGACCATTGGGACTAATGCTGACTGTATATCTTTCATAATTATTTATTTGCTAGTTCTGAGAATCTTATCACCTTATCTTTAGATTTAAGGGCATTTTCTAAATTTTCAACTAATTGCTCTTCTAAGGCCATCATTCTAAATTGTTCTAATTGCTGAGGTTGCCCTGCAATCCATTGTTTAAATTGATCTGCATCTTTATATTTAGTAGCCTCTTTATCAATAAAGACATCTAATTTATCTTTATCAACAGTAAGCTCAAAATGATTTACAAGCTCTGCAAATAATAGATCTAGCTTTACCCTTTTCTCTGCATTTTCCATAAATGAATCAACTGGAAATAGGTCATCTCCAGCATTTTCCTCGGAGTGGCCAATTCTCATTAATGCATCCTTTCGCATTAAATCAGCTTGTTCTTTTACAGTTACTTTTGGAACGCTAAAGCTATTTGTTTTAAGTAAGGTTTCGTACATAGACTCTTTGGTTAAATCTTTTTCCTGAGTCTCAACTTCTTTCTTCATTCTATTTGAGATTTCTGCTTTAAACTCATCCTCATCTTTAACTTCCATATCAAGTTTTGAAAAAAGCTCTTCATCAACTTTTGCAACTTTTAATTCTTGTACTGTTTTTAAATTAATATTGAACTCAGCCTCAACCCCTGCAAGATCTTTCTTAAAATAGTCATCAGGGAACTTTGATGTGATTTTAAATTCCGAAGGCTCTTTTCCGACTATAGAGTCTTCGAATCCAGGAATCATAGAATTACTACCTAAAACGAGCTTAAAATCTACTGAAGAATTTCCTTCAAACTCCTCTCCATTAATCATTCCAGTAAAATCTATAATGACCTGATCATCTTTTTGAGATTTTCTTGATACGTCTTCCCACTCCCCATATCTTTTAACAATATCTTTTATAGCTAAATCAATATCCTCATCTTCAATAGAAATGGATATATTTTCATATTTAGTCCAGCTACTAAGCTTAGGAGATATTTCAGGAAAAATTTCAAAAGTTGCTGAGTATGAAATAGGCTTTTTTGGATCTTCGCTTTCAAGAGCTACTTCTGGCGCAGAAGCTGGTCTAATATTGTTTTCTTTAAGTGCTTCTGGATATGATTTTTGTATTAACTCATTTACAACATCAGCATGAATTGATGGGCCATATCTTTGTTCTAAAACATCATTTGGAACCTTGCCTTTCCTAAAACCATCTAGCTTAGCTTGCCCTTTAATGTTATTAATTTTTGATTTAAATTTTGAATCATATTCTTCTACAGGAACAGAAACAGTTAATTTTCTTTCTAAATCTTTAAGTTTTTTTAGTTTGCTTGTCATTTAATTTACCTACTTAAGTGGGGCGAGCGATGGGGTTCGAACCCACGGCCTCCGGAGCCACAATCCAGCGCTCTAACCAACTGAGCTACGCCCGCCACGAAACGAAACATTATAGGTTAAAAATAGTAATTATTATTTATTAATTCATTAAAAAAACAAAATCAATCTTAGTGGATTTATATATAGTTAATCTGAATAAAATAGATTAATATTTTATTAAGGGGATCAAATGAATAATTTTTTAAATGACACTACTAAGTTCGTAAATAAAGCTTTAAAACTAATACCTATATCTAAGGGTTTAGCTAAAAAAATTATTACGTGCAACTCAACTTATACTGTTAGATTTGGTGTTAGGTTAAGGGGTGATATTCATACATTTGAAGGATGGAGATCAGTTCACTCAGAGCATATGGAACCAACTAAAGGTGGTATAAGGTTTGATTTAGATACCCATGCAGAAGAAGTTGAAGCTCTTGCAGCTCTTATGTCCTATAAGAATGCGATCATAAATGTTCCTTTTGGAGGATCAAAAGGTGGTCTAAAAATTAATCCAAATGATTGGGAAGATTTTGAAATTGAAAAAGTTACTAGGAGATTTGCTCAAGAGTTAATAAAAAGAGATTTGATAAGTCCATCGCAAAACGTTCCTGCCCCAGATATTGGCTCATCATCTAGAGAAATGGCTTGGATTGCAGATGAATACCGAAAAATTCACCCCACAGATATTAATGCAGCTGGGTGTGTTACAGGGAAGCCTGCTAATAAAAATGGATTAGAGGGTCGTGAAGAAGCAACAGGAAGAGGTGTTCAGTATATTGTTAGAGAGTTTTTTAGAAATGAGGATTTATTAAAAATGGTTGGCTTCACTTCCTCAATGAGTGATAAAACTTTTATTATCCAGGGATTAGGAAATGTTGGCTATCATGCCTCAAAATTTATTAGTGAGGATAATCAAGTAAGGCTTATTGGTATAGCTGAATATAACGGAGCTATATTTAATCAAGAAGGTTTAGATGTTGAGCATGCAAAAAAATTCTTTACTAAACATGGGAGTTTTGAAAAATATTCAAAAGGTACTTTTATAAAAGACCCCTCTTTATTGCTAAAAAAAGAATGTGATATTTTAATTCCAGCTGCTAGAGAAAATGTTATCACTGAAAAAAATGCAGATGACATTAAGGCAAAGCTTATAGTTGAAGCAGCAAATGGCCCTATTAATTATAAGGGTCACTCGATCCTTAATAGAAAAAAAGTTTTTGTTATTCCTGATATTCTCGCTAACTCTGGTGGAGTTGCTGTAAGTTATTTTGAATGGGTGAAGAATCTTCAACACATAAGGTTTGGTAGACTAGAAAAAAGAAAAAATATTATACAGCTAAGCTCTTTAATTGAAGCGATTGAATCTATGACAAATTCTCCAATGCCTGAAAAATATAAATCAGAATTATTAGATGGAGTAAATGAAATCGATTTAGTCCGTTCCGGTCTTGACGACATGATGATTGATGGTTTTCAAGAAGTAAAAAAAGAGTTTATTGAGAACGATAAAATTAATGATTTCAGAACTGCTGCATTTAAGGTCGCTATCGAAAAAATTGCAATGTCTTATGATTCAATTGGTTTGTAAGGAAAAAATTCTTTCTTATTTTTCGGCTCCCAAGTATTGTAATTAATCATAATATTTTTTAATAACTTACTTTCCAAGAATCTATTCAACCATCCTTGTATTTCTGGGATTTCCTCCAAGGCATCAAACCAATTAGTATCTGCAATTCTAAATTGCCTTATAAAAGGGAGAATACATATATCAACCATATTTATCTTATTATCAAAAAACCAAACATCTTTAGAATAACTAGGTTCTAATTTCTTTAAAATAGCCATACAAGCATCTCTATGGAATAATTTTTCATCTGAGATATATCTTGAAGAGTATTTGTATCTATCTAAATGAAATTTAAAATCTTTATCAAATTCTGCTATTAATTCATGTGAATAAGATACTTGCTCAACTGTGATATTTTCATTAAAAATATTGTTCTTCCGAAGAGCCCAATTAATAATATCTAGACTTTCATCATAAACTTTACCATTCTTGTCTATCAGGACTGGAACAGTACCCTTATTTGATACCTCAAGCATTGATAGTGGTTTATGGCTTAATTTTACTTCTCTAATCTCGCAGATTGTATCTGTTAAAAAAATAGCCATCCTTGCTCTCATTGCATAAGGGCACCTTTTGAATGAATATAAAATAGGAAGTTCCATTAGCTTTTTTGTATCGGCTCCTCTTTGGGGCCAATATGTTTTGTATTTCTTTCTTTTGCAAGATCAACTTGTTTCTGCCTACTCATATATCTTCTTTTCTGATCTTCAGTAGTTGAATCAAAACAACTAGGGCAAGCCACACCCATGATAAATTTTTTAGAGTCTTTATCATTCTGAGTTATTGGCATCCTGCAGCCATGACACATATCATATGTACCTCTTGTAAGATCATGTTTTACTGAGACCCTATCATCAAAAACAAAACACTCGCCCTTCCATAATGATTTTTCTTCTGGAACATCTTCAAAATATTTAAGAACCCCACCTTTTAAATGATTAACATCCTCAAAACCATCTCTCAACATAAATGATGATGCTTTTTCGCAACGAATTCCACCAGTACAAAACATTGCTATCTTTTTATTTTTTTTATCTTCTTTAGAAAAGTTTTGATTTTTTACCCATTCAGGGAAATCTCTAAACTTAACAGTTTTGGGATTAATAGCATTTTTAAATGTCCCTATTGAGCACTCATAATCATTCCTAGCATCAATCAATATAGTATTATCGTCATCTATTACATCATTCCAGTTTTTTGGCTCTATATAATTACCAGACATATTCACAGGATTAATAGTCTTGTCACCAATAGTTACAATTTCCTCTTTTAATTTAATTTTTAGCCTTATAAAAGGATTGATATTAGCCTCTGAAAACTTAACATCTGTATCTTTAAAATTTTTTAGCTGTCTTATATATGCGATTGCTTTATCAATGTTTTTTTTAGAGCCTGAGATAGTTCCATTCAAGCCCTCTTGTCCAATAAGAATAGTTCCATGAATGGATAAGTTTTTAAGGTTTGCTCTGATTTCAGACTGAGCCTTACAGGGATTAGATACCTCGGCAAATTTATACAAAGCTGCTATTTTAAACATAAGTAATTTTAGTATGTATTATTTATAAAAAACTAGTTCATATTAAAAAAAGATTCTTTAGTATCGCTAAAGAATTGAAATATTAGATCGTCTGTAAGATAAGTAAGATCTTCAAATAATTTAAAGTCTTGCTTACCTTTTATACCAACTAATGCACAGAAATCAGAGGTTTCTTTGGCTGTTGTAAGATTTTTAAAAGCTTTAATTCTTAAGCAAGTATCAATCCATATGAAGGATTGTTTATCATCAAGTTCATTTGCCTTTCTTGGTAGAGGGTTTGCATTGTAAAAATCAAACATGATTTCTTCAACATTGTTATTATTATCCAAAAGTATCAATGCAGGCAGATCAATACTTCTTTCTCCAAAGTTAATTTTTTTATTCTGTATATTAATATTAAAATTCGTATCTATTTGAGGAAAGGACCATAAAGAAAGAATTTTATTTCGATTTCTGCTGATTATGTTTTCTATTCCAATTTGATTATTTGATAAGCTGTCCTCAAAAAATAAGTTCCTACCAAGGCCAAGACCTAAAATATCTGTACCAACAAGACTTAATGCCGTTGGTGCAACGTCAAACATTGAGCCAATTTTGTTAATTAATTGATTGGGTGCATCTTTTTTAAAGATATAAAAAAGGTTTTTTCTATCGCCTTCCTGCAGCAAAGCGGATGCTGTATTTTTAAGGGCGAGATGATCTGATAAAACAACCAAGATAGTATTTTCAAACATATCATCATTTATAATTTTTTCTATAAAATTTGCAGCCATGAAGTCTGCGCAATGAACTGAATTTAGAATTAAATTCTTTCCGTCTCCATAAACTCTATCTTTACATGAATTTGCTATATATCCATTAGGGTGATGCGTATCGAGTGTAAGAGCAAACAGCCCAAAAGCTTGATTTGAGCTCTTTAAGAACATCAATCTATCATCAATAATTTCATATAATGAGTCATCATATAATCCCCATGGAGACTTATATGATTTATCAATAAGACGATCTTGTAGTTCATACCAGCCCTGAACACTCTTAAATCCATGCGAATCATAAAACTTACCCTTTCCAGCAAAATCTAAGTCAGACCCACCTATATAATTTAGATTATAGGAATTGTTATTTAATATGTCGCCAATACAGGTAGCTGAGGAAAGAAATTTATCCATTCCGGCCATAGAATTCTCACTTGCAATTGGTGTTAAAAGAGGAATTCCACATTGAGATGCAACCATGCCGGCAATAGTCCAATTAGTTGCTAATGGTGAAGATATATTAGTAAAACTTATTGCCTTTTTTTCAAGTCTTTTCAAATTAGGAGTTAGATTAGGAAATATAGTTTCATCTAAATAGGTTCTTTCAAGCTGTTCAAGATACAAGAAAATAATACTATCTGGTTTTTTAGTAAACGTAATAGGCTTATTATAAAAATCATTCATTTCTGAATATGAATCTGTTGAGGATGAAAAGAAAATGCTTTTGATATCTTTTAGTAAAGGATTAAGCAATAGAGCCAAGCAGGTTATAAATAAAATAATAATGTCACTAACTAAATTTTTTTTAGTATCAATATAGATTCTTTTATTAAGAAAAAGGGTGATTGCTATGCAGGATAAAAAATACAAAAATAATATCAAGCCTGGAAGCACATATTCTTTAACACCAAAACCATTAATTCCGTGTATTAAATGGAAGAGGATAGCTTCATTAAAACCATTACCAGACAAGTAATTAAAAAAACAATATACGCCAAGAATTAATAAATTAGAAAGGCTTAATAATAGAAATATATATTTATTATAGAGTTTGCTGAAACTGCCTAATACGAGGATAGATAACAGCGTAATAGCAGCAGAAAGATAAAGCATTTTTAGATTATATATAAAAAATGGCGCGCCTGAAGAGATTCGAACTCCTGACCCACGGATTAGAAATCCGTTGCTCTATCCAGCTGAGCTACAGGCGCATGGTCGGGGTAGTAAGATTCGAACTTACGACCACTCGCTCCCAAAGCGAGTGCGCTACCAGACTGCGCTATACCCCGAAGGTGCAAATATTAAAGTTAATAGATAAAATAAGCAATCATCATATGCATAAATATTTATTAATGACATAATATTTGTATGGCAGCAATTATATTAGATGGTAAAAACTTAGCTCATATTTCTGAAGATAGTATTAAAAATGAAGTATCTGATCTAAAAAATAAGGGCATTAACCCAACATTAGCAACTATTCTTGTTGGAAGTGACCCGTCTTCTGAGACATACGTTCGAATGAAAAGAAATACTTGTAAAAGAGTCGGTATGGAGTCTATTGCTGTTGAGCTACCTGAGTCGACTACCACTGAGGAGTTACTCAGCTCAATAAATAGTCTTAATAATAATGAAGGGGTTCATGGGATACTTCTTCAACACCCTGTCCCTTCTCAAATCGATGAAAGAAAATGCTTTGATGCGATAGATATTAATAAAGATGTTGATGGTGTTACATGTCTTGGTTTTGGAAATATGGCAATGGGTTTGCCTGCTTTTGGTTCATGCACGCCTGCAGGAATAATGAGACTGCTTGAGCACTATGAAATAGAAATTCAAGGAAAGAATGCTGTTGTTGTTGGAAGAAGTCCAATTCTTGGAAAACCAATGGCTATGATGCTATTAAATAAAAATGCAACAGTAACTATTTGTCACTCAAGAACTCAAAAAATAGAAGAAATTATTAAGCAAGCAGACATTTTGGTTGGGGCTGTTGGAATTCCTGAATTTATCAAATATGAGTGGATTAAAGATAATGCTGTTGTAATAGACGCTGGTTATCACCCAGAAAAATGTGGTGACATTGATTTGAAGAATATTGAATCTAAAGCATCTGCATATACGCCAGTGCCAGGCGGGGTGGGCCCTATGACGATCAATACTCTAATATTACAAACTCTTCAGTCCGCACAAAAAATTAAGACTTAGAGTCCTCTTCAGTCTGAACAACTTCTTCTGATATTTCTTCAACCTCAGCCGATTCAATAACATCTTCAGAGACATCTTGTACTTCATTTACGTCGCCATCAACAACTTCATGTGAATCTTCCTCAGACTCTTTAGACTTCTTAAAAGGGAAAGGCTTATCATCTGTTTCAAACAGAAGAAATTTCAGAGTATCACTTACAAACAAAAATAAGTGATTGTTAAAATCAGATAAAGACTCATTAACCTTGGAGGTGAATAAGTAAAATAAGAACTGAATAAAGGCAAGACCAATGGATACAGAAATAACAAAATTTAATACAAATGCATATAAAAACATAAAGACAAAACGAGTCCATTTTCCTAATTTAAAAACTTCTTCTTTAACTTCTTCTCTATTAATTTCCATAATTTAATTTCCTCTATGTTTAAATTCTACATCAACTTCGTTCGGATTATTAACAAGATCATCAATCAATGTCTTGGTTTTGGCTGATTCATAAATAATATTATACAAAGAATCGACAAGTGGCATTTTAATACCAAGGTTAGATGATTCATTTTTAATAACTTCAAGTGTTCTGATGCCCTCTGCTACTTGACCTACTTTTTCTTTCGCACTTTCTAAATTTAAACCAGTTCCTAGATGATACCCAAGTTGGTAATTTCTTGAAAGGTTTGATGTGCATGTTGCAACTAAGTCGCCCATACCTGCAAGACCTAGAAAGGTAATTGGGTTTGCTCCCTTCGCTACTGCAAACCTACTCATTTCTGCCATACTTCTAGTTAAAATTAACCCTAATGCATTTTCACCAACTCCCATGGAATCTGCCATGCCGCATATAATGGCATAGATATTTTTCAATGCTCCTGCTAACTCTACACCCTGAACATCATCACTTGAATAAATCTTAAATGTCTCTGAGGAAAGAATTTCTTTAACATCATTTATTAAATCTTTACTGCTACTGGCTATAACAGTTCCAGATACTTTGTTCTCGGCTATCTCTTTTGCTAAGTTAGGACCACTTAAAACACCGATCTGGTTATCATTACTATTTATGTTTGTTGAAATAATATCTGACATAGATCTAAATGGGTCTAATTTAATGCCTTTGGTACATGAAATGATATGAGCCCCTTTATTAATTTTAGGTGCTATTCTTTGAATAATATTCTCAAATATTACACTTGGGGTCGCAACTAAAATAATTGATGAGCCTTTGATGACCTCATCTAAATCTTCAGATGCATGGATATTTGAAGATAACTGTAATTCTGGATGATAAACAGAGTTTGCGCCTTCGGAGTTGATTCTTAATGCCTGTTCTGAATCTCTGACCCAAAGATATACATCACTTCCGTTAGAAGCTGCAATATTGGCAAGAACTGTACCAAAACTTCCTCCACCCAAAACTGCAACTTTGTTTGTAATCATAATTATGATAAATATTTATCAAGCTGTCTTAAATATTTTGACGGGTCTTGCGGAGATCCACCTTCCGCAATAACAGCATAGTCATATAGGAAATCTACGAATGAGTTAAATTGCTTACCCTTAAGATCTTTAAGCTTTTTTAATAGCTTATGTTTTGAGTTAATTTCAAAAATTGGATTAGACGCTTCCATGGTTTGCCCTGAAGCCTCTAAAATTCTTCTTAATTGAGCCCCTGGTTCATTTTTAGGGACAACTAGACATGAGGCAGAATCTGTTAATCTAGAACTCACTATAACCTCAGAAACCTTGCTATCCAGATGTTTTTTTATTTTAGAAACTAGATCTTGATCTGACTCTGAAACTTTTTTCTGTTCCGCTTCAGTTATCTCTTCTTTTGCTGCATTGACCAACTCCTTACCTTTATATTCAATAAGACCAGTCATTAGCCATTCATCAATTCTATCAGTTAATAATAAAACTTCTTTCCCTTTAGATTTTAAGCCCTCTATGTGAGGAGAATTAGCTGCTGCTTGATATGTATCTGCTACACAATAATATATTTTATTATCATCCTCTGTCATTCTCGCGATATAGTCATCTAGTGTGTTTTCTGGAGAATCCTTTTCGGAATACGTTGATGAAAATAATAAAAGGCTTGCAATTAATTCTTTATTTTCAAAATCCTCGGCAGTTCCCTCTTTGAGAACCAATCCATACTCTTTCCAGAAATTTTTATATTTATCAAAAGAGTCTTTCTTTAGTGCTACCAAAGAGTCTAGTATCTTTTTTGTAACGCCTTTTTTAATCGTATCAACCAAGTGATGCTCTTGAAGAATTTCTCTTGAAACATTTAATGGAAGGTCGCTGGTATCGATGATACCTCTAACAAATCTTAAATATAAAGGAAGGAAATGTGATGCATCATCCATTATAAATACTCTTTGTATATAAAGTTTTACACCTCTGGGTGACTCTCTATTCCATAAGTCAAAAGGCGGTTTAGATGGAACATATAATAAATTAGTATATTCATTCCTGCCTTCAACTTTGTTATGCACCCAAAACAAAGGATCTTCTTGATCAAATGTAGTGAACTTGTAAAAGTCATTATATTCCTTATCTTTTATTGATCTTTTTGGTTTTAACCATAAAGCCTCTGAATCGTTTATTCTATTTACCTCACCTGATTCGGAAATTAGATTTAAAGGGAAATTTATATATTGGGAATATTTTTCTAGCAAAAATTTAACTCTACCCTCTTCAGCAAACTCATGATTGTCTTCGTTTAAATAGATAATAATATCTGTGCCATTAGATTCTTTAGTTGATTGCTCAAGTTTATATTTTTCTTCACCAGAGCTTTCCCATAATATAGCCTCATTAGATGCTTCATATGCAGATTTTGATAGGACTTGTACTCTATCAGCTACCATAAACACAGAGTAGAAACCCACACCAAATTGACCGATAAGATTTGAATCTTTTTGTTTATCGCCTGTAATATTGTCAAGAAACGATGATGTACCAGATCTAGCAATTGTTCCAATATTTTGGACAATTTCTTCTTCTGACATCCCAATTCCATTATCAGAAATAACAATTTTATTTTCATCTTTAAAAATTTTTACATCGATCTTTAAATCATTGTTCATTTTTGAAATTGATTTGTCCTCTACCGATTTGAATCTTAATTTATCAATCGCATCTGATGCATTAGATACAAGCTCTCTTAAGAAGATTTCTTTATTTGAATATAAAGAATGAATCATCAGCTTTAACAGCTGCTTAGTTTCTGTCTGAAATGTCTTTGTTTTTGCTCTAGCCATAGTTAACCCCTTTAATTAGCTATTAATTGGTGTTGAAATTATAAAATTCAAGTGTTGGGTAAAATTATAAAAAAGAAACTCTAACAACTTGAGTAATAGATATTAGTAAGATTATTAAAGTATTAAGCACACTCAAGTTATGAAGCCCTTTAAATAACTTGTCCCAGCCCCTGTCTCTAGATGCATTTGTTACTGGAATAATAATATAACCAAGAAAAGAAAAAGAAACAGCCGTTAAGGCTAAATAAATATCAATAGTATCAAAAAAAAGATATGAGATTAATAGCGCTAGAAGAGTTAAAAGTGTTAACAATAAATAATATCTAGGAAAAATTTTTCTAAGAAATAAAGATGCATTTTGATTATCGAGAACTTTGAATACTACAGGTGCTGTAAGTATTACTTGGGCAAATATAATACCTAAAACCAAAGAGTAGATAAGTATTAAAAGGCTTAAAGTAATAATATTCATAATAAAGTGGCGGTCTGACGGGGAATCGAACCCCGAACACCGCCGTGACAGGGCGGAATTATAACCGTTTAACTACCAGACCACTAAACCGTTGAGTTGAATAATATCTATTTTAGATAAAAGTGCAACCCAAAAATGGTGGGTGATGACAGGTTCGAACTGCCGACCCTCTCGGTGTAAACGAGATGCTCTACCAAACTGAGCTAATCACCCTTTTTTGTCTAATTAAAGTTCAAAACTTTGTATCAATTTTTAACCATTAAATTAGGCTGCTAATAATACTATTATATTTATAAAAATAATATGCTTAATTGATGACAATTTAATTTTTTGAAAGGCTTATTCTCGCCCTGTAAATACCAAAAAGAGTAATGAATACAAATAGCATTTGATTGGTATTTAATATTTCTGAAAATATAAATGATGCTAAAATTGTTGCTGTTAATGGCTGCATTAATAATCCTATGGAACCACTGGATGCTGATATATTTGCAATGCCATATGTAATTAAAAATTGCCCCCCAAACTGACATAAAAAAGCTAGCAAGAATAAATTCTTCCATTCAAAACTTGTTGTTGGAAATTTGTTACCAGATTCAAGAAGCATTGGTATAAGAGCAAAAATACTACAAAATAAAGTTGTATAAAATATTATGTTTAATGCAGTTTCTTTTCCAAGCTTAGATATTATTAACAAATATACCGCATAACCAAGTGCAGCAAATAAACATAAAATATCTCCTAGTATTTTTCCATTAAGATAATTATTTGAAAAAATTATTAGCCCAATAATGCCAATATAGGTTATGAAAAATGATGATGCAAAACCTTTAGAGGGCTTCTCTTTAAAAAAGATATAGCTCAAGATAGCTATTAGTATGGGTGCAGAATTTACAATAATTGTTGCATTTGAAACTGAGGTTATATCCATTGCATAGTGCCACAGAACTAAATCAAAGGTAAAAGCCATGGATGCTATCGCAGAATAAAATATAGTCTTTTTATTTTTTAAGCTAAAAGAGATTTTTTTATTGAGGTAAAAATTTAAGATAAACAAGAATGGTAATGTAAACACCATTCTGTAAAACATTATAGAAGATGGGGACAATTCACTCCATTTAACAAATATTGGAGCAAAACCAATTAGCATTGCCCCTGTTGCTAGCATAAGAAAATAATTTGAACGCTGAAAATTATTAATCATGAAGTTATAATTTGAAAATGAATAACATTGTAGATCAGAAAATAGAAATTATCTCTGTAGGAGAGTTAAATAGATCTGCGAAATATTTATTAGAAAATGCGTTTAACAATATATCGGTTGTTGGTGAAATATCCAACATGTCTCGACCTAGTTCAGGTCACATTTATTTCACATTAAAAGATGAAGATGGTGCCATTGGATGTGCAATGTGGAGATCTCAAGCATCGAAACTAAATTTTAATCCTGAAAATGGAGATAAGTGCATACTTAAAGGGCAGGTAAGCATATACCCGGCCTCAGGTAGATATCAGTTAATGGTTAAATCTATTGAACAAGCAGGTTCCGGTAACCTAATGCAGCAGTTCGAAGATCTAAAAAAGAAACTTGATAGCGAAGGTTTATTTGATTTAGAAAATAAACTTCATCTCCCAGAATCACCAAAACATATTGGAGTAATAACATCATCTTCAACAGCAGCTTTTCAAGATATATTAAGCACTATTCAAAGACGAGCCCCTTCTGCTCAAGTCTCCTTAAGTAAATCTGTTGTCCAAGGTGATACTGCTCCTAGAACAATAATAAAAGCACTAAACAGAATATTGTTATTCAATGAGAATAACGAAGACAACCCAATTGATGTGGTCATACTTTCACGCGGCGGTGGCTCTATAGAGGATTTATGGTGCTTTAACAATGAAGAGCTTGCTAGAGAGATATTTGCTTTTCCAATACCAACGATATCAGGCGTAGGACATGAAATAGATTTTACAATTTGCGACTTTGTTTCAGATACAAGATCTCCAACACCAACAGCAGCAGCAGAGTTAGTTACTGAATTTAATTTTAAAGCCTTTGACAGGCTTGAAGATTATTTTGAAAAATTAGTATCGAAAGCATATCACTTATTTAAATTGAAGAGACATGCAATAAATTCAATAAAGTCTAATTTAAAAAGCCCGCTAATAAAGCTAAGAGAACAAAACCAAAGGCTAGATAGCTTTGAACTTAGGTTAAAACAGAATATACAATTTAATACTAAAACAGAATTTCAAAAATTAAATACTTATTATTCTAGATTGATGGAGCGCAACCCTAAAAACCTTCTTCAAAAACTAGATTCTAGAATTAAAAATATATCAAAACTAATTGAGATTAATATAAAAAATAAGCTCTCTATTAAAGAGCTAAAAATAAAAGAATCAAATAAAAACTTGCTTATCTTAAACCCATTATCAATTCTTGATAGAGGTTATGCCATTATCCAAAATAAAAATGGTCAGGCTATAAAAACAAATTCAGATGTTCTTGTAGGCGAAAATCTTACCGCAAGACTTAGTGAGGGTTTTCTAGATATAGAGGTTAAAACTACTAGTGATAAAAAATAAACTGTTACTCTGTTTTCTATATACTTTTACTTTGCTAATTAATGCTGAATATTCTGCAATACCTGGTGAATTAATTGCAATTAAGCTAAAAAAATCTACTGAAAATATAATCTCTAATGAATTTGTTGTTGAGAATGATCTTAATAAAATTATTATTATTCCAATCCCTTATAACAATACCAATCTATCTTTGGACTTGTATGACATTCAGATCAATGTTCAAAAAAAAGATTTTGGAGAGTCAAGAATAACAATAGATAACCTTTCTCAAGTAGACCTAAATAATGAGGATGCAGCTAGAGCTTATAAAGAATCTAGACTTATAAAAGATGCTGTAAAAACATACTCTAATGACTTCAAGCCACTTCTTAATTTTATAAGGCCTGTTGAGGGAATAATTTCTAGTCGATATGGTAAAAAAAGATTCATCAATAATTCTCCTAGATCTCCCCACCTAGCATTAGATATAGCAGCTCCAGAGGGGTCGCCAATTATTGCTCCTGCATATGGAAAAGTAATTCTTACAGGTAATTTCTTTTATGGAGGTAATTACATAATTCTAGATCATGGCTATGGAATGCTTTCATCTTATAGCCATCTATCTGAAATTCTTGTCAAGAAAGGAGATATTCTTAATCAATCAGACCTCATAGGTAAAGTTGGCTCAACAGGAAGAGTTACAGGACCACATTTGCATTGGACTGTTTATTTGAACGAGATTAGAATTAATCCAGAGTCTTTGTTAAAGGATAATTATTTAAACACTCTTTTGGAGTCCATCTAAGATTTCATTGAGACTATCTTTTGTTTGGGGTCTAAAAAAAGATTTTACTAAAACTCCTTCGGGGTTAATAAAAAAAGTAGCTGGAACTGCTGGCGGAGTTTCAATCCCCCAAATCTCTCTTGGATGAGATATCAGTGATGGAATATCTACTTTAAATTTTTTAGCTATTGGAGCAAGATCTTCAGAATCTAACTCATCAAAGTTAAAGGCATAAACAAGGATATCTTTATTTTCTTCAGCAAACTCAACCAACTCTGGAATTTCTTTTATACATGGTGCGCACCAGTCTGCCCAATAATTAACAACAATCCATTTACCCTGAAGTTTACCAAAAGATGTGTCAGACCCATTGAGGACCTCAATGTCATTATTTTGACATCCCATTAAAAAGATAAGACAGAAGAAGGTTATAATTTTATTATTCATTAAGACATTTTAGGCTAATTATCAGGTATGGAAAATAAATATTTACTAATTCTTTTTTATTCAGCTGGTGGTTCTGTTAGAAACCTAGCTCATGCAATAGCAGATGGCGCTGAATCAGCTGGAGTAGAAGTTAAGATTAGAACTGTTCCAAAAGTGTCTGCCGTAAGTGAAGCTACAGAATCAAAAATACCAGATCAAGATGAAGTCTACTGCACAAAGGAAGATCTAATTAACTGCAGTGGTCTAGCACTTGGGTCTCCAACTAGGTTTGGTTCCATGGCTGCGCCCTTGAAATATTTTCTTGATACAACTGGTGACCTTTGGTCAGTTAATGCACTTGAGGGAATACCTGGATTTGCATTTACATCAACAAGCTCTATGCATGGAGGTCAAGAATCAACTCTATATAATTTAATTACATACATGCTGCATCATGGAATGATTATTCATGGAACACCCTATTCAATAAAAGAACTTGGAGAAACACAATCTGGAGGAACGCCTTATGGACCCTCTCATGTTGAAAGTGTAAATAATTCCAACTCATTAACGCCTGAGGAGTATTTGATTGCCAAAGAGACAGGAAAAAGAATATCGAACCTTATAAAAATTTTTGATGCTTAGTGTTTCCAAATACAAAAAAGTTACTAATACTTTTATATTGCTTTTAATTTCTATAAAGTTGCTTGCATTAGTAAGCTACAAGATTAATTTTATTTTTTTTATTATCTGGGTTTTCCCTTTTATAGTTTTTTATTTCTTTGCAAAGATCAATTCTGTAAAGTCATATCAAAGCTTTTGTTTTATTCTATTAATTTATTTTCTATCAGCATCGTTGCGAGTATTTGGAATAGTTCCTCAAATTCTTGATCTTAGTGAGATAATTTTAATAATTTTGTTCTTTATTCATTGTCTTTACGGTCCTAGAACTTTAAGAAATATGTAAAGTTAACTTTACAATACTAAATACATCTACTAACATGATTAACAATTTTTTGGAGAAAAAAATATGAGTAACAATAAATCAATATGGAATAAGGCTAGTGATTTCTTAGCGTTAACAAGAAAAATATTACTAAACAGTGTCACCGCAATAGTTCTTGTTGTTTTGACCTTTTCAATCTTGGGTGGACTAGCATCTTCATTTGGTGGGAAAGAAAAAGTAGATACAAAAGATAAGATTCTTTGGTTTAAGCCTATTGGCGTTGTTGTTGACTCAGGAGTGAACAGTAGTGATATTTCATTAGATCAAATTATTTCTGGAGGTGGGCAAGTTGAGCAACATGAGCTTCAGGATTTACTAGATGTGTTAAATAATGCAGCAAATGATGACGACTTAAGCGCGGTATATTTAAACGTTTCTGAACTGGGAATGTACTGGTCTTCAGCATTTAAGCTTGCAGATGCTGTTAAGCATGTTAAAGATAGTGGGAAAAGAGTAATCGCTTACGCTGAAGGTTATGGAAATAATGCATATCTTATTAGCTCACAAGCTAATGAAGTTTTCGTTAACAACTATGGCGGTGTTCAAGCTTTTGGTTTTTCTAGAAAAAGAGAATATTACGTAGATTTTTATGAGAATATAAAACTAAATTTTAATATTTTTACTGCAGGAGATTTTAAATCTGGTCCAGAGCCATATACAAGAGATTCAATGTCAGATGCTGATAAATTAGCTTGGAATGAATTTGCAAACCCTATGTGGGAAAAAATGACTTCTATTATGGAAACAGGTAGAGATTTACCTAAAGGGTCTATCCAAAATTATGGCGACAATGCCATGGAAATGATGACTACTAACCCTGAAACAGCTGAAGTTGCAAAAAACTTAGGCCTTGTTGATCATGTTGTGACAAGAGAAGAGCTGAAAGCTTGGATGTTCAGCGAATATCCGAATGATGAAAATGATAGGTTCTCTTTTCCAGATAGCATTTCAATATATGACTACCTTTCTACATTGGATAAAAAAGAAAACAAATCCTCTAATAATATTGCTGTTATAAATGTTGAAGGTGCGATTATGACAGGTGAAGTAGCTTATGGTGTTGCTGGCTCAGATACTATTGTAAAAAATATACAAGATGCTACAGACGATGATTCAGTTAAGGCAATGGTGTTAAGAGTCAATAGTCCTGGTGGCGATGTCTGGGCAAGTGAATTAATTACTAATGCGTTGGATGAATTTAAAAACACAGGAAGACCAATTATTTCTTCAATGGGAGATATTGCTGCATCTGGTGGGGTTTGGGTTACAACAAACTCAGATGAGATATGGGCAGAAAACGATACCCTTACTGGGTCAATTGGAGTTTATGGAATTGTTCCTACTTTAGATGGCTTATATGATTGGGCTGAAATTCGAGTGGACGGGGTTAGTTCAACAAAAGCTGGAGAATGGGATGAAAGATTAGCAATGCCAGATAATGTTAAAACTATGATTCAAGCCAGTATTGATAACACTTATTTCAAATTTGTTACTAAAGTAGCTAATAATAGAGACATGGCATATGAAGATGTTCTTCCTATAGCTGGTGGAAGAATTTGGGCTGGAAATAAAGCATTCGAACTAGGGCTTGTAGATGCCATTGGTGGTTTAGAGGAGGCTATATCATCTGCTGCGGATATGGCAGAGATTACTGACTATAATCTGAAGACGTATGAAAAACAAATGGATCCATTTAAATTATTTGTTAATGTGCTTCTGGAAAACGTGGATTTTAAAATTAGCTCTGACCCAAGAATTGATTTTCTTAACTCAGTCCTACCGAAACACTTCAAACTGATCAATCCTAAAGAAAAAAGTGTACTAGCTTATTGCTTTGAGTGTGATCTAGAGTAATTCTTTTATAAGGGGGATCGTGATCCTCCTTTTATTTTCCATTGATAGCTGATCGAGGCTCTCAAGGATGTTAACAAGATCGGCTATATTTCTTTTGGTATATGTAATTAAATACTGAGCTTCCTTCTCACCAAGAGTTATAGACCTAAGATTCGATATTTTTTTTAATGCTTTGAAAAGATGCTCGTCACTTATAGGAAAAATTTCATAGCTTTGAAATTTTCTAATTCTTGAATCAAGATCAGCCAAAGAAAAATTAATTCTGCCCTCTTCACTTGATGAAGTAAAGACAAGCCTGCAGCCTGTCTGAAGAGCATTGTTAATTAAATTAAACAATCCAATCTCCCACTCTTTGTTGTGAGAAATAATTTCTAATCCATCAATGCAAACTAAATCCATGTTTTCAATAGAATCAATAATTTCAACCCCATACTTAATAACATCTATTAAAGGTAAAAATAATGAAGATTTATTACTCTTACTGAATTCATTACACAGTGATTGGAGTAAGTAAGTCTTCCCGGAATTTTTTAAACCATAAATATAAATATTCTCATTTATCGAAATATTTTTAAGACTTGATATTAGTTGCTCGTTTTGAGGATCAACATAGAAGCTTTCAAAAGAAGAATGAAAGGATTTATTCCATGGAAATGTTAATTGTTTGGGATTACTCATTATGATATTTATTAAGGCTGATGAACCAGTCTTTAGAGTAAACAATAAGGCTTAAAATAGTTATTAAAATAATAAAAATATCTAATCCAATCAAAGAAATATTATATTGAAGTATCTGTAAGAGCATGACTAAAAGAATATAGATGACCTGAAGAGTGGTTGTAATTTTTCCTAAAATATTTGGTGAAGGCGCTTCGGTTTCAATTAATGTCATATGAACTGCTGCGCCAAGAAGAATAACAATATCTCTTCCAAAAAAAATAATAAAAATATAAAGCGGAATGTAGTCATTGAGCCACAATATAAAAATAGTACCTGAAAGAAGTAACTTGTCAGCTACTGGGTCGAGAATAGTTCCAAGATAAGTTTGCCAATGCATTTTTCTAGCAAGGAACCCATCTAAAGCATCTGTAAAAGCTGCAACCAGGAAATAGATAAAACTAATAGCAAACTCACCTAGAAAGATATTATTCAAAATTGGGTAGACTAAGACTATTCTTAGTATTGATAAAAGGTTGGGTATAAATATGAAGTATTTACTCATCTTTGATGCTTTAAAAGAATTAATTTTTTGTTTATATCCAGATTAAGGATTTTAAAATAATTACTATCCTCGAACTCATTGATAAGGTTATCTATATTGCCAATAGTGTTTGCCTTGTATGCGATCGTATTATTCTGAAAACTCATAATATCAAATGATGATATACCAATAGTTTTATTCAGCCTATCCCTTGAATTAATGTAATCCGCATATGAATAAACATCATTTATGAAAATATCTAATGAAGATTTTTTTTCAGGCTTAATGTTTAATTTACTCAAATTAGAGTCTATTAATCCGGTCAAATATTTATCAAAAACTGCTAAGATTTCATCGGTAGAATTTTCAGATGATGTTGAATATTCTAAATCACCTGAAGCATACCAATTATTAATTCCACTTTTTGTAAGTTTTATTTTTATCAGTTGATCAAAAATATATTTAGATGAAATTCTATTAATAGGATTAGATAAGATCGTTAATGAAGATAGATCTTGTGTGTCTTGCAGATCAAATACTGGTAGTTCTAAAAATATGCCTCTATTGGAAGAAAACTTGTTAAGTGATTCTATGATTGCTTTGTCTATCTCACTAAGCTCAGTATTATCAGCTAAAAAATATGGGCGTTTTGAACCGGAATCAATTTCAATCAAAAAAAATAATACAGGTCTTGAGTAATTAACTATTGGTATAGATAACGCTACCATTTGATTTATAAACTTTTTTTGATCAAATACGACTTGTAAATAAGATTGATTATCGATCTTTTTGATAGAGTAGCTAAGAATAAAGTCTTTTCTTTTTACGCCTGAATTTATAATTTTCCATACATTTGATGGGGATGACGATCCACTTAATCTATAAACCATATTATTAAATGAGGAATTAATTGATTTTTCAATTTGTGAAGATTCCTTAATAGGCTCATAAATAGTAAAAAGTTCATTAAACTCCTTCCCAAAGGAGAAATTAGAAAAGATAATAAAGATTACTAATAAATGTTTAGGCAATTTGCTATTCGATTGATTCACATTAGGTATTCTAAATGACAAAAGAAATTATAGATAATAATGATCCTTATAAATCTGCAGGTGTTGATATTGAGGCTGGCAATAATTTAGTTGACAAAATCAAGGATGAAGTCACATCTTCTCATGGTCCAAATGTCTTAGGTAACATTGGTGGCTTTGCTGGTATGTTTAAGCTTGATAAAGATTATGAAAATCCGGTTTTGGTAGCATGCACAGATGGTGTTGGGACCAAGGTAGCTCTCGCTCAAGAAACAAAGAATCTAGGCTATATTGGCCAAGACCTAGTTGCGATGTGTGTAAATGATCTCATTGTATGTGGTGCAAAGCCTCTATTTTTTTTAGACTATTTTGCATCATCAAAGCTTGACGTTGAAGAAGCTGCTGTAATTATTAAAAGTATTGCAAAAGCCTGTCGTGATTCTGGGTGCGCACTTTTAGGTGGAGAAACTGCTGAAATGCCTGGTCATTACGTTGGTAATAACTTTGATTTGGCCGGTTTTTCTGTTGGGTGTGTTGATGAGAAAAATATCTTAACAAATAAATTGATAGATTCTGGGAATATCCTTATAGGGATTGAATCTAGCGGCCCACACTCTAATGGATTTTCATTAATAAGAAAAATAATAAGAGAATCTAATTTAAATAACGAAGAATTTAATAAAATTACACAAATGGCTCTTAAGCCAACACATCTATACCCTTCTTTAATAATGAAGATACTAGCAGATCATAATATTAATGGGATGGCTCATATAACTGGTGGCGGTTTAACAGAAAATATTCCTAGATCCATACCAGAAGATTTTTCTGTAACAATAAATAAAAATGCATGGGAAATGCCTGAGATATTTTCATGGCTGCAAGAAAAGGGAAATCTTAAAGAGGAAGACATGTATAGAGTTTTCAATTGTGGCATCGGTATGGTTTTGATTGTAAATAGAGATGATGTTGATTCTATTCAAAAAGGTATTAGTGATTATGGGTATAAAAATTTTTTAATTGGTGAGGTCGTTGAAAAAAATACTGATTATCCTGTTAAATATCTTTAAATAATGAAAAAAATTATTATTTTGATCTCTGGTAATGGTTCTAACTTACAGGCCATTATCGATTCGTGTAAATCTGGCAATATTGATGGCGAAATAGTAAGTGTTATTAGCAATAAAGAAAATGCCTATGGCATTCAACGAGCTATGAAAGCAGGCATAACGACAAAAATAATTAGTGATGATTCTTTTGATTCCAGAGAAGAATTTGATAAAGCATTGTTCAGCTCCTTAATGGAGATTGAAGCTGATTTGATTGTATTGGCTGGCTTTATGAAAATACTTAGTAAGAAAACAGCAGATCATTTCTATGGAAAAATAATAAACATACATCCATCTCTTTTACCAAAATATCCAGGATTGAATACTCATAGCAAGGTAGTAAAAAATCAAGATATATTTCATGGTGTTACGATACATTATGTCTCACCAGAGTTAGACGCTGGCCCTATAATTGCTCAAGGAAGAATTGATGTTAATACCCATGCGGATATCGAAGAATTAATTAATAGAATCCATCGAGTTGAGCATGTTATTTATCCTAAAATAATAAATCTTATCTGTAAAAATGAAATATATATGGAAAATGGTAATGTGAATTTTAAAAATAATAGTCATCCAAGAGGATACATTTGTAATTCTTATGAAATTTAATTTAATCTTTTTATTAATTTTTGCTTTTTTTAATATAAACGCAGAATCAATCAATGAGTACTCTGCTAAATATTTTTATACATCAGATGAGATTTCAATTAAGGGAATTAGAAAGCTTGAAATAAATGATGGTAAATATTCATTCAATTTCAAGGCTAAAAACTTGCTAGCAAGCATGATGATTGGCTCAGAATTTAATATTAATGAAGGGGTTCTAAAAACTAACAGTTACACAATTAGAGTAAAACCTCGTTTTGTTAATAGAGATCAAGATATTGCATTTGATTACACAGGTAATACTATTCAATCAACTGGAAGAGAAGAGTGGAAAGAAGAATTTGATATAAATAGAGAGATACTTGATCCATTAAATGCTCAAATTAAGATCAGGATTAACCTAATATCTGGTCTTAATAAGTTTTCCATAGATCTTTTAGAAATAGAATCGGGCAAAGTAGAAAAAAATTTTTACGAGGTTACAGGAAAAGATATTTATACTTTTAATGAGATCGATTACGAATGTATTATTTTAAAGAGGATAAGAAAAACAGATGATAGAGAAACAATCTATTACATCGCACCAGATTTAAATTTTATGTTTCTCAAGATAGTGGATACGGGAAAAGATAGAAATCAAACCTTAGAACTTATAGAAATATTAAGTTTTGGGTAATGTAACGCCAGTTTGGCCTTGGTACTTACCATCTCTATCTTTGTAACTTGTTTCGCACTCTTCATCCGATTCAAAAAATAACATTTGGGCGACACCTTCGCCTGCATAAATCTTAGCAGGCAAATTCGTTGTATTTGAGAATTCAAGAGTTACATGCCCTTCCCATTCAGGTTCAAGAGGAGTTACATTTACAATAATTCCACATCTTGCATAAGTAGATTTGCCAAGGCATATAGTAAGCACGTTTCTAGGTATTCTAAAATACTCGACGGTTCTTGCTAATGCAAAAGAGTTTGGTGGAATAACGCATACATCGGATTGGATATCTACAAAACTTTTTTCGTCAAAGAATTTCGGATCAACAACAGCTGAATGTATATTTGTGAAAACCTTAAACTCGCTAGAGCATCTGACATCATATCCATAACTAGACACCCCATATGAAATTAGTTTTTGGCCATTCTCATCAAGCCTTACTTGGTTTTTTGAGAAAGGCTCTATCATTTTATGCTCAGCAGACATTTTGGTAATCCACTTATCTGATTTAATCGTCATTTATTTCTGTTCTCCCTTGAATCGCTCTAGCAATAGTATTTCCATCAACGTACTCTAACTCTCCACCTATAGGAATACCATAAGATATCCTAGAAACTTTAATATTATTGATATGATCTTTTATAAACATTGCGGTTGCATCCCCCTCTACTGTTGAGCTTGTTGCAAGGATTACCTCTTTTGTTTGCTCTTTAGCAATTAAGTTTAGAAAATCATTAATTCCTAGATCTTCAGGACTAACTCCTTCTATAGGGGAGAGTCTTCCAAGCAAAACAAAATATTTACCTCTAAAACCTCCTGTTGATTCTATTGCGAGAACATCTGAAGGGCTTTCAACAACACATATACTATCCTCATCACGAGATGTGTCTGCACATATTTTACATAAGTCATTAGATGTAAGCATTCTACATCTTTCACACCTACTGATTTCTTCTACGGCCTCCTGCATTGTCTTGGCAAGGATACCTGCTCCATCTTTATTTTTATCGAGCAAATATAATGCCATTCTTTGAGCAGACTTTTTACCAACACCAGGAAGAATGGTTAGAGCATTAATTAAGTCATTTAATAAGTCTTGATGCATTTTATCCTCTTGGCTTTATTGAGCCCTCATCGATATTTCCATTATGTTTTTTTAGAAAGTTTTGAATCGATTGATTTGAAGAAATAGATTTTTCAGCTATATTTTGAGTGTCAGCTTGTTGTTTATTTTTTAAATTTATTGGCGATGATGAGGTGTCACCATGCTCAATTTTTATCTCAATATCGGATTCTAGTTTTTCTCTACAGATCAAATTAAATTCTTTAAAAACATTCTCAGGAATACTGTTTTCTTCATCATTAGTATTTAAAGTCAGAATATTTCCAGATAGTTCCTTAAAAGATAGGTATCCAAAATAATTTCTAGCAAAAGGGCTTAAATCTAAAGTATTAAAAAAAATAATCCATTCATCTTTTGTAGTAATTTTTAGTGCCTGATTACCTGAAGAACTAGGTATCTTATCTTGCGATATCTGATTTTCTGATTCTAATTTATCTTCTTTAATATTTTGTACTTTAACAGTATCAATTTTTAAAGTTTTTTTTTCACCAGCTATGGGGGCTTTCTTAACACCGCTTTCTTCTATTTTATGAAGTGGATTAAAAGCAAGCATTCTTAGTATGCATATTTCTAGTGCCTCTTTTCCATTGGGATGAACGCTAAATTTTGAATACGCATTTACAGTTATCTCATACAGCAATTGACAAAACTCAGCATCAATTTTATTGGCTAACGCTTGTATTGATTGGTCTTTTGAGTCTCCTAGAACCTGATGAAGTGATATTTGATGAATTATTGAAATAATATTCTTTAAAATTACTTCATATTCTGGAGATAATTCTTCAATTTTATATAAATAATTAAATGCTTCTTCGCCGCGTCCATCAATAATAGAATCTAACAAAGAAATCAAAAGTGTATTATCTATTGTTCCTAATAACTTATTAACGTTATTTGAATCTAGAATGCCATTTCCATGAGCTATTGCTTGATCAAGAAGCGTTAAGGCATCTCTAACAGATCCAGATGCTGAAGATGCAATAAGTTCAATACTTTCTTGATCATAAGAAATATCTTCTAATTCAATAATTTTTTGAAGATGATTGGTAAGAGTTGATCCTCCAACAGTTTTGAGATTAAGTTGCAGGCATCTTGATTGAACTGTTTTTGGTATTTTTTCTGGATTTGTTGTCGCAAATATAAATACAACATGAGAAGGAGGTTCTTCCAATGTTTTTAAAAGTGCATTAAAACTACTTTTAGATAGCATATGCACCTCGTCTATTAAATAAACTTTATATCTCCCACTCGATGGTGACTGAGGAACAGTTTCTAACAGATCTCTCATATCATCTATTCCAGTCTTGGAAGCAGCATCAATTTCAAGAAAATCTAGATTTCGGCCTGATTTTATTTCATTACAATTTGTGCATCCATCACAAGGTTTTGAAGTGGGATTCTCAGAAGAAAGGCAATTCAAACATTTAGCTAAAATTCTTGCAAGAGTCGTTTTTCCAACACCTCTTGTGCCGGAGAAAATATATGATTGATGTATTCTTTCTTGAGAAATGCCGTTAGATATGGCTTGAACAATATGCTCTTGGCCTACAACTTCTTCAAAGTTTGCTGGTCTGTATTTTCTTGCTAAAACCTCATAGGACATAGCGCTAAATCATAACATGACCTAGCTAAAAACTGAGTCAATTTCTTGAAAACTAAAGCCCCTATTTTGTAAAAAAACTTTTTGCTTTGATTTGCTTTTAAAGTCACTAGCAACACCATCTCTATACTTTTTATTAAACGCTTCTAGAGCCGCATCCTTCCAACCGCCAACTTCATTAAGAGCTCCAGATGATATGGAGTCATTTATACCCCTGCTAGATAGCTCATAACCAATCCTCTTTGGTCCAAAACCTTTTCTTTTTCTTATACGAGCATACATTTCTGCATAGCGCTCATTGTTAACAAGGTTATTTATTTTTAGCCTTTCAATAACCGAATAGATTTCGTCAGGGGACTCAAATTTTTTTAACAGTTTATTTTCTAGCTCTTTTTCAGAATGCTCCCTTCTTGAGATAATATCCAGAGCTTTGTTATAAATATTTGATTCTATTTCTAAAGTCATTTAGTCAAATGGTACGACTCTTGATTTACCATTTCGTTTAATAATTCTTACCTTTTGGTTTTTTGAAAAATTATATGAACTAGTTTCTTGAATGATGGATATAAGTTTTCCAGCATCTGTTTCTATAAGCAATTCTATTGCATTTTTTTTTGTTATTTTAGAGCCTATTTCTGCGCCCGCCGCAGACCCAATCAGGCCACCAATTAATGAAGCTATATCAGATTCAGTCTCTGATTCTGTTACTCCCTTTCCAGCAACACCACCAATTAGAGCTCCAGCAACTGCTCCTTTTTGTCTATCACCTTCGATAACCACTTCAGTTATATCTATAACCTTACCCAAAACAACGTACTGTTGTTTTTGTGCATCACCTCTTGAAACAACATCAGGGGCAAAAGAGGTATTTACACAACTGGCTGCAAAAATTGAAACCATCAATAGGGTTAATATGTTTTTATTCATCGATATTCTCCATAAATTTATAATTACGTTCCAGCTCTTCTGCGATCATAAAGTAGTTTCTATTTTTATTCATACCATCAAGCAACTTAACTTTATAAATTTTAGAATTAAATTTTGATTCTATGAGTTGTATTTTATATCCAGTATTAAGTTTTTCAATATCACGAGAATCTACAGCTGAAAATTCATCCCAGTCATTAAATTTTCTAGCTCTGTAAGTATTATATGCATCGCTTGGCAAATAATATAAAACCTCACTACCAGAATTAGATAATCTACTACTTCTAGTTTCTAACTGCCAAATATCTCCTAGAGCCGGTTTTTGTATTTTAGTTTCTTCTGAAATTAATACTGGCAAAAGTAACATCGAAGCAAGAGTTAGTAATATTTTATTCATATAGGTTTGACCAAAGTTATTCATTAAAGTTTCACCAATATTTTAGCAGAATAAAGAAACTAGTCCGAATGCACTTGTAAAAACTATAAATGACCATAACTTAGTTGTAAGGAAATGCCATTTGGGTTTCCATATTTTAATAAGCATGCCTTCGGGGTGCTACTAACAGTCGCTTATAAAGGAGGACTATTATGATACTTAATTTTACTGATCCGTTGTTTACAACAAGAGTACTAGGATTTGAACCACTATTTGATAGATTGCAAAGGCTATCTGAATCAACAGACAGATCTTCAAACTACCCCCCATACAATATTAGAAAAGATGGTAACTTTTTTTCAATTGAAATTGCTGTTGCAGGCCTTACAAAAGAAGATATTGATGTTGAGCTCGCAAATGGAGTGCTTTCTATAAGTTATGATGGAGCTAAAACTGAAGTAGTGAATGGAACGAATGAAGTTGTATATCAAGGTATAGCACAAAGAGCTTTTAAACAACAATTTACTCTTTCAGAGGATGTCATTGTTCAAGGTGCGGAATTAATAAATGGACTTTTGACTATCAATTTAGAAAAGATAATCCCAGAAGAAAAAAAATCTAAAAAAATTGAGATTAAATCTCCAAAAAGAATTAGTAACAAATAGATTTTTTAAATATGTTTAAGGGGGCGCAAAAAGCGCCCCTTTTCAATTCATAAGGTAAAATGTTTTATATGAAAATAATTAAACTTTGTTTGCTGCTAGTTACTTGCTCGAACTTTATATTTGCTAATACCATAAGCACAGGACATGCTGAAGTTTCTATTGTAAAGAGTTCCATCAATCAAACTGCTGCAAATGAATTAATTATTGGCATCAAGATGGATATGCAAAATCATTGGCATACCTATTGGAAAAACCCTGGAGACTCAGGTGGACCTGTAGAGATTACATGGGATGTTCCTGAAAGTTTCGAAATAGGCACTATTTTATGGCCTACACCCAGCTTAATTCCATACCCACCATTAATGACATATGGCTATGAAAATTTTGTTATATTTCCAATAAAAATAAAGATTCCGCAAGGCAGTGAGACAGAGAGATTTATAGCCGATATAGATTTCCTTATTTGTGATGATATATGCGTCCCAGAAAGAGCCGTCATAGAAACGTCCTATGCTGACTTGTTATATGACTCTAGACTTGATGACGCGTTCAATGAATTACCATCAACCACTTTACCAGTCTTACCAACCCTTAAAAATAATAATCTAGAATTGAGGTTTTCATTCAATCAAGATGTTGAAGAAATATATTTTTATATTAACCAAAGAGACACGGTTCTTCATGCAAGTGAACAGACTCTAATAAAAGAAGAAAATAATTGGTTGCTCATAGTTCCACTAAATGAGGATATCAATACACCGAAATCTATTGAGGGTATTTTAAATGTTAATGATGAGTCATTTATTATTAGTACCTCATTATCGCAGGTAGATGAATCACCTGAGACACTTTCAGTTCTTTCCGCAATTCTTTTTGCATTTTTAGGAGGATTAATCTTAAACCTAATGCCCTGCGTATTTCCCATCATATCTCTTAAAGTATTAAGTTTTATTTCTATGGGCGGTGAATCAAAAAATAAAATAAGAAATCACTCATTGCTATTTTCTCTTGGCGTCATTTTGTCATTTGTGGCTATTGCTGTTATTTTGTTGGTTTTAAAAAATAGTGGTTTATTTATAGGTTGGGGCTTTCAATTACAGTCACCTATTATAGTTGCTACCTTAAGCATATTAATGTTTATGATTGGTCTTGTTCTGCTATCGGATATTAATATCGGAGCATCGCTAACCAGACTTGGTAATGTGGGATCTAATAAAACAGATTATTCGAGTTCTTTTTTAACTGGAGTTTTAGCTGTAATTGTTGCATCTCCATGCACTGCACCATTCATGGGAGCGGCAATAGGTTATGCATTAATTCAACCATCTTTTGTAACATTACCTATCTTTATATCACTTGGGTTAGGTTTTTGTATTCCGTACTTAATACTATCAGTAAGACCTGAGCTAATTTCAGCACTTCCAAAACCAGGTCAATGGATGGAGACTTTAAAAGAGTTCTTTGCTTTTCCAATGTTTGCAACATCACTATGGTTAATATGGGTTTTTAGTATTCAAGCTGGGGCGGATGCATTAATAAACTTACTAATTAGCCTCCTTATGATAAGTCTACTTTTTTGGGTATTTAGCAAATTAACAATTAAATACATAAAAATATTAATAATTTTAATTGGGCTTCTCATTACAACAAACCAATTATATACAATAAAAAATACTGAGATTAGCGATGTCGTTCAAGCAAAAAATACCAGCAACAAGCTCTCATGGAATTTAAATATAGAAGATACATTTAAAGAAAACGACCAGGCTTATTTAATTAACTTCACTGCTGCATGGTGTATTACCTGTCAGGCAAACGACAAAATTGCCCTTTCAAGACCATCTGTTGTGGATTTCATGGAGAGCAATAATATCAAATATGTCGTTGCTGATTGGACTAATAGAGACAAAGAAATATTAAAAGTTCTGAATACATATGGAAGAAGCGGAGTGCCTCTTTATGTATTTTGGAGGCCAGGAATGGATGAGTCTATACTTTTACCAGCCATTCTTACTGAAAATCTTGTTCTAGATATAATAAGCCAATAAATCCTTTCCTTGTTTTTTGGAGATAATATTTAAAAACATTTATAATACAAATTATAAATATTATTATTTTTGGGAGAGATGGTATGAATGCTAGTCCTTTTATACTTTTTGGAAATGTTCATTTAATAACAATGGCTATAATTGTTTTAGTTGCTGTATTTCTTCCTTTGGTTTGTAAAAATCAATCTATATCAAACAAGTCATTAATTTCTAAAATTATTGCTTTTATTATCTTGTTGCATGTAATTATTTCACCTTATAAAGATTTATACCTTCTTCAAAATCCTTATAACTGGAAAGAAATTTTACCAATACATATGTGTGATTTATCTGAAATTTTCTTAGCAGCTTTTCTTTTAGGTGGTCCAAAAATTCTTTATAAATGTGCATTTTTTTGGGGATTAGCTGGAGCATCTATGGCAATCATTACCCCAGATATTCCAGTTATTGATCTTGATTATGCATTTTTTATGATAGGTCACGGAATGATTGTAATAGGAATTATGTATGCAACAATATCTCTTGGAAACCGTCCTTATGCAAAAGATATATTAACTGTCTCTGCAATAACAGCCTTTGTTCTTCTGCCTGCTATCTATTTAATCAATCTTGCTCTTGGAGACTTTATAAATTTTAAAGGTGAAGTGCAGCCTACAAATTATTGGTACTTAATTGCAAAACCTGCTGGCGCAAGCTTAATGGATGCATTTCCAGAGCCTCCCCTTCATCTTTTAATCACTACACCACTTGCAATAGCAATGTTCTATTTAATATATATACCATATGCTATCAAAGATAAGTTGGCTAAATAGTATCAAATAAGTTTTGCTTAATATGGCAAAAAGATTTTTAATATAATTAAAATGGAATATTAAATATGGACAATTTTTTAGAACTGGTTAGTCAGGTTTGGAATAGAGGTTTTCTGGGAATAGACCTAGGCTCAATAATATCCTCGCTAGCAGTTATTTTAATAGCATTTTTATTCAGAGGTTTTGTTATTTCTGTAATATTAAATGCATTAGCTAGGCTAGCTGATAAGACAGAGTCAAAAATTGATGATGAGATACTGGGTGCGCTTCGTAAACCAATAGGACTCATCCCCGTTACGGTTGCCTTTTATTTATGCACATTAATCTTACCTATTGAGGGCCTTGTTGGAGATATTGCTACAAACATTGTCAAAGCCTTTGTCATTTTTACTATTTTTAGTGCCCTTTCTAATGCTGTAAAGCCTATTTTTGTTGCTCTATCTACTAGCGCTTGGCTTACTGCATCAATGCAAATGTGGTTAGAAAGAGCATCACGTTTCTTAGTTTGGGTAATTGGTATAGCAATAATATTAGATATTTTTGGTATTCAAATTGGTCCATTAGTAGCTGGTCTGGGCCTTTTTTCTGTAGCAGTTGCTCTTGGAGCTCAAGATTTCTTTAAAAACTTAATAGCTGGAATTCTTATAATTGGTGAACATAGATTTCAACCAGGTGATCGTATAGAGGTATCAGGACAACTTCATGGGATAGTTGAGACAATTGGTTTTAGATCAACAGTCATAAGAACATTTGATACTGCACCAATGACAATACCAAATAAAGACCTATCTGATGTAAAAGTTGTTAATCACGGAGATATGATTAACAGAAGACTAAATTGGAAAATCAATTTGATCTACTCTACCTCTGTTGAGCAATTAGAATCAATACGAACAGAAATCAAGGAATATATTATTAATAGTGACGACTTTGTATCTGATCCTGACTTAGATCCAGTAGTAAGGGTTATTGAGTTAGGTGCTAGTTCTATTGATATTTTAATTGTTGCCTACTCAGACCCAGTGGGCTTTGCAGCATACAATGAAGTGAAAGAAAATCTGATATTTAATATTATGAAAATTGTTAAAGCTAATAATTCAGAATTTGCATACCCATCAACATCACTTTATGTTGAGAGTATGCCTAAATAACAATATCAATACTTCTGTATGAGTGATCAATATATATTATCGATAACAATTGTTTCATTATTAGGTTTATTTATTTGGGGTAAATTTAGATATGATGCCTTGGCGTCAGGTGCCTTGGTCACACTTATTATTTTAGGAGTTATTCCTTCAAATCAAGCATTTGACGGCTTTGCTCATCCTGCCGTTATTACAGTTGCACTGGTATTGATTATTAGCCAAGGCCTAAAAAATTCTGGGCTAACAGGCCTTGTTGGAAAAATTATTGGTGGAAGAAGTTTTACTAAATTTCAATTTTTAATTTCACTGTTATTAATAGCTGCAATATTATCTTCATTTATTAATAATATTGGTGCCCTTGCCATTCTTCTTCCTATAACACTAAATATTTGTCAAAAGATGGATTGGCACCCTTCTAGATTTTTAATGCCACTCGCATTTGCCTGTATTTTAGGTGGAATGAATACAACCATTGGAACGCCCCCAAACATAATTATTTCTGAGTACAAATCAACAATTTCAAGTGCTGGCTTCAATTTTTTTGATTTTTCCTATGTTGGTCTCGTCATTACACTCTTAAGTATTGTATTTATCGCTGTTATTGGAAATAAATTTATTCAACTAAGAGAAAATTCTAATTCAGGCTCAGCGTTAATAGATCTTAAGGGGTATTTATTTGAAGTATCAGTAAATGAAGACAGTTCAGCTATTGGAATGACCTTATCCGCATTTAAAAAAGAAGCTGGCGAAGACACAGAAGTCATTGGTATAGTAAGTGAGTCAGGGGGTGTGAAGAAAGTTAAAAATAATTTAAGAATTAAACCAGATCAAATCCTTGTAATTAAAACCCCACCCGATGAAATTGGAACAATTCTTGATGTATTTGGTTTTTCTATTCCAGAGGAGCTTCACTCTTTTAAAGATGAAGATTTAGAAGAAATTGAAGCTATGATAACCCCAGGCTCTAGATTAATTGGAAGAAAATATGATTTTTTCTTAAAACTCGCGTATGAAGAGCTCAATCTACTTGGTCTTTGGAGAAAAGGAGCAAGATATAGAACAAGGCTAACTAGAGAAACATTTAGAGCAGGAGATGTGTTGCTTTTAGGTGTTAGGGATCTTGATGAAGAAGACGTAACTAATAAAATAAAACATCTTGGCCTAATGCCTCTAAGACAGAGAGAACTTCAAACAATTCCTAGTAGAAGTAGATTATTAAAAGGTTTAGTATTTTTTACGACTTCGATTATCTTAGTTGCCTTAAATGTTCTTCCAACATCAGCAGCATTTCTTTTATGTGTTTTAGGCTTTGCTAGAATTAAAATTATTGATAGTAATTTCTATAGAGATATTGATTGGCCAATAATAATAATGCTTGCTGCAATGATTCCAATTGGGACTGCTCTTCAGACAACCGGCCTTAGTGATGTAATATCATCAAACATCTCATTATATGCATCTGATATGAGCCTCTTTTGGTTACTATTCTTGATATTAGTCATAACAATGGCCACTACTGATATTATAAATAATGCAGCAACGGCAGTGATAATGGCTCCAATCTCTGCAGGAATTGCAATAGAGCTAGGTTATGCAATTGAACCTTTCTTAATGGTCGTGGCAGTTGGTGCAAGCTGTGCATTTTTAACGCCTATTGGTCATCAATGTAATACTGTAATAATGGGCCCTGGTAACTATAAATTTACTGATTATTGGAGGTTAGGCCTGCCATTAGATTTACTAATTATTACTGTTTCGATTCCAATGATTTTATTTGTCTGGACTTAGATTGAAATTTCCAACTATGCTTGAAGACGATAGTCTTGAAGAGTATTTTAAAAAAATTAAAAAAGTCTGCATCACTATGCATGACAAAAAACATAATTTAAAAAAGTTTAATAATAAGAAAACTGTTGCATTTGTATCATTTGCAGATGGAGTAAAATACTCAGAACAGCCGCATTACCTCTTATACTCATTAATAGATGAGTATTTTTCTTTACCTAAAAGATCTAAAGATAGAACAAAAGAAGTTGCTCTAATTTTTAAACAAATAATAAAAAATAATGGATGATTCTTTTAAAAGACCAAATAAGTTAACAGGAAAACCTTTTGAGGCTGGTTTTGAAGATGAAGATGGGAGGGTTTTTTTTAAATATCTAAACAAGCATGGCAATGACGGCTACTATCTTGAAGAATGGAAAAAAGACATGGGAGCTTATTTAATAAAAAAACAGAAAGAGGATTAATCTCTACTTAAGTCTGCCATTGCATCTATAATTTTTTCATAATCTTGGTAAAACTCTTTAGACTCGCCTATTTCTTCAGTTATAGGAGTTACTACATCAGTACCCTCTTTAATAATACCAAGGTCTAAAAGGGTTCTCGCTGTCATTACAGCGGTTGATACTCCTGCCCATCTAAAATATTTAAGCGGGCCCCATTTTTGAATATCGCCATCATCATTTTGAGCATATTTAGTTATTCTTGTAAAAACAACATCATTTTCTCTATCTACAAAGGTGTATTGGCCAAACTTACCAGACGTATTAAATATTCTACTTTCATCGTCATGTTTAGAAATCCACCAATGCAATGAATAGCCTCTTCTTGGACTTTCTGGCGTGAAGCCCCAAACAACTTTAAATGTCTCGTCTATAAAAGCCTTAGGTATTATTTGCTTTCCGCTCCATTGACCGTTTCTAGCAAATAGTAAACCAAACTTTGAATAGTCTTGGGCAGACATATCTACGCAACAGTAAGTAAGAACATTTCCATGTTCATCTTTCCAAAGTTTAAAATCTTTCATTCCAATTGGTTTAAATATTCTTTCAGAAAGAAGCTTGTCCGCTTTAACTCCAGTTACAGAATGGAGAATATCACCAATAATCATTGAATTTACATTGTTATATTCCCATTTAAGACCTGCATCTTTTTCAACTCCAACTGATTTTGCATAATCCAAATGATTGCTTTGGAAGAACATTTTTTCATGTTCATGGGCAGGGAAATCTAAACCACTAGACATATCTAAAAGATCCCTAATTGTGATCTCTGATCTTTCGTCATTATAATAATTAAGGTACTTTCCAACTTTATCATCAAGGCTTCCTATCTCACCTTTTTCAATAGAGATACCAACCAGAGCTGCATAGTAACTTTTAGCCATTGACCATGATGTTCCATGAGAAGAGGAGTCATAACCATCTGCATATCTTTCTCCAATAATTTTTCCATTTTTTATAACAACTACGCCCAAAGTAGACTGATCATTAAAAGATAAATTTATAAGTTTATTAACTTTTTCTGAGTCAACATTTTGGCTTTCTGGGGATGATAATTCCCATACGTTTTCAGGGTAATACATATCACTTGAACTTAATGAAGCAAGAAATATTACATTAAAAAATATTAAAAATTTGGGAGTAGATGTCATTTGATTTTCCTTAAAAAAATATTATATATTTTTTTTATTCTATATGAATCAAATAATACAATTAATATTATAAGTTTTATTGATATATGATTATAAATATATATAATAAAGACGTTTTAACAACATATGGAGCTATATATTGAACACACAAGTTAAGAACGCCACCCCTCAAGAGGCTTTAGAATGGAGTCAAACAGACTATTTTATGGCAATGAAGTTTGACCCATTAGTTATGTTTGTAGTTATTCCTGCTGCTATACAAGTAGTTGTGTTGGCTTTAATGCTATTTTCTATGATGCTAACTGGAATAGTCTTTGATTAGAGTTTTTAAACTTTTGATAGGAGTTGGTGGTGGTGATGATAACTTTTCTCCGTCCCCTCTTAAGATATTAATAACGTCTATCATTTTAGGATTTCTTTTCTTATCTATCGTTACAATTTTATTAATTATTACTGAGAAACTATTATGAAAAATATATTTATAACTATAACTTTTTTTATCAGCCTAGGTATAACGGCTGAAACTCATATAGTTAAAATGCTTAATCAAGGCCCTGAAGGTATTATGATTTTTGAGCCATCTGTTCTTGACGTTGATGTTGGTGATACTGTTATCTTTGAGGCAACTGATGCTGCTCATAACTCTGAGTCAATTGACGGCATGATTCCAAATGGTGCAACGTCTTGGAGTGGACCTTTAAGTAAAAATATAAGTGTTACATTTGATGTGCCAGGCATTTACGGTTATCAATGTACACCTCATTCTATGATGGCTATGGTTGGACTAATTAGAGTAGGAAAAAATATTGATAATTTAGAGTCGTTAAAAGCTATTGCAGAAATCAAGAAGTCTTCATTTGTTATGAATAAAGATAGATTGGAGTCTTATATAAATAGCCTGTAATAAAAATATTTATAAAATTTAGCCAGCCACCTCTTTCCAAATAAACAACTTCGTAGAAACTAGCATCCCAATAACTATCCAAAACGCTATACCGATAAAGTTTGAATAAATGTCCACTAGCTGCAGTCCATCGTTAGCAATTGATCTCATTGCGTCAGCTACCAAGGTTAGAGGTAAAATTTCTGCGAATGGCTGTATAAATATTGGTAAAGATTCTAAAGGAAAAAACACCCCTGATAGTACTAATTGAGGGTATATAAATATTGTTGCCAGAACTCCAACGCTTTCTTGTGTTTTTGCTAAGCTGCCTAATGAAAAACCTAGAGTTAAAAACATAAGAATACCTAAAACTATCACGAAATATAAGTTAAAAATATTGCCAACTACATTTGCATCTAATATAAATAAAGCAAAACTAAAAATAATACTCAACTGACCTAAAACTATTACCATTCTTGCTATTACTATAGATATAACAAAATCAATAGGTTTTATTGGGGTAACAAAAAGGCGCTTAAGAATGCCTCTTCGCCTAAATTCAACCACATTAAAACCGCTTCCAGCAATACTTAAGTTCATTAGCATAAAAGCCATAATTCCTGGCAAAAGAAAATCAATATAACTTAATGTTCTTGATTTAACGTCCTCCACTACCAATTTAAACATAGGAGTATTACCGGTAATTTTACGCTCAATAGACAAGAGGGATTGATTAAGAATAGGCTCTATTGTCTGAATGAATTGGGTTTGAGATTTATCTACCAAAAGCTTAATATTTAAATTATCTATTTCAATATTCATGGCTCTAGGAATAATTAACACAACCATTAAGTCACCATTAATTAAATCTGTACGTAATTTATCTTCACTATCTTGTATAACATTAAATATATTATTCGAAGTCAACTGCTCAATAAATTCTTGAGATAAGTTTGATTCAGAATTGTTAACTAAACCAATATCTATAGGATCAGCATCGCCATCATTAAGCCCAACTATTCCTAAAATTAAAAGAGGAAGAATGAGGCTAAAAATAATATATTGCTTATTTCTTAAAAAAATTTGGATAAATACCTTTGTTAAATAAGCTTGGGGTTTACTAAACATATTAATCCCTTAACCCATGACCTGTTAAGGCTATAAAGACATCTTCCATATTTCCACTAATGACCTCTCTCTGCTTGTCTGGGGCATGTTGTAGAATTAAATTTTGTGGAGTATCTTCTGCAATAATTTTTCCATAATCCATTATGGCTATTCTTTGACATAATACTTGAGCTTCTTCCATATTGTGAGTAGTTAAAACAATGGTCATCCCCATTTTATTTAAATCCAAGACTAGGTCCCACAAGCTTCGCTTTGCCTGTGGATCTAGCCCTGTGGTTGGTTCGTCTAAAAATAATACTAGTGGGTTATTAACCAATGCGCAGGCAATAGAAAATCTTTGCTTTTGACCACCTGATAGCTCGTTTGCTTTTGCGCTAGCCTTATCTCCTAAATTGACTTTATTTAAAAGCTCCATGGGATCATTTGATGAACTGTACAAGGCACTAAATAAGTTAAGTAGTTCGGATAAACTCATGTTATCAAAATACTCATTTGCCTGAAGCTGAACTCCAATAACCTGCTTAACTTGATAGGGATTAATACTTACATTAATTGAATTAATAAAAGCTGTCCCATCATCTATATCTTTAAGACCTTCTAACATTTCAAGTGTTGTAGTTTTTCCTGCTCCGTTAGGGCCTAATATCCCATAAATTTCCCCTGCATTAATAGATAGAGATATTCCATCAACAGCTTTAAGGTACTTATTTGAATCTTTTGGATCTTTGTATGTTTTTACAAGATTGTTAGCTTTAATTATTGGCATAATCCTAAAATAATATTTAAAGAGTTTAGCATCCTCATACCTTTTAAGTACAAGTCATTAAAGGTTCTTGATATTTAAAATAAAGTGGTAGACCCGAATGGACTCGAACCATCGACCTCCGCAATGTCAATGCGGCGCTCTAACCAAAACTGAGCTACGGGTCTAAGAAAAAGTATTATACAGAATTTATTATCTTCAGTGTTCCAAAAAAATATGTTCTTTAAATATATATATTCTCACCTAGCGATAAATGGATTATTAGAGGAAATTGTATTGATAAGAATGAAAGTATTAATACAATGTGTGCAACTAGCAACGTCTCCCCCCTATTAGAATTTGCTAGTCTAAATGGAGGACTTAGTCCTCCATTTTTTTATAAACCTACTTTCATAGACTCAATTTTTATCTTAGTAGCGCTTAGTATTTTTTGACTCTCATCATCGTCTCTTTCACCTAGCAATTTTTCAATTTGTAATAGGGATTTGTCTATTGAGCCCCACAAACCGTCTGTTCCATTTCTTTCATCTATGAGTTCCTGATACCTATTGTTAATATCATCAGGTATATTTGTTGAATATTCAGTACAAATTATTCTTTCTGCAAAAATTCTCAATCTTTCATCTTCGAAGTTTCTAGAAATTTTTACTAAATGATTAAGATCCTTAGACATATGAAATTCTTGCATTAAATCTTTATCTTTGTATGAAGGAAAACCACCTGAATATATGGTTCCTTCAATATGCTCAGACTCAGGAAAACTCATCATCCTATCTTCCATAGCTTGAGATACTTTTTGTTGGAAATCTTTATCTGATCTAACTAAATCTGCTCTTCTTTGTAATTCAGAAAATTCTATATCAAAAACATCGGGATTTTTAAGATATTTTGAAGAACATACAGGGATTGTTTTATTAATCTTGTATTTTTTAAGGGGTCCATCCCTGCCTTTTGATTGAATTAATTTATTTATTTCTGTGAAATCTAAATCAAGTATGTCTTCAGGATCATAACTTAAATCATAGAAAACAATTTCATTAGGTCTGCTAGCATCGGCACCACATAAAACTACTGGATACTTAAATGTATGCCTTCTATGAATTTCACCCAATGCTAAAAATTCTTCAGAATAAAGTAAAGATTTAATTCCAGGCTTTGTTGAAATCTTCACAAAGGATTCAAATACCTCAGGTAGTTTTTCTTTGATAATTCTGCACATCTCAATCATAAGATTACAATCAGCTATTGCGTCATGGGCATCACCAGCATCAATACCATGCTCTATGGCTAAATGCTCTAGCTTATAACTAATGCCTGGGCCTCCTTCAAATAAAGGCATAGATATTTCATCAGAAAAATATGCAGCAATATTATGAATCATTAGCATTAAATCTAGTCTGCCATTGCCATTAGTATTAGTCGTATAAGGTTCTAATAAATTCCAAAAAAACTGTCTTCTAACCAACTCTTCATCAAAAGCATGCCCGTTATAAGTTATAAATATTGATGGGTTTTGCGCTGACCATTCCTTCCATTGAAGTTGAAGATCCTTCATCATTTGATAATGGGATATATTTGAATTAAAGAGGTCAATCTTTTTATTAGTAATCATTGCCATTGGTTGAGGAATAACCCAGGGCAAAGGAGCACAGCCTATATTTTGTTCATCTAATGTGTCTAATTTACTGTTAGTTAGGACAGATCCGCATTGAAGAATTTGACTAAAATCTTTTTGAATTCCAGTCGTTTCAGTGTCGTAAAAAACTAAATTGAAATTATTTGTCAAAATAAGGTTAGCTTCTGGATATGTTTGAAGACTCTACACCTAAATCTTTCACCATATATTTGCCAAGCTCATGTCTTGCTACAGCTCTTCTATGAACTTCATCCGGGCCATCTGCTAGTCTTAGAGTTCTCATATGGGCATACATTTGCGCAAGTGGATATACCTGTGAAACACCAGCGCCACCATGCATTTGAATAGCTCTATCTAATACATCACAACATACGTTTGGAGCTACAACTTTAATTTGAGCTATTTCACTTGCAGCCACTTTATTTCCAACTGTATCCATCATCTGAGCAGCTTTGAGTGTCAGCAATCTTGCTTGATCTATTTCAATTCTTGAGTTAGCAATGATGTCCATATTGCCACCAAGCTGGACTAATGGTTTTCCAAAAGCAACTTTCTCCATACCATGCCTACACATCATTTCTAGAGCTCTTTCAGCAAGACCAATTGCTCTCATGCAATGATGGATTCTGCCCGGTCCTAGTCTTCCCTGAGCAATTTCAAAACCTCTACCCTCACCTAATAATAGATTTTCTTTTGGAACTCGTACATTTGTAAATTTAATATGGCCATGACCGTGAGGTGCATCATCATACCCAAATACATGCATCATCTTTTGAATCTCAATTCCCTCAGAATTCATGGGAACTAAAATTTGAGATTGTCTTTGGTGCCTATGATTTTCTGGATTCGTTACACACATGAAAATTAATATTTCACATCTAGGATCTCCTGCCCCAGATGTCCACCACTTTTCTCCATTGATAACGTATTCATCACCATCTAAGACAGCTGAAGAAGCAATATTAGTAGCATCTGATGAAGCAACACCAGGCTCTGTCATTGCAAAAGCAGAACGTATATCACCATTTAAAAGCGGTTTTAAGTATTTTTCTTTGTGTTCATCATTTCCATATCTTTCTAAAACTTCCATGTTTCCTGTATCAGGAGCTGAACAATTAAATACTTCAGATGCAATACCATATGCACCCATAATTTCTGCCAAATGAGCATATTCATAGTTAGTCAGACCCGCACCATTTTTACTTTCAGGTAGAAAAAGATTCCATAAGCCAGCGGCTTTTGCTTTTGCCTTCATCTCTTCCATAATTGGAGGTACTACCCATGTTCCATTTTCATCTTTCGATTGTTCGTGGTACAAATTTTCATTATGAGCAATTTCATTGTGAATAAATTCATCAACTCTTTTTATTAAATCTTGAGCAATTGGTCTTAGTTCTGACATCATTTAAATCTCCCTTTATATACTTATATTTGTTACCATTATAAGTCTGATGAATAGTATGTTTATTGATTTAACTAATAATAGCTCTATGTTAACAACAAAGCTATATCAAAAAATGCATTATCACTTAGTAATTTTGAAAAGAGGTAAATATGAAAATTAGTTCATTTGATTTAAATTTATTTGTTATTTTGAATGCAATATACACCGAGGGTAGTTTAACCAAAGCTGCAGAAGTTGTCGGTATAACTCAGCCAGCTGTTAGTAATGCTCTATCCAGATTAAGAGAAAAATTTAATGATGACCTTTTTATTAGAACTGGTTCTGGGATGGTTCCAACTCAGAAAACAGAAAATATTATTAAAGATATTCAAAATGCATTATCACTTATGCAACTAAGTGTTAATGAGCCTGATACATTTGATCCAAAGATATCAAAGAGAACATTCAAACTTTCACTAGGAGATGTTTCTGAGGGAAGAGTCCTTCCGTTTATCATGAATGAGATAGATAAAAAGGCTTCAAGTGTAGCTCTTGGTAGCTATGCTTATAGCAGATCAGACCAAGTTCATGCGCTTGCTACAAATAATTTAGATTTTGTAGTGGATCCAGTTATTCCTGTATCTGATGAGATTGATTCATTTAAGGTATTTGAAGATGATTGGGTCGCAATGCATAGAGATGGACATCAACTCGCTGATATTGAAAATATTACTATTGAAGATATCTTAAATCAAAGGCATCTACACGTCTCTAACAGAAGAAGAGGTTTGCATTTAATTGACTTAGAGCTAGACAAAATAGGATATAGGCGCGAGGTGGCCCTTCGCTGTCAACATTTCTTAATTGCCCCTCAAATATTAAGATCAACAGATCTTGTCTTAATGGGCACTAGGAGTTTTGCAATTGCCAATAATCTTCCTTTTATTGAGGTGCCAATAGAAATACCATCAATGGAATATTTCTTGATATGGCACAAAAGCGACGAAGGAGATGGCGGTCACCTTTGGATGAAAGATCTTATTATTAAAGCTTTTATAGATGCTAAAAAATAGTTTTAACCTAGCTTGTGCCCTGCGGTCTTTACTAATCCACCATCAGATGTAATTGTCTCACCAACTGTATAAGCACCTGCTCTAGAGCATAAAAATATTGCAAGCCCAGCTATATCCTCAGGGGTACCAACTCTTTTTCTTGGATTGGCTTCTGCTATGAAAGAGTAATCAGAATTCACTGCAGATCCAAGCATTGCACTAGGATATGGTCCCGGGGCAATTGCATTAACAAGAATATCTTCCTTTACAAGTTTGTTGGCAAGTACTCTTGTTAAATGATGAACTGCAGCTTTAGATGTGCTGTAAGAATATGTTTCAAAGGCTGGAACATTTAGCCCATCGATAGATCCTATGTTTATGACTCTTGAGGGATCATCAATTGTTGCATTTGTTTTTAGAAGTGATTTAAGTTTTTGAGTTAAGAAGAAAATACTTTTTACATTAAGATCCATTACTTTATCCCAACCAGTTTCAGAAAAATCTTCTAGGGGTTCTCCCCAAGCAGCTCCAGCATTATTAATTAAAAAATCAATACCATTTTCTTTTTCTGTAATTTGTTGTGTGAAATAATCAATGCCCTCTAAAGTACTAAGATCGCATGGTATTGCTATACATTCTGCGTTATACCTTTCAGATAGTTCTTTTGCTTTTTCCATAAGAGGTGGTGCTTTCCTAGCTGAAATATACACTTTGGCTCCATTAGCTAAAAAACCAGCTGTTATCATTTCTCCAATTCCTCTTGATCCACCGGTAACAACAACAACTTTTCCAGTAACGTTAAATAAGCTATTAATTTCCATTATTTTTATCCTTATGTGTATATTTGACTGCTTATTATATATTGCATTTTTATAAAACTACTACCTAAAAATGTATTGACGGATAATTAAACAAAATATTTTTTTAAAGCCATTTCTCTGATGTAAAATAGGATATGTTTACATTTCATCTGGTCGGTCTTCTTACTTCTATAGCAGTTCTGGTTTGGGGTGCTGATAAATTTGTTGATAACTCATCACTTCTTGCAAAAAAACTTGGCATGAGTGAATTAACGATTGGTTTAACAATAGTGGCGCTCGGCACTTCTGCCCCAGAAATTTTTGTAGGTATTTCATCAGTAATTAATAATAGTGAAGAATTAGCCATGGGCACAGTTGTTGGCTCTAATATTTCAAATATCGCTCTTATATTTGGCGTTTCTTGCATTGGGATAAGTATTAAGCCATCTAAAACTTCTTTCATTCAGTTCCTACCATTTCTATTAGGAGCCATTTTATTGGGATTAAGCTTGCAAGACCTAAAGATCACTTCATATGAAAGTATTACTTTTGTATTACTATTCTTCTTATTTATTTTAATAACATATAAATTTAAATCACATGAAGATATAAACCCCTCAACAGAAGATGCATGTTCTCCGATAGGTAATACCAGTTTATTGCTTGCTATTGGTTTAATAGCTTTAATAGGCGGATCTCATTTTGCAGTCATACATGCAGAATCTATAGCGATCTTATTAAATGTCCCTCAATTGGTTATTGGATTAACTATCATTGCAATTGGGACAAGCTTGCCAGAATTAGCAGCAACCATATCAGCAATAACAAAAAATAAAAATGATATGGTAATTGGAAATGTAATTGGTTCAAATGTTATGAATATAGCCTTGGTTGTTCCAATTCTTGGATTTTTTTCCAATACCTCTCTTCATCCAACAATCTACTCTAGAGATTATTTAGTAATGTTGTTAGTTACTTTATTATTTATTTTGGTTGCGACAATGTATTCATCTAAGTATTTTGGAATAAAGACTATTAGATTGATTGGTTGCGGTTTTGTATTAGGATATTTTATTTATATATTAAATATTAGTAATCTGATTTAGTTCCACTTAAAACTTTTAAAAAACATAAACCTATAGCTACTGCACAAATTTCGAAAACAAAAAAACTGTTAAAGAAAGTTGGTGATGATGGCATTAATGAAAATAGTATTCTGCCTGACGCAATTGACCCTGCTAAGAATGTAAGAAACTTTATTGAAAAAATGCCAATAGTCTCCCTAGCAATCCCCACTAAACACATTAGACCAATGCCAATGTTTAAACCACCATATAATCCCGCAATTTCAGAGTAACCAATTTCTGAAGTTATGCTCAATCCAACCGCATCTAAAAAAGAAGGAGCAGATATCTCCATTGAGGTAAGTAAGGGATCAAAGATAGCCCATAAACCAATTAGTAAATAGGTAACCCCCATAAAGAATAAATAAAATCTTACTAACCAAATCATTTAAATGCCTATATTAAAAGTTATTGCAATACCGGAAGACAATCTTCACAATATGCTTTTAATATTAAACCAACATAATGAAAAAACAATTAAAAAAAATATTTTCTTTATTAATTATTTTTATGACCGTCAACTTAAATTCGCAAACAGCTCTTCTTAATTCAGATGATAAGTTAAGCATCCCTTTGCCACTTCCATATGATGGGGCAATCTATTCTGAGATAGATGTTGAAAAATTTATGGAAGCTACAACAAGCAAATCAAAGCAACCAATAATAATATTTGGCGGAAACTGGTGTCCAGATTGCAGAATATTAGATGGCTCACTGCAAGTACCTTCTATCAAAAAGTTTATGTCAGAGCGTTTTGAGATTATGCATATTGATGTTGGAAGATATGATAAAAATATGGAACTTATGGATTATTTTGGAGTTGCTAGAGAAAAAGGAGTGCCTAGAGTTATTGTATTTGATAAAGAAATGAATATTCTAAATAGCTCATCTACAAAAGAGTGGACTACAGCAAGAGAAAGAAGCCTACAGGATATATTTAACTACTTTCAAAAATTAGCTCTCTAAACAACTAGTATTTAAAGTGCTTTATCTCTTCTCCACTTTTGCCAATATCGGTCATAGCCTTAATACCGATTTCTAGATGCAAATCTACCCACTTTTGGGTCACTTCTTTGTCAGATGTTTCTGTTTTAACTCCCTCAGGGGTTAATGGAACATCAGAAACTAATAGCAATGCCCCTCTTGCAATATCATTAAAGTGACCAACAGAAAATACAGTTGCGGTTTCCATATCAACACCAATAGCAGTCGTCTTTTTAAGCCTCTTAAGAAAGCGTTTGTCATGCTCCCATACTCTTCTGTTAGTAGTGAAAATAACTCCAGTTCTATAATCACTTTCTTTTTCAATTATGATATCTGAAACGAATTTATGAAGTTTAAATGAGGGTAATGCAGGGACCTCGGGTGGAAAATAATCATTTGAAGTTCCATCTCCTCTTATGGCGCCGATTGGAAGAATAAAATTACCTATTTCTGAAGAATTTTTTAACCCACCGCACTTTCCAAGAAAAAGAACACCTTTAGGCTTTGCAGCAACAAGCAAATCCATTATCGTTGCAGCATTGGGTGATCCAATGCCATAGTTAATAATTGTTAGTCCATCGCTATTAGTGGAGGCTTGCATAGCCCTTCCTTCGCCATAAACATCACAGTTAAATCTATCAGCAAATTTTATAACATAGTCTTTAAAATTAGTGATTAAGATATAATCGCCAAACATTTCTAATGGCATTCCTGTATATCTTGGAAGCCAGTTTTTTGCTATCTCTAGTTTTGTGTCCATTTTTCATTATAACTTAAATTCGTAAGTGATAATATTATTCGAATTGCCTATCAGTACTTGCAAAAATCAGATAGAAAATACCACCAAACAACAACATGTATGAGCATATATGAAATATTAATTCCCAAGAATTAGTTATATCAAGTATGAAGCCTGCAGCTAATGGACCAATCACTGCTGCAATCATGCCTAGACTTCCAGAGATACCAACTAATGTCCCTGTATATCTTGGACCTAAATCAGCATGATTGACTCCAAAACCTCCAGCAGCAATTCCAGTACAAATATTTGTAGCACATAAAAGAGAAATTATAAAAAGATGTGAATCTTGAAATGGTATTAAAAATAAACAACAGGCAGATCCAAAGAAACCGATAGAGTTAAGAACTTTGCGCACCTTAATGACTTGATATTTTTTCTTTATAAGGCTATCTGCTAAAAAACCTCCCGCAATAAGGGAGGCTACTGAAAAAAAACTTGGAATTAAAATTAAAAAGATAAAAACACTAGAATCTAAAGCTATTCCTAATCCTCCTAATGATTCAGGGCTATTAATAAATTTTGGCAAATAAGAAAGAAAGATAAATAATGCCCAATTATGACAAAAGGTAGCTACTGTTATTGCCAGAAAAGGAAGATTTGTTATTACTTTTAATATAGAAATTTTTGGAGCTGAGGAGTTTGCAGGTGCTTTTTTAATTATAAAATCAAGCTCATTGGGAGATATATCTTTATGATCACTTGGGTATGATGTAACGTTTTGCTGCCAAAAAAAGAACCAAATTACTCCCAACATTCCAAATGAGTAAAAGACCCACTCCCATGAATAGCTAGCAATTATTAAACTTGTTACAAGATATCCAAAAACAGTCCCGACAGAAATACCACTATTTGTAATTGCAATTGATCTTGTTCTCTCTTCAAAAGGAATCCATCTAGCATATAAGGCATGCCAGGAAGGAAAGGTTATGCCCTCACCTAGACCCATTAAGACTCTTATTGTTAAGATTGCAAAAAATCCATTATATGCAAATGCTGGAGTTAAAACTGTAAATAGTGACCAAAGAAGAAGGCCATACCCAAGTACTAGTTTGCCACCATATCTATCAGCTAAAAATCCACCAATAGTCATGGTAAAAATATAACCTAGATAAAAAGAAGAAAAAATAACGCCGACCTGAGACTCACTCCAGCCAAACTGTTCTTGCATTGGGATAATGGCAACTGAAATATTCACTCTATCTATGTAGCAAATAAAAACAGCCAAGAATGACATAAAAATAACTCTGAATCTAACAGGTATTTGCATAAACTAAATATCCAATAAAACTACTAAATAATAGTAACTTATATATTTTATTTTTGCTTTTTTAGTCTCTTCTCTAACAAATTGAGGTTCAAATTTCCTGGCGATCCCATAGAGTGATTTAAAGATTTTGTTTCAGGTAATAAGGAATGGTCATCAGAATTTTTTACTAGACCGTATGCATCTCTAAAAGGAACTCCATCAGAAACAAGCGAGTAAACTTTATCAGTCATTTTCATTTCATTATCTATATATTTGTTGGAGTTAGTTTTGTTTATCTTAATTGTCTTTAGTAAAGCTGGAATAATATCTAATGATTTAAGTGAGGTGTGAAAACCATTTATTAGACTTCTTTTAGTTAATTGAAGGTCTCTATGATAACCACTAGGAAGAGAGAGTAAATTTTCCAGTTCCGATGAAAAGCCAGCTAGTATTGAATAATTTGCTCTTAATATTTCTATGACATCTGGGTTGTGTTTGTTAGGCATAATTGACGATCCTGTTGAATACTTACTATCAATAGATAATAGATCAAACTCTTGTGATAAAAATAAACTCATATCCCATGAAAATTTTCTTATATCTAACATTGATTGCTTCAAGGTATTAAGTATCTGCATCTCATACTTACCCCTGCTATTCTGAACATACAAACTATTTAACTGAGTTCTACTAAAACCTAACTCCTTAGTTACTAAGTCTCTATTTAATGGAATTGCAACTCCATAGCCAGCCGCACTCCCCAATGGGTTTGAATCAACCCAGTCAATAGTATTGTTAATTAGATCTACATTATCGATGAAAGATTCAGCATATGAAGAAAACCATAAACCCCATGATGAAGGCATAGCTCTTTGAAGATGCGTATATCCTGGCATTGGTAAATCTTTATGTTTCTTTGCTAAATTTAAAAAAGTTTCAGCAATTAATTTATTCTTTGCTTTGAATTCAATGAGATTTTTTTTAGCAAATAATCTCATTGCTACCATCACCTGATCATTTCTACTTCTGCCTGTATGAACTTTTTTACCAAGATCGCCAAGCTCTTTAGTCAAATAAAACTCAATGGCTGAATGACAATCCTCATATTTATTAGTTAACTTAAATGAGCCTTCAATAAAGTTTTTTCTGAGAATTTTAAGAGCTTTAGTAAGCTTTGTTAGCTCATTTTTTTTTATTATCTCTATAGACTGCAGAGCTTTTACATGTGCTAAAGATGCGTCAATATCATAAATGAATATAAATTTGTCTAACTCAATATCTTCGCCAGCTAAAAAAGATGTAATTTCCTCAGATATATTACTAGTTTTATTATTCCATAGTTTTTTATTCATAATCTATTCCTGTTAATTCATCAAGACTGCATGCCGAATTAAGATTTTGTATAACTTGTGTAGCAGCTCCCTTAAGCAAGTTATCAAGAGCGCAACATACTGTTAAGTTTACTCCTGAATTATCAATAGATATTCCGCCTATTAGAGCCTTGTGGGTATTAGCAACCTTATTAATCATAGGTATATCGTCTAGAACTTCAATTAATTTAGAGTTTTTATAAAAATCAACAAAGGTTTCTAAAATTTCTTGATTCGTTTGACTTGTTTTAAGTTGTATATGAGACGTTATAAGAATACCTCTAAAAAAATTACCGACATGAGGGCTAAAGGATATTTCTTCATAGCAATGCTTCGAAACCTCTTGCTCGTGAAGATGGTTTGTAAGAGAGTATGGAATAATATTGTTTTTAAGATTGACGGGATTATTTTTATCATTTGGCGAAGCTCCAGCCCCACTATAACCAGAGATACCTATAGAACTGACTCTCCCGGAAATAAGATTTTTTATTGGTGCCAGAGAGAATTGTATTGCAGATGCATAACATCCTGGATTGCTAATGAATTTAGTAGCTTTTTTTGTTGTAAGCTCGGGAACCCTATAATCCCATCTTTTATCTAACCTATGGTCAGAGCTTAGATCAATAAATATGATATTTGGATAATTTTTTTTAATAATATTTACATAGGATTCTGATTCATCATTAGCTAATGCCATGATTACGATATCAACATTCTCTAGCTGCAAATTTGATTTATCAAGAAGGCAGTACTTTAGATTAGATGCTTTCTTGTAACCCTCCACAACCTCACCACCAGCTGTTTTAGAAAAAACTTTACTTAGCATGAATATTGGGTGGTCATTTAGTGTAGAAATTATCTCCTGACCTACAAAACCTCTACCACCAATCATTGCTATGTTGATTTTATTTTTCATATGTAATTGTTTCAGGTTGATGAGATGCAATTCTTATGCATTCAGTAAGTTCATCTAGGTCATTAACCCCAATCCAAAAGATATTCCATTCATCAGTTTTTTGAAAGCCATCACAAACATTCTTATAAAAGAAGTTTATTGAATTGTTTGGTCTAGATCTCCAAAAAACCTTTTTGTGATCAGCTGTCATTCTATTCCATATAGCATTACCAAGCCCCTCTCCTCTTGCATCAGCTTTAACAGCAAATTTATCCATATAAGCTATTTTTTGATGGTGGGATATAGCTATTGAAGCTCTCCTACAGCTACTTACATAATATTCTTTATCTTGATTGATAAAATAATTTTTATCGAGTGTTCCTTTAAATGCTGATTCAAGGATTGATGTAATGACGTCTTTATTTGCATTATCTAGCTCTTTAAGTTTATCTATTTGATGACCTGCCTTTACCAGAGTTCCAAAGCCAGCATCAGTAAAAAGTTCTCTATTTAAATAAAGAGGTTTTGTTATTGATACCGAACTATTACTAGGTAGGTGATCAAGAAGAAGCTTAATCTCTTTAAGCTTAAGCTTCATTCCTGAGTGGAGCCACCCCTCAGACATTAATCTCTCATAATCGTCTTTAATGTTTATCGTTGAGATTAAGTTATCTGACCCATCAAGAATTCCCCCAATCTCACTTAAAAAAATAACCTTATCAGGAGATATTTCTTTTGCTAGAGCCTGGGTTGCCTTATCGCCATTAATATTTACTATTTGTTTTTTATCTGTATATCCCATTGGAGCTATTACTGGCACTCCTCCATTTGAAATAATATTCCTTATTTTATTTGAATTAGTTTCAATAATAGAACCAACGAACCCTAATTCTTCATCTTGAATGATGCACTTAAAAATATCATCAATCAAAGATACGGCTGATACATTCTTTTTAATCAAGGCAGATGTAATTTTTTGATTTTCAGCCTTAAATACATCAATAGCTTCATCTAAGACTTTTTGTGATGTAACTCTTTGGCCATCCTTAAATGAAAAATGTATTTTTTTCTCCTCTAATGCTCTTGAAAGTTTTGGGCCACCTCCATGAACTATAATTGGTCTTAGTCCAACTTCATTTAAAAATACTAAGGAGGATATTAAATTATCTAAATCATTTTCTATTACTGCTCCACCAACTTTAATTACAGCAAATCTAAAGTCATCAGAAGAAAATCTGTCTAAGTACTTTCTTATCTCTTTTTCACTGCTCATCCCGCTGAGGAGTTTTAAAATAGTATCTTTAGTAAAGTTTTGGTTCATTTTACTTTTTATTTATATCCGTCCAAGTTGCAGTACTTTGACCGAGTAATTTAATAAAACCAGCTGATTCTTCAACACCCCATGAGGCAGACTGAGCATATATGGCTTCTTTACTAATTAGTATTTTTTTAGCTTCAACAGCTACTGCTTCTGACTTTCCTGGTGAAAGTAACATTGTTACTTTGCCGTTCACAGGCAGTTCAATATCTTGTAAAAAATTTTCGAGGTTTCTTGCTAAAGGATCAAAATAAAAGCCACCATAAACTAATTCAACCCATTTTTTACCAACAATAGGCTTAAAAAAGTTTTGTTTATCAGTAAAAATAGATTCCTCTAGAGCTCTATGTGCAGACTGGAGTATGTTTATACCAGGAGACTCAAAAAGAAATCTTCCCTTAATGCCTATAATTGTATCGCTGGCAAAAATTTCTCTGCCAATTCCGTACTTGCCACCTAGCTTGTTTAGCATTCTTAATAACTCGGGGCCTTTAATAGCCACGCCATCAATTTTTTTAGCCTCACCCTTTGAGAATTCTATTACTATCTTTTTTAATTTAGATGGGTATTTGTCAGGTGTATTACAAAGGATATAGCTTTCTTTAGATGGTTCTTTCCATTCGTCTATTTCAGATCCAGAAACAGTAGCCCCCATAAGGTTTTCATTGATACTATATTTTGAGTGTATAGATGAAACTTTGAATCCTTTCTCTTCAAGATATTTCTGCTCATACCCCCTCACATCATTAACTTTATTTTGTATTTCTCTTATAGGAGTAATGGTCTTATATTTGCCAAATGCTTGGATTGAGAGATCAAACCTTACCTGATCATTACCCATTCCTGTACAACCATGAGAAATATATTTGGTGTTTAGTTTTTTACAGAGCCTTATTGCTTCTGAAACTATAAGATACCTATCCGAACATAGTGCTGGATATTTATCTTGATATAGAGCTCCAGACCAAACTAATGGCTTAATAATTTGATTCCATAAAAGATTATCAACATTTACATTAATATGTTTTTTCGCCCCGAGCTCATTTGCTCTTTTGGTAATTTTTTCCTCCTCTTTCTTTGGCGTTCCGCCAGTATTTACAAATATAGTATGAACCTCAAAACCTTTATCAATTAGGTATGGAACACAGAAACTAGTGTCTAATCCGCCCGAAAAAGCTAATACAATTTTTTTCATTTTTTATTTATCCTTTAATAAAGTTGATAGTAAAGATTTTTGAACATGCATTCTATTCCCTGCTTCTTGAATGGCAACACAATAATCAGAGTCCATAACTCCGTCTGTTGCTTTGATATTTCTCCTTAGGGGAAGACAGTGACTGAATTTAGCATTGTTAGTCATTGCCATTTTTTCTTCATTAACAATAAAATGCTTATATCTATCTCTTATTAATTTTTCATCCTCAGGATGTCCATAATAGTTAAGTGCGCCCCAACTTTTAGCATAAACAATGTCAGCATTTTTATAACCTTCTTTGATGTCATGAGTTATTGAGAATGACGCACCATTAGCATTACAGTTTTCTATTGCTGTATTCATATATGTATCATGAAGTAAATAATCTTCTGTGGGGCAAAGTAACTTAACGTTCATGCCAAACTTGCTTGCAATTAATAAAGATGAATTTGCCACTGCTGTATTTAAAGGTTTTGGATGATATGTCCAAGTTAATAAGTAATCTTTTCCAGAAAGATCACCTAACTGCTCTTGCATAGTTAAAATATGAGCGAGCTCTTGGCAAGGATGAGTAATAGTTTCCATATTAACTACTGGAACAGTTGCATACTTTGCAAAACTGTTAATAACATTATCTGATAAATCTTCTTCAAGATTAATAAATTTAGGAAATGCCCTTATTGCTATTAAATCACAATATTCAGAGAGCACTTTTGCAACTTCTATAATATGTTCTTCTGAATCTGTATCCATGACTTCATTTAACTTGAATTCAATTGGCCAAGCATCCTTTCCAGGATGAAGGACTACTGCAAGCCCACCTAATTGCTGTATGCCAAGTTCAAAGCTAGTCCTAGTTCTCATAGATGGATTAAAAAACATCAATGCAATAGACTTATTTTTTAAATTATCCTGAAACTTATTTACTTTAAGATCTTTTGCATAATCTAAGATATCTTGAAGATCTGATTTTGACCAATCCTGTGTAGAAATAAAATTTTTCATAATTACCTTTATTTTTATAAAAAAAAACCCAGCATAAGCTGGGTCTAATTCACAATAGAAAAGACCCTGCTATAAAGCGGGAACCCGTCTTAATCGTGTATTTGAATTATTCATTGCAAATTAGTATATATGTAAATAATAGTTTGTAAACTCGTCAGTGACTCTATTTATCAAGGCTTAAGGCCAGATGTTTATGAAAGTTAACAATTGCTTTTTCAAAAAAGCCAAAAGTAAGATATGAATTAGCTGAAGTTGTGACAGTTTCTTGTATTGCTCTAGCAGCCTCTCTGTCTTCATTTTGACCTGACTCATTAACAAACTGAGCATCCTTTTCTGCTTCTTCAAGGGATATATTTTTGCCATTTAATTTTGGGTTATATATAAGATAACTAACTATTTTTACACTTGATGGTGATAAAGGCTCCATGATTGTTAGGCTTGAATGCTTTGATAGAATAGAAACACTTGCATTAGGAAATAGATGGAATACTGAAGTAGCAACACCATTTAATTTTCTTTCATTTGGATCTATATGCCTTATTTTTTCAATTCTTTTGAAAGGAAAAATAACTCGTGAGTTGGAGCCAGATGTCTCTACAAGATTGATATTATCTAGACCAAAAGGATAAAAAGTATCTTTATGTAGAGATTTTATATGGTAGCCCTCTAGAAGAGTTTCTGTTAATAGTTTCCAGTTAGCCTCATCGACAACCTCGCCATAACTAAACATTTTTTGTTCAGTGTCAAAAAAATCAATAGCGTTTTCTAACATATGATTTTCTATCTTTCCTTCCTGCATTACATATACAATTCCACCCTTTTCAATTGCGCTTATTTCTGTAAGCCCCAAATCGTTGGTATCTAAATCTGGAAATGCCTCTTGGCCTGGAATGTTTTTAAGCTTTCCATTTAAGCCATAAGCCCATGCATGATATGGACAAACAAAAGCTTTCTTTTTGCACCCACTTCCATCAGCAACCTTCATGCCACGATGTTTGCATGCATTTATAAAGGCTCTAACAATACCATCCTCACCTCTAACCACTAACAAGGGTGTTCCTGATGCCCTTCTGGCTATATAGCTTCCATTTTCAGGTAACCCTGCTGAGGGACAATAAGGAATAGGAGATCTTCTTAGTAAAGAAATTTCAGCATCAAAACGATCTTTTGAATAATAATTACTTACTGGCTCTTTCCATGTTGTATCACCAAGATCGGTAGTTCCATTATCGATATGATTAAAAATCCTTTCTATTGCATCAGATTCATTTAAAAAGTGATTATTTATAGATTCATCTTTATTTGAATATGTCATGTAAATATTATTATGTGGATTATCGGATTATAGGTCTCTTGGGCTTTTAACAAAAGAGTCAATCTACTTAATTGGTAGGGATGGAGGGAGTCGAACCCCCACGCCTTGCGGCACTTGGTTCTAAGCCAAGCGTGTCTACCAGTTCCACCACATCCCCAGATGGAAGCATTATATAGATAATTTTAATTATTTGGGAGGTTTGATGCTAGTAATTACAGATTATAATCAAGCTGATTTTTTCTTTTTTTCTGAAGGTAGTATAAGCATATGCCATAACAGACTACAAAAAAGAAAACAGATACTGAATAAGTTGTAAAACCATCGTATATAAAGCTAAAAATTTTAGAAAATGCTGCGCACACTGACAGGGACAGCAAAACATTTCCAATTTGGACTCTTGAGGAAGAAAATATAAATCTAATAGATAAATACCCAATTCCAATAAGCACGCCGGATAAGCTTCTAACCATTATTCGCGTATCTAGATCATTGATCTCAATAGGAATGAAAATATTATTTACTCCTGGAGTAAGAACATTTAATAATCCTATCAAGAGCATAACAATAGATAAGATAAAAATTATCCCCTTTAAAATCATAGAACACCCAGCATGAAAAGAGCTAATAAAAATGAAAGAACTCCAACACCCATCCAAATATACATTTCTTTGTAATTTTTGAACTTATATGAATTTATTGCAAGAAAGCAACAAAATATTGGAGCAACCACTAACACCCCATAACCAACTAAAATTGCTAGTGGAATAAAGGCAAGCAGTAAAAAAACTTGAAGTAAAGTTTTGTTCATGAATATATAAAACTATTATTTAAAACTATTGTCAATCTTGGTTTTCAATTTCTAATACCTCTTGAGATGCAGAATAAATTTGAGTTTGAATTTCAGAGATTGTTTGATTTAGTTGAGTTTTATAATTATTTAAAGCTCTTACTGAATCATCCATCAGAATCATTTGTGTTTCGAGCGCTCTTAAAGCTATTTCTAGATCATTAATTTTTGAATTAGTATTTAAAATATCTGATAAATCTTTTGAAGTGCTCATGATATCTTCTTTATTAGATTCTATCTTTTTGGATGCTTCTTTTATAGAAATTTCTATGTTTTTTATAGAGCCATTAATTTTATTTGTAGTTTCTGTTAATTTAGTTATATTCACTTTATTTCTTTTATTACTCAGATCCCAAAGTTTTCTTACCTCTTTATCAAGAAACTGGATGGATGCTGATATATCAGTAAGTGAATCATTGTTAATCTCATCAGCAATATTTATTTGCTCTTCGATAACGATTAGTCTTTCGTTAATAGAGTTTAATGTTTCTTTATTAGATTTAGATTCAATATTTTGCCAAATACCTAACGCTAGAATACTCATAAAAACTAAAACATATAAAAAACCTACAAATAGACCGCCTGATGTCTTTTGTTTTAAATATGCCGGCGATGATTTATTTGGTTTCATTGTTTGATTCATGTATTAATTATTAAAAAAACTACTTTATAATATATTTTACATTAACTATTTAGATAAATATGAATTTAGATTTCTCAGATGACCAAAAATTCCTTCAAAGTGAGGCGCGAAAGTTTTTAGAAAAAGAAGGCTCTCTTAATAGGAGTAGAAAAGTTCTTGAGGATAAGCAGAGCATAGACAAAGAATTATGGAACAAGATAGTTGAATTAGGATGGACTGGCATCAGAATACCTGAGGAGTATGGAGGATTAGGCTTGGGTCACCTTGAATTATGTGTTGTGGCAGAAGAGCTCGGAAGATACTTAGCTCCTGTACCCTTCTCATCTTCAGTTTATTTATTTACAGAAGCAATTATTAAATATGCAGATGAAGAAGTTAAACAAGACATTCTTCCAAGATTAATATCAGGAGATATTATTGGAACCTTGGCGGTAACAGAGGATCTTTTTGCTCCTTCAAAAACTAATATTAAAACATTAACTGATAATAACCTTTTAACTGGAAGGAAGATTGCTGTTCCTGATGCTGAAATAGCTACACATTCACTAGTTGTTTCAAATTCTACCTCAGGCATATGCTTAAGGTTGGTTGATCATTCTTCTGATTCAGTAATTATTGAGCATCAAGATACGATAGATGAAAGTAGAGGTCATTTTTCAGTTGAATACAATAATACTCCAAGCATACTAATTGGCGATGATTCAAATGGCTGGGATTTTTATGAGAACCTTTTAGACCAAGCAGCAGTTTTATTTAGTTTTGAACAAATTGGTGGCTCTCAAGCCTCATTAGATATGGCAACAAGTTATGCAAAAGAAAGATATGCATTTGGGAGACAAATTGGCTCCTTTCAGGCAATTAAACACAAATTAGCTGATATGTATGTTGCTATAACATTAGCTAAATCAAATTCATATTATGCAGCATGGGCTTTGTCTACAGACTCATCAGATCTATCTGTTGCATCAGCAACTGCAAGAGTAAGTTCAACCAAAGCTTTTCAACTTTGCTCAAAAGAAAATATTCAAACTCACGGAGGAAATGGTTTTACTTGGGAGTATGACTGTCACCTGTATTACAAAAGGTCTAAGCTTCTGTCGGTGAATATCGGCTCACTATCGAACTGGAAAGAAAAATTAGTTAGCGGCTTAGAAAAATCAAACACATATTAGGAAGTAAAAAATGGATTTTAATGACACAACAGAACAAGCTCAATTTAGAAAAACCTGCAGAGAATGGCTTGAACAAAATGCAGAACCAAAATCAAGTAGCAGTAGAGAAAGTTTTTCTGATATAGATTTTTTAGAGGTTGCCAAGCAGTGGCAAAAGAAAAAATATGATGCAGGTTGGGCAATGCTTCATTGGCCAAAAGAATACGGAGGAATTGCTGCATCACCAATAGAAAGAATTATTTGGGCAGAAGAAGAATCAAAATTTAATGTACCAAGAGGTATATTTGAAATTGGGCTAGGTATGTGTGGCCCAGTAATGATGGAGTATGCAACTGATGAGCAAAAAGAAAGATTTTTACCATCAATGGCTGAAGGTACTGAAATATGGTGTCAGTTATTTTCAGAGCCATCTGCAGGGTCTGACGTTGCAGGCCTAAGAAGCAAGGCTACACAAGATGGCGATAATTGGATAATAAATGGCCAAAAAGTATGGACTTCTGGTGCTCATTTTTGTGATTACGGCATCTTGGTTGTGAGACATGATCCAAACCTTGAAAAACACAAAGGTATGACTTTTTTCTTTGTTGATATGAAATCTCAAGGAATTGAGGTCAAGCCAATAAAACAAATAACTGGAGGCTCTAGCTTTAATGAAGTGTATTTTACTGACGTTGTAATACCTGATTCTCAAAGACTAGGAGCTATCGGAGATGGTTGGAAAGTAGCAATAACAACTCTAATGAATGAAAGACTAGCAGTTGGAGATGCTAATGGTGCTGATGTAAAAGAAGCATTTAATTGGGCTAAAAAACAAGATGATTCTGGAGAATATCTAATTAATAATAGGGCTACTAGAGAATCTATAGCTGATTGGTATTGTGAAGCTAATGGTCTTAAAAATACTAAATTAAGGACAATGTCTGCTCTTTCTAAAGGTGAGACACCTGGCCCTGAAGCATCTATAACCAAAATAGTAAGTGCTAATAAGCTTCAAGATATTGGTAATTTTGGAATTGACTCTTTAGATATGGCAGGAATGCTAAAACCAGAAAATAATGAAATACAAAGTTTTCAAAATGCTTGGCTTGGAGCTCCTGGCTTAAGAATAGCCGGAGGTACAGATGAAATTCTTAAGAATATTATATCTGAGAGGGTTTTAGGACTTCCTCAAGACCCAAGAGCAGATAAAGGTTTACCATTTAAAGATATACCATCTGGAAATTAGTTTAATATTTAAGACTTAAGCTGAGGAAATAAAAGAACATCCCTTATTGATGTTTGATTGGTAATCATCATAACAAGACGGTCTATGCCAATTCCTACTCCAACCGCAGGTGGCATTCCATGCTCTAATGCAATAATGTAATCTTCATCATAAGACATAGCCTCTTTGTCACCTGTATCTTTTGCTTTTACTTGGTCTTTAAACCTCTCAGCCTGATCATCAGGGTCATTTAGCTCGCAAAAACCATTGGCAATCTCTTTTCCACCAATAAATAATTCAAATCTATCTGCTATGTTTGGATTTTCATTATTTCTTCTTGATAATGGAGAAACCTCAACAGGGTAACCTATAACAAAGGTTGGTTGTATAAGCTTGTCTTCGACCGTTGACTCGAATAGCTCTAAAAGCTCTTTACCTCCAAGCTTATTTATATCTTCCTTGCTAAGGTTTTTATTTTCTTCAAGGACAAGATCTGAAAGGTTACATTTTCTAAAATTAGACAAATCAATTTCATCATTACCCCACATCACTTTATGCCCATCATTGATTTCATCTGAAGCTGATTTAATAATATTTTCAGTAAACTCTATTGTTTTTTCCAGTGTTGTAAAAGCCTCATAGTATTCCAGCATTGTAAATTCTGGGTTATGTCTTGTAGAAAGACCTTCGTTTCTAAAGCTTCTATTTATCTCAAAAACGCGCTCAAAACCACCAACAAGCAACCTTTTTAAATATAACTCTGGGGCTATTCTTAAAAATAATTCTCTGTCTAATGCATTATGTTTAGTGACAAAAGGTCTTGCAACAGCCCCGCCAGGGATTGGATGCATCATCGGAGTTTCCACCTCAATAAAATCTCTATTTTTTAAAGAATTTCTTACAGATTCAATAATCTTGGTTCTATTAATAAAGATTTCTTTAGAATCCTCATTACTCATTAAATCTAAGTATCTTTGCCTGTATCTAGTCTCGATATCTGAAAGGCCTTTAAATTTGTCAGGCATAGGTCTGATAGACTTTGTAATTAAAATAACATCATTAGCCTCGATGGTTAACTCATCGGTTCGTGTTTTAAATAATTTACCTTTCACACCGATAATATCGCCAAGATCCCAAGTTTTGAAATCTTCATAAAGTTCTAAGGGAACTGTATTCTTACTTACATATATTTGGATATCTCCACTAGAGTCTCTTATTGTTGCAAAACTTGCATTACCCATAACTCGCATAAGAACTACTCTGCCAGCAACTGAAATATTTTCTATGTTTTTTTCTACCAGCTCTTCTTTGGTAAAAGAACTATTTTGAGAATGAATATCTGAAGCATAGTTTTCTTTTAAAAAATTATTTACATATGCTTTTTTATTATTTCTAAGGATTTCAAGCTTTTTTCTTCTTTCCTCGATGATTCCCTCTTCGCCACCTATATTTTCTTCTGACATTTAAACTCCTGCTTTTAAACTTGTTTTCATAAACTCATCAAGATCGCCATTAAGAACTGCTGATGTATTTCCCGTCTCATAACCCGTTCTTAAATCTTTTATCCGTGACTGATCAAGAACATAAGAGCGAATCTGGCTTCCCCAACCTATGTCTGACTTACTTTCCTCAAGTGTTTGTCTCTCTTCATTTTGTTTTTGTAATTCTAACTCGTATAGCTTTGATTTTAATTGTTTAAGTGCACTTTCTTTATTTTTATGTTGTGATCTTCCACTTTGGCACTGGGTTACAACGCCAGATGGTATGTGAGTGAGCCTGACTGCCGAATCTGTTTTATTAACGTGTTGCCCCCCTGCTCCTGAAGCCCGATAGGTATCAATTCTAATATCTGCGTTATTGATATTAATTTCAATAGAATCATCAACTTCGGGTGATATAAAAACAGATGCGAAAGAGGTATGACGCCTGCTGCCAGAATCAAATGGTGATTTTCTTACCAACCTATGAATGCCGGTTTCAGTTCTGAGCCAACCATACGAGTGATCGCCGCTGACATGAAGAGTGGCTGACTTTATACCTGCAATTTCTCCATGTGATATTTCTGTTATATCAATATCAAAACCTCTATTTTCTGCCCATTTGGAATACATCCTTAATAACATCTCCGCCCAATCTTGAGCTTCAGTTCCTCCAGAACCAGACTGTATTTCTACATATGCTGATGCTGGATCCATTTTATTAGTAAACATTCTACTGAATTCTAAACTGGAAACAGCCTCTTCAAGCTCTAAATAATCCTTAGCTATTTCTTCTATTGAGCTCACATCAGATTCACTTTCTGCAATTTCAAGAAAAACCAAACCATCAGATACTCTCTCTTCAACAGATTTAAAATTTACAAGTGATTTCTCTATTGCTGTTTTTTCTTTACTAATTTTTTGCGATAGCTCCAGATCAGACCACACCTCTTCTTTTGCAAGATCAGCCTCGATCTGATCAAGTCTTTGCTCTTTAGATGAAACATCAAAAATACCTTCCCTTATTTCATTTAATCGATTTTTTAAATTACTAAGACTTGATTTTAATTCTATGGAATCCATTTCTATTTATTATGCGAGGTTATAAATTCAAAAATCGCATCTTTAGATGCTGGAAAATTATATATTTTTTCTTTTTTATCAAAAATAACAGATAGGGAATTTGGAGTATCTTTTATTTTAAGACCTGCATTGTGAATAACATCAGGAAACTTTGCAGGATGAGCTGTTGAGAGTATTACAGTTTTACCTTCAAGTTTATCCTTAAGCTGCTCAACCGCCTTAGAGGCAACAGCTGTGTGAGGGTCCATCAAGTAATTGAAATTAGAATATGAATCTTTCATAGCGTCAACAGTGGAAAAATCATCAACACAATAACTTAAAAATAAGTCTTTAGATTTATTCCACATACTATCTTCAATTTTTATAGGAATCTCTGGGAAATCTGAATAAAATTTCATACATGACTCAGCATTCCTATTAGTGTAAAAATCATAAACCAGTCGCTCAAAATTACTAGCAATACTAATGTCCATACTTGGAGATACAGTCTCTGAGACTTTTTGCTTCGAATAGTCATTGTTTGAAAAAAATCTATGTAAGATATTATTATCATTTACAGCAACTAAGATTTTATTTAATGGCATCCCCATTTTATGAGCAGAATAACAAGCAAAAACATTGCCAAAGTTTCCAGTTGGTACTGAAAAGTTTAGCGGCTCTTTAAATTCTGAAATTTTTAATGATGCATAAAAATAGTAACAAATTTGGCCAATTATCCTAACCCAATTAATTGAATTTACTGCAAGAAGAAATTGATCATTTTTAACAAATGGCCTTTCATTAAAGGCTTGTTTGACGATTGTCTGGCAATCATCAAAGGTCCCATCAATCAATAAAGTATATACATTAGGGCTATCTACCGTTGTCATCTGCCTTCTTTGAACATCTGACATGTTGCCCTCGGGCAATAAGATGAAGCTTTTTATAGAATTAAATCTTTTGCATGCATCTATTGCAGCAGAACCGGTATCACCTGAAGTGGCACCAAATACAATAGCTGTTTTATTCTGTCTTTTTAATGACATATTAAAAAATGCAGCTGCTAATTGAAGACCAAAATCTTTAAACGCAGCGGTTGGGCCATGAAAAAGTTCTAAAATTGCATTTGATTCATCTAAATTTTGTATTTTTACTAAATTTTCTTCAGAAAAATTGTGCCATGTCGAATCTAAGAGCTCTGATACCTCATCATCTGTGAAGGATGATTTAGTAAATTTCGGAACTATATAATTTGCAATATCAAGAAATGTTTTTAAAGTTTTCAAATGATCTAGGTCTACTTGAGGCCATTCATTTGGCATAAATAACCCACCATCACTTGCAAGGCCTTGCATCAAAACTTCTTCAAAAGTCTTATTATTATCTCCGCCTCTAGTGCTGTGAAATAACATTACTATTCAGCTTCTATCCTTATTGATCTTACTGCCTTAACTGAATCTAACTCAAGTAAATCTTTTTGTAATTCAGCATGATCGTGTTCTTTGAATGGGTCTGTAATTAAAATAATTGGCACAGAATTTTTTCCATGATCTTCTTTTTGAACTATTGATTCAATGCCAACTTTTTTTGAGGCTAACATTGATGTTATTGAAGCCATGACGCCAGGCTTATCTTCTGCTTCAAGATAAAAATAATATTGAAAAACTAAATCATTAAAATTATTTAATTTATATATTGTTTTAACACTTTGACTCTCATCAGATGAAACATCAGGACAGTTAGATAAATGCACTAAATCAGATATAAGACCAGAAGCCGTTGATTCTTGGCCTGCACCAGAACCAGCAATATGGATTTTACCAATTAAATCAGTATCGATTTCCATTCCATTTCTAACACCACTTAAGTTGGCTAAATGCGATGACTTTCTAATAAGCGCAGGATGCGCTCTAAGCTCTAGAGACTGATTTTCGTGTTTAGCAACCGCCAAATGTTTAATTGTATAGCCCATGTCACTTGCATATGTAAAGTCACTTTTTTCAATGCCTGTTATACCTTCTATATAAAAATCTTCAGGCGGAAGAGGTGTTCCAAAAGCTATTGAAGATAAAATTCCAATTTTATGGGCAGCATCCATACCCTCAATATCAAATGCAGGATCTGGCTCTGCATAACCCTCTTTTTGAGCTAATTCTAGCGTGGGTTTAAATTCACTACCCTCTTCCATATTAGAGAGAATAAAATTAGAAGTTCCATTCAACATCCCTGATATTTTTGAAATATTGTTTGCAGCTAATTCCTCACTAAGAAGTTTTATTATTGGAGTGCCTGCACAGACAGCTGATTCAAAAAGAACTTTAACGCCGTTTTTATTTGCAGCGTTGAATATTTCATCTCCATGATGATATATAACAGCTTTGTTAGCAGTGACTACATGTTTTTTACTATTTATAGCCTTCAGAATTAGCTCTCGGGCAACCTCAACACCTCCAATAAGCTCAACAATTACATCTACATCACAATCAACAACCTCAAATATGTCTCTCAATATTTTTGTGTTTCCAGGGTTACATTTAGGGTTATCTCTTCTTGCACCTATAACCTTGACTTCAAAAGAGCATCCAGAATTTAATTTGATTGCATCCGCATTATTATTAAGAGCCTTGAACATTCCAGTAGCAACATTACCCCATCCACATATACCTATATTTAATGATTTCATTTTATTTCCATTGAAAAAAAGTTTTTAATCCCTCTAATTGCTTGTCTAATTCTATGCTCATTCTCAATTAATGAAAATCGAACATACTCATCTCCATCTATTCCAAATCCAGCTCCTGGAGACACTGCAACATTAGCATTTTCTATTAGTAACTTACTAAATTCTAATGAGCCTAGATGAAGATATTTATCAGGAATCTTTGCCCAAACAAACATTGTAGCAAGTGGCTTTTGAACATCCCAGCCTATTCTGTTTAATCCATTGCAAAGCTCGTCTCTTCTTGATTTATACATAGAGCATATATCAACAACATCTTGGTCACAGTCATTAAGAGCCTTGATAGCAGCAACTTGTATGGGAGTAAAAGTGCCATAATCCATATAAGATTTTATTTTAGTTAATGCTTGAACTAATTTTTTATTACCACAACAAAACCCTACTCTCCATCCGGGCATATTATAAGATTTTGATAATGTAAAAAATTCAACTGCGATGTCTTTAGCTCCATCAACTTCAAGAATAGATGGCGCCCTATAGCCATCGAAAACAATGTCAGCATATGCCAAATCATGCACAATCCAGATATCATACTTTTTTCCAATTTCAACAATTTTCTTAAAAAAGTCCAAGCTGGCTGACTGCGTTGTTGGATTAGAAGGAAAATTAATAATTATCATTTTAGGTTTTTTTATCCCATTTTGGATTGCTGATTCAATATCAACTAAAAAACTATCAAGATTTTCACACAAAGGTATTGAACGAAGGTTTGCCCCAGCAATTACTACTCCATAAGAATGAATTGGGTATGTTGGTGATTGCACTAAGACGTCATCATTATCTGAAAGAGTTGCAAGTGAGAGATGTGCAATACCTTCTTTTGATCCCATACAAGTAACAATTTCATTATCCACATCTAAATCAACTGAATATTTTCTTGAGTACCAATTGCTTATAGCTTCCCTTAATTTTGGAAGACCGGCTGATTGAGAGTACCTATGAGTTGATGGGTTGTTGACAGCTTCAATTAATTTTTCAACAATTACACTTGGAGTGGCCTGATCTGGGTTTCCCATTCCAAAATCAATAACATCTTCACCATTTGATCTTGCAATCTGTTTTAGCTTGTTGATTTGTGCAAAAATATATGGCGGTAGCTTTTCTGCATTAGTAAAATGTTGGTCTGGCATGATTTACGTTTTGATTTGTAAAAGCAATTCCTCAGGTGAAACATATCCAGGAATTAAATCTCCATCTGGAGTTATTATTGCAGGGGTCCCATTGATACCAAGCTTTTGTCCAATAATATAATGTCTTGCAATTGGCTGTTCATCACAAAATTCTAGATTCATCTTTTTATCGTTTTTTAAGTCGGTCATGGCTTGCTTAGGGTCTTTTGAACACCATGCTCCTACCATCTTTGTAAAAGTCTGAGTTCCAATACCTGATCTTGGGAAAGCTGCATATTTTATAGTTATGCCAGCTTGATTGTACTCATCAATTTGTGAATGAAGTTTTCTACAATAGCCGCAATCAACATCAGTAAAAACAGTTATTGAAAATAATTCATTACTTGACTTAAAGGTTATGAGTTCGTTTGATGGGATAGAATTTAGAATATCAGACCGTCTTCCTTTAATTTCTTCTTTTGTGATGTTTGTTATATTACTTGCACCAATTTTATACATATCACCATATATAAAAAAACTACCATCCTCTGAAACATATATAGGCTGAAGGTCGCCATAATAAACTTTATAGATCCCTTTAAAAGAAGATGGCTCTATGCTCTCAATAGTTGCGTCAGGAGGTAAGATATTTTTTAAGTTAGATGCGATTAAGGCTTCATCTGAAAAAGCAAAGTTACTAAACAATATAAATATATATAACAAATTACGTATTTTCATTTTTAACCTCTAGGGTGATGTTTTTTAAGGATTTCACCTAATCTTTTTTTAGCAATGTGAGTATATATTTGCGTTGTTGATAAGTCACTATGTCCAAGCAAAATCTGAACAGATCTAAGGTCCGCACCTCTATTTAACAGGTGTGTAGCAAATGCATGTCTAAGCGTATGAGGTGAAATAGATTCTTTGAGATTCTCTTTTCTTAGGTAAAGTTTAATTCTATTCCAAAAAGCACCACGAGTTATCTTCTTTCCTCTATTACTTAAAAAAATGTCATTGGAATTAATATCTTTTCTGTCTTGAAGATACATATTTAGATGGTCTGCAGCTATCTCTCCATAAGGTATTAATCTTTCCTTTGAACCTTTACCCATTACTTTAGCTACCAGCCTGTTGCAATCAACATCTGTAATTTTTAGGTTTATCAATTCAGAAATTCTCATACCCGTTGCATATAGCATTTCAATCATGGCCCTATCTCTTCTTCCAATAAAACTATCAAGACTAGGACTTTTTAAAAGAAGCTCTACTTCTGTTTCAGACATAGATACAGGTAAATACTTTTCCTGCCTTACCATATCAATATCCTCAACTGGGGATAATAAAATATGTTTCTTTTTTAATAAAAATATGAAAAAAGACTTGATGGTTGATATTTTTCTATTAACTGAAGAGCTTTTTAAGCCACTTTTAAACAAATGAGCTATATATTGATTTATATTACTTTTGGTTGTTTTTGCGAGGGGTATATCAGGGTACTTTTCAACCCAAGCAGCAAATGAAGAAATATCATTTTTATATGATTGAACAGTATTTTGTGAAAGCCCTTTTTCAATATATAAAGAATCTAAAAAGGATTCAATTAAATGATCCTTTTTGATATCTTTTGGCATTTACTTATCGAGTCTTTCTTTGATTCTTGCAGATTTACCTGATCTATCTCTAAGATAAAATAATTTTGCTTGACGAACATCGCCTTTTCTTTTGACTACAATAGAATCAATCATTGGGCTATGCGTTTGAAATGTTCTCTCAACTCCAATACCGCTAGAAATTTTTCTAACAATAAAAGATGCATTGAGACCGCCTTGTTTAACACCCATTACAACACCCTCAAAAGCCTGGAGTCTTGTTCTGTCTCCTTCTTTAACCTTTACAGATACAACAACAGTATCACCAGGTCTAAATGAAGGAAGATCTGTTTTAATTTGTTTTTTTTCAAAATCACTAACAATTTGTGCAGGTGACCTTTCAACAGTTGATATGACAGGCGCTTTTTCTTCAGCTTCTTCAGCTACAACTTCTTCAGCAGGAGCTTCTTCAGCTACAACTTCTTCAGCAGGAGCTTCTTCAGCCACAACTTCTTCAGTTACAGTCTCTTCGATTACAGTTTCTTCAGAAGAATTAACTTCTTCTTCAGTGTTTACAATTTCTTTATCAGATTCATTCATTATATTTGCCTAAAAAGTGCTATAGGATATCCTTAGATTCCCAATCTTCCAAGAGTTTTTTTTGTTTATTTGTTAATTTTACATCATTTAATAGATCTGGTCTTCTTAAATAGGTTTGAATAAGAGATTTTTTACCTCTCCACTCCTCTATTTCTTGATGATTCCCTGATAATAAAACATCTGGAACACTTTTATTTTCAAATTTTTCAGGTCTTGTGTAAGTCGGTCCCTTGAGAAGGCCATTAGAAAATGTATCTTTAGTAACTGAATCCTGATTTCCGATTGTGCCTGGAATATTTCTTGCAATTGCGTCTATTAAAATCATGGCAGCATACTCACCACCACTAATTATAAAATCACCAATTGAAATTTCTTCATCGACATATGAATCTACAAATCTTTGATCTACACCCTCATATCTTCCACAAATAAGAGTAATGTTGGATAAAGTTGATAATTCGATTACTTTATTTTGATTTAATTTTTGGCCTTGCGGAGAAAGATATATAACTTTTCCTAAATTATCTTTTGGAATGTCTTCAATAGATTTTTTTAGTGGCTCAGCCATCATAACCATTCCCTCACCACCACCATAAGGCTTAGAATCTATTTGACCATGCTTATTAACAGCATGCTTTCTAATATCAAAGCAGTTAATAAAGAAACTATCATCAAGGCCTTTTGAAAGAACACCAGTTTGAAATATTTTAAAAATTTCAGGAAATATAGTTAAGACATTAAAATTCACCTTAGTAACTCTTATCCCAATCTACAAAAATTTCTTTATTAACTTTATCAATATTTTTGATTGTCTTATCTTTTACAAATGGGATAAGTCTTGTCGTCTCGTCAATTGAATCTTTAAAAGGTTTTACCTCTAAGCAATCATTTGATCCAAAGTTCAAAACATTGCTGACTATTCCAAGGACTTCATGAGGATTATTATCAATAACTTTTGATCCAATGAGTTCATGCCAATACATCTCATCATTATCTAATTCTGGTAAATCTTCCTTATGAATATAAAGTTTTTTATTTGTATGAATTTTTATTTCATCTAAATCATCAATACCATTTATTTTGGAGAAGAATTTTGAGTTTACTTTTTTTATATAACTTACTTTAAAATCAGAAATAACATTATCTTCTATAAGAAAATTATTATAGTTAATGATGTTATCTTTAGGGTCGCAAAAGGAGTTTAGAAAAAACTCTCCTTTCAAGCCTCTGGGTTTCCCAATGGAAGCTATACAAATAAGATTAGTTTTATCTAATTTATTTATTTTCATCATCTGAAGAATCTTTCTCTTCAGATTCTTCTTCAGCAGGAGCTTCTTCAGCAGGAGCCTCTTCAGCAGGAGCTTCTTCAGCTACAACTTCTTCAGCAGGAGCTTCTTCAGCAGGAGCTTCTTCAGCAGGAGCTTCTTCAGCTACAACTTCTTCAGCTACAACTTCTTCAGCTACAACTTCTTCAGCAGGAGCTTCTTCAGCAGGAGCTTCTTCAGCAGGAGCTTCTTCAGCAGGAGCTTCTTCAGCAGGAGCATCTTCAGCTACAACTTCTTCAGCAGGAGCTTCTTGGGCTGCAGCCTCTTCTGCGGCTGCCTTTTCTTCAGCCTCCTTTTCAGCAGCTTCCGCAGCTACTTTTTCTGCAGCTTCTTTTGCAAGCTTGGCTTCTATTGCAGCTTTTTTAGCATCAGCTTTAGCTTTTTTAGCGTCCATTTTTGCTTTAAGATCTTCGGGTGAAAGCATGGCTTCGTTAACTAGATATTGAACTCTATCACTTAGCTGAGCTCCCTTTGATACCCACTCATTAACTTTATCTAAATCAACTCTGAGTCTCTCTTCTTGACCTCGAGCTGTTGGATTAAAAAACCCCAATCTTTCGATAAATGAACCGTCGCGAGGACGCCTCTCATCTGCAACTGTAATAAAGTAATAAGGGTTTTTCTTTGCCCCACTTCTAGCTAATCTTATAATTACCATAACTTGTATATATTCTAAATGTTAAAAAAGATGTGTATTTTAGGTTAACCTTGATAATATTGATAGTATTAATACACAAAGATTTAATTTACATCACTTTTTATGAGCTTTATCACGCAAGTTACTATATCTATAGTCCTTTATTTCATTATTAGAGTAAGTTTAACGCGCTCTAACTCATTAAATATTGCGGTTTCTGTTTCATCAGTTTCATATATTGCTATGTATCTTGGAACATATAAGGTTATAGCTCTAATACCTACATTACATTTTTTAATTACTGGCCTTAGTCTAATAATTTTATTTATTGCTTATTACGAAATACTTATTCTTGAGAGGAATGTTAGAAAAATTAAAATGGGTGAGTTTAATAATGCAGAATCCTATTCTATTGAAAAAAATTACAAACTAGTTTCAAAGATTTTAGGTATTGGTTTAGTATTTCTTGCTTTCGCCTTGATATCTGGATTTGCAATTCAGTCAGTCTTCACAACTAACTTAGCTATAAAAACTTCATTTACGCTAGTTGCATTGTTAATATATTTAATCACTCTAATCGGTATCAAGTTCTTTAACTTTCCTATTAAGTATGCGATAAGAGGACTTTTTATATCGATGTGGGCTGTTTTATTTGCTTACATCGCAAACTCATATTTGATTTATAATTAATTAATGCAAGAAGAATATTCTATATATTTTTTATTTGGGGTACTTTTTGGCCTTTTGATTCTTAGTGGATTTTTTTCAGGATCTGAAACAGGAATGATGGCTGCTAATAAAATTAAGCTTAAAAATCTTTCAAAAAAACCACATAGAGGTGCAAAAAGAGCCCTTAAACTGCTACATAAACCTGATTTACTTTTATCAACCATATTGATAGGTAATAATTTTGCAAACATCTTAGCATCAGCAATAGTTACTATAATAATGATTAATTATTTTGGTGGGAATGTACTTTTAGGCTCGGTCATACTAACACTGGCAATTCTAATATTTTCTGAGATTACCCCAAAAACTATGGCTGCAATTAAACCTGAAAGTTTTGCAATTAAATCTTCCTTATTACTCAAAGTATTATTGTTTGTTTTTAAGCCCTTAATTTCAATTACGAATCTACTCAGTTCAGGTGTTCTAAGATTATTTAAATTAAATGCCAAAGATGCGAATGATAATGACAATCTTAATACTCAAGAGCTTAAAACTTTACTAGATGAATCTGGTGATTTAATACCTAAACAATACAGAGGAATGTTATCTTCAATTTTAGGAATGGAGGAACTTGTTGTTGAGGATATTATGACTCCTACATCTGAAATAATTGGACTTAATTTAAATGATGGTTATGAATCCAACAAAAAAATTATTGAGTCTACTGAATATACAAGATTGCCAGTTTTTAAAGACGAAATTGATAATGAAATTGGTACATTGCATTTAAAGGACTCTCATGCATTCTTAGATGAATTAGAAATAAATAATAAGGTTGATAATATTTTAAGAACTACATATTTTGTCTCTCAATCAACTGCGCTGATGAAACAATTAAGAGAGTTTCAGTTGAATGGAAAAAGCATGGCTCTTGTTGTAGATGAATATGGAGAAATACAAGGCTTAATTACAATAGAGGACATTTTTAAAGAAATAGCAGGTAAATTTGGTAGTGATAGGGTTGAGCTTGAAAAAGAATTTACAATTTTAAAAGATGGCTCTGTAATTACCGATGGAAATTCAAAAATCAGAGACCTCAATAATTTCTTAGATTGGTCTATACCAGAAGAAAATTCTAAGACTATCAATGGTTTAATTACAGAATATCTAGATTTAATCCCCCAATCTAATTTATGCGTACAAATAGATAATTATAAATTTGAAGTTATCAGAATAGACGATAACTCCATAGATAGAATTAAGATTATTAAAGATAAAATTTAAAAATGTCTCTAAAAAATACTATAGTTGTGCCAGTCACTCCGTTTGAACAAAATGCTTCAATTATCTTCTGTAAAGAGACTAATAAATGTGCTTTTGTTGACCCGGGTGGAGACATAGATATTCTTTTAGCCAAAGCAAAAGATAATAATCTTATACCAGAAAAAATTCTTCTTACTCATGGTCATATAGATCATGCGGGTGGAGCTTCTGAATTATCAGAAATACTTAATATAAAAATAGAAGGTCCTAGCATTGAAGATAAGTTCTTGCTAGATAGCCTTAAGGAGCAAGGCCAGATGTTTGGAATGGATTCAAGGAATTGTATTCCTGACCTATGGCTAAAAGATGGTGATATTGTTCGAGTTGGCAGTATCACTTTAGAAGTATATTTTTGCCCTGGTCACACCCCGGGACATGTAATTTTTTATGAAAAAGATACAAAAATTGCTCTAGTTGGAGATGTCTTATTTCAAGGGTCGATTGGGCGTACTGATCTTCCTGGTGGCAATCATCAAGATCTTCTAGATTCAATTAAAAATAAGTTGTGGCCTCTTGGAAATGATGTAATGTTTATACCAGGGCACGGAGGAAACTCTAATTTCGGTATAGAGAGGCAAACAAATGCTTTTGTTTCAGACTCTATTCTTAACTAGGCTTACTTTTTAGCGTATCTCCCGCCAGAAAGAGTATTCGATAATAGCTTCATTATAAATGGTGTATATTTCATAAAGAAAACTATAGCTCTATATCTTTTTCCTGGAATACAGTAAGACTTAGAGCTGAGAGTGGCATCTACAGCTTCGGCAGCTACATCTTTGGCATTGAGCTTCATGAATGCTGGAACTTTATCCATAGCATCTTGAACGCCACTGGAAGTATGAAATTCTGTAACCACAAATCCTGGACAAACAGCAGTAGAGGAAATACCTTTATGTTTATAATTCACATTTAGTGCATCACTAAACCTATTCATGAATGTTTTAAGAGGTCCATATAAGACCTGGAGAGTTGAGGGAGGTGCAAATGATGCAACTGATGAGATAATCATTATCTTGCCAGATTTTCTTTCCAACATATCAGGTATAAATATTTTTGATAAGGCTATTACAGATGTGCTTAATACTCTTATATTTTTTTCCTCATCCTCCATAGGAGTTTCATGAAATTGTTTAGGTAATCCATAGCCAGCATTATTAACTAAGACCTCAACTTCATAGTTTCTTTCTTTACAAAAATTATAAATTTCTTGAGGTGTTTCAGGGGAAGCAAGATCACCTGTTACATAGTCAGCATGAACTCCATACCTATCTTGAAGATCTTTAGTAAGAGTTATTAGCCTCTCTTCTCTTCTTGCTGTGAGTATTATATTAAAGCCTCTCTCAGCTAGTGATATTGCTATTTCAGATCCTATACCCGATGAGGCTCCAGTGATAAGTGCATATAATTTTTTCATTCATACATACTACCAGTATCTAATCTTCTAGGATAGAATTAAGAAAAAAAATTTGGAAATCAATATGGAACATAAAAAATCAATCTCAAAACTATTTCTAATATGCGTATTTGGGTACGCATTAATAGCTTTTACAGCAAATATAAATGCTCAAGAAGGTGAAAAACCTGAATCTGTTGAGGATTCGAGTGACGCTGTCTTGGAAGATTCAAAGATGGGCAAAGGCAAAAAAGATAAAAAAGATTATGCCAGCATAGAAGAGTTCATAGAGGATGGAGAATTTAAAGAACTTAATGGCTTTATGAATATCTTGCATGAAACTGAAGAAGATAAATACTATCTAATTATTGAAGAAGATAAAATAAATAAAGAGTTTATTTATTTTGCATATATATTGAATGGCCCACAGGATGTTGGTGCAAGTGGCGGTTCAATGGGCGATGGATCTATATTAGAGTTTAGAAAATTTAAAGATGATATTGGTCTTTATAAAATTAATACAAAATACAAATATGATGATTCAAATAAAATTTCTCAATCAAAACTTACGAATATTATTGAAGCATTCATGGGAAGGTTTAAGGTTGTTGTTAAAGAGGATAATAAATATTTAATAAGTGCTGATAAGTTGTTTTTAAGTGAAATGTTAACAAGTGTTACTCCAAACATACCTCAAGAGTATATGGAATATTATGATCTAAATATTGGCAAGATAGATAAAAGCAAAACCTACATTAATGACGTTAGAAACTATCCAAAAAATACTGCAATAGAAATAAATTATGGTTTTTTTAACCCAAGACCCAAACCAGGTGGTTCTGTTGATGCTGTGGCTGATAAAAGGTATACATTTATATCAGCTAGGCATTTATTTGTAGAAATGCCAGACGATAAATTCGAGCCAAGAATAGCAGACCAAAGAATTGGATACTTTTCAGAAAAGGTTACTGACTTATCTTCTTATGATAGCTACCCTGCTCGCGATCTAATGAATAGATGGAGATTGATTAAAAAAAATCCTGAAGCTGAATTATCAGAGCCTGTCGAACCAATTGTTTATTGGGTAGAAAACTCAACTCCAGAAGAAATTAGGCCATTTGTAGTTAAAGGAATTGAGGGGTGGAATGCTGCATTTGAAAAAGCAGGCTTTAAGAATGCAGTAGTTGCAAAAATTCAACCTGATGATGCTGAATGGGATGCTGGAGATATCCAATATAATGTTGTTAGATGGGCATCTACACCTAATCCACAATTTTCAGGATATGGCCCAAGTATCGCAAATCCAAGAACAGGCGAAATTATTGCAGCAGATATTGTTCAAGAATTTAATGCAATTAAAAGAGGTTATACATATAGAAAATTATGGGGATATACAGAAGATAATGACCCTTTAGAGCAGTGGATAGTATCTCTTACAATGCATGAGGTTGGTCATACCTTAGGTTTGCGTCATAACTTTAAATCTAGCTGGATTTATAATGCTGATGATATACATAATGTTTCTATAACAGGCAAGAGTCATATTGGATCTGTTATGGATTACGATCCAATTAATTTAGCTCCAGCTGGAACTCCTCAAGGGAACTTTTTCCCACATGGACCAGGAATATATGATAAGTGGGCTATAGAATTTGGATACACTCCAAATATGACTGATGAAGAAAGAGATTTAATCTTGGCAAAAGCTTCGATACCTGAATATGTCTTTGGAACTGATGGAGATGCCATGGGAAGTCCAGGATCTAATACAGACCCTAGAGCAAAAAGATATGACCTTTCTGGTGATCCAGTTACCTATACATCTCGAAGAATTGAAATACTTGATGCCAAAATTAAGGAGCTGCCCTCAATATTTTTAGTTGACGGCAATACATCAACAGAATTTAGATCTAATTTCTTTAGCCTTGTTCGTGAAAAAGGTAGATTTATGGAAGGAGTATCTAGATTAATTGGTGGGGTTTATTCAAATAGAACTGTTAATGGAACAGACTTAACCCCATTTGAAGCTGTAGCATATGAAGATCAGAAAAAAGCAATGAGTCTTATTACATCAAAACTTTTATCAAATGATGCATTTATTTTTGATGAGAACATTCTTAAGTATCTTCAATATGAAAAAAGGGCAGCGTATAGTTCGGCTGAAAGAGGAAATGAAGACCCTCAACTGCATGAGGTTGTTTTAGGTCTTCAGGGAAGAGTATTGGCACATATTCTTCATCCAAGAGTAATGACAAGGCTTGTTGATAGTTCACAATATGGCAATACTTATCTTCCAAATGAAGTGCTTGATGATTTACAAGAAGGTATCTTTGTTGCTAAGGAAGTTCCAACTACATTTAAAATGAATCTTCAATCAAATTATGTTGACGGTTTAATTAAGGGTTTGACCGATAGTGATTATGATGAAATCTCGAGATCAGCTATATATAGTTCATTATTAAAAATTGAACTATACACAAAAAGACTTTACGGAACTGATGAATTAAAAAATCATCTAAAATTTCTTAATTGGAAAATAAATAAAGCTTTAGAAGAATAAGCCTTCAGATTCCAATAGTTTTTTCTTTTTAATAGCGCCCCCGGGGGCGCTATACCCACCAAGGGAACCATTCGAACATATTACTCTGTGACAAGGTCTAATAATAGGGGTTGGGTTTTTTCCACAAGCATTTGCAACAGCTCTTGATGCATTAGGCTTACCTAAATTTATAGCTATATCTTTGTAAGACTTTGTTTGCCCAAACGGGATTTTATCAATTTCTTTCCATACAGATATTTCAAAGGGAGTTGGCAATTTTATCAACCCCAAGAAGAGATAAGATGGAGGGCCTCTTCTTCTGACATATCAAAACGTGCATATTTAGGAGTATCCATAGAAACAACCTGAGTTGCTATAATAGCATCTGTAATATTCAAAAATCTAAGAGATGAAACAAGGTCCTTTTTAGCCTCTTCATTCTCAGTTTCAGAAGTTAATTTTTGAGAATAATAGTTTGATTTAAATACAAGCTGCCCAAGCTCTATCAAGGCAAGTTCCTTATCCTCGCAACCTTCATCTTCATATTTTTCTACTGCATTAATTATCCAATAATGCGGCTTTGCAACTTTTAGTTTTGCCTCGTTCACATTTGGGTAAAGCTTTGTATGTGATTTTTCTTTAAACCAATTATCTTCGTGTTCAATAATGCAAACTTCTTTCAATTCAAATAGATAATCTTTTAATTCTTTCTTGGATATATTAAATGGGTATTTCATTAGAGTATTTTAGTTTAAAGCTAGAGAGAAGAAAAAACTTTTTTAATTTTTTCTAATGCCCAGTCAATTTCTGATTTTTGAATCATGAGTGGAGGTGCAAACCTTATGACAGTTTCATGAGTCTCTTTACAAAGCATTCCTTCTTTTAAAAGCAGTTTACATATATTTTTTGCAGGCATAGGGGCATTAGATAGCTCTAGGCCTATCCATAGCCCTTTTCCTCTAACTTCTTTTATGAAAGTAAAATCCAATGCCTTAAGTTCATTTAAGAAATATAAACCCAAATCATGACTATTATTAATAAGCTTATCTTCATAAAGCAGATCAATGGCTTTTGAAGCAACTGCTGCTGCAAGTGGGTTACCACCAAATGTTGAACCATGTGATCCTGGATCAAAATGATCCATTACCTCTCTAGAGCTTAAGAAGGCTGAGACAGGAATTAAACCGCCTCCAAGTGCTTTCCCAAGAATTAGTCCATCCGGAATAATGCCTTCATGTTGAAAAGCAAATAACTTTCCAGTACGCCCAAGACCAGATTGAATTTCATCTAAAATCATAAGCACATTATTTTCAGAACATAAATCTCTTAGCTGTTTAAGCCATCCATCTCTAGGAATAATTATTCCCCCTTCCCCCTGAATAGGCTCTACAAGAACAGCACATGTATTTTTATTAATAAGTTTTTTTATGGAGTCGATTGATTTTATGCAGTTCGATGTATCACATGAGCAATTACTACAATAATCTGCAGTAGCAAAACCACCACCAAATGGACCAAACCCTTTTTTATATTCTGTGTCAGATGAAAACCCTACTATTGTTGATGTTCTCCCATGAAAATTACCATCTGCAACAATTATCTCAGCCTTATTTTCTTCAATACCCTTAGTAAAATACCCCCATCTTCTTGCTGCTTTTATAGCTGTTTCAACTGCTTCAGCGCCAGTATTCATAGGGAGAATAGCCTCAAACCCTGATACTCTTGATAGTTTTTCTAAGTATCCAGCGAATGGCTCTGTATAAAATGCTCTTGATGAAATAGCTAATTTTTGTGCTTGCTCATAAAGAGTTTGTACTAATTGCGGGTGAGAGTGACCATGACTAACTGCAGAGTATGCTGACATCATATCTAGATATTTATTGCCATCTATATCCCACAAATAAGCGCCCTCTCCTTTTTCGAGGACTACTGGCAATGGCGAGTAATTAGAGGCACCATATAATGCTTCTTTTTCAAAATAATCTTTTTGTAATGTATCTTTCATAGGTGTATTCTATGTCCTTTAATCAATAACCACTAGGTAAATTTTACTATGGCAAGCCAATCAACAGACCACATCTTAATGATTAAGCCAGCTATCTTTTATAAAAACAATCAGACAATAAAATCGAATCACTATCAGGTAGAAAGTGATGATGAGGATATTAAGATAATAACAATTAAAGCAATCAAAGAATTTAATGATTTTAAATTAGAACTCGAATCTCATGGAATTACTATTTCAGTATACGAAGGAAGCAAGGAGTGCCCTGATCATATTTTTCCAAACTGGTTTACAACATTTGAAGATAAAACAATGCAAATCTTCAGTATGCTTGCTCCAAATAGGCGTACAGAAAAAACTCCAGAAATTATCTCTGATCTTAAGAAAGAGTATAAACTTTCAGATAACTATTCTTCTTATGAAGATCAAAATATTTTCTTAGAAGGAACCAGTAGCATGGTTTTTGATAGAGTCAATAATATTGTATATTCAGGATTATCGCCAAGAACTGACAAAGATTTACTAAAGTCATACTGCAAGAATAATTCATATGATTTAGTTTTGGTTGAAACAGAAAGTCATAAAGGAGCTCCTATTTATCACACAGACGTATTTATGTTTATTGGAACTGGAGTTATTGGTATTTGTTATGAGGTTATAAAACCAGAATACAGGGAAGTTATTAAAGAAAAGGTTGGTAGATATCATAAGGTAATGGAAATCTCTAAAGAGCAAATTCTAGATTTTTGTGGAAATGCATTAGAGGCAAAAGATAGGGATGGAAATCTATACTTAATAATGTCATCAAGAGCTCATGGCGCCTTGGAAAAAAATCAGCTAAGTATGCTAAATAATTTTTATACTAAAATTATCCATTCCGATCTTCCGACTATAGAAAAATATGGCGGTGGGTCTGCTAGATGTATGTTATCTGAACTTTTTTAAGCACTTTCTTTAATAAATTCAGTTACCTGTTTTACGCCTCCAAGAGGAAAAAAATGCACCTGCTCAATATTGAAATTCGGATTATCTTTCTTATAGGAAGCTAATTCCTGAAGAATAGAGCTAGGCTTGTATGGAAGCAAGAGTTTTGTAATATCCTTTGCTCTTTTTTGTAAAACTTTCATCGAGGCGCCTACACCGCATTCAATTGAATATTTAATTAATGTTTGGAGCTTTGCTGGTCCTGCTATGCCGATATGAATAGGAAGATCGATACCAGTATTTTTTAAATCATTAGCCCACTTAATAACTGGCTCAGATTCAAAACAAAATTGAGTAGTTATTGCCATATTTGCATCGGTTCTTTTTGAGAATTCATTTTTCCATGAGATAGCTTCAATTACATTTTTATTTGAGCCATTTGGATCAATATCTTTATTGCCCTCAGGATGTCCTGCTATATGAATTCTCTTAAACTGGTGTTTATCAAACAACCCAGTTTCAAGTAATTGGATGGATGAATCAAAGTCACCATATGGCTTACTTGAACCCCCAGCTATAATAAGAGCTTCATCAACATTAGCCTCGTTACTATATCTAGTGATCCAGTCATCAAGTATTTTAGAATTTTTGATAATCCTTGCTGGGAAATGTGGCATACATTTAAAGCCTTCTGAACTTATCTTGACTGCAGCCTCAATCATATTCTCAATCGGAGTTCCTTCAATATGAGCAATATACACTCGAGTATTTTTAGGTAGCACCATAGAAAGATTATCTATTTTTGATACAGCTGAAGGTGTAACCTCTATGGAATAACCATTTATAAAGGTTTTAAGATTATCTGTAATTTTCATAATTTATTATAAGTATAGAAGTGTGAACTTCAAATAAGATATTATCAGATATTAAATCAGACTAACTGGCGGAGAGTGAGGGATTCGAACCCTCGATACAGTTACCCATATACCTCCTTAGCAGGGAGGCGCTTTCGACCACTCAGCCAACTCTCCGAAATCGATGAAAGATTATAACTGTTTGATAGTAAAAAAATACCTAATTATCTATCAAATTCTATTTGCATTCCCAGAGGAATATCTTCCTTTACCTGACCATCTTCAAAAACTATATGCCCATTACAAACTGTCATGTGTATTGAAGAATTAAATGTTTTTCCTAAAAACGGAGACCAGCCACATTTATATAGAATATTTTCATTTGTTACTTGATATTTTTTATCAATATCAAGAACCACCAAGTCAGCATAATAGCCTTCTCTAATAAAACCCCGATCTTTTACCTGAAATCTTTTGGCAACATTGTGAGTAGTTTTTTCAACAATAGTTTGAAGGCTTAAGATATTTTGATGATAAAAATCTAATAAAATTTGAAGCCCATGTTGAACTAAAGGCAGGCCAGCTGGAGCATCTTGATACTTTCTCATTTTTTCATCCCATGTGTGAGGAGCATGATCGGTAGCAATGATATCAATCTTATCTTCATGAAGGGCTTTAATAAGCGCCAGCCTATCTGATTCTTCTTTTATTGATGGATTACATTTTATTTGATTGCCAAGCTCTGCATAATCACCTTCATTAAAGTGCATATGATGAACACAAACTTCAGATGTAATTTTTTTTCCACTCACATCTCCTTTTGAGAATAAGTTCATCTCTTTCTCTGTTGTAAGATGAAATACATGTAAATCTGAATCATATTTTTTAGCCAGACTAACAGCAAGTGAACTAGATAAGTAACAGCTTTCCACATCCCTAATTAAATGATGCTGCTTTGCTGATAGCTCATCACCATATTTTTCAAAAAATAATTTTTCATTCTTTTTAACTGTAGTTTGGTCTTCGCAATGAGTTACTACGATAAGTGGTGAGTAGTTAAAAATATCATCAAGAGCATCAAGACTATCAACCAACATTTCACCAGTAGAGGCTCCCATGAAAACTTTTAATGCTGCAGCCTGACTAATATCAACTCGCTTAATTTCTTCGATATTTGTATTGCTTGCACCCAGATGAAAGGAATAGTTAGATAAAGATTTAGTACTAGCAATAGCAAATTTTTTACTTAAATTTTCGTTTGTAGTAGTTGTAGGATTAACATTAGGCATTTCAAAATAACTCGTTACTCCTCCAGCAAGCCCAGCCCTAGACTCAGTTGCTATATCACCTTTATGAGTAAGACCAGGTTCTCTAAAATGTACTTGATCATCTATAAGCCCAGGTAATACATATCTTCCTTCTAGATCAACAACTTTTTTTGATTCAGAATCAATAGTGTTTTGAATTAATTCAATTCTATTGTTTTTGATTGCGATATCTGCTTCTAGAATTTTACTTTCATTTACTATTTTGCAGTTTTTAAAAATTAAATCATGCATATTATTTTTCCAGTTCAAAAGCTTCATGCAGGGCTTTTACAGCTTTTGTGACTGCACTTTCATTTATTACAATTGTTATTTTAATTTCTGATGTACTTATCATTTGTATATTCACATCATTTTCTGACAGAGCTTTGAAAGCAGTACTAGCTATACCAGCGTGAGTTCTCATTCCAACACCAACTAATGAAACTTTTGCAATTTGTGAATCAACAATAACATCATCAAACTCTAAAGAATTTTTCATTTGCTTGATAATTTCAGATGTTGCATGCTCGTCTTCTTTTGAAACAGTAAAGGTGAAATCTGTTTTTCCATCAACACTTATATTTTGCACTATGACATCTACTTCGATATTAGCATCACTTAATGGGCCTAAAATAGCATAAGCAATACCGGGAGTATCTTTTACTCCATGTAAAGTGTACTTCATTTGATCTTTCTGAAATGCAATTCCAGATACTAATCCATTTTCCATATCTTTCTCCTCAAGAGATATTAGAGTACCACTACCCGGTTCAAAACTTGATAAAACCCTGACTGGTACATTATATTTATTTGCAAACTCAACTGCCCTGATTTGAATTACTTTCGCTCCTTGGCCAGCCATCTCGAGCATTTCTTCCATAGTAATCTTATCTAATTTTTTAGCTTCTGGAACTACCCTAGGGTCAGTTGTGTAAATACCATCAACATCAGTATAAATATCACACCTCTCAGCTTTCATTTGTGCAGCAATTGCAACAGCTGTTGTATCAGACCCACCTCTTCCTAAAGTTGTTACATCTCCAGATTCGGTAATGCCTTGAAACCCTGTGATGATTGGAATTATTCCTTGGTTTAAAGCATCCTGAATTTTTTGACCATCAACATCAAGTATTTTAGCTTTAGAGTAACTATCTGTTGTCCTCATTGATATTTGAGAAGCAGTGTATGATTTTGCTTTTACACCAATTTGATGAAGAGCCATCGCCAAAAGAGCAGCGCTAACCTTTTCTCCAGTTGAGATAAGAGCATCAAACTCTCTTTTACTTGGGTTTTCACCAAAACTTTTAGCTAATTTAATCAGTCTATTGGTTTCACCACTCATAGCAGAAACTACAACAATAACAGAGTTATCAATGGATGCTTTTTGAATTATTTGTGCAACAGATGCTATACGTTCTTCAGAACCTACAGATGTGCCTCCAAACTTTTGAACTATCATTCTAGACATATTTAATTACGAGCTTGCGAGAGATTTTACTGAATTTGAAATAGATGTCACGAATTCTTTAATATTTTCTGTTTCACCAGCACCTTGGGCAAAGTCGGGACGACCCCCACCTCTTCCATTGATAGCCTTACATATATTACTAACGATATCTTTTGCTGAAATTTGATCAACAATGTTATCAGTTACACCACAAACAACAGCTATCTTATTGCCTTGAACATTAAGTAAAATAATAGAGCCTTTATCAATGGTTTTTTTCTTTGCATCAACCATACCTCTTAACGATTTATTGTCATCTATCGAGATTTGCTCAATTGATAGGACCCAATCATTTATTTCACATGATTCTGCGAATACAATCTCTGTCTCAGTCGTATTTATACTTCCAGTCTTTTTTAATTTCTTGTTTTCTTGAATCAAGGACTCAACTTTATCTGCAATACCATCTGCAGGAATATTTAATTTTTGCTGAAGTTCTTCATTGATTCTTTGTATTTCTTTAAGATGTTTAAGAGCTACTTTTCCTGCTACGGCCTCAATTCTTCTTACTCCAGATGCAACACTTGATTGATTGGTAATTAAAAATGTGCCTATATCACCAGTCCTCGAAACATGGGTTCCACCGCACAACTCAACAGAAAATGACTCACTTCCCATACTTAAAACTCTTACCTCATCTTCATATTTTTCACCAAATAAAGCTTCGGCACCTGATTTCATTGCAACTTCGAGCTGCATGTTTTGAGTGGTAACCTCTTCATTGTTTAGTGATTCTCTGTTAACCAGATCTTCAATAGCTGATATCTCTTCTTTTAATAATGGTTTTGAATGTGAGAAATCAAATCTTAATTTATTTTCATCAACTAGTGACCCTTTTTGTTGGACATGATCTCCCAGTACTTGTTTAAGAGCTGCATGCATTAAATGAGTAGATGAATGATGAATTGCAATAGCATTTCTTTTATCCTTCTCTACATTCATTCTAATAAGGTCACCTGTTTTTAATGTTCCTGACTTTACTATTGCTTTATGAAGAAATACCTTTCCCTGCTTCTTACAATCTAAAATAATTCCAGTTGATTCAGAAGAGCTAAACTCTCCCTTGTCTCCAATTTGACCACCTGATTCCCCATAAAATGGAGTTTTATCACATGCTATAAATATTTCTTCAGATTCACCAGCGGACTCAACCCTATTTTGCTCTTTCCACAAAACTAATACATTTGAATCTGAACTTAAAAGCTCATATCCAAGAAATTCAGTTTCATCTATACCCGATGCTGCAGGAAGTTTAGAAACAAAATTGCTACCAGCCTTAGATGATTCCTTCTGATGCTTCATTGAGGCTGTAAAGCCAGCTTCATCTATTTGCAGATTTCTTTCTCTAGCAATATCAGCAGTTAAGTCATACGGAAAACCAAAAGTATCATGAAGCTTAAATACAACATCTCCTGGAATAGTATCTCCTGATATATTGTTTATGGCTTCATCTAATATCCCAATTCCTTTTTCTAGAGTTTCAAAGAATTTAATTTCTTCATCTTTTATGATCTTTGTAATAAATTCATTTTTTTCAGTTAAGGCTGGATAAGCATCCTGCATTAGCTCAGCTAGATCTTTTACTAATTCATTTAAGAAAGGTTTGGTTGCTCCCATTTTATACCCATGACGAATAGCTCTTCTAAGAATCCTTCGGAGAACATAACCTCTTCCTTCATTTTCTGGGATAATTCCATCAGCTATAAGAAAGCTAGTAGATCTTATATGATCAGAAATAACTTTATGTGACGGACTATTTTTTTCACCAAGGACCCTTTCAGATGCGCTAATAAGGTCTTTAAATAAATCAGTCTCATAATTTGAATTGACGCCTTGCATAACCGCAGCAATTCTTTCTAAGCCCATACCAGTGTCAACAGATGGTTTGGGTAATGGGTTCATTTCACCAGCATCATTTCTATTAAACTGCATAAAAACAAGATTCCATATTTCTACAAATCTATCACCCTCATCTCCATCAGATCCTGGAGGAGTTCCTTCAATATGGTCACCATGGTCATAATATATTTCTGAACAAGGTCCACATGGGCCTGTTTCACCCATAGACCAGAAATTATCTTCATCGCCAAGTCTCACGATTCTTTTTGGATCAACACCAATAATATCTTTCCATATATCAGCCGCCTCATCGTCATCTTTATAAACAGAAATCCATAGTTTTTTTTCATCTAGCTTTAAAACTTCTGTTAAAAACTCCCATGCATATTTGATGGCATCCTCTTTAAAGTAGTCTCCAAAACTAAAATTTCCTAGCATCTCAAAAAAAGTATGGTGCCTAAGTGTGTATCCTACATTCTCAAGGTCATTGTGCTTGCCACCTGCTCTGATACACCTTTGCGACGATGTAGCACGTTCATATTTCCTTTTATCAGTTCCTAAAAAAACATCTTTGAATTGAACCATGCCAGCATTAGTAAATAATAGTGTTTCATCATTGACTGGAATAAGTGAGCTTGAGTCCACAACTTGATGATTTTTAGATTCGTAAAATTTAAGAAATGATTGTCTTATTTCGCTGGTATTCATTTTATCGTTGCAGTTTCTTTGTATTTTTTATAATTTTCAATGTAATGATGAGCGCCTAATGAGACTAACTGTTGCTCATCTTCACTCAAGGTTTTTTTAATTTTTCCTGGCATACCTAAAACCATTGATCCATCTGGTATCTCCATCCCTTCTGTTATAAGAGCCTTAGCACCAATAATACAATTCTTACCAATTTTTGCACCATTTAATACAACGGACCCTATTCCAATAAGACTTCCATCTCCAATTTCACATCCGTGAAGCATGACCATATGACCTACTGTTACATATTTGCCTATAGTAGTTCTAAATCCTGGATCGGTATGGATTATTGCTCCATCTTGAACATTGGAGCCTTCTCCAATCAAAATGGGCTCGTTGTCAGCTCTCAAAGTTGCGTTAAACCAAATACTGGCATCTTTAGATAGTTGTACATCACCAATAACTGTCGCGTTTGGAGCTATATAAAAATCATCACCATCGGTTTGGAGAGTTTTATTGCCTAAATCAATTATCATAATGTTTTCTTATAACTCGTAAATCAGTTCCTATATTAGCCTCAAAACAGATATTTAAAAAATCTGCTGTGATCATGGCTGTAAGACCCCATATCCTATGTCCATTATAAACCCAACTCGGAACTATTATCTTCATATTATCTCTTTCTAGCTCATTCTCAATTACATTATCATTATTTAATAAGTAACTAAGTGGGACTGAGAATATTTCAGCAATTTCTTCATTAGGTATTAGATTTTGCTTTGATTCTATAAGTCCAACATAAGGATGGACCTCAATTTTATGTCGAGAGACAAGATAATCAAGCTGACCTAATTTACTAACATTTGCTACATCTAGAGATATTTCCTCAAAGGATTCTCTTAATGACGTATGGTATAAATCTTTATCTCCATCCTCCCATTTACCCCCAGGGAAACTTGTCTCGCCAGAATGGGTAGAAACCTTATTAGACCTTTTGGTAAATAAAATTTCAGGATCATTTTTATACTCATCAAAATACAAAATACCTACAAAAACTCCAGCTTTTTTATATGAAGTTGGCTCATGGAGATTTAGTTTTTCAAGCTTTTGCTTTATGCTGTCTATCATTAAGGTAAGTTTAACTTTTTAATCATCCTTATACTTTATTTAGGAAAAAAAATTGAAATATTGCTCAGATTGCGGAAGCTCAAAATTAAAATTCATTGTCCCAAAAGACGATCACTTAAAAAGATATTTCTGCGAAGAATGTAATAAGATTTTTTATACCAACCCAAATATGATTGTGGGCGCTCTTTGTATTAGAAATGGCAAGATTTTAATGGCCAAAAGAAATATACATCCAAGAAAAGGTCTATGGACACTCCCTGCAGGTTTCATGGAAAATGCTGAAACTACAAAAGCCGGAGCTTTACGTGAAACCATGGAAGAAACAGGCTCTGAGGCTAAGGTATTAATGCCTTATACAATGTTTAGTCTTCCTCATATCAACCAAATCCATCTTTTTTACTTAGCTGATTTGCTTGATGAAAATTTTGGACCTACTTCTGAAAGTATGGAAGTAAAACTTTTTGCAAAAGATGAAATTCTTTGGGATGAGTTAGCATTCCCAACAGTTGAAAGAACTTTAAAGTACTATCTTGAAGACAGTAAAACGGATAACTATATCTTTAGAGATGAAGATATAACACTTTGGGAATAATCTCTATTCTGAAAATTTTCTTGCGTTAATAAAAATCTGCATCCAAGGTGAAAATTCTTTCCAATGATTTGGCTTCCAGCTCATTTGCAACTTTCTAAAAACTCTTTCTGGATGTGGCATCATTATAGTCACCCTTCCATTTGCTGCAGTAACTCCAGTAGCCCCTTCAACTGATCCATTTGGATTTAACGGGTAGATTTCAGTTGTGTTGCCTGACGAGTTTACAAAATTTAAAGCTAACTGATTTGCCTTAACTAAACCATCTAAATTGTTTCCATTAAAGTTAGCAAGGCCTTCGCCGTGTGCTGATGCTATTGGAAGTGACCAACCTTCCATACCTGACAGCAATATAGAATCACTTTTTTGAACTTTTACTTGAGCTAGTCGAGCCTCAAACTGATCAGAAAGATTTTTTTTAAATGAAGGCCAAAGCTCAGCTCCTGGAATAATATCCTTTAACTTGGACATCATCTGACAACCATTACAAACTCCTAGAGCAAAAGTTGAAGTATTGGCAAAAAATTCTTGGAACTGGTCTTTAACAAACCCATTATGCAAGATAGTTTTTGACCAGCCTCCCCCTGCACCTAAAACATCACCATACGAAAAACCCCCGCATGCAGCCATACCATTAAAGTCTTTAAGGTTTACTCTTTTATCAAGAAGATCTTGCATATGAACATCTACTGCCTCAAAGCCTGCTAAAGAAAATGCAGCGGCCATTTCCATTTGCCCATTAACCCCTTGCTCTCTCAAGATAGCAACTTTTGGTTTATTGTTTGTTATCGCAAATGACTTAACGTCATTTTCGTTAAATTGATCTTCTGCGAATAAGCCCTTGTGGTTAATATCATCCAAAAGTCCGATTTCAGAATTTGCAACGGATTCATTGTCTCTTATAGATTGAATAGAGTGACTTACCTCTCTCCAATATTTCTCCAAATTAATTACTGAATCTCTGAATAGCTCACCATCAGAAGAGCTAATAACAATTTCTTTTGAAGAAGATATTTTACCAACCGAAGTAGCAATCAGGCCTACTTTTGTAAGTTCGTGAGTAATTTCATCAAAAAACTTTTCAGCTACCTGAATAACAATGCCGGCCTCTTCAGAAAAGAAAGTTGAATTTAAATCGTCTTTTGCTATTTTATCTAATGACAAATCAAGACCGACCTTTTTAGTAAATGCCATTTCAAGAAGAGTGATTATCAACCCTCCATCAGAAATATCATGAAGGGCTAATATTTTATTTTGTGCTACCAATCCTTGGACAGTATTAAACATTATTTTTAATAGCTGCATATCGTCTATGTCAGGTGTTTCTTGAAACTGTGACTCAGTTACCTGAGAAAATATTGATCCCGCAAGCCTTTTTTTATCATTTAGCTTTACATGTAAAATTTTTGATTGAATATCTGTGTCTAGCTCGGGTGTTACTGCAACACGCACATCTTCAACTGGAGCCATAGCTGTAATGACTCCTGATAATGGACTTTTTACTACATGATCACTCTTATCTTCCTGCCATTTAGTTTTCATAGACAAAGAGTCCTTACCAACAGGAACAGATATATTTAAGCTAACACAGCACTCAGATAAGGCCTCTACACCATCTCTTAGTGATAAGTCTTCCACTCCTTCACCTGTTGCAGCCATCCAATTAGCTGATACCTGTACCTCATCAAGGCCTTTAATATAAACACCTGACATATTTAGCAAGGCTTCTGCCATTGCCATTCTCATTGATGCAGCTGAGTTATTTATAGCAATAGTAGGCTTTTCACCAATTGTTAAAACCTCGCCACCCGATGATGTAAATGACCTTAAGCTCATTGAATAATCTGAAACTGGAACCTGATAAGGTCCAATGAATTGATCTCTAGCTACCATTCCTCCAACAGTCCTATCTCCAATAGTTATCAAGAAAGACTTACTGGCAACTGTTGGATGTTGGAGAACATTTTTAAGAGTTTCTTTAAATGAATATTCTGATGAGACGCCATCATTAAAAAATGTCTTTTCATCAGTTGAAACTTTTATATCGGTAATTGGCAGATCACCAAAAAGCATTGTTAATGGAACATCTACTGGATATGTTTCTGTTTGTGAATCATAAAGTTTTACAGACTGCTCATTAGTTGTAATCCCAACAAATGCATAAACACATCTTTCTCTTTTGCATATATTTTCAAAAGATTTTTTATTGTCTGGATGAACGGCCATGACATACCTTTCTTGAGATTCATTAGACCAAATTTCCATAGGAGACATAGATTTATCTGAATTAGGAATCTTATCAAGCTCTATGTATACGCCTAAGTTTGAGTCTTTAGCTAGCTCTGGGATAGCATTCGACAAACCTCCAGCACCAACATCATGAATAAATTCGATATAGCTATTATCTTGAGAAGAGCAGGTATTAATAACCTCTTGGCACCTGCGTTCCATTTCTGCATTATCCCTTTGAACAGAAGCAAAATCTAAATCCTCATCGCTTTCTCCTGATGAGACCGATGAAGCTGCTCCACCACCAAGACCAATAAGCATTGCTGGACCCCCAAGAACAACAACATGGTACCCATCTGATATTTGTAATTTAAAATTATTCTTATCACGAATCTCTCCGATACCGCCAGCAAGCATGATTGGTTTGTGATAACCAAAAGCATTGTTTGAAGAATCAAAATGCGTTTCAAATGATCTGAAATACCCAAGCGTTGATGGTCTGCCAAATTCATTGTTAAATGCAGCTGCTCCAATTGGTGCCTCGATCATTATTGTTAATGGATTAGCTATTCGTTCGGGCTTGTGTTCATTACCTTCCCAACTTCTAGGCAATTGAGGAATTCTAAGATGAGAGACATTAAATCCTACCAAGCCTATTTTTGGCTTTGCTCCTCTCCCTGTTGCACCCTCATCTCTAATTTCTCCTCCAGAACCCGTTGCTGCTCCAGGATAAGGAGAGATCGCAGTAGGATGATTGTGTGTTTCAACTTTAATAGTTGAATTTAACAAGTCTTCAACAAACCCATACTTATTATTTTCATCTAAATGAAGTCTTTCAACCTTCTCACCCATTGTTATAGCTGCATTATCTTTATACGCAGAAATAATTCCTTTTGGCGATTGTTTACTTGTCTCCTTAATAAGGTCAAATAGACTATCGTCCTTGGAAACACCATCAACAGACCATTTAGCGTTAAATATTTTATGCCTACAGTGCTCAGAATTAGCCTGTGCAAACATCATTAACTCAGCATCTGTAGGGTTTCTGGCTATTTTTGAATAGAAATCATATAAATAAGTAATTTCTTCATCACTTAGAGCAAATCCAAAGCTTTTGTTAGCATTTTCAAGTGCCTCAATGCCAGAAGATAAAATATCTATGATGTTTACAGCTCTTTGAGGGTCTGTTTTTAAAAACGCAAGACATTCCTCATGGTCTGAATAAATGGATTGTGTCATTCGATCATAAAACATCGATAAATCTAAATTATTATCTATTGAGAAATCTGAAATGGTAAAGCTGTTAAATTTTTCAACCCTATTAATATTAAGGATCCCAACATTCTTAATAATATCTTCAGTTTTTGATGACCATGGAGAAATAGTTCCAGACCTTGGACCTACAATAAATGAAAAAGAATCATCTGGATGATCTGCTGCAAGAATATTTTTAAGCTGATCTAAATTTAAATCATCACTCTTGGCAGCAACAATATAAATTTCTTTTGAAGAAATAGTTGAGCTTTTATTATTTAAATTGTTGAAGTCGAGATTGAGTTGCTCTAATTTTGAGTTTGAGAAACTTTCTTTGCCCTGCAGTATGAAGGTATTAATCTTTGACACTTCTCTCGGTCTGAAATATTGTATACAGCAATTATAAAGTCTTTTAATAAAAATAATTAAAAATGGGGAATATCTTTAAAGTTTTTTTCAATTTTTCAGTATTGATTCTGATAAGTTCGTGCGACATTTTTTTGTCAGATAAAAATCAAATTAAGCAGTGCAATATTCATTTAGAAAAAGTTTATAACAACACCCCGCTTAATAACTTTGAGCAGACAAAATTTAAAGATCTTCTTGAAAACAGATTTCCTAAGTATGAGGAAATGTTTGATAAAGCTTCTGAAGAAACTTCCATTGATTCAGAATTATTAGCAGCTATTTCTTTTCAAGAATCACAATGGGATCCAAGAGCAAAATCAAACATGGGTGTCAGAGGAATGATGATGGTTACTCTTGATACAGCAGCGATTGTTGGAGTTGAGAAAAGACTGAATCCAGAACAAAACATTACTGGTGGTGCCAAGTATCTTGCCATACTACAAGATAGAAATGTTTATGGAAAAACAACTGCAGATCAATTATCTATATCTTTAGCTAAATATAATCTAGGGCCAACAAATATTATCAATATTGCTAAAACTATTGGTAAGGATCCATCTGAAATTACCTGGTTTGATATAGAAAATAAGCTTAAAAATATTACAGGTGAGGACGTTAATCTAATTGATATAAATGGTTATTCAAGAGGACAACAAGCCATAGATTATGTCCATAGAGTTAAAAGTTACTACAAGCTAATGGCAGCTCATGCGTGCACTGATCCTAAAGATCAATTAACTTTCTTTTAAGGAATTTCATTTTGTCTCTGCACTGAGCAGCTTTCTCAAATTCCATTTCTTTTGCGTATTTATACATCTGATTTTCGATCTTTTCTATCGACTCACTTAACCCATCTATAGAGTCTTCTTTAATTTTAAAAGGTAAGGATTTTTCAATATCTTCCTTCTTCTTTTTTGCCTTACCAGAGATGACTCTTGCGCCCTCCATAATATCTTTAACTTTAGTTGTTATAGATTTTGGAGTTATATTATTCTCAATATTATATTTTTCTTGAATGGCTCTTCTTCTATCAGTTTCTGCAATTGCCCTCTCCATTGACCCGGTCATTTTGTCCGCATACAAAATTGCCTTACCGCGCAAATTTCTTGCAGCTCTTCCAATAGTTTGAATCATAGTAGTTTCAGATCTTAAGAAGCCTTCTTTGTCTGCATCTAAAATTGCTACCAAACTCACCTCAGGAATATCTAACCCTTCTCTCAATAAATTAATGCCAACCAGAACATCAAATTTACCAATTCTAAGATCTCTGATAATTTCAACTCGCTCAACTGTATCCGTATCTGAATGCATATACCTTGCCTGAATTCCATTCTCATTTAAATAATCAGTTAAGTCCTCTGCCATTCTTTTTGTAAGCGTTGTGATAAGTACCCGTTCCTTCATAGCAACTCTTTCGTTACATTCACCAATCACATCATCTATTTGAGTGGTCGCTGGACGTATTTCTACATCAGGATCTGTTAAACCTGTAGGTCTAACAAGGAGCTCTACCAAGTTATCTTGGTGCTCTTTCTCATACCGACTCGGCGTTGCTGAAACATAAACCCTTTGTGAGGCCAAAAGCTCCCATTCTTCGAACTTTAAAGGCCTATTATCCATAGCTGATGGTAGCCTAAAGCCATATTCTACAAGGGTTTCTTTCCTTGACCTGTCACCTTTGTACATTGCCCCTATTTGTGGAACAGAGACATGAGATTCATCTATAAAAACAATGGCATCTTTTGGTAAATAATCAAATAAGCATGGTGGCGATTGGCCAGGATTTCTTCCTGATAAATATCTAGAATAATTTTCAACACCCTGACAGTAACCGAGCTCTCTCATCATCTCAATATCGTAATTAGTTCTTTCTTCTAATCTTTGCGCTTCTACTAATTTATTTATTGACCTTAAATAGTCTAATCGTTCTTTTAATTCTTCTTTAATACTGCCTATACAATTAAGAACCGTTTCTTTGGGGGTGACGTAATGAGTTTTTGGAAAGATAGTTGCTCTTGGCACCTCTTTTAGAATTACTCCAGTCAAAGGGTCAAACCAAGATAGTTTCTCTATTTCATCTCCAAACAATTCAATTCTTAAGCCCTCACTGTCTGAGTCTGCTGGGTAAACATCAATCGTATCTCCTCTTACTCGAAAAGTTGCTCTTCTAAAATCTAAATCATTTCTTGTATATTGCAGTGATGAGAGACGTCTTAGTAAGTCTCTCTGATTGATGATATCTCCTCTATCAAGATGGACCACCATTTTTAAATAAGACTCTGGAGCTCCTAGTCCATAGATAGATGATACAGTCGCAATAACAATAGTGTCTTTTCTCTCTAGTAATGCCTTGGTTGCAGATAAGCGCATCTGTTCAATATGTTCATTAATAGAAGCATCCTTTGCTATATATGTATCGGATGTAGGTACGTATGCTTCAGGTTGATAGTAGTCATAGTAAGAAACAAAGTATTCAACAGAGTTCTCAGGGAAGAAATCTCTAAACTCTCCATAGAGCTGGGCAGCTAATGTTTTATTGTGAGCCATGATTATGGCGGGTCTTTGAGTTTCTTCAATTACCTTAGCCATGGTGTAAGTTTTACCTGATCCAGTTACTCCCAAAAGGGTCTGATGTAGCAATCCGTCACCCAATCCCTCAGCCAAACTTTTAATAGCCTCAGGCTGAGATCCAGCTGGTTCGAAATTAGATACAACCTTTAGTGATTTTGTCATTTACTTATCTATTAAAAATTACTTATAATGCACGTCCGCGTTCCCGAATAGCTCAGCGGTAGAGCAGTTGACTGTTAATCAATTGGTCGTTGGTTCGATCCCAACTTCGGGAGCCACTATAGCTCTTACTATTGTACATTCATGATCATAAATTTCTTGATCAATTTATAAAGATTATCTCTTGTGTTTGAAAATGAAGACTCAAGTTGCTTTACTGAATAAGTTGTATTAGCTGGGTCTTCGTTAAGCCAATGTAAATTTTGAGCACTTGAAGGCAAAACTGGACAAACCTCTTCTGCGCAAAGTGTAATCGCATAATCTAAATTACTTAAAAAATCTTCATCTAAATCTTCAGTAGATTTTGAATATTGCTCTCGTATATCAATGCCAAGATCATCCATTGCCTTAACTGCATTGGGGTGAACCTCTCCAGAAGGAATGGAACCTGCGCTTTGTATATTATGTTCCGTGCCAAGCATGGACTTCGCAAGGCCTTCTGCCATCTGACTTCTAGCTGAATTAGCAACACAAAGAAAAAGTATATTCATAGGTCTTAATTGAGGATTAATTAAATTAAGAGTATCTTATAGTTAGAAGGAGTAATCAATATAGTGAAAGAACAATTTACTGTTAAATCAATGCTTAAAGGCTTGGATGGCAAGCTAGGCAATGATGATTATAGTGAGCCTTTAGAAATATTAACTCACTCTTTAAATAAACATAACAAATTTAATTCATTTGGAAAAATTGCATTCAATCATCAATTAAAAAATAGATTGAAAACAAGAAAGCACCTTCATCAACTTCATCTAACCAAGACATTCTCTGACCCATCAGACCCAGTCTTTGTTATAGGCCTTCCTAGGTCTGGTACGACTTTATTATTCAATCTCTTATCTCTCGATGATGCCCATAGATCTCCTCAATACTGGGAAATTATGAATCCCTTCCCCCTTGCAAAAACTTTAAAAGAAAAAGAAAAGAAAATTAGAAAAGTGAATAGAGAATTGAAACTTGCTAAAACATTAATTCCAAAGTTAAGAAATCTCCATACTATAAGAGCTGAGACTCCTGAAGAGTGCGAACAAATAGCAACCATGAATGTAAGAAGTTTTGTTTATCTCTGCATGGCCGATATACCTGAATATGTAGACTATTTAAAAGAGTGCAGCTTCGATTCTGTATTTGAATGGCACAAGAAATTTTTTCAAGCCCTAGAAATTAATAGTAAGCCTGAAAGATGGCTCCTCAAAGACCCAAGTCACATAGGTCATCTTCCAGAAATACTACAAACCTACCCCAACGCTAAGTTTATTCATATACATAGGGATCCAATTGAGTCTGTAGGTTCATTTTGTAGCTTAACAAAAAATATTCGATTAGCTTTTTCTAAGAGGATTGATCCTAAAAGCATAGGGCAAACAGTTGTAGACTTTTGGGTGCATAATTTAAATAAAGGAATAGAAGATAGAAAAAATATACTTTCTAATAATATTGTTGATATTAATTACCATGACTTTATTAAGAGTCCATTAGATTGTATAAAAAATTCTTATGCTCATTTAGGCTTTGATATGACAATCAAGACAGAGAACTCTATTCAGGATTATATTTCTAAGGGTACAAATAAATCAAAAATTGCCCATAGTTATTCTTTAGATGAATATGGTTTAACAGAAGAAAAGGTAAGAGATCAATTTAGTGACTACATGCTCAACTATGATTTTTAATGATAAAATCACATTTTTATATTGAAAGCTGCATCTATGGAAAATAACAAAATATTAAAACTGGCCCTATGTTCTTTTGCTCTCGCCTTTGTTCTTAATTCTTGTTCAAAGAAAAGTGATGAAGCTGTAATGCCTATTATTAAGGAGACAAGCATGACACAAGTAACTATTAAAACTTCCATGGGAGATATACATCTAGAACTAGATGGTGAAAAAGCCCCTATTACTGTTGAAAACTTTAAGACAATAGCTAAGTCTGGCTATTACGATGGAACTATTTTTCACAGAGTGATTAATGGCTTTATGGTCCAAGGCGGTGGTTTAAATGCAGATATGAGTAACAAATCTAGCGGGACTGCTCCAATCCAAAATGAAGCAAACAATGGACTAGTAAATGATCGTGGAACTGTTGCTATGGCAAGAACTATGGAACCACATTCTGCTACTGGTCAATTCTTTATCAACCATAAAGATAACGGTTTCCTTAATCATACTGGAGAGAATGCTCAGGGTTGGGGTTATGCCGTATTCGGTAAAGTTACCGAAGGCATGGATGTTGTTGATGCTATTGCAGATGTTGCAACAGGATCATCTGGTGGGCATCAAGATGTTCCTCTTGAGGCTATTAATATAGAGTCTGTGACTGTTACTGAATGAAGCCACGCTTTATATCAGACTTACACCTAAGCGAAAAACACCCTGAACTTACTCAAGCCTTTTTTACATTCTTAAACGAATCAAAAGAGGCTTGCACTCATCTATTTATTCTTGGAGATCTTTTTGAAACCTGGATTGGTGATGATGACGATGCTCCTATTTATCAAGAAATAAAAAATGCCCTGCTATCTTTTACAACTAATGGTCCAAAAACTTTCTTTATGCATGGCAATAGGGATTTTTTAGTTGGTGAATCATTTGCAACAGAAACTGGCATAACTATTCTTCCTGATCCTTATACTTTAGAAATTAATTACCAGAAAGTTGTTCTTAGTCATGGTGACTTCTTGTGCACTGATGATGAGGAATATATCAATTTTAGAAATGAAGTTAGAGAGCAAGATTGGCAATCTAATTTTCTAAGTAAAAGCCTTGATGAGCGCAAGCAAATTGCAGCTAATTTAAGAACAGATAGCAAAGAAGCAACTTCTAAAAAAGCAGATTCTATTACTGATGTAAATGAGCAATCGGTTTTAAATTTTGTGAATCAACATGAACCTGATCTATTTATTCATGGTCATACTCATAGGCCTAACATTCATAATGCTGGATCTTCTAAAAGAATTGTTCTTGGGGACTGGGGAAACTATGGCTGGGTTTTAAATATCAATGATCAAGACTTTGAGCTAGAGAAATTCTCTATTTCCTAGTTATAGGCCTTGCTACTAAACCAATAATTAATAAAAGCAGCCCAAGTATCATCCTTGGATCTCCCAAATAAAGCTCTGGCTCTGCTGGAAAAGCGATTGTTTTTTCTAGTGCTGCAACTTTATATTCATGCTCACCCAATAGATCTGGATTAGCTACTATTTCTAAAAATGACCGTCTGCTTTGATATCTCATTAATACTGCTGTTTCCCAAACTTTAGCATTTTTTATGCCAACTACATCCATAGCATCACTGACCGCAGATGAAAAAAATACTGGATGAGATGCTCTTTTGAAGAGCTCTGGATACATATGCTCCATATATTTATTCATAAGATTATCTGCTGAATCGTTTGCGCTAGTGCCATCAGAAAAAGTTGGGTTATCTGACATATCAATAATATTGACCATGAAAAATTGCTTGCCCGAATCTTCCTTCATAAACTTTGTCATTGAACTTAAAAATACCCGTGCTCGATCTTCAGGAATATTATCTTGGACTCCATTTCTTTCAAGCTGGCTTATGAAAGATTTAATCTCTTCATCGCTCAGCTTGCCTCCAAGGTCGGTATACCAAATAAAGAAGGATGAATAAATGACTAATAAGGATATCCAAACTCTCATAATTAGCTTTCTCTCTTGTTAGCCACTGAAATTAAAAATATAACTACTGCTATTGCAAATGGAAGCGGAGCTAAATCAACTCCTGGAGTGATATTTATTGTATATTCACCAATAGAAGTTATATCTTCTCTAATCAATGGATATAGAAACAATCTTTGACCCCAATCTAAAACCCAAAATACACTCATAAGAGGTATTAAAGATTTATATTTAAAAATTACTACCCAGCAAACAAAACAAAATATAAGTTGAGCGCTCCCCCACAATGAAAAGAATCTATAAATAATTGGCATGGGATCTGGGTCGCCAGTTAAAACAATAAAGTTTGCAATTCCATGAAAGCCATGGGATTCAAAAAACATATGTATTATTGAGCGATAAGTCATTAAGACCGTAAATAAAACAAACCCCCATACAGCAATCTTTGGGCTGTCGAGCTCATTATTCGCTACGTTAGGTAGTACTTTAGAAAAATTAAACATACAACTATCTTACACAAAATTACCTTAATACAGTGACCATAATTCTGCATACGTATTGATAGATAAAAAAGGTATTGTTGTCATTTAATTTATACTGTATATTTGTACAGTACTTAAAAAATCCTTATGAAAGTTAACTATATCGGAAAAATTTCTGAAGAAAATCTGCCGGCAATATTTGTCCCTTATTTTCTTGAGTCTGTGCATGCAGGGTTCCCCAGCCCTGCAAGCGATTATATTGAAAGCCCAATAGATCTAAATAAGCACCTTATTAAAAATGGCGCAGCTACTTTTTTAGTCAGAGCTCAAGGGCAGTCTATGCTGGGTTCTGGAATAACAGATCAAGCAGTTTTAGTAGTTGATAGAAGTGTGAAGCCTGCTCATAACAGCATTGTCGTTGCCTCTATAGATGGTGAGTTTGTTTGTAAACGCTTAAAACTCAAACCAAAGATGTGTCTGATGCCGGATAACCCTGACTACCCTCCTATCTTTATTAACCATGGACAAGAGCTAGAAATAGTAGGAACCGTAACAGCAGCAATTAATAAATTCTAATGGCGCTTGCCCTTGTAGATTGCGAAAGCTTTTATGCCTCGTGCGAACGAATCTTTCGCCCTGATTTAAAAAATATTCCAATAGTGGTTCTTTCCAATAATGACGGTTGCGTTATCGCCAGAAGTACCGAAGCAAAAAAAATGGGAATTGGTATGGGGGTTCCATGGTTTAAGGTAAAAAAAGATTTCTTGGCTATGGGAGGCCAAGTATTTTCATCAAATTTTACTTTTTATGGCGATATGTCTGCCAGGGTTATGAATATCTTAGAGGGCTTTGTTCCAGAGATTGAGATCTATAGTATTGATGAAGCCTTCTTAGGATTAGACTCTTTAGAAGAACATTACAATTTATATGACTTTGGTTGCCATATGAGAGGTTTGGTTAGGCAATGGACAGGAGTCCCTGTTCGAATTGGTATAGCTCCAACAAAAACTTTAACCAAAATAGCATTAAACGAAATTAAAAGATTAAATATACCAACAAAAGTTCATCAAATTTCTACAAGACAAGAAATTAGAGAGGCTCTTATAAATACTCCAGTACATGAGGTGTGGGGAGTTGGTAGAAGACTTACTGAGCATCTCAACAAAGCTAAGATAACTAATGCTCTTCAGTTAGCAGAAGTTGATCCTCAGCATATTAAACGTAAATTTAATATTGTTTTAGAAAGAACTGTTAGAGAACTTAGAGGCCAAAGGTGTCTTAATATTGAAGATAATATTTCAGCTAAAAAACAAATTGTTGTTAGTAGAAGTTTTGGCGCTAGGGTCACTGACCTAAAAACTCTAAGGCCTATTGTTAGTAACTTTGCCGTGAGAGCTACTGAAAAACTAAGACATGAAAAACAAAAATGTTCTCAAGTTTCTGTCTTTGTAAGAACCAGTCCATTTAGCGACCAAAAGCCTCAGCATAGAGGTTATAAAACTATAGAACTATTTACTCCAACTAATGACACTAGGGACATCTTAATAGCAGCTAAAAAAGCTCTCTTTCCTATTTTTAGATCTGGATATGATTATGCAAAAGCAGGAATTCTTTTAAGCAGATTTACTAATGAGACCACCAAACAATATTCTTTATTTAAAGACCCCAATGAGCCCAAGGAAAACTCAAAATTTATGGAATACATTGACCAGCTCAATACCCATGAGACACAGATTTATTTTGCATCACAGAATACAAAAAGCTGGTCTCCTATGAAGCAAAATATGACTTCACCCAAATACACTACTAGCTGGTATGAATTACCAATAGCAAATCAAACTCAGTAATAAATTAATTGTAAATACGAATGATTATCATAACAATTATCATTAAATATTTACCTTATATCAGTAGTTTACATAATATATAAAATCTTTTATAGTTAGTTAAACTTTATTACTTTTACTGCTTAAGGAGCACTAATATGCCAATGCAACCACTAGAAACACAACAGGCCTGCGCAATCTTAAATGAGATCATGGAGTATGAATTAGCAGGTGTTGTTAGATACACTCACTCAGCGATGATGGTCACCGGCCCTTACAGAATTCCAATCGTTGCATTCTTAAAAGAGCAGGCAACAGAATCACTACTTCATGCTCAAGGAGCTGGAGAATTAATTGCAGGACTTGATGGCCACCCTAGTCAAAAAATTGCAAAGATTGAGGAAACAGGAAGACACGCAATCAAAGATATTTTAGAGGAGAGTTTAGGTCATGAACTGCATGCAGTTAGTCTTTATAAAAAGCTCTTAGAAGAGGTTGAAGATAAATCTATATATCTTGAAGAATATGCTCGAGGAATGATCGGAGAAGAAGAACAACATTCACTTGAATTAAAAAGAATGTTAAAAGATTACGGGTAAAAATAATTAGAGTTTTTTAAAGTATCTTTCATGGTGAGCTTCAGATAATTCTAAAAGCTCTTTATTAATAATATCTTTAATGTTTGTCGGATCGTAAGACTTCAAACTTGCAANACCAAACTGCTGTAAATCTAAAGCTTGAGATCCAGCAGCTCTTAATAAATCAAATATCCATGTAAGCGGATCCATGGAATTATTATAGTTAATTGCATTTTCTTTGAGTTTAAGTTGGAGTAAGTCTTGATCTAGGATATTAAATCTATCCTTTAGAATAAGGACCTTGAATTTCTCTAATCGATCATTAACAAGCGCCCTTTCGTCTTGAGAGAATTTTGGCCATCCAATGATTTCATGAACAAACCTTTTGCAGCCTTTACAGACATCATCACCATAAGTTGTTGAACAAATGCCAAGACATGGAGTGGTTGATCTATTTTTTTGCATATTTAGCCAAATAATAACTCATTTTCAAATAAAATCTTTGATTTAGTAGAAGCCTTTTGGCTATAGGAGTAAAATGAGCCACGGAGAAAATCATATGTTAAACGAATACAAAGCACACGTAGACGAAAGAGCAAACCAAAATATTCCACCTCTTCCATTGGATGCTGATCAAACAGCGCATCTAGTTGATCTTTTAAAGGCAGATCATGAAGAATCAGAATTACTATTAAACCTACTAAAAGAAAGGGTTCCAGCTGGAGTAGATCAAGCTGCTTACGTAAAAGCCGCTTTCCTTTCAGATATAACAACTGGGAAAGCTGATAGCCCTCATATATCAAAAGTTGATGCCGTTCAGATTCTTGGGACTATGTTGGGTGGTTATAACATCCAACCTTTAATCGAATGTTTAAAAATTGAAGGTTTAGGAAGTGATGCTGCTAATGCGCTAAGCAAGACTCTATTAATATTTGATGCTTTTAACGAGATCTTTGAATTAGCTAATACCAACGAGCATGCTAAAAGAGTTATTGATTCTTGGGCTGAAGGAACATGGTTTACAGAAAAGTCTGAAATTCCAGATCAAATCAAATTAACGGTTTATAAAGTTCCTGGAGAAATAAATACTGATGATTTATCTCCTGCAACAGATGCATGGTCAAGACCAGACATCCCTCTTCATGCATTAGCTATGTTTAAAATGCCAAGAGAAGGCATAGAAAGGCCTCTTGAAACTATTGATGAATTAAAAGAAAAGGGAAACCCTTTAGTGTTTGTTGGTGATGTTGTTGGTACAGGTTCTTCTAGAAAATCAGCAACAAACTCAGTTCTATGGCACATGGGTGATGAAATACCTTGTATACCAAACAAAAAAGAAGGTGGATTCTGTTTTGGTGGAAAGATTGCTCCTATCTTTTTTAATACTTTAGAAGATTCTGGTGCCTTTCCTATTGAGTTGGATGTTTCTAATATGGAAATGGGGCAAGAAATTATCCTTGAGCCACATAATGGTAGAGTATTAGATGCAAATACCAATGAAGTCATTACAACATTTGAATTAAAAACTAATGTCATCCTAGATGAGGTAAGAGCTAATGGAAGAATTCCATTAATCATTGGAAGACAGCTTACAGATAAGACCCGTGAAGCTTTGGATCTTGAACCTACAGATGTTTTTAAAAGACCTGATGATGCAGATGATTCTGATAAAGGATACACGTTAGCACAAAAAATGGTTGGAAAAGCTTGTGGAGTCGAGGGAATTAGACCTGGAACATACTGTGAGCCAAGAATGACCACAGTAGGTTCTCAAGATACAACAGGCCCAATGACTAGAGATGAATTAAAAGAACTAGCTTGCCTAGGTTTCTCTGCAGATCTTGTTATGCAGTCATTTTGCCATACTGCTGCTTATCCAAAGCCAGTTGATATAGAAACACAACACAACCTGCCTGACTTTATTATGAATAGAGGTGGGGTTTCATTAAGACCAGGTGATGGAATTATTCACTCATGGTTAAACAGAATGTTATTACCGGATGGAGTTGGAACTGGTGGTGATAGTCATACTAGGTTCCCTCTTGGAATAAGCTTTCCTGCAGGGTCAGGGCTAGTTGCTTTTGCTGCAACTCTTGGTGTCATGCCGCTAGATATGCCTGAATCTGTATTAGTTAGATTTAAAGGTGAGATGCAACCAGGAATCACTTTGAGAGATCTTGTAAATGCAATTCCTTATGCGGCAATACAAAAAGGATTATTGACTGTTGCTAAAGAAGGTAAGAAAAATATTTTCTCAGGCAAATGTTTGGAAATTGAAGGTTTGCCAGATATGAAGGTTGAGCAAGCATTTGAATTATCTGATGCATCTGCAGAAAGATCTGCATCTGGGTGTACAGTCAGATTAAATAAAGAGCCAATCATAGAATATCTCAAATCTAATATTGTTATGTTGAGATGGATGATTGCTAGTGGCTATGGCGATCCAAAGACCCTAGAAAGAAGAGCTCAGGCAATGGAAGAGTGGATAGAAAATCCTGAACTTTTAGTTCCAGATGCTAATGCAGAGTATGCAGAAATTATTGAGATTGATCTTAATGAAATTACAGAACCATTATTAGCATGTCCAAATGATCCTGATGATATTAAACCACTATCAGAGGTAGCTAATACTGAAATTCAAGAAGTCTTCATTGGATCATGTATGACAAATATAGGCCACTTTAGAGCTGCAGGAACATTACTCCAAAAGCACAATGGAACGAAAGCACGTTTATGGGTAGTTCCTCCAACCAAGATGGATGAAAAACAACTCATGGAAGAAGGTATCTATAATGTATTTGGTGTATCTGGCGCTAGAACTGAATTGCCGGGATGTTCACTCTGCATGGGTAACCAAGCTAGGGTATTGGCAAACTCAACAGTAGTTTCTACTTCAACAAGGAATTTTCCAAATAGATTAGGAGATGGTGCTAATGTATTTCTTGCCTCAGCAGAACTTTCTGCAATAGCTTCTATATTAGGGAAATTGCCAACAGTTGAAGAATATCACCAGTACATGGAAGATATAAATCCTCTGTCAGATGATATATATAAATATTTAAACTTTAATGAGATTGATACTTATGTTGAAAGTGCTGATTCAGCAAAAATTTCAGCAGTGAATATAGTTAACCCTTAATTTAAGCGTTTTCTCTTTGGGCTTTAACATCGTCTTGTCTTGAGTCTTCAAGGTCTTGAAGGTAATTCTCGCCAAGCGGTGTTATGTAATCCCCTGTGAATATAGATGTTTCAAACTCCTTGATGTCAGGGTTTCCATATTGAACGGTATCAATTAAATCTTCTAAGGTTTGGTAGATAAGCCAATCAGCACCAATCTCTTTTGCCACCTCTTCATGAGATCTATTTGAAGCAACTAACTCCTTGGTAGCAGGCATATCTATTCCATATAAATTTTGATACTTAATAGCAGGAGCCGCAGATGCGAAATACACTTTTTTTGCTCCAGATTCTTTTGCCATTTCAATAATCTTTTTACTCGTAGTTCCTCGAACTATAGAGTCATCAACTAAAAGAACGTTCTTACCTCTGAACTCAAGATCTAGGATATTTAATTTTCTTCTTACAGATTTCTTGCGTTCTTCTTGGTAAGGCATGATGAATGTGCGACCTATATATCTGTTCTTTACAAAACCTTCTCTGTAAGGGACATCTAAGTCAACAGCCAGTTGAAGAGCTGCAGTCGTAGAGCTATCTGGTATAGGAATAACCACATCAATATCATGATCAGGATTAATCTTTTTGATAGATTGGGCTAATTTTGAACCCATTCTCATTCTTGCTTTATATACTGAAATCTCATCAATCTTAGAGTCAGGTCTTGAGAAATAGACATACTCAAATATACACGGTTTCTTTTCTGGGGCTTCTGCACACTGTTGTGAGAAAAAGTTACCATTTTTATCAATAAATACTGCCTCACCTGGCTCAACATCTCTTAATTTTTCAAAACCTTGTGAGGTAAATAATGCATCTTCTGATGCAATAATGTATTCATCTCTTGTTTGCCCTTTTCTAATTCCGATAGATAAAGGTCTGATTGCATTATTATCTCTAAAGCCTAATATTCCATGTCCTGTTATTAATGCAAGTACAGCGTAAGCGCCATCACATCTTCTGTGCGTTTTGGTAACAGCTTTAAATATATGTTCAGCAGAGGGGTATATTTCTCTTTGTTTGCCAAGTTCATGCGCAAATATATTAAGCAAAACCTCTGAGTCTGAATCAGTATTCAGATGTCTCATTTCTGCGTGAAATAACTGTTTAGCTAATTCTTTAGAATTAGTAAGATTTCCATTATGGGCTAAACTTATCNCATAAGGAGAATTGACATACATAGGCTGTGCAAATTCTTTTCCTGCACCACCTGCTGTTGGATATCTAACATGGCCTATGCCATAGTTTCCAACAAGCTTGTTCATGTGATTTTGTTGGAATACATCCCTTACATATCCCATAGATTTTCTACTATTGAGTTTTCCTTCAGAGTCACATACAACCATGCCCGCAGCATCTTGGCCTCTATGCTGAAGCATTAATAGTGAGTCATAAATTTCTGCAGCAATATTACTTTCTGCAGAAATTCCAACTATTCCACACATTAGGAATCCCCTTTTTCAGAATTTAAATTCTCAGAGTCAGGCGTTGAGTTTTCTTTAACCGGCTCGATCATTTCTCTAGCCTCATCAACAATATTTTCTTTGATTGGCTCAATGATTTCTATAGCCTCCTCAACAATATTTTTATTATCTATTAAATTTCTTAGATATGCCTCTATTTGAGGAGCATATTTTTCAATGATAGGTGTTATTTTGGATTGATCTATTAGATCTGTAGATTTCACACTTGTTGGTAATAATAAAAATATTACAAATAAAACAATAAGCCCCCTTGTTAGGCCAAATAAAACTCCAAGGAACCTATCAAAACCTGAAGCGCCAGACCATTTAATCAGTTTACTTATAAATTTAATAACCATTCCACCAAGGACGATACAAATCATAAATACAACGATATAGGCAAATATTTTAGATATCTCTTCATTGCCTATGAATTCATTTATTTTTGGGGTTGCCAGGAACTCAAGACTAACTGCAGCTATAAAAGCAAATACCCATAAAAAAAGAGATAAAAATTCTTTTGTAAATCCTCTGGCTAAAGATATTAAACCTGAGGCAGTTAAGACAACTATAATAAACCAATCGGCTACATTTAGGCCTAGAGCTTCCATCTAAAAATTTCTCCTTCTGTCGTTTCAGATACTTTTTGTATGAGTTCTATATTGTTATGAATATCATTCTCATCTATAAATGGGCCAACATAAACAGCATGAAGATTCTTTTCCTCACCAAATATTTCACTGAATGCAATTATTCCATTCTCTTGTAATTTGGTTACCATCGCAGTTGCATTATCTTGTGATGATAAAACATGAACTCTTAATACAAATAAATCAAAATCAGATTTTTTGATATTCATAGCAGTCAGGTTTGTACTTTTAACTTCAGAAGGCTCAACAATATCTTCTACTGGCTCTGGCTCTATCTGCTGGTTCTTTTCATCGATAGCAACAACCTGAACTGTCTCAACAGCAACTACTTCTTCAATAGTATTAACCAAATCAATTGTTTGCTCTTGCTGGTAGTCTATTTGAGGCTTTAAAAAAACAAATAGAGTCAGAAGTAATAACCCTATGCTAAAAGCTAACCCAACAAATCTTTGGATATCCATTAGTTTTTATATATTTTTTTTAGAAGCCCATGAACTTTGGATCTGATATCACGTCTATGCACAATCATATCAATTGCACCATTTTTTAATAAGAACTCAGACTTTTGAAAATCATCCGGAAGATCCACTCTAACGGTTTGCTCGATTACCCTTCTTCCAGCAAAGCCTACCAATGCATCAGGCTCCGCGATATTGATATCGCCAAGCATAGCAAGACTTGCAGAAACACCACCGTAGATTGGGTCTACCATTACAGATATGTATGGAAGATTTGCAGCTTTTAATTTTTGAAGTGCGGCAGATGTTTTTGCCATCTGCATTAATGAAATCATTGATTCCTGCATCCTAGCTCCGCCACTTGTTGCGAAACAAACAAATGGTGAGTGATCAGCAATAGCCTCATTAACTCCTTGAACAAATTTTTCACCCACAACACCTCCCATTGAACCACCCATGAACCTAAATTCAAAAGCAGCTACAACTACTGGCATTGTGTCTAATGATCCCTTGCCTATAATAATTGCCTCATTCTCTCCAGTTGAAGATATCGCATCTTTTATTCTAGATGTGTAATGTTTAGTGTCTTTAAATTTAAGAGCATCTTTAGTTTTAATATCGGGTGCTATTTCATGAAAAAAACCATTATCAAGAAAGATTTCAAGTCTTTTTCTAGCTCCTATTCTAAGATGATGATCGCATTTAGGACAGACAAATAATGATTTCTCTAATTCAGGAGCATATAGGACTGATTCACAAGATGGGCATGAACTCCACAGTCCATCAGGTACCTTGCTTTTAGGCTTTGTAGAGCCCATTGAAGGTATAAGCTTTGTTAACCAGTTCATGATATAGCTATTTTCATATCCTTAATGTATTTACCTATTCTATCAAACTCTTTAGTTGTTGATGCTTCATTTATCATCTCTACAATAGATGAACCAATAATGATGCCATCAGAGAACTTAGCTAATGTTTTGGCATCTTCTGTTGTTTTAATTCCAAATCCAGCAAGTGTTGGTAGATCAGTATATTTTTTTATCCTACCAATATTATTTTCAATTTCAGATATGTTGAGATTTGAAGAGCCGGTTACACCTCTTAGGTTAACGTAATAGATAAATCCTGTGCTGTTATTAGCAATGAGCTCAACTCTGTTCTCTTTAGTTGTTGGGGAGATTAATGAAATAGTATTGATATTAGGGTTGCTTATTCCATAGGTTTCTAAATTTAACTCTCCTGGTATATCAACAACCAATATTGAATCAATACCATCTTTACCAGTTGCTTGAACTAGGTCGATATGAGAAATAAAAGTATTTAAATACCCCATAAGAACTATTGGAGTTTCTTTGTTACTTTTTCTGAACTCATCTACAAGAGATAAAATCATTTTTAAAGATATATTATTTTTTAGTGCGCGATCATGTGCTCTTTGAATGGTTGGTCCTTCTGCAATAGGATCTGTAAACGGGACGCCAATTTCAATTACATCAACACCTGACTCAACAAATAAGTGCATTAAATCAAGGGTTGAGTCCATATCAGGATCACCTGCAACAAGATAAGCGACAAGCGCTTTTTGATTATTAGCTTTAAGGTTTGATAGAGTCGAAGTTAGTCTGTTCAAAATTCTATGCCGTCTATTTCAGCGACAGTATTTATATCTTTATCGCCACGCCCAGAAACATTTATAACTACATTTGATGACGAGTCTAATTCTTTCATAAGTGGTTCTAGATAGGCAAAAGCATGAGCTGTTTCAAGAGCGGGCATAATTCCTTCTAACTCTGTGACTTCATGAAATGCTTTTAAAGCATCATCATCACTAACTGCAACATACTCTGCTCTTCCAATATCTTTTAGCCATGAATGTTCAGGGCCTACGCCAGGATAGTCCAACCCAGCAGAAACTGATTTAGTATCCTTTACTTGACCAGCTTCATCTTGCATTAAATAACTACGAGCACCATGAAGAACTCCAGGAGTTCCATCATTCAGAGGGGCCGCATGCTCTCCAGTGGATACACCCTTTCCTCCAGCTTCAACACCTATTAACCTAGTTTCTTGAACCTCAATGAATGGATAGAAAATTCCCATTGCATTTGAGCCACCGCCTACACATGCAACAATTGCATCTGGCATCTTATTAAAAAGATCTTTGGATTGTTTAATAACCTCTTGTCCAACAACTGAATTAAAATCTCTTACAATCATTGGATATGGGTGCGGACCTGTAACACTTCCAATAATATAGTAAGTGTCATCAATATTGCTTACCCAGTCCCTCATAGCTTCATTTAAGGCATCTTTTAACGTAGCTGATCCAGAATCAACTGCATGAACATGAGCTCCCAGTAACTTTATTCTGTAGACATTTAAAGACTGTCTTCTAACATCCTCAGACCCCATATAAATATGGCATTCAAGACCCAATCTGGCAGCAACAGTTGCAGTTGCAACACCATGCTGACCAGCACCTGTTTCAGCGATAATTCTCTTCTTACCCATATGCTTGGCAAGTAAAATTTGACCAACAGTATTATTAATCTTATGCGCACCGGTATGATTAAGATCTTCTCTTTTTAACCAAATATTACCTGACTTATATTTATCAGTAAGTCTTTGAGCAAAGTATAGTGGAGATGGCCTTCCTACGAACGCAGATAAATCACTATAAAATTCTTTTATAAAATCTTTATCATCTTTTAATTTACTATAAGTATTCTCTAATTCTTCTAAGGCATACATGAGTGTTTCTGGAACAAATTTTCCACCAAACTCTCCAAAGAAGCCTTCTTTATCAGGGTAATTAAATTTATTAGAAGTCATGATTATTTATTTTATCTACAATGTTATTTATTAGGTTGATATCTTTTTTTCCAACTTCGGATTCAACTCCAGAGTTGATATCAATACACCAAGATTTAGTTGTTAATGCATTATCGACATTTTTAGAATTAATTCCACCCGAAAGAATTAAATTATGCTTATCAGTATCAAAATCTTTAAGCATTTCCCAGTCAAATGATTCACCTGTTCCCCCATAAAAACCATCTTTATGATTTTCCATAAGGATTGCTGATGCTGATTCATAGTTCTTCAATTCATCAAAATCTTTACTTGTCTTAACCCTTATAGCCTTCCAGTATTCCAATCCGAATGACTCACAAAAAGATGAATCCTCATTGCCGTGAAACTGTAGAATTGGATTATGAAAATATGAGGATGTTCTATAAACAAATTCCTCGTCAGGGTTTACATATACACATACCGGCTGAGTGTTCTTAAAATTAAAATCATTTATAAGCTCAAGAAAATTACTATTTACATTTCTGGGGCTTTTTTCAAAAAAAATAAAGCCGACATAGTCTATTTCTAGATTAACTATTTCTTCTAATATAGATAAATCATTCACGCCACATATTTTAATCTTTTGAGTGCTCATGATTTAAATTTATCCATAATATTTAATGTTGGGCTTTGAATATTAAATTGACTTTGATAATTTGGACCTAAAAAAAATAAACCTTTTGCAGATGCGGTCTTGCCAGCAGAGGCCCTATCCATTTTTAATAGGATATCTTTAATTGAACTTTTAATTTCTCCCTTTGCAATATCCACAAGCGTACCAGTCATTATTCTGACCATATTGTGTAAAAATGCATTTGCCTTAATGGTGATAAAAATAAAATTATTTTTCTTTAAGACTTCGATACTTTTAATTTCCTTGACTGGGTTTCGAGAGCTGCATCTTGAACTTCTAAATGAGGTGAAGTCATGAGAACCTATAAACATATCCGCTTGTTTTTTTATGACATCAAACTCAATAAGGTTGTCATCCCAATGAACCATCTTGTCAAAAAATAATGGTTTAGTTTTTGAATTATAAATAACATAGGTATAACTTCTATCTAGCGCTGAAAATCGAGAATGGAAATCATCTGCAACATTTGTTACAGCCTTAACCAAGATGGAATCAGGAAGATTAGAGTTAATACCATCTACCCAGTTCTTATGATCTCTCTCTATTTGTGTTTCAAAATCAAATACTTGAGATAAGGCATGAACGCCGGCATCTGTTCTGCCAGCATAATTTATTGAAATATTTTTCTTGGTAACTTCTTTAAGCGCATCTTCAATAGACTCTTGAACTGATATTGCATTCTTTTGTTTCTGAAAACCAGAAAAATTAGTACCATCGTACTCAGTTACAAAGGCTAGTCTCACTTGTTTTGAATTTTATCTAAAAGACTCAATGCGGATTCTTTTATGTTGCTATCTTCTGTTATTTTCAGTATATCATCTATTATAATCTTACAATTACTATAATCTTGCATTTCAAAATATGTTATTGCTAAGTCTAACTGTTGCTCATCATAATTATTTTTTATGCTCAACCCTTTTGGTAAGCCATCGACAGAAGAAGAAGAATCCACTGCCTCATCAAAGTCATAAGATATAGTCTTTTTCTTTGTTGAATTAAGTTGAATATATATCAAAGCAATAAGGACTCCGGACAATACCGAAACAATCGCTACAAACAATAAATCCATAACACCAAACCCACTATCATCTTGAATATTTTCTTGGTTGTTCTCAATTTCAATTAATTTATCTAATGTTTTATTTTCAACAGCCACTTCGAACTGCTTTGTATTATTTTCAATAAACTTCTTAGGATCTGAGACTTGATCATCATTAATATTAATCAGCTTGTTGTCTTCTTTCTGTTCGTTAACTTTTGGAACCTCTAATTTGTCTTGCTTGATAATCTTAGGAGCGGTCAAAGTTAAAAGAGACTTAACAGTAGGTGCAAAGTTTGATGAAAAGGAGGCGTTCATTGCTAAGATCGACTCTTTGGCCTCATTTTGCGATGTCATCTTCATAGTCACATATGACGGTATTATTAAATCCTTGTCTTTACGAACTAAATTGATATCACCATCAATAAATGCATCTTTATTTCCTAGGTAAATAGACCACATGATTTGGTATATAGAAGTATCAGTTGTTTCTTTTTTGATATTTGAAGCTATGCTCCACATGGTTGTAATATCGTCAGCTTTGATGAGGTTTGATTCTTCCTTTTGCGGAGTCATTTCAATTACTTGATCAAACTTATCCTCAATGGGAAGCCTTGCAGGCTTATATATTTTTGATGGTTTGTTTTGATTAGTATTATTCTTAATTTTTGATGGTAAGAAAATAAATATATCCTTTGCGAGTTCATCCTCAATAACTAATTTAAAACTGAAATAGTCTTCGTTATAGCTATTTTCTAAAATAATAGAGAAGGATTGATAGGTACTGAAATCCTCTAATAATGTATAACTAATATAGTCTTCATTGATTGGTTCATCTGATTTATATTCCTTCAGAAAAATATCATCGTCAGATATTTTATTTCCCTTAACTCTAAATTCGATAACTCTCTGATCGCTTGAATTAAGCTTAAGTGAGGGAGAGGATAAAATAGAATCTGCAGCAATATTTATTGAAAAAATAAATGCTAAGAGATAACTATATCGCATCATAACTTATTGCTTGAAACCAATCTTTGAAGAATTTGTACTGCATTAAGTGCAGCGCCCTTTCCATATACATTATCCGCAACCACCCATAGAGATACCCATGTATCATTATGTATCTGCTGAGACCTTATTCTTCCAACATAAACATCCTCAGAGTCATTAGCTTGCTCTAATGGGGTTGGGTATTCTAAGTTATCTGGATCATCCATTACACAAACTCCTGGAGTTCCTTCTATGCAGCTAATAATCTCATCACGTGATGCCATATTAGAGGATTTAAGAAAAACTGCTTCAGAATGGCCGTTTAATACAGGCACTCTTGCACAAGTAGCTTGTACTTCAATAGCAGGATCAAGAATTTTTTTTGTTTCCCAAACTAACTTCATTTCTTCTTTAGTAAATGCGTTATCTAAGAAAATATCACACTGAGGTATAACATTAAAGGCAATAGGTTTTGGGTATACTTTTGGTTCAGTATTTCCTTCATAGGTTTGAGATTTAAGCTCTGCAATAGCCTCCTTACCAGTTCCGGATACTGCTTGATATGTAGCAACATTAAAAAAATCAATACCGTATTTGTCATGAATAGGTTTTAGAACCATTAAAAGCTGTGAAGTTGAGCAATTAGGGTTTGCTATTAGTGAAGGTTTCTCGAGTAAATCTATTATAGATCCATTAATTTCAGGGATTATTAAAGGTACATCATCTTCGTATCTAAACTCTGATGACAGGTCAATAACATAACTTCCTGATTCAACAAATTTTCGAGCATGAGTCTTCGCAACAGATGAGCCTGCTGAAAAAATTGTTATATTTGCATCAGATGGGTTGAAAGAATCCAAATCTCCAATTGTAATATCATCATTTTGAAAATGGATGGTTTGACCAACTGTTGATTTTCCAAGAGGAAATAATTTATTAATCTTAATATTTTTCTTTTCTAGAAGTTGGAGTATTTTTTGACCAACAACACCAGAAGCCCCAACTAAAGCAAGATTGATGGTCTTATCCATTTTTCATAATTCCTATAATTATTGAAGCTACCTCAGAAGTTCTTACAAATTCTGAATCGGTGCTTATATCTTTAGTTCTGTATCCTTGTTTAATAAAATCTTTAATAGCATTATCAATCTTATCTGCCAAACCTTTTTGATCTAACGAATACCTTAAAGCCATGGCCAATGATGCGATCATTGCTATAGGATTTGCAATATTCTGCCCAGCAATGTCTGGAGCACTACCGTGACAGGGCTCATACATTCCTTGTGATGAGCTGTTAAGAGATGCAGAAGGAAGCATGCCTATTGATCCAGATAAAGTAGCAGCAATATCAGATAAAATATCGCCGAATAGATTACTTGAAACAATGACATCAAACTGATTAGGATTCATAACTAACTGCATAGCTGTGTTATCAGCAAGTTGATGAGATAGTTCAACATCTGGGTAGTCCTTTGCCATATCACTCACCACAGATCTCCAAAATTTAGAGACTTCAAGAACATTAGCCTTCTCAACAGAGCAAAGTTTGCCATCCCTTTTTCTTGCTGACTCAAATGCAACCTTAGCAATTCTTTTGATCTCATCTTCATTATAAATCATTGTATTGAAAGCATATGGGGGCGATTCATCAGAGACTATTGCCCTAGGTTCTCCAAAATATATTCCACCAGTAAGCTCTCTAACAATAAGAATATCGAGATCCTTAATAATTTCATCCTTTATTGGTGATGCTCCCGCTAACTCATTGAAAAGAAAAGCAGGCCTTAAGTTTGCAAATAGTTCGAGCTCTTTTCTTAGGCCCAATAAGGCTTGTTCTGGGCGCGAATCCCAATCAAGATCATCCCACTGTGGGCCGCCAACTGCTCCAAATAAAATAGCATCGGATTTTCTTGCTTCATCAAGAACTTCTTTAGGAAGTGGTGAGCCATTTTTATCATAGGAAGTTCCGCCAACATCCATCTGGGTTATATCAAAGTCTAGTTCATGCTCACCAATTAAAAAGTCCAAGACCTCCCTAGCTGAACTAGTTACTTCTTGCCCAATTCCATCACCTGGTGTGATTAATATTTTTTTACTCATCTGCATAAATCCATGGTTTCTCTTTTTTTCTTAGTTCTTCAAATAACTTTATGTCGTTTTTGTATTTCAATGTCATATCAACATCATCTAAACCTAAGACTATCCTCTCGAGAAGATTATCCTCAACGTCAAATTCATACTGATAGGTATTATTAAATTCTATTTTTTTTGAATCAAGGCTTACAGACATCTCACCAACCTCAGCTTTAAATATTTCTTCGATTTGATCTTTAGATAATTTGACAGGCAGTACACCATTTTTAAAACAGTTATTGTAAAAAATATCACCGAACGATGATGCTATAACAACCCTGATCCCAAAATCTCTTAATGCCCAAACCGCATGTTCTCTTGAAGAGCCACAACCAAAGTTATCTCTAGTTAATAAAATATTAGCTTGAGTAAATGGCTCTTGGTTTAAAACAAATTCGTGATTTATTTTTCTTTCATTTTTTGAAATGCCTAACTTACCATCATCAAGATATCTCCACCCATCAAAAAGATAATCTTCAAAACCAAATTTTTTTATTGATTTTAAGTACTCTGTAGGAATTATTTGATCTGTATCAATATTATCCCTGTCGATTGATGCCACAATACCTTTTATTTGAAGCTCATTGCCAATTACCTTCATGACAAGTCTCCAATAACTCCATTAATTGCAGTATAAGCTGCCATAACTGGGCTCATAAGATGCGTTCTTCCAAGATTGCCTTGTCTGCCTTCAAAATTTCTATTAGATGTAGATGCGCATCTTTCATAGGGCTTTAATTGGTCAGGGTTCATCCCTAAACACATAGAGCAACCTGGGTCTCTCCATATAAAACCTGCGTCCTTAAATATCTTATCAAGACCTTCAGCTTCAGCTTGTGCCTTAACCATTCCTGATCCTGGAACCACAATGGCCTCAGTTATTTTTTTAGAAACTATTCTTCCTTTTATAACTGATGCAGCCTCACGCAAATCCTCTATTCTAGAATTTGTACACGAACCAATAAAAACTCTATCAAATTCTAAGTCTGTTAATTTTTCACCCTCTTTAATACCCATATAATTTTTTGCTAACTCTATGTTTTTCTTGTTGGCTTCCGTTTGCAAAGATAACTCAGGAAGTCCTGCATCATAATCTACTACCATTTCAGGCGAAGTTCCCCATGTCACCTGAGGCTTGATTTGAGAAATATCAATAACAATCTCTTTATCAAAAATAGCTTCTTTATCTGAAAATAGATTATTCCAATGCTTTTGAGCTAGGGCTAGGTCATCGACTGAGAGAGGTGAGTGTTCTTTTACATAGTCCATAGTTGTTGAATCAGTGGCGATTAAGCCAACCTTAGCACCGGCCTCAATAGCCATATTACATATCGTCATTCTAGCTTCCATGGATATGCTTTCAATATAAGACCCAGAGAATTCAATAGCATGACCATTACCACCCGCTGTTCCAATTTCACCTATTAAAAATAAAACTATATCTTTAGACGAAACCCCTCTTTGAGGCGTCCCTTCAAAAATTACTTTCATGTTTAAAAGTTTGGAAACTTTTAATGTTTGCGTAGCAAGAACATGCTCAACTTCTGAAGTTCCAATGCCCATTGCAAGACACCCAAATGCACCATGAGTAGAGGTATGAGAATCCCCACAAACTATTGTCATGCCCGGTAATGTGTAACCAAGTTCCGGACCAATTACATGAACGATTCCTTGATTAGCAGAGGTTATATCAAATTGTTTAATTCCAAATTTATTACAGTTCTTATCAAGCTCTACTACCTGAATTTTTGAGATATCATCACTAATATTTTCTACTGTAAAAGAATCCCCTCTTTCAGTGGGAACATTATGGTCTGGCGTTGCAATATTTGCTCCAAGTCTCCAAGGCAAAAGACCTTTCTTTGACAGTCCTTCAAAAGCTTGAGGAGAGGTCACTTCATGAAGATATTGCCTGTCTATGTAAATTAAAGATTCGCCTGAATCAAGAGTTTTTATATGGTGCTCATTCCAAAGCTTGTCATATAAAGTATTAGGCATGTTACTTTTTGAAAGGTAATTTTTGATCAACCTCACCACATTGAGCTCTATTTCTCAAAAGGTGATCTATAACAACTAAATTTGCCATAGCTTCTGCTATAGGCACTGCTCTTATTCCAACACATGGATCATGCCTACCGGTTACTTCTATATTTACTTCATTTCCATCAGCATTAATACTTTTACCAGTATTTTTTATACTAGATGTGGGTTTAATAATGAAATCTATATTAATATCATCACCATTAGAAATTCCACCTAATATCCCCCCAGCATTGTTAGAGGTAAAGCCATCTTCTCTCATTTCATCTCTAACCTCAGAACCTTTAGAAGCCAAAATATCATCCGTATTCCCAATCGAAACTGATTTAACTGCATTAATACTCATCATAGCTTTGGCTAGATCTGCATCTAACTTATCAAAAACTGGAGCCCCTAAACCGACTGGGCAGTTTTCAATAGTTACTCCAAGTTTTGCACCAACAGAATTACCTTCAGCAATTAAATCACTAAATAAATTATCAAGATCGGTAAGTTTCGAACTATCAGCAAAGAAATATTTATTAGTCCCACTTTCTTTGTGATTAATAGCATCGGCTTTAATAGCGCCTATTTGGCTTACGTAACTTGTAGTTTTTACACCGAAAGTTTCAAGATATTTCTTTGCAATTGCCCCGGCAGCTACCCTCATAGCAGTTTCCCTTGCGCTTGATCTCCCTCCACCCCTGTAATCTCTATGACCATATTTAGCCTGGTAGGTAATATCTGCATGATTTGGTCTGAAAACGTCTTTTATATTTGAGTAGTCTTTAGACCTTTGGTCTTGATTGTAAATAATTAGACTAATTGGTGTTCCAGTAGTCTTTCCCTCAAAGACTCCTGAAAGGATTTCAACTAAATCATCTTCTTTTCTTTGGGTTGTTACGTCTGATTGACCGGGTTTTCTTCTGTTTAATTCATGTTGAATATCAGATTCATTGAGTTCAATATTTGGAGGGCATCCATCAATAATGCAGCCCAAAGCCTTTCCATGACTCTCGCCATAGGTCGTAACTTTAAATAATTCTCCAAATGTATTGCCTGACATGGCAATAATTATAGTCCAAAAAGGTTTTAAAACCTTAACTTTATAGCTTTGTTATCAATTAAAAGTTATTTGATTCAACAGCAAATAATTCTTGGAAGTCTGTTACCGAAGTATTTTCTAATTCCTCTTGGTTGGTGCAAAGACTATAGATTTTGTTGCTCTTGGTGGCATCGTAGGTAATTTGTAGATTTTTTAAGAACTTTTGTTCAAGAACAGGAATGCCTTCCTCTCTTCTTCTCATATGTCCAATTGGATATTCAACCTCAATAGCATCTGTTGAAGAACCATCTTTGAAATGAATTTGTATTTTATTGGCAATAGATCTTTTATCTGCCTCATGATATTCGGTTGAATATCTTGAATCTTCAGAAATAACCATTTTTTCTCTTAAAGCATCCACTCTAGGGTCTGACGCAACATCATCCTCATAATCTTCAGCAATTAAGTCTCCTTTTAAAAGACCAATAGCAACCATATATTGAAGACAATGATCTCTATCCGCTGGGTTATTTAAATCACCAACCTTAGAGATAATTCTGATAGCAGATTCATGAGTAGTAATGTTGACTGATTCAATATCATCAAGCCTATCCTTAACCACAGGATGGAGTGTGACAGCAGCCTCAACAGCAGTTTGAGCATGAAATTCTGCAGGAAAACTAATCTTAAATAGAATATTTTCCATTACATAAGATCCAAAAGGTTGAGGTAGAGATAGTTTCTCACTGTTAAATAGCACATCCTCAAACCCCCAAACAGGAGCAGACAAAACACCTGGATAACCCATTTCTCCAGAAAGAGTGATCATTGAAAGCCTCACAGCTCTAGAAGTAGCATCTCCAGCAGCCCAGCTTTTTCTTGATCCCGCATTGGGAGCATGTCTGTAAGTTCTTAAACTTTGGCCATCAACCCATGCATGACTAACGGCATCCATAATCTGATCTTTACTACCACCCATAAGCTTGGTAACCAAAGCCGTAGATGCAACTTTTACTAATACAACATGATCAAGACCAACTTTATTAAAGCTATTTTTAAGAGCTAAAATACCCTGTATCTCATGAGCCATAATCATAGATTCTAGGACAAGCCTCATTTTGAGAGGTTCTTTTCCTTCAGAAATATTTTTTTGTGAAATAAAATCTGCGATGGATAAAATAGCGCCTAAGTTATCAGAGGGGTGACCCCACTCAGCAGCAAGCCAAGTATCGTTATAATCAAGCCATCTAATAATACAACCAATATCGAACGCACCTTTTATTGGATCGAGTTTAAAGTTTGTTCCTGGAACTCTAACGCCAAAAGGAACAGAAGATCCTTCTACGACTGGTCCAAGCATTTTGGTACATGCTGGAAATTTGAGAGCTAATAACCCGCAGCCAACTGTATCTATCAAACAATTTCTTGCAGTGTCTAATGCAAGATCAGATTTAATATCAAAATTAACTACATAGTCTGCGATTTCTTGGATTACAGAGTCGTAATCAGGCCTAACGTTTAGATCAACATTTGAAGACATTTTAAGATCTATCTTCTAAATCAACCCAATCAGAATTTTCAACACCAATATAATCTGCACTTGGTCTGATAATTCTATTATTTGCTCTTTGCTCCATACAGTGAGCAGTCCATCCTGATACTCTAGACATTACAAAAATTGGTGTGAATAGTTTTGTTGGAATTCCCATATAGAAATATGCAGGAGCATGGAAAAAGTCTGCATTTGCGAACATTTTTTTCTCATCAGCCATAACTTTTTCAACCTCTTCTGCTACTTGGTAAAGATCATCATTGTCATGAAGCAAGGAAAGTTCCTTAGCAAACTCTTTAATAACTGCATTTCTTGGATCGCGAATTGAGTAAACCGCATGACCAAATCCCATAATTTTTTCTTTATTCGCTAACATGGATAGAATTTTTTCTTTGGCTTCGTCTCTTGAAGTCCAATTCTCAATAAGCTCCATAGCTTTTTCATTAGCTCCTCCATGCAGAGGCCCTCTTAATGAACCAATAGCAGCAACCACGCATGAGTGAATATCTGACATTGTTGATGCACAAACTCTTCCAGTAAATGTTGATGCGTTGAATTCATGTTCTGCATACAGAACAAGAGATACATCCATTACCTTTCTATGAAGGTCACTGGGTGTTTTTCCATGAAGGATGTGAAGAAAATGACCAGCCATAGTATCTTCATCATTTACTAAATCAATATCAACTCCCTCATGAGAGAATTTATACCAATAGGTAACAATAGATGGCATCGTTGCGATCATTCTGTTAATTGAATTTAGTTGATTTGAGAAATCTCCTTCAGGCTCTAAATTACCAAGCATTGAAGTTCCAGTTCTCATTACATCCATTGGATGAGCATTAGCAGGTATTTTTTGTAAGACCTCTTTTAGAGCTTGAGGAAGGTCTCTTTGTGTTTTTAAAGATTCTTTATAATCTTTAAGTTCACTTGTATTAGGTAACTTACTATATAAAAGAAGATAGGCAACCTCTTCAAAAGTAGCTTTTTCAGCAAGGGTTTCAATTTTATGACCCCTATAAGCTAAGCCTTCTATTTGGCCAACTGTTGAAAGTGAAGTTTCTCCTGCTACCTGGCCTCTTAGACCAGCTCCTTCAAGTTTTTTTACCATTTTTTTTCCTCTACTAGTTTTTAATCTTCAAATAGACTATCTAATTTTTTTTCGTAACTGTGATAGTTTAAGTATTCGTATAACTCTTCTCGGGTCTGCATTATATCCAAGAGACCTTCTTGTGTCCCTTCTTTGGCTAGAGAAATGTAAATTTTTTCCGCAGCTTTGCTCATTGCCCTAAATGCTGTTAGTGGATATAAAATCATATCTACATTAACTTCTTCTAATTGTTCTTTTGTAAATAATGGAGTTTTACCAAATTCAGTAATGTTTGCAAGCAGTGGCACATCTAAGGCATTTTTAAATTCTTTATACTCATCAAGTGATGTAACAGCCTCCAAGAAAATGCCATCAGCGCCCTGCTCAATATAACTTGAAGCTCTTTCTATTGCCCCACTCATTCCCTCTGAAGCTAGTGCATCGGTCCTTGCCATGATAAAAAATGATTCGTCATGTCTGCCATCAACAGCTGCCTTAATCCTGTCCTGCATCTCACTAGAGCTTACCAAAGACTTATTAGGTCTATGCCCACATCTTTTTTGTGATACTTGGTCTTCCATATGCACGGCTCCACACCCAGCATTGATCATTTCTTTTATAGTTCTTGAAATATTAAAAGCTCCTCCCCAACCAGTATCGATATCTACAAGTAAAGGAAGTGATGTTGAATTGGATATTCTTTTAACGTCAATTAAGACATCATCCATGGATGTTATTCCTAGGTCAGGCATTCCATATGATGCTGCGGCTACTCCTCCGCCGGAAAGGTAGACAGCTTTATGTCCTGCTTTTTCAGCTAAGATTGCAGAATAAGCATTTATAGTCCCTGGTATTACTAATGGGGAATCTGATTTTAATGCTTCTCTAAATTTTGTGCCTGCTGTCATAGTTGTGGGATTATAAGTCAAGAAGATGCCTGTTCCCAAATTTATAGCTAGCTATAAAATTTTACGCCTCTAATAATCCTATCTTTATTATTCTTCCGTCTCCATCTATTGGTATCTCTTAAACTGTATACACAGCCACAATACTCTTGCTGATAGAACTCTTCTCTCTTGGAAATCTCAACCATTCTTGAAGAGCCGCCCTGCTTCCTCCAGTTAAAGTCCCAGTAAGATACATCTTCATATCTTTTAGCTGCACGAAGGCCAGAAGAGTTGATTTGCTCCATATCCTTCCACCTAGAAATACCTAAAGTTGTTGCATATACTCCGAAACCATTTTCTTGAGCAAATAATGCAGATCTTTCGAACCTCATATCAAAACACTGAGTGCATCTTTTTCCTCTTTCAGGCTCATCCTCTAAACCTTTGATTCTTTCAAACCAATTGTCTTTGTCATAATCACCGTCAATGCATTCAAAACCTAACTTATCGCAAAATCTTTTATTTTCATTCTTTCTAATTTCGTATTCTTCAATTGGATGAATATTTGGGTTATAAAAATATACGGTAGTTTTTATATTTGATGCAGCCAAGGCTTCCATAATTTCACCAGCACATGGAGCACAACAGCTATGAAGGAGAAGATTAGAGTTTTCCTTTGGCATGCTTAAAACAGGCCTAGAAAAATTATCTAATTTTAAATGGTCACTCATTCTTGAAATAATGAATTTGATAAGAGACCTTTTTCAAGATCATCATAATTATGAAAGGATTGTATATTTGGGTGTGCATCTGAAATTTTTTCAGGAGCATTAATAAAAAAACCTTTTTCAGCTACTTCGAACATTTGAAGATCATTGTAAGAGTCTCCGGCAGCTAAGCATCTATATCCTATGGATTGAAAGCTCTCTATGGCCTGTTTTTTTGCTTTATTGTTACGAAGTTTATATGAAATAACCTCGTCTTGAACAACTTCTAAGTTATGACATAGAAGTAATGGGAATCCCATTTTTTTCATTAATGGTTGAGCGATTTCATGGAAAGTATCTGAAAGAATTACAACTTGAAAGTTTTCTCTAACATTTGCTAAAAAAGATTCAGCCCCAGGCAGTAGCTCTAATTCATTAGCTGCGTTTTGAATATCTGAAAGCTTAATGCCATGTGTCTTCATAACGCCAAGCCTAAAATCCATGAGGTTTCCATAGTCTGGAATATCTCTAGTCGTTTTATTAAATTCCTCTATGCCTGTATTGGTCGCTACTTTTTCCCATATCTCCGGTGTTAAAGTGCCTTCCATGTCGAAACAAACTATTTCCATTTTGTATGCCTATAGGTTACGTGTTTTTAATTCCATAAGGCACATGGCCTGATGCTGTAGTATTTTGTGTATCTATAATATGTTTTTTTTGGTCATCAAAAAAGATATCTGCTTGAAAAGATTTAAGAAAATCTTTTTTTGACATGCCGCCTAAAAATAGAGACTCATCAATCCTTACTCCCCATTCTCTTAGTGTCTTAATGACTCTCTTATCAGATGGGGCCGATCTTGCTGTAACTAGAGCGGTCCTAATTGGGCAATCATTAATATCAAAATCATTTTGGATATCATTAAGTTCAACAAGAAAGGATTTAAATGGCCCTTCTTTTAATGCAGTTGTTGCAGTTACTTCATTCTCAATAAATGCTTCTAAGCCCTCTTCATGAAACACTTTTTCTGAATCATCTGAGAAAATTACTGCATCTCCATCAAATGCTATCTTTAGCTGACCATCTTCTGAAAGAAAATTATTATCATTATCCCTTGAGATAATTGTTGCAGCAGCAACATTGCTTTTGATTGCTAATTTCACATCTTCCATGCTGCTTGATAAAAAAAGATGAACACCAAAATCTTTAACATACCTATGAGGGCTTTCGCCACCACAAAAAGCAGCTCTACTAATATCCAACCCATGAGCCTCAATTGAATTTCTTATTCTTAATCCAGTATCAGATGTATTTCTTGATAAGAGGATGACCTCAATTCTCTGACGATCTTCATATAGAGAATTAATATCTAATATTTTTTTAACTAGATTAAATGCCTCTCCTGGATCAAGAGTCTTATCTTCATTAGCTATTTGATAATCGCGATAGGAGTCAAGCCCATCTTTTTCATAAATATCATGACTTTCATCAAGATTAAATAAAGCTCTTGACGAAATTCCTATTATTAATTTTCTATTTTCTTCCATTTAAAAGTTGATATAAATATAGATTCTGCATTATACTGTATATATATTCAGTATTAATAAAAGTATTATGAAAGACATAACATCTCAGCAAAATAAGGTACTTAACTGTATCCAAGTATACATAAAGAAAACTGGTTTTCCGCCAACAAGAGCAGATATATGCCAAGAATTAGGTTTTAAATCGCCAAATTCAGCTGAAACACATCTTAGAGCATTAGAGAAGAAAGGCTTTATCTCAATTGAAAGTGGAACATCTAGAGGTATTTCTATTATTAACCCAGAAATTGAACATGATGGTAATGATTACCCAATTATTGGGTTAGTTGCAGCTGGGTCACCTACTCTTGCAACTGAGAACGTAGAAAAGGTTTTTAATTGCCCTCAAGGTTTTTTTGGCTCAAATTTTGATTACTTTCTTCGTGTCAGAGGTCTTAGTATGAAAGATGCTGGAATTATGGAAGATGATCTAATTGCAGTGAAAAAAACACAAGACATTAAAAATGGCGATATTGTTATTGCTAGAATTGATGACGAAGTTACTGTTAAATACTTTCATAGACACTCGCCAAAAATAGTTCATCTTCAACCGGCAAATGAAGACTTTAGTAACATTGAAATTGATTTAGAGCATACAGAACTATTTATCGAAGGAAAAAGCGTAGGCCTAATTAGAGAAAACTAGTGAAGAATTACAGGTTTTTTAGATAGCCTTTCTTTTTGTCCATCAAAAAATTCATCAAAATCACTAACATTTCCGCTAACACTTTCTATACCAGCTCTTATCATTTCCTTTGCAACAGATAATTCTTGACCTTGAAGAAATTCTTTAGATTCAGATGAAAAATCAATTTTTACAATTGGGTTTTCATGATCATCGGATCTTCTAAGTACTATACTTCCATCTGGTAATTGAGCTAATTCTAGGTAATTCGACATATATTTTCCTCTTATATCAAGCTTAGCATTCCTCGAGGGTTTTGCGAAGCATGATAATAAATTCTTTATACCTATCTAATAACAAATTAAGTTTTTTCAAGTTGAGCGTTTCATTTGAAACTATTATTGACTCATTTATGGGCTCATGAAGTGCTTTTTTAATTAAAACTAACATATTAAAAATGCCGTCTGCATCAAATTCTTTCTTAATGATGTTTTTAGTAGAATGATTCTGCGAGAGCTCCTTCCATTTATTTATATAGTCATAAGAGCTGAATTGAGAGTTCTCAAATTCAGAATTTGAGGCAATGCTGATTGCAAGAGAATCAAGACTTTGCTCAACCGAAAGGATAAATAAATACTTATCAAAATCTTCCTCAGAAGAGTTATTCAAAGAAAGTTTAGATAGTAAACCTTCGGAAATATCTAAATATAAATTAACTAGCTCTTTTGAATCCACTAACTTTTAAGGTTTTGAGCCCATTCACCATTATTATAAATAGCAGTCCATTTTGTTTTTTTGCCATCCTTTTCCGAAGCTAAATAATGAACATCTTCTGATTTGTTATATCTAATAACATAAGCATTCCCATCTCTGTCTTTTTCTGGGGCTGACATTAAATATGCGTGTTTATCTTTTTCAGGTAAAAACCTACATGCTTCATTTATTTCACTTGTTAGGTGATTTATTTCAGATACTTTAGGAGCTCTAGTCTCTCTATTTTTTGGATATTTACTTGCAGCTAAGAAAAGACCTTTCATGCTATCTCTTAGTAAGTAATGATCTTCGCATTTAATGCAAGCAAGATCAGGCATAGAAATTGGTTCCATTGTTAGAGGTTTTGGTTCCCCATTTCTTTGAAGTGCTCTTGTTGTCCCACAATTATCGTTAAGACAGCCAAAGTACTTACCAAATCTTCCAGTTTTAAGCTGCATTTCAGAACCGCATTTATGACATTCTAATACTGGTCCGTCATAGCCTTTAATCTTAAATAATCCGTCTTCAACTTCATAACCATCGCAGTCAGGGCTTTTTGCGCAGACATGCAATTTTCTATGCTCATCTATCAGATAATTGTCCATGCTGGTTTCACACTTGCTACACCTTTTTTTAATCAGTAAATTTTCAGCTTCCTCTTTATCATCTACACTGATAGCTTCATCGCCAGAAATAAGGTTGACAGTTTTTTTGCACTTATCATCGCCCTCATTGTCATAACCTGAGCAACCCAAAAAAACTCCATTTGAAGAATTTCTAATTACCATTTTACTTTTTGAGCAATCTGGGCAGATAATATCTGTAGCAGTTGGCTTATTAGTTCTCATACCTCCATCATCAATTGATGCCGATGCTAAGTCATCTTGGAAAGCTTTATAGAAGTCATCCAAAACATTTTTCCAATTTAAATTTCCGCTTGCAACCTGGTCTAAATTATTTTCAAGATTGGCAGTAAAATCATAATTCATAATGTCATCAAAGCTTTCAATTAACCTTTCTGTAACAATGTGGCCAATTTTTTTCACAAAGAATCTTCTATTTTGAATTTCTACATACCCTCTGTCTTGGATTGTAGAAATAATATTTGCATAAGTTGATGGCCTGCCGATTCCTTTTTTTTCAAGCTCTTTAACCAAAGCTGCTTCAGAAAATCTTGCAGGTGGCTTTGTAAATTTCTGATCAAGGTTTAGTTCTTCCAGAACCAGATCCTCGCCCTCATGCATTACAGGCAAAATATCATCCTCGGCATCAGTATTATTTTTTGATACCTTGGTGTAACCATCGAATACAACCTCTCTGCCTTTAGCTGAAAAATAATAGTCTCCCACAGCAACTTTTACTGAGGTTGATAAATATTCAGCATCGGGCATTTGGCAAGAAATATATTGTTGCCAAATCAAACTATAAAGCCTTCTCTCTTCTTCAGATGACCCTATGAGGTCATCTGGATGCATAAATGCATTTGTGGGTCTTATTGCCTCATGGGCCTCTTGAGCATTTTCTGTGCTTGAGTAAATTCTTGGAGCGTTTGTAAGATAGTTCTCTCCTAATTTATCACTTATATAATTTCTTGCATCTTGGATAGACTCTTTGCTAAGACTAGGAGCATCGGTTCTCATATACGTTATGTGACCGCCCTCATAAAGCTTTTGAGCAACCCTCATTGTCCTTTTAACATTAAAGCTTAATTTTGTGCTTGCTGCCTGCTGGAGTGTTGATGTAATAAAAGGAGCTTTTGGTTTTATTTTTACAGGCTTTTTAACAATCTCAGATATTTTTAATTCTGTAGATTCTATTAAAGATTTTATTTTTTTAGCTTCATCTTTTTGAAGAAGCGGATCAGATTTCTTTCTATTAAGTGCAAATGGAATAATATTTTTATCAGATGAGCGTAACTTCATAGAAACTTCCCAGTATTCTTCTGGAATAAATTCCTGAATAAGCCTTTCTCTCTCGTCGAGAACCCTAAGTGCAACTGACTGCACTCTTCCGGCTGATAAGCCTCTTGCTATTTTTTTCCATAGGAGTGGAGAAAGCTCAAACCCAATAACCTTATCTAGAAACCTTCTTGCTCTATATGCCTTTACTAGATCTAAATCAATTTCCTTTGGATCAGCAAAAGAATCAATAATTGCTGATTTAGTTATTTGATTAAAGCGAACCCTTGAATAATTATATTTTTCAGGACCGAGAGCTTCTTTTAGATGCCATGCTATTGCTTCACCTTCTCTATCAAGGTCAGTTGCTAAATATATATGATCAACGCCTTTAGCTGCTTTTCTTAATGATTTTATAACTTTTTCTTTTTCAGGAATTATTTGCCAATCAGCAGTCCAACCATTATCAGGATCAATACCCATTCTTCTGATAAGTCTATTTCGATCATTAACTGCTTTTAACTTTTGTTTTTCTTCAAGAGAAATATCTTTTGGGATGGAGGCTCTTTTGGATGCCGGCGAAGCTTTCTTTGGTAAATCTCTTATGTGTCCCACACTTGATTCAACAATATAGTCTTTACCAAGATATTTAGAAATCGTTTTAGCTTTAGCCGGCGATTCTACAATTACAAGTGATTTTGCCATAATAAAAATTAGTTCCTTTTTTTACAAATAACATTAATTAAGCATAAATGACAAGATATTTATAATTCTTTTATAGAACTAGAAATATTTTTAAGCTCTTCTAATCCTGATTTTTCTTCCCATAAAAATGCTATCAGAGTTTTTGAATAAATAATCTCATGTACCTTTAAAGAGAATTTACTTAGCTTAACTTTTATCTCATCATACCCATCAGAGTACTTAAGTTTGAGTGGAGAATACAAAATTAAATCATCTTTGTCTCTAATAAAGTGTGCTTCTTTTATATTTGTTTCATTTTTAAACTGATAACAAACTAATGAAAAATCTTTATTTTTAAAAGATTGGGTACTCAATTTAGATGAAATAATCTTAAATCCTAGCTTTGATGCTTCTAATCTTAAGTTAGAGATTTCCCTTGTTGACTTTGATGGGAGTGCAATGCTTACTGTGCCAATTAAAAATATAATCACAGTCAAAATAATAATTAATTCCATAAAACTTAATCTTTTAAAATATCTTTAACGATCTGAGGCCCTTTTACAATAAAACCTGAATAGATCTGCACTAAATTAGCACCTGCATCTATTTTTTTAATAAAATCATCATATCCCATGACCCCGCCAACTCCAATTAAAGGTATGGAATGGTCTTCCTTAAAGATAGTGCTTAATAGTTTTGTAGATTTATTCATAATTGGCTTCCCAGACAAGCCACCCTCATATTCATGAAACTGTTTACTAGACAGCAATGATTTATCAACTGATGTATTAGAAACAATTAGACCTGAAAAAGAAGAGTTGTTAATAATATGAATAATTTCAGAAATAGAATTTGCATCTTCATCTGGTGAAATTTTTAAAAAGATTGGTTTTGTATATTTACATGCATAAATTTGATTATCTATTGAATCAATTAGTTTCTTTAAATTATCTGAATTATGAAGATCTCTTAAGCCGGGCGTATTGGGTGAAGAGATATTGACTGTAATATAGTCAGCATACTGATAAACTTTTTGAAAACATTCAATATAATCGTCTATTCTTTTTTGGCCTTGTGATGTTTTATTTGCGCCTATGTTGACCCCGACAATACCTTGGAATTTCTTTTTTTGAAGTCTTTTAACCAAATAATCGACTCCCTTGTTATTAAACCCAAGCCTATTAATAATTGCCTCTTCATCAAATACCCTAAATACTCTTGGCTTCGGATTACCAATTTGTGCTTTTGGGGTAACAGTTCCTACCTCCAAAAACCCAAACCCAAGGGAGCCCACAGAATCTATAAAATCCCCATTCTTATCTAGCCCAGCTGCCGTTCCAAGTCTGTTCGTTAGCTTTAATCCAAGAAATTCAACCCCTTGATTTTCAAAAACTGGAAAAAATAGCCTAACTAAATTAAGTTTATGGAGTAACTTTAATGAATGAAGCGCAATCATATGAGAAGCTTCAGGTGGGAAGTTTTTAATTATTTTTAAAAGTAAATTCAAATTATAATTTGTTTATCAGATCTTTAACTTTATGGCCTATTTCTTTATCTCTCAATGATATGGCAATCGTAGCTTCCACAAAACCTAGCTTGCTGCCACAGTCAAATTTTTCTCCTTCATAAATACACGCGTTAACTGTTTCATCTTCAATTAATAGTTTAATTGCATCAGTAATTTGAATTTCTCCTGACTTATCAGGCTTAACATTTTTTAATTTCTTAAATATAGAACTTGTTAAAATATATCTGCCACAAACTGCTATATCGGATGGAGCCTCATCAGCATTTGGTTTTTCAACAATGTCTAAAATCTCAATTGAATTAGCTTCTTGAATGCCAGGACTAATAACTCCATATTTGTGAATATTATTCTTATCGATTCTATTTACAGCAATTACAGATGAATTTGTATTCATGTATGTTCTTTTTAATTGACTTAGACAGCTATCCTCAGAAAAAAATAAATCATCCGGAAGCAATATAGCAAATGGTTCATCATGAATTAAATCTTCTGCCAATGAGATAGCATGTCCTAATCCATTCTGCTCATGTTGCATAACGTAGTGAAACTTAATCTTACTAAATTTAGATGGGTTCAATTTTTCAACAAACTCATGTTTTCCAGATTCAATAAGCCTATCCTCAAGGTCAAGAGATTTATCAAAATGTTTTTTAATGGAATATTTAGATGGGCTAGTAATGAAAATTATTTCTTCTATACCAATGTCTATAGCCTCTTCTACTGCATACTGAACTAATGGCTTATCAATTATTGGTAGCATTTCTTTTGGAGTTGCTTTGGTAGCAGGTAAAAATCTGGTACCAAATCCAGCAACAGGCAGGACGGCTTTTCTTATTTTATTCATTTGTTTAATTTTAACACTGATATATATCTAGACACCATTCCGAAAACCAATCCAGAAATAAGGCCGCCAAGATGAGCAAAATTTGCAATATTACCAAAGCCAAAAATCTCTAATACTCCAAGAAAACCTAATAACATCCATATAAGCATGAATAAATATATTGCTGGAGGTAATCCATATCTTAGGTTTTTTAACTCCAATTCTAAGACCACACAGAAACCGAACATTCCATATACAACACCTGATAAACCTCCAAAAAGTGAAGGTCCAGAAAAAATATATTGGAAATAATTGGCTGTTATTGAAGAAAAAATTATTAGAGTTATAAATATAATTTTTCCATCATGCAATTCAATTTTAGAACCAAGAACATATAACCATAAACAATTAAATGCTAAGTGAGAGAGTGAAAAATGAATAAACATTGGTGTTACAAGTCTCCACCATTCATTAGCTTTTATAAAAGTATCTTCAAAAGTAAGGAAATTAAAATAGCCTCCATTTAAGGAGGCAGGTTTAAGAAAAGTTAAGAATTCAACAACTCCATCAAATCTTCCAAAACCAGAAAAGAATGCTACTAGAATAGATATAAATATTATTAGAATATGGAAATTTTTATTATTCAATTGATATTTATGTATTATTTGAAATATCTAGACTCCACCCTAACTTTTCTCTGCATGCCTCAAAGAAATCATTTTTCTTTGGATGAACTAATTTGAGTGTATTTCCCATCTTTGATATTTTAATATTTTCTAGAAACGGTACTTTGGTGTCATCCTGACCATCGGCACAAATTTTTGCTGAATCTAATGGTCCTCTTAGGATTTCAATAGAGACATTTTCAGATGAAGATATTACAAATGGTCTAGAAGAAATACTCTGCGGAAGCATTGGTAATATTGTCCAAACGTCTAAACTTGGATGAATAATAGGACCGCCAGCAGATAATGCATATGCAGTCGATCCTGTTGGAGTAGCTATTATTAGACCATCAGATCTTTGCTCATAAACAACTTTGTCATTTACACTTAACCTATATCGCATAAGCTGTGCATATGCACCCGAATGAATTACTATTTCGTTTAAACCATATACGGTCTGGTTAGAAAAGCTGGCACTTACTAAGTTTCTATCTTCAATTACATAATCACCTGAAAGAATCTCTTTTATTGAGTTTTCAAAATTATCTACCTTTACATCAGTTAAAAAGCCAACATTACCCATATTGACTCCAAGAATGGGTATATTAAATTCTAAAAATTTTCGTGCAGAGCCGAGCAAAGTCCCATCACCACCAAAAACTACTAGTAAATCTATGTTTTCAACGAACTCATTATCTGGAACTTGTTTAAGGTTTGGATGGTTATAATCAGATGATATTTCTATAAAAACATCTTTTGAATATTTGCATAGATTGTTAATCAAAGGATTGAGAGCATTACTATCAATGCCTTCATAAGCTTTTTCTTTAACGTAGATTCCAATCTTTTTAAACATTATGTAATTATACTCTGCAAAAAAACCCAATGTATGTTTTTTTAAAGGGTGAAAAAATACTTTTTCTCCTTATAATGAGATTCAAAAGTTTTTAATATGATGTGGGAAAATAATATGACTCAAATAGATAGTTTTAGAGAAGAAGTAAAACAGTGGTTAGATGATAATTGCCCAGCCTCTATGAGAGCTGGAGCTGATCCTGAAACACCCCTTGACGAAGTTTGGGGAGGAAGAAAAGCTGTATATAAGAATCCTGAATCAAAAGTTTGGCTTGATAGAATGGGTGCTAAGGGATGGACTATGCCAACAGTACCATCTGAATATGGTGGTGGCGGACTTTCTAAGGAAGAAGTAAAAGTTCTAAATGAAGAAATGTTTTCTATAGGGGCAAAAACTCCATTATTAAGTTTTGGTATATGGATGTTAGCTCCAGTTTTATTAGAATATGGATCTGAAGAACAAAAGAAAGAACATCTGCCAAAAATCATCAAGGGAGAAATAAGATGGTGCCAAGGCTATTCTGAGCCTGGATCAGGGTCTGATCTCGCAAGCTTAGCTACAAAAGCAGAGGATATTGGTGAGCATTTTATGGTAAATGGTCAAAAAGTATGGACTTCTTATGCGGACAAAGCAGATTGGATTTTTGCTCTAGTAAGAACAGGTCCAAAGGAACCAAAACATGATGGAATTAGTTTTCTATTGATTGACATGGAAACAAATGGCGTTTCAACTAAACCAATAACCTTAATATCAGGTAAGTCGCCATTTTGTGAAACATTTTTTGATGATGTGAAAGTACCGAAATCAAATTTAATAGGCCAATTAAATGCTGGTTGGGCTATAGCTAAAGCACTGCTTCAGCATGAAAGAGCATTTATTTCAAACTTTGGGCTTGCAGCTGCAGTAGGAAGTAAGAAAGATTTAGTAACTATTGCTAAAAAGCATATCGGTGAAGAGAACGGAAAAATTAATAATGGATTTTACAGATCTGAAATTGCTTCCCATAAAATTAAAGAACATGCTTTTGGTCTTACTCTGCAAAGAGCAGGAGATGAAGGTGGCAAGGCTAGTGCTACAGCCTCCATGTTTAAATTATATGGAACGGAACACAATAAAAAACGTCATGAATTAATGATTGCTGCAATGGGAACTGATGGAGTTGCATGGGATGGAGATGAATTTGATGATTCTGATAAGAATTTAACAAAAGCATGGCTTAGGACAAAAGGTAATTCTTTAGAAGGTGGGACTTCTGAGGTGCAATTAAATGTTATCTCTAAAAGAGTACTAGGCCTTCCAAGCTAAAAACAATACATATTACGGTAATCACAAATGAAATTAATACTAAATGAAGAACAGCAGTTTCTAAAAGATACTGCAAAAAACTTTGCAGAGGAAAGGACTCCAGTAAACCACTTTAGATCACTTAGGGATAACAAAGATGATTTGCTATGGGATAAAGATACATGGAAGGAAATGGTAAATTTGGGATGGTCGGGCATTCTTATTCCTGAAGAATATGGTGGCTCAAACTTTGGTTTAGCTGGAATAAGCGTGATACTTCAAGAATGTGGTAAAACTCTTACCCCTTCACCTCTTTTTGCTACCGGCGTTCTTGGAGCTTATGCTATTTCTCAATATGGAACTGAGGAACAAAAGAAGAAATATCTTCCTCAAATTGCAAATGGAGAAATTACCACAGCAATTGCGATTGATGAAAGCAGTCATCACAACCCGCTGAATATAAATATGTCTGGTGTTTCAAAAGATAACAGCTATATTTTAAATGGCAAAAAAGTATTTGTAGTCGATGGTGCTAGTGCTGATTTACTTATAGTAGTTGCAAGAACATCAGGAAAAACTGGAGATAGTACTGGACTAACATTATTTCTTGTTGAAAATAATCAACCCAATATGAATGTAGTTAAGTTAGATATGGCGGATTCAAGGAATTATGCAAATATAACCTTCTCAGATATAACTGTACAAAAAGAAAATATTCTTGGAGACATTGAGGCTGGTGGTGAAGCAATTGAAAATATTCTTGATATTGGAAGAATAGCTATCTCAGCAGAAATGCTTGGCAATACAGAAGCTGCGTTTGAATCCACAATTAACTATCTTAAAGAAAGAAAACAATTTGGTGTATTAATCGGGACTTTCCAAGCACTACAACATAGAGCAGCTGAAATGTTCTGTGAAATCGAACTTACAAAATCCTCGATTATGGCAGCAATGCAAGGCGCTGATAATAATTCTAATGAACTTCAAAGACTAGCAAGTCTTGCCAAGACGATGGCCGGAGAAACTCTACATCTTGTTTCGAATGAAGCTATTCAAATGCATGGTGGTATTGGAGTAACGGATGAATATGACCTTGGCTTTTATTTAAAAAGATCTAGAGTTGTAGAGCAAATCTTTGGATGTTCAAAGTTTCATACCGAGAGGTATGCAAATATAAGCGGGTTCTAAAGTAGCTTATATGCATTCAATTAAAGCAAATTTAATAGGGATAATAACTTGTACACTAATCCTGCTAGAGCTAATGGTTGGGTTCGGTACGTTATTTTTAGTTAATATTCCTAGAGCTTTTTTTCCTACAAAATCTTTTAAAAAATATATCAGCAGGATCTCAAATAAAATTGGAGATCTAACTGTATATGGATTAAAAATGATTTTGCTTTTAATGCATGGCAATAGTATTCAAGTTTTTGATGAAAATAGGTTTGATAGAAATACCTGGTATATGGCTATGTCTAACCATCAATCCTGGGCGGATATATTTGTACTATTAGTTGCAGCTCATAAAAGAATACCGCTGCTAAAATTTTTTATGAAAAAAGAGTTAAGGTGGATACCTTTTATATATTTAGCAAACAAAACTCTTAATATGCCTTTTGTAAATAGGCACTCAAAAAAAGAAATTGAAATGAACCCAGGGCTGAGGTTCAAAGACTATCAAAATACTCTTGAGGCATGCAAAAGATTTATGAGATCTCCTTCAACAATATTTAGTTATGCAGAAGGAACGAGAAATGACCCAATCAAACATAAAAGTCAAAACTCTCCATACAAAAACCTTCTTATTCCAAGAGTTGGAGGAATGGCTACTGCCCTATCTGCAATGCCAGAAATAGCAACCTTGGTTGATTACTCAGTAGTGTATAAATCAGATAAAAGAGATGCATGGTCTTTCTTAAAAGGAGAAATGAGAGACGTTAAAATTCTTGTAAAAGAACATGAAATTCCCAGACATTTAAAAAACAAGGATTATTCAGAAGATGAGAGTTATAGAGATAATTTTAAAATCTGGATTGAAGAGATCTGGATTAAGAAAGACCAAGATATGGATAATTTAAAGTTTTAATTCTTTCTTCGATACAACCCAGCCATTAAAATCTACATAAATCCATGACCCTGGGTTTATTTGAACATTGCCAAATTTAAATGGTATATCTTTTTTCCCAATTCCTATGCTTTTATTTGTTTTTTTAGGGTAAGTATTTTTTGCGCATACACCAATATTAATATCTTTAATAATTTCAATGTCTCTTATGTATCCATTTACAAATATGCCATTCCAGTTATTTTCATATGCTGTTTGTGCAATTTGATCTCCAACCATAGAACATAAATCCTTGCCTGTATGATTTATAACTAAGACTTTATTTGTGCCATCCTCTTGAACAATTTCTTTTACAACACTATTACTATGCTCACATTCTGCAATGGTTATTTCACCATAAAATTTTTCTAGTCCACCAAAAGACTTTAAAAAATTACCACCAATAGAAATATCATTTTCATGCAAGTCACAAATATCTGGTACTGTAAAATTTTTAAATTTTTGATTCATAGTCGTTTTAGTAATAAATCTAAAAACTATTATAGAATATATTTAACGTTAAATAATTTAAGAATATGAAATCACCTATCTGTGAAATGTTTGATATTGAATTTCCTCTTGTTGCATTCAGTCATTGCAGAGATGTTGTTGTTGCAGTGTCTAAAGCAGGAGGTATGGGAGTTTTAGGAGCAGTTGGCCATTCTCCTGAAAAATTAGAAATTGATCTCAAGTGGATTGATGACAATATCAATGGCATGCCCTATGGCGTGGATGTTCTTGTGCCTAACTCATATAAAGGAAAAGGGGAAGGTAATTCATTACAAGACCTAAGAGAAATGATACCCCAAGAATATAGAGATTTTAGAGCTGATGTGCTGCAAGAATATGATGTTAATGCAGATCATTTAAGAAATAGTGAAGATTCTGCTAAGACTGAAAAAAACTCTAATGCAGTTTTAGGCAAAGGTTTTGAAATTGCACAAGAAGTATTGGATGTTGCTTTTGCCCATCCTATTAAACTTGTTGCAAATGCTCTTGGCGTTCCGCCTGACTGGATGCTTAAAATGGGAAAAGATAACAATGTTGCGGTTGCAGCCCTTGTTGGGGCAAAAGAGCATGCAATAAAGCAAGTTGAGGCAGGTGTTGATTTGGTTGTTGTGTCAGGTACTGAGGGCGGAGGTCATTGTGGAAGTGTCTCGACAATGGTTTTAGTCCCAGAAGTTCGAAGAGCTTTAAAAAAGTATGGCGACATACCAATACTTGCTGCTGGTGGAATTGCAACAGGTGAGCAAATGGCGGGAATAATGGCTATGGGCGCTGATGGTGTATGGTGCGCGTCTGTTTTTTTACCAACCAACGAAGCAGAAACTTCAGAAAATATAAAACAAAAAATGGTAGCAGCATCGTCTAGTGAGACGGTCAGATCAAAAAGCAGAACTGGCAAACACTCTAGACAACTTAAATCTCCCTGGACTGATGCCTGGGAATCTAAAAATGCACCTGAGCCTCTTCCAATGCCTCTTCAAACAATAGTAAGTGAACCTGCTTTAAGAGTTGTAAGGGATCAAGCAGAAATTGGTCATGAAGGTGCTAAAAAACTTGAGACATACTGGGTTGGGCAAGGAATTGGGCTAGTGAATGAAAGTATAAGTGCAGGACAAACAGTTCAAAAATACAAAGAGGAGTTTATAGAGGCCTATGAAAATATGAATGCTTTATTTAAAGAATAAAACTAAATATTTTGATCTGCCCTCTTAACAAATTCTAAAACAGTTGCATTAATACAATATCTTGGCAGTCCATTAGGACCATCATCAAAGACATGACCTAAATGAATATCAGAGGATGCTGACCTTATTTCAGTCCTCCTCATGCCAAAACTATTATCAGGAGTTTCATATACTGAATCTTTTATAGGTCTTGTAAATGACAGCCAACCAGACCTTGAAACAAATCTATCTTTTGTATCAAATAGAGGAGCTCCACTTAACTTATCTATGAAAATACCATCGGGTGTATTTTTAAATATTTGATATTCTTTGCAAAATCTAGAATCTGTACCCTCGTTAAAAGCAACATCAAATGCCTCGGATCTTCCAAGCTTGAAAGCTCCAAATGCTTTATAAAAATCTTTAGAATCCATATAGCCTTGGTAGCCAAAAACCTCTTTACCTTCTTCTAAAAAAATAATGGTGGGCGTTGCCCAGGTAGGCGTTTCTATACTTAATGCACTTAATTCTTTAGCTGTTCTTTTAGAAAGTGGAATCGTTCCAGAGTAACCACTGATAACATCATTATCAAATTTCTCACAGTAGGGACAATACCCTTCAGAATCGATGACTAAGATATGTTTTCCTATTAGCAATGCCGAATTATCAAATGTATTTATGGGTAATTTTTCTTCGTTAAACACAACTCCAGTAGAATGATCTGGGCAATAACCATTAGGATTCTTTTTTATGTAATCTTGGTGATATTCTTCTGCATCATAAAATTCATCAAGCAATTTAATAGATGTTTGAATTTCACCATAACCAGCTTTTGTTAGTAAAGCTTGATAGTCTTTCAAAACTCGTTCTATTGTTTCTTTTTGGGAATCATTATTATATAAAATAACAGATCTGTATTGAGTTCCTATGTCATTACCTTGTCGATTGAGCTGAGTTGGATCATGTGATTCAAAATAGTGTTGTAGTATTTTTTCAAAAGAAATTTCACTTTTATTAAAAGTTACCTTTACAACTTCAGCAAAATTATTTTTATTAAACTTGTTTTGTAGCTTGGTAATTGACCTGTAATTCGGCTTAACTCCATACCCATCGGAATAACCTGAGACTGCATTCTCAACTCCTTTAATAGACTCATATCCTTTTTCAGCACCCCAAAAACATCCCGAACCTAAAACAATACTTTCAAGATGTGAGGTAAGAATACTCTCTTCACTATTTAAAAAAAATGAGAAAGAAATAAGCGGTATTAAAAAATAATTACTAATTTTCTTCATATTTATAACTCCTACTTTTTAAAAATGATGGTCTATCAAAAAGTTGATCTGTCCATCTTTTAATATTTGGTTTGTATGCCTGTTCTATTCCTAGCGATCCTGCAAGATTGATAGCATAGCTGACGCATATATCAGCAATAGTAAATCTATCGCAGCATAGATATTCTTTATGTTCTAGCTCTCTTTCTAATAGCTTCAATCTAGATACAAACCATCTGCTATAGCCTTCAACTGCTGCATCAGCAACACCTGGTTCTTGAAACTTATATCTTAAAACTACTGTTTGAGGAAATGTTAATGTAGCATCAGAGTGATATAGCCAATTTAAATAAGATGGGTAATCTTTCTCATCTGGCATCACTCTTAAATCTGTTGGTCCATATTTTTCAACTAAATATTGTGTCATGGCAACAGATTCGGTCATTTTTATATCTCCATCAATTAAATAAGGAATAGTTCCAAGTATATTTATGTCAAGATATTCCTTCATAAAGACCCTAGGAGGAAATGGCATCATAATTAATTCATAATCAATGCCCATCTCTTCTGCTGTCCATATAGGGCGCATAGCTCTTGAATTTTCAGTGCCATATATTTTAATCATTTAGAAGTCTTTCATTTAATTTACTACTTATAATACTATTTTATATTGGTAATATTAACGCTTATATATTACCATTAATTAGAGTTAATAATTGATATCTTATGAAAACTGAAAATATTGCACCCACTATTAAGACAAATTTAGACACTAAATCTGAAAAATATCTTCAAAATAAAAAAATGATGCATGAAAAATTAGATTTTCTTGATGATTTACTTGATCTAGCAGAGCTTGGCGGCGGAATACACCATCATGAAAGACTAGCAAAAAGGGAAAAAATGCCAGTTAGGGAAAGAGTTATGAACGTCATCGACCCTGATAGTCCGTTTCTTGAAATTCAGCCTTATGCTGGATACGGAACTAAGGAATATAACGTTGGTGGTGGTTGTGTATCAGGTATAGGGATAATTGCTGGAGTTGAATGTGTTATTTTTGCAAATGATCCTACCGTTAAAGCTGGAGCAATGACTGTCTATGTAGGAGAAAAATGGAAAAGAGCTATTGAAATATCAAGAGATAATAAAATTCCATTTATTAGCTTCGTTGAATCGGCCGGAGGAGATCTCAGTGTATCGGGCATAAATCAAGGTGACACACCACCTATTGCTCCTTCAATACAAACAACGCATTTTGCAGCAACAGGAAGATTTTTTTATGAAATGACAGAATTATCAAAAATGAAAATACCGGTAATCTCAGTTGTATTTGGATCATCTACTGCTGGCGGCGCCTATCAACCAGGTATGTCAGATTATAATATTTTTATTAAAGATCAATCGAAAGCATTCTTAGCAGGTCCCCCTCTTGTGAAGATGGCTACCGGAGAAGAATCAGATGATGAAACTTTAGGTGGAGCTAAGATGCATTCTGAAAAATCAGGACTATCTGATTATCTTGCTGAAGATGAAATGGATGCTCTCAGAATCTGTAGAGAAGTTGTTTCTCATTTAAGTTGGAATAAGAAAGGTTTAGAACCTCAAAAATTTAGCTCAGATCCTGTTTATGATGAAGATGAACTGCTTGGAATTATTAGTGAAGACTTAAAATCAGCTGTTGATATCAAAGAAGTTATAGCTAGATTTTCGGATGCATCAAAATTTGAAGAATTTAAGCCATTATATGGACCCACAATGGTCTGTGGATGGGCATCAGTTCATGGTTATCAAATAGGCATACTTGGTAATAATGGTCCAATTTATCCCGAATCAGCTGAAAAGGCAGCTACTTTCATACAACTTTGTAATAAAAGAAATATACCTTTAATTTTTCTCCACAATGTTACTGGGTTTCTAGTAGGTAAGGATTTTGAAAGCCAAGGAATAATTAAAAAAGGATCGCAGTTAATAAATGCTGTATCAAATTCTATGGTGCCGCATATTACAATTATAGTAGGAGCTTCTTATGGAGCTGGAACATATGCAATGTCAGGAAAAGCATTTAATAATAGATTTACATTTCTTTGGCCGACCGCAAAAATTGCTGTAATGGGCCCAGAACAAATGGCAGGTGTAATGTCAATTGTTAGAAAAGCTAAATCTTTAAGAGACGGTCAAAAGTTTGATGAAAAAGCTGATGAAAATCTAAAAATAATGGTAACTGACTATCTTGAAAAGCTATCTCTTGGTCTGGTTGCAAGTAGTATGGTGACAGACGATGGGATTATTGATCCAAGAGACACGAGAGACATTATTGGATTTTGCTTATCAATTGTAAGCAATGAGACTATTAAAGGTGCTGATGAATATGGAGTATTTAGACTATGAGTTTTAATTCATTATTAATTGCCAATCGAGGCGAAATTGCATGCAGGATTATAAGAAGTGCTCATGAAATGGGAATAAGATGCATTGCGGTATATGTTGATGCGGATATGGATGCCCCTTTTGTAAAGGAGGCTGATGAGTCTATTCGTCTACCAGATGGAGGATATTTAGATGTGGGTTTGGTAATAGAGGCTGCAAAGAAATCCGGAGCTCAAGCCATTCATCCTGGATATGGCTTTTTATCTGAAAATGCTACATTTGCTAGAAAAGTTATTAAAGAGGGTTTAATTTGGGTTGGTCCTTCACCCCATGTGATCTCTGTTATGGGAGATAAATTAAAAGCAAAAGAATTAGCTATTAAAGCTGAAGTTCCTACCCTGCCAATGACTTCAGATCCAAAAGAAGCAAAAAATGTTGGCTACCCTCTTCTTATTAAAGCAGCCGCTGGTGGTGGTGGAAAAGGAATGAGAATTGTAGTTGATAAAAAAGATCTCAAAGAATCAATTGCAAGTGCGCAAAGGGAAGCTAAATCGGGCTTTGGTGATGAAAGGGTTTTTATAGAAAGATATGTTGAAAAATCTAGACATATTGAAATTCAAATTTTAGGAGATGTTCATGGTAATGTTGTTCATCTTGGTGAGAGAGAATGCTCTATACAAAGAAGACATCAAAAAATTATAGAAGAATCGCCATCTCCAAGAATAAATCATCAAGTAAGAGCTGCTATGGGAGATGCTGCTGTAAAGCTTGCTAAAAAGATTAAATATCAATCTGCTGGAACTGTAGAGTTTCTATTTGATGATAAAACAGAAGAGTTTTGGTTTTTGGAAGTTAATACAAGACTGCAAGTTGAACATCCAGTAACCGAAGAAGTTACTGGAATAGATTTGGTATGTGAACAATTGCGAATAGCTAGAGGTGAGTACCTAGGTTATGAACAGGATGATATTGAATTTAGTGGCTATGCCATAGAAGCAAGACTATATGCAGAAGATCCAAGTAATAATTTTCTTCCAGAAATAGGTACTCTCATAGCTTTCGAAGATGGTTATGATGCAGATGCAAGATGGGATTCAGGGGTAGCTAGTGGTTCAGTTGTTGGGACAGATTTTGATCCAATGCTTGCTAAGGTTATTTCATATGCACCAACTCGAACAGACGCTGCCGGGAGGCTTGCTAGAGCTCTTGAGTCAGCTCATATTGGCGGAGTTAAAACAAATAGAGATTTCTTAATTGCTTGTCTGCGATCAGATGAATACTTGAGTGGTGATACCACCACTGATTTTATTGATCGGGTAAATCTTCCAAGAACTTTAGACCTATCATCAAATGAAATTGAACATGTAATATCATTGGCAGCATTATGGGTTCAAAAAACCAATAAAGAAAATTCAAGTATCTTGAATTTTATGCCGAGTGGCTGGACTAACGGAAGACTACCTAAGCAAAATATAACCCTTATGCTTAATAATGAAACTCATAAAGTTGAATATTCCTTCGTCAAGAAACAGGGCTTTGTTTTTAGTTCAAATAAGGTTGCGAAAATTCATGACCAGAATGAATTTGGGTTAGATGTCGAATTCGATGGCAAAAGACATTTTTCTAGAATAACAATGTCAGAGGATCAAGTGCTTGTTCATATGCCATATGGTGATGTCATGGTAAGAGTCATGCCAAGATTTGTAATGCCTGGAGTTGAAATACAAGCAGGAGGTCTTGTTGCGCCTATGCCTGGAAAAGTTATTGATCTTAAAGTAAAGAAAGGCAGCAAAGTTAAATCAGGAGATACCTTAATAATTCTTGAGGCTATGAAGATGGAACACTCTATAAAAGCCTCTGAAAATGGAATAGTCTCTGATTTATTGGTATCAACGAATGATCAAGTGGAAAATGGAGCTCTTCTTATGGTGGTTGATCCAAAATAATGCATTACTCAGATCAAGTAAAAAATATAGAAAAGAGTTCTTTAAAAGCTCTTACCAGCAGGCATCATGAAATAATAAATTTGCTTGAGCAGATGCTTGAAAAGGGTATACCAGATCTAACTATGTCTGAGTTAGCTTCAAAATTAAAAATTTCTTTAAGAACTTTATATGAAATTGCCCCAAGTAAAGATGCATTAATAACAATGACTGTTGATAATATTTTAAGAAAACTTGGAAAAGATGCGTTAGATGAAATTGCTAGTATCCAATCTCCTTTTAAGAAATTACAAAAGTATTTAAGTGCAGTTAATCAAGCAGTAGGACCAAAATTTGATAAATTTACAAGAGGTCTAAGTAATGTGAATGGATCATCTGATATGGTAGATTATCATGAAGATTTTATTACAAGCTATATAGAAAAACTATTAAATGAAGCTTTGAAAGCAAGGGAAATAAGAAAGATAGATACTAGGGCTTTTGCAATTTTATTGGGTGGAATTGGTAGAGAGTTTTCTAAAGAAAAAAATAGAATATCAATAGATGTTTCACCTGAAAAATCAGCTAATTCAATAACGAGAGTTATTTTAGATGGGATAAGACTGGAGGGTTAAATTGAGTTCACAGGTAATTAAAATTGCAAATTGTAGCGGCTACTATGGAGATAAGTTATCTGCTGCTAAAGATATGATTGATGGAGGTCCTATAGATGTTTTGACTGGGGACTATCTTGCAGAGCTCACAATGACCATTTTATACAATCAAAAACTTCAAAGAGGTGAAGATAAAGGTTATGTCGGTACATTTTTAAAACAAGTTAAAGAAATTGCAAAAGGCTGTAAAGAAAAAAACATTAAGATTGTTACTAATGCAGGTGGGCTTAATCCTAGCTCGATGGCCGATGAAATTGAAAAGATATTAGAAGAGTTATCTATTGATATGAGAGTTGCTTATATAGATGGTGATGACTTAATGCCAAGAATGGAAGAATTAAATACATCTGGTGAAGAATTTATCAACATAGATAAGAACAAAAAACTAAATGATTCAGGCTATACAACCTTAACTGCAAATGCATATCTTGGAGCTTGGGGTATTAAAGAAGCTTTAGACAATGGTGCTGATATTGTTGTTTGTCCTAGGGTTACCGATGCTGCTGTGGTTATAGGTCCTGCTGCTTGGAAATTTAATTGGGATAGGGATAATTATGATGCTTTAGCTGGCGCTCTTGCGGCAGGTCATATTATTGAATGTGGCTGTCAGGCCACTGGAGGCAATTACTCTTTTTTTAAAGAAGTGCCTAGTTTTGATAACGTGGGTTATCCGATTGCTGAAATTGAAGAAAATGGATCCTTTACAATCACAAAACATCCAGGAACAGGTGGCTTAGTTTCAGTTGGCACTGTTACAGCTCAATTATTATATGAAATTAGCTCACCGGCATATATAAATCCTGATGTCGTAGGTCATTTTGATACTCTAAAAATTGAAAAAGTCTCTAAGGATAGGGTCTATGTGTCAGGTTGTAGGGGAAGCTCCCCCCCTTCTAGCCACAAAGCATGTATTAATCTTGCTGGGGGTTTTAGAAATGGTATGGAAATTATCTTAACTGGTCTAGATATTGAGGAAAAGGCTAAGTCATTTACTGATACATTATTTAAATCCTTGGGAGGAGTTGATCAGTTTGACGAGGTTTCAGTTGATCTCCATCAAACTCAAAAAAATAACCCTAATTCAAATGAAGAGGCAATGGCATCTTTGTCTCTTTCAGTTAAATCAATGGATCCAAACCTTGTTGGAAGAATGTTTAGCGCTAAAGTAGTTGAACTCTCACTCGCAAGCTTCCCTGGTTTTTTTGCTCAAGGCGGAGTGAAGCCAAGCGGCCCTGTTATAGTTTATTGGCCTGCCCTAATAGATAGCATACATATAAAAGAAAAAGTTTATGTAGATGGTAGAAAAATAGAAATCCTTCCAACAAGCCAATTAGGTCTTGAGGACAAATACTATCAAAAAGAACCAATAGATATTCCAGAAGCTCCAGAAGGACCAAGAAAAACGGTTTATTTTGGTGAAATATATGGAACAAGGTCCGGCGACAAAGGGGGATGTGCCAATTTAGGAGTCTGGGCAAAAAGTAATATGGCTTATTCTTTCTTGTATAAATTCTTAACTGTAAAAAAATTAAAAGAGTTGCTGCCAGACTTAGAAAAATATGAAATTGATAGATATGAACTTCCAAATATTAAATCTCTCAATTTCTATATTCATGATATTTTACAAGATGGTATTTCATCTAATAATAGAAAGGATGGTCAAGCTAAATCCCTTGGAGAGTATCTTGGATCTAAGCTTGTTGATGTCCCTGATGAAATTCTAAAAGAGAAAATTATATGATTAATAAAAAACTATCCCTTAATGGGCTAATCTTTAAAGCGACAAAGATTAATGTCTCAAATAATATTTTAACTATTACTTTAAATCGTCCAGAAAAGAAGAATGCGCTTAATAATGTTATGGTGAATGAGATTAACTATGCCTTAGCATATGCAAAGCAAGAAAGAGAAATTCGTGTTGTGGTTATAGCCGCTGAGGGTGATATTTTTTGTGCAGGAGCTGATTTAAATCGAACAGAATCAGATTCAAATGTTCCAAAATTGGATGGAGCAGAAGATATTAGTATAGCTATAAGGCATCTCTACAAACCAGTGATATGTAAAATTCAAGGTTCAGTTTTGGCGGGCGCTTTATTGATGGTAACTAATGCTACACATGCTATTGCGAATAAGGAAGCTAAGTTTTCAGCACCAGAAATCAAACGCGGGCTATGGCCTTTTATGGTGATGGCTGGGCTATTTAGAGTGATGCCAAAAAGAGCAGGATTAGATTTTATTATGCGTGGTGGCTTTATAAATTCAGAAAAAGCAGAGCAATGGGGTTTGATAAATTACTCAGTGCCTTCAAGCGAGCTGGACATCACAGTTGATGGTTTAGCTAAAGAATTAGCTAGCCTTGCTCCTGGAACAATGCAGTTAGGATTAGAAGCATATGAAAAACAAGATGGGATGGATTTTGATGAAGCAATGCCATTTCTTCAAGAGCAAATTGCAGAATGCTTTAAAGGTGATGATGCTAAAGAAGGTATCGCCGCATTTTTAGAAAAAAGAGACCCTAAATGGGATTAACTTTTTATTAGAGAGACATTATATGGATTTGAACTACGGAGCTGAATACGAAGATTTTCGTAAAGAAGTTAGAAAATTTTGCAAGGAATGGAAAGGAGTTAATTTTAAAGATTCTGCAAAAATACCAATGACACAGGCTTTTAAAGCCACTGGCGTCACTATATCTAGGTCCGAATGGCAGTCTACACTAATTGAAAAAGGTTATTTTGCACGCTCTGTACCTAAAGAGTATGGGGGCTTTGGAGGTGACAGCGATATAATTAAGAACAGAATAATTGCTTCAGAATTCTCAAATGCAAATATACCAGCTGCAATGGGTGGTCAAGGTATAGATATGTTGGTCCCAACCCTTTTAGAGCTTGGAACTGAAGAACAAAAAAAACGATATATTAAACCAACTCTTCATGGAGAAATGATTTGGTGCCAGGGGTACTCAGAACCGAGTGCTGGAAGTGATTTAGCTAGTTTGCAAACAAAAGGTGAGCTTATTAACGATAGCTGGGTAATTAATGGTCAAAAAATTTGGACCAGTACTGCTCAGTATTCACAAATGATGTTTTGTCTTGTAAGAACTGAGCCTGATGCACAAAAACATGCTGGAATAAGTTATCTATTAGTGCCAATGGATACTCCTGGATTGGAAATAAGGCCACTTGTAGACATGACTCTAAAAGCAGGATTTAACGAAGTATTTTTTACAGATGTGACTATCCCAAAGGAAAATATAATAGGTAAAAGAGGAGAAGGATGGGCTGTAGCTAACGCAACCCTTGGTCATGAAAGAGGCTCATTAACAGATCCTAACGCTACTGTTAATAGAGTAAATTTTTTAATCGATAGAATGAAAGAGGAGCGACTAGATGGAACGCGATTGATTGATATGCCTGTCTATAGAGATAAGCTTATATCCATTCAAGCAAAGGTTATGGCATTTCAATCCAATTCCTTAAGAGTTCTTTCATCAAAACTAAATCAAGGCCAGGATACAAAAATAGCTGGAATGATTCAGAAACTTGTTGGTACAGAACTTAGGCATGAACTGGAAGGTTTTGCTGTAGATATTATGGGAGAGGTTGGAACATTATACGAAGATAGCCCTCATTTAAGAGATAGTGGTTCATGGCAATTTCTATATATGTACTATTTAGGCTTGATAATAGGTGGTGGTACTAGTCAGATTCAAAAAAATATTATTTCTGAGAGAGGTCTAGGAATGCCAAGAGAGCCTAAGGCTCAGGGAGTTTAAAATGTATTTTGGATTATCAGAAGATCAAATATTTTTTCAAGGAAATGTTTCAAAATTTCTAGAAGATCAGGCTAGCCTTGATATTATTAGGTCTATCACCGAGGGAGACTCCTTGAAGCTTCAGGGGGAAATCCATAGCGGCCTAGTTAATTTAGGGTTAGGTGCACTCCTTATACCTGAAGAGTTTGGCGGGCTTGGATTGGATTTACTTTTTGCAACTGCTGTAAGTCAGAGCTTGGGTGGTGGAGTAGCACCAATAGCATTTACTGGATCTTATGTAATGGCACCCTTAGCAATTATTTTTGGAGGAAGTCAGAGGCAAAAGGAAAAATATCTAACTCAGATGTCTAACAACTCTATAAGAATTGGAGTTGGTTTTTCACAATATATTGGCGCTCGAGATAACTCCACGATTGAAATAAATAATAATAAAATCTCAGGAAGATCTCTATTTGTTTTAGATGCTAAGGAGGCTTCACATTTAATGCTTTCAGATGCAAATGGAGTCGTTGGTTTGGTATCTACAAACTCTTCAGGAGTCGAAATAGTTGAACTAACTGCCGTTGATAAGACTAGAAGTTATTCGGAGGTTACATTAAATAATGTGGATATAGATGTGCTTGAGCAAACCATGTCTAGCAAAGATGCTATTAATAAAGCAGTTGATGGCGGTCGAATAATTCTTGCAGCTGATAGCATTGGAGCTTCACAAAGGCTCATTGATAAAGCAGTTGCGTATTCAAAAGAACGTAAACAATTTGGTCGAGTTATTGGGTCTTTTCAAGCAGTGAAGCATATGTGCGCCGAAATGGCTTCTGATTTAGAGCCCTGCTATGCATTGGTCTGGCATGCCGCTTATTGTTTTAACAATTCTCCGGATGAGGCCAGGTTAATGGCTTGCCATGCAAAGTCTCATGTTTCAGAAATATCAAAAATGATAGCTAAAAAAGCCACAGAAGTTCATGGTGGAATGGGATTTACAGACCTAATGGGGTTACACTATTGGTTCAAAAGAATCGGAGTTAACAGGCATATCCTTGGAGCGCCTGAGCTCGTAAGAGAAGAAGCGGCAAATATACAAAATTTTTAAAATTATCTGTGAAAAATAAATATTCTTATATCTCTATATTGGTTTGCTGTATTTTTATAGTTGCATGTGGAAATAGCAATCACATTAAAAAAGAATATGTTTCTCAAAATTTAAGTGCCGATAAAATAAAAATTAGCCAAGAGGTCTTTACTAAAATTCAAGAAAGTCATTATGTAAAAGATTTTGTTGGGGAAGATTTTAATAAAAATTATATTATTGCTCTTATAGATAAGCTTGATGGCAATAAACAATACTTTACTAAAAATGAAGTTGAGCAATTTATAGCTAGATCTGAGCTATATAAAGAGACAAATTTTGATATTGATATTTCTTATGAAATTATCAATCTTTATTTTAAGAGAATTGTTGAATTTTCTGAGTTTCAAATTAACTTAATTAATAGCTTTTCATTTTCATTTGAAAAAGATGATTTTCTAGATATATATTACGAAGATAATGATTGGCTTATTGATCAAAAAGCCTTAGATAATCAATGGAAACTTCAAACTAAAAATGAGTTTCTTTTAGCTAAGATGTCTGATGACTCATCATCAAATCCAAAAAAAGACTTGATTAAAAGATATAAAAATAGAATAAAAAGAGTTAATCAGCAAAAAGAGGAAGACATTTTTTCAATAGCTATGATAGTGATGGCTAATCAATTTGATCCACATTCTTCATACCTATCTCCAAGATCAGCAGAAGACTTTGATATGAATATGTCTTTAAAGCTTGAAGGAATTGGAGCATTGCTTGGCATTGAAGATGACTATACAAAAATTATAAGCCTTGTACCTGGAGGCCCTGCTGAAAAATCAGGAAAAATTTCACCAGATGACAAGATAACCAGAATAAGACAGAAAGATAAAGAATCAGAATATGTTGATGTTATAGGATGGAGAATAGATGAGGTAGTAAATTTAATAAGAGGTGAGTCTGATACAGAGGTTGAAATTGAATTTATTTCATCTAAGGCAAGCGAAGGTGTTAGAAAAATAGTAACTTTAAAAAGAGAAGAAATTAAATTAGAAGATAGAGCAGCTAAAGGAGAAATTTATGATTTAGCAAATAAATCAAAAATTGGAATTATTGACCTGCCATCTTTTTATATTGATTTTAATGCTTATCAGAATAGAACAAATGATTACAAAAGTAGCAGTGGTGATGTAAAAAAAATACTAGAAGATTTTAATGAGAATGGTGTTGATGCAGTTATTTTAGATTTAAGAAATAATGGTGGAGGTGCTCTAATAGAAGCAAATAAGATTATTGGTCTTTTTGTTGCCTCAGGGCCTACTGTTCAAGTAAAACATAGTGCTGGATATATACAGCCATATGGCGATAGTAAGGCTACTCAGATCTGGGATAAGCCTCTATTAGTTCTCGTTAATAGATATTCAGCTTCAGCCTCAGAAATTGTTGCTGCAGCAATTCAAGATTATCAAAGAGGCATTATTGTTGGACAAAGAACATTTGGAAAAGGCACAGTTCAAAGTTTAGAAGATATATCAAAAGGGCAAATAAAAATTACTGAATCTAAATATTACAGAGTAGATGGTACTAGTACTCAAAATAAAGGTGTCGTCCCAGACATAGCATTACCATCAACCTGGGATATTGAAACTGTTGGAGAGAGCTCCTACCCTACTGCTTTAGCATGGGATAAAGTTAGGCCTTATAGACATAATAAATTTCCACTTAATTACAATAAGTTAAAAACTGTAAGAGAGCTTCATAAAGAAAGATTAAATAGGGATCCAAATTTAATTTATCTTAGCCAGGTAAGAGAAAGATATGACAATAACAAGGGTAAAAAGGAACTAAGTCTTAATATAAATGAACGGGTCAAAGAAAAAGATTTAAGGAAATCATGGTTACTTGAGATTGAAAATAAAAGAAGATCTTCTTTGGGTTTGGCAATTTATCCATCCTACCAAGCGTTGGAAGATTCTGAGGACGAAGAATTATTAGACAGAAATAATATTGACTTAGAAAATGATTTTTTATTAATTGAATCAACAAAAATTATTACCGACTACTTAGATTTAAATAAAAAAATTATCTTAACTGAAGTAAACTAAGCATATGAAAATAGTATCATTTAATATTAATAGCATTAGGGCTCGCCCTCACCAGCTCATTCATCTGAGAGATACACTTGACCCGGATGTAATTGGTCTTCAAGAAACCAAAGTAAATGATCCGGATTTTCCACTTGAGGTTATTGAAGAAATTGGTTACCACCCAGAATATTGGGGGCAAAAAGGTCATTATGGTGTTGCATTTTTAAGCAAAAAAAAACCAATAAAAACCATTAAAGGCTTCAAGAAAGATACTGCAGAAGATCAAAAAAGATTTATAGAATGCACCTTTTCAACCGGTAAGTCAGAGATCACCATTATGAATGGATACTTCCCTCAAGGTGAAAATATTAATCATGAATCCAAATTCCCAAAAAAAATTAAATACTATGATGATCTTGAGCTGCATATTAAAAAACTAAAGAAAACTAAAGAAAATCTAATAATCATGGGTGATTTTAATGTAGCTCCTGAAGATATTGATATAGGGATTGGCCCAGACAATATGAAGAGATGGCTCAGAGACGGAAAAACCTCATTTCAACCTCAAGAAAGAGAAATGTGGAATAGCATAAAGGATATTGGTTTTGTAGATTCTTGGAGAGTGAAACATCCCGACGAATCATCAATTTATTCATGGTTTGACTATAGATCAAAAATGTTTGATGACGATCCAAAAAGAGGATTAAGAATTGATCATATTATGGTTTCTAATAATCTGAAAGATTCTATAAAAGATGTTGGCATCGACTATGACTCAAGAGGTATGGAAAAGCCATCCGATCATTGTCCGGTATGGGTAGATCTAGATATATAAAAAATCTATGGATGATGTACTTATTAGATCTCCAAAAACACCCAACGAATGGTCAAAGTATGATGACTTCAGATGGAATATTTTAAGAAAACCCCTCAAACTATCCCATATCCCACTCAAAGATGATTTAGAAGATATCAGCACTCACTTGATGGCTGTTGATAACAAAGATAGGGTTATAGCATGCGGTCGTATTCATATGAACACTTCCAATGAAGCCCAAATAAGGTATATGGGCGTAAGTTTAAATCACAGAAGGACAGGACTCGGGTCAAAAATGATTTGTAGACTTGAGGGTGTTGGAAGAGTTAAGGGTGCAAAAAAAATTGTTCTTAATGCAAGAGCTGAAGCTATAAAATTTTATGAATCACTGGGTTACATAGAGACAGGGCCATATGAGTCAGATATTAAAATACCTCACAGCTCTATGGAAAAATTAATCTATTAATTCTTTCTTCTTTGTTTGAAAAAATTTTTAAGAAGCATTGAGCTCTCATCAGCAAATAAACCATGTTGGTAAGACACTTTATGATTGAAGTCTAACCTATCTAGAATATTGTCTATTGATATCAAGCTTCCTGTTTTTGGCTCAGGAGTAGCAAAAATAATTTTATCTATTCGCGCATCAACAATTGCTTTTGCACACATATGACAAGGCTCAAGAGTGGTATAGATTATTGCTTGATTTAATCTATAGTTATTTAAATTTTTAGATGCGTTTCTGATCGCGATAATCTCAGCATGAGAGGAAATATCATTATTACTTATAACAGCATTGTGGCCAGATCCTACAACTTCATTATCCATAACTACTACTGATCCCACAGGCACTTCATTGATAATAAGGGACTTGTTGGCCTCTTCTAATGCAAGTCTCATGAAAGACTTATCTTGATCAGAAAACATATAAATTTTTTAATAAAATTCTATATTTGCAATATCTAGTCTTGCATCAAAGTCTTTGCCATAAGCTACAATTCCTAGAGCTCTTATTCTTGAAGTATCTAACCCTTTGTTAGGATTTCTGGAGTAGCTGAATGCACTTAGTGGTAAATCTATAATTTGCCAATCTTCTGTTGCATAAAATTTGGCAGAAAAATAATTCCATGGCATCGTTCTTGGAGTTCTTAGATGAATATAATATTCATTCTCATTACCTCTTATTTTTATTCTGATGCCTTTGTATTGGTTTGCTTTAAAATTTACTCTGGTTCTGGCCTGAATAAATCCACCATTATTTGCAGTACTAACAGGCCCTTCAAGCCTGTAGAATTTATTAGCCCCATCATCAAGTTCATAAAAGTTAACTTCAGAGATCCCGCCCATTACATTATCAGATATGGCATCCCATTGAGCTCTCGTATCCCCTAGATTATCAATAACCATTGAGGAGGCGCCTAAAGAAAAAAAAATTAGGAAATATATTTTAAGTTTTATTAGCATTAGATTAAGTTTGTATCTTTTTCAGCTGGAAACCAAGGTAATTTAGCCACTATTGCATTATATTTAATTTGAGGTGACTCAACTATAACTTGATTGCCCTCATCTGTGGCACTGGAATCTACAATTGCAAGACCAATATTTTTTTTAAGACGAGGTGAATAGAAACATCTTGAAAGTCTCCCGACTTTATTGCCATTTTTGTCGAAGACAGGCCAAAAATTTTCCGGCACTTTATCTATTGGAGCTCCATCCATTTCTACACCAATTAATTTACTTACAGCTCCAGTTTCTTTAATTTTTTTTAGAGCTTCTTTGCCAATAAAATCTATATCCTGATCTATATCTACCAATCTATCTAGACCAATAGTATAAGGATTATGCTCTCTTCCAAAATCAGAACCATAAGACAATAGCCCGCCTTCAATGGTCCTTATGGTATTTGGAGCTATCACAGCGCCATTGAATTCTTTTGCAGCCTCATAAACTAATTCAAACAAATTATTGCCCAATTTTCTATCTTGAAGATAAAGCTCATAACTAAGTTCCCCACTCCACCCAGTTCTAGCAATAACCATAGGAATATTTTCTAATGATGTTTGGGCAGCTTTATAGTAACCAAGATCATCATGCCTTCCATTAAATAACTTTTGAATTAATCTCCCTGCTTTGGGTCCGCTAACCTGAAGAGGTGAAACATCAGGCTCGCAAATTGATACATTCATACCTGAGTTCATGGCAACGCCTTGTAACCATAATAAAACATCACCATCACCAGGTGATACCCAGAACTTATCTTCTTCAAGTCTTATCAAACAAGCATCATTTACAATTCCGCCATCAGAATCAGTCAAAATAATGTATTTACAATCCCCAATATGACACTTTGATAGGTTTCTTGGATTAATATACTTTATAAAATTAAATGCATCTGGCCCACTAACTTCAACTTGCCTTTCTGCTGCAAAATCACCAAAAGTAACATCACTTATCAAGCTGTTATATTCTTTTTCAGGGCTTGTAAAACCAGTAGGTAAGTACATTTTGTTATAGACAGTAAAGCCAGTTACTCCATATTTGATGGTTGAATCAAAATATGGTGATTTTCTAACTCTTGAGCCTATTCCAATTAATAAAGGTAATTTCGACGCCATCTAGTTCTCCCCCCAAAAAACTTATTTAGATTATTTTAATACCAAAATAATACAAGAGTAAATCGATTATTGAGGAATTTGCAATTTCATATATGATTATTAAAGGAGCATTTCTATGGGGAAAAAAAGGTTTTTTGATGATAGGCTAAAGTACTTATCATTTATTCAAAATACAGGTGAAAAAAGAGCTATCTCATCTGAAATTTTTCCTCATATCAAATCTTTACCAAAAAATAAAACCTATCTAAGAATTCTTGATGCAGGTACTGGTGATGGGACTGTTAAATCTAATGTAATAAAAAGTTTTCATAAATATCACCCATACACTTCACTTTTAATTACAGGCAAAGAAATTAGCTACGAAGATCTTAAAAATACATTAGACAAAATGCCTGATAGATTTGTAGAACATCCAAATCTAATGGTAACAATGACAAATGTTAAATTTGCAGAGCTTGGACAAATTGAGAGTGCAAAAAAAATAAAAGATAAAAGCGTCAAAAAACTAACATTAGTATTAAAAGCAGACAATTCATTTGATTTTAATGAACAGATTAATGGAATGGGAAATTTTATAAAAAAATATTGGGGAATAGAAATCGATTCAAAAGATAGAACTTCCTACTCTCACCCCTGCTTAATACGAATTTATAGAGAAGATCATAAAAGATATCTTGAGCCATTTATTGAAAATGATTATGAGAATAACAATTATGACTTAATTATTGCTTCTCAAGCATATAGGGCGATATCAACTACCATCACAAAGGTTTCTAACGTTATTGCTCCATTAATGCGATTATTAAATGTGTCAGGTAAGTTGCTTGTTACGCATTCGTGTGGAGATGATTCTGTTGAAAAAATTCTTAAAGAAGCCTGGAAAGACAAAGATCCATTTCCAGTAAAAGGTAAGGACATTATTGAATATTTAAAGAATAACCCTGTTGGAGAGAACACTAGATTCACTTATTCAAAACCCAAACCTTATAGTTTTAAATTCAAAAGAACTCCAGATCAGACTGTTTCAGAGTTATTTGGGCATGGTCTAGATGCTAAATGGGCAAATATTTTATATGTTGGCCAAATCCCAGAAAAAGATATAATAGCTCTTGAAAAAAATGCATCTGCTCTGAAAAGAGTAAAAAATGTAATTATTAAAGAAGAAAGAGTTTTTTTTAAAAATGAGCTCTTTGCAATAAAAAAAATTAGATAATGAAAATATTAATAATGGGTCTACCTGGAAGTGGAAAAACATATTTAGCTGAAAGATTGCAGCCTTTGCTTGAATCAGCCTGGTATAACGCTGATAAAGTCAGGGAGATGGCTAATGATTGGGATTTTTCTCCCGAAGGTAGATTGAGACAAAGCATGAGAATGAGAACATTTGCTGATTATGAGAAAAGTCACGGTAGAATCGTTATTTGTGATTTTGTATGTCCTACAAAAAATACTCAAGAGAATTTTGACCCTGATGTAATTATTTGGATGGACACAATCAAAGAAGGAAGGTTTGAGGATACAAATAAAATGTTTGAAAAACCATCAAGGGCAGATTTTCATATAACTGAAATGAATGATGAAAATCATATCAATATAGCCAAGGAGCTTAAAAATGTTTGATTGGAAAAAGCCAACAGTTCAGATGCTTGGAAGATGGCAGCCATGGCACCAAGGTCATCAAGAGCTCTTTAAAAGATGCGTTGCGAAAACTGGGCAAGTAATTATTCAGGTAAGAGATGTGCAAGGTGCTTCTGGTGGCATGGGTCAAGATGATAATCCTTTTGATTGGGACTTAGTTTGTAAAAATATTGAGGAAGGACTTGCTAAAGATAATTTTCATAGAGGTAATCAGTATGAAATTATGCTGGTACCCAATATCGTTAATATTTCATATGGCAGAGGCGTTGGTTACGTTTTTGAACAAGAGGTTTTTGATGAAGCAGTTCACTCTATAAGTGCAACCAAAATTAGAAAGGAATTAAGAGAAAAAGGCGATCTAGACTAATAAATCTAATATTTTTTCTGGTGGTCTTCCAATAACAGCTTTCATTCCATTATCTAAAATTGGTCTCTCTATTATTTTTGGGAATTGAATCATAAATTCTATAAGCTCAGCATTTCCCAATTCGATATTCTTTAAATTATTAGATTTATAGTCATCTTCATTTTTTCTTAATAATTCTCTCGCAGAAATCCCAAGCCTATCGAGGAGAGATGCAAGATCAACATGATTTAAATCTTCATTTAAATATAAGAATGTTGAGAAATCTTGATCGCTATCCTCTAAAAGCTTTAAAGCTTCTCTAGATTTACTGCATCTTGGGTTATGGTAAAGAATTAAGTCAGCCATTTACTTCATGGTTGCAAGCATATTCTGCATTTGCATATGAATTATATTTACTGCTTGTAATGGCCTAATCATTACTTTGAACTCTGATATTTTTCCCTCATCGTTAAAAGTAACTATATCTACCCCATTAACGTACTTGCCATCAATGGTTGTTTCAAATTCAAGTATTGCTTGATTGCCATCTAAAACCTCTTTGGTGTATTTAAAGCTAGATTCGTTAAGATTGTGTGAGCTTTTAGCATCATCTCCGCCAAATGTATTTCCAGCAGCCATCAAATACAGCTTCGCTAAGTCTTTTCCCTTTTGAGGGGTAAATACCACCGGAGAATAAAAAATTACATCATCAGCAAGTAATTCATCATATCCACCAGGAAACTCCCCTTTGATCAGGGAGTGCCATTTATGAATATGATGTTGTGCCATTAAGACTCAATAGTAAAAGTTAAACCTGCATTTTTCTGAAGTCTATCAATAAGTTTTTCGCCCATAGATGATGCAGGAGTATAAATACCACCTTCTAGATCATTGCATTCTTTAACTAAACAAATAGCACTTTCTGTAATCATTTTAGAAGTAGATCCATATCCAGGATCCATATCCCCTTTTACAGAGGCATGTATAGTTTCATTATCACAATCCGCACAGAATAAAACATCGTAATTGCCATTTTCCCTAGATTCTCTTGAAGGACCTTCACCCGGCTTTGGAGCATCATCGCCACCAAGTGGATTTGCGCTTACAATGGCGTCTGCAATTGCTTTGCCTTCATCTCCAGGCCCAGTTACCCACATCTCGTTGTAACAAAAATTTTCACCATAAACATGGCTCATTAAAGCATTAGATCTATGTACATTCTTAGTATTGATTGGTGCCATAAAGAATGGAGCAACCCAGGTCTCTAATTTATCATCATAGACTGGTTTTGAATCCTGAGCTTGTTCAGGCCCAACATGGCCATTTGATAATGAAAAGGGGTTTGCAAGAATTTCGAATAACTCAGGCTTGGTTCTAAGTGATGCCATTGTTGCCCCAAAAGATGCAGCAGTACCACCAGAAAACTCTCCATTCATACCTCTTACTCTTCCACGAACATTTGAAGCTGGCTTTCCATGTGTTTCAATTGCTTTATTTTGAACAAAAAGAACGCCTAAATCAAAGGGAATACTATCAAACCCACATGAGAAAACAATTCTAGATCCAGATTCTTTAGCTTGAGCAGCATGTTGGTTTATTTTTTCATGCATCCAGCCAGGCTCACCACATAAATCTACATAATCTGTTCCAAGTTCAGCACAAGCTGCAACAATATTATTTCCATAAAGCTGATAAGGACCAGTCGTAGTTAAAACGCATTTTGTCTGCGCAGCCATTGCATTCACGCTTTCAACATCATCACTATCTACTTTGATAATTGGAACTTCATCTGCAACACCTTTAGCATCTTTTACAGATTGAAGCTTTTCTATATTCCTTCCGGCAAGTGCCCAGGAGATGTTTTCATCGCTTCCATATTGAGAAACTATATATTCAACAACTAGCTTTCCAGTAAAACCAGATGCTCCATAGACTATAAAATCAAATTTTTTTGAATCGTTCATAAATTTTTCCTTAGTTAATTAATTAATGCCTGCTATATTCGTGTATCTATCTAAGTTATTAATTAGAAATTTTTTAAATACATTTATTTTGGCGTTGCCTCTTACATCAGGATGATACAGCAACCATAAATCTTGCTCAAATATATATTTATCTGGCATAAATCTTTTTAAGTTATGCACTGGCGGCAAGCCAAAAGAAGATATTAAACTAACGCCTACTCCAGCAGACATGTAATCGAAAACTTCATTATAGACATTGGTTTTAAAAATTATTTTCGGCTCACTTATATTTTTTCTTATGAAGGATTCCATATCCAAAGTATGACTTTCATCAACCCAAATAATCCACTCTAATTCATCCACATCCATACTGTTTAAATTTTTAAAGTATTCATGGGATCCATATATATTAATTGGTAATCTACCAATTTTTTTTCCAACAAGATTGTCGGGTGGTTGATTGGTCAATTGAATTGATAAGTCAGCTTCTTGTGATGAAAGGTCTGAATGTGCAGAAGCAGATTTAATAAATATATCAATATCTGGATACTGAGCTTTAAAATCACAAAATAGATCTGTCATGCTCACTCCCCCATTACTGGGTTTAGTAATAGTCAACGTTCCAGATAGCTCAGCTTCTTTAGATTGGAAAACTCTTTGTATTTGGAATACCTGATTTTCAACGACTGTAGCTTCTTGTTGCAATGCCAGTCCATGATTTGTCAACTCATAACCTTTATTGTGTCTATTAAATAGTTTTACGTTAAGATCTAATTCAAGTTTATCAAGCCTTCTCGCAACAGTTGAGTGATTGACATCTAGTTTAAATGCTGCTTTTGAGAGGGAGCCTTCTCTGGCCACTGATAAAAAATACTCTAAGTTACTCCAATCCATTTATGCATTTTCGCACAAATAAATTTATATTTCGAGCAAATACACACAATATGCATGATGATATAATTAGAGTAACATTAATTTAATTTCTATTAGGGGGAAATCAAATGTTAGGTAAAGTGAAAGAGTTTTTTAGGGTCCTTGGTGAATTTAAACAAATTATTCCAGTTCTCAGGTATAAATTTCCTCTTCCTGATGAGGCTGCTTCTTTAGCTCATAGTTTTGAAAAGAGTGTTGCAAAATATTCAGACAAAAATTTTCTTATTTTTGAAGAAGATGAATTGTCTTATGATGAAGCAAATAAGTCAGCTAACGTTTTAGCAAATTTTCTTTCTAGCGAGGGTGTCCAGCATCAAGATCGTGTTGTTTTATTTATGCAAAATAGAACTGATTATGTTATTTCCTTGTTAGCTTTAAATAAAATTGGTGCTATAGGGGTTTTAATAAATAACAGTCTTACTGGCGCACCTTTAATACATTGCATAAACAGCTCAGATTCAAAAAAATGTATTGTTGGCGAAGAGCTTACTCAAGAATTATCTGATGTCTTAAGTGATATTAATATTACAGATAAGGGTGATATTTATTGGGTTGAAGATTCCAAAACAATCCAGACCCCAGAATGGGCAACAAATCTAAGGAGTAGTTTGGATTACTCTAAAAATGAAAATCTAGTTGAGACTAAAAATGTTACTGCAAAGGATACAGCTTTTTATATTTTCACTTCCGGCACAACCGGTGTTCCGAAAGCTGCTATTTTCCCTAATGCAAAAATTGTTGCTGCATCATTTAATATCAGCAATACAGGCTACAGAATGACTTCTGAAGACCGTCTTTATAATTGCCTTCCACTCTATCATTCAACTGGTTTAATGCTTGGTCTTGCTGCGGTGGTTAGCTCAGGGGCTTCTGTATTTGTTAGACGAAAATTCTCTGCATCATTGTTTTGGCAAGAAGCACAAAGATATCAAACTACAACATTTATATATGTAGGTGAGCTTTGTAGATACTTAAGTTTTCAAGAGCCATGCGAGGATGAAAAAAATAATCCTATAAGGGCAATGGTTGGGAATGGATTAAGACCAGACCTATGGGACTGTTTTAGAGATAGATTTGGGGTCGAAAGAATATGCGAAATATACGGAGCCAGTGAGGGTGCTTGCATGTTTATGAATGGTTTAAATAAAGATAAAACGATTGGGATGACTAATGCAACGGTAGTTTTACTCAAATATGATGTTGCTAGTGATGAATTAATTAAAAATGATGACGGTTTATGTATAGAAGCTGAAGATGAAATGCCAGGATTGCTTGCTGTAAAAATATCACCAGATTCGCCATACAATGGCTATACAGACAAGAAAGAATCTGAAAAGAAAATTTTAAGGAATGTATTGGAAGAAGGTGATGCTTGGTTTAATAGTGGTGATTTAATTAAAACTATGGATGTTGGATTTTCTGTTGGTCAAAAACATTACCAATTTGTTGACAGAATAGGAGATACCTTTAGATGGAAATCTGAAAATGTATCTACCAATGAGGTGGCAGAAATAATAAATCAATATAGCCAGGTAAATATGGCTAATGTTTATGGAGTGCAGATTCCTAACGCCGAAGGCAGAGCTGGGATGGTTGCTTTTAATTGTGATTTAAATGAGTTTAATTGGGATAATTTTGCAGAATATATGAGTGATGCCCTGCCTAGTTATGCAAGACCTGTATTCGTCAGAATTATTAAAGAGCTTGAGACAACAGGAACTTTCAAGCTTAAGAAGAATGAGCTAAGGGATGAGGCATATCATCTTGATAAGGTAAATAATGACCAAGTTTTTATTAAAAAGCCGGGGACAAATTCATATGTTGAGCTTGATAATGAAACTTATCAAGACATAGCAAATGGATCAGTACCTTTTTAACTTAATTTAATTCACTATCGATTAGTACTGCTATTAAGAGCGCTGGATCACTTCCATTGTTAACCCATGCATGATTAGTTCCTCGCTGAACCACAACATCAAATGGCTTTATATCAACCTCTTCCTGATCAAGGATTAATGTTACATCTCCTTTAAGAAGAATTATGTAGTCGATAGTTTCTGTTTTATGCATGGCTGGATGCTTGGTTGTGTCAATTCTATGATGAGCGGCGCCAATTTTATCAAAAGCATCTGCTGCAATATCCTGCATGATATCCATCGGGATACCTTCAGGAGTTGGGTTAATTTGAAAATACCTAAACTTTGAGCCGTTGCTGGGTGGGGATAAAATAATTTCATCATCAGCTCTATCAATACTATCTTGAGTATTGATGGTATTTCCGTCCGTGTTCCAAAGCTCAAATAGCCCACCAACATCCTCACCTATAGACCTGGCTGGCGGGCCATCTAAAACAACTATAGATTTTCCATTTTTATCATGTCCTGTTATTACTCTTCTCATACCCCTTAATCTCCTATTTTTTTAATAATCCCAAGTATTTCCAATCTTTTTTTGTTATTTTTTAAATCATTCCAACTTGGAAATTTAGATTTTTTCATAGTAATAATTTTTTCACTGAGACTTACATTTTCTTTTTCAAAATAATTAACAACCTCTAAAACTCCATCGGGATGGTTACATACCAATACCATGTCACAACCTGCTCTGATAGAATTCATTGCTTTACTACAGAAGGATTTATCTCCTGAGCCTTTCATAGAGAGGTCATCACTAAACACTACACCATTAAAATGTATCTCTTGTCTAAGAATATCTTTGAGCCATTTAGAAGAAAAGCCTACAGACTTATCATCTACTTTTGGAAATATTATATGGGCACTCATAACAGCGCCTAACTTATCTTTTAAATCAAAAAAAGGTTTTATATCTCTATTTAGTAAGTCTTCATAATTTCTATTATCAGAAGGTTCTGTAATGTGACTGTCTTCAAAAATTCCGCCATGCCCAGGAAAATGCTTTCCTGTTGCCTTCATTCCAGCGGTATTCATACCCTCAATAAATTTTTTGGCAAGGGTTGATACTAGATCAGGGTTATCTGAGAATGCTCTATCGCCTATTATGCTGCTTGTATCTCTATCAACATCTAATACGGGGGCAAAACTAATATCAATACCTGAAGCTAATAACTCAGATGACATCAACCAGCCCACATCATGACAAATTTCAAAATCATTATTCTTAATTGAGTAATCTCCTAGTTCCTGCATAGAAGGCAATTTAGAAAATTCTTTATCAAATCGCTGAACTCTTCCCCCTTCTTGATCAACAGCTATAAGGATATTTGTTTTGATTGAAAAAATTTCATCACATAGATCGGCAATCTGTTGTCTGGAAATAAAGTTTCTAGAAAAAAATATAACTCCCCCAACCTGAGAACTGCTAATTAGGTCTTTTTCATATAATGAAAGAGAGGTCCCTTCAATACTAAGCATGACTCTTCCGAATAAGTCTTCAGATTTGGTATTGGTCATGAATTTGTATCTTCTGGATCAGGCCAGCTAGGATCTCTTTTTTCAAGAAATGCCGATATACCCTCTTTAGCATCAGATCTCATTGTATTTTCTTTCATAACGCCTGATGTATACAAATAAGCGTCTGCAAGACTCATTTCAGCCTGGGCATAGAAGGCTTTCTTTCCTGTGGAGACAGTCATAGTGGATTTGCTAGCAATATTGGATGCTAGCTGCTCAACCTCTTCTTGAAGATAACTTTTATTAACATTACTATTTATTAGTCCTATTTTTTTAGCTTTCTTTGCTGAAATCATATCGCCTGTTAAAAGCATTTTCATAGCATTCTTTTTAGAAATATTCCTTGAAAGAGCCACCATTGGGGTTGAACAAAAAAGACCAATATTTACACCAGGAGTTGCAAATCTTGACTCATCAGAAGCTATAGCCAAGTCACATGATGCCACCAATTGGCAGCCTGCCGCGGTTGCGACCCCGTTAATCTCTGCAATAATAGGTTTTGGGCAATTAACAATAGCCTGCATGAGAATAGAACATTTTTTGAATAACTTTTTGAAATAATCATCCCCTTGATCTGTATTGCCTCTAGCCATGTTGATTTCTTTTAAATCATGACCTGAACAAAAAACATTTCCATTAGATGCAATGACAACAACCTTGATGCTTGAATTAATAGAAGCCTCATTAATCGCGGCCATCAAAACGCTAATCATATTTTCCGATAAAGCATTTCTAGTCTTCAAGTCATTCATCACTAAGCGAAGAACCCCATTACTAGTTTTTTCTTTGATTAATATTTCTGAATTTATTTCCATATAAGATCTATTAAAAGATATTTTTATTTACTAGTCCAATATGACTTTGATAGTTCGATTTTAGGACATCTGTCCATCACAACCTTTATGCCTGCTTTTTGAGCTAATTCCTCTGCTTCTGGGTGAACAATATCAAGCTGCATCCAGATCGTCTTAGCATTTATATTAATGGATTCATGGGTAATTTCTAAAACTGCATCTAAAGATCTAAAAATATCGACCATATCAACTTCTTCATCTATTGATTTCAAATCAGGGTAACATTGCATGCCAAGAATTTTATTCTCAACCTCATAAGGGTTAACAGGATAAACAATATATCCATTTTTAATTAGTGTCTCCATAACTTTAAAGCTGTCTCTGTGGGCCTTTGAACTAGCCCCCACAACAGCTATTGATTTTGTTTCTTGAAGAATATTTTTTAAAAATTTATCTGAATAAGTCTTAGTCATAATCAAACATTATCATTTTCAGCTTCAATCAATATTGCATCTGGGATATTAAAGCTATTTCTTTCTAAGACCCATTCATTTGATACATCCTCTAGCAATAAGTCACCATAGATATGGTAAAAAAAACCTTTTCGAGAGCTTGATGCGGATGTTGGCTCTAGCTTAAGAGTTTTTTCTACTTTATTGTGGTTTATTTTAAGAAGCATTACTTGTTCTGAACTTCTAAAATACATCGAAAGTGTTGCACCTAATTGTCTTGATGTAGAAAGATGAATAAAGCCATCCTCTTGATCTATATCAGTAACAATTTTTCCTAATTCTTTGGCTAACTGCCACTCATCTAAAGTTAGTACTTTATAAATCATTCATTTGAAGCAAGTTCTTGGTTTCTTTTTTCAGCAAGTTTCCAATCACGAGGAAGAATCCTAGATACAATAAGAAAACTTATCAAAGCAGGTATAAATACAAGATGGGTAACAGTCATAGCCATTCTCATAGCATCAAGATCTGAATAGGTTTCCTTATAAACATCTATGAGCCATCCCGCAAAAGTTGGTCCCCCACCTAGCGCAACCATATTTAAAATAAAAAAGAATAAAGCTGTGGACATGGCTCTCATATTTATGGGGGCAAGAGTTTGGGCAATAGCAAAACTTGGACCTAAATAAATACCAATAAATAACAAGTAAATGGTCGAAAGTATTAGATTTGCTTCAACCGATTGAACCCAGTAACTCCAGATACCAAGAGGGAGAGTCACGGACATTGCAATTGCAGGGAGCCAGCCATAGGCTCTTAAATTTTTTGCACCCCATTTATCAGCCAATCTTGCACCAAAGAAAGCTCCACCTGCATAGGTGGTTCCATTCATAATACCTAAAAGGATAACCATTGTTTTAAAATCAAAAGAAGGGTCTAAGGCAATTAAAAATTTTGTTTGAAATGCAGATGATGCATAAGACACAAAAGATCCAAATGCAATACCAAAGCACATGGCCCACCATGCTGGTATTTTTAGTAAAGACCTAAGAGACTCCATAAAAGGAAGTTTGGCAATTTGCACATCATCATCTAGTTCCATTGCACCTCTTGAAGGTTCTCTTAAAGTGAGTCGAACAATTCCTGCTAAAGCTATTCCAGTTAAACCTAAAAAGATAAAAATTCTTCTCCAATCTACATCACCACCAGAACCCATAAGAGATGCTGTTGCAAAATATGCAGCCATTATGCCAAAAGGAATACCCATAGCATAAACACCAAGAGCACCTGCCCTTTCTTCCTTAGGATACATATCAGAAATTATTGAATGAGATGGAGGACTGCCACCAGCCTCACCTATACCTACCCCCATTCTTGCCAAGCCAATTTGCCAAAAATTTGAAGCCATTCCAGTTAGTGCAGTAAAACCACTCCAGGTTGCTAAAGCTATAGATAATATATTTACTCTATTATATCTATCAGCAAGCCACGCAATTGGTATAGCAATTACTGTATAAAATAGAGCAAAAGCAAAACCAATTAATAAGCCTAATTGAGTATTGGAAAGCCCAAGATCTTCTTGAATGAAAGGTGCTAGAATTCCAACAATCTGGCGATCAATAAAATTGAATCCATAAACAACAGTTAATAGAACTAAAGCAAAAGCTCTGTAGTTTTTACTTGTTACTTTTTTGTTATTCATACAACCCTTTAAGACTATTAATTATCAAAAAATTGTAACACCTTTAAGTTTTATATCATTCCTTAATTATTTAGCATCTTTTTCAATTGAAAGTATGATTTTATATACTAGTATGATTAAATTGACTACTTGCTATTATCATTCCAAAGATTATATTATGCCAACAAACGCATAAATCACATTTTTATAAGGGGAAAATATGTCAGAACAGCATTCAAAAGAGATAAGATCAATAGTAACTAGCGAAGGAAATGTCGAGCTTTCTATAGCAGTATCAAAAATACCGGTTCCTTCAGATGACGAAGTTTTAATTAAAGTGGGCGCATCTCCAATTAACCCTTCGGATTTAGCATTATTGTTAAGCTTTGCTGCGGATATGGATACTATCACTTCAACAGGCTCAGGAGATGACACTGTTACAACTATTAAAATACATCCTGCCATGATGGGTGCAATGAAGCCAAGATTGGATGAATCAATGCAAGTTGGTAATGAGGGAAGTGGTGTCGTTGTTGATGCAGGGACAAATGCTACAGACCTTATTGGCAAAACAGTTGGTCTTGCAGGTGGGGCAATGTATTCTCAATATAGATGTGTACCAGCTATAAGTTGTTTAGTTATGGAAGATGGCACATTAGCAGCAGAAGCTGCATCTTCATTTGTGAATCCTTTAACTGCATTAGCTTTTATTGAAACTATGAAGATGGAAAATCATACAGCCCTTGTTCATACAGCAGCAGCTTCAAACTTAGGTCAAATGTTAGTGAAAATATGTAAAGACGACTCAGTACCTTTGGTAAACATTGTTAGAAAACCAGAACAAGTTGAACTTTTAAAGAGTTTAGGCGCAGAGCATGTATGTAATACTAGTGACCCAGACTTCATGAAAGATCTGGTAAAGGCATTAATAGAAACAGGTGCAACTTTAGGTTTTGATGCTACTGGTGGTGGTAACAATGGTGAATTACCTGGCCAAATACTATCTGCGATGGAGATGGCAGCTAATGCAACTGCTAAGGAATATAGCAGGTATGGATCTGATACATATAAGCAAGTTTATATCTATGGTGGTTTAGACAGACAGCCAACTCTTCTTAAGAGAGCATTTGGAATGTCATGGGGTCTTGGTGGATGGCTGCTGACTCCAATGATAGGAAAAATTGGTATGGAAAGATTTCAGCAAATGAGAGAAAGAGTAGCCTCAGAAATAAAGACCACTTTTGCTAGTAAGTATGTCCAAGAAATTTCTTTTGAAGAAATGCTTCAACCAGAAATTGTTAAGCTTTATGCCAAGCAGGCAACTGGTGAAAAGTATTTAGTAAACCCTCACAAATAAGCAATGCAGAAGACTAACTGCCCTATTACTAATTCACTTAAGCTTATTGGTGGTAAATGGAAGATAGCAATAATCTATAATTTAATAAAGGGTCCAACAAGATTCGGTGAGTTAAAAAAAGCACTAACGCCAATTACTCAGCAAATGCTTACCAAGCAATTACGAGAATTAGAAAGAGACCAAGTAATAAACAGAAAAGTTTATGAAGTTGTGCCCCCTAAAGTGGAGTATTCTCTTACCGATATGGGTCTGTCTTTAAGACCTGTATTGGATTCTTGGTGTAAATGGGGAAATGAGAACCAAAAATTAATGCAGAACATTATTAACAAGTAGGTTTATAGGATATGAAAATTACAGTTGTAGGAATTGGTTATGTTGGGTTATCAAATGCAATAGCTATAACTCAAAGAAATACTGTCTCTGTATTAGAAATATCTTCAGAAAAAGTGTGACTTAATTATTGCAAATAGAGTAGAGGATGATTTGAAGGATATTACTAATAAAATACTTACTAGAGATGTGTTTGGAAACAACTAGGTAGAGTTTTTTTCTTCAATTATATGAGATATCTTCGATACTAAATCGCCTAACTCTGGTTTGTTAGCTTTCAATTCTTCAACAGTAAGTCCATCTAACTCATGAGGGAATACTAACCATTTGTCAGTCTCATGAATATAGTAATTAGGCTTACGATCTGTTTTGTTTTTATTGGGTTTGAAATATGGTGTTGCAATTCTTATTTCTGGGGTATTTTTTTTACATGCTTTTTTTAGATCATTAACAACTTGATTAATAGAAAGACCAGTGTCATAAACATCATCTACTATTAAAAGAGAATCTTCAGACTCCAGCTTCTTGATAACATAATTGAGTCCATAAACTTGCACTGTTTTACTTCGCTCATCCATGCCAGCGTAAGATGAGGTTCTAATTGCAATATGGTCAGACTTTACACCCAAAACATCTAAAAATTCTTGAACAGCAATCCCTATAGGCGCTCCTCCTCTCCATACTCCAACTATATAATCGGGGCGAAACCCACTTTCATAAACTTGCCAAGCAAGCTTAAAAGAGTCTTCAAGTAATTCTTGAGCTTGTATAAAATTTTTATCCATTTATTTATTTTATGAAAGAGACTATGCCATGACAATAGCATAGTCTCATTTGAATTTATGTTAGGAATTAAAACTCTTTACTTAAGCGAACCATAAACTGACGAGGAGCAATATATTCTAGACCCGTTGCAGCAACACCAAATACGTCTGTCATGCTTGAATTTACGCCCTCAACTCCGGTTGCGTTTAATAGCATTAGATCTAATCCCCATGTATCTCCAACAAAGTTATAGCTAGCTGTTAAATTTAATATGTTGTAAGCCTTAATATTGTCTACTAAAAGATTATTAGATACTCTTTGTTGAAACTCACCTCTTCTTACATACTGAACAATTCCTGTAAACTCAGTGCCTGAAGATAAAACAGATTCATATGTCATGCTTATATCAGCTGTGAATTCTGGGCTTTTAGCTAATGCATTACCTTTAACATTTTCTCTTAAACCGTAACGAAGATCCTCTTGTCCAAAAAAGTACTGATAGGCGTCCACATTGTCTAGGACTTCATAATCAGACGATACTTCTGAGTCAAGAAAAGCTAAATTCATATCAAGACTTAGTGAATCTGTTAATAATGCTGTTAATTCAACCTCTAAACCTGTCATTGAAGATTCAGGTATATTTGCTACACCACCTCTGTATGGATCTGGATCTGTTGCTTGGAATTGAAGATTCTCATAGTCATAAGAAAATAAAGCTATATTTGCTCTAGCTCTTCCATCTGCAAGATCAGTTTTTAAGCCAACTTCAATCGCTTCAATGTTTTCACTTTCATAGGTTTGAAAAACCATAGCTGGTGCGACAGGCCTTCCTGCAGCGATATCTTCTGCCTCAGTGTAGCCGTATGTTAGATTGCTTCCACCAGGCTTGAAGCCTTGAGAAAATGAAACATAAGCCATGGTTCCATCAGAGATATCAAATTCACCAACAACCTTACCAGTGACTTTATCTACATCTCCATCTGCCTCAAACACATCTACATTGTAAAAGTTAGCTACGTTTGTACTAAAAGTGTCTTCAGAGTAACGAAGACCTGAAACTAATCTAAAATCTTCTGTAAAGCTATAAGTTGTTTGTGCATATAAAGAATAAGATTCTCTACTTGGAAACGCATCAGTTACAAAATCCCACTCAGCATCATATACAGCAAATCTTCCTGGTATGCCATAATCATGGTCATAACATGATCCTGATATTGCGTTAGGGTTTGAACACTCATAAAGAATATTTCCATCATTATTATTATCTCTATAGCCTCTAATATGATTTTCTATATCATGCTCCATATAAAAAGCACCAACAGTCCAATCAAGTCCACCAAATAAAGGTTCGTTAGAAACTAAGTTGATTTCAAAGGTTTTAGTTTCAACTATAGAAGATTCTGAATTATATTCAGCCCTTTGATAAGTAGCATTAGATCCTAAGCCAGGTATTACTTTGACCGCATCACCAAAATTATGTCTGTCATTGTCTCTATCTACAGAAATGTCATCCTCCTGTGAACTTGCCATTGCTTTTAGATTTGCAAACCCAAGATCTATTTCATAAATAGCGCCAATCACTAAAGATGTTAAATCATGCTTTGATAATGAATCTTGATATAACTCTCTTGGATCAGAAGAAACATCATCGACACCTTTCATTGCAGAACCATTTCTATCAACTTTAAAATATTGACCAAAAACTCTTAAAGATGAAAGGTCATCAATTTCTAGCAACCAGTCACTTCTTAAACTTAGATTACTAGCATCATCCAGATCCTGTCCTGTAACTAAATTTTTAGTAAACCCATCTCTTTCTGTAATTGTTGCTGAAAACCTTGTAGCAAGCTTTTCGTTTATTGGAATATTATTTGATGTTCTAAATTTAGTTAGGCCATATGTCCCAAGAGTAAAGTCAGCTTTTCCACCATATTCTTCAGTCGTAGGTTTCTTACTAATTACGTTTATAGCTCCACCAGTTGAATTTTGTCCAAATAGTGTTCCTTGTGGGCCTCTTAAAACTTCAATACGATCAATATCAACAAAATCAGTCTGCAAAGAAAACGGAGATGCTATAAAAATTCCATCCATATGAAATGCTACAGAAGGGGCTGCTATTGCATTCTGATTGGTTTCGTTACCAACACCTCTAATAGAGATAACAGTTTTATATCCCTCATTTTTGGCAACCGTAACACCAGGAACGATGCCACTTAAATCAACAAATGAAGTAATATTTTTTGAATCTAGATCAGAATCTGTTAATGCCGAAACAGATTGTGATATATCTTGAATACTTTCACTTCTCTTTTCAGCAGTGACGATAACATCTTCGATATAATTCTGTTGAGCAAAAGCTTGCTGGCCTGAAAAAATAGCAAATGTAATTAAAAAATACTTGTTTATAAAACGAGACAGTTTCATTATGTTTCCCCTGCATAATAGCTAATATGCAAATGTAAGTTAATATTATCTATTGACATGCAATCGCTATGCCAAATAAAAAATTAAATTGTTTTTTTATTGTTAATAAGTTTATAGTTTGTGTGCTAAATCAATACTTAATATATCTATGAATTCTATATTAGAAAAAACATTCAAACTAAAATCTAATAATACTACTTTTCAAAGAGAATTGCTGGCAGGTTTTACGACTTTTATTACAATGGCATACATTATTTTTGTTAATCCTCAGATGATGGCTTCGAGTGGCATGGATTATGGAGCTAGCTTTGTTGGAACCTGTCTTGCGGCAGCTCTAGCATGTTTTGCAATGGGAATTTACTCTAACTGGCCGGTTGGTCTTGCTCCAGGAATGGGCCTTAATGCCTTCTTTACTTACACAGTTGTTGGTGAGATGGGATATACGTGGGAAGTTGCATTAGGTGCAGTATTTTTGGCGGGAATATTATTTGTGATAATGAGTGTTACTCCGCTAAGGAGGTGGATGTTAGATAGCATTCCAATGAACTTAAGAATAGCTATGGGTTCTGGTGTTGGTCTTTTTATTGGCTTTATTGGCTTAAAGAGCGGCGGAATAATAGTTGCCAATGATGCTACCTTTGTAAGCTTAGGTAATTTTATGAATATAGAAACTTTACTATCGGCGGTAGGTTTTTTACTTATTTCAGTTTTAGCAAATAGACAGGTTTCCGGGGCTATTATAATTGGCGTCCTCAGTGTCACATTATTGGGCGTTTTTTTTAATTTAGTTCAATTTCAGGGCGTTATTGCCTATCCGCCAAGCATTGCACCAATTTTTATCAAGTTAGATATTTTAGGAGCTTTAGACCTAGCAATGATCAGCGTCATAATCTCTTTTCTTTTTGTTAACTTATTTGATACTGCGGGGACTCTTCTGGGAGTCGCCTCAAGAGCTAAATTAATAGATGAGTCTGGAGAGATATTAAATTTAGATAAAGCTCTGAAGGCTGATAGTAGTTCAAGTGTTTTTGGTTCATTTTTTGGCTGCGCACCAGTTACAAGTTATGTTGAAAGCTCGGCGGGAGTTGAGGCTGGTGGAAGAACTGGTTTAACTGCTGTTGTAGTTGGTTTTCTATTTTTAATAGCAATTTTCTTTTCACCTCTTGCGGCAATTGTTCCTGCTTATGCGACTTCTGGAGCTTTAATTTATGTTGCTATATTAATGCTGAGCGGCATGGAAAAACTAGATTGGTCCGATTTAAGCGAACTTCTACCTGCACTCATTATGATAATAATGATTCCTCTAACTTTTTCTATTGCCAATGGCATAGCTCTTGGTTTTATTGCTTATGTTGTAATGAAGATATCTTCAGGTGAAATGAAGAATATTTCTTCAGGAGCTTGGTTTTTAGCTGTCATTTTTTTAGCTAAATTTATATTTTTGCCATAAAAATAAGAAAGTAATAGGCTTAATTTAACTTTCTTGGCCCAGGAAAAAATCTATTTGTTTGTTGTTGGTATTCTTTATAGCCTGGTCTTTTTTGAACTGAATAGTACTCAGATGGAACTGCGCCAGTGGTATAAACCAAAGTTTTATACATGGCCCATGATGCATAAACTAAGCATGCAAATGTAAGCCAAAGGCTGTCGTTAAAATTATTGCCCAATAAATTTATACTTAAAGGATCAATAGCAAGCAATGAAGGAATTGCTGCAATTAAGACACCGTTCCATACCATCCACTCTGCAAAATAATTAGGATGCCTGCAAAACTTCCACAACCCAACATTGCAAACTTGTTTTTGCTTGCCTTCTTTTTTCATCTTTGTTAAAAAAGCTAGTTTTTGATAATCAGCAACAGACTCCATAGTGAAGGCTACAATAAAAATTACTAAGCCAACAAATTCGATTAAGGAAAAGTTTTGAGAACCATTTGAGGCTATTAAAAAAACTGGGAGTGCGAGAAAAGATGCATTTGCCAAACCCTGGGATATAGCATCAATCTGTAAAGCCAATGCAGTATTTTCTTTGCCCTCTTCCTTCCATAAAACACGTTGATATTGGTACCTTGGAAATTCTCTATCTAGAAGGCCTAGTTGCCACATTTTTAGGGCACCAAGACCCATACGAAGACCAATCACTATAACCACCCCGCTAACAACTAAGGATCTTAACCAGTACCCATCGCTAAAAACAAAGCTTATTAATCCAAGCAATACCAGCCCCCAGGGCCAACCAATATCAACATAGCTCATTCGTCCTGTTTTCCAGATAGGTATACAAACGACAAAAGTAAAAAGAATAGCTTGCCCCAATGCATTTATAAGACTAATAGCATGGAATGCAGAAGTAGATAAAAGTATTAGTAATACAAAAATATATGGATATAAAGGCCTAAAGTAGTTCATAGTTATTTTGTTCCAGTTAATACAAGTGTGCCTGGCCAATCTTTATCTTGATTTGCTCTCCATGAAGTTATATTTTGCAATCCGGACATTTTAAAAATATCTATCCATTCAGATTCTTTTAGCATGAGCATTGGCGTACCAACTTTTTCTTGCCAAGAATGTGAGTCTATATTCTCATAATAAAGATCTATGCCAGCTATAAATCTTCCTCCATCATTCAGCCATGATTTTGCAATATTATTTATAACATCAGTAGGATTTTTTAAATAATATAAAACTTCCATAGAGTGAATCAGGTCATATTTTTTTAATGAATGAAAACTATTAATATCAGCAGTAAAATATTCCTCATCACCGCCTCTTGAAATTGCAGCTTTGATCATCTGTTCGGCTCCATCGATCCCAACCGCCTTATTGCATAAATTATGTTTAGCTATTTGCCTTACAACCCAGCCATTTCCGCAACCTAGGTCTAAAAAACTGAAGTTGTCTCCAATATCAACTCTTTCTTGCAATGCAAAATCAGTCATATTTTGAACAGAGATAGTATGCCCATTCTGCATACCAATATCCTTACCCTCTTCTAACCATTGCCCAAATACCTCAGTAGCACTTCTCATATTAAAATATTCTGGTTAACCCATCGTTATAGATATTTTTCCAAAATGTTTATTATCTATTTGATGTTGGAAAGCTGCTGCTAATTCAGATAAGTCAAAAGTATCACTTATCACCGGCTTAATGTCAGTTTTTTCTAAGTAATCAATCATAGCCAATTGAGAATCTTTATTTGCCATTGAAATGCCACTTAGTCTAATTTGTTTTAAAAATATCCTTGGCAATACAATCTCACTAGCAGACGGTCCACTTAAAACACCAATAAGAGCAATATGACCTCCTAGCTTTGCAGCTCTTACAGATTCTGCAAAAGTACCACCGCCACCGACTTCAATGACATGATCAACCCCTTCATTATTGGTCTTAGCTAAAACCTCTTTGCCCCACTCAGGTGTTTCTTTGTAGTTTATAAGCTCATCAGCGCCTAAAGCTTTAAGTTTTTCTAATTTTTCTGCAGAAGACGAGGTTGCAATAACTTTCGCACCCATAGATTTGGCTAGTTGCAATGCAAAAATAGAAACCCCTCCAGTACCTTGAACCAAAACTGTTTCTCCAGCCTTAAGTTTGCCGTCATCAACCAATGCCCTCCAAGCAGTAAGGCCAGCACATGGCAAAGTAGCTGATTCTTTTAAATCAAAATTACTGGGAGTTCTTGTAATAGCAGATGCCTTAATGGCAATGCATTCTGTTGCATATCCGTCCTCATGATCTCCAATAAAACTTAATAGCTCATACTTAGGTGGACCGCTTTGCCAATTTGGAAAACATACACTCATTACGTTATCGCCAACTTTCCACTCAGTAACATCGGAGCCAACTTCTATTATTTCTCCTGCTGCATCCGACAAAGGAACCCTCTTATCGTCAGTTGGAATAGCTCCAAGGGCAACTAATAAATCATGATAATTTAAGCTACTTGCTGCTACTTTAATAAGAACTTCATCAGATTTTGGCATAGGTACATCAGCATCACAGACTGATATATTTTCTAAACCACCTGGTTTAATTAGTTGTATTTGTTTCATTTATATTTACTCCTTTTATTAAAGCATATCAATTTTTTGATCAACTATATCTTTCAATAATCGACTTTGTGCAGACCTTGCAAAGGCCTCATCAATACCATTAAATCTTTGTTGATTCACTTGGCGGTAATTAGGGTGGGTGAAGATATATAACTCTCCATGATTAATAGCCTCAACAACTCTTTTACCAACAATAGAAACATCAATACCATCTTTCACCATCTGTTTTGTTTGTTTTGAAAAGCTGCTTTCATTTTCAATTTGATAGTTTTCTGATTTGTATTTATTCGGTCGATTTCTTTCAGAATCATATATACGAGTTTGAACAAAAGCAGGACATAGAACAGATACACCAATTCGTTTATCTTTTAGCTCTGCAGCCCAACTTTCAGACAAAGCAACTACAGCAGCCTTGCTTGCTGTATAGGCTCCACTATATGGAACTCCGCCCATACCTGCCATAGAAGCTACATTTAAGATCCAACCACCTTCGCCATGGCCCTTAATAAGAGGAGTCATTACCTTTGCGCCATAAACAACTCCCATTAGATTTACTCCTAGTGCCCATTGCCAGCCTTCAGTTTCTTGATTTTCTATAGGTCCTGAATCACCGCCAACACCGGCATTATTCACAACCATATGGACCTTACCAAATCGTTCCACTGCTTTTTCAGCAACTGATTTCCATTGCATTTCATCAGCCACATCCAATAAAGCAGACAATACAGGAATTCCTAGTGACTCCAATTCTGCAGTAGATTTAAGTAGATTCTTTTCATCAATATCAGCAAGAACTATATTCATCTTTTGCTCGCCTAATGCTTTGGCAATAGATAAACCAATACCCTCAGCTCCACCACTAATTACTGCAGTTCTTCCTTCAAATTTAAACATTTTAAATATTTCCTTTCTTAAAATTGATCATGTTTTTTTATGTATTAACATTGTAGTTAAAATCATGTCTATGTATATAATTAAGGAAGGTATTAACAATAGGGCAATATGAAAACAAAAGTTATTTTAAGTATATTATTTTTTTCTAGTACAGTATTTTCTGACTATAAGTTTGAAACTATCTTAGATGACTTGGATGATGCATGGAGTTTAGTATTTTTAAGCGAAGATAAAGTTTTATATACCGAAATGCCTGGAAAATTAAAAATTGCTTCTTTAACAGATAAATCTATAACCAACATTAACAATGTTCCTAGTGTTCAGTATGGTGGTCAGGGAGGATTGTCAGAAGTGGTTCTTGACCCTGATTTTAAATCAAATAATATGATTTACTTCAGCTATTCAGCTAAAGACAAAAATGGAAAATCAACACTGTTTTTATCATCAGCTGAACTCAGAGAAAATTCATTAATTAATACTAAAGTTTTATTTGAAGCCAAGGCACCTAGAAGATCGCCAGTCCATTTGGCTGCAAAAATTGCTTTTTTAAAAGATGGTACTATTTTATTAGCTAGTGGTGATGGGTTCGACCATCGTGAACAAGCTCAAACACTAGATAACCATTTTGGAAAAATTATAAGAATTAATAAAGATGGTTCCGTACCATCGGACAACCCTTTTATAAATACTAAGAATGCTCTTCCTGAAATCTACTCTTATGGTCATAGAAATATGCAAGGTCTGGTTGTAACTTCTTCTGGAGATATTTATGAGCATGAACATGGTCCTAGAGGGGGTGATGAGATGAACCTTGTAGAACCAGCATTAAATTATGGATGGCCTGCGATAACATATGGAATAGACTATTCTGGTGCGATCATAAGCCCTTTTACAGAAAAAGAAGGTATGGAACAGCCACTACTTCATTGGACTCCATCTATCGCCCCTTCCGACATGATTTATTATGAAGGTGGTGTGTATCCTGAATTAAAGAATAGCTTTTTAGTAACAGCATTGGTTTCTAAAGATGTAAAAAAAGTTACTTTTAAAGATAAAGTTGATAACCAAGAGAGTTTATTTTCTGAACTTGATATAAGACTAAGAAATATTCAAGCCTCACCTAGTGGGATAATTTATTTGCTGACTGATGGGCCTAAGGGTAAATTAATTAAAGTCTTGCCTTCAGAATAATGAACATAGCAAAGTACCCTTTTGCCATTTTATCTGCAGCATTATTTACAGTAATGTTCATGACTCCTATTTCATCTATATCAAACTTAATTTGGCTAACGTCCGCTGATATGCCAGTAGGGTTTATCACTTGGATTGAAGTTATTCTATTTGATTTTCAAAGACTGGGAATTGCCTTATATGGTGTAGTTATTATTGGTTTTGGTATAGCTTTTTCTGTTGCTGGATTAATTTCTAGATACAGTTCTTATAGTGGCAAGTATCTATTTGCAGTTGCTGGAGCTGTTGCCATTGGAATGGCGCTATTCTTGATGGTTGAGCTATTATTTCTAACATATTTATTAGGAGGTGATAGAAGCATCATAGGCAAGATACTTCACTGTGTAGCTGGTTTTTTGGGAGGCTATTTCTTTTATTCTCTTGTTTCTGTAGAAAGAAGCTATACATTTATTATTAGGTTTTTAGGTGTTTTATATGCTTATTTAATTCTAGGATCGTTACTTGAATGGATTTTCACACCAGTGAATGCAGCTGCTAATTTTGGTTTTGTATTAAATGATCTATCTAGTGCTGCACAAAATGCTCTTCTAAGGGATTTCACATCATTTTTTCTAGCTATTTTCTTGTTTGCTATTATAGGAGTGGTCACCCTAAACCCAGCATGGTTTTTTTCAGCTTCAATTATATTTATTGGAGCAGCAATATTTAACTTAGTTGCTATCTATATTCATGGAACAGAATATAACCAGATATTTATTACTGAATTTATATTAGGTGGATGGCCAGCTATTTTAGGCTTAATTATTATCTTGAAAAAAGACAAAACTAAAAAATAAATTCTTGTAAATTCTGTATTGAATTAACTCACTCTAAAAAACATAGTCCTAATAAAAGCTACAGAACTCTGAACAAGAAAAAGCATCAAACAAATAATATATATTTGTGATGACTCATAAAAGTTATTAACTATCATTAATAACGACAGTACAAATATAGTTGAGAGAATCCCTGTTTGGAACAAATATAATTTAATTGGAAAAATATCTTTATGCCCTAAAGATCTAAGATGAAGCATTTTTCTGGGGAATATTATTAATCCTATTACTGAGTAGATACTCATAATCCAAAAACACATTAGCCAAGCAGTTTCAAAATTTTCTCCGCTAAATATAGCAAATGGAATGATAGAACCAAACATAGCACCAAAAGCAGAGTACGTTAATAGTTGTACTCTAAAATTATCTGGGCCTGAGAACCCTTCAGAGGTTCTGCTTAGGCCAATTAATATTGCAGAAAAACCAATTATTCCTAAAGCGATTTGCCCTATTAGTTGAAATGCTGCAAAATTTGGTTCCATATTAATTAGTGTATCCTATTACTCAAGTGGCCTTGGGACTATAAGCACCTTACCGTTTCTTCCGCCTTCCCATGCACGGGTGACAGCTTGCTCAATTTGATCAACTGTAAAGCGAGAATCAATGTTAGCTTTTAACGTGCCATTAGCAATCAGAGGAATTACCTGCCCAAAAGCTTCTTGTTTATCCTTCATAGTTGCTGTCTGATACCACTTATAAAGCCAAAAGCCTCTCAGGCGAGTATCATTAAAAATAACTTGTCCTGTATTAAGAGTAGCAGGCTTGCCTGACAAAACTCCATAAGTTACTAACGTACCTCCATAACCTAAGCTCTCTGCTAGACGACCGTAAGTATCACCACCAACAGGATCCAATGCTAATACAATTGGTGCATTACCCGTTGCTGCAGCTATTTGTTCAGCAAGATCTGGCCCATCAATTAAAACAACATCTGCACCTTTAGCTTTAAGGTCGTCAGCTAAACCTTCTCGGCGAACAATATTTACAGTTTTAATGCCACGCTGTTTTGCTAATTGAATAACATAACCACCAACCGCAGAATTAGCAGCACTTTGAGCAATCCATTGACCCTCTTCAATATCTTTAAAAGAGGTAAGCATTAGTAATGCAGTTAATGGGTTAACAGCAGACATTGCAAGCTGTTCAATTACATCAGCACTAATGGGGCCTAGATTAGGAAGTGGTAAAAAGCCCTCAACAGGACCCACTAATTCTTCTGCCCAGGTGCTTCCACTAGCGAGAAGTACCAACTGACCAACTTTTAAACTCTTTACTCCTGAAGATATTTCTTTAACCCGGCCAACACCCTCACTACCTGGTCTTGCAGGCAATATAGCGTCAACACCATAATTTCCAGCAATCTGTAATACATCAGAAGGATTAATAGGTGCAGCTAATACTTGCACTCGAACCTCTCCTTTATTTAGCGCACGAAATGCTTCTGTTTTTACTTCAAGCACATCAGCAGGATTGCCTATCTGGCTATAGCTAACGTATTTTGTTTTAGAGTTATGCTCATGGCTAGAATGATGGCCTGCCGTCAGAAAAGGACTAAAAACCAAAATAAATGCAAAAGTTTTAATAATAGATAAGTGTTTCATAATATTTCCTCGTTAGTTGTTTTTGTAGTTTATTGATAGGTGAAATTGATTAGTATTACGATGCCTCAAATAAATCCTGCATGCAACCTTAAGATTGCTACCCATATTTCTTATTCTATTAATTTTTAGATTAAGATTCATAGCGATCAAACCATTTTCCAAGATAGATGCCTACTAGTGCCCATAAGCTAGCTATTCCGGCACCAACAGCAGCAACTGAAGCCAAACCTAAACCCAGGCCTTGCGTAAGGCCTGTAAACAGCCAGGCCGTAAGCATGTCTCCACCCCGATAAGCAACAATATCTATGACAGGCTTTGCTTTGAAACGAGTTTCTTGATTAACAAGTGTGAATAGCATTTCACGAGCAGGACGAGTTACAGCATAGTTGCCAGCGCGGCGAATGATCTGCAATACCATAACTACACCCAATAAAGGTGAAATTGCCAATACTAGCAAACCGATACAAATCATTATTGGAACCATGGCAATAGTTGCAGGCATACCAAATTTAGTAACAATGCGACCTGTTGCAAATAGCCCAGTAGAGATTGCTAAAATATTTACTGCAAGATCCATTTGAGCCCAAATAACAGAACGTTCAGAGCGACTAAAATCGCTCAGTAAGTTTTTTAATTCGAAATAAACAAATGAACTAATACCGGTATATAAAAAAATAAATAAGCCGATAGATAAAAGATATGGATTAGAGAAAAACATTTTAAAGCCCGCGAGTGGGTTCCCGCCAATCGAATGATTGGAGTCGGGTATATCTAACACCTCATTATTTAATTCTTTTGATTTCAATGATTGAAGATAAAAAATAATAGGAATTGGAATAAGCAGCATCATACTTGCGATAAGCATCAAGTTGTCGGCACCTAAAGAAACTGAGAAAAATGCAGTGATCGATGGTCCGATGAGACCACCCACACTAGCACCAACAGCAATGATACCAAAAAGCCTACCTGACTGCTCTTTACTGAATAGCTCTGACATAAAAGTCCAAAAAACAGAAATATGAAAAAGGCTAAATACGCTTACCCAAACATAAAATGATTTATCAATTAGAGTTCGATCTTCAAAAACAGACCCTAGGGCATAAAAAATAACAAATGATATGGCAAAAATGCCGTACATAGTTGGCACCAATAATCGAAAACGAAACTTCGAAACCATACTGCCATATAGCGCTACGATTGCGGTGCTAATAAAAAAATTTAGGGTCCACAACCAACTTACCTCTGCATCACTCCAATCACTAGCCATAGCGTCGCGAACTGGTCGCAAAATATAATATGCTGACATCAAGACGACCACAAATAAAAATGAGAAAATTACAGCTTTAACTTCTTTCTCTTTAACTTTAGAGGCAGTCTTTAAAAAATTTATCATTAGATTTCTGATCATTTTGCTCCCTCTTAGTGATTAATAGACTCTCAAGCACGAAAATTAAAGTCTTGAAAAGTTTTTTATTAGCTTAACAGATGCTTAAACAATATAGACATACAGAAGATAATAGCAAGTAGGCAAACTAATCATACTGGTATATAAAACCATACTAAGGCAGAAATTTTTACTTTATTAGCACTTAATTAAGTGAGAAGATCATGCATCCTTGAATGTGGTTTTAAAAGCATTATCAAGATCAGCAATCAGATCATCTGGATGCTCCAAACCAATAGAAAGGCGAATTAAGCCATCGGTTACACCAAATTTTTCTCGTAAATCATCTGATACGCTGGAATGCGTTGTACTTCCAGGATGACAGACAAGGCTCTCACTGCCACCAAGGCTTACAGCAGATTTAAAAATAGAAAGATTATTAATCAAACGGAAGGCATCTGACTTAGCAGCATCAATTACAAAAGAAAATGTTGAGCTTGGTCCTGAGCACTGACGTTTATAGACTGATTGATATACCTCATCTTCTATAAAATCTGGGTGAAGAACCTTTGCAGGAATATATAGATTATCATTGATCCACTGTGCCACCTTATAGCCACTATCAGCAGAGCGTTGCATACGGATATTTAAAGTCTCTAGTGAACGAGAAATCATCCAGCTTGAATGTGGGTCAAGAGTAAGACCCAGCATACCTCGTGTAGCTCGAACTGGGCGAAGCATTTCAATACTTCCGCAAACAGCACCTGCAACAAGATCACTATGGCCACCTACATATTTAGTTAAGGAATACATGGCTATATCTATACCTTGGGGTACAACTTGTTGGAAGATAGGTCCCATAAGAGTGTTATCACAAACACTTATTGGACGATGTCCTGTTTCTGACTTGATGATATCTAAAACTCTATTTAGAGCTTCAATATCAACAAGTGAGTTAGTTGGGTTGGCTGGCGATTCAATAAAGACCATGGCAACACGACCTTTTTTACTAGCATTCCGGATTGAATCCAACATGCTTTTTTCATCCAAACCATCATTAAGCTCTCCTGTTTGGATATTAAAATCAGGTAAAAATTTGCGAATAAGTAACTCTGTTCCTCCATATAAGGGTGCGCTTTGAACAATTACATCGCCAGGACGCAAATAAGCTAAGAGTATTGAGCTTATTGCACCCATGCCACTTGAGCATACAACGGAGCGCTCTGAGCCTTCAAATAATGAAAGTCGGTCTTCTATAATTTCTAAGTTTGGATGATTAAAACGACTATAGATAAGACCGCCAACACTGCCTTCTGGCCCAGGCCTTTTTCCAGCCATAACTTGAAAAAATTCTTCACCCTCCTCTGGTGTCTGATAAGCAAATGTAGAAGTTAAGAAAATAGGAGGTTTGACTGAACCCTCTGATAGCTCTGGATCATAACCGTAGGACATCATCATAGTTTCTGGTTTAAGCTCATGATCTCCAATTTTCTTATTTTTATATTTCTTATTATTGGACATTTCTTTTTCCCTTTATATGTCTTAGTTATTTTTTCTTAAGTATTTGTATTAAATCTAATATTTTTTGCATAGTATACGTCTTAACCATAAGTTATTAGTTAAGAAAATATTAACTTACAATCAGAAACAGGAGCAACAAAACATATCAACCAGGTATATTTGTTTCAGTTATGAAAAAAATATCATCAATATTGAAAATATAAAAACTGTTAATAAAGAGTTAATAGTAACTGCCACCATTAAAGTAAAATCACTATCCTCTGGTGAATGATGTTTATGATTGTGGTTATGTGAATGTGCCATATATAATCTCGTTATAAGATTGGTTAATTATACAGGACAACAAATGAATCTAAATGTAGGCTGGGAAGAATGGGTAAGCTTACCTGAACTAGGGTTGCCTTCACTTGTATCTAAAACAGATACTGGCGCGGCAACTTCCGCATTGCATGCTTTTAACATACAGCCATTTGGATCAAAAACTAGGCCCAAGGTAAGGTTCGGAATTAATCCAATTGAGGACAACAATCAATTTGCTATATATTGCTCTGCAAATGTTTCTGATGTTAGAACGGTTACATCTTCCAATGGCATGTCTGAACTTAGGTATGTAATAGAGACTGAGTTAGTTATTGGAGATGTAAAGAAGAAAATAGAAATTACTCTCACCAATAGAGAGAATATGAAATATAAAATGATTTTAGGAAGAAGCGCCTTGGACGGCTTCACTGTTCAGCCTGAAATAAGTTTTGAGCAAGGCTTCTTGTCCTACAATTTATATAAAAATATAAAAAAGCAAGTGCCGGCAAGAAGGAGTTTAAGAATAGCTATTTTAACTATAGAGCCAAATAACTATTCAACGAAGAGGCTCGTTGAGGCAGCTGAGGCAAGAGATCATGTATGTGAGTTAATCAATACAAGAAGGTGTTATTTAAATATTCAAAGTCATAAACCTGAGGTTCACTATGAAGGTGAAGCTCTTCCTCATTTCGATGCAATTATTCCAAGAATAGGAAGTTCCATTACCTTTTATGGCATGGCAGTGGTTAGACAATTCCAGGCCATGGGAACGTATTGCTTAAATTCATCCTCTTCAATTGGTTTGTCTCGAGATAAGTTAGCAGCACATCAAACGCTTGTGAGCCACAGAATACCTATGCCAAACACAGCATTTGCAAACTCTCCTCATGATACAGAGAGCTTGATAGACCTAGCGAGTGGAGCTCCTTTGGTATTAAAGTTACTTGAGAGCACTCAAGGGAAAGGTGTTCTTTTAGCAGAATCTAGAAAAGCAGCTGCGGGCGTAATAAGCGCATTCCAAAAACTCAATGCTCCATTTATAGTTCAAGAATTTGTTAAAGAGGCAAGTGGAAGCGATATCAGATGCCTGGTTATAGGAAATAAGGTTGTTGCATCTATGATAAGAACTGCTGGAGATGAAGACTTTAGAGCTAATCTTCATGCAGGAGGAACTGCAAAAAAAATAATAATAACCAAAGAAGAAAGAAAAATATCAATTCAAGCAACTAAAGCACTTGGCTTAAGCTTTGCAGGTGTTGATATTATTAGAACAGGCACAGGGCCTAAAGTTCTAGAGGTTAATAGCTCCCCAGGTCTTGAAGGTATTGAAAAAGTAAGTAAGAAAGATATTGCTGGGTTGATAATTGAGCACCTTGAGATAAAGGCTGGAATTATAAAAACTTAAGCTAAAGACTATCGAGCCTTTGTTTCTAGGGCTCGATAGTCATTAATATTTGGATTACTCACAAGGAGTATAAAAGTTTAAATATTTTTAAGCTTTGATATTATGCATCGTACAAATTTTATTGCCTGATGGGTCTTTTAGGTAGCCTAAATAAGCCTGCATTCCGCCACCATCTCTTACCCCCGGAGGATCTTCACAAGTTACCCCACCATTATCTTCTCCAATTTTATGCCACTCATCAATAGTTGCCGTATCTTTTGCCTTAAAACCAATAGTTGCACCATCACCACAGAAATTTTTGAAAAACCTAAGTCACTGATTTAAAAGACTTTTAATTAGTGACGGTTACTCCCACTCAATCGTAGTCGCAAAATAATCCTTGTAAGAACAATGGTTTGCGAGTGCCAAAATAGAGTTTACAAGTAGTTTACAAGTTTTTGGTTTTATTTTGTTTTCCACGAATATTAAAGAACCTCTATTGTCTAACATTTTAACACTTTGTGAATTGTAAAATTTACTACAAATCATTCTATTTCCACTCAATAGGTAGTACCCTTTGGAACCTTTATTGTAACAGTGTAATGCCTTTTAATTTTGATCCAAAAGATAATGATCCAAGAAATACTTTAGGAAAAAAATTAAAAAAAGTTATTGTTAATAGTATGTTTTAGAAATATTATTATTAGAAATATATTTGATAGTTGGGAGAGTTAATCATTGAATTTACATTAAGCGAAAGGTCTTTAAAAATCTTTAATAATGAAAAAATTGAGTACAATCTTCCATATTTATGGGTTAGAGACAACTGTCCTTGTAATGAATGCAGAATAAAAGAAACCCAAGAAAAGAGGTTTATATTAAGCAGTGTTCCTCCAGACCTAAAACCTCATGAAGTTAACATAAGCCATGGCATCATCAATGTTTCTTGGCCTGATAAGCATAAAACAGTAATCCAGCTAAAAGATATAGAGTTATTAAGAACACCCAGGAAGCCTAAAAAAATATTATGGACTAATAACTTTACTCCAGAATATTTTGACTGGGATGGTTTTTTAAATAATGATGAAATAGCTATTAATGCTATTTCTGAATTCATTTCAAAAGGAGCTATTTGTATAAAAAATTCTCCAACCCTATCAAATTCATTAGAGATGTTGAGTACAAGACTTGGTCCAATTAGAGAGGTGTTGTTTGAAAGAATCCATAATGTTTCAATTGATACACATGTCTATAATATTGCTCACACCTCATTAGAAGTGCCTCCCCATAATGATTTTGCAAGTTACTCCTGGCCTCCTAGTGTCCAAGCTCTTCATATGCTGGCTAATGAATGTGAAGGTGGTGAATCAATGATTGTAGACGGGTATTCTGTCCTTAACGATTTACAGAATGATAACCCTAATTTGTTTAAAATTTTATGTAGTTTTCCAGTGCCATTTAGAGAGTTTGATGAAGAAAATGAAACCTACACCAAAGAGCCAATTGTTCGATTGAACTCTCAAAATAAAATTACTGGATTTAGGTTTTCAAATCAGCTGATGCAAATGATTGATCCTATTGAGGATACCCTAGATTTATTTTATATGGCTTACCATGAGTTGTGTAATAGAATTAATAGTGAAAAATACAAATCAAAATTTAGACTTGAATCAGGCCATATACTTTTAGTTCATGGGCACAGAGTATTACATGGAAGGTGTGAATTTCAACCAGATGGAAAACGTCATCTTCAAGACGCTTATTATGAAATGGATAATGTAGAAAATAATTTAGTTCTTTATAAAAATAGAAGAGGTGATTAAATTGTCAAAAAAAGTTGAATTTACATCAATGAAAGAAGGAACAAAAGATGATTATGATCTTATAACAATTCATGATTCTGAAAATGAAAGACAGCTTTTCGATAGAGTTATTAATTGGCTTGAAATGATGAACGGCGAATCGCCATATAAAATTAGTAGGCTACAGCATTGCTTACAGGCTGCTACAAGAGCAGACAATGATGGAGCAGATACAGAAACTATAGTCTGTGCTTTAATGCATGATATTGGAGATGTGATATCACCATCAAACCATTCTCAAGTTTCTGCAGCACTGCTTAGACCATATGTTAGTGAAAAAAATTATTGGATAATTTTAAATCACGGATTATTTCAGGGATATTATTGGATGCATCATTATGATGAAGATAGAAATGCTCGAGATAAGTATAAAAATCATCAATATTATCAAGACTGTATAGATTTTTGTACAAAATGGGACCAGATATCATTTGATCCAGACTTCGATACAAAACCTCTGGATTATTTCATACCAATGATTAAAGAAATTTTCTTAAGAAAGCCCAAATCTTTTGTTTAAAAGTTGGGTATCACAGAATATGTTATAGGAAATATCTTTTTTAATACAAATCATTTTATTCCCACTCAATAGTTACACTATTTAAGAACCTTGCTACATAAGGGTTTGCGAGCAGAAAATCTGTCTTTACAACATCTTTACAACATTTTGTGTTTCGTTTTGCTCTGCTCAATCTGTATAAAATATAGATGTTGTTAGCCACAGTTTTATATTACTTCAGATAAACTATTGTCTTTTAGTAAAGTGTCTTCACTAATTTCATACAATGAAGTCGCAGCACTATTAATCTTTTCTACAGATAATTCTTTCCATTTAATAATATCTGATTCGTATTCTGAATTAAATAATAATTCAGATAAATTTTCAATCAAAATGTAATTGGCATATGGATGAGCATACTTCCTGTCTGTATTATTTGCTCCAGCTATAAATTCTGAAATTCTATCATAAACAGTTTCTTCAGTAAGATACATTAATTCAATTACTTTAGCTCTATATTCCAAATCGGTAGAACTTAAATTCGGGTAATCATTTAAATCTGTAAAATGTATACCTTCATGCTTCAAATAGGAAATTTCAAATTTCTCTGAATCTAAATCGTAATCACTTTTGTTGCAATATAAAGTTGCAGATTCTTTTATGGCCCAACCTCCAACAGAAGAAGAGCCGAAAGAGGCATAGTAATCGTATCCAGCAAGTAAAAAATAATCTATAAATACTACTTTGGTATTGATTGTTTTTTTAGGTAATACCACTTCATAATTGTTAATCGTTTCTTTATCCCAGATAAAAACTTCCTGAAAACCGTTTCGTAATCCAAACAACACTTTAAACCCTTGATTTTCAATTATTTTTTTGAGTTCCGTGTCGTCTTTAATGTTTTTTCTTAAACTATCCTCCGAAAGAATAGTTAGATTATTGATTAATAAATAATCTGAAATATTATGATAAAGCAAAGAATCCGATCTATTCTTTGGATTGTCTTTTAGTAGTTCTGTTCTCCAATATTTTTGATAAATAGTTGAAATATCATTGATAAACGTATTGTCTGTGGCACTTTCTATAACTTCATCTTTTGTGATAAAACGAGCATACATTCCCTTTTTCCATATTTGATAGGCAGAGTTTATTTGTGGATTTGAAAGGCTTTCAATTTCTTCTATTTTATTTAATACATATTTTATTTCTCCATTCCCAGCTTTTGTTTTTAATTCCAATAAAGTTTGATTGTCATTCTCAAAATTATAATTTTTATAAAAGGCTCTAAATATAAATAGAGAAATAAGCACTCCAATTATAACTAATATGATATTTCTTGTTCTTTTCTTCATTTATATTGTGATTTAAGTTTTCATTGAATGCACAAATGGGGGTTTGCGAGGAACACGCTCACTCCCACTCAACAGTAGTGTTATAAAAAGCCTTGTAAGAACAATGGTTTACAAGGGGCATTCTGTAGTTTGTAACTACTTTGTAACTCTTGCCTATTTTTCTTACTTTCATAACTTCTCAAAACCCTTGTAATATCAACACTTTAGCAGATGCCGAGTTACAAACATTGTAACCTTAAGGAGGACTATATATTTACTAAGGGTTGTATGCAAAGATTAATAGGTCAGTTACACGATTAGCTACATTGCATATTTAATACTGATATTTACATATTTATAGAATCTCGCCCTTTTTCCTGCATTCTTCAACAAAATGATTTGAGGCTTCTGTGAAATATTTCGTTGAAACTAAATTATCTCTTTCAAAACCACCATTGGAAAATTTTATGTTTACTGCGGTGCTTTTAAAAAACTGATCTTTGAAATATTTTCTGCCTTTAATAGATGTCGCTTGATAAACTGCTGTATTTCCACTCTTCAGAAATAATGTAAAACTAACCCTAACATCATTGACTGTTGCTATAATGGCTGGGAGAGTATTGCTAAATGAATCCATGTTAAGATAGACATTTAATTCACAATTCATACTCTGATTAACCTGAGCCCATGCTTGAGCATCAAATCGGTTACCTTCTTTTGCTCTAACGCCTGAAAGGTAATTTCCATCACTATCCAACCAACCTTCAGAATATATACTTGTACTAAAAAAAATAGTTGTAAATAATAGAATTGTGAGTTGTGTTTTTTGAAGTAGTTTTTTCATAAGTTTTTTGAATTGGATCTAATTATATAACTTATTATAATTTGTATTTTTTTTCAACATACATAAACGCAATACTTAAAAACATTTAATGAATCGCAATAGTCGAGTAAGTTTGTAACAGAGTTTGTAACTGCTACGAAGGAATGGAGTCTACAGAGGAGTTTGTAACTGTTTTTAGAATGCTAAACCCCTTAAGAATGGGGTTTGCGAGGAACACGACTATTCCCACTCAATGGTGGCTGGGGGTTTGCTTGAAATGTCATAAACCACCCTACTGACTTCCTCTATTTCATTTACGATCCGATTAGAGACATGCTCAAGAAACTCATATGGTAAATGTGCCCAACGAGCTGTCATGAAGTCCACTGTTTCGACAGCTCGAAGGCCAATGACTTCTGCATATCTTCTCTCATCACCAACAACTCCAACAGACTTGATTGGTAAATAGACAGCAAATGCTTGGCTAACCTTGTTATAGAGGTCTGCTTTAATTAATTCTTGAATAAAAATGTAGTCAGCCTCTTTGAGAACATTAGTTTTTTCTTTAGTTATCTCTCCAAGTATTCTTACGCCCAATCCAGGACCAGGGAAAGGATGCCTATTAAGCATTTCAGCAGAAAGGCCAAGCTCAACTCCCATTCTTCTAACCTCATCTTTAAATAGATCTCTTAAAGGTTCGACTAGATCCATTTCCATTTCATCTGGAAGGCCGCCAACATTGTGGTGAGATTTAATAACTCTTGCTTCTTTAGATTCAGAGCCTGAGGACTCAATAACATCGGGGTAGATAGTGCCCTGAGCTAAGAAATGAATATTTTTTATTTTAGTAGCTTCAGAATCAAATACGTCTATAAAGGTCCTTCCAATTATTTTTCTCTTTTGCTCTGGATCAGTTACTCCCTTTAAATGCCTTAAAAAAACTTCTTCGCTATCAGATTTAATCACATTAAGACTCATATTCTCTTTAAATGTATTCATCACCTCTTCTGCTTCGCCTTTTCTTAAAAGGCCATTGTCTACAAAGACACAAACCAGTTTATTGCCAATTGCTTGGTGTAATAATGCAGCTGTTACAGAAGAATCAACACCACCTGATAGACCTAAAAGGACTTTGTTATCTTGAACTTGATTTTTGATTTCCTCAATTCTTTGAGTGATTAAATCATTCATTTTCCAGTCTTTTTGTGCTTTACAAACTTTAAACAAGTAATTATCTAAAACATTTTGTCCATCTTCTGTATGCGTTACCTCTGGATGAAACTGGAGTGCAAATATAGGCTTGGTTTCATGCTGCATAACTGCAATAGGCGCTGTTGCAGTCGATGCAACCAATTCAAAATCATCTGGCAGGTCTTGAACTTGATCGCCATGACTCATCCAAACATTTAGGTTCTTCTGTAATCCATCAAAAAGAACACAGTCTTTAGTAATTTGAAGCTCTGAATGACCAAATTCTTTATGGTCAGCAGATATTACCTGACCCCCCATTTGTTCAGCTAAAGTTTGCATACCATAGCAAATTCCTAAGATAGGGATTTCTAAATCAAATACGATTTGAGGAATTCTTGGAGTATAGCTATTGGTAACTGAATCTGGACCGCCAGATAAAATAATCCCTTTTGGATTTATAGAACGAATTTTTTCTTCTTTGATATCCCAAGGTAATATCTCAGAATAGACATTACTTTCTCTAATTCTTCTTGCAATGAGCTGGGTATATTGAGAGCCAAAATCTAATACCAATATAGTATCAATTTCTTTTTTTGAGGTACCTAAATGTGTCACTATATTTTTAAGATTTAACTTCTTTGGTAATTTGGTGCTTCTTTTGTAATCATTACATCATGCACATGGCTTTCTGTCATGCCTGCATTAGTTATTTCTACAAATTGGCTATCTCTTTGCATTTCTTGAATAGTCCTGCAACCAACATAGCCCATGCTTTGTCTCACTCCGCCTATTAATTGATCAATAACATTAATCACAAGCCCTTTGTATGGCACTCTTCCTTCAATGCCTTCTGGTACAAATTTATCTGAAGCAACATCTTCTTGAAAATACCTATTAGCATCTTCTCTTTCTGTCATAGCTCCTATCGATCCCATGCCTCTATATGTTTTAAAACTTCTGCCTTGAAATAACTCAACCTTGCCTGGAGCTTCTTCTGTTCCGGCAAATAAACTTCCTAACATAACTGAGTCAGCGCCTGCTGCTATTGCCTTAGCAATATCTCCAGAAAATCTTATTCCACCGTCTGCAATAATACCTATGTCTCTTCCATTTAAAGCTTCTTTAATACTTAAAATTGCTGTTATTTGTGGAATGCCAATTCCTGCAATAATACGTGTTGTACAAATAGAACCAGGGCCCATTCCAACCTTGACTGCATCAACACCTGCCCTTGCTAATTCAACTGCTGCTTCAGCAGTAGCAATATTACCGCCAATGACATCAATATCTGGAAACTCACCTTTGATCATTTTAATAGTTTCGATTACATTTTTTGAGTGGCCGTGAGCACTATCAATAACAAAAAGATCCACTCCAACATCATTTAAACCCTTTGCTCTTTCAAGAGTATCAGAGCCAGTTCCTAAAGCAGCTCCAACTTTTAATCTTCCAGACCCATCCTTAGTAGCATTTGGATGTTCGGCTGATTTTTCAATATCTTTCATCGTAACAAGCCCACTCAAGGATTTGTTGTCATCGATAACTAGAATCTTTTCTATTCTATTTTCATACATAAGTTTTTTAACCACATCTTGAGATGTTCCTTCTCGGACCGTTATTAACTTCTCGAATATGGTCATGATAGATGAGACAGGTGCTTGCATATCATCTGCATATCTAAAATCTCTACTGGTAACAATTCCTTTAAGATCCTTTCCATCCACAACAGGCATTCCAGAAATATTAAGCTCATCTGTTAGCTGTTTTAATTCTGCAATTGTTTTATCAGATTCGATTGTAATGGGATCCCTTACAACTCCACTTTCATATTTTTTAACACTTCTTACATGAGCAATTTGCTCTTCTATAGAGTTATTTTTATGAATAATCCCAATTCCGCCTGCTTCTGCAAGAGCTATAGCCATACGGGATTCTGTAACAGTATCCATGGCCGCTGAAATAAGAGGCATCTTGATAGATATGTTTCTTGTTAGTTTTGTTTCTGTTGATGCCTCGCTAGGAATAAAGTCGCTATACCTAGGCGATAAGAGAACATCGTCAAACGTTAATGCTTTTGATTTTACCTTGTCCATGAGAGATTATAGCAAAACTTGAAGGAAAAAAAAATCTAGAATTATTTAAACAGTAATGCTTTAAAAAATTAAGCCTAAAATATAAATTAAAGTAAGTCCTGCATTAAGAACTATGAGTGACTGTTCTTTCCATAATATGCCTACAATTATCCATAATGTATTGGCTGAAATAAATGCCCAATGATGATATTCAAGTTCAGGTACAAAACTTGCTAGAGAGGCTGCAACAATTAAAATTGCTGTGGCTGCCCATGCTAAAGATTGATGTGGTTTTTCATTTTGTTTCATAATTTAGTCTTATTTAAAATAATTGATCTGTTTTTGCTGCACAAATAAAATCATTGTGATGAAGCCCTTCAATTTTATGCGACCACCAGGTCACTGTAACCTTTCCCCATTCTAAAATAATTTGAGGGTGATGATCCTCTTCATCAGCTAATTTAGCTATCTTATTAGAGAAATTGAGTGAGTCTTTATAATTCTTAAAGTTAAAAACTTTTTGTAGCTTTTTGATAGGCTCCTTTATCAAAGTCCATTCTTGAATCTCCAATAGAAGCTCATCGATCTCATTTTCAGATACTTTTGGTGCTCCAATTTGACAAGCTTCGCACGACTGAGATTTTAAGCTAGCCACTAATCCCGCCTTTTGTTAGCTTTGCAGGATCTAGTAATTTTTCAAGCTCTGCTTTACTAATGCCTGTTTCCTCATGAGCAACATCTACAATTGATTTGCCTTCTTTATAAGCTTTTTTTGCAACTGCTGCAGCTTTGCTATAACCAATTATTCTATTAAGTGCTGTAACTAAAATAGGATTCTTAGATAATGATTCATTAATATTTTTAGAACTAATCTTGAACGTCTTTATAGACTTATTTGCCAGAAGTGGCATTGCATTTCCTAACAGGTTAATACTTTTTAATAAGTTATATGCCACAACAGGTAGCATTACATTAAGTTGAAAATTACCGCTCTGTCCAGCTAAAGTAACAGTCACATCATTACCAATGACATCAGCGCAGGCCATTGCAACAGCCTCAGGAATAACTGGATTAACTTTGCCGGGCATAATACTGCTTCCTGGTTGAAGAGCCTCAAGTTCAATTTCACCCAAACCAGTTAAAGGACCACTATTCATCCATCTAAGATCATTAGAAATTTTCATTAAAATAATACTTAAATTTTTTAAAGCTGAAGATAGCTCAACTGCATTATCTACAGAGCTAAGGCCTTGAAAGAAGTTCTTAGCTGGTTTTGTTTTGAATTTAGCTAGCTTGTTAACCTCAGCACAAAAAGTTTTAGAAAAATCTTTATGAGTATTAATGCCTGTACCTATAGCTGTCCCGCCTTGCGGTAGGTCATTCATTCTTTGGGTTGCTAGAACAAGAGATTTTTTATTTGATTCAAGCTGAGCCTTCCATCCAGAGAGTTCTTGAGAAAAATCTATCGGCATAGCGTCCATTAAATGCGTTCTACCAGTTTTAACGTTCCCCTTAACTTCTTTCATTTTTGAGTCTATGACTTTAATTAAAAGATCTAGGTTTGGTAGTAAAAGTCTATGCATGTCTATGAGAGCACTTACACATATTGCAGTTGGAATAACATCATTAGAGCTTTGGCTCATATTAACATCATCATTTGCATCAATTTTTAACTTAGATTTTTTTGAAGCAACATTTGCAATTACTTCATTAGCATTCATGTTGGTGCTCGTTCCAGAGCCTGTTTGAAATACGTCCAAGGGAAATGAATCATCATACAAACCGTCAAGTACTTCTTTCGATGCATCCTTTATAGCTTTTGTTTTATTGGCAGGTAACAGTTTTAATTTGTTGTTAGCAGAGGCTGCTGAATATTTAATTATTCCTAGTGCCTCTATAAAAGATCGTCCAAAAGGAAAAGCAAACTTTATTCCACTAATAGTAAAATTATCTAAAGCTCTTTGAGTTTGAGCTCCCCATAATGCCTTTTGCGGTACTTTTACTTCACCGAGACTATCTTTTTCAATTCTAAATTTCATAATAATCCTTTTTTTTGGTAAGCTATTTTAACATTCAAACATGCATAGAGGGATATAGAATGACAAATGTTTCACCAATAAAAATAGATATCACTGACGGCAGGCTCCCGCTTAAAGGTAAAGGCCTAGAAATGACTGAATTTGCAAATATTGCAGAGCTAAGAAGAAATCAATTAGAGAAATTAGCAGCTGGATTTAGAATGTTTGCTTATTTTGGTTTTAATGAAGGTGTTGCGGGTCATATCACACTAAGAGATCCAGAATTTTCTGATCATTTTTGGGTAAATCCACTAGGAGTCCATTTCTCTCAAATATCTGTCTCAGATTTAATACTTGTAAATCATGATGGGAAGGTAGTTCAAGGAGATAAAGACGTAAATGTTGCTGCCTTTGCTATTCATTCAAGGCTTCATGCAGCAAGACCAGATGTTAATGCTGCTGCTCATTCTCATTCTATTTATGGAAGAACCTTTTCAACCTTAGGAAAGCCTTTAGATCCAATTTCTCAAGATGCTTGTGCCTTTTATGAAACCCAAGGAATGTATAAAGACTTTTCAGGTGTTGTAGAAGAAGTTGATGAAGGTGATGAAATAGCGAAAGCTCTTGGTGATAAGAAAGTGATTATCCTTCAGAATCATGGGATTTTAACTACTGGCCCTTCAGTTGATATCGCTCTATGGTTTTACATGTCTATGGAAAGGTGTTGTCAGGCTCAACTAATGGCAGAGGCTGCAGGAAATCCTGTGATTATTCCTCACGATACTGCGGTAAAAACAAGAAACTTTATAGCAAATGATGTGGCAGCTTGGGCAAGCTACCAACCGGCATTTGATATGATAATTAAAAAAGAACCTGACTTACTAGATTAAGCGCCTGGAGCTATAACAGCCTTAGTTTCTAAACATTCTTCTAAGCCGTGAAGACCATGCTCTCTTCCATTTCCAGAGGCTTTATAACCTCCAAATGGTGCACCAGTACCTCTTGCTCCGCCATTAATAATAATTTGGCCAGCTCTTATCTTTTTTGCAACTTCATGTGCATGGCTTGGTTCACCTTGGATATATCCCGCTAAACCATACTCTGTATCATTGGCAATTTGTATTGCCTCTTCTTCTGTTTCATATTTAATTATAGAAAGGACTGGTCCAAAGATTTCTTCTTTAGCAATAGTCATATCTGGAGTAACGTTAGCAAATACTGTTGGTTTTACATAATAACCACTGTCATAACCATCTGGTCTTTCAGTGCCACCAGCAACCAATGTCGCACCTTCTTCTATTCCAATCTCTATCATTCTTAGTACTTTCTCATACTGAGCTTTGTTTGCTATTGGCCCCATTCTAAATTCTCCATGAGGATCACCAACAGTTGTACTTTCTGCTGTTGCACCTGCAACCTCAACAGCTTTGTCATAGTTTGTTGATGAAACTAGCATTTTTGTTGGTGCGTTACATGACTGTCCCGAATTTAAAAAACAATGTCCTGCTCCGCCTTTGACCGATCTCTCAAGATCAGCAACATCATCTAAAATAATATTTGAAGACTTGCCGCCAAGCTCCTGATGAACACGTTTTACAGTGGTAGCTGAAGCCTGTGCAACAGCAATACCAGCTCTTGTAGAACCAGTAAATGACATCATATCTACATATTTGTGCTCAGATAATGCAGCTCCTACAGTTGGACCATAGCCATTAACAACATTAAAGATTCCAGCCGGAACTCCAGCGGTATCGAAAACTTCAGCAAGAAGCATCGCACAATATGGTGATATTTCACTTGGTTTTAATACCATAGTGCAACCTGCTGCTAATGCTGCAGAGACCTTTGTTGTAATCTGATTCATGGGCCAATTCCATGGAGTGATCATTCCTACAACTCCAATTGGCTCTTTCATTAAAATATAATCGCCCTCTTCTTTTTCAAACTCATACTCTTTAAGAGCATCCAAAGTTTCATTTAAATTTTTGATTCCTGTTGATGCTTGGGCTTTAGATGATAGCCATAAAGGTGCACCCATTTCTTCAGTGATAGTATCTACAAAATCTTGATATCTATTTTCATACTCGGCTATTACATTATTGAGTAGCTCTATTCGTTGATCTTTAGATGAAAATTGATATGTTTTAAATGCATTTGTTGCTGCCTTAACAGCACTATCAATATCCTCTTTTGTTCCTGCAGTTACATGCCCAACAATAGTTTCATTGGCTGGATTTATAACCTCAATTTTTTCATTAGATTCAGATTCAACCCATTGACCATTAATATAAAACTTTAATTTATCTTTCATTTATTTTTCCTTGTGAATGTTGAGCCAAATTATACACAAATTGATATATGTAAACTATTTAGATTTTTAAAATAGTCCTTCAATATTTTTATCTTTATCTACGCCAATAGCCTCAGATGCAGGTTTTCTTGGTAATCCTGGCATAGTCATAATTGCACCGCAGACTACTACTATAAACTCAGCACCTGAACACAACCTTACTTCCCTAATAGGGACATCATGCCCAGTTGGAGCTCCCATTAAAAGTGGGTCTGTTGAAAAGCTATACTGGGTTTTTGCCATACAAATGGGGTACTTACCAAATCCTTCTTTTTCAAACTGAGCAAATTTATCTCTTACGCGCTTATCAGCAAGTATATCTTCTGCACCATAAATGGTTCTCGCTATATGTCTTGTCTTGTCCCACAAAGACATTTCATCATCATATAAAGTTCTAAAAGATGATTCACTAGAATCTACTAAATCAGCAACATGAGTTGCAAGATCAGATGCACCAGCACCACCATTTTCCCAATGAGAAGAAATCTTACAAACAACATTTAGATTTTTACAAAAATCAATTATTGCTTGATGCTCGTTCTCTGTATCTGTATAAAATTCATTTATTGCAACTGTAATTGGAACACCAAAATGCCCAATGTTTCTTATATGTTTGGCTAAATTTTTACACCCTTCTTTTACCGCATCGATATTCTCTTCTTTCAGATCTTCTTTTTTAACACCACCATGCATTTTAAGAGCCTTTGTAGTAGCAACTAGAACAACTGCATCAGGAGAAAGTCCTGCTTTACGGCATTTTATATCAAAGAATTTTTCTGCTCCTAAATCCGCACCAAAACCAGCTTCTGTAACAACATAATCAGCAAGTTTTAATGCTGTCTTTGTAGCAATAACGGAGTTACAGCCATGCGCAATATTTGCGAATGGACCGCCATGCATAAGGGCTGGATTATTTTCCAATGTTTGGACCAAGTTGGGTTGAAATGCATCTCTTAGCAAGGCTGTAAGTGCTCCCTGCGCTTTTAATTGATGAACTTTTACCGGTTCAAGTTTTCTAGTATAGGCAAATACAATATTACCAATTCTATTCTCTAAATCCTCTAAGTCATTAGCTAAACAAAAAACGGCCATAATCTCTGATGCAACTGTAATATCAAAGCCACTCTGGCGTGGAATGCCATTACCTGTTCCACCCAAACCGCAAGTGATATCTCTCAATGATCTATCATTCATATCAACAACCCTTTTCCAAGTAATTCTTCTAGGATCAATATTTAAATCATTTTCCCAATGAATATGATTATCTATTAGTGCTGATAATAAATTATGCGCTGCGCCAATTGCGTGAAAGTCGCCTGTGAAATGAAGGTTTATATCTGTCATTGGAACTACTTGAGCATAGCCACCACCTGCTGCTCCTCCTTTCATGCCAAAACATGGTCCAAGACTAGGTTCTCTCAAACAAATCATGGCCTTTTTCCCATTATGGCAAAGCCCGTCTACCAAACCTACACTCGTTGTTGTCTTTCCCTCTCCAGCTGGTGTTGGAGAAATTGCAGTTACTAAAATTAACTTGCCATCTTTTTTGTCTCGACACTTATCTAAGAAATCATAATTAATTTTTGCTTTATCATTTCCATAAACAATAAGTGCTTCTTCAGGAACATCGATTTGTTTTGCAATATCATAAATATGTTTTTTATTTGCCTGATTCGCTATCTCTAAATCTGAAAGAAAACTACTCATAAGAACCTCATCTAAATAGTCAATTATTTATAAAGTATACAGAAGAAAAAAAAGGTTAACTATAAAAAATGTATTAGCTTTTTGCTGCTTTAAAAGTATCAATAGCTCTTAAACGAGATGACTTTAGATCAAGTATTTGGTCAGGATAGCCACAATACTCTCTATGCTCTTTTGAGGGATCGTGAATAACTGATTTATCTAAATCTTTTAACTCTGGAACATATTTTTTGATAAATAATCCCTCTTTATCAAAGTTTGTTGACTGAGTTATAGGGTTAAAAATTCTAAAATATGGAGCTGCGTCTGTTCCAGTTGAACTACTCCACTGCCAACCTCCATTATTAGATGCAAAATCACCATCTATTAGATTCTGCATAAAATAAGCTTCACCGAGCCTCCAGTCATGCAGCATATTTTTTGTGAAAAACATTGCAACTACCATTCTCAATCTATTATGCATCCATCCCTCATTAAGTAGTTGCCTAATTGCCGCATCAATAATAGGAAAGCCAGTCATACCAGTTTTCCATGCGTGGAGCTCTGTCTCTTCAAACCTCCACTGTATAGATTTAGAAAAATCTTGAAATGGTTGATTGCGACCAACTTTTGGAAAAGAAAACATAATATTTCTATAAAATTCACGCCAAACAATTTCATCAATCCATTTGGTAATTCCATTATTACCTGAATTAAATTCAAAATTATTTAATTTCAAGCCTTCAAGAATACACCGTTTAGAGGATATGATGCCTAAGGCTAGATACGGCGACATTCTACTAGTTCCATCTATTATTGGATCGTTTCTATCTTTAGAATAATTAGAGACTTTATTTTCTAAAAAACCTTTTAATCTATTCAATGCGCTTTCCTCTCCAGCTGGCCAAAGAGACATATCAACCTTATGTTCTATTTTAAAATTAAAGTTAAAGTTCGAAATATTCGAGCTGAAATTTCCTTGATTCATTGGTGTGTATTTATGCTCAATATCCAGAAGTTCCATATCAAAATGTTCAACCCACTTTCTTTTAAATGGTGTAAAAACTGAGTAAGGGTTGTCTTGACCAGTTCTTATAGAGCCAGCTTCATAGACTATTTGATCATTAAAAGATTCTGCTTTGACGTTAGAGGTTTTTAATATAGTTACAACTTGTTTATCTCTTTTTTGTTCGTCTTCTCCAAACTGTTTATTAAAAAACACTTTATCTATATCTCTTTCTTTTGCAGTTTTTAAAATAATTTGAGGGTTCTCATCGAATCCGGAGCTTTCTATAATTGATAAGGGAATATTAAGCTTTTCAAGGCTATCGCTTAAGGACTTTAAATTTTCTATAAGAAAATCTATCTTTACATTAGCTTCATTATGTTTTTCTAATTGGTCTTTAGAATATAAAAATATTGCATGAACTTCGGCCGAGTTATCATAAGCAGCTCTCATTGCCGGATTGTCATCTATTCTTAGATCATTTCTGAACCAAATAATACTTTTCATTAGTTAATCTATAATTTTTGAGTTTGAGAAATGAACATCTACTTGATAATTATCTCTAAAGTTTGTTATTTCTGCTTTTCCACCAGCAGCATTTACAATGACCGCCCCAGCAGCCACATCCCATAGATAAGTTCCAAATTCTTTATAAACATCAGCTTTAGCAGAAGCAATAAAACAAGATGCGATAGCAGCAGAACCTATCATTCTTACTTTTCTCCATTCCTGAAAATCTTTAACCATTTTTAATAGTGCTGAATCTGAATAATCGGTATTATTTGGAAGACCAGTTACCAAAATACCTTCTTTGGGTTCATTTACATCAGATACTCTTATAATACTTTCATTTAATTTTGCTTCTCCGTCGAAACTACCTTCATAGAGATTATTGTTATTAAAATCATAAACAACACCAATAACTGGCTTCATCTTATTCATCAATGCTATAGAGACACAACATAGGGGTATATTTCTTGCATAGTTTGCTGTTCCATCAAGAGGATCAACAACCCAAAAAGTTTCTTCTAAAGCGCCTTCAGGCTTTCCACTTTCTTCGGCTAGGATTGGAAAAGAAGATTCTTTTATAAGAATTGATTTTATAAGATCTTCAGCTTCTATATCCGCTTTAAGTTTAATATCTGTATCTGAAGAAAATATTGATTTGTTTAAATCGTTCTTATTTTCATAAAGTAATCTTCCGGCAGATATAGCGGCGTCTTTTGCAGTTTTTAGTTCTTCATCAAGATTTAGTAGCTCCATAATTATTAATCCTTTGTTGAATACCCCTCAACAGTATTTATAAGAATTTCTTTAATTTTAAAATGGTCATTTTCATTAATAGCTTTTTTAAGCTCATTTATTGCCTTATCTAATTCTTCTTTGGGTAAAAATTTCTCATTAGATTTGAAAACTTTCTCATTAGAAGTTTTGATTTCTTCACCTGATATCAATAATTCTTCAAATAATTTTTCACCTGGTCTCAGCCCAACTTCTTGAATTTCAATTCCCTCACCGTTAGATTCTTGCATTATATTTCTACCTGATAAATATATTAGTTTTTCAGCAAGATCTAATATTTTAACCTGTTCACCCATATCTAAAATAAAAACATCTCCGCCTTTAGCAAGTTCGCCCGCTTGAATTACTAAGCTTGAAGCTTCGGCTATTGTCATAAAAAATCTGGTAACTCTTTTATCTGTGAGTGTAATTGGTCCACCTTCAGAAATTTGTTTTCGAAATAGAGGAATAACAGAGCCTGAGGAGTTGAGAACATTTCCAAATCTGACCATACAAAATATATGATCTTGATTTTGGTCATTTAGAGACTGTACAATCATTTCAGCAAATCTTTTAGATGCTCCCATTACATTTGTTGGCCTTACTGCTTTATCAGTTGAAACCACAACAACTTTAAAAATATTATTTTCTATAGCAGCGTCGCATACTGATTTCGTACCAAAAATATTATTTTTAATCCCTTCTGTAATATTTTCAAAATATTCAACTATTGGTACATGTTTGTAAGCGGCAGCATGATAAATTATATCTACAGAATGGCGTTGTAAAACCTCAGAAAGTCTTTTTTTATTTTTGACATCCCCTAGAATTGGAATCACTTCTGTAAGAATATTTTTGCTTTTTTTGATTGCATTTACCTCACCCTCAATAGAATAAAGATTGATTTCTGAAAGCTCAAATAAAACTATTTTCTTTGGATTGCCTCTTAGAATTTGTCTAACAATTTCGGAGCCAATAGAGCCTCCAGCACCAGTTATTAAGATAGTTTTATTCTCAAAACGTATAACTGATCTTCTTACAATGTTTCTAGGCAAAATTTCATCGATAGATAGTTCCTGCATTTGGAGTAACGCCTTTTCATCCTCAACAATTTCATGCAAAGCTGGCATTGATCTTATTGCTACCTTATAGCTCTCTAAGCTGCTAATTATCCTTCTCCTTTCATCAATTGATAAGCTTGGGATAGCTAAATATATCTCCATTCCGCGGTATTTTTCAGAGAGTTTTTTAATATGCTTGTGCTTGCCATAAATTTTAATATTATTTATCTCAGCTCCACTTAAAGTAGGAGAGTTATCATAAAATCCTACTACTCTGATAGCTGAGTTTACTTTAATAGCTTGATATAGCTCATTTCCAGCAGCACCAGCTCCATAAATTAAAACAGGTTTACCATTAAAGCGTTCATTTTTTGGATATATGATTAGCTGGGCAATATCTCTAGAAATTTGAAGAAATGCATAAAAAACTGAAGATAAAAGAAACGCCTGCAAAATAACAGTAGATAAATAATCAGTTCTAATAACCTCATATTGAGATAAATAGGTTACCCCCCAGAAACTACCAAAGATTAGAGACCCAATCAAAGCTCTGAAAATTGAGTCTTTTGAATCAAAGAACTTCATTAAAGATAAATAGAAGCCAGACCACACAAAATAAAAAAATGTAAAAAAGAAAGGAATTATAAAACTCAAAATATTGTCTTTAATTAACTGATACAGACTTAATTCGAAGTTGGATGCAATCATAAATGAAAATGGAGGACCAAAAACAACCCAACATAGAAAAGCTATCAAGCAATCAGCAAGAATCAGTAATATTAATTTTTTTCTTCTTGTAAGATTTCTTAAACTATTACCTATTGTTTTTGAGTGCATTTTTAAGCCCTAATTAGTACTCAGGTATTGTATCCCTTCGGCTGTTGATATCAAAGATAAGTGCGTTATTGTACCTATTAAATCATCAAGATTAAAATCAGTATAAATTTTTAAAATAACCTTTCATTTAAAGTCAATAAATTACTATTCTATGATACTCATGCAAATAAATTTACTTTATATATAATACAAAAAATGTTAAATGTTTTATTAAAAATTTTTACCTTAATAAGTCTTTTTATTCTAATGCCGATAATTGTATTCTCTGCATTTTTAATTCTTTTAGAAGATGGCATGCCAGTATTCTTTATACAAAAAAGGATAGGCAAGGACTTGAAAAGTTTTAACATTTATAAAATTAGAACCATGTATAAAACTACTCCAAACCTTGGAACGCATGAAGTTGATAAATCAAATTATCTAAAAATAGGTTCAATTCTTCGTCTTGCTAAAGTAGATGAGCTACCTCAATTAATAAATTTTATTAGAGGAGACTTGCTATTAATTGGCCCTAGGCCTGGGCTGGATACTCAATTACAATTAAAAGAGGAAAGGCTTAAAAGAAAAGTATTTGATGTTGTTCCTGGAATATCAGGGTTAGGACAAGTGCTGGGTTATGATATGAGTGAGCCAGTCAAATTATCAAAAATTGATGCTCTGTATATTTCTAACAAAAGCATTCAACTAGATTTAAAGATTTTAATAGCAACTTTTTTTAAACCTGCAAGAAAATCATTAATGTTAAGATTCGAAGAGGAATTAAAAAAAATTGAGGGAAGCTCATAGCATGTTTAGTTATTTTAAAAGTAAAAATAAAAAGGAAGAAGCAGACATTAATAAACATAATTTTGAGATAGATTTAGTTGCTTGTGTTTTAGCATACGAAGTTGCGAGATCTGATGGAAGTATATCTGATGATGAATTGAATAGCCTTTTAAAGGAAATAGAAAAAGTAACTGAAAATGTTGATAAAAACCCAGATGAAATTCTTGATTTGATTAAAAATTATAGTAAAAACAGCGTTTCATTTCATGAATTTATTTCAGATATAAATAATGACTTTACCATAGAAGATAAACTCGAATTAATTCACTATCTATGGAACGTTGCATATGCTGACAATGTCTTAGATGTTAATGAGGAGAGATTAATAAGAAGAATTGCTGATCTTATTAATTTAAAAGATTTAGATGTGCTAAGGTTAAAAAATAAAGCTAAAAAATAGATATTTAATTTTTTAATAGTCTATAAAGCTAGCATTTGCTCTTAAAAAATTCTCCGCATCTCTTCTGTTACAATTGCCTGGGTAGAAATTAACATAATCATCATACAAATCATCACCTACAAAGGTGAGCATTTGAAGAAGAACTACGCATTTTTCTAAATCAGTAATATCTTTTTCATAGTACAAATCATTAATAAGCGATTTAAAAGAATTCTGATCTTTGTTCATTTTTAAATTCTTTCTGTTATCAAGGACCATGAAATTAGATTCCATCTCATCCAATCCATTGTATTTAGTCCATTCTTGTTTATTTGAAGATGTGCCAGGCTTACCTGTCTTTGCAAAGTTTGCCCAGAAACTCATCATATTTTTTGATGTAAAAAATTTTGAAGGGCCTTTGGGGTATATTAAAAACCCATAGTCACCAACAAGTTTATTATTGCCTGTTAATAAAGGAATTTCAGTGGCATGGGCAGCTCCAATTAATTTCTTAAAATTTGCTACAGGCCATTTTCTATGGTCATCCCAATCATATCTATAAGCATAGAGTTCATTATTTCCTATAGAAGCCAAGCTTCTCAAGGGGTTGTCTACCCCTCTTATTTTCCAGGCTCTGCTTCTATAACTATTAAATAGTTCAAACGCTGCTTCATCTTTTAATGCAACTCGTGGAACGCCCAATAAAGATCCAAAAAAGGAATACTTTAGGCCAACAAAATACTCAGCAGAGGCTAACCATAATTTAACTTCATCTTTATTTGAGCCAGCTGTTGTTGGAACAATATTGACATGGTTTTTATCAGCGAGTGCTTTTTTTAAGCCATCAAATGGAACTACAATACCATCAGCAGTTAATAGAGGGATTTCTTGATACGAAGGCCTATCTGAATAATGTATAAAGAAATCTCTAGCATCTAATTCTTTGAGAATCTTTCTTAACTCAATATTAGACAAATCTGTTTGGGGCGATAGTTTGGCTTTAACCAAAATCTTATTAACAATTTTCCAACTTGTGTGATCAGAAGTAGGAGAAGGCTCTTCTTGCCTGTAAGCTTTTTCTGATGAAATGGAAGTGGTATATCCAGATTGGCTAATTGCTTTATGGAAAAGCCCCTTTGCTTTCTTTGAAGCAAGCAAACTAAAAACATTATGCCCACCAGCAGACTCTCCAAATATAGTTACGTTATTTGGATTGCCTCCAAACAAAGATATATTAAATTTAACCCACTCTAATGCGGCAATAATATCTAAAGTTCCAAAATTTGAAGATTTATCATTGTCATTTTGTAAACTCTGAATGGAAGGGTGTGTAAACCAACCAAAAGGACCTAGCCTATAATTAATGGTTACAACTATTACATCATGCTTTCTAACCATTTTTGAAAAATCATAAATATCCTTAAGCCCAGATGTGTTCCCTCCCCCATGAATCCAAAACATCACAGGCAATAATTTATCAGACTTAAATTTTGGTGCTTTTATGTCAAGGTACAAGCAATCTTCAGATCCTGAAAAAAATTCATCCCCTGAAGACTCAGAGCCACCCATTCCACTCGGTTTTTGTATACAAAAATTATTATCTTTTGGTTTAATAAATTCGTTATTTTTGGCAATTTTTTGAGGAGCTTTCCATCTTAATTCACCAATAGGCGGAAGTGCATATGGAATATCATTCCAATTGATTACTCCATTTTTATAAAATCCGTTAGAAATCCCTGAGGAATTGGGAACGCTGAGATCATCTGATATTAAGAGGCTAGATCCAAGTAAAATTGGAATTAGTAAAAATATTTGTTTCATATTTAATTAGAGTTTTTGTAATATTATGTATATATTACCTTATTAATTTTTATAGAAAAAAACAACCTCACAATAAATATTTTATACGCAAAGCGGGATGTAGCGCAGCCTGGTAGCGCACTACACTGGGGGTGTAGTGGTCGTCGGTTCAAATCCGGCCATCCCGACCATACATTGAAATATACATAATTCAATATATGTGTACAATTTATACATTTAAAAACCCAAAAATATCTCTAAATGTCTTTAATAAGTGTTTTTTTTGTATGCAATACATTATTTTTCAATTATAATCGTTTGTAAGTCAACTAAGTTAGTTAAATGACATTGGTGAAATTTAAGAATTTTTTACAAGGTGGAGTATAAAAATGGCAAAATTATTAAAATCAAAGTTTAGAGTTTTATGGGGAACAGTATTCAGTTTCTTTGCTGGTATGTTTTCAACACAAATAATTGCTCAAGACGTATCAAATGATGAGGCAGATGCTAAATCTGAAGAAAGTGTTGAAGAGGATACATCACTCAGCCCAGGAGCGATAGCTGCGGCTGTTGCAGCAGCAGCAGCATTGCTAGATTCTGGAGGTAGCAGTAGCCCTGCACCAACGACTGCACCAACGACTGCACCAACGACTGCACCAACGACTGCACCAACGACTGCACCAAGTACAAGTACAACAACAACTCCAACAACTGCACCAAGTACTTCAACTAGTACAAGTACCACTACAAGTACCTCAACAAGTACAAGTACTTCAACAAGTACTTCAACAAGTACTTCAACTGGAACTTAATAAGTAAAAAATAAAAATAGCGGGTTAACCCGCTATTTTTTTGCATAAAATAAATTAATTTAGTTAAGGAGCCCTCTCCATTGTTGACTTAACTCATTATAAGTTGAGTTATATATAAGACCTTTTAAATCTTTATCATGTATTAATTTTGCACCACCATCTCTTGTTAATGGCGATATTTTAAAAGTTGAGTAATTACCATTGTAACTACCTGATAATAAGTCCATAGGTACTTGAAAATAAAACCCTTTATCAAAACTTCCTTCTCCAAAAGTTTCAGCTGATACATTAGTTCTTGTGAAATAAATTCCAGCCTTAAACCCCGCTCTTGTTCTTCTACCTAAATCAAAGGTAAAACCATCATCTTTTGCTAAATATCTTCCATAGCTTATATTAGATTCAATACCAAGCGGAAGGCTATACCCAAAGTTAAGGTGTCCAGTTACAGTGCTGTAATCTTTAAATGAAAAGCGTTGGTCAAATGATCTTTGTTTTACATAAAATATTTCAAACCCTAAACTATAATTTTTATCAAATGGTTTATATAAGGTCTCTATTCCATATCCAGCAAACATAGTTTCATAAATTCCACCGCTTAATTTTGCATAAGTATCTTTTCTTAGAGACCAAACGTAGTCTAATTGCATTCTTGATATAACCATGTCATCTTCTTTAAGGTACTCAACTAAATCTGTTCTGACATGCTCCATAACAGAACCTGGTCCAGAAATAGTATTTTCAAAATCATCATAAACTCTGGTATTAAACTCAGTACTCAATAATAAATTTCTACTAAATTGAATTTCGCTTATATGTTGTAAATTAACGCCTCCAAAAAAGAATTTTTCAGGATTTCCAATGTGTGTTACTAAAGTAGGACTTATGGATGAGAAAATCACAGGAAAATCAATATTTGGTTTAAATTCATCTTTCTCGAACCCCGTTGGATCCCCTGATTCAAGAGCAGTATTCCTTACTAATAATTCAATAGGCAAATTATCATTATTAATATGATTGGCTATATATTTAATATTATTTAACTCAATGCCAGCGTTTATATGACTAATATTAATTTGATTGATATCTATTTCATGCTTTTCAGCAACCTTTTGAACAATTGATGCTGCATAAGATGATGATCTGATGGCATTTCTATGTTGAGAAGTTGAAATGGAAACATCTAATTCATTTTCTTTAAGAGAAGCTGTTTGTAAAAATAAATTATTATTATTTAAATTGAGAAGTATGCTTTCATAAAATTCTATTTTTGAATGTTCTTTACTTTCTTTAATATCAAGAGATGGATTAAATTTCTGTTTCTTACTTAGTTGATCATTAAAGGTGGTGCCGATGGTAAAGCTTAAATTAAAAGTATTGCCTTTAATAAAAGATGCATCAACAGTTAAAAATTTATTGAATGGGTAACTAAGGCCTAAATTAATATTGGAGTCTTTTTTTCTTAGATCAAATGAGGCATCACCTCTATTTTTAGCAGAAAAATCCAAATAATTAAATGGGTCATATTCTAATTTAATACTTAATCCATTTCGATTAGGTACAAAATATTCTAAACCGCCAAATAATGCTGAATTGCCTCGAAACCATTTATCATAAGATGGGGTTCCCCCAAGACTAAAGTTGCTTGAAGTGCTAGGTCTTACATTTAATTTATCTGATAAGAAAGAAAGTGGGTTATCAAAGCTATTATCTCCTGCGTATTTACCCCATCCCAGGCCAGCAGTAACCCTTATATCTCCCAAGTTTTGAGTTGCTGCGATATATTCTCTTGTGAAATAACCAGTTCCTGCAAAATCATCAAAACCAATAGCCAAATTAGGCCTATTATTATTTTTTGATTTATATTTAAATTTTACATTGAACCCTTTATCTAGATAATGCCCAGCAACATTATTACCCTCCCATCTTAAATCTGAAGGCCTATAATAAAAATAACTTGCTTCAAGCCAATTAAATGGTGATACGGATAGAGTACCAAATTTCCAAATATCATTTTTATTGATAGTAAGAGAAATAGATCCCTCTTGTTTGGAATCTGCTGTTGGCGTTTGTATTAATCCTACCTGGCCAAATGAGTTATATGAGATATTAGAATCTTCATAATAATTAGCGCTTACTGAAATAGTAAAAATTAATGAAAAAAAAACCTCATGATTTAATTGCTATTTAAAACGCTTAGTGCAGTTATACTAGTAGCTGCAGAGCTCACAATTGGAGCCCATATTGATGCAGTCATTGAGGCATCTCTTGATTTAACTTCTCGAGGGATATAAATAACGGATCCAGGATATATTAAAATCTCATTGTTTCGATTATTTAAGATAGACAACCTACTGACATTGCTTATTCTATTTACCTCGCCATTAGGATGAATAACAAATGTATTATCAACGTCTGAGCTTTCTATGGCACCTCCGGCACCTGCAATATAATCTGTAACACTTTTGGAAGGCTTGTATCTTATAGCTCCAGGCTGATTTACTTCTCCAAATATATAAACCTGTTCGCTTTTAATGGGTATTATTATTTGGTCATTATTATCAAGGGTTGTATCTAAATCCTTGTTAGCTTCAATCACATCAAGATCAAACTCAGCCATCACCCTTCCAGATATTTCAGTTTTTTTGAGCTCATCTAAAATAAAAGGTAAGGATTCGGATGCAAAAAGAGCATCACCTTTTGTAACCAACCTTTGAACAAACGACTTATAAAGTTTTTCTGCAGCAACCACATTTAGTGCTAAAGCTGTTTCGTTGATAAGTATTCCGCCAAAAGGATATGCGTTATCTTTGTAACCTTGAGCTTTACTAATCAATGATGACAATGTTTCACCTTTTGAAATTGTATATACTCCTGGAGTATTGATAGCACCGGAAATTGTTACAGTTCTTCTATCAAAGGCCCTAACATTGAGCCTGTCGCTGGACCTGACGTCAATGTTAGAAAGTTCATCTAGATCTAATATATCAATGAAGGAGGTATCATCTTTTAAAGGTCTTTCTATTCTTAAAGTTTCTAAATTAGCATTATCTGCGAACCCATCACCATAATCTATTAAGTCAGAAAAGTTATTATCCTCAGTTAATTCATACAAAGCAGGCCTTTTAACAGCACCAGAAATAGTTACCATTTTCATTGACGGCCTTACTATTATAGAATCTCCAGATCTTAATCTTTCTCCAAAACCCGATTTTCCATATATAAAAATATCGTATAAGTCGACTGATTTTATAACTTCATTATTTCTAATTAGATCGATTTTTCTGAAGCTACCATTTATATCTACTCCACCTGCCATACTCAAGGCATTCAAAATATTTGAGTTACCGTTAAGTGTGTATATGCCAGGGTTGTATGCATTACCAGTAACAAGAACTTGTATATCCCTTATATTAACCAAGGTTATAAAAGCCTCCACTCCTATAAAAGCAGCACTGATCTTTGCTTTGATTAGTTTATTTACATCATCAAGTGGAAGGCCAGATACAAATAACTTTCCTATTTCTGGAATATTAATTGAACCATCTCTTTTTACAGAAAGGTTATCGATAGAGTTTTTTTGTCCAATCAACTGTAATTCAAGAGTATCACCAAAATCTAGAACATAAGAACTATCTAAATTTGGCTCATTTATAGGCATAAATGAAGACTGCATTGTATCGAAGATATTATCTCCAAATCTATTTCTTTTCTTCCTAGCTTCCATTTCTTCTTCTGAAAAGGGCTTATCTATCATAGAGGACTGCCTTCTGTAAATAGGTTTTTCATCCTCATCGCGTTGATCTATTTTTAAAAGAACATCCTCTCGTATATTATCAGGAAGACTTTTCAAATACGACTCATCTAGCTCTTGAGAGAAAATAGCAGCTGAAGTAATTAATAATGTTGTAACAAGGAATTTATTCATTAATTTATCTTATCCTTTAATATATTAGAGGGTTTAAAATTTAGTTTATTTAGAATTGGTATTATATATGAATCAGAGGTTTTAGGGTTCCTTCCAATACGTTTAGGTGTTTTTTTAAAACAGAAGGTACCAAAGCCACTCAATTTAACTTTATTTAATTTTGCATGTTTCTTAACTAACATTAGAAATGATTCCACTAAGATAGACGCATCCTCAATTGATATTGCAGTTTCCTTATTTATATTTTTTATGATATTTTTTTTAGTGATGCTCATATATTTTTCTTCATGCCTGGTATCGTTATGCCCTTAATATCTTGAGTTTTAGTTATTATTTCATTATAAATCATATCGATCTCTGATGCAGTTAATGTCGCTATCTTTGATTGGAAGACAAACCTAAAGCCAATTTTTATTTCATCTATTTTTTCATTTTTAAAATAGTCAAAAATAAAAACATTTTTAACAATGTCGCTTTGATAATTAAGCAATAAATCTGTGAGGTTCTTAATTTTACTGAAATCCTTTACTGAATACGAAATATCTTTAATAGAGGATGGTAAATCTGAAATAGGTCTATATTCATTAAAATTATCAGGAGGGCTAGATATTTCTTTATAAGAAAGAATATCATAAGGGAATTTATCAATATCAACCTCTAGACTAATTATTTCATTCTTTATTTTTGTATCTAAAAACTCTCTTGATAGTTTTTTAAAGTTAAATACTTCATTTGGAAGTATTTCTTGAAATAATATCTCAAGATATTTTTTATTAATTTTTTTTGAGAAGTCTTTGTAATTTTCTCCCACTCTTCCGCTTGCAATAACAGATAACTTTCTTTTTTTATTAATGCCGTTGCCGAATGAATAAACATCTGATATCTCAAAAAGCTTTATTGAATCTTTTTGCCTTCTTTCATTAAATAAAAGGTTGTCCACCAAGGAATTAGTTATATTGGTTCGAAGATATTCTCTGTTTGAATCCAACGGATTATCAACTTTTATTGCCTCTTCTGAGGATAAATTAACAAATGGAGAGTTAATGACTTCATAAAAACCATTATCTAGTAGAAAATATCTTAATTTATTTTCAATAGCTTTATGATTTGTTCTCTCATTGTTTGGAATAGTTATCTTTGATGTTGAAATATTGTCATAGCCTATAACTCTTGCTACCTCTTCTGCTAAATCATTTTGCGTTTTAACATCACTTCTAAACGATGGCACTTCAATTAAGCCTTCCTCAACAATAAACCCTAGTTTTGAAAGATAACTTAAGTACTCTTTTTCACTTATATTAATTCCGATAATTTGATTTATTTTGCCAACATTAACTGGCATTTGAGTAATTGGATTGTCTTTAGATTTATAAGAAATAATAGACATATCTTTTATATTTGCATGTTCGCTAACAAGCTTAATAAATCTTCTGAGCACCCTATCATGACAATCAGGATCAACGCCTCTTTCAAATTTATGAGATGCTTCAGATTGAATATCATACTTTACAGATTTACCTATAATTGCTTCTGGTTGAAAAAATGCACATTCAACAATTACTGTCTTTGTGTTAGTTGAGCAAGACGTACTCTTTCCACCAACTATACCTGCAAGATTGATAACATTATTGTTTAATGAAAAAACTGAATTTTTACCTGAAAGAGTAATTTTTTTATCAAGCAATGTTTCAAACTCTTCATTTTTATCTATTTCATGGAATATAATCTTGCCGCTCATTGTGCTCGCATCATAGCAATGTGTTGGCTGGCCTGTCTCATACGAAAGATAATTAGAAACATCCGTAAATAAATTATTTTTATTTAAACTTAAATCTTTAAGGTAATTATCCAAAGAACCTTTATAAGTCTCAGGAATATTTTCAATTTCTAATTTAAGAAATGATATTTTGGGGCAGGTGCTTTCTGATAAATTCTCGAAATCTAATTGCAGTTCATTTAGTTTTTCAGTAAATACCTCTTGATTAAGATCAACTGTATAAAAAACTGCTAAATCTCTTAGTAAGCCATTTATAGATAAGCAATCTCCTCTATTAGGAGTGAATTCCATATCAAAAATGCTCCCATCAATTTCGTGTTCATGGCCAAGTTGAAATAATTTATCTGATATTTGTTCAATGCTCGGTTTTTCTTCTATGCAATGAACTAGATGACTATATGCTATTTTCATTTGAACTGAATTAAAAAATCTAAGTTAGACTTATAGAACTCTCTTATATCGATTACCCCATGCTTAAGCATGGCTATTCTTTCAATACCAAGACCGAAGGCTAGACCACTATATTTATTAGAATCTATATTGCAATTATCTAAAACAACTGGATTAACTATTCCACACCCAAGTATTTCAAGCCACTTACCCTCTTTTGATAAGATATCAACCTCTGCAGAAGGCTCAGTAAATGGAAAATATGAGGGTCTAAATCTTAATTCAACATCATCACCAAAAAGTGAGTGAATAATTTTATAAATTAGGTCTTTAAGCTGAGCAAAGCTTACATTTTCATCAACATATATACCCTCAACCTGATGGAACATTGGTAAATGGGTAGCATCATCATCTTTTCTATAAACTTTTCCACCCGAAATAAATGCTAGTGGCGGTTTTTTTTCAAGCATACCTCTTATTTGAACAGGCGAAGTATGAGTCCTTAGAAGATTTGATTTGTTTTCAACATAAAAAGTGTCATGCATCTGTCTTGCGGGATGTGATTTTTTAATATTAAGCATATCGAAATTAAATTCTTCTGTTTCAATTTCAGGCCCATCAACAATTTCAAAGCCATAGGAAACCAATAGACTCATGATGGAGTCTTTCATGTGATTTATTGGATGAAGGGAACCCCTATCTTTGATTAGCTCGGGGGGTGAAATATCTTTATATTCTGGCATGAAACCAGTATATCTAGCTAGTAGCTGTTTTTACAATCTTCTCAAAAGTTGCGTTATCAGTAATGGCTATATCAGAAAGGATTTTTCTATCTAAAGCAATATCTTTTTTAGCCAAAGAATTAATAAGTACAGAGTATGAGACACCAAGCTCTCTGGCTCCAGCATTAATTCTTGCAATCCAAAGTGCTCTGAATGCTCTTTTCTTATTTTTTCTATCTCTAAAGGCATATTGCAAAGATTTGATATTAGACTGTTTAGCAGTTCTAAATAATCTACTTCTAGCACCGTAATGCCCTTTAGTAGCACTAAGTACTTTCTTATGTTTTGCTTTTGCTGTTACTGATTTGGTAGTTCTTGGCATGATTTATCTTCTTATTAATTTTGAAGCCATTTTAAGAACTATCCCTGATAGTTTGTTTAAGCCTCTGTTATGTCTTTTTCTTTTTGTAGACTGTTTAGTAAGGATATGATTTCTATTTGCACTTTTGCTCTTAACAGACGTACCTGTCTTCTTAAAGCGCTTAGCAGCTCCAGAATGTGTTTTTAATTTATATCCCATATTATTCTTCTTATAAAATTTATATTTACTTCTTCTTCAAAGGAGAAAGAACCATAAGCAACTGCCTGCCCTCAAGAGAAGGCTCTTGGTCCACCTGGGCAATATCTTCCAGCTCGTCTCTTAATCTATTTAGTAAATTAAGGCCCATATCACTGTTCAATATTTCCCTACCTCTGAATCGGACGCTTATTTTAGTCTTATCTCCGTCAAGAATAAAGCTTTTAACCTTTTTTAATTTAATATTATAGTCACCGATATCTGTAGAAGGTCTAAATTTTATTTCTTTTGTGGTGCTTCTTTTAACCTTTATCTTTGATGAAGATAAGCTTTTTTTCTTATCAAAGACATGTTTACCATAATCTAAAAGCTTACAAACCAAAGGCGATGCATCTGAAGGTGATACTTGAACCAAGTCAAGTGATGCCACTCTAGCTGATTCCAAGGCAACGGAAAATGCTACCAATCCTTGTTTTTCACCATTTGATCCAATAAGCATTACTTCGCTCGCTCGAATTTTTTCGTTAATAGGTGTGATATTTTTTTTCTGAGAAGCTATGAGAGTACCTTTGAAGAAATGGACAAGATTATAAACATTATGTATTAAGTAAAATGTTGTTTATTTGGGATGGTTTGATATTTATCATTTAATGGTGCTGATTTTATACTAATTAACTTATTACGCAATAAAATTTTACTTAGGGTTGAAGAAAAAGATACTTCCAACTATCATCATTTTTTTTGAAGACTTCTCTTTTATTTAATCGTGATTCATGACCTTCCCAAAATTCAAAATAGTAAGGGGTAAATGAATAGCCTCCCCAAAACTCTGGGCATTTTTTTAAATCATCGTTTTTTAAGGATTTATTATAATTTTCTTTGACTTGGCTATAAGAAACTATTGGCTTTGATTGGTTAGATGAGATGGCTAATGCATTTTTTTTCTCTGATCTATCAAAAAAATATTTTTGATTATATTCATTAGTAGTTTTTTTTATTTTAGCTTTCATTCTGATCTGAACATTGATACTAGGCCAAAATAATAATGCGGCTATTTGATTGTGAGAATTAAAAGCAGACGCTTTTGTTGAGTCATAATTACTAAAAAAAATAAACTCATCATTTTTAATAAATTTAAGATTTACATATCTAGAATCAACCTCTTTCATCTCCTTGTTATAAGATGAAATTGAAAGAGCTTCAATACTCTTTTGATTTGCAAATAAAGCCTCATTGTATTTCTCCTTAAAAAGCAGAAAAGGCATTTCTTGACTTAAGTTATTAAATTTAATCATTTCATTGAAAGTAAAAGGTTAAATATATCTAATTACTTCATAAGAATCTAGAACTGCAGATTTGTTTACTGCTGATGCAAATTGCGTTGTGGCCATAAATTTTTTGACACGGATGCTGCTCACTAAAAACATTTTGCCCATTGCTTTTGAAACAAAATCATCCAATAGCCAATAGCTATCCCTAAAAAAGCAGGCAAGCTAAAATCAACATTGTATTTTTCAAACAATGTTTTACGGACCTCAGAAACTAATGTGTTCATATCAAAATAAGTCTTATCAATACAATTGTAGACATGAAGCCCTTGTTTAAATGATAAACTATACTCTTCAAATGCTGAAATATTTATGACATAAGTCATTGATTTAATATTTTTTCATTTTCGGCGTAATATCTCAATCTTACAATATCTTCCTCAGAAGTTTGTTCTCCATACTGAATTTCAATTATGTGGCATGGTTTATCATATGGATTAGTTATTTGATGCCATGCGTCAATGGGAACATGAAACGTCTGTTCGGTTTCAAGGAGAAATTCATTATAATTATCTGGATCTTCTTCACTGAAGTTTACTAAACATTTGCCCTTGCTAACAAACCATATTTCATTCCTGTATTTATGTTTTTGAAAACTCATTCCTTTACCGGGATCTACAATCAGCTCTTTAAGCTTTAATCTATTATCAATATACAAATTAAAAAATTTTCCCCATATTCTTTTCTCAAAATCAAATTGAAAGTCTTTCAAGATCCAGCTAGATGAATTTAGTTTTTCGTCACCGCCTACAGAAAATTCAAAACTAATTCCATTTACTGACATTTCTGGAATGTTAGTCTCTTTTCTATCTCCGCCATTACAAAATATAATTTCATCATTTGGATATATTTCTTTTAGTTTTTTTAGGGCATTACAGCAGCTTCCCATGTCATCATCTTCAAAATCAACAACAAGATCTACCATTTCTAAATTTTCAATAACTACTTTTCTCTCAGAAAATGGCATAAAGTATTTACCTTTTTTATCAATAAGCCACTTATCGCTATTCAGAGCAACTACTAACTTATCACCAATTTTTGCTGCTTCTTTGAAATACTCGATATGACCTCTGTGAATTGGATCAAACCCACCACTTACTACACTTATTTTAATGCTCATTAGTAAATTATATAAATAAATATTGAAAAGTATAATAATTTCAATTAATTATTATTTTTAAAATCTATAATGGATTTGCTATAGGCACCAAATGGATCTTCATTAAGGACGAGATAATGAACATCTCCATCAACATCATGAGTATGTATCCAATTTCTTTTAAGGTATTGCTTTAAAAATCTTACATTGGCAGTTCTTCCATCTACCAATATTAGAGTACCTGGATTTAAAAAAAATTCAAAACCCAAGATATCAGCGGACATTGGCATTCTTGCTGCATCACTAATTTGAAAGCCATTTATAGAATCTTTGGCTGCATATTGGTCTGGTCCATCTAAAAGTATAAAATCAGGAGAAACATTTGGAACATTGTCAAAAAAAGTACAGTATCTTGAATCATGAGTTTTTAATGTGACATTGCTTGAGCTTATAGATGCATACTCTTGAAGAGATACACCAATTCTTTTTGTTGTTAAGTTACTAAAGTACTCATTTTCATCAACAGAAAATAACTTAAAGGGATCTTTGGATCTTAAATTTTCATTTGCCCAGCTATGAAATTCATTCTTTAATATCATTAATGCATGAGAAATGACAACAGAAGAAAATCCACTGCCAAACTCTAGGACGTTTATCATTTTATTTGATAAAACAATATAATGAAGTCTACATAAATCACCAAAAACTGGTCTATATGGACTTATATCTTCATTTGGCAAATTAATTATACTCAAGCTTACAGGAAATAATTGACCATTGGGCATTTGGTCTTCATCAAGTGGCTTACACAGTCTATCTAAATTAAAAAATGTTACATACCTCGCAACCTTTTTTTCATTAGTAAAGTCAGTTAGTTCATATTCTGATATAAAATCTTTAGCTTTTTTATACTGCATTTAAATTTATAGGTTAAAAAAAAGTATATTCTAGTTCTAAAGCTGCGCATAAACAATACTTGGTATTTTTTTTAAACTATTTCACAAGATGGAGTTAAGCTAAAAATATTTTTTTTTAAAGAAATAGTATGAGTTTGACAACATTTTTATGTGTGAATTATCAAAATAACTATGAAAATTAGAAAAATAATGAGTTTTAACTTAAAGCATAATTAAAAAATGTATTCTTTTATCAATCATAACTTATACTATTTCGAACAATATCCATTCATGTAATGGGAAGATAGAGCTGTTAAAAATAAAATTTGCAATAGATAGGATTAAAATTCCCATAAAAATTAAGGTTCTTGTAAAACTATTTTTTGAAAAAAGACTTATTAAAGAAATTAATAAAAATGCGAATGAAATATTTAAAAATCTTAATGCATTTATTTGTAAAAAAATAATATTAATTGCTAATCCAGCATATATAACATTAGCAAGAACAATAGAATTAAGAAGCTTTTTGTCATATTTTTTATGCCCAAAAATACAAAATAATATAGTAATAATTAAAAAATAAATTAAGTTGGATATACTTCCATCCCCATTTAACTTAAAAAATCTATCATCAAATGGAGTGAAATTAATAAGAAATGAGTAACTTAGAATTGTTATTAATATTGCTATTGGAGTTGTTATTAGCAGACTAATCCTGCTTAAAAAATTTGATAGTAAAAAAAATGTTCCTGCAGTATGAAAAGCTGTTCCTGAAATTATAAGTAAGGAATTTTTTAACTTATTAGAATTAAGAAGTGCAATTATTAATATATAAAGTAAAAAATTAAAAGATAACGCATTAAAATTTCCAATAAAAAAATTTCCAAATGCTAAATAAATTACTGGACCAAAAGTATTATCAATTTTTGAAAATGCAAGATATCCAAGGATAGAAACAATAAATATTATTAGTTTAATACCAATTTCCTCTCCAAAACCACAAAATGGTATAAAAATTAAGCTCATTCCAGGATCAGTTACAAAGCTACCTTTACAAGTTTCTGAAAAAAAAAATTTATAAACTTCAATATCTGGAGATCCAGCATTAAAAAAAAAAATAGTAATAAAAGGAATTGGTAAAAAAGAAATGAATGCTAATTCTTTACGAAAAGATAGACATAATAGATTATTTAAAACAATTGCAAAAATTAAAATAATAAAAAGATAAGTCATCAGTTTTGATCAATTATGAGCTTTAAATCTTCTGAGATTGGTTGATTTTTATTTTGTTTAAGTTTTTGACAATTTTCAATTAGTCTATGAAAGCTGAAAACAGCTTTTACACTTTCTTCAGATGATAGTAATTTAAAATGATCAAAGTTATTAAAATGAGCAGCAGTTGGATTATACGGATTTATACTCAAGATTATTGAAGGGATGCCTATATTAATTGCTTCAAGTATTAGAGTGCCACCTTCACAAATTAATATATCAGCATGAGATAAAACTTTAACTATTTCATCTTCATATATTTTCATTTTATTTTTTGCATCAGTTAAATTGCTTGATTTGTTAATTCCAATTAAGTCGCCAGTTGATAACTTAATATGATTAAGTTTTGAGTTATTAATATCTGGTATCTTAGATGCTGGATGAGGTCTAATAGTTATTTGAACATTTTTTATACCGCATTTTTCTATTTGAGAATTCAGATTTGATATAATTTTATTTGAAGAGTCGAGGCTCTTCTGAGATAAGGCTACGAGAATTCTAAGACTAACTTCATCAGCCACATGGCTTACCTTTTGAAGATATCTTAGCCTTGGAAAGGCGCCAGGAATTAATATCTTATAGTAGGGAACTATTTCCATCAAAGCTTTCATTTCCTCAGTCCAATAATATGATTTAGTAAATGATCCGAGAGGATTTATACATTTTGATGAAGCATTATCCCAGTTTGCAGGCCAGTAAGTTGTCGTAATATTTTTATTATCAGCGTTTAAAAACAAAGCTAATTCAGTTTTAGTTGTTAAAATACCTGTAAATATAATTTCATCATAAGAGCTAATATTTTTAGTTTTAAAATAATTTAATTGAAATTTTAATATTCTCGATAATAGTCTTTTTATTAATTTTCCTGATGGGCGTGATTTCCTTGACGTATAACTAAGGCTCTTAAGTAATGTATTGAAAAAATAGTTTTTTGAATGATTCTGAATAAATCCAACATGATACATTGAAAATAATGAGTTACTTAAAAATCCAAACTCTACAGCTCTGAGCATTTTTATTAGTAATGAATTGGCTTGGGTATCTTTAGCTCCACTTTGGGAGGCTAAAATATAATCAACGCTATATTTTTTTTTTAGCATATGATCATAAACTGGTATGAGTTGTGAAAAAGTAGCTGCGCATATTAAAATTCGTTTATTCATTTTATCCCCCTAGTATAAAAATTAATTGCTCTAAAGGCATTTAAGAAGAAACTAATACAACCAAAAAACGGTCTTCCAATGGATATATAAAAAATCATTTGGTCAAAAGGGTTCATTCTGGAATTCATTGGATCTCTGATGGTCTTATGCAGCATTTTTCTTTCTAGATTAGTCTCAACATTATGATTTATATTTAATTCTTCCATTTTTAGTTTTCTTTCATTAAGAGCCTTTATGATTTTAAAAGATAGATGATAATCTAAGAAACCATGCTTATATGTGTAAAAAGGGATAGAGTCTATTAATAAATCTGTATTAGACATAAATAAGTTGCCATTAAAAAATTCTGCTTTGCAGATAGATGAAGGTCTAAAACTTCTTCCATCAAAGCGCTTGAACCCAAAAATATGGTCTTTTTTAGTATCATAAAAATTTGCAACGAGAACATCTGACAAGACACTTAAATTAAGAAATTTTTCAACCTCTTCATTGGAGATATTGGTATCATCATTGATATGTATGATTTTTTCAGAATCTTCATCTATTTTTTTTAACAAAAATTTAAAAGACCTTGCCCAAAAATAGTCTTTTGGAAGTTTAAAAATTTTAACATCAGTTCGCGGATTTATATCAATAGTAATATTAGAAACTGAAATATAAAATCTTAAAGTAATGTTTAATTTATTAGCACTATTTTGAAAGCTATCAATTAAATTGTTAACTTTATCCTGTTTATCATATGTTGTGATACAAATAGAAAATTTCATTTTTTTAAGCTTGCGATTAAATATCTTAAATGAGAAAAAGTTGAAAAAATAGCAAATAATTTATTTAATGCAAAAGTTTTTTTAAAAATCTTTACAACTTGAAATAGTTTAAAAAGTAGACCTGATTTTGAAGTTCTATCATGTGCGTTATCATCATTATAAATTATTCCAACATTTGAGGTTGCTTTGAAGCATGAACCATTATTTATTAACAGTACTTTTATCCAACAAAAGTAATCTTGTCTGCATCCAATATCTTGATGGAAATATTCATCATTTTTTATTATGTCTCTGCTTAAAAGAACAGAGGAGGTAGTTCCAATTGGGTTGGTGAAACGAAAATCATTTAGATAAAAGAATTTTTCTCCCTTATCAATATTTCTTACGAGTTTGTTATTTACATATACATCTGCGCTCATAGCAAAACCAACGCAGGATCTATGCTGAAAAGCTTTTTCAGCCTTCCCAATAATTTTAGAATTTAGACAAAGCAAATCATCATCATCTAAGCATAAAATATAACTAAAATTACATTTCCGGATACCGAAGTTACGTTTAGAATTTGCATTTTTCTCATTAATATGAAAATACCTAACTCTTTTATTATCAATAACATCAATTTTAATGCTATTTCCAATAATTATTATTTCAGCAACATAAGGGCTTTCAAGAGCGCTATTAACTGTTCTTTGTAAGTGAGGTCTCTCTAGAGTCGGTATAACTATTGATATTTGCATTTAACTTAAATCTATAATTTTATAGTTGAGTTTTTTACAAATATCTATAACTTCATTATCATGGGTGACTATAAATATTTTTTTTGTAGTACCGCTCATCCAGCTTAAAAATATTTTTTTACTGTTAATATCTAGATTATTTGTTGGTTCATCAAGAAAGTATTGTGTAAATTCATCTCTAATAGCTACAGATAGCCATAATCTTTGAAGCTCTCCCCCGCTAAGGCTTTTCAATAAGATTGAATCATCAATTTTATTCAATAAAAATTTATCAAATATATTTATATTGAATGAGGCTCGTTCTTTAAATTTTTTTAAGGTTATCGATAAATCATATGATCTTTGCATGAAAATTCCATTAGAAATCATCTTATTTGTTTTATCTATTGAATCTAGTATTCGCGCATTTTCTGTTAATTTATTCTCTAGAATATTTTTTAATAACGTTGATTTTCCCGATCCTGATGGGCCTATAACAATTATATTATTCTTTAACAAAATACCACTTTCATTGGCTAATGAATTTGAAGTATTTTTTGAGAATTCAAAAACTTTCATTACTGGAGTCCAGTATGCTGAAATTTTTGCAAGAGCTAGAAAAGCTGCTGTTATTAAAGGTATAACCCTCAGAGCAACAAAAGCCAATGCAGCTAAAATCTGAGTATCATTTCCAAGACTTACAATAACTGCTATTATTAATACAATAAGTAAATCTAAGAATAATTTAGGAGAGGTTGCAAGGATAAATATACTCCCTTGAGTTAGTCTTAATTTACCTTCAATTCCTTTAATGAAAGATTTATAAAAAAGATTCAATTTTGAAATTTTAATGCCATATGATCCGTTGACTACATCTGCAAAAGGCTTAAATCTTTTATTTGCTAATTCAGCTAGCCTATCCCCAAGCAAGCTTTGTAATTTTCGTACTAAAAGATTAAATAATATGTAAGCTGCTATAGCAATATAAATAATTGATGGAATTTTTATATCGATAAAATCCAAAGTTAGATAAATTATAATTAATACTGTTACACTTGAGCTGATAAATTGAAGCATAGACACAACAAAAGTTTGAATGTGGTTTGAATTTTCCATTATTCCAGAAAATTCAATTTTCTCTATTGGGCTTGCTGAAGATATTATATTTTCAACAGCTAAAGAAACATAATGAACTGATAATCTTCTAGCTGTTAGAACAATTAATATGATATTAAGTAACTTAATAATTAGTACACCAAAAGCTAACAGGATTAAATATCTAATAGTCTGGGATTCATTCCCTGGGGTAGCTCCTAATGAAACTATTTCGGTAAGGAGTTTAACAAGCTCAACATCAACAAAAGCACTTATAACTGATATTATTGAACAAAGAATTAATAAAAATACAATCATTTTAAGTTTTTAATTTATATATACTTTCTTGAAATCTTACAGGAAGGGTTTTTACTATTATATTTATTAGTGAATAAATCATATAAAATTTATTAGGCGACCTTAATATTTTTAATACGTTCCAATGAGCATATACCCCATATAAAATTAAGCTAACCCTAGACCTTTTTTTTATATATTCTTCATCAATATTATATCTTATTAAAACTGGTTCAATTATTTCTATTTTTTTTCCTGAGCTTATTAATGTTGCCCAAAGAATCCAATCTTGTGCTTTAACAAATTTTTCATTATATATAGCACTATCAAATGTTTCAATTTTTGCAAATACGGACGAATGATAGATAGGATTTCTTTTAAGAATTATCTGAGATACAAGGCTATTGTCCATAAAAAAATTTGAGCTTCTTACAGTTTGGTTTTTAAAGACAAATTCAGCATTGCTCCCTATTAGATCTGCTTGGCTTCTTTCTAAATAATTCTTTTGAGTTGAAAGCCTATTTTTAAATGAAAAATCATCTGCATCCATTCTTGCAATATATTTATAAGAATTATCTTTTGCATATTTTATTCCCAAATTTAATATGGCTGGTAATCCAATATTTTTATCATGAAATTTTACCTTTAAGTTTTTTAATTCAAACTTTCCAATTACATCTTTAATATTTTTTTCAACAGGTCCGTCTACTTGAAGATATATATCACAAGGCTCTTCCTGATTGATCAGGCTTTGGAGAGCTATATAAAAGTTATTTGGGTTATCTTTATGATATACAGACATTAACACACAAATTTCATTTTGATTTTTATGTAGCATTTTTATGTAGCATTTTTATGTAGCATTTTTATGTAGCATTTTTATGTATTAAATATTGAGATCTTTTGCCTGAAAAATCCGAATCTATACTAATTGTATTCTTAAATACTCTTGGATGAAGATCGCATCGCAAGTCAGAATTAAAATTAGGTTTAGAGGATATTTTTGCAATATTATCAATATTAGTTCCAAAAATAGAATATAGATGTATTTCTGCAAACATTGATGGGTAGCTATCTGAAATGACGGTAGATTCATTGAGCATTGTAGGATGACCATCAGTTGTATTAAGTATATTTTTCCAGCTTTCATTTTTAATATTAAACAAGCAATACCCTTCATTTTTAGTATTATTAAGCCATATAAAAATATTATCAGAATCAAACCAACAAAAGTGAGAAATGATGCCTGATGCTATTAATTTTATTTTTTTAGTTTGGAGATCGTAGCAATAAAGCATAGATTTTCTTTTTCCCTTGAAGTAATATCTGTAAATAAAAATAAAGCTTCCATCATCTGGCGAAATCATCAAATGATTTATTTCATCATAATCAATATTAATATTATTATTTAGCTCCCTAAGCTCAACTTTGCTAACAATGAGATGACTAATTTTAGTGTTGATATCGCAATGAACTATGCCTTTTTTTTGATTTGGGAGAAGTTTTAACCTTGAGCACAACTTACTGTAACCGTATTCGCTTTTATTTTCAGTCAAGCTATTGAAATCTATTGATAAGTAAAAATCTCCCTTGTGACTTACCTCTTCGACTGGATCAACAAAGTTATGAATATTATTTCCAAAAATATCATAAGTCCTAGCTATTAAGTTATTATTTTTAAAATCATTAAAAATAAAGGATTCATTATCAATCCACTGAAGCATTGACCCTTGTTGAAAATTAAAAGCTTTAGTTTTAACAATAGGTATTATTTTTTCTATGTCATTCATATGAACGATGGATATAAAGCATTCATCATTAATTAAGCTGTGAGTTAATAAAATGTTTCCATCTTCTGATGTTGGGGATTTATTATAATAACCAAAGAAATTTTCATCAGAAATACTGCCAACTTTAGTAATACTAATACCTTTTTCTAGCTTGCACTTATTCATTCTTGTGTAAAAAAAGAAAAACCGAATTGAATTTAAAATAATCTTAAGCATTGCTGTGGCCCAGGGCATAACTGCTAAAAATCTTCTAATTTGGAGAAACATAATTATTTTTTTGCTAAAGATCTTGCTTTTTCAAGGTCTTCGATTGTATCGATAGAAATATTCTTGTTATGGATAATAACAGCTCCAGTTTTTTTTCCATAAATTGTTTTTTGATTTAAGATGCAATTTCGGGAAAAAGCATAGCACACTCCATTTCTAATATAGGTTGTATTTAGTTGTTGCCGAGCAATAATTTCTTTGCCATTTGGATCAACAAGCTCTAAATTACTATTATTTAAATATAATTGTTTTTTTGGATGATATTTAAGATCACAGGGAGAAACTGTCCAAACTGCATCAAGATTATCAGAAATTAACCTATCGATGCAGTCAGTTATATTTTTAAGCTCTCTTAACGGAGAGGTTGGTTGAAGCATAACTATAATTTCAAAATTCATTTGAAAGAATTTTTCAGACTCTACAAGAGAATGTATTAAAACATCATAATCAGATATTGAATCCCCTGAGAGACTTTCAGGCCTTAAAAATGGAACTTCTGCTCCATTAGTTAAAGCTTCTTCTTTAATTCTTTTATGGTCAGTTGAGACTAAAACAGTCTTATTAAAAGGTATTTTTTGGGCAATACGAATGGCCAGTGCTGTTAAAGTACTGCCATTAATAGATTCTAAATTTTTTAGAGGTATGCCCTTAGATCCACCTCTAGCTGGAATAACCACCAAGACATTAGTTTCCTTATTTTTCATAACTTATTTTTTATAGTATTTAAATTTGTACCTAGATTTTTTTAAACACCAAGCATTTAGATCTGAAGAGTCCAAACATGATGACCATAAATCTTAATCTAGAGAATTTTTTAAATAAATTGTTTGACGAAAAGGCCATTATTTGATTTGTAATATCTTTATCAAGAATTAAATTATGACTATTAAATATTTCAATGATTTCGTGAATGTTTCTATATTTTGTATTTTGTATCATATAATTATATGCGTTCAATGGATTTCTTCTGAATTTCTTGAAACATAATCCAAAATAACAGCAAATTACGAACCATACTTTGTACTGTAAAATAGCTCCAAATGGTATGCCCACATGAGGTTCTATTAATGAAAATTTTGAAGGAAAATAATGAACACATAATCCATTTAGCTTTAATACTCTGTTATTTTCTTCAGCAAATTCATCTAAATTTACGACATGCTCAATGACAGCTCTTGAGCAGACAGCATCCATAGAGTCATTTTCAATTGGCCATTGATAAGTCTTATTTTTAGAAAGAACTCCCAGTCTACCTCCAGAGTCAGTCTTAATTTTTCTTAAAATATTTCTTTTTTCAAGTTGGAGAACATATTTCCCAGCCTTAAATTCAACATCAATACCAAATGCCTCATATTTTTTATTGATTAATTCTTGAACCATGTCTCCATTTCCACACCCAATATCAAGAATTTTTATATTAGATTGTTTATTAGGAATAATATTATTAACTATTCTTATATATAGATTACTCATTTTAATATTATCTCATCGAAATCTAATTTTGTATGATTTTCTGAAAAATGGACAGCGTCATTAACTGGTATAAAATGAGCACCAGTATTCTTTGCACTTAAATAATCATCTTCCCCATCTCCAATCACCAAAATCTCTTGAAATTCACAATTATATTCACATTGAATTTTTTTTAATCTTGATTCTTTGGATTCTGGACCACCAAGAATTTTTTCAAATAGTATTTGTATTTTTAAATCAGACGCTATTAAATTTATTTCTTCATGAGGTGTAGCAGATGACAATATTGTTAATATTCCTAAATTTTTAGCAGCTTTTATAAAATTAATTGCACCAGGGTAAAATTCAAGCCTAGAAATAGCTTTTCTTGTTTTATTTGAATAGCTTAATAATAAATTATCTAATGCAGATTTGTTAAGTTTAAGATCTTTAGCAAATTTAGAAAATATTACAGTCCTATCACCCTTACAATGATCTAGTATTTTTTCAATAATTATATCCTCATTGATGTATTCACGTGCAACTGAAAAAAAACACTCCCTTTTAATTAGATTTGATGGCACTAAAGTACCATCAAAATCAAAGACAATAATTTTATATTTAGGATTTTTATGGACTTCTTCCAACTATTTAGATCGTAATTGTTCAGATATTTGAAATCTTCCCCAATGATCAACTACAGTTTTTCTTTGTGAAGATGTTAGATCTCTAATAAAAGCATCTTTATAATAACTATCATCCTTGTATGCAGTTGTTGAGATTTCTTCAAATATAACACCTGTATCAGTTTTAAATCTATGCCAAGTACCTGCAGGAACTGTTAGTTGCTCGCCTTCTTTTATAATAAACTCTTTACCATCTAATTCACTTATAAGTTCACCACTTACAACAATAAATGTTTCAGTTTTAAGTTTATGCATATGCAAAGGATGCTGTTGGCCAGGAAGCTGAACAAGGATCTTTTTACAATATTCCTTATTTACAACATCAATTAAGACTGCACCAGTTTCCCGAAAATTTTTAATGCCATAATGATGTGAATATTCGGTAGTAAATTCATGATGCAAATGGATTTTTGCTTTTGCAATCATAGCCTTGACTTCATGGATTGCAGTTTTAAGGATAGTTTCACAAATATCATCATCAGAGACTTCAATCTTATAATTGTCAGGAGTAACAGCCCCATTTTTTGAAATATTTTCAGATGCTATAAACCCATGTTTAAATTCTCCTGATGAGATCTGCCCTTCTCTATAGGGAAAAGCAAAAAAAATATCATCATTTGCTATTTTGTTTCCTTTTTTTATAGAGGACTTTACAAAAACACCCCTTTTTAGACCAGCTATAGCATCTTGTTCTTCACTATAAATTTGTCTCTCATGGCAACCAAGTAATGTTTCTGCTTTTAATTTGGCATTAATCCATGCTTTCGTTTCACTTGGATTTGAGGAATATAGATTCAAAGTAATATCTTCGGTTGGAACCCCTACATGCCTTTCAAACATTCTTGCTCCAAGGGCATATGCTAATCCAACATGAACTTGTTCAAAAGGAGGTTCATGTGTTGACCAGCCTATAGTAATTCCAGGATAGCGGCTTTTAAATTCTGCAATATTATTAAGATTACATTGCTCATCTGGGGTTGGATATACTGAAACACAATGCATGATTGAAAAATCACATGCTTTATGAGTTAGGAAACTTACCAGAGCATCAACTCCAGCCTGAGATAATCCACCAGTCGAGACAACCATTGGTAGCCCACTGTCGGCAGCTTTTTTTAGTAAAGGCCAGTCACTTGCAGAACAACTTGCAATTTTTAAAATATCAAAGCCTAATTCAGTTATTTTATCAACAGAAGCTTCATCAAATGGTGTGCACATGGTTAGCAAGCCCATTTCCTTTATTTTGCTTGCCATTTTTTTATAATCAGTCCACTCGATTTTTGTTGATATGAATCTAGGAGCATGTTTGTTTTCAGATTTTATTTGATCATCGGGGTGAACAAAATCAGGAATATCTCTAAATTGAAATTTAATAGCTGCTTTAACATTAGCATCATTGCACACTTGAGCATGCTCTTCGATTACCCTTAGGCCATGGTCAATACTACCTTGATGATTGTTAGCCAAATCTAATACGAATAAGTTATCAAAGTCAAAGTTATCAGAATATTTATTATTTGCCATTCATATCTCCGTTGTTTTTTAAAGTTCTAAAAATGTGCAATTATAATCTATATTTTCTGTTTTATCAGATATATTTGATTTGTGAGCTGCATGAATCACCCTCATGGTATCTAGTCCAAAATTAAGATCTATCGGAGATTCTGCTCCTCCATTTAAGACATCTTTTATATGGTTTAGTTCTTTAACAAAATCATCTGGGCGAGTTTTATTGAATACCTTTGTTGTGATTTCCCCTTCACTAGTAGGGATTATTTGAACTTCATCAGCAAATGGTGAAAGTGTGCATTCAATTCTTGCACTTTTTCCTTGAATTATAAATTGTTTTTTTGTTGGTAGCGTAACAACATCTTGAATACATCTTCCCAAATGTCCTGTTTCAGTGATTAAATTTAGGGATGCTATTGAATCGTAATCGACTTGTTCATTTTTTACTTGTTGCATTTTTGCCTGAACTTTATGCACCTTTCCAAAAGAAGATACTCTTGCAAAATGTTGCCATAAATTTAAAGCATGAGAATGCTCACCCAGAGCACCTCCGCCTCTGTAGGAAAAGCCTAGGTATGAATCCCATGGTCCTTCAAGCCATGGATGAGCATTAAAAATTCCTCCCCAATGCTCTCTAAATTCTACATCTATAGTATCGATATCACCCAAAGAATTATCTATCAATAATTTTGAACAGTAATCAACAGATTCGCTTACTATATGGTCATATCCAACAAACAATCTTACATTGTTCTTTTTTGCTAAATCTAGCAAGTTATCAATTTTTGAAAAATCTAGACCAGAAACTGGTTTCTCAATTAAAAGAGCTTTTGGAGACGATTTAACAGCTTCAATAGCAACTTGAATATGACTATCAGGAGGAGTTCCAATTAATACAAGATCATAAGAAGCATTAGACTTGTTATTTTCATTGGTATGTTCTAGTTTGATGCCCTCATCCCAAGACCCATATCTTGTTGGATATATTTCATCTTTTGTTCGTCTTAATGCATCCATGCTTTGATCGCAAATGACTACATCCCACCCAATTAAGCGACTTGCATTTGCTAAATGATTTCCTATCGAACCTGCACCAATTATTTTTACTTTCATTTTTAGATTTATTTAACTAACTTAAATTTGTAATGTTACCATTTTATATCACTTCTTATAGGCATTATTATAGTAGTTTATTTTAAGCATAAGCACTATTTATAGATTTTAAAATAATCATTTTTAATATTTAACTTTCTATATATCATTTAAAATTTTTAAAATAAACTTCTTAAAATGCTGAAATTCATAGGACTGTGATAAAAATTCTTCAAATTTCTGCAACTCTAACCTATTCATATTTTTTAACCTTTTCCTGCGTATGAAAGTATCATTAGGGTAATCTCCAGTCATAAATGAACGCCAATGAGTTTCCCAACAATCGTTATATGGTAAGTTAAAACCATAATTAAATTTACTGGGGCCTAGTATTGTATAACACTCTTCTCTATTTTGTTTTTTTCGTATGCTGTAGTTCTTTTGAATAAAATTAGTTGATGCTAATTTCGAGATTATTAATTCTAAATGTAATTTGTCATGAGCAACCTTCACATTTGGTAGACCATTAAAAGGCCCATTTCCACAAGCAATAACATTTACATAGTTTAAATAAGCTTCATTTGAGATAGTTCCATATACAGTACATATTACTCCATTTGAATGCACAACTTTCTCAAAATCAAGATCACCATGAATATGTTCGCATCGATTATCAAATTGCTTGGCTACGAAAATGCTTTCTTTTCTTTCGTTTGGATGTCGTTTAATTTTTACTGGTAAAGCATATTTGTTACATAGTTTTATTAGCTCATCCACCCACTCAACATGGTCTGTAAAAACAGTATCTCCGTATACTCCTGGTGAATCAAAAAAATCATGCATATAAATATATATACATCGCGGCAAATAGTTACCTTGATAAATTTTTCGATGTTTTCTTTTCATATATATTTTTGGCTTTTGGAAATCTTCCTTAAGTAAAGGCGTTAATCCATCAGAAGTACATCCATAATCTAGTGGATTTAACCATCGATGAGCACCACTCGCAGATAGAGTTTTTTTATCAAACTTAGAAATTGAAACCAGGTCTTGAGCAACAATATATATGCTGTCATGAACCATCTGAGAAATTACTGAAAAAGTAACATATGCACTATCACCTCCAATGACTTTTAAATTTGGGTGCTTTGTCTTCAATTTTCTAAAATTACAATATATTGCAATAGCCTTAATATAAACTTTGCATATCAAAATAAAATTTGATGCATGATAAAATTTCGCTCTTTTAGAGTTTCTAATTACTTCTTGAATAATTGGTTTGCCTATATTTACATGTCTTATAGACAAATGCTTATAATTTTTAAAACATAAATATGAGAACATCATTGGAAAATAAATCAATGCTAATAACCAAGTTTGTAATGTTCTTTGATATAAACCTTTAGCTGAGTAGATTGAATATTTGTCCTCTATTGCATATCTAATAAATTGCTCATGTATTGAGCTATTCCACTCTGGGATAACGGTTAATATTCTCATTTAAGTGCTATGCTTAGCTTTTTCGATATAAGTCTGTCGATTTTCATTTAGCGTTAGGTTATCTCCATGAATGTAATATCGATATAGATATAACGGTAAGTGAAAACCTTTATGATTTTTGTCTATTAATAATTTAAGTAATTTATAGTCTTCAGCATTTCGATATGTTTCATCATAGACATATTCGTTGTCAAATATACATGAGCGAAAAAGCACTCCTGCTCCATGATTAAATAATGTTTCTCTTTCCTTAAGATCGACATATTTGGTTACAGCTGATATTTCATCAACACGAACATGATTTGCATATACAAAAGAATATTCACTATTTTGATTTAGTATAGGAAACATATGTATTAATGCATCTTGACTTAAAAAGTCATCACCATCAACTCTCATCCAATAATCACTTTTTACTGCACTTAATCCCTTGTTTGAAGCCCCAGCAACTCCGATATTTTCCTCTAAATTAATATAAGTAATTTTTTCAGAAAAACGTTTTATAATTGAATCAGATTCATCTGTGGATCCATCATTGACCACAACAACTTTAACACTAAACCCTTTTTTTAATACATTTAAAGATGATCTGATAGCGCGAGCAATAAAATTTTCTTTGTTATAGCAGGTTATTATGATAGAAATTTTTTTCATTTCGTTTATGAGGACTTAAAATAATTTTCTAATTTTGATATTAATGCTTTGGTGTCGTGCAATGGAAGAGGAGGTAAATCAGCATCAAGAATCTTATGCAATCCATTATTATACATATTCAGCTTGCCGGCTCTATTGCTACTTTCATAATAATCATTAAACTTATAGCTTCCTCCAATAACTTTATCTGAAACTTTAAGCCAATGTGCTGGCACTCCATATGCCTCAGATATTATTATACCATGAAGCGAAGATGAAATTACAAGGTCACTTTGTGATATAAGTTCGCAGTTTTTGCGGAAATCTAAATCACATACATCGATAATTTGAAAAGCTGGATCATTGCCATAGTCATTTACTATTTCTGCATAGTCAACATAATGTGGAATGATAGTTATTTTAGAGTTTCTTGTTTTAGCTGGTATAAATAGTGGTACAAGAATACCTGGGTCACCATAAGTAATGGGGCTATTTATACCTAGCACCTTGGCCGTTCTTGGTCCTCTAACAGCTAAAACATCTACATTTTGTATATTAAAATCAAAAGGTTTTTTTACACCAGAACCCCAAATAACATCATTTTCAGATGCAAAGTCAATAATACTACCTAATCCAAGAATTTTTCCAGTTCTAGAGGGCTCTGCCCACACAACCTTCGTGCTTAAAACATTTTCAATTATAAAAGGACTCAATAAATCTCCAAAATTAGGTACTTCATTAAACCAGAATACATTTAATTGTTTACCCATGCGACAAGTCCTTTTGTTTTACATTTTTATTTACCAAAAAAATGTTTGGGTTAGAGATTCTTATATTATTTATATCATTAATATCTAATTTCCTCCAATCACCTGTATGTATATTTAGTATCTTTGAGATTACATCAAAATCACTTTGCTCATCAACCGTAAGTCTTAATCCTGCTAAAGCGGGAATATCTTTATAAACAAAATGCTCTTTTTTAGTTTCGTCAATTATGCTTGTTACATGTGATAAATGATATCTTTGGTCGATTGGAATTATTTTTCTTAGATTAAGAAGTGTCTCAACCCTAACAATCTCAGGAACTAGGCCTTGTGGAAATTTTCGCTGATACTTTTTATCTGAAATATGAGAAATCTTTGCTTTAGAATTTATGGCTTGTTTAATCAAAGCTATACATAATTTAGAGCAGATTAAAGGATTATCTCCAGTAATTCTTACAACCCATTTTGCTTTAGTTAAATGGCATATATTTTCAAACCTTGATAGCACATCGTCTTCTTCACCCTGGAATATATTTAATCCATATTTGTTTGCAAGTTCCAATATAGGAAGCTCATCTTGATTTTGTGTGGTTGCCAGCCAAATAGTTTTTTTTGGAAACATAACTAATAGCCTGCATATCAATACCTCAAGCATAGAATAATTTCCAATTATATTCCGCATTACTTTTCTAGGTAATCTGGTGCTACCCATTCGTGCCTGAATAATAAAAATTATTTTATTCTGATTTATTAAATCATCATTTAGTAAGCGACTCATAACGTTATCTTAAATGAGCATCAAATATTAAATCTCTTTTTTTTACTGAACAAGAGATGGTCTTACCAACAACCTGATCAATTTCATCAGCACCGAAACCCTTACCGGTATTTGGTCTTAATACTTCAATGTCTTCTCTGGTGATTATTTCATTTTGATGCATATCTCTCTTAAACCATAGAGATCTCCTTTGAGTCATTCTTGTACCATTTTCGCATAGTTCTACAATCTTATTTTCAGAACCAAGAGAGGTATGTGCAAGATTACCAGCAATAACCATATCGCTCCACTCTGACGGTAATAATGCCACCCCATGATCAGCACCGTTACGATTATTATCATCAGTAAAGTGTCTCTCAATAACATTGCCACCCAAAATAATTGAACCGATTATAGGAATTATAGATTTTTGATGATCAGATATACCAAAATCAACTTCTGGCCAGCATTTTTTATATTTTTTCAATACATTTAAGTTCGTGTGCTGAAGGTTTTGGTCTCCGCCTTCATAATTAGATGTACACTGAAGAACAGCAATTTTTTTTGATAGATCTAATTTTCTTATAAGGCTTTCAACTTCAACAAATTTACTAGCGCCAGTTGACAATATTAGAGGCTTACCTGTATTTTGCAGAATAATTGCTTTTTCATGCCATGTTAAATCACCAGAGCCTATTTTAAATGCATCAACATATAAGTCTACATCAGCAATAGATTCTATGTCGTAAGGGGCAGTTATTAAGTCGACATTCTGTTCATCGCATACTCTTCTTAATTTTTTAAACCATTCAGCTGGAACTGTATATTTATCTATAAGTTGCTTAATTTCATCTATAGATCTTTTATGTGGTGAAAATTTAGTTGCTAGCTCACTATACGCCTCAAAATTAAATAATGAATTGCCACTAAAGTTCTGAAATTTAACAGCATGTGCTCCGTTTTGTGCTGCTAATTGAATAAGCTTAATTGCACGATTTATTTCACCATCATGATTACCGCCGATTTCAGCAATGAAATATGGCTTAGTAAAATCTATATCATTTTTCATAAAAAGCTCTCTCTATAATTTTTTCAGTCTTATTGGTAGTCATAATACCACTGTACAAATTTTTTAATACCCTCTTCAATCGAAGTTGTTGGTTTGAATTTAATAGTTTCTATAAGTTCATCAATATTTGCATAAGTTATTGGAACATCACCAGCTTGCATCGGTAAATTATTTTTTATTGCAGTTTTATTTGTTGCTTTCTCAATAGCAGAAATAAATCTTTTTAATGTAACTGGATTATTATTCCCAATATTATATATCTTAAACTTAGCTTGAGCATACGAATGCTTAGAAGTGTTAAGTTTTGGACTTATAGGTATAAGTCTATAAATACTCTCAACAATATCATCAACATATGTAAAATCTCTTTTCATTTTTCCATGGTTGTATATGTCTATAGGCTGTTCATTTAAAATCGCTTTTGTGAACTTAAAGTAAGCCATATCAGGGCGCCCAAAAGGACCATAAACTGTAAAAAACCTTAATCCAGTTATTGATATATCATACAAATGTGAATATGTATGAGCCATTAATTCGTTTGATTTTTTAGAAGCCGCATAAAGGCTTACTGGAAAATCAGTATTATCATTTGTTGTAAACGGTATGCTAGAATTCATACCATATACTGAACTAGAAGATGCAAATAATAGATGTTTTGGTTTATTCTTCCTGCAACCTTCGAGTATATTCAGAAACCCTGTAATATTTGATTTATTATAGTCAAATGGTTTTGTTAATGAAGTTCTAACTCCTGCTTGTGCCGCTAAGTGTATGACGTAATCAAAACAATTATTTTCAAACAATAGTTCAATTTTTTTTGTACTAGATATATCAACTTTTTTAAAAGTAAAATTTCCATTATTATTTTTTGCGAACTCATTTAGTATTTTTAATCGAAGCTTTTTTAAAGAGGGATCATAGTAACTATTGATGTTATCTATACCTGTAACTGAAATGCCTTCTCGTAATAACTTTAAACTTAAGTGAAAGCCTATAAAACCAGCAACTCCGGTAACAAGAACATTTTTAATCATTATTAAACAAATCTCTTGAAAAGACTTTGTGAATGCAATCGTTTAATTCGTTTGAGATACGATTAGTTATAATTAAATCAGATACTGATTTAAAAAGTTTTAAATCACTGATAACCTCATAATCTAGTATATTTTTATTATTTATGCTCGGGTCATAAATTACAATTTTAATTGAGTTTTTATTCAAAATATCCATGACGTCAATTATCGATGATGCTCTATGATTGTCTGAATTAGACTTCATAGCAATTTGGAAAATACCAACAACACTTGGACTTTTTTTAATTATGCATTCTGCGACAAACTTCTTTCTTAATTTGTTAGATTCTACAATTGCTCCAATGATGCTTTGAGGAGTACCAGAAAATTCCGCTTGCATTTGCATGGTATCTTTTGGCAAACAATAGCCACCATATCCAAAGCTTGGGTTGTTATAGAAATCTCCTATTCTAGGATCTAAAGAAACACCTTTGACTATGGAATATGCATCTAAATTTTTAAACATTGCATAGTTATCAAGCTCATTGAAAAAAGCAACTCTCATTGCTAGGTAAGTATTTGAAAATAACTTTATTGCTTCAGCTTCGCTAGGATCCGTATATAAATGATCAATATTATTCTTAAGAGCAACATTTTTTAATACTCTAATAAAAAATTTAGCATACTCTTTTTTTCCTGAGACAATTATTCTAGATGGGTAAAGGTTATCATGCAAAGCTTTTCCCTCGCGCAAAAACTCTGGAGAAAAAAGAATTCTATCAGTTCGATATTTTTTAATCATAGATTTTGTAAACCCAATCGGCACAGTAGATTTTATTATGATAATAGCCTTCTCATTAAACTCAACAATATCCTGAATTACCGACTCAACTGAACTTGTATTAAAATAATTAGTCTCTGGATTGTAGTCAGTTGGAGTTGCAATGATGATAATTTCAGGATCTTTGTATGCAATCGACTTCTCAGTAGTTGCATTAAGAGATAAATCTTTTTTGCTAAGAAATTCATCTATGTCACTATCTTTGACAGTAGATTTCTTATCATTTATTTGATTCACTCTTTTTTTATCAATATCTATGGCCGTAACATCATTTTTTTGTGAAAGAAGAACCGCCATAGACATTCCCACATATCCTGTTCCGACTACAGTAATTCTTTTCATTTTATTCACCATAATTTAATTAATTTTAATCATCTCTAAATTTCTTATTATTTTCACAAAACCACTTGTAAGTATCAGCTATGCCCTGATTTAAATTTATTGTTGATTGCCAGCCAAGATTTGTTAATAACGTTACATCAAGAAGTTTTCTGGGAGTGCCATCTGGCTTGGAAGTATCAAATAATATATTTCCTTTATAACCAACCACATTTTTAATAATTTCTGCAAGATCAGAAATGCTACAATCATTCCCAGTACCAATATTTATATGAGATAGCATTGGTTGAGTGTTTTGTTGATATTCATTTTCAGGAAGATCCATTATATGCAAACTTGCGCAAGCCATGTCTTGAACATGCAAAAACTCTCTTCTAGGTCTACCAGAACCCCACACCTTCACATCTGAATCTAAGTTCAGCTTTGCATCATGAAATTTTCTTATCAAGGCAGGTATAACATGACTGTTATTGATATTGAAATTGTCGCCAGGACCATAAAGATTTGTCGGCATTATAGATCTGTAATCTCTTCCATATTGTCTATTATAGCTTTCACACATTTTGATACCTGCAATTTTAGCGATTGCATAAGGCTCATTTGATTCTTCAAGTTTTCCAGATAAAAGTTCATATTCTGATATGGGTTGATTGCATAGTTTTGGATAGATGCAAGATGATCCAAGAAATAATATATTTTGTACATCAAATAAATGAGCGTAATGGATGATATTATTTTGAATTTGTATATTCTGGTAAATAAATTCAGCGGGATATACAGAATTTGCATGAATTCCACCCACTCTAGCAGCAGCAATGATTATAGTGTCAAAATTTTGAGATTTGATGAAACTTTTTACAGCCACTTGATCAAGCAAATCTAGTTCTTTTCGATTTCTTGTTACTATTTCAACATCTTTCCTCTGGCTCAACAAATTATATATAGCTGAACCAACCATACCATTATGACCAGCAATAAATACCTTCATTACTATTTGCTAATCCTCAGATGTTAAATATTGATCAAACCCATTTTCATTAAGAAGCTTATACTGTAAAGCTGCTTGATAGTCATTATCGACCATTTCTTTGCACATCTCTTGAGCACTAATTGTGGGCTCCCAGCCTAATAATTTTTTTGCTTTTGATGCATCTCCTAACAAGGTCTCAACCTCGGAGGGTCTAAAATATCTTTCGTCAACTTTTACTATAACTTGTCCTTTTTTTAAACTCGGAGCCATATCACCCTCAATATTTATAACAGTACCTATTTCATTCACGCCAGATCCAGAAAACTGAATGGTAATACCAAGAGATTTAGCAGACCAACTTATAAAGTCTCTCACCGAATATTGCTTACCGGTAGCAATGACAAAATCTACTGGCTCTTCTTGCTGCAACATTAGCCATTGCATACGGACATAATCCTTAGCATGACCCCAATCACGAAGAGCATCTAAATTTCCCAAATAAAGGCAATTTTCTAGTCCTAAAGATATATTTGAAATACCTCTAGTTATTTTTCTAGTAACAAAAGTTTCACCTCTTCTAGAGCTTTCATGATTAAACAAAATACCATTACAAGCATAAATATTGTATGATTCTCTATAGTTAACCGATATCCAATATGCATAAAGTTTTGCGACAGCATATGGAGATCTTGGATAAAATGGTGTAGTTTCTTTTTGTGGAATTTCTTGGACTAGTCCATATAACTCTGAGGTTGAAGCTTGATAAAATTTAGATTTTTCTTGAAGCCCTAGCAACCTAATTCCTTCTAATATCCTTAAGGTTCCAATAGCATCGACATCCGCTGTGTATTCAGGACTTTCAAAACTTACGGAAACATGGCTTTGAGCTCCTAAATTATATATTTCATCTGGTTCAATTTCTTTTAACAATCTGAGTACGTTAGAGGTATCAGTTAAGTCGCCATAATGCAATTTAAATTTTTGATTTCTTACATGAGGATCTTGATATATATGATCAATTCTTTGGGTGTTAAGAGAAGAAGACCTTCTTTTCATTCCATGAACTTCGTATCCTTTTTCTAGAAGAAACTCTGCTAGGTATGATCCATCTTGACCGGTAATTCCTGTTATTAGTGCTTTTTTCATATTAATTTTTATTATAAAAATGAATAATCAAAACATAGATAAGTGATATTAATAAACCAAAAAAAGTTGCAAAAATACATATTAATGATCTATTTGGTGAGGATTTAAACTCTGATGCGTAAGGCGGATCGATTACTTTAAATAAGTAATCTTTACTACCTTCTGCTAACATTACAGTTTTTATTTGATTTTCTAAAAGGGATGATAAGACTTCTCGAATTTCAGATAGTTGCGTCTGTGATATTTGATTATTTAAAAATTTTATTGCATTCTCTGAATCTTCTTTGTCTTCTTTTCTAGCCATATAGTTGATCTTATCAACAATCATAACAAGCCAATCTCTTGATATATATGGTGATTCATGGCTTATGCTGATATTTATAAACCCAGTTTCTAATTCTCTTGTTACCTTTAATATCTTAGAAAACTTAATAAAAGCTTCTTGATTAGAGGGCTTGGAGCCACTTGAATAATTATTATTAGTAACCCATTCTTTTTCAATATCGTTGTATATATTATTATCGAATACTACTTCATTAGAATTTGAATTCCACGAATCAACTGCAAGAATGTATGGAAGCATTTCAGATGAAGAAACGATATCTTCAAAAAAGCTAAATGACTGTAATTTTCTAATGTGTTCCGCTGTTTGTGTTGAACTACCCGCTTGCAAATTAATACCTGCTAAACTGGCAAGACCTCCAAGTTGTGGAGACATATTTGATGTGGTTTGAGAGTTTTTAACAGGAGCCAGAGTAACGCTAGATGTGTATATATTTGTGAGGGACAATGAATAAAGAATAGACCCAATAGCAACTAAAGACGTTACAGCAAAAATAAAAATTTTTTTATCTAAAAATAAATCAATTATTTCTTTAAAGTTTATACCGATATCAGGCTGATTCTTTATCATAATTGTAACAATTCCTAGTTAGTAAGTATTTAAATTATACAATAAACATAAGCATCTGGTACCCGGAGCCGGACTTGAACCGGCACGCTATTGCTAGCGAGGGATTTTAAGTCCCTTGTGTCTACCAATTCCACCACCCGGGCTTGGTTTAAACTAATTTAATTATACTTCATTTTTAATGGAGGCTGAAGCCGGAATCGAACCGGCGTTAACGGCTTTGCAGGCCGCTGCATAACCACTCTGCCATCCAGCCAGATTAAACAAACTGTATTGTATACATCTATAAAAAAAAGTAAAAAGATAAATTTAATCTTTACATATAATATTGATTTAAGAATTATTTTGTTTAAAAGAGTTAAGAGTGTAAATCAAACCAGTATAAATCGTTATTATTAAAGATATAAATAAAAATACATCTGCGATAATAACAAGGAGCATATTGTTTAATGTTAAGGCAAAAAGGTAAATGCTAATTGTGAAGAGTTGAATTGTAGTTTTTATTTTTGCTAAAAAAGTAACTTTAGTTGCCTCACTTTTGTTATTTCTGGAATTCAAATCCCTTAACGCGCCAACCCAAATCTCTCTTGTAATAATTAGAGATGCAATGAATCCAATTAAGTAGCTTGTAAGATTAACTGCAAGGCCAAAAAATACAAAAACTATAAGAATTTTGTCAGCTATTGGATCAAGAACTTCTCCAAGCTGAGAAACTGCATTGTATTTTCTTGCCAAGTAGCCATCTAACCAATCTGTTAAACCAGCAATATAAAATAATATAAGTGCTAGCAAGTAACCATCTGATGACATCAATAAAAGAAAAATAATTGCTGCCAATACAATTCTTGAAAATGTTAGAAGATTTATAAAAGTAATCATTATTTAATATTTTGTTTTATTCGATGAGCTATTTTGTCATTAATGCCTCTTACAGTCATTAAATCTTCAACATTTGCATGTTTTATATTTTTTAAACTTTTAAATTTCAAGAGGATTCTATTTTTTAATGCAGGACCAATGCCTGGGACTAAGTCTAGTTGTGATTTTTTTATGGAGCCCCTTTTCTTATTTCTTTGAGCAGTTATTGCAAATCTATGTGACTCATCTCTCATTTCCTGAAGAACAAGATATGCTTTTGAGTACTTATCTAATTCTACAACACCACTATCAGCAAGAATTGTTTCAGTAGCTCTTACCCTGTTCGATCCTTTAACAATTGAAATAACCTCAATATCGTTATAGATCGATTTATCAATTACTGATTTGCTATATTTCAACTGAGTTTTACCACCATCTATTAAAATGATATCTGGCTTAATATTAGGATTATCATAATACTTTATTCTTCTTTCAAGCACGTGTTCCAATGAGCCCACATCATTGCCAGACAACTCTTTCGGAATATTAAAAGTTCTATATTCTTTTTTTTGGGGACCTTGATTGGAAAATACCACACATGATGAAACAGCATGATCTCCAGAAGTATGACTAACATCATATGCCTCAATTTTTTTAATGTTGTCTTTTAAACTCATAGCATTTTTAAGCTCATTAAATGCAAAGGTGTATTTATCCTCTTTGCTTATATGATTTTGTATAACTTGTTTAGCGTTTATCTTGCAAAGATTAAAAATTGGTCTTATGGATTTATCAGGGGTATGGGTTAGATTTACTTTAACGTTATATTTTTTTTGAATTACTTTGGATAATAGATCTTTCGATTTTAGTGCATCTATAGACATAATTTTTTTTGGGATATCTGGCTGATTATCATAAAAGTTCAATATCACGCTTTGATAAACTTCCTCTAATGAATCATAGTGAGCCTGTTTTATAAGGTGAGTTTTCGTGCCTCTTATTTTTCCTCTTCTTACAACAATAATGCATATGCCTAGATAGTTATCTTCTGCATGAACAGAGAAGATATCAATATCCCTAGCCAGAGTTACAACAGACTGCTCCTCTCTTAACAGTTGAAGTCTTCTGAGCCTATCTAGGATCTCTGCTGCTTTTTCGAATTGAAGCTTTTCTGATGCTTTTTCAATATCTGAGGTTAGTTTATTGATAGTTTGATTGTCAGAAGAGGAAAGATAAGATTTTGCACTAGCAACATCCTCGAAGTAATCTGTTTTTGATATTTTTTTTACACATGGAGCTGAGCATCTTTTCATTTGAAATTCTATGCATGGACGAGTCCTATTGGTAAAAGTTGTATCACTGCAATTTCTTACTTGAAAAATTTTTTGTATTTCTTTAATGGATTTTTTTAACTGCTTCTGAGCTAACAAATGGTCCAAAGAATTTTGAGTCAACAGCTTGCTTGGTTCTCTTTGAATAAATACCTGGATACTCATGATCTAAAGAAAAGAAAATATAAGGATATGTTTTGTCATCTCTTAAAAGAATATTAAATTTTGGTTTATTTTCTTTGATCAGCATCTGCTCTAGCAAAAGAGCCTCAACTTCATTCTTTGTTGTAAAAGTTTCTATATTGTCCGTTAGTAGCTTTATCTGTCTGGTTTTTCGATCTTTGAATGAGTTACCAAAATAGCTTGAAACTCTTTTTTTTAAATTTTTTGCTTTACCAATATAGATAATTTCGTGATTACTAAAAAATTTATAAACACCAGGTGTGCTCGGAACCTTTGTAAGCTCAACCGCCATGCTCATCAAGATATTTGTTGGTAAAAATTTTTCCTGCGCCAACCCCATATTGGTCAAATGGATTTATTTCTAGCATTTGGGAGGTTAAAAAAGTTCTATGCTCCCATGAGGCGATTAAATATCCAAGATTAAATGTATTCAATGTTTTTAGTGTAAATAAATTTGTAGGCACGTTTGAGTTTACTTTTTCATAATCTTTGAGATCAGCATTATCACCGTTAGCCAATAAATTGGCTTGAGCCTGAGACTGAGCAAAAAGTAATTTATTTTTATTCTTATAGTCTTCAATAGTAAAAATATCTGCGCATACAGAAGATGTTCCTTGGTGGAGTAACTGGAAATAGGAGTGCTGTGCGGTTGAGCCAAATCCACCAAAAACTATTTGCCCCGTTTTTTGAAATATTGAATTCTTGTTTGGTTGCTTACCTATTGATTCCATCTCTAACTGCTGAGCATAATCATTAAAGTATCTCATTTTCCAACTATATGTTAGTAATACTCTTGTCTCCCTTTGCATAAAATTGCTATACCAAAGATCGCTATAAGATAGAGTCTTAATAAAGTCTTTATACTCATTATCATATAAAAGCTGGTTATCAGCCTCCCCGCCTCCCTTTAAAAATTCTATAAAATCTTTACCAAGCTCCAAAATTGCAGGAAGTGCAATAGGAGACCATATTGAATATCTTCCACCAATCTCATTGGGAAAAGTAATCATATTATTAAAACCAAGTTCTTTTGCTTTATTTGGTTGAGAAGTAATTGCAATAAAATGGCTGTTAAAATCACAATTTTTTAATATCCAGTTTTTTGCAAGCTCAAGACTTTGAAGGGTTTCATCTGTGCTAAATGACTTAGATGAAACAATAAAAAAAGTTTCTTCTTGAACTAAAGGCTCAACAGTTTCATTGAACTCAATATGATCTGGTCCTGTTAAAAAAATATGATTAAAATGCCTTGTACTTGGATTAGTTAAAGTTTCTATAAGTAGCTTAGGACCTTCGAAAGAACCACCAATACCAATAGTTACAATATTTTTAATACCTTTATCTAAAAGCTTAGTCCTGAGCTCGATGCAATCCTGGATTGAATTTCTGCAATTTTGTAATAGCTCATCTGACTGAAAGTTATTAGGCTTTTCTGAAAAAATATCACGATATATATGATGAAGAGCAGATTGTTTTTCTGTTACGTTTATCTCTTCTCCATAAAATAAATCTTTAATATCCTGGTCAATATCTAAGTCTTTATAAGTTAAATCAAATAAATCAAATATGTCTTTGTTAAAGCCTTTTAAAAGAGACTTATAACTCAATGCCTTGCTTTCAAAAAAGAAATCAAATATCTCGCCGTTAGTATTTTGAGACTTTTCTTGAAGCTCTTCTTTAATGTTCATATTAATTTATGGAGTTGAATATATTTTTAAGGGTATTTTGGGGATCCGCAGCTTCTGTGATCGGCCTTCCTATTACTAAATAATTAGCTCCAAGCTCAATAGCCTTTTGTGGTGTCATTACTCTGCTTTGATCATCATTCAAATCAGACAAGCGGATTCCTGGAGTAATAGAGAGGAGTGACTCTTTTTGTTTAACCAATTTTAACTCATGAGGAGAGCAAACCACCCCGTCAATCCCAGCTTGTATCGCAATTTCAAGCATTGCATTTACCTGAGATGCTGCATCTCTCTGATATATTATATTTGTATCATCATCAGTCAGGCTTGTAAGAGCGGTAACACCAAATACTTTTATATCAGTTCCATTAACAGCTTCAATGGCAGCCTTCATCATCTGAACCCCACCTGAAGTATGAATTGTAAGCATATTAATTGGGAGAGCTTTTAGGCCTTCAATTGATTTTTTTACTGTATTGGGTATGTCATGCAGCTTTAAGTCTAAAAAAATATCAAAGCCTTTGTTAGATGCATGCAAGATAGCCTCATGCCCAAGAGCATTAAAACTTACACTTCCAACTTTTATCATGCAAAGATTTGGATCAAGACAATCTACAATATTTTTAAAAGCATCTAGATGATACTCATCAACAGCTACGATAATATTTTTAGACATAATTGTTGAATTTTAAACTATTAGCTACTTATCTACTAATGATTTAGAAGGCTTGAAATGCATTGTAGCGGTCTCTCCAAGATAGGAGACTTCTTTTGTTTTAGGGTTGATAAACTTCCTAGGTCGGATATATTTTTTTGAAAAAGTACCAAACCCTCTAATTTCAACTTTATCATCAAACGCAACAGCATCAACAATAGACTCTAATATAGAATCTATTGCTAATGAAATTTGTAATTTAGTGAGGTGAGGAAATTCTTTACTTAAAGCTAATTCAATATCTGAGCGGTTATAAGTCTGTTGCTTACTACTACTCACTCAACTTTAATGAAATTCTTTCTCTTTCTGCATCGACTGCAAAAACTATACACTCTAATTTATCGCCTTTTTTGTATTCTTCTAATGCATCTTTTGGATCATCATCATCAGAAATATCAGAAAGGTGAATTAATCCATCGATATCGCCTTCCAAACCAACAAAGATTCCAAAATCTGTTATTGATTTAATATGCCCGTCAACTTTATCGCCAATACCATATTTATTAGAAAATTCTGTCCATGGATTAGCTTTAGTTTGCTTAAGACCTAAAGATATTCGTCTTTTATCATGGTCGATTTCAAGAATCATAACTTTAATCTTTTGCTCCATCTCTACAACTTTTGAAGGATGAATATTTTTGCTGGTCCAATCAAGTTCTGATAGATGAATAAGGCCTTCTATACCTTCTTCTAATTGAGCAAAACAGCCATAGTCAGTAATATTTGAAACCGAAGCCTCATAAACACCACCAACAGCGTAGTTACTTTCTACATTTTCCCAAGGATCATTTTGAATTTGTTTTAAACCTAAAGAGACTCTTAGTTTTTCTTTATCAAAACTTAAAATCTTAACGTCTATTTCATCACCAAGACTTAAGAATTCTGCAGGGTTGGTAACTCTAGACCAAGAAATATCAGTAATGTGAAGTAATCCATCAAGGCCGCCTAAATCTACGAAAGCACCGTAATCAGTGATATTTTTTACAACGCCTCTAACAATTTGACCTTCTTCAAGATTTTTAAGAAGCTCAACTTTAACTGCTGAATTATTTTTTTCAAGAACTGCTTTTCTTGAAAGAACAACATTATTTCTTTTGTAATCAAGCTTAATTACTTTGAATTCTTGTACTGTATTTTCGATATCTGGAGCCTCTTTTAGAGGTCTCACGTCAACTAAAGATCCTGGTAAGAATGCTTTAACAACTTCTACCTCTACTGCAAAACCACCTTTAACTCTGTTATGAATTTTTCCAGTAACAAACTCCCCGGTTTCTAGTGCCTCTTCAAGCATTTTCCAGGTTGAAATTTTTCTTGCCTTTTCTCTTGAAATCCTTGTCTCTCCATAACCGTCTTCAACGGCTTCTAGAGCAACTTCTACCTCATCGCCAACGACGATGCTTACCTCTCCTTCATTATTTCTAAATTCATCAAGAGATACTACTCCTTCTGATTTTAATCCTACATGGACTGTTACCCAGTCGTTATCTACGTCTAATACAACTCCGGATACTATTGATCCAGGTTGCATATCTAGTGTGCTTAAACTTTCATCTAGTAAAGCTGCAAATGATTCTGTCATTTATTAAATTCCTTTTTTGTGAGTTTTTTAGTAAAACTCAGTACTTCATCAAGAGACATATTAGAGGAATCAATTACTATTGAATCTTCAGCAGGTATTAATGGGGATATTGTTCTTGTTCTATCCTTTAAATCTCTACTCTCAATGTCTGCAATCAGATCGGGCATATTAACTTCTTGTCCACGATTCTGCAACTCTAAATATCTTCTTTTTGCTCTTACCTCTGCAGATGCTTCAAGAAATATTTTTAATCTTGCCTCGGGAAAGACCACTGTTCCCATGTCTCTTCCATCAGCAACCAAACCCCTATCAGAATAAAAATTTCTTTGAATATCTAATAAATTATTTCTAGTAATCTCTAATGCACTAATTTGGGAGGCAGTTTTTGCAGTTGTTTCTGTTCTTAGCTCTAGAGTTATATCGTTTGTATCTTTTAAAACCTTTATGCCATCGTCATCAGAAGCAAATGATATTTGCTCATCTATCATTTCTTTCACTTCATCGTGATTAGCGCTAATACTAAATAAAAAAGCATAAATTCTGTAAAGTAAGCCGCTATCAAGAATATTAAAATCTAAATACTTAGCTAAATTTCTTGATAAAGAACCTTTGCCAGAGGCCGAAGGACCATCAATAGTTATTATTTTAAGCTTCATTTACATGTATTCCTAAATGATTCATAGTTTCTAAAAAATTTGGGAAAGAGGTAAATATATTTTTACAATTCTTAACAAACATACCCTTCTCAGATCTTAAGCTTGCAACTAAAAAACTCATTGCTATTCTGTGGTCTCCAAAGGAATCAATCTCAGCGAATGCTGAAATATCATCACTCTTACCTTGAATTTTAATACCATCATCAAATAATTCATGATTAATACCTATTTGAGAAAGTCCGTCAGAGATTGCTGCAAGACGATCTGACTCTTTTACACGCAATTCTTCTGCATCTTTAATAGTGGTTATTCCTTCTGCAAATGAAGCAGCAATACTTAGAATTGGTATTTCATCGATAATATTAGGGATTATATCTCCACGAACAACTATGCCTTTAAGCTTTGAGGATTGAACAGATATATCTCCAACCTCTTCATTGCAAACCACTGATTGATTTAATATTTCTATATTTGCACCCATTGATTTGAGGACCTTAATTAATCCGCATCGGGTTGGATTTAAGCCTACATTTTTTATTAGAATATTTGATTCTTTTGCAATAACCCCTGCCACTATGAGAAAAGCTGCTGATGAAAAATCTCCAACAATTTCATAAGATGGTCTACTAGTAAGTTTTGATTCATGAAGTGTAATAATATTACCTGAGTCTTTTTTTGTGTGTTCAACATTTCCACCAAAGTAATTAATCATTCTTTCTGTATGATTTCTTGTGGGATGCTTTTCAATAATAGTAACTTTTTTATTGGCTGCTAGAGCTGATAAAATTATAGATGACTTTACTTGAGCGCTTGCCACAGGCATGTCATATAAAAAATTATCTTTAATATCTCCTGTTTCTATTTTTACTGGTGGTGTGCCGTTAGTGCATGCAACCTTAGCGCCCATCTCATTTAATGGGTTAGCAACTCTTAGCATTGGTCTTTTCGATAATGACTCATCGCCAACAAGAGTAGCATTAATACCTAAACTTGATATCAAGCCCATTAATAATCTAATGCCTGTTCCAGAGTTTCCTAGGTCTATATCTGATTCTGGTGAAATAAATGGTTCATCCCTTTTAAATATTTCGACATTAGTTGCATTCATTTTTATTGATGAACCTATTGAATTTAAAGCCATCGCTGTAGATATTGGATCCTCTCCATTAAGGAATCCCTTAATAGATATGTCTTCATTAATTAAAGAACCAATAATTACAATTCTTTGAGAAATTGACTTATCTCCAGGACATAAAACCTCACCGGATAGTATCGAGTTAGTTTTAGCTAAAAGGTTCAAAAGGTATCTTCTTTATATTTTTTAATATCTTCGAGCTCTTTTTTTAATAAGTCTGAATGAGAGAATATTTCTGGGAGTTCTTTAGTTTTTGTTATGAGCTCTAATAAATTATTAATAGAAAGTTGAAAGCTTGCTAGTGACTTTATAATATTTTGTTCATTCAATTCAAAAATATCTCTCCACATCTCTGGATTAGAGCCGCTTAATCTAATAAATTCTTTTAAGCCACCCCCAACATTATCTTGGACATCTTTTGATGACAATCTAATAGAATCAATTAAGGCATATGATATCAAGTGAGGAAGATGGCTTGTCATTGCAAACATAAGGTCATGATCTTTAATAGACATTTCAGACACTCTCATTTGCATAACAAATTTCCAAAAATCTTCTAATCTTTGAAGGTGTAATTTTTCAGCATTAAATGGATTGCATATAACAGTCTTCTTTCCATTAAATAGATTTTCATCAACACCCAATACCCCTGATTTGTCTGATCCGGCTATGGGATGAGATAAGACTAGGTTAGACGTATTTTTAAAAAGGAGATGGGCTTTTACACTTGCCGTATCTGTAATTGTTATATCAGAATTCCAAAGCCTCTCAACTCCGTTAATTATATGTTTGGTGGCCTCTGGTGATACTGCAATGACTATGAGGTCTATATAAGAAGTAAGATTCTTATTATTTATCTCTTCTATTGAGGCAAAGCTCTCATCAATAATATTATTTTCTAATGCATGCTTAATACTAGCCTCATCGATATCAAAGCCATGGACTTTTATTCCCTTTTCTTTAGAAACTTTAGCAATAGATGAGCCAATTAAACCCAGGCCAATTACTAGTATTTCTTTGACGTTGGTATTCATAAAACCTGACTAAGTTTCAAAAGAAAGTAATCATTTTCTTCCTTGGTTCCAACTGTTACCCTAATAAATTCAGGCATATCATACAAAGCAATTGGGCGAACAATTACTCCTTCTTTCATCAAATCTATAAATAATTTTTCAGCCTTAAAATTCCCTTTAAAAGAAATAAAGTTTCCATGAGAAGGGATGCATTCCATTCCCATATCATTTAATTTAATTGTTAAGTAATCTCTTTGTTCAGAATTGAGTTCGATACTTTTAGTAATGTGGTCATGATCAAGGATAGCTAAACAAGCAGCATCTTGAGCAATTGCATTAGAATTAAAGGGTTGTCTTATTTTATTTAAAACTTCTATCATTTTTTTGTTAGCCAAACCATATCCAATTCTAAGGCTAGCCAAACCCTGAATCTTTGAGAAGGTCTTGGTAACTAATAAATTTGAATACTTTTCTAGTAGTTCGTTTACTCTCACATAATCTTGCTCAGTAACATATTCAAAATAGGCAAGATCGAGAATAACTAAAATAGATGATGGAATGGAATCCATCATAGATTTAAATTCATCATGACTGTTGTAGGTCCCTGTTGGATTATTTGGGTTAGCAACAAAACATACTCTTGTAGAGTCTTCAATATAATTTGAGAAGTCGTTAAGTGCATGCCTCCAATCTATGGTCGGAACTTCAATGATTTTTGAGCCGTTGGATTGTGTGACTATCTTATATACAGCAAATGCATGTTTTGACATCAAGGCGCTCGTATCTTTGTTTAAAAAAGCTCTTGCAGCTAACTCTAGAACTTCATTAGACCCATTTCCGATAATAATATTGCTAACATCCAAAGATTCATGTTTTGCTATTAATGATTTTAGCTTTTTTGAATCCCCATCAGGATATAAATGTAAGTCATCGTTATGAATTTTTAAAGCCTCTACTGCTTTAGGTGAGGGCCCAAGAGGATTTTCATTACTAGCTAATTTAACAATTTTTTCTGGTTGATATTCTGCAATAACATCTTCTATCGACCTTCCTGGCTCATACGGATGAAGGTCTGAGATACCTTCATTTAAATAATCAAAAAGGTCACTCATATGTATTGAGGGTATGATCCAAGAACTCGAACAAGTGAGCCTGTTGATCGGACCTCTTTAATAGCCAACTTCAACTTAGCATCAAGTTGATGTCCTTCACAGTCTACAAAAAAATCATGAGAATCAATATTACCTCTTGAGGGTCTAGTTTCAATTTTACTCAGGTTAATTTTTCTTTTTTCAAACGGTTTTAAAATATTTATTAAGGACCCGGGATTGTTGACTGTCTGGATAAGGAAAGAGGTCTTGTCTTTGCCTGTAGATAAAATTTCATTTTGGCCTATAACCAAAAACCTAGTTTTATTGTCTGAATAATCTTGGATGTTGCTTTTTTGAAGTTTAAGCTTATATTTTTCAACAGCCAATGAATTAACAATACAGAGAATGTTTTTATTTTCTTTTGCGTACTTAGCAGCCACTGCTGAACTAGGCATTTCTAATCTCTTTATAGACCCAATATTTTTTTCTATCCATTTACTGCATTGGCCCAGAGCTTGGGGATGCGATGCTATTGCAAAAGCATCTTTGATATCAAATTTATTACCTGAAGCAAGCTGATGATCTATATTTAAATAAATCTCACCAATAATTGAAATATTTTCATTATCAGCTAAACAATTTAAGGTCGTATTAATTACTCCCTCAGAAGAATTCTCAACTGGCACAACACCTATATCAGTATCTCCTTTGATAACTTGATAAAAAACATCATCGATAGTCGATGATGGGACTCTTGATACTAATGCGCCAAAATGATTATCAACTGCAGCTTCTGAGTGAGTTCCTTCAGGGCCTAAATAAGAAATCTTTAGGGCTTCCTCCAGAGAGAGACACCCAGAGATTAATTCTTTGTATATACTTCTTACTTTAATATTTGATAAGGCGCCATCTTCATTTGCTTTAAGAATATTTCTTAATATATTAGCTTCTCTATCCGGCTTATAAAAGGAGGTATTTGGGCTAACTTTTGATTTGATCTTACCAATATCTACAGCTAAGGATGCACGCTTCTGAATTAATTTTAATAAATCTTTATCTATTTTATCTATCTTAGATCTTAAATTTTTTAATTTATCTATAGTCATATTTAGCCATATTTTGCTTTGAAACTTTCCATAAAGTCTATCAGCTGATTTATACCCTCTATTGGCATAGCATTATATATACTAGCTCTCATTCCGCCAACTGACCTATGTCCTTTCAAGTTAAGAAGTCCAGCCTCCTCTGATTCTTTCAAGAATAAGGAATCGAGATTACTATCTGCAAGAATAAATGGAATGTTCATAATAGATCTATTTTCTATCCTAACTGGGTTCGAATAGAAATCTGAGTTATCTATGTATCCATATAAAGTTGATGCCTTTAAATGATTTTGTTTTTTGAAATGCTCTAAGCCACCTGATCTTTTAATCCATTTAAATACTTTTCCAGCCATATACCATGAAAAAGTTGGAGGAGTATTAAGCATTGAATCTGATTCTGCGTGTTTTGAGTATCTTAAAATATTTGGCAAACTTTCATTTTCATTGCCCATGAGTTCTTTTTCAATTACTACCATGGTCAATCCTGCAGGACCAATATTTTTTTGAGCACCCGCATAAATCAAAGAGAAATTTGATACATCAATAGGCTCACTTAGAATTACAGAGGACATATCAGCAATAAGCGTATTAGCTTTTTTTGGAGGTGAGTGAATAGCCACGCCTTGGATTGTTTCATTTGGGCAGTAATGAGTATAAGAGGAGTCTGATTTCATTTCCCATATATCTGAGTTAGGAGCATTGGTGAACTGCATATCTTCAGAAGAAGCGATGGTATTAATGTTTGTTACCTTGGAGCCTTCAGCTATTGCTTTTTTTGACCATGAACCAGAGAGGACATAGTCAGCTGCAACATCCTTTCTTCCAAAATTCATTGGCACCATAGAAAATTGATGAGTAGCTCCACCTTGAAGAAATAAAACATCATGAGAGTCTGGTACTTTTAAGATATCTATAAAGTCTTGTTTTGCTTCTGTTGCAACAGTGTCATAAATTTTTGATCTATGGCTCATCTCCATAATAGACATGCCTGAGCTACCCCACTCTAAAAGTTCTTCCTTAACCTCGGTTAAAACTTCTTCACTTATTACAGCGGGACCTGCGCAAAAATTCCACTTACGCACTATTCTTCATCTTCATCTTCTTCGTTTGGGATAGTGACGCATTCTATTAATTTTTCGCCGTCCTTTGGAGAGATTATTTTTACACCCTGGGTATTTCTGCTTAGTGTTGGAACTTGGGTTACTGATGTTCTGATCATTGTGCCTTTGTCGCTAATGAGCATAATTCCATCCTCATCTTCAACAAGAGCTGCTGAAACCATAGAGCCATTCCTTTCACTTGTCTTCATTGAGATAACGCCTTGGCCACCTCTATTATGAGATGGAAAGTCATCTAACTTAGTTTTCTTGCCATAGCCATTTTCAGAAACACATAAAATTGTTTTCAGGGGATCTCCCACCATCAATGAGATTAATTTTTCATCTTTCTTTAATCTTATACCTCTAACTCCTCTGGCTGTTCTACCCATAGCTCTTACATGAGACTCATTAAATCTTATTAGTTTTCCTGAGGAGGCAGCAAGCAATATTTCATCATCTCCTGAAGTTATTGCAGTTCCTATTAATTTATCATCATCATCAAGGTTTATCGCCTTGATGCCTGATTTATATTTCTTAGCAAAAAGACTTAGGCTGGTTTTTTTGGTAGTGCCTTTTTTTGTTGCCATGAAGATATATTGATCGTCAGAAAATTCACTTACAGGCAAGATATCACTTACAGATTCATCATCATCTAAATTCAGCATATTTACTAAAGGTCTACCCTTTGATGTTCTTGAAGCAACAGGTATTTCATATACTTTAAGCCAAAATACCTTTCCTTTAGTCGTAAAACATAAGATTTGCATATGGCTACTTAAGACATATAAATTCTGAATCAGATCCTCTTCTTTTACAGCCGCTGCAGCCTTTCCTTGACCGCCTCTTCTTTGCTCTCTGTATTCATCAAGTGGTTGCGTTTTAGCATAACCACTTCTTGATACTGTCAGAACTCTCATCTCTTCAGGGATAAGGTCTTCATTTGTGATTCCACGCCTAGTATCATTTATAAGTGTTCTTCTCTCATCACCAAAATTATTTTTTATCTCCTCAAGCTCTGAGATCATTAGATTTTTTAAGACCTTTTTATCATCTAGTATTTTTTGAAGATCGATAATTTTTGAAACAATATCTGAGAACTCATTTCCAAGATTGTCTTGCTCAAGACCAGTTAATCTTGCTAACCTTAATTCAAGAATTGCCTTAGCTTGATCGACTGAAAGTTTATATTTTTTACCATTGATACCTAGCTCTTTACTTAAACCTTTTGGCTTGCATGCGTCAGCCCCAACTTTCTTTAATATTGCCTCTACAGGCCCAGCTTTCCAATCTTTTTTGCAAAGAGCTTCAGCTGCTAATTTCGGATCTTTTGATTTCTTGATTATAGTTATAACTTCATCGATGTTGGCTATAGCTACCATTAACCCCTCAACTATATGACCTCTTTCTTTTGCTTTCTTAAGATCATATTGAGTTCTTTTAGTAATAATATCTTTTCTATGCTTAACAAAAGCTTCAAGCATTTCTTTTAGATTTACTTCTTTGGGTTGACCATCTACTAGAACAGTAAAATTAATACCAAAAGATTGCTCTAACTGAGTTTGTGCAAAGAGATTATTTTCTAAAACATCTACAGAGTCTCCTTTTCTAACTTCTATAACAACCCTAAGGCCGTCTTTATCAGATTCATCTCTTATCTCAGTAATACCTTCAATTTTTTTATCTTTAACAAGTTCTGCAATCTTTTCAAGCATCCTAGCCTTGTTAACCATGTAAGGAATTTCATTAATTATTAAAGATTGTTTTCCAGATTTTTCATCTTCTTCTATTGAGGTATTTGATCTTGTATGAATAATTCCCCTTCCGGTCTTATATGCCTCATATATGCCAGCCCTTCCATCAATTGTTCCGCCGGTCGGAAAGTCAGGACCTGAAATATCTTTAATTAAATCATCAATTGTGAGATTGGGTTCATTTATTAAGTTAATGCTTGCATTTAAAACTTCAGTTAAATTATGCGGAGGTATGTTTGTTGCCATTCCAACAGCTATTCCTGAAGACCCATTAACAAGAAGTGTTGGGATTTTTGTTGGTAAAACGTCAGGTATAAATTCACTACCATCATAATTTGGTGAATATGAGACGGTTTCTTTTTCAAGATCACCATACATTTGATCGGTTATTTTAGCCATCCTAACTTCTGTATATCTCATTGCAGCTGGAGGATCACCGTCAATAGAACCAAAATTGCCCTGACCTTCAACTATCGGGTATCTCATTGAAAAATCTTGGGCCATTCTTACCATTGCGTCATAGACTGCGCTATCACCATGCGGGTGATATTTACCAATAACATCACCTACAACTCTTGCAGATTTTTTATAAGGTTTATTGTAGGAGTTTTTAAGATCATACATGGCATAAAGTATGCGTCTATGAACTGGCTTTAAGCCATCCCTGATATCTGGAAGAGCTCTTCCATGTATGACACTTAAGGCATAACTTAGATAAGATTGTTTAAGCTCATCTTGAATATTTACTGATATTACTTCTTTTGCGAAATCACTCATTTTGATAGTTTTTTTATAAAAAAATAGGTCCTTTATTAAGGATTTATTTTAACATAAATAACTAGTGATTTAATCTTTAAATTCTGAAACTAAGCCGCCTATAGACTCTTTAGCATCTCCAAAAAGCATTCTTGTATTTTGTTTAAAGAATAAGGGATTCTGCACCCCAGCAAAACCTGAAGACATTGATCTTTTTAAGACAAAAACTGTCTTTGCATTATGTACTTCAATTATAGGCATTCCATATATTGGGCTTCCAGGCTCTTCTGTTGCGGAGGGATTCACAACGTCATTTGCACCTATGACTACAGCCACATCTACTGCATCCATTGTTGGATTGACATCATCCGGTTCAGCTAACACATCATATGGAACATTTGCCTCAGCAAGAAGAACATTCATATGACCCGGCATTCTTCCAGCGACTGGATGTATTCCGTACTTAACCTCTGTGCCGTTTTCTTCAAGTAATTCTCCGAGCTCCCTTACAACATGCTGTGCTTGAGCTACAGCCATGCCATACCCAGGAATGATTAATACTGAACTTGCGCTTTCTAATATTAAATATGCATCTGAAACACTAATTGGACTGACCTCTCCTTGTTCTTCTGATGAAGAACTGCTAGCTGAAGAGCTGGCATAGCCAACAAATAAAATATTGCTTATCGACCTATTCATTGCCTTAGCCATAATAACTGTAAGGATAAGACCACTTGCACCAACAAGGGAACCAGCAACAATAAGAACATTATTTAATAGTAACAAGCCAGCAAAGGCCGCTGCAATTCCTGAGAAGGAGTTTAGTAAAGAAATTACAACAGGCATATCTCCACCGCCAATTGGAAGAACAAAACCAATACCGCCCAGAAGCGTTAAGACTAGCAATACAGTGAAAAATTCAAAGCTTGTAACTATAAAAGGGGTTACGAATGTTGAATATAATAAAAATGGCAATGAAATATAAAAAATAGTTGTGAATATTTTTGTAATGATTGAAGTTTTTGCTATTTTAATTTTCTCAGATAATTTTGCATAAGCAACAAGACTTCCTGTAAATGTTACACCACCAATGTATAAAGTCGTCATTACCAAAACATGTTGGAATAAATTATCTGGGATAGAATTAAACTCAGACCAAGCAATCAAAAAGGTAGCCAAACCACCAAATCCGTTAAATAAAGCAACCATTTCAGGTATTGATGTCATTTTTACTTTGAGAGCAATGAAAGAGCCAATTACTGCACCTAATGCAATACCGCATAAAAGTACTATTGGGTTAACTACATCAATTAAAGTAATGCTTACAGCAATAAACATAGCCAAGGCAGAAAAGAAATTACCTTTAACGGCTGTATCCTCTTTGCCTAACATCTTTATACCTGTAATAAACAATATAGATGAGAAGATGTAAATAATATTTTGTATTGCTGTTATCTCTGATAGAAAAGTCATAATTATTTCTTCTTAAACATTTTTAACATTCTGTTAGTTACTAAATACCCACCAAATACATTTATAGATGCAAATGTAACAGCGAAAAAGGCAATCGTGTTTTGCAAATCTGAGTCTCTTGAAAGTATCAGAGCTCCAACAAGTGCAATACCAGAGATAGCATTAGCTCCAGACATTAATGGGGTATGAAGAGTGCTTGGAACCTTTGCAATTAACTCAAGACCCAAGTAAATAGATAGAATTAAAACGAAACCAAGTAAAATGTAAGTTTCCATTATTTAAACCTCTCGTTCAATATATTACCCTCAAAAACTAAAACACTACTTTTAATAATCTCATCATCAAAATCAAAATTAATTTTACTTGTTTCCTTGTCGTAAAAATCACAAACCCAATGGTTAAAGTTGTTAGATAGGGCTAGTGATGCATGTCCAGAAACTTTTGATGCAAGGTTAGAATAACCAACTATTTTTACTCCATTTTTTATAACAACTTTATCAATCTCTGATCCTTCAACATTTCCACCAGATTCAACTGCCATATCAAAAATGACACTTCCAGCTTTCATTTTTTCTATAGTTGAATTATCTATAAGCTGAGGAGCCGGTCTTCCAAAAAGCTGAGCAGTTGTAATTACGATATCAGATCTTGCACACACTTCAGATTGAAGATCTTTTTGTTTTTGAATTTGTTCTGGTGTCAATTCTTTGGCATAACCTTGATCGGTTTGACCTGTTTCGCCTAAATCAATTTTAACAAATTTTGCACCCAAAGAATTTACTTGCTCTTCAACGACATCTCTTGTGTCGAATGCCTCTACTCTAGCACCCAATCTTTTAGCAGTTGCAATAGCCTGAAGTCCGGCAACACCAACTCCAATAACAAAAACTCTTGCGGGCTTAAGCGTTCCGGCTGCAGTCATCATCATTGGGAGCGCAGTTGAAAGCAGACTAGCGGATTCTAAAACAGATACATAGCCTGCAAGATTAGCTTGAGAACTAAGAACATCCATTTTTTGTGCTCTTGTTATTCTAGGAATAAATTCCATGCTCGCCAAATTGATTTGATGCCTTGCACAAGTATTTATTAACTCTTGATTTGAAAAAGGATTTACCATTCCCAATAAAGTGGATCCTGGCTTCATTGATAAAACCTCATCATTTGTAAGGGGCTGATTAGATATTAATAAATCAGAATTTTTGATGCAATCTTCTCTACTTTGAGATTTTAGGCCTAACTTATGAAAGACATCATCTGATGTAAATATGCCATCTCCGATGCCTGACTCAAAACATACATTCGCTTCAAGTTTAATTAATGCTGAGATTGTATCTGGGTGTATTGGAGATCTATTGTCTAAATTGTCAGAGGATTTTAATGCTGAAATTATCACAATAATAAAATTAAATTAGTTATGTAGTGAAGTAAATCCCATTAAAATTAAAATGTCAATTCAATTTATAAACACAGTAGCTGCGTTATATAAATAGAAATAAGTGTGTAGTTTTACTACATTAGTATAAATATATTAAGTTATATATTAATGATTTCATTAGTTGTAAAATACCGCTATGAATATAGACGAACAAGAGGTAAAAAAATTTGCAGAGCTTGCTGAAAAGTGGTGGGACAAAAGTGGTGACTTTAAGCCTCTTCATATAATAAATCCGTTAAGAGCAAGTTATATTGAAAACAAGTCTTCATGTGCTGGCAAAGATATACTTGATGTTGGTT
>ARRA01000001.1 GCA_000384935.1 gamma proteobacterium SCGC AAA076-P13 | reverse complement strand
CAAAGTTTATGAAACTGTAATTAGAAACGAAAGGAAAGGAAAATATCTAGGTGGTACAGTTCAAGTTATTCCTCATATAACAAATGAAATCAAAAAAAGAATAAAAGAAGGCGGTCAAGGTAAGGATATCGCTATAGTAGAAATTGGGGGAACTGTTGGAGATATAGAGAGTCAACCATTTGTAGAGGCTATTAGACAGATGGCTCTTGAAATGACATCTTCTTCATGGGCTTTTGTTCATCTTACTCTTGTTCCTTTTATAAAGGCCTCTGGTGAACTTAAAACCAAACCAACCCAACACTCTGTAAAAGAATTAAGAGCCTTAGGTATTAGTCCAGATTGCTTAATTTGCAGGTCTGAGCAAGAGCTGCCTAAGGATGAAAAAAAGAAAATTGCACTATTTTGTTCAGTTCAGCAAGATAATGTTATATCAATGCATGATGTGGAGACGGTTTACTCAATACCACTTTTATTAAATAAGCAAAAAGTTGATCAAATCATACTTAATAAGTTAAAAATTAAAACTTCAGAACCTAAACTTTCAGACTGGAAGAGAGTCGTTAATGCTAGTTTAAAACCTCAGAAAGAAGTTAATGTTGCTTTTGTTGGAAAATATACCGAGCTGCAAGATTCCTATAAATCAATAAATGAGGCCCTGGAGCATGCAGGTATAAAACATAAAACAAAAGTAAATATTAATTTTGTTTTAGCCGAAACAATTACATCAAGAAATGTTAAAAAAATCCTTTCTCAGAGTGATGCTGTATTAGTTCCAGGTGGTTTTGGTGATAGAGGTGTTGAGGGTATGATCCTTGCTTGTAAATATGCGCGAGAAAATAAAATACCGTATCTTGGAATTTGCTTAGGTATGCAGGTCGCTCTTATTGAATATGCTAGAAATGTTTTAAAACTTAAAGGTGCCCACAGTACAGAATTTAATTCAAAGACAAAACATCCAATCATTGCATTGATAACAGAATGGAGTGATATTTCTGGAAAAAAAGAGCAAAGAAATAAAAATTCTGATATGGGTGGAACAATGCGTTTAGGAGGGCAGGTTTGTAAATTAAAAAAATCCTCCAATGCTTATAAAATGTATAAAAATGAGGAGATTGTTGAAAGACATCGACATAGATATGAAGTTAATCCAAATTATATAGATCAGTTATCTGGTGCAGGTCTAGATATTGTAGGAAAATCAAAGGATGGAAGGCTTGTTGAGATGATTGAGATCAATGATCATAAGTGGTTCCTGGCATGTCAATTTCATCCTGAGTTTACTTCCAATCCAAGGGATGGACATCCTATATTTAATAGCTACATTAAGAGTACAATAACTAAATAACTATGAATAATTTAGAGCTAAGAGATTTTACTATCGGTAATTCCGAGCCCATGACTTTGATGGGTGGGGTAAATGTTTTAGAGTCTCGTGATCTAGCAATGGAAGTAGCTGAAAAATTTAAAGTTATTTCTGACAAACTAAATATTAATTACATCTTTAAAGGCTCATTTGATAAAGCAAATAGAAGCTCAGTAACATCTTTTAGGGGGCCTGGTCTAGAAGAGGGCTTAAAAATATTACAAGAAGTTTCGAGCCAATTTAATATTGCTACTATTACTGATATCCACGAACCCAGTCAAGCTTTGCCAGTCAGTGAGGTATGTGAGGTTGTTCAAATTCCAGCATTCTTAGCTCGTCAAACAGACCTAGTTGTTGCTGCCGCAAAAACCTCGTCCATTCTGCAATTTAAAAAACCACAATTCCTATCCGCACCAGAAATGAAAAATATTATTGAGAAATGTGAATCTGCTGGTAATAATAAAATTACATTATGCGAGAGAGGTAATTCATTTGGATACAATAATCTAATTGTTGATACTCTTAATTTCCAAATTCTTAAAAACCTGAACAAACCTACTATTTTTGATGTAACGCACTCGCTCCAACTTCCTGGAGGTTTAGGAAATGCTGCTGGTGGAAGAAGGGAATACCTTCTTAGTTTAGCAAAAGCAGGTATGTCACAAGGCATAGCAGGTCTTTTTTTAGAAGCACACCCTGATCCAGATAATGCTAAATGCGATGGTCCGTGTGCCCTTCGGCTGGATATGCTGGAACCTTTTTTAAAGCAAATAAAAGAGCTTGATGTATTTATAAAAGATCAAGACATATTAGATATTTTTTAATAAACATGACTTGGATCAAATCAATAAAGGCTATTCAAGTTTTAGATTCTAGAGGACTACCCACTATTTCCTGTAAGGTAATTCTTGGATGTGGAGTTCAGGCAAGTGCAATGGTTCCTAGTGGAGCATCAACAGGAACAAAAGAAGCCTTAGAATTAAGAGATGGTGATAAGCTTTACATGGGCAAAGGTGTCGATAAGGCTGTTGCTAATATTAATGATATTATTGCCCCACTTCTTATAAATCTTGACCCTAGAGATCAAAAATTAATTGATCAAACATTAGTTGATTTAGATGGAACTAGTGATAAATCTAGTCTCGGTGCTAATGCTATTCTTGCGGTTTCTCTTGCTGTTTCTCATGCCGCAGCCAAAAATAAAAAAATACCTCTTCATACCCATTTTGCAGATATATATAAAGATATTACAGGCCATCAAGTTTCTCCGAATCTCCCTATGCCAATGCTTAATATTTTAAATGGTGGTGAGCATGCTGATAATAATATAGATATTCAAGAATTTATGATCATTCCAAAGAGAGCATCAGATATGAAGGAGGCCATGAGATGGTCCTCAGAAATCTATTGGAACTTGAAATCAATTTTAAAATCAGAAAAACTATCAACCGCTGTTGGAGATGAGGGAGGGTTTGCCCCCAACCTACAAAGTAATGAAGATGCAATAAAATTAATTTTAAGGGCAATAGAAGACTCAAAACTTATACCAGGAAAAGATGTCTTTATTGCGCTGGATTGTGCAGCTAGTGAATTTTTTAAAGATGGTCAATATCTATTATCAGGAGAGGGAAGGTCATTAAATTCTGAATCCTTTGCAGATTATTTAGAACATCTAGTCGACAACTACCCAATTATATCCATTGAAGATGGAATGGATGAAAATGATTACAATGGTTGGAAAATACTAACTGAAAAAATTGGACATAAATGTCAATTAGTCGGTGATGACTTATTTGTAACCAATAAAGTAATTTTTAAAAATGGTATTGATGAAGGCTTAGCAAACTCTATTTTAATTAAATTTAATCAAATAGGATCAATTACCGAAACAGTAGAAACAATTCACTTGGCGAATTCAAATAATTATAAATCAATTATTTCACATAGATCAGGAGAGACTGAAGACACAACTATTGCAGATCTTGCAGTAGGTCTTGGTGCAGGGCAAATCAAAACTGGCGCTCCCTGTAGATCTGATAGGGTTGCAAAATATAACCGGCTTCTATGGATTGAAGAGGAGAATATAGAACTTAATATTTCTAAATGAATCGACTTTTCTATTTATTGGCCGCTTTTTTAATATTGCTCATAATAGTCTTATTAAATAGTATTTTTTTTGGTACAAATAACTATCAACAAAAATCTCTTCTTGTAGAAGCGACCAACTTACAAATTATAAAGAATAATGATTTAAAAAATCAGAATGATATTTTAGAATTTGAAATTGAAAATGCTCAAAAATCTAATGAACATGTTGAAAATTTTGCAAGGGAAAAACTTAACCTTTCATACCCAGATGAGGAGTTCATTTCATTTGAGAATGAGGTAAAAGTACAAGATGAGTAATAAGCTACTAGCAATAATTCCAGCAGCCGGCATTGGACAAAGGTTTGGAAAAAATAAACCTAAACAATATGAATACTTAAATGGAAACACTGTTATTGAATCGTCTGTCCAGCCATTCTTGGACTGTCACTTGGTTGCTAAAATTATCATTCCAATATCGGATTCAGATCCATATATACCTCAACAAGCTTTTTTTAATCACCCAAAGGTGGTTTTAGTTAAGGGTGGAAAGACCCGTGCTGAATCAGTTAAAAATGCTTTAAACCATGATGAGGTTAAAAACTTTGAATATGTGATTACTCACGATGCAGCAAGACCAAATATTAATGAAGGCGACATTACTAATATTTATAATGAGATTATGCGATCAAATTCAGATTGTTCCATATTTTATATTCCAGTAGTTGATTCGATAAAGAATGTTCATGAAAACTTAACTGAGGATAAAACAGATTATTATCTTGTTCAAACTCCTCAAATTTCAAAAATAGATAAATTGAAACCGGCATTAAATTCATTAATTTCTTTGGGTACAGCCATTCCAGATGAATCATTCGTCATGGAATCAAAAAATTTAATTATTTCTAGAATTCAAGGCAGATCTTCGAATATCAAAATCACACATAAAGAAGATCTAGAACTTTTAAATAAGTTTGTTACAAGAACTGGAACGGGTTTCGATCTCCATACATATAAATCAGGAAAGGGGATATTAATAGGTGGGTATTTTCTTAAATGTGAATATGAGATAGAAGCTCACTCTGATGGTGATGTTCTTCTTCATTCAATAGCAGACTCTATACTAGGAGCTTCAGCCTTAGGAGATATTGGAATATTTTTCTCTGATAAAGATGAAGCCAACAAAGGACTAGATAGCAAAAATATAATTAAATTTTGCTTAGAAAAAATTAAAGACTTAAATCTAGAAATCTACAATATTGACGCAACTATAATTTGTGAATCACCAAAAATATCACCACATAGAGACTCAATAATAGAGAGCCTTTCATGTATTTTAAATATACCAAAATCTAAAATCGGACTAAAGGCTACAACAGCTGAAAAGATTGGTATCATAGGTCAAAATAAAGCTATCGCAGTTCAATCCTTAGTAAATCTTAAATAAAAATTATGAAAATACTCCTTACAAACGATGATGGTTATCTTGCCCCAAACATTCAAAACCTATACAAAAGACTGTCGGAAGATCATGAAGTTTGGATGATTGCCCCGAAAGGAAACTGCAGTGGTATGAGTGCTGCAATATCTTTTTTGAAAGAAATAGAAATAGTTAAGATTGATGAAAGAATTTATTCAGTTGATGGAACGCCGGCAGATTGCACTTATTTTGGGCTGCTTGGTATGGTTGATTTTGAATTTGATATGGTGGTTTCAGGTATTAATCATGGGGCTAATATAGGAAATGATGTCATATATTCTGGAACAGTAGGAGCTGCTGTTGGAGGAAGGAAATTAAAGTATCCTCCCATTGCATTGTCTGTTGCATCATATGAAACCAAAAATATTAATTTTATTGTTAATAAAACAGCTGAAATTATTAATACTGTTAAAAATTTACCTAAAGAATATTCTGGAAAAGTTATTAATGTGAATTTTCCTGATTTATCTGAAGAGGAGTGCAAGGGAATTAAAATCACTGCATTGGCGCAAAGAGGTGTTCCATCAAAGCCTGTGGAAGTCTTCTCTGAAAAAAATACAAAAAGATACCGATATAATTTATCTGGTGAGCCTATACAAGAGGAGCATTTAACTGATGCTGAGGCCGTAAAAGATGGCTTTATATCAATATCAGTCTTGGATTATGGTCTTGATCGAGTTGAATTAAGGAAAAGCCTTAAAGAGCATTTAAATGAATAGCTCTGGATTTACCTTTAGAAGGGTCAGAGAAGAGATGATCGAAATGCTACTTGAAATGGGTATAAGAGATTTTAGAGTTCTTGATGCCATGTCTCAGGTTCCAAGACATATATTTTTAGATGAAGCTTTAAGATCTAGAGCCTATGAAAATCGATCTTTAACAATTGGCTATAAGCAAACAATTTCTCAGCCTTATATTGTTGCAAGAATGACAGAGTTATTAATCTCTCATACCAAATCACGTGGCAAGGTTCTTAACCAAGTATTAGAGTTAGGCTCTGGATGCGGTTATCAAAGTGCAGTCCTTTCTTATTTTTGTGAACAGGTTCATGCAGTCGAGAGAATCAAACCTTTAGTAACTAAATCTAGAGAAAATTTAAGGGAACTAAAAATAAATAATATTTTATTTAAGCATGGCGATGGTTTTGTTGACTGGGATCAAGATATTAAATATGACGGTGTTATATGTGCTGCTGCACCAAGACAGTATCCACAAGATCTTATTGAAAGCTTAAACGTAGACTCAAAAATAGTTATACCAGTTGGAAATTCAAAATCACAACAGCTAAATGTAATTACAAAACTGTCTGATAAAATTGAAGAGGATATTTATGATGACGTGGCATTTGTACCAATGCTTCCAGGAATTTCAATGGATGGAAATGATTCGTGAGTGAGAGGTTAAGATTTATTATTTCTGGATTCTTTGTTGGTCTTGCTGAGCTTTTACCTGGAATATCTGGCTCTACCGTAGCAGTTGCTTTCAATGTTTATGATAAGTTTATTTTATTTCTAGCTAATTTAAAGCTATCGAATCTTTCATTCAATCTAAAGAAATTAAATGAAGTTTTCTTTCTTGACTTGATAATACCTTTTTTTCTATCAATGGTGCTTAGCGTAATTCTCGCATCTAATCTTATATTGTATTTACTGTCCTCATACACTGAATACTTTTTATATTTTATAGGCGTACTTATGTGCCTAGTATCAGTCCTAATAGTATTTAGAATCAAAGAGGAGTTTGGTAAACATATTAGATTAAATATTCAATTTTTATCTGGCATATTGTTTGGTTTACTGTTGAGCCAGTTTAGTTCAACACCTTTAGATCCATCACCTTTATTTATTTTTTTTATGGGGTTTATTGCTTTTTCATTCTTCTTATTACCAGGAATATCTGGCAGTGCAATATTATTGTCTTTTGGAGTTTATGAAATTATTATTGGGTCTATCGGCTCTATTAATTGGGTTATTCTATTGCCTTTTTCTTTAGGCTGTTTAATATCAGTTCTAACAATGCCAAAGATTTTAAACCGGCTAATTAAAAGTTTTAAGCTTGAGATCATGACTTTTTTCACTGCTTTAATTTTAATAAGTGGTATAACTATTCTTCCAATAGTAACTTTATAAGTCTATCAAACTCCTTTTATTTATCACTGTTTCAAATTTTTTAGCATCTGGGAGCGGCTCTTTTGCTTCTGTAATATTTTCATAAACTTCTGAGAGTCGAGCATTAATTTCAATAAACTCAATCTGATCTTCAGGCAATTCATCTTCAGACAAAATGGCATCTATAGGGCATTCAGGTTCACATAAAGCACAGTCAATGCATTCATCTGGATGAATAACAAGAAAGTCCGGGCCTTCATAAAAACAATCTACAGGACACACTTCAACACAATCAGTGTACTTACATTTTATACATGCTTCAGTAACCACAAAGGTCATATAATTTCACCTAAATTAAAGTATTATTTAATGGTGACTTTAAGATAAAACAAGAAAAAAATATACTTTAAAGTTGTAAATTTCTTAAATAGTAATATACTGTATAAATATACAGTAAAGGAGATTAAGATGGCTAAATCAAAAGATACGAGTAATAAAACACTAAAAGATACACTTGCGGATATCGATAGTCATTTCGGTAAGGGTACCGTTATGAGAATGGGAGATAGGGAGATACTAGATATCCCATCTATTTCTACAGGTTCTGTGGGTCTGGATATTGCCCTTGGAATAGGTGGTATTCCTAAAGGCAGGGTAACTGAAATATATGGTCCCGAGTCATCAGGAAAGACAACCCTAACACTTCAAATAATTGCTCAATGTCAAAAAAATGGTGGAACATGTGCGTTTATAGATGCTGAACATGCACTTGATCCTCAGTATGCAGAAAAGCTAGGTGTGAATGTTGATGAGTTACTACTTTCCCAACCAGATACAGGCGAACAAGCTCTTGAAGTGGCTGACATGCTGGTTAAATCAAATAGCGTTGATTTAGTTATTATTGATTCTGTTGCTGCATTAGTTCCAAGGGCAGAAATTGAAGGTGAAATGGGCGATCATCATGTTGGCTTACAAGCAAGATTAATGTCCCAAGCTCTAAGAAAAATAACAGGAAATATCCAAAGGTCTGGAGCAACCGTTGTTTTTATTAATCAGATCAGAATGAAAATTGGAGTTATGTTTGGTAGCCCAGAAACTACAACTGGTGGTAATGCTCTTAAATTTTATTCTTCGGTTAGATTGGATATAAGAAGAATTGGTGCTGTTAAAGAAGGGGATGAAATAATGGGTAATGAGACAAGAGTAAAAGTTGTTAAAAACAAGGTCTCACCTCCATTTAAACAAGCCGAGTTCCAGATAATGTATGGCCAAGGCATTAACTCTGAAGGAGAGATTCTTGACTATGGAAATAAACTTGGATTAATTGAAAAATCAGGAGCATTCTATAAATTAAATGGTGAAACCATTGGGCAAGGAAAAGCCAAAGCAGGACTATTCCTGAAAGAGAATGCAAAAATTCGTGAAAATCTTCTTGATGAAATACGTAAAGAATATATAGCAAGTAAAGCAAAATCTACAAAATAGTTTTTTGTTGATACAATTATCCCTATTGAATATATTTTAATAGGGATTTTTTTATGGCCGAAAAAGCATATATAGTATCTGCAGTTCGAACTCCAGGTGGGAAAAAGAATGGTTCTTTAAGTGATTGGCATCCAGCCGATATGGGGGCCGCGGTTCTTGACGAGCTTGTAAAACAAACAGGAGTTGATCCAAAAGATATAGATGATGTTATTTTTGGTTGTGTTGATCAGGTTGGGGCTCAGGCTGGTAATTTAGCTAGAAATGCGGTTTTAGCATCCAGCTTACCTGAGTCAGTCCCTGGAACCACTATTGATAGACAATGTGGCTCATCACAGCAGGCTCTTCATTTCGCAGCTCAAGCTGTTATGTCTGGAACACAAGATATTGTTATTGCTGGTGGTGTAGAGGTCATGTCTATAGTGCCAATTGGTGCAAGTATCACAGATGGAATGAAGGCTGAGCATGGCTTTCCATTTAATGCCAAAGGTATTGAAAAAAGATACCCAGGTATATTCTTTTCACAATTTACTGGCGCAGAGCTTGTTGCAGATAAATGGAATCTTTCAAGGAGCGATCTAGATAGTTTTGCACTTGAAAGTCATATAAAAGCAGCTAACGCCTCAAAAGCAGATCTATTTAAAAGTGAAATTCTTCCACTTGAAGGCAATAAAGGTTCTATGGTAATTTCAGATGAGGGTATTAGATATGATGCTTCTATTGAAGGCTTGTCTGGTCTTAACCCAGTAATCGAGGGAGGGGTCATAACGGCTGGCAATGCAAGTCAAATAACTGATGGTGCATCGGCAATAATGATATGTAATGACGAGGGCCTTAAGAAGATTAAAACCAACCCAAGAGCCCTTATTAAAACTATAACAGTTGTTGGTGATGATCCTGTATTTATGCTTACTGGCCCAATACCTGCTTCTAAATTAGCTTTAAAGAAATCAAATCTCAATATTGACGAAATAGATCTTTATGAAGTTAATGAAGCATTTGCCCCTGTTCCAATGGCATGGGCAATTGAATTAAATGCAGATAAAAATAAGCTTAATGTTAATGGTGGTGCAATAGCACTTGGACATCCTTTGGGTGCTACAGGAACTAAGCTAATGACAACTATGCTCCATGAGCTAGAAAGAAGAAAAGGTAGATATGCATTGCAAGCAATATGTGAAGGCGGTGGGACTGCTAACGCTACCATCATAGAAAGAATTTAATTTATATATATAAACGATTTCTATTTCTTTTCTTTATTATGAGTAATTTGTTATATTTATTTTATAACTAATTTTTGCACCTAATTCTATGATAAGCACTTTTCAGATTTTTTTAATATTATTATTCCTTTTAATAATTTTTGTACTGTATTTAGGTATCAAGATTGTTCCCCAGTCAAAAGTATATGTCATAGAGAGATTTGGAAAGTATACGAATACACTAGAATCTGGACTGCATATAATTATTCCTTTTATAGACAGCGTTGCACATAAAGTAGATATTCTTGAAAGGCAACTTCCTAAATTTCAGATATCAGTAATTACTAAAGATAATGTTGAGGTAGGTTTAGTTTCTACTGTATTTTTTAGGGTTTTAGATGCTTCTAAATCAGTTTATAGAATTAAAAATATTGATTTAGCTATAGAAAATACAGCTATTTCTGTAATCAGATCTGCTGCTGGTCAACTAGAGCTTGATGATCTGCAGTCTTCTAGAGAATCAATGAATTCTGAAATAAAGGATAGACTTATTCAGGCAGCTGCAATCTGGGGAGTTGAAGTTACAAGAACTGAAATACTTGATGTGTTAGTTGATGATCAAACCAAAGATTCTCAAAGACAGCAGTTAAATGCAGAAAGAGAGAGAAGGGCAACTATTGCTACTGCAGAAGGTAATAAAAGAAGTATAGAGTTAAATGCTGATGCGCAGCTATATGAGGCTAGAAAAGTTGCCGAAGCAGTTAAGGTTTCTGCTGATGCCGAGGCATATGCAGTTAAAATTAAAGCTGATGCAGATGCTGAGCAAACTCGTGTTGTTGGCCAAGCTATAAAAGACGATGGCCAACCAGCTATTAATTACGAGATTATGAAAAGACAGGTAGATGGTTTAACTGCTATTGCCTCTTCAGGACAGTCAAAAACATTAGTTGTTCCATCAGACATTACTAAGGCTCTTGGAAGCCTAGAGGTATTGCTGGGAACCATTACAGATAAACCAACAAGCAATGATTAATTTATTAGAAAATCCAGATATATGGCTAATTGCAGGTATTATTTTGATAACAGTTGAGGTCTTTTTTGGATCTCTGGTTTTATTTTTACCTATTGGGCTTGCTTCTATGATTGTCGGGTTAATATATAAATTTCAAAATAACTTTGAAGTAAGTATTATTGATAACTGGGCATATGCCTTGGTTTTATGGGGAATAATTTCTGTTATATTCTCATACCTTATACAAAAATTTTTTAAGAATAAGGGCAATAAAAAAGATATAAATTCTTATTAAGTTATTTAAAAAAATCGAGTATTGTTTTTATATTTGAAATATCGTTTGTGGATGAGTCCCCGTTCCTAGATTTTAATTCAATTTCATTTGTTTCAATGAACTTCTTACCAATAATTATATTTAATGGAACTCCAATTAACTCAGAATCCTTCATCTTGGTTCCATAGCCGTCCTTTCTATCATCCAATAATACCTCATACCCCATATCCTTTAATTCGCTATAAAGCTTAATAGATGCATCTGCTATTTTTTGGTCCTTGCTATACCCTATAGCAATGATATTAATATCAAAAGGCGCAATGCTATGAGGCCATACAATTCCCTTATCATCGTTATTTTGTTCAATAGCTGCAGCAACTAGTCTCGAGACCCCAATACCGTAGCAGCCCATAAAGAGGGTTGAGGCTTTACCTTCTTTATTCAAAACATTTGCTTTCATATCTTCAGCATAAACCTTACCTAATTGAAAGATATGACCAACTTCTATGCCTTTTTTTATTTGTATTACTCCCTTTCCATCAGGGGAGGGCTTGCCTTCAAGAGAAGCTATATCTTCACCTTCCTTAAGAAGTAGTTCTGTATTTATGGCATATTCAGAAGCATCACTTATAGCAATAGTATCTTCACCAGTTTCAGCAAGAACATGAAATTCCTCTGAGGCATCTCCACCTATTGCTCCAGAGTCAGCTGCAACAATTTTATAATCAAGCCCTATTCTTTCAATAATTTTTTTATAAGTATCTCTCATGGTGAGATATGTCTCTTGAAGACAGGCCTCATCCTCATTAAAACTATAAGAATCCTTCATTAAAAATTCTCTTCCTCTCATTACTCCATATCTTGGTCTTACTTCGTCTCTAAATTTAGTTTGTATTTGATAAATATTTAATGGAAGTTCTTTATAGCTCTTAACATTATTTCTAATTAAATCTGTAATAACCTCTTCATGAGTAGGACCTAGGCAGAAATCTCTACTATGCCTATCTTGAATTCTAAGAAGTTCAGGGCCCATTTTTTCCCATCTATTAGTTTCTTCCCAAAGCTCCTTTGGTTGGACCATAGGCATAAGAACTTCTTGAGCACCAGAAGAGTCCATCTCCTCCCTTACAATAGTTTCAATTTTTCTTAGGACTTTCAAACCCAATGGAAGCCAGGTGTAGATCCCAGAAGCCACTCTTCTGATCATCCCTGCTCTAAGCATTAGCTTGTGGCTTATAACTTCAGCCTCCTGAGGTGCATCTTTTAAAGTGGGTAGTAGTAGTTTTGAGAACAACATTTTATTAATTTGTTATATATAAATCCTTATGGTTTATAATTTTATCTTTTTTTCGAGTACTTATGCCGATTTATGACTATAAATGTTCAGATTGTGAATATGAGACTGAAATAATACAGAAGTTTAGTGATGAACCTAAGACGCTATGCCCCAACTGTAATAAAAACAGTCTTCAAAAAATGGTCTCAGCTCCTTCATTTAGATTAAAGGGTGGGGGGTGGTATGAAACTGATTTTAAAACTGGAAATAAAAAAAACTTATCATCAAATGATAATAAATCTTCAAAAAATTCAATATCTGACTCCAAGAAAGAGTCTAAACAAGATAAGATTACTAAATAAATAAGGAAATATTATGAGATCTCACTACTGTGGAGAAATTACATCTAAACATCTTGATAAAGATATAATAATTTGTGGCTGGATTCACAAAAGACGAGATCATGGCGGGGTTATATTCTTAGATGTAAGAGACATTAAAGGAATTTGTCAGGCTGTAATTAATCCTGATAATTTAAAGTCTTTTGAAATTGCTGAAACATTAAGAAATGAGTATGTTGTTAAAATATCTGGAAAAGTTAAATCTAGGTTAGAAGGCACAATTAACAAAAATATGACAACTGGCGAAATAGAGCTTGTTGCTGAGGAAATAGTTATTCTTAGTAAAGCAGTGACTCCAGTTTTTCCATTAGATGACTATCAGGATGTCAATGAAGATGTTCGTCTAAAAAATAGGGTTCTTGATTTAAGAAGGCCTGAAATGAATCAAAGAATTGTTACCAGATCAAAAATAAGCTCAACAATAAGAAACTACTTAGATGATAATGACTTTCATGAAATAGAAACCCCTATTCTTACAAAAGCAACGCCTGAAGGAGCAAGAGACTTTATTTTGCCTAGCAGAGTTCAGTCTGGTAAATTTTTTGCCTTACCTCAATCACCTCAACTCTTTAAACAGCTGCTGATGATGGGTGGGTTAGATAAGTATTATCAAATTGCTAGATGTTTTAGAGATGAAGATCTTAGGGCTGATCGTCAACCAGAATTCACTCAAATAGACATTGAAGCATCGTTTATCGATCAAGAATACATAATGGAAATCGGTGAAAATATGATCAAGAAACTTGTCCATACGTTTTGTGGTGATAGTTTGGATAGTTTTCCAGTATTAAATTGGCATGACTCTATGAGAGACTATGGTTGTGATAAACCTGATTTAAGAATTCCTTTAAAATTGGTTGAGATATCTGAATTAGTTAAAGATGAAGAGTTTAAAGTTTTTGCAGAGCCTGCAAAAGATAATAATTCAAGAGTTGTTGCTTTAAAAATTCCGGGAGGAAACTCTCTATCTAGAGGCCAAATAGATGAATATACTAAATTTGTATCTAAGCTTGGTGCAAAAGGTCTCGCATACATAAAAGTTAATAATAAGGATGATATTGAAAATGGATTACAGTCCCCAATTCTTAAATTTCTCAATAAAGAGACAATAAATTCTTTAGTAGCTGAACTAGATTTAAATAATGATGATTTGCTTTTCTTCGGAGCAGGAAAAGCCTCTGTTGTTAATTTAAGTATGAGTAGCTTAATTAAAAAAATTGGTGATGATTTAAATCTATATTCATCTAAATGGGCTCCATGTTGGGTGATTAACTTCCCAATGTTTGAAAGAAACAACGATGGAAATCTAACATCACTACATCATCCTTTCACTCTTCCAAAATGTACTTCCGAGGAGTTAGAGGGATCTGCTGATACTGCTTTAGCTCACGCCTATGACATTGTTTTGAATGGTTATGAGATTGGTGGCGGTTCACTAAGAGTTTTTGATGCAGATATGCAAAAAACAATATTTAATATACTAAATATTTCAGAAGAAGAGGCTGATAGTAAATTCGGCTTTTTATTAAAAGCTCTTTCATCAGGCTGTCCTCCTCATGGAGGAATAGCATTTGGTCTAGATAGAATAGTTATGCTTATTACAGATACTACCAATATAAGGGATGTTATTGCATTTCCTAAAACACAAAGTGCAACATGCTTACTAACAGATGCTCCTAGTAAAGTTGATGATTCTCAGCTTGAAGAATTAAAAATTATTAGTACTCATAAGGAAGATTAGATATGGCAGGACATTCCAAATGGGCAAATATTAAACATAGAAAAGCTAGACAAGATGCATCACGTGGAAAAGTATGGACCAAGGTTATAAGAGAAATAACTGTTGCAGCAAAAGGCGGTCCTGATCCTGATGACAATCCAAGATTGCGTTTGGCCTTAGACAAAGCAAATGCAGCAAATATGCCTAAAGATAATATTAAAAGAGCAATTGAAAAAGGCTCAGGCACTGGAGAGACTGGTGCTTTAGAAGAAATAATATTTGAAGGGTATGGTCCCGGTGGTGTTGCAATATTGGTTGAAACAATGACTGATAACAGAAATAGAACAGTTTCTGATGTTCGACATGCTTTTTCAAAGTTTGGAGGAAATTTAGGAACCGACGGCTCTGTATCTTATTTGTTTAATAAAATTGGTATTATCCATATTTCAAAAGTCACTTCCGAAGAAGAGTTAATGGATATTGTGTTAGAGTCAGGAGCTGATGATTTGGTCGATGAGGGCGAATACTTTGAAATTATTTCATCAAGTAGCAATTTAAGTAATGTGCTTGAATCATTAAAATCTAACAGCATAGAAAATATCAATGCTGAGCTTACCTTAAGAGCAGAGACCTCTGTAGCAATTGACCAAGAAATGTCTGAAAAAGTTCTTAAAATAATGGATTTTATGGATGAGCTTGATGATGTGCAAGAGGTCCATACCAACGCAGAATTTCCAGATAACTTTGAATTGAAAGAGTAAAAATTGTCAATAAATTCAAGAAATAAAGGCGCAACTTTTGAGAGACAGATAGCTAATGCCTTGATTAATGATTTAAATTTAACTAATCCAGTTAAAAGAATACTAGAACAGACAAGAACTAAAGAGCTTCCAGATCTTATGCTTGGAAATTGGTGTATTGAATGCAAGGCATATGGGTCAGGTGCCGAGCCAAGGCCTGATTGGTGGGAGCAAGTTTTGGCGTCATCTAAAGGTGCTGAGCTAAAGCCGGCACTTGTTTATAAATTTAACAATAGACCGATTAAAGTTAGAATTTTGGCATGCACAATAAATAAAGATATCAAAAATACTTTAGTAACAGTGGACTTACTATGGCCAGATTTCATTCAAGTATTACTAGAATTATTTCAAAAAGACATCGAGCTTCATGAAAAAAATTTTCAGGCCTAGGGATTTAAATTTAAAGGTATATGTTGAAGATACAGACTTTCAGGGTTTTGTATATCATGCAAATTACATTAAATTCTTTGAAAGAGCTCGTTCTGAATTTCTTCAAGACAACAAAATATCTCAAAAAGAATTACGAATAAATAATCTTGCGTTTGTTGTAAAAAGAATTGAAGTAGATTTTCTTTTCCCAGGAAGATTAGGGGATGAATTGGTTGTAGAATCTTTAATTGAAAAAAAATCTAATGCCCGTATGATTTTTAAACAAGATATAGTTAATCGTAATGATAATAAAAAACTATGTAGCGGCATGGTTGAGGTTTGCTTAATTGATATTGAATCAAAAAAACCCAAACGCTTACCTGATGATTTATTATTAATACTTGATGAGGATAAATTAAATGAATGATATTTCTGTATTAAATCTTTTTTTAGAGGCTGGAATGGTTGTTAAAACTGTAATGTTGCTTCTATTACTTGCATCAGTTCTAACTTGGATAGTTGTAGTTGAGAGATATAACTTCTATAAAAAAATTAAAGATATAAATACAAGTTTTCATAAAAGATTTTGGAGCGGAGAAGATCTGAACGTCTTGTACGATGAGATTGAATTAGAAAATATACCACTTTATGGCTCCTTAAGTGTATTCCAAAGCGCTTTTAAAGAGTTTAAGCAATTAAACCCCCAAGAGGTAATAACTGAATTAGATTTAGAGGGAATTAATAGATGCATGAGAGTTGCCATAGCTGCTGATGAGGAAGAAATGAATAAACATCTTCCTTTTCTTGCCAATGTAGGTTCTGTAAGTCCTTATGTGGGTCTTTTAGGTACAGTGTGGGGGATTATGACCTCATTCCAGGGCTTATCTGATGCAACTCAAGCTACTATTAATGCAGTGGCTCCAGGGATATCTGAGGCACTTGTAGCAACAGCAATGGGATTGTTTGCAGCTATACCAGCTGTAATCGCATTTAATAAATATACTTCAGAGCTTGAGACTATGAGTCAGTCAACTTTAATTTTCTCTGAAGAGTTGGCAAGCATTTTTTATAAGCAATCTATAAAAAATAAATGATCTATAGGCTAGCAAAGAAAAAAACTCTCAAGGCAGAAATAAATGTAGTTCCATATATCGATGTGATGTTGGTTTTATTGATTATTTTCATGGTTCTTTCCCCCTTACTTATCCAAGGCATCGAAGTAAATCTTCCTAAAACAGATACTACAAAAATGACTGTTCAAAATGAACCACTTGTTATCTCAATAGATGAAATGGGCAAATTCTATTTGAATATTGGAGAAGAGGTTCTTCCAATTAGTATTGACGAGCTTAAAAGAAAATCTGCAATTATTTATGATGCTAACCCTGAAATAGAAGTAGTATTTCAAAGCGACAAAGATGTAACCTTTGACAGTGTGGCAAAGGCTATGGCAGCCGTTCAAAGTGTAGGAATATCAAAGATTGGAATCGTTACTACAGGCTATGGAAATTAAATCAGACTATTTAATTGCATCATTTTTTTCATTTTTAATCCACGCAATGATTATCTTATTTCTTATGGATTTTTTTTATTCTGATAAGCAATCAAGACCAGTTCTCAGCAAAGCGGTAGATGTAAGTTTGGTATTTAAAGAAGATATTGCTAAGTTGAAAACATCATCGAAACCAAAAAAAATATTGGTTAAAGAAAATCCAGTTAACAATAAAACAATCTCTGAAGAGATTGTGAATACCAGCTCTTCCAATGAAATGCTATTAAACTTAAATGAGTTAATAGATATTGATAAAGCCCAAATCTTATCAAGCGAAGAAAATGAAATTAATGAATTTAGTAAAAAGATTATTAATTTAATTGAGTCAGCTTGGCTTAAACCAAAAAATATTCAAGATGGGCTGATATGCGATTTAAGGCTATCAATAAATAGAAATGGAAGGATAACGAGTGTTGATCTGATAAGAAGCAGTGGCAATATTCGCTTTGATAATTCAGCACTGAAAGCAGTTTATAGAGTTGAGTCTTTTAATTTTTATAATAAAATCTCCAGTAACTTGTATACAAATAATTTTAAAAAAATGGTAATTACTTTTAACCCATCATGAAAAAGATATTTATATTATTTTTAATACCTCAATTCATTTTTGCAGAACTTGTTTTAGAAATCACAAAAGGTTCTGATGATCCATTTGTTATTGCTTTGTTAAGTTTCGATGGAAAAAAAGCTCTAACAGATGAAGTAGATATCATTATTAATAATGATTTAAAAAGAACAGGAGAATTCAAAATTATAAAAGACGAAAAGCTTTTGTCCTCTCCTAGCAATGAAGAAGATATAAACTTTAACGAATTTAAGTTATTGGGTATTGACTACATTGTTATGGGAGCTTTGGAGTCTGAAGATAAATTTAATTTATCTGCATCTTATGAAATTTATAATGTAGTCAGCAAGAAAAAAATAAGAACATCGAAGGTTTTCGGCATACCAAATAAAATTAAACAGTTATCTCATTATATAAGTGATGGAATATATGAAGAAATCACTGGTATAAAAGGGGTGGCGTCAACAAAAATTTTATATATTACTGAGATAGCAGAAGAGAAGAAATCTTTATATGAGCTGATAGTTGCTGATGCTGATGGAGCAAACGAGCAAGTGTTATTAAAAAGTTACGAGCCTATTATTTCACCTGCCTGGTCTCCGGACTCAAAACAAGTTGCCTATGTTTCATTTGAAACTGGGATTGCAAAAGTTTACATACAAGATATAGCGACGGGAAAAAGAAGGGTTGCTATAGAAAATACTAAACAAATAAGCTCTCCATCATGGTCTCCAAATGGAAATTTTCTTTCTATGACAATGTACCAAGATGGAAATGCAGAAATATATATTCTTAACTTAAAAAATAATAACCTTACAAGATTGACGAATCATTACGCTATAGATACTGAATCATCCTGGTCATCTGATGGTTCCCGTATTATGTTTACTTCAGGAAGGTCAGGCTCTCCTCAGCTATATGAAATAAAGCTAAGAAAATATAATTCTAATCCTGAGAGAATAACTTTTGAAGGAAACTACAATGCAAAAGGATCGTATCTAAAAAATGGTGATGGAATTATATTTGTTCATAGAGCTGACAACGATTTTAAGATAGCGCTAAAGTACTTTAATGAAAATTTTATAAGACCATTAACAGAATCTAAATTAGATGAGTCCCCTAGTATTTCTCCTAACGGGAATGTGATAATCTATGCAGTAACAGAAAATGGTGAAAGTTTGCTCTCAGGCCTTACACTTAGCGGTGCAAAGTTTAGACTTCCTGCAAAAAAAGGTGAAGTTAGAGAGCCCGCATGGTCTGGTTTTTTAAGATAACAAACAGGAGATTTTTTTATGCCATCAATCAATAACAATAAAGCTCAAAATTTTTTATTCAGCTTCTCATTTATGATACTTCTATCATCATGTTCAAGCATGAATGTAACTGAAGAAAGAGTCTATGAAGGTGGGATTAAAACAGTTGAGGCATCAGTAGCTGAGGTTAGTGAACTGGATTATGAGACAAAAGCAATTTTTGCTAATGCAACTGTATTCTTTGAATTTGACAGCTATAACTTAACATCCAAATCAATTCAAACTTTAAAAAGTGTTGTTTCGGTTATGAATCAAAATGAAAATATTAAAATAACCCTAGCAGGGCATGCAGATGAGAGAGGTACAAGAGAATACAATCTTGCTCTTGGTCAAAGGAGAGCAGAATCAGTTAAAGACTACTTCATTTTAAATGGGATTAATTCTTCAAAAGTTTCTGTTAAAAGTTATGGAGAAGAAAGACCTGTTGCTTCAGGTAATGACGAAATGAGCTATTCAAAAAATAGGAGAGTTGAAATCAACTAAAGATGAAAGAGTTTTCTTTTACATCTTTATTATTTCTCACAGTAATATTTTCTACTTCTTCAGCCAATGCTGATGATAATGAAACATTGCAGGCAGATATTTTATTTCTTAAAATTCAAGAGCTTGAAGTCGAAATCGCTGATTTAAGAAATAAAGTCGAGTCACAAAGCCATCTTATTAAAAAGCTTATAGCCGAATCAGTAACAGATGAAGAGGCAGGCCAGCCTAATGAGTTATCAATATCTGGTGATTTAAGGTTTAAGGGCATGGAAGACATAAAGAGTAAAGAAGATGTTTTTCAGGGAGCCGTCAGCGCTCTTGAGGGTCAAGACCTAGATACAGCCTTTAACTTATTTACTTATTTCATAGAAAATTTTAATGACAATGAAAAAAATGCTATCTCATATTTTTGGCTAGGAGAAATCTCTATAATTAAAAATAACCTAGATGCTTCTAATGATTATTTTATGGAACTCATTCTATCCTACCCATCTCATTACAGAGTTCCTTTGGCACATAAGAAAATAGGGGACATTTACATGAAAAAAAATGAGCCAATTAGAGCTAAAGAGAAATATAATTTTGTTGTCAGAGAATACCCAAAAGACACCGCATCATCTTTGGCCTTGCAGTTATTGAAAAATATGGAATAATCACACTTTTTTATTATGCATAACCGTGGGTCGCTAGCTCAGCTGGTAGAGCAGTTGGCTTTTAACCAATTGGTCACAGGTTCGAATCCTGTGCGACCCACCACTCTTAAGGCATAATATTTTTTATATGAAAATCAAAGATACAATTCTAACCAGCTTTTTATTTTTCTTAGTTCTTTCATCATGGTATGTTTTGAGAGCCGTTAGGAATGAAATGGCTGTTGAAAATTACGGCCAAGACTTCTTGTTGATACTCTTGTCTATAACAGCGTTAACTATGCTTGTTATAAACCCTATATATTCATGGATAGCTTCAAGATCAAATTTTAAAAAAATTATAGTTTACTGCTATTCTTTTTTAATACTTAATCTATTTCTTTTCTTATTCTATTCAAGATCTTTAGGTGATGAGGATATTGAGCAGGCAGTATGGCTGGGTAGAGTTTTTTATATCTGGTGCAATATATATTCTTTTTTTGTTGTCTCTATATTTTGGGTTTTAGTAATTAATGTATTTAGAGATTTAAAATCTAGAAAATTATACGGTTTTATAATGGCAGGTGGCTCATTGGGAGCAATTTTTGGGTCAGAAATATCTGTAAGGCTTTCCCAATCATTTACTAATTATGGTTTAGAGCTATTTGCAGCAGCATCATCCTTATTATTATTTTTAGCTATATTGGTAGCTATTTACATTGTAAATTCAAATAGGTCTTCAAACCTTACCAAGGAAGTTGGAGGGCAGTGGTCGGATGCAATATCTAATATCCTATCTGTAAAAGAGGTTAAATCTATTGCAATTTACTCCTGGCTCTTCACTGCCTTAATGACCGTTCAGTGGATAAGTGCAATACCTATAATTGAGTCGTACTCAGAATTATCACCGGATAGGATTGAACTTTTTGCAAGAATTGAGCAGCTTGTTTCCCCATTAACTTTAATAACACAATTGTTTCTAACATATATTGTTATTTCAGTATTAGGCATCAGGATAATCTTGCTTACCTATGGATTGCTATTTGTAGTAGTTTTTTTACTCTATGGCTTGATGCCATCTGTTGCGGTTGTTGTTTTTGCTCAATCGTTACTTAGAGTATTTGAGTATGGTTTTAATAAACCATCAAGAGAAATTATTTATAGTCAGCTTGAAAAAACAGATAGATATAAATCCTCTGTATTTATTGATACTTTTATAACTAGGTTTGGTGATTTAACAGGCAGTATTTTCATGGGAATTGGAAAGATAGCTTCAATTGGAGTTAGTGTTATGCCTTTAGTGGCAATTCCTTTAGCGGGTTTATTGTCCTTAGCTGGATTAAAGATTGCTAACAATGATAAATTTAAAGATTCCTAGATGCGTTAATATTTTCTTTAATTAAAACTATTTTTGTCAGAATGCTTTCTGAAATTTGAAAATTATTTTTAGTAAGCTTCAATGCAAATTCTAGTTGATTCAATGCCTCTTCATCTCTTCCAAGTAAAAGAAGATATTCAGCTCTACTTTGATGATAGCCAATAATATTTTTACTTGCTCTTTGAATTTCTGACAGCAATAACCACAAGTCTGGGTTGGAGTTTCTTCTTAAAATTTGATCTCGAATAATTTCTTCAGAATTAAAGTACTCTCCCATTTCAAGAAGAAGTTTCGATTTCGTTACTGATAGTGGAAAATTTTTTGGTGATATTTCCAAAAATTTATTTGCAAGAAGCAGGGCATCGTCATATTTTTTTGCATCTTTTAAAATTTCAACCTTTGTTGTATTGATAAATAAATTTTTTGGATACTTTCTTGCTAGGATATTAATTTGTTGAATGCTTTGCTTAAAGTTTCCAGAATTTTTATTAGCTAAAGAAAGCCCATAGAGATTTGCATCAGAGGGGTTTTCATTCTGAAGAGAAGTAAAAAACCTTAATGCATTGGCTGGTATTTTTTCATAATAAATTTTTAATCTAGACTTAATTAGAGAGTACTCTAGAGAATCTTTTTTTGTACCTATATCCGATAAGTTTTCAGCTGCGTTAAACGCATCATTAATCCTAGAGGTTGATAGAGGGTGAGTTAATAAGAATTCAGGTGGAATATCGCCTGAAAGTCTTCTTAGATTATTCATGTTTTCAAACATTTCACCCATAGACTTTGGGTTATAACCAGCCTTTATTAAATTTGTAAAACCTACTCTGTCAGCTTCCCTTTCAAACAACCTGCTATATCTCAAACTTTCACTCTGCATTATTGCAGGAGCTAAAGAAATTGCTTCAGGGTTGCTGCTTAGAATTGCAACCGCTATTGACGAAACCAACAATAACGCTGAGGCTAGATTAGAATCCTGAGACTTTAAGACATTTCTTGCAAAGTGCCTTTGGCTTAAATGAGCTAATTCATGAGATAAAACCGAAGCGAATTGCCCCTCATTATCTGCATTTAAAAACAAGCCACCATTCACACCAATTATTCCTCCAGGAGCTGCAAATGCGTTCAAACTACTATCGTCAATTAAAATAATATTAAAATATCGATCTTGAACTTGGCTATATTCTGAAAGCCTATATATTAATAGCTCTGTGTATTCATAGATCAAGGGATCAGAAATAGTCTGCGCTTGAGCAAATATCTGCTTAAGAAATTCATTTCCAATTGCCTTTTCTTGATCAGACGAAACAGCTCCTGAGACCCTATCTCCAAGCTCAGGAAGAACTATATCTTTTTTTTCAAACGCTTGCCCCTGCATAGATAAGCAAAGAAAAAAAAGAGTAGATAATTTAAATACTTTAATCATTTTAAAAAATTCATTTTTTTTGATTTGAACATAAAACTAACATAAATAATCTTTTTAGATTAATATATTCGAACAATATTAAGTAATTACTTCTTATTTGACCATATTATGACTGACATAGTTCACTAACCCACTTAAAATATATATATATGCTTGATCAAATTAATTCTGTTTTAAAAAAAATATTTAGCAACGAAGAAACAATAGTTTTTTCATTTGCTATTCTTAGTGCTTTTTTGATGATGACTTTTTTTGGCTCTGTACTTACTCCATTTTTGATAAGTATAGTAGTTGCATATCTGCTTGTGGGTGTTCAAAAAAAAATAGAATCATGGAATGTAAGTAGTTCCGTAGCCCTTGTTATCACCTTTACAATATTTATTGTAACTGGTGCGGCAATGCTGATATGGTTATTACCAATTCTATATATTCAGTTACAAGCTTTTGTCTTAGATATACCAGGCCTGTTTAATAATTTCTTAGAATTTGTATCAACTTTGCCTGCCAAATTTCCTGATTTAGTCTCATCAGATCAGATTGCTGTTTTTTTTCAAGCTGTAAGCTCGGAGCTTACGTCAGTAACTCAAAATCTTGTGAAATCCTCGATTGCAGGTATACAAAGCACAATAACAATATTGCTTTATATAATCTTATTTCCAATACTTGTTTTCTTCTTTCTATTTGATAGAAAAAATATACTTGATGGGTTGTCAAAAATAATACCTGGCAAGAGAGAAATGTTCTCTAATATTTGGTCAGAAATGGATATACAGCTTAGTAATTACGTAAGAGGAAAAACTACTGAAATATTTATAGTTGGTGTTTGTGCTGCAATAATTTTCTCTTTAGTGGGCTTAAAATACTCTGCACTGCTTTCTGTTCTTGTTGGGATGTCTGTAGTAATTCCTTATGTGGGCGCTTTTTTAGTTACCGTTCCAGTTGTAATTATTGGTTTACTTCAATTTGGACTCGAAAGCGACTTTTATATCCTTATAAGCCTATACCTTTTATTACAAATTCTTGATGGTAACTTATTAGTGCCAATAATTTTTTCAGATGCAGTGAAGCTTCATCCTGTTGCAATTATATTTGCAGTTTTCATTTTTGGGAATATGTTTGGCTTCTGGGGTGTATTTTTTGCAATTCCAATTGCTACCTTTATTAAAGCTGTCTGGAACGCCTGGCCTTCATCCTAGATCTTTAATAGTATTAAGAACCTCATCGACATGCCCTGTTACTTTTACCGAACGCCATTCTTTAATAATTTTACCATCTACGCCAACTATAAAGGTGCTTCTATCAATCCCAATGTATTGTCTTCCATACATTGACTTGAGCTTCATGACATCAAATGCCTTACAAACTTTTTCATCTGGATCTGATAAAAGCTCGAATGGAAAATCTTGCTTTAATTTAAAGTTTTCGTGAGATTTTATACTTTCTCGAGAAACTCCTAAAATTTCAGTATTCAGTTTTTTGAAGGCTTTAAAATTATCTCTAAAATTTTGACCCTCAGTTGTGCACCCTGGAGTGCTATCTTTTGGATAAAAATATATTACTAGAATTTTTCCCAAGAAATCATTATTGGATAATTTTAAATTGCTAGTACATTCTGCGTTGAAGTTTGGGCATTTTTTGCCTTCAAGTTTTTTAGTCATTTTTTTCCTTATAAGTTTTTAATAAAAATAGTGTATAGTCCTATTTTTTACCGAATTTTTTTTTCATGCAAGTATTACAAGGAAGTTTAGTAGCTTTAGTGACCCCAATGTTGCCTAATGGTGATGTTGACTACATTTGTTTAGAAAATTTAATTGACTGGCATATAGACCAAGGAACAGATGGAATAGTTTCAGTTGGAACTACTGGTGAGTCAGCTACATTAAATGTTAAAGAGCATTTAGATGTAATAGCTTTCACTGTAAAGCATACTAATAAAAGAATTCCAGTTATAGCTGGCTCAGGAGCAAATTCAACAAGTGAAGCTATTGATTTAACAAAAGAATCAAAACGCCTTGGAGCCGATTTTGCCCTCATCGTTACCCCTTATTACAATAAACCAAATCAAAATGGTTTAATTGCTCATTTTTCTGCAATAGCTGATGCGGTTGATATAGACCAAATTTTATATAATGTTCCATCAAGAACTGCTTGTGATTTATTGCCTTCCTCTGTATCTGTTCTATCAAAGCATGAAAATATTATTGGTATTAAGGAAGCTGTTGATGATGAGTCGCGAATAAAAAAATTAGTCCAAATATCACAAAATGCAAATAGCAATTTTTCAGTTTTCTCTGGAGATGACCCAACATTTATGGATTCAATGCTATTAGGAACGCATGGAGTGATATCTGTTTCTGCAAACGTCAGTCCAAAATCTCATTCTGAAATTTGTTATGCGGTTAAAAATGGCGATTATGAAAAGGCAAAAACCTTAAATGATCTCAATCTCAACCTATATCGTTTATTATTTGTTGAATCAAATCCAATACCTGTGAAATGGGTATTATATAAAATGAACTTAATCAAGAATGCAATTAGACTCCCTCTTGTGGAATTAGATGAAACTTTTCATCAAGAAATACTGTCAGAGATGATAAAATTAAAACTATTATGAATAAAAATTTAATATATGTACTTTCACTTTTTTTAGTAACCTCATGCTCTTACTTAACGGGTCCAGAAGGTTATTTTCCAACTACTGAGCATGATTTTTTAGAAGAAATTGTCGAAACTGATATAATTATTCCTTCTGAATTATCTTCTCCATCCAAGGAAAATCACTATCCAGTTATGGCTATTGATAATGAGTTAAAAAATCAAGATGTTCCTAAGCCAAGACAGATTTTTTCATCATCAGGTAATAGCTCTGTTCAGCTCCGAAGATTGGGTGAGTTAATGTGGATATACATAGAAACACTTCCATCTACCTCATGGCCTATTTCAAAAAGTTACTGGGAAACGTCGGATTATGATGTAATCAGTACCAATCCAGATATTGGAGAAATCAAAATAAATTTTGATGAATCTATGCTATTTGTTATGAAAATTGAGCATGGTATCAAAGAAGCGTCTACTGAAATATTTTTGAATTTGGTTAACAAAGGCGATCAAGATATAGTTAGTAATATTGATTTAGTTCAGACAGAGCTCGAAAATCTTGTCAATTATTTTGCTGAGTCTGTCGATAATTTTTCTGGTACTTCACTTGCAGCTCAAAATCTTAATGAAATGAAAAAAGCAAATTTTTATTCTGAAAATGGACAAACAGTTATTGAATTAAATCTTAATTTTGATAGAGCTTGGTCATCTGTAACCAAGGCCATGCAAGTAGCTGAAATTGTTACAAACGATAAAAATAGAAATGATGGTATATTCTATGTGAGTTATAGCACGGAAGAAGAGGGAGGATTATTATCATTCTTTGGTCTTGGAAATAATTCTGATAACAATAATGCATTCAATGAAGAAGCTCAGTTTGAAGTAACAATTGTAGAAAAAAATAATAAAACCTATGTTCGAGCAAGATCAATGAATGATAAAATAGATGAAGCAGAGCAATTACTTTCAAAAATAAACGAATCACTAAGCTAATGGAAAAAATACAAGAAATAACAAAAGGTAAGGCTAAGTCTTTATATACAACCTCAAATCAAGAGCAACTGGTAATGCATTTTAGCGATGATACTTCTGCATTTGATGGAAAAAAGAAAGAAGCATTAATGGGAAAAGGTTCTGTTAACAATCAGTTTAATGCATTCATAATGGATCATTTAGAAAAAAATGGTGTAGAAACCCATCACATTGAAGTTCTTAATAATAATGACTCTTTGGTTCATAAACTTTCTATGTTTCCAATAGAGTGCGTAATTAGAAATAGAGCTTCTGGTTCAATATGCAGAAGGCTTGGCACAGAAGATGGATTAATTCTTGAAAGTCCTCTATTTGAATTTTTTCTTAAAGACGATGAGTTGGGAGATCCTTTAATTAATGATGAGCATATTTTATCTTTTGGTTGGGCCACAAGACATCAAATTGATGAAATGAAGCTTCTTACATATAAAGTTAATACGATTCTTTCAAAGCTATTTTTAGATTCTGGTTTAATATTAGTTGATTTTAAAGTTGAATTTGGTGTCACAGGCGAAAAGATTCTTTTGGCTGATGAGTTTACTCCAGATGGGTGTAGGCTATGGGACTCAGAAACTTTAAAAAAAATGGATAAAGACAGATTTAGACAAGGTCTTGGTGATGTTGTTGAATCCTATCATCAAGTAGCTGATAGATTGGGTATGAATATAAAACTTGATTAAAATAGTCAAGTATTTATAATTCATGCGTGAAACTTACTACAAAAAGCAGATATGCAGTTAATGCACTCACTGAGCTAAGAGCTCTTGAGTCATTTGGTCCTGTTTCTTTGTCTGATTTATCAGAAAATCAGAATATTGAACTTTCCTATCTTGAACAAATTTTTAGAAAATTAAGAATTGCAGGAATTGTAAAGAGTATAAGAGGAAGGAATGGCGGGTATATGTATGCCAAAGATCCATCAGTAATAACTATTAAAGATATTATGAATGCAGTAGAGGAAGACCTTGATGCCACTAATTGCAATGGTTCTAGTAACTGTAACCACGGAAAGAAATGTAAAACACACAATCTATGGCATGAACTAAATGAAGTTGTAGATAATTATTTAAGTAAAATAACCATAAATAAGCTTGTGGAATCTAACGATAGCCCATATATAAGTTTAAGAGAGATAAGTTAAATGAGCACACAGTCGACTATATATTTAGATTACGCATCAACAACCCCAGTTGACCCTAGGGTTGCATCAAAAATGATGCAATATTTAACCCCAGATGGAGAGTTTGGAAATCCGGCCTCAAGATCGCATCGTTATGGATGGAAAGCTGACGATGCTGTTGAAGAAGCAAGATCTCATGTTGCAAATCTTGTAAATTGCGATCCAAGAGAAATAGTTTGGACATCGGGAGCAACAGAAGCAGACAATCTAGCTATAAAAGGTGTTGCAAGATTTTATAAATCAAAAGGTAATCATATTATTACATCTAAAATTGAGCATAAGGCAGTTCTAGACCCTTGCAGGCAATTAGAAAGAGAGGGTTTTGAGGTAACTTATTTAGATCCAAATGAGGGAGGAGTGATAACTGCTGAGGCTATTAAAAATGCCATGCAAGAAAATACAATTCTAGTATCTATAATGCATATTAACAATGAATTAGGTACCTTAAATAACCTAGAAGAAATTGGTAATATCACCAGAGAAGCTGGTGCCTTTTTTCATGTAGACGCAGCCCAAAGTACTGGAAAAGTAGATATCGATCTATCAAAACTCCCAGTTGATTTGATGTCATTTTCAGCTCATAAAACCTATGGCCCAAAGGGCATAGGTGCTTTGTTTGTAAGAAGAAAACCAAGAGTTAGAATCGAAGCTTTAATTCACGGTGGTGGTCATGAGAGGGGAATGAGATCTGGAACTCTTCCTACTCACCAAATTGTTGGTATGGGCGAGGCATTCAAGATTGCAAAAGAAGAAATGGAGTCTGATCATTTAAAAATTAAAACTTATCATGAGCAATTTCTTAAAGAAGCAATGAAAATAGAACATGCGTATATAAATGGAGATCTTGACAACAAGGTTCCTAATATTTTAAATATCAGCTTCAATTTTGTTGAGGGCGAATCTTTGATTATGGGACTTAAGGATATTGCAGTATCTTCTGGATCTGCATGCACATCTGCAAGTCTTGAGCCTTCATATGTTCTTAGAGCTTTAGGTAGAAAGGATGAATTAGCGCATAGTTCAATAAGATTTTCTTTCGGAAGATTTACAAGCGATGAGGATATAAAGAATACACTCTCTATTTTAAATAAAGTTGTAGATAGATTGAGAGAACTTTCTCCATTATGGGAAATGCATTTAGATGGTATAGATTTAGATACTGTTAAATGGAACACACACTAAAGTAGGAGCTTTTATGGCATATAGTAAAAAAGTAGTTGATAAGTTTGAGAACACTCTGGAGAATCCTCAAGCATTTAATGTGGGAAGATTTGATCCTAAAGAGGAAAACGTTGGAACTGGAATGGTTGGTGCACCTGCCTGTGGTGATGTTATGAAACTGCAAATTAAATGCGAGCCAAAAGGAAATACTCATATTATTAAGGATGTTAAATTTAAAACATATGGTTGCGGCTCAGCTATTGCTTCCTCAAGTGAGTTAGTGGAAATGCTTATTGGTAAGACTCTAGAAGAAGCTAAGGAAATTAAAAACAAAGAAATAGTTGATGCCTTAGAGCTTCCTCCGATTAAAATTCATTGCTCAGTTTTAGCTGAAGATTCAATTAAGCAAGCAATAGAAGATTACGAATCCAAGCAGTAGGTATCATTCAATGGAAAATATTAATCCATCTGATTTAAATTTCTCTGAAAAAGCAATCAATCATTTTCTTTCAAGCCTTGAATCAAGAGGTAAAGGTGCGGGCATTCAAATAGGTGTTAAAAAAGCTGGATGCTCTGGTTATGAGTACTTCTTTGATTTTGTAGACAGCATAGATGCTAAAAATATTGTTTTTGAAAAAAATGGATGCAAAATTTATGTAGATGAAATAAGTTTTGATTTTTTAAAAGGAAGCCTTGTTGATTACTCAGAAGATGGTTTAAATAAAGGAATAAAGTTTGTTAACCCCAATGCAAAGGCAGTTTGTGGATGCGGGGAAAGTTTTACAATCTAAATAATGGCTAAGATTAAAATATGGCCCCATCATGAACTTTGTCCTAATGGAGCAGAGATAGTTGCTGTTCCAGGCGAGACTATCTGTGAAGCAGCTCTCAGAGAAGGCATAAAAATTGAACATGCTTGTGAAATGTCATGTGCTTGTACGACTTGCCACTGCATAATCAGGAAGGGTTTCGACAGTCTAGAAGAAGCAAGCGACATAGAGGAGGATATGCTTGATAAGGCATGGGGCCTTGAGCAAACATCTAGGTTAAGTTGTCAGACAATACCTCCCGCTGATGAAAATATAGAAATTGAACTTCCAAAGTACAACATAAATATGGTTTCAGAGGATCATTAATGGGCAATCTAAATTGGCATGATGTAAATGATATAGCTATTGAGCTATATGATAAATTTCCTGATATCGACCCTCAGTGGATTGGATTCCCTGATTTACATTCTAAAATATGCGACTTAGATGGTTTTATTGGAGACCCAGAGCGTTCTAATGAAAAAATTTTAGAGGCTATTCAAATGTTATGGATAGAAGAATATCAATAAGTCCCATATAATGGCTAAAATTTTTTATAGGAATAAAACATCATGGCAATAGAACAAACTTTATCAATCATCAAACCAGACGCAGTATCCAAAAATGTAGTGGGTAAAATCATTTCAAGGTTTGAGGATAATGGACTGCATTTAGTTGCCGGTAAGCTAATTCATTTAACAGATGAAATGGCCTCAGGCTTCTATGCAGAACATGAAGGCAGACCTTTTTTTAACGATCTTAAAAAATTCATGACTTCAGGCCCTGTATTTGTTCAGGTTCTTGAAGGAGAGGGAGCAATACTTAAAAATAGAGAGCTTATGGGAAGCACCAACCCTCAAGAAGCTGATGCAGGAACCATTAGAGCAGATTTTGCAGTAAGCATTGATGCAAATGCTGTACATGGATCAGATTCTCAAGAAAGCGCAATAAGAGAGATTAATTATTTTTTCAAAGATGAAGAAATAATATCTAAATAGATTTTGGAAAAAAAAGAAAATCTTTTAGGTTACTCTTTAGAGACTTTAGAGGATTTTTTTAAAAGGATTGAAGAGCCAAAATTTAGAGCCAAACAGCTTCTAAAATGGATTCATCAAAAAGGAATTATAGAATTTGAAATGATGACTGATTTTAACAAGCCTCTAAGGGAGAGGCTTGCTGAAATTGCAGTTATTAGGCCTCCTCAAGTTGATGAAGTGCATGTTTCTCCAGAAGGAACTAAAAAATACTTAATAAAGTTAGATTCAGGCTCGATGGTTGAAATGGTTAGAATTCCTGAAAAAAAAAGGATGACTCTATGTATCTCTTCTCAGGCCGGATGCGCACTCCAATGTACCTTTTGTGCAACAGGCGCTCAAGGTTTTGAAAAAAACCTCACGGCTGCAGAAATAATTGGCCAAGTTTGGCTTGCAAACTTCTATGATTCTGATGACTCCAATATTACAAATGTTGTATTTATGGGAATGGGAGAACCGCTTCTAAACTTTACCCCAGTCGTTGAGTCAGCAAAGATAATGAAAGATCAATTAGCCTATGGGCTTTCTCGAAAAAGAATTACCATCAGCACATCTGGCATAACTCCTCAAATTGACCAACTTACAAGTTCTATAGATGTTTCTTTAGCAATCTCTCTTCATGCACCAATTGATTCGCTTCGCGATGAAATCGTGCCTATTAATAAAAAATACCCAATAAAAATGTTAATAAATTCATGCAAGAATTATTTATCTTTTTATGAAGGGAAAAGAAGCGTAACTATAGAATATATTCTTATTGATGGTGTGAATGATTCTCCAGAATTAGCCAGACAATTAACTAAGCTCCTTTCAAATATCTCATGTAAAATTAATCTAATTCCCTTTAATCCATTTGATGGGTCTAACTACAAGAGATCAAATAAAGACAATATAAACCAGTTTAAAAATATTCTTATGAAAAAAGGCTTTATTACTACATTGAGAGTCACAAGAGGTGATGCAATAGATGGAGCCTGCGGCCAGCTTGTTGGAAAATTAACTAAATCAGTTAAAGGTAAAAAACTAATCAAGCATCAATCAATATCATGAGTGATAATTTAAAATCTGCAAATTCAGCTAAAACTGGAATAATTTTCAGTGACGCAAGATTGGATCAAAAATTAACAATAGATGAGGTTTCAGATAAAACTTTAATAAATACTAAGTTTATAAAAGCGATAGAGTCCGGCGACTATACCGATTTTCCAAGTGAAGGTTTTGCTAAAGCTTACTTTATTAAGTATCAAAATTTTTTAAACATACAATGCGAGTTCCCATCAATATATGTTCAAGAAAATAGAAAAGATCAAATCGTTAAAAAATCAGTGGCTGTTTTTAATAGATCTTTTAAAAAATTTATTATTGTATTTGGTTTAGCACTTTTAATTTTAACAATTTCTATTTTATTAAATTCCTTTTCAGTTAAAGACAGCACACAAAAGATAGAACAGAATATTAAAGAAGAAGAACTCTATGAATTAACAGAAATTGTTAAAGCAAATAACATGTCAGAAGATATAGAGGCTAGTACCAATTTAACTATTGAGCCTGTTTTGCCTACAAATAATCTTCAATTATTATTTACAAAAGAATGTTGGGTGGAAATATACTCAAAAGACATTCTTTTAGTAAGTCAGTTATTCAATGAAGGTGATATTTATAACAAAATTATGCAAAAGCCCTACAAAGTTGTTGTTGGAAATGTCGATGCAGTAACAGGAACATATAACGGTATTAAGATTGATTTTATTACCAATGCTAATAGACTTAATGTAAACACTATTATTTTTAATGATGAGTAATTGGATAACCAGAAAAAACACCAAACTTGTTGATGTTGGTGGAGTGCTTGTTGGAAATAATAATCCAATTAGTGTCCAGTCAATGACTAATACAAATACATGTGATGTTCTCTCTACCATTAATCAAATTAATGACTTACAAGCTGCTGGAGCAGACATTGTAAGAGTATCTGTACCAGGTTTCGATGAAGCGGCTGCATTTAAAGAAATTAGAAAATCTGTAGATATTCCTTTGGTTGCAGACATCCACTTTGACTATAAAATTGCTCTTGAGGTTGCAGATACTGCAGACTGCCTAAGAATCAACCCTGGAAATATTGGAAAAGAAGATAGAATCGCTGAAGTAATTAATGCTGCTAAATATAATAATGTGCCAATAAGAGTGGGTGTCAATGCGGGTTCTCTTGAGAAAGATCTTCAAAAAAAATATGGAGAACCGAATGCAGATGCATTAGTTGAATCAGCTCTAAGGCATGTAGATATCTTGGACAAGTTTAATTTTGATAACTATAAAATGAGTCTTAAAGCATCTAATATTGAAATGACTGTAGAGGCTTATAGAAAAATATCTAAGTTAATCGATCAACCCCTTCATTTAGGTATTACTGAAGCTGGAAGCTATAGAGCAGGAACTGTAAAGTCATCAATTGGTATCGGAATGCTCCTTTCTGAGGGTATTGGAGATACTATAAGAATTTCACTCGCATCTGATCCGGTAGATGAAATAAAAATAGGTTGGGATATTTTAAGAAGTTTAAATATTCGAAGTAGGGGTGTAAAGATAATTGCATGTCCAAGCTGTTCACGTCAAAATTTTAATGTAATCGAAGTAGTCAACGAGTTAGAAGAGCGCCTTGAAGATATCACTGAAGATATCGAGGTCGCTGTGATAGGTTGTTATGTTAATGGTCCCGGAGAAAGTAAAGCAGCAGAAATTGGTCTAACAGGAGCAAGCCCTCAAAACTTATTATATGTCGATGGAGCACCTGACAAAAAAATTAATAGTGCAGACATTGTTAAAGAAATCGAGGATAAAGTAAGGACAAAAATTTCTTTAAGAGACTCTGTTGAGATAATTGCAAGGAGCTGAAATGGATAAAATTCACTCATTAACTGGTATGTTAGATCATTATGATGATGGTGATATAGAAAATATTTCTGTAAAAATATTCGAGACAGAAAAAAGAATAAAAAAAGTTTTTACCAACTATAAATATAGTGAGATAAGAACACCAGCCTTAGAAGACACCAATCTATTTATTCGTTCTGCTGGAGATGCTTCGGACATTGTTAACAAAGAAATCTATTCTTTTAATGATAGAAATGAAAAGAACATCGCCTTAAGACCAGAAGGTACTGCAAGTGCTATTAGAGCAATAATAGAAAAAAAACTTGATCAAACTAATCATAAGTTATGGTATCTCGGCCCAATGTGGAGATATGAAAGACCGCAAAAAGGAAGATATAGACAGTTTTATCAAGCAGGAGTTGAAATACTTGGTTATGAAGAGGGAGCGCCCGAGTATGAAATAATATCAATGGTTTGCTCCATTATTGAAGAATTTAAACTTAAAAATTGTTCAATTAAAATTAATCATTTGGGCGATAAGGAAAGTAAAAAATTATTTTGTGATGCATTAATAGAATATCTCGAGCCATTTAAAAATAGCCTTGATGAAAAAGACTTAATAAGACTTACTAAAAATCCTTTAAGAGTGCTTGATTCAAAAAATAAAGAAACACAATCAATTCTTAAAAACGCTCCATCTATAAGAGAGTTTATTAAACCTTCAGCATTATCTCTTTTAGAAAATATTCAAAATGAATATAAAGATATATGCAATATAGAGATTGATTATACTCTTGTCAGAGGTCTAGATTATTATTCTGGATTTGTGTTTGAGGCAATATCATCAGAGCTTGGCGCTCAAGATTCTTTTTTAGGTGGAGGCAGATATGACCATCTTTCATTAAAGCTGGGTGGTAAAAATCTTCCATCAATCGGGATGGCAATTGGGGTAGAGAGGTTTGCAAGCTTGATAAAGGACATTACAACCTCAAATAAAGTTGTTTCATTTCTAACCCTAACTAGCAATTTAGAGTCAAAACCATATAAAATAGCCCACCAACTTAGGTCTCTGAATAGTAATATTATTTTAGATTTACAGCTATCTGATGGAAGTCTTAAATCCAAACTCAGAAAAGCAAATAAAAATAATTCTGAATATGCAATTATTATCGGAGAAGAAGAGTTGAGGGACGGAACTGCTGTTATTAAGTTTTTAAATGATGAACTTAAAGACCAGGAAACTGTCTCAATTGAAGAATTATTTAGTTTTTATACATCATTATAATTTCAGGAAGAATTATGAACGAAATATACGATAACGATAATAGGTTTTCAGCAATGCAGACCTTTTTTAACAAATATAGAACAATACTAATTGCTAGTGTTATGGCCTTTATTGTTGCATTTGGTATAAGTTTTTCACTTAAAACTATTTCAAAAATTAATGATGAAAAAGCTGCAATAGTTTTTAACGAATGGTCAGATTTTTTATCAGAGGGTGATGTAGCTAACGCAGAAAAGTCTTTTGATAACCTAATGACCAGCTTCAGCAAGACAGGCTATGCAAAAATTGCCTTGCTTGATACAGCTACTAAAGAAGCTTCAGAGGGAAAGACAATAGAAGCTTTAGATAAATTTACTTTACTTGTTGAACTTACTGATGGTTACGGAGGAAATAAAATTTATAACAAGCTTGCTAGAGTAAATTCTGCAAGATTATTAGCTTCTGAAAATGAGCTTGATAAAGCACTTTCGTTATTGGAGAAATATTCTTCATCTACATCTAATGCATTTATTCATGAGCTTACTGGGGACATACTTGCAAAAAAAGACCAAAGTTTGCTTGCCAAAGATCAATACGTAAAAGCTGAAGAGTTGTATAGTGACGAAACATCAAAATCTATTGTTGCAATAAAAATAGCAAATCTAAAATGAACTACTTAAAAAAATACTTTTTTAAAAATCAAAAACAGTATATTTCAATATTGTCTGTAATTCTTCTTTCATCATGCTCTTCCATGGAGTCCTTAAAGTTTTGGGGAAATGGTGATATAGATTTGGATGAGCCAAGACCACTGGTTTCAGTTACTAACAAGCTAAATACTTCAGTTGACTGGAGTATGAAGTTTAATGGTGAAAATACTCTTGGAAACTTTATACCAGCATTCAGTGGAGATAGTTTATTTGCCTCAGACAATACTGGAAGCATTAAATCTATAGATATAAAATCTGGAAATATAAACTGGGAAATTGAAACTAATTTCCTTTCATCTGGAACTGCCGCTGGCTTTGGTGTTTTAGTTGCTTCGGATGTTGATGGTAATGTAATCGCCTTTGATCAAAAAGACGGATCGAAAATATGGACGACTAATGTAAAGGGAGAAGTTTTAGCCCCTGCAGCAATCGATGCAAAATTTATTATAGTTAAAACTGGATCGGGTGATTTAATGGCACTTGATAAAAATGATGGTGAAATTAAATGGTCATATAGATCTAAACTTCCAACATTAACAATAAGAGGAAGTAGTAGTCCTGTTATTTTTGAGAATCAAATCTATGCAACTTTTGATAATGGTAGGCTGGGTGTTTTTCAAATTGACTCAGGTTTTCCTGTCTGGGATGGAGCAATCTCCTATGTTAGCGGAGCCTCTGAGCTTGAAAATATAATCGATGCTGACTCAAGCCCTGTAATAGACTCAGGTCTTGTTTTTGCTACTAATTACCAAGGGAATCTTAATATTTTTGATATTGCTCAAAAAAGATCTGTATGGACATCAGAAGTATCATCCTTTTATTCACCCGTTGTATTGAGAGGTATAATGGGTGTTGTTGAGTCTAATTCTCTTATAAAGTCATTTTCAATGAAAAGCTTTGAGGAATCATGGAGCACAGATGAGTACTCCAATAGGCTACTCTCTAATCCTGTTAGCTTTAATGGATATTTGATAGTTGGAGATCTTGAAGGATATCTTCACATAATCGATCCTTTGAGTGGCAAGACGATAAGTAGAAAGAAAATTTCTAAAAAACCCATAATGAGCTTAATAAGCAGAAGTAATAATTTTTATGCAATAGACCAAGGATTCAGTTTATATTCGATAAGTATATAAATATGAAATTTATACATGTTTACTTCAATTGCAATTATAGGTCGACCAAATGTTGGCAAATCAACCTTATTTAATAAACTAACTAAGTCACGCAAAGCTATAGTTTCAAATTACTCTGGGTTAACCAAAGATAGGAACTATGGCTACATAACATTTGGCGATCAAAAAACATTAATTATTGATACTGGAGGAATAGCTCAGGACGAGTCTATTCTTAAAGAAGACATAGCTGAGCAAGCCTGGATTGCTGCAGAGGAGTCAAGCCTTATTATCTTTCTTCTCGATGGTTCTGAAAACTTAAATAAAGAAGATCTAGATATTCTTACAAGATTAAGAAAGCTTAATAAAAATTTTATTACTGTTCTTAATAAAATCGATAAAAATTCAGACTCTCTTCTTAAAGTTGATTTAAATAAGAAGGGCATTAATGAGTTCTTTGAGATTAGTGCAGAGCACTCAAGAAATATAATTGACCTTCGTACATATATAAAAGATTCACTTCCAAAAGAAAAATATGAATCACCAGAAGGAAAAAAAATAGCTGTTCTAGGTAGGCCTAATGCAGGAAAGTCTACATTTATAAATAAGTTTATAAAAGAAGATAGGTTAATAGTTTCTGAGATAGCAGGAACAACAATAGACGCTATAAGTATTCCTTTCACAGTCGATGACCAAGATTTTATTTTTATTGACACAGCAGGTATCAGAAAAGGCTATAGAAACAGTCATAAAATTGAATATTTTTCTTATGTTAGAGCAATGCACTCAGTAGAGGAATGCGACGTTGTTATTTTCATATGTGATGCGCAAGAGGGCATTGTTGATCAAGACCTCAAAATTATTAATATGATATGTGAGATGGGTAAGCCAGTCCTGATAGCATTTAATAAAATTGATTTACTTACAAAAAAACAAAAGGATGAGATTTATGAGACTAAAAGGGCTCAATCAAATTTTGTTAATGACTTTATAAAATTAGAAATATCAGGCATCAAAGGCCTTGGCTTCAAGAGGCTATTTAGGGTGGCTAATGGCCTTATAGATAAGGCACAGCAAAAACATACGACCTCATCATTAAACCAAATGATGAATAAATTTATTGAGCAAAGCGCACCTCCATCTGTAAATGGAAGACTTTTAAAACTTAAGCATGTTCATTTTGCAGGCATAAATCCAACAACTCTTGTTATTCATTCAAATCAAGACAAAAAAATTCCATCAAACTATAAAAAATATCTTGAAAATTCTTTTAGATCCACTCTTGAGCTTAAAAGTATTCAATTAAGATTGATTTTTAGAAAATCAGAAAACCCATACGAATCAAAAGTAAATAAACTAACTGATAGACAAGTAAAAAAGAGACAGAGATTAATTAAACATATTAAAAAAAATAAAAAGTAATATAATTTTTTTGATAATCTGTGAAAGAATTCTCCTGTATAATCTTGGTTACACTTTAAAAATTAAATCATTATAGCTTTTCATTATGAATCAAAGACCTGTATACATTGACCTAAGAAAAATAAAGCTACCAATGTCAGCCTTCTCTTCTATTACCCATAGACTTTCTGGTATGTATATTTTTTTTATCTCCTTACCTCTTTTCGTATACCTTTTATTTATATCAACATTAAATAAAGGATCCTATGAATTAATGTATGAATCATTACAGTCTTTAACTTTCTTTACAGTTTTTGTTTTCTTTAGCTTTTCTGTTTTCTGGTATCACATTCTTACAGGCGTTAGGCATCTTTTTATGGATTTCTTCCACTTAGGCGAATCACTTAAAGGCTCTTATTACTCTTCAATTTTTGTTCTTTGCCTATGGCTTGTATCGACTATTGGATTTTTTGGACATATTTATTTATGAAAGGCTCAATTATTTGGTTTGTACAAAGATATAGCTCTTTAGCCATACTCGCATATTTTTTATATATTGTTTTTTATTTGGTTGGAGCTTCAGGTTCATATTATGACTGGGTTTCTTTTATTGCATCAATTGAAATGAAAGCAATTACTTCATTAATTTCAATTCTTATAATATCTCATGCATTTATTGGACTATGGACAGTTGGAACAGATTATCTAACAAAAAGAACACTTGGTTTCCTAAGTCCTGCTCTTTCTAAAAAAGCAGAATCAATTCAATTTCTTTATCAACTTGTATTTATCTTATGTGGATTGCTTTATTTGGCATCAATCTTATATATAATATGGAAGATATAAATGATTCATATAACTAATTATAAAATTTAATAATAAAGGTCTTAAATGAGTAACAGTATTTTAACTGACAATATAAAAACAATAGAATTTGATGCTCTTATTGTTGGTGGTGGCGGCTCTGGGATGAGAGCGTCACTAGAATTAGCTAAATCTGGACTTAAAACTGCTGTCGTTTCAAAGGTTTTCCCAACAAGATCTCATACTGTTTCTGCGCAAGGCGGAATTACATGTGCCATTGCAAGTGCTGATCCAGACGATGATTGGAGGTGGCATATGTATGATACTGTTAAGGGTGCTGATTTTATAGGCGACCAAGATGCAATTGAATATTTATGTTCGGAAGGCCCTAAGGCAGTATTTGAGTTAGAGCATATGGGACTCCCATTTTCAAGATTTGAAAACGGAAGAATTTATCAAAGACCATTTGGTGGACAATCTAAAGATTTTGGTAAGGGTGGTCAAGCAGCAAGAACGTGTGCTGCGGCAGATAGAACTGGCCATGCTCTTCTTCATACCCTTTATCAAAATAATGTTAAGGAAGGAACAAACTTCCTGAATGAGTGGTTCGCTGTAGATATAGTTAAAAACAGTAAGGAAGAGGTAACAGGTGTTATAGCCTTTTCTATTGAATCTGGAGAGGTTGCTTACCTAAAAGCACAGGCCACTGTAATGGCCACTGGTGGCGCAGGAAGAATTTATGCTTCTACCACAAATGCATTAATCAACACAGGTGATGGATTGGCAATGGCTCTTAGGGCTGGTTTTCCAGCACAAGATATGGAAATGTGGCAGTTTCACCCAACAGGAATTTATGGAGCGGGCTCACTAGTAACAGAAGGCTGTAGAGGTGAAGGCGGCTATCTTATAAACAAAGATGGCGAGAGATTTATGGAAAGGTATGCTCCTAACGTTAAGGACCTAGCTGGAAGAGATGTAGTTGCAAGATCTATGGTGCTTGAGATTTTAGAAGGAAGGGGTTGTGGTGAAAATGCAGATCATATATTTCTGAAATTAGATCACCTAGGCGCAGATGTTCTTAATTCAAAATTACCTGGAATATGTGAGCTTTCAAGAACCTTTGCCCACGTAGATCCAATATATGAACCAATTCCAGTCGTTCCAACTTGTCATTATATGATGGGAGGAACTCCAACGAATGTTAATGGCCAAGCTTTTAGAAGAACTAACGGTAATGATTCAATTATTTCTGGCTTGTTTGCTGCTGGCGAGGCGGCCTGTGTTTCTGTTCATGGTGCAAATAGACTTGGTGGTAACTCTTTACTTGATTTAGTGGTTTTTGGAAGAGCTACTGGAATGCATATTCAAGAAGAACTGAAATCTGGTGGTGGAGTAGAGTCATCTTCTAAGGGTGACATAGATGCCTCATTAGAACGCCTAAATAAATTAAATGAGTCCACGAGTGGATATGAGACTGCTTCAGTAAAAAGAGAGTTACAAGAATGCATGCAAAATTATTTTGGAGTCTTCAGAAGAGGCGACTTTATGGAAAAAGGCTTAAATGAATTAGCAGAAATAAGACATAAGGTTGATAATTTACATCTTAAAGATAAAAGTTCTGCTTTTAATACAAGCAGAGTCGAAGCAATTGAACTACAAAATTTATTTGAGGTTGCTGAGGCTACTGCTATATCAGCTTTTGAAAGAAATGAAAGCAGGGGAGCTCATGCTAGAGATGATTTCCCTGACAGAGATGATCAAAATTGGTTATGTCATTCATTCTACGACCCAATTAACAAAAAAGTTTCAAAAAGAGAAGTCAACTTTGCGCCAACAAAAGTAGATGCATTTCCACCAATAGTGAGAACTTATTAATGTTAACCAATCAACTAGAAGTAAGTATGTACAGATACAATCCTGAGCAGGATGAATTTCCGTATATGAAAAAATATAAGATAGAAAAACCTGCAAGAGACATCATGGTTCTCGACTTACTTCATTTGTTAAAAGAAGAAGATGAGTCAATCTCTTATAGAAGGTCTTGTAGAGAAGGTGTTTGTGGTTCTGATGGAATGAATATAAATGGTAAGAATGGCTTGGCATGTATAACGCCTATTTCATCTGTTATGAAAAAGAATAAAATTGAATTAAGGCCTCTTCCAGGTCTTCCTGTTATTCGAGATCTTGTTGTAGATATGACGGAATTTTATGCTCAATATGAAAAGATAAAGCCTTTTTTACAAAATAATACCACAGCTCCTGAACAAGAAAGATTACAGTCTCCTGAGGATAGAGATAAGTTAGATGGCTTATATGAATGCATTCTTTGCGCTTGTTGCTCTACAAGTTGCCCATCATTTTGGTGGAACCCTGATAAATTTGTAGGGCCAGCTGCTCTTCTTCAGGCATATAGGTTTATAGCTGATTCAAGAGATCTTGAAACCGTTGAAAGGCTGGATGCATTATCAGATCCATTTAGTGTTTACAGGTGTCACGGAATCATGAATTGTGTAAGTGTTTGTCCTAAGGGTTTAAACCCAAATAAAGCAATTGGTGAGATAAAATCAATGCTTTTAAAGTCTAAGAAGAATATAATTACATCTGATGGAACTAATTAGAAAAATTTTTTAGACAATGAACCAATCAATGGAAGAGCTTTGGAAAAGTTCTCACATATCAGCAGGCCATGCTAATTATCTTGAATCTCTTTATGAGATATATCTAACCGACCCTGAAAACTTATCAAATGAGTGGCAGGACTTCTTTAATAGTCTCCCTTCTGATTCAAGTAATTTAAAAGAAGTTTCACATCAAACAATCATCAGTGAATTTCGAAATCTGCCAAGAAACTCATCTTTGCTTAATGAGGAGGTTGATGAAAGGCAGGGAAAAGTTATTCGACTAATACAAGCATACAGAAATAGAGGACACCAGGAAGCAAAATTAGATCCTTTGGGTATGATGGACAGGAAGTCTATAGAAGATTTAGATATAGAATTCCATGGCTTGTCTACAGACGACCTTGATGTTGAGTTTTATACAGATACTTTTATAACTGGATCAAAAAAATCTAAATTAAGAGATATAGTCTCAAGTCTAAGAAGTATATATTGCGGCACTATTGGCATCGAATATAACTACATTATGGACTCTGATGAAAGAAGATGGTTTCAAAAAAAATTCGAGTCAAAATTAGAGCAATATTCATTTACTAAGGAAGAGAAATTACACATATATGAGAGATTAAATTCTGCAGAAGGTCTTGCAAAATATCTAGCTGCAAAATATCCAGGCATGAAACGTTTTGGTATAGATGGGTGTGAATCTTTGGTTCCTTTAATAGATGCTGCAATTCAAAATTGTGGAAAGCTAGGAGCTAATCAGATATGTTTCGGAATGGCTCACAGAGGAAGGCTAAATCTTCTAGTTAATGTTTTAGGTAAAATCCCTGCAGATTTATTCTCAGCATTCGATGAGGCTGGTGAATTAGAAGGAGCAAATACCGGAGATGTTAAATATCATTTAGGTTTTTCATCTAATTTAAATACTCCAGGCGGGGAAGTGCATGTTTCTTTAAATAATAATCCGTCTCATTTAGAAATTGTAGACCCAGTTGTGCTTGGCTCTGTAAGAGCTAGGCAGGATAGGCTCGCTGATATCGAGAGAAAAAAGGTAGTCCCTATACTTCTTCATGGAGATGCATCTTTTTCAGGTCAAGGTGTTGTTATGGAGTCACTACAAATGTCTCAAACCAGAGGGTTTTATGTAGGCGGTACAATTCATATTATAGTTAACAATCAAATTGGTTTCACAACTAGTAATAAAAATGATGCAAGATCAACAGACTATTCCACTGATGTAGCCAAGATGATTCAGGCTCCAGTAATCCATGTAAATGGTGATGATCCCGAAATGGTAGTGAATGCAGTCAAGATCGCTACCAAATATAGAAATCAATTCAATAAAGACATTGTTATTGATTTATTTTGCTACAGAAGGAGAGGTCATAATGAAGCAGATGATCCTTCTGCAACTCAGCCGCTAATGTATAAAACAATAGCTAAGCATCCTTCTGTTTTAAATCAATATCAAGATCAGTTAATAGCAGAATCACATCTGACAAAACAAGAAGCATCATTAATCAAATCAACATACAGAGACTCGCTTGAAGATGGTGAAATTGTTGCAAAAAATCTTTCTTTAAAACCCAATGACTCTCTTTGGTTTGACTGGAATGAGTATTTAGATGTTTTGTGGTGGCCAAAAGTAGATACATCATTTGATAAAAACCATTTCAAAAAGCTTGGATCTGAAATTTGTGATGTGCCTTCCTCTTTTAAGATAGGAAAGCAAGCATCAAAAATATTTGATGACAGAAGAAAAATGAGCGGTGGAGGGTTAGAAATTAACTGGGGTTTTGCAGAAACAATGGCATACGCAACACTTTTGTCAGAGAAGTTCCCAATTAGAATAACAGGTCAAGATGTCAGAAGAGGTACTTTTTCTCATAGGCATGCATGTGTATTTGATGCAGATAATGGCAAAGGGCACATACCCTTATCCACAATTGCTAATAATCATAATACAAGATTTGATATTTATGATTCTCTATTATCAGAAGAGGCTGTGCTTGCTTTTGAATATGGTTACTCAGCAACTTGGCCAACAGGACTAACAATTTGGGAAGCTCAATTTGGTGATTTTGTTAATGGTGCTCAGGTTGTAATTGATCAATTTATAGTCTCAGCTCAACATAAATGGGAAAGGTTATCAGGACTGGTCATGCTATTACCTCATGGCTACGAAGGTCAAGGTCCAGAGCATAGCAGTGCTAGAATCGAACGATTTCTCCAGTTATGTGCATCAGAAAATATTCAGGTATGCGTCCCTAGTTCCCCATCGCAAATCTATCATTTGTTAAGAAGACAGGCTATAAGAAAAATGAGAACACCTCTAGTTGTGATTTCGCCAAAAAGCTTATTAAGAAACCCAAGTGCAGTTTCTACTATCGATGAGTTAACCGATGGGTCATTTAAATGCGTTATCGACGACGATGTAAAAAATAAATCAGCAGTTACTAAGGCAGTTCTTTGTTCAGGGAAAGTTTTTTATGACCTCAAAGAAAAAAGAGATAATGAAAATAAAGGTAATATTGCCCTAGTTAGGATTGAACAATTGTATCCATTTCCATATGATGACCTTCAAGAAATATTATCAAATTATGAAAATCTAAAAGATGTTATTTGGTGTCAAGAAGAGCCTGCAAATCAAGGTGCATGGTTTAGTCACAGACATAGAATTCAAAGAGTATTAGATAGGTTTGATATTAAAAGAGAGATAACTTTAGTTAGCAGGCCTGCAGCAGCAGCACCAGCAGTAGGTATGATGAAGTTACATTTAAAACAGCAGAGTAATCTCGTTGAAGAGGCATTAAAATAGGTAAAATTATGGCAATTGAAATTAAATCTCCAACTTTTCCTGAATCTATTGCAGATGGAACGGTCGCGAACTGGTTAAAGCAAGAAGGAGAAAGTGTTAATCAGGATGAGGTTATAGCTGAAATTGAAACAGATAAAGTTGTTTTAGAGGTTGTTGCTCCATCGTATGGCTTCGTTTCAAAAATTTTAAAAGTTGAAGGGGATATAGTAAATAGCTCCGAAGTCATTGGTGAGTTTTCTGAGTCAGATGCAACAAACACATCTCAATCTAAAGTAGAAAAGTTAGTTGAAAAAAATGATGAGACTTCAGCAGCACCAAAGCAAGAACCTCAAAAAACTAGCAACAAGAATGGACCAGCTGCAAACAAACTTATCTCAGAAAATAATCTAGATGCTTCATCTATCAAAGGATCAGGTAAAGATAATAGAATAACTAAGGCAGATGTAGTAAGTCATTTAGATGCTAAGGATCAAGCCCCTAAAACAGATCATAATTTATCTCAATCTGGATCAAATAGACCTGAAAAAAGAGTTTCGATGACTCGCTTAAGAAGCACTATCGCAAAGAGATTGGTTAACGTTCAACAAGAAACAGCAATGCTAACTACATTTAATGAAGTTGATATGCTGCCTATAAAAGAATTACGAGCAAAGTATGGTCAAGAATTTGAGAAGCAGCATGGTGTAAAGCTTGGCTTCATGGGGTTCTTTGTTATAGCTGCAGTTCAGGCTTTAAAGAAATCTCCAATTGTTAATGCTTCTATTGATGGCGGTGATGTTGTCTATCATGGTTATCAAGATATAGGAGTTGCTGTCTCTACTGAAAGAGGCTTAGTAGTGCCAATTATCAAAGATGCAGATACAAAATCATTACCGGAGTTAGAAAAATCAATACTAGAGTATTCAGAAAAAGCCAGAGACGGCAAACTTTCTATTGATGAAATGCAAGGTGGAACATTTACCATATCAAATGGAGGAGTTTTTGGCTCTTTGTTATCTACACCAATATTAAATGCCCCGCAAACGGCTATATTAGGAATGCATACCATTCAAGAAAGACCGGTTGCAAGAAATGGTGAAGTTGTTATTAGACCCATGATGTATCTGGCTATGAGTTATGATCACAGACTTTTGGATGGAAAAGAGGCTGTAAGATTTTTAGTTTCAATTAAAGAGCAATTAGAATCTCCTGAAAGATTGCTTTTAAATTTATAAGTAAGGAAGTTTTTATGTATGACGTAATTGTAATAGGTGGTGGACCTGCTGGTTATGTTGCTGCTATCAGATCATCGCAGCTTGGTCTTTCAACTGCATGCGTAGAGGAGTTTGTTGACGACTCTGGAAATGCAGTTTTTGGCGGAACTTGTTTGAATGTTGGTTGTATACCATCAAAAGCTTTATTAGATTCGTCTCATAGGTTTTATGAAGCTGCTGGACATCTAGACACCCATGGAATCAAAGTTGAAAAAGTTAAACTAGATTTAAGCGTCATGATGGACAGAAAAGATAGTATTGTTAAGAAACTTACTGGAGGAATAGGTGGACTTTTTGCAGCTAACAAAGTTACTCCAATCACCGGAAGAGGAAAAGTTATTGCTGGAAACAATGTTGAGGTAACTAAATCTGATGGAACTAGTGAAACCATTGCTGCTAAAAATATTATTATTGCTACGGGATCATCTCCTATAGAAATTGCTTCAGCTGAGTTTAATAATAATGTTGTAGATAGCACAGGAGCCTTAGAATTTACCGAAGTGCCAAAAACTTTAGGAGTTATAGGTGCTGGCGTGATTGGTCTAGAGCTTGGAAGTGTATGGGCAAGACTTGGTTCAAAAGTAACAGTAATAGAAGCTATGGATGATTTCCTATTTATGGCTGATAAAGAAATAGCCAAAGACTCTTTAAAAGATTTTAAAAAACAAGGCCTAGATATAAAGCTTGGAAGTAGATTGGTCGCTTCTAAAAATCTAAAAAAATCAGTAAAAATTTCATATGAAAGCTCTGCTGGAACAGAGGAAATGGAATTCGATAAATTGGTCGTTGCTGTTGGTCGAAGACCAAATGTTCAGGATGTATTTTCTGAAGATTCCGGGGTCCATCTTGACGAAAGAGGCTTTATAAGTGTTGATGATCATTGTATGACAAGCGCTTCGAATGTTTGGGCAATTGGAGATGTTGTAAGAGGACCAATGCTTGCTCACAAAGGTAGTGAGGAGGGAGTAATGGTTGCTGAAAGGATTGCTGGTAAGCATGCTGAAATGAATTATGATTTAGTACCTTCAGTTATTTACACTCATCCAGAGATTGCATGGGTTGGAAAAAATGAAGAAGAGTTAAAATCAGAAAATAGAAGCTATAAAGTAGGTAAATTCCCATTTGCTGCAAGTGGCAGAGCTTTAGCAGTTGATCAATCAACAGGTTTTGTAAAAGTACTATCTGATGAATCTACAGATACAATTCTTGGAGTGCATGTTTTTGGGCCTTCTGCGGCAGAGATTGTTCAGCAAGCATTAATTTCAATGGAGTTTGGTGCAAGCTCTGAGGACTTAGGTCTAACAATATTCAGTCACCCAACTGTTTCTGAGGCTCTGCATGAAGCAGCCTTGGCAGTAAATAATCAAGCTATTCATATAGGAAATAAAAGAAAATGAATTTACACGAGTTTCAGGGCAAGGCACTGTTTGCAGAATATGATCTGCCAGTTTCAAATGGAAAAGTTATCTATGATGCTGATGATGCATTAAAAGCTTGTAGAGATATAGGTGGCTCTAAGTGGGTCGTAAAAGCTCAAGTTCACGCTGGTGGAAGAGGAAAATCTGGTGGTGTTAAGCTTGTTGATACTCCAGATGACGCGATTGAGTTTGCAAAAAAATGGCTAGGTAAAAGGCTAGTTACATATCAAACAGACAGTAAAGGTCAGTTAGTTAATTCTATACTTATCGAAGAATGCACTGATATTGATAAAGAGCTTTACCTTAGTGCTGTTATTGATAGAGATTCTCAGCGAGTGGTGTTTATTGGGTCTAGCGAAGGTGGAGTAAATATCGAAGAAGTTGCAAAGAATACGCCAGAAAAAATAATATATGAACCTATTGATCCATTATGTGGAGCACAAGGATTTCAAGCTAGAAAAATAGCAAAAGTCCTTAAGTTAGATGTGGCTCAAACCAAGCAATTTACACCAATGCTTAAAAATTTGATGAGGCTTTTTGTTGAAAAAGATTTAAGTCTTTTAGAGATTAACCCTCTTGTAATTACTAGCGGTGGGAGTCTACATTGTTTAGATGCAAAAATTAATATCGATGCAAATGCTATTTATAGACAGCCAGAAATTGCAGATATGCACGATCCTTCTCAGGAAGATCCAAGAGAGGCAGAAGCTGCTAAAAATGATTTAAGTTACGTATCTTTAGATGGCAATATTGGATGTATGGTAAATGGTGCTGGATTGGCTATGGGCACGATGGACACTATCAAATATTTTGGTGGAAACCCTGCAAATTTTCTTGATGTTGGTGGAACAGCTACACAGGAAAGAGTATCTAGGGCATTTAAAATTATATTAGATGATCCAGAAGTAAAAGTTGTGTTGGTTAATATCTTTGGAGGCATAGTTAGATGTGATCTTATTGCCGAAGGAGTTATAGCAGCAATTGAAGAGGTGGGTGTTGAGATTCCAGTAGTCGTTAGATTGGAAGGAAATAACGCAGACTTAGGGTCAGAAATTCTATCTCAAGCTGGCATAAAAATTGAAAGTATAAATAATCTTGGCGATGCTGCCAAAAAAGCTGTGGAACTTGCAAAATGAGTATTTTAGTTAATAAAGACACGAGAGTTATTGTTCAGGGCTTCACTGGTTCGCAGGCAACCCTTCATGCAGAGCAGGCTATTGAATATGGAACCAATATTGTTGGAGGAATTACTCCAGGCAAAGGCGGGCAAACCCATTTAGGACAACCAGTTTTTGACACAATGGAAGAAGCCAAGAAAGCAGTCAATCCAAATGCATCCTTAATCTTTGTCCCAGCACCTTTTTGCAAAGACTCTATCTTGGAAGCTGCCGAGTCTGGAATAGAGTTAATCATATGCATAACTGAGGGAGTTCCTACTTTAGATATGTTAGACGTTAAAAAAAGGGTTGATGAGCTTGGAATTACGCTTATTGGTCCAAATTGCCCGGGTGTAATTACCCCCGGTGAAGCCAAGTTAGGTATTATGCCTGCAAGTATTCACATGCCAGGGTCTGTTGGGATTATCTCAAGGTCCGGAACTTTAACTTATGAGGCTGTTAAACAAACTACCGATTTAGGGTTAGGTCAAAGTAGCTGTGTTGGAATTGGTGGAGATCCTATCCCAGGCTCTTCATTTATTGATATCTTAAAATTATTTGAAGAAGACGATCAAACGGAAGCCATAGTAATGGTTGGAGAGATTGGTGGAACTGCTGAAGAGGATGCAGCAGAATACATCAAAAACAATGTTTCTAAGCCTGTAATTTCCTATATAGCAGGTCAGACTGCTCCAGCCGGAAAAAGGATGGGCCACGCAGGAGCAATTATTGCCGGTGGAAAAGGTACTGCTGCTGATAAAATATCTAAGCTAAAAGAGTGTGGTGTTCATATTGCTGAAAATCTAGTGGAGATTGGTGCTAAGGTAGCCGAGGTTCTCAGTAAATAAATCGTATTAGTAATGGAAGGCAAGGTAATAGAGGGTAAGGCTTTTTGGTGCTTTTTATATCATCCAGACATTACATCTAATCCTCAATGGTCTCTTAGGTTAGTTCCATCAGAAATAGAACAACAGAGATTTAAAAAATCTGGGCATGAAATGAATATGGAAGTTCTTAATAATAAGGATTTTGGTTTGTCTGCTCTTTTCAGAAGAAAGGTAAAACACATGGATGATGTTTTAGAAAAACCTTTGCTGTTTGATGCAAATAAAAAACCTTTAGAATTATTTGAAGAATTACCAAATGGCTCAAATGTCATGGTGAAATATAGTGAGTGGGAGGGTATCTCCAAGTCAGATAACCTTCTTTATAAAGGATTGGATTTAATAGCAGTTATTTTACTTGATAAAACGCCAAGCCTTTTTTAATAATTCTTTACTCTTACAAATTTCTTAATAATCCAATTCAATCTTATGATTGATAGGAAAGAAAATATTGTTAAGCCGATAATCATTCCATACCACATACCAGCCGCACCCATTGGCTCATTAAGACCAATTTTTGTAAGGTAATAACCCATTGGCATGGCAAATACCCAATATGAGATAAAGAGCAGAATCATTGGAATAAATGTATCCTTATAGCCTCTTAAGCTTCCAAGAGCGCCCATTTGAATTCCATCTGGTAATTGAAAAATTGCTGCAAATATTAATAAACTGACAGCCAAGTCAAACACAAGTGGGTCTACAGTATAAAAACCAACGATATATTCTCTAAATATTAATATCACTATACTATTCAAAAGAGCTGTAAACATACACATATAAATCGTTGAATATGAGGCAACCTTGGCTTGTCTTGGATTATTTTCACCTATTAAATTTCCAACTCTAGTTGCTGCTGCAAGACCAATGGATAAAGGGACCATGAAAAATAGGCTTGCAATATTGATAGCTATAGAATGACTAGCCACAATTGTTTCCCCTAATGTTCCCAATATTATTGCGGCTCCAGAAAACATGCTTAGCTCAATAAAAATTCCTAAACCAATTGGAAAACCAAGCTTAAAAACTTCTCTAGTCGTTGCTAATGTTGGTGGTGAAAATTCTGAAAAAGGTTTTGTTTTTTTATATTTCTTTGATATTGCTATATATATAAATAATGTAATCATCATCAAAAAAGAAACGATGGAAGTAGCTATCCCACAACCTACACCGCCCAGTTTAGGTGCTCCCATCCAGCCATATACAAACATAAGATCAAGAGGAATATTTATAAGCATACCTATGGCAGCTATACAAAAAACTGGAATAGTTAATGTCATACCCTCGCTGTAACATCTTAAGCAAGTAAAAATAGTAATAAATGTAAATCCAAGAGCAACAGCTTTTAGATAGCTTATTGATATGTCTGTTATATTTTTATCTATAGGTAAAAAATTTAAAATTAAATCCATATTCATAAACAAAAAACCAATAAATATTCCAAGAGCAAGAGCTATCCATAGGATTTCTCTAAGTTTTTTTCCTATTTCATGAAACTTTTTTGCTCCGAATAACTGTGCAACTATTGGTGTAACTGAAAAAATAACACCAGAGACAAACATCCATATTGTTGTTGAAAATGCATTGCCTACAGCAAGCCCAGCAAGATCACTAGAGCTAGCCCTACCTGCAATTATTGTATCTGTAGCGCCCATAAGCATATAAGAGAGCTGCGAGCCAAATATAGGAACACCGATCTTTACAAGTTGCTTGAACTCAATAATGTATTTATTTATCAATTTATTATTACACTAAATATTTTTTCGCTACTTTATCATATTAAAATAAGTTAACTAGGAGAATATAATCAGAAAAGATAATAGACCATATTGGCTAAAAAAATTAGTAATGAGGTTAACCAAGATGTATGTTCGTCATTTCTTGAAACCTCAATTTCTTTATTTGGGGAGAGGCGGTGCTTACTTTAAGCCTAAGTACATAAAAGTCTTTGGAGATAATGTCACCATAGAAGATTACCCAACCCTTATTGGTGCAAGTGATGCAAATATTCAATTTACCTCATGGAATATTGGAAAGTGGAATGGCCAAATAAAAATTGGTAAATTCTCTCTTATCACACCAGGTGTGAGGATTATGGCAGCTGAAAGCATTGTTATTGGAGACGCTTGTATGATTGCGCATGGTGCCTATATATCAGATGCTGACTGGCACGGTATATATGATAGAGCAGAGCCTGTTGGTAAAACAAAGCCAGTCATCATCAAAGACAATGTTTGGATTGGGGATAGTGCAATTATATGCAAAGGGGTAACAATTGGAGACAATAGTATTATTGGTGCAGGCGCTGTAGTAACTAAAGATGTCCCATCAAATTCTGTATTTGCTGGCAATCCAGCGAAACTAGTCAAAACTCTTGATGACGTTGAATTTAATACAAGAGCAAATTTCTTAGAGGATCCAATTCAACTTGCAAAAGACTTCGATGCTTTAGATAGATATACTCTTGATAAAAATACATTTATTGGTTGGCTAATAAGTCTTATTAATCCAAACGACTCTCACTAAAAATGAAAGTCGTTGTTGATAAAGATATAAAGAACTTTATAGATTTGGTTAATGAACTAGATGGCTTACAAGATATAAAATTTACATATGTGACGAGCAAAGAGATAAACAATGATTTATTAATTGATGCTGATGTTCTTTTTATAAGGTCAACAACCAAGATTGATAAAAAGCTTTTAGAAAATTCGTCTGTAAAACTTATTGGTTCTGCTACTGCTGGAATTGATCATGTTGATATTGATTACTTGGAATCATCTCAAATAAGATGGTTTTATTCTCCTGGATGCAATTCAAGTTCTGTTGTGCACTATGTCCTTTCATCGATTGGATACCTAAATAAAATAAATGTTATAAATGAAGATAGTATTTTAGGTATTATTGGTTGTGGTAATGTAGGAGCAAAACTTCGTTTAATACTAAATAAGCTTAAAATTAAAAATATGATATGCGATCCTTACAAGGATTTTGATTATCTATCTTCTATGGAAGAAGTTTCTCAATGTGAGGTTATTTCTCTCCATACCCCTCTAACATTTTCTGATAAATACGCTACTCATAACATGATTGATAAATATTTTTTAGAGAACTCTCAAGTAGAAACAATAATAAACACATCAAGAGGCTCGATTGTTAATGAAAAAGACTTAATAAAAGCTAGTCACATCAATTACATATCCGATGTTTGGGAAAATGAGCCATGCCCAGATACAGATATTATAAAAAAGGCAATATTAGCAACACCTCATATAGCAGGGCATAGCTATGAAGGTAAGATTAATGGAACTATAAATTTACTTTCAACTTTTATAGAAGTTATTGATGTTAGTGAAAAAAATATGATTAGTAACAAAAAACTACTTTCCAATATGACACAAAATAAACCTATCAATAATAATATCAACCTAAGCAACTTCATTGACTCATATGATATTTTTAATGAATCTATAGTCTTTAAAGAATTAAGCAATAAATCTGATCAGTTTATTCCTGCTGCAGATTTTATAAATATTAGAAGAATGCATAAAATTCGAAATGATATTTTCTAAAAATCTTAATTTGTATTAAAAAAATGCATATTAGTGCATATATATGCAGTAAGAGTATCGAAATATATATTTTTTATATATATAATACGTATTTAAAGTAATCTTAAGTTCAAAAAATTTACGCACTCTTAATTTTGGCACTTAAATTGCATATAGTTTTTATATATACATTTTAATACTAGGGGTAATCGTAATGAATTCATCAAAGGTTAATGATCGGTCTAAATCAATTGCAAAAAAATTAATAAAGAGAGTTCTTAGCACATCTATAGATAATCCAAACAATCCTGAGTCATTAAGTTTTTTTCAAGGGGATACTTATAGGTTTTATTTTTTAATGAGCTTTATGTGGGAATTCTTTGAGGACAATGAAATTTCTCAGGAATATGCAATTTCACTTGTACCAAGAAAATTTGCATCCAGAATAAAAAGGCTTCAAGTTCTAAAGCAGGCTGTTCAACTTGGTTATATTCATGAGCAATCATCAGAGATCGATAAAAGAAGAAGGATTTATGAGCCTTCTGAGTTATTACTCAATGATTTTATTGGCTATGCAGAAAGCACGAACGTTGTTGTAGAAAAAAATTCTTAAAATTTATTCTTACAAAGTAATTTAGTCCTACCTATATGCATAGTTGTTCATTACAATTATCACATGACAATAAATAAAGATAATGATTATTGGAGAAACAAGCTTTCTGAGGAAAGTTATAGAGTAACAAGGGAATCAGGTACCGAAAGTCCATTTACTGGGAAGTATTGGGATTTTGATGAATCTGGTATCTATAATTGTATTTGTTGTAATGCGCAATTATTTGAATCTGATACAAAGTTTGATGCAGGCTGCGGATGGCCAAGCTTTTTTATCCCAATTGAAGAGTCTTCTATTCAAGAGGTTGATGATAGTTCTCATGGGATGACTAGAACTGAAGTGAGGTGTAAAAATTGTGATGCGCACTTAGGCCATGTATTTAATGACGGCCCAGAACCAACAGGCTTAAGATATTGTATAAACTCAGCTTCAATAGATTTTGATAAAAAATAAATTCAATCATGTCTTCAAGCGAAACATCATTTTTTAAATCATTTAAAAAAGTGGGTCTGTGGACAGGGCTTTCGAGAATTTTTGGACTTATCAGGGATATCTCAACTACAAGCCTGCTTGGTGCTTCTATTTTTCATGATATTTTTGTTGTTACTTTAAAAATTCCAAATCTTTTTAGAAGATTTTTTGCAGAAGGGGCATTTAATCAAGCTTTTATCCCGGTTTACAGTGATTTTCATTCTTTAAATAATGAAAAAGCTACTAAAGATTTTTTAAATGCACTTGCGGGATCTTTTCTTTCCATACTATTTTTTATAACTATTATAGTTTTATTGATAACGCCTGTATTTATTCTAATTTTTGCTCCGGGTTTTTATTTTGATGATTACAAAAGAGATATAGCTGTAAATGTTTTACAAATTATGTTTCCTTATCTTGCTTTAATATCACTAGTAGCATTTGCCGGTGGAATACAAAACACTCATGAAAGATTTTCCTTGCCAGCCGCAACACCAATTATATTTAATCTATGTCTAATATTTGCAGCTGTAGTTATAGCTCCTTTATACGAAATGCCTATATATGTTTTGGCCTGGGGTGTGCTTTTAGCAGGAATAATACAGCTCTTTATTCAGCTATTTCCTTTAAAAGCGATTGATAGATTACCAGTACCAAAATTTGATTTCTCAAATACTGGATCGAGAAAGGTTTTTAAATTAATGATTCCTGCAATTTTTGCAGGAGGGATAATACAAATTAATCTTTTGGTAGATACAATTTTTGCTTCTCTTTTACAAACTGGAAGCCCGACATGGCTTTATGTTTCAGATAGGTTGATACAACTGCCCATGGGTATTTTTGCTATAGCAATTGGCACAGTTTTGCTGCCTACTCTTTCTAAAATAAATATTGAAAATAACTTGAATGAGTTTGCTCACCAGGTAAAAAAAGGTCAAAAGTTTGTAATTTATATTGGAATACCATCATTTATAGGCCTCTCATTATGTGCAAATGATATTTTGAGCACTATTTTTTTGAGAGGTGAGTTCTATGAAAATGATGTATATCAATCATCTAGAAGTTTGATGGCCTTTTCTATAGGACTTCCATTTTTTATGCTTATGAAAGTTCTCACCCCAGCATTTTTTGCTAGGAAAGATACTAAGACACCTATGTATATTGCTTTACTCTCTCTTTGCTTGAATGCATCTTTAAATTATATTTTGGCGTTTGTTCTTGGCTTTGGTCATGTTGGGATAGCTATTGGCAGTTCCATATCTGCGATTATAAGTGTATTGGTAATGGAGGCTATTTTGATAAAACAAAATATTGTTCATTTGCAAAGTCCATTCAATAGATTTAATGCCTCAATTCTTGTGTCCTCATTATTTTTAATCAGTTTTATATATGGGTTCTCTGAAATAATAAACTTTTCAACATTGAATCAACTCGAAAAAGTCTTTTATCTAACTATTGAAATTTGTTTCTCAGTAATTATTTATCTTGGAGTCACTAGAATTATTAATGGCAATAGTATAAAAGGAATGCTTAATTAGTTATGTATTTAATCAGAGGTAAGCATAATTTAGATTTTTTTAAGGCTCAAGATTTTACTAAAGAACCCCTGCATGGAACCATTGGGAATTTTGATGGCATGCATTTAGGCCATCAAGCAATTCTTAGTAATATTAAAAACTCTGCTATTAAAACCAATGGCAAAACTGTAGTTTTTTTTACAGAACCTCATGCTTCAGAGTTTTTTGCTAGCATGAAATCCAATAATGAGGTTCCGCCAAGGCTATGTCCATGGAGAGAGAAGTTCAAATTGCTTGATAATTTTGGGATTGATTTTGGATTTTTTTTAAAATTTAATAATTCCCTTAGACAAATGACCCCCGAGGAGTTTATTCAAAATATTCTTGCTCCAATGAAACTATCCTCATTAACCATCGGCGATGACTTTAGGTTTGGGGTTAATAGGCAGGGTGATTTTAACTTACTTCATAGATGGGGCATCAATAACAATATTGAAGTTTCTAATACTGAGACTTTTAAATATTTAGATGAAAGAGTGAGTAGTACCAGAATAAGAAAGGCAGTCTCTGATAATAACTTTGATTTAGCAAATGATCTTTTAGGAAGACGATATACTTTTTCGGGAAAGATTGTACATGGTCAACATCTAGGAAGAACAATAGATGTTCCAACTGCTAACTTGTGGCTTCCAAAGCAGAAATTACCAATATCTGGAGTCTATGCAGTTCAATGTATGCTAAATGGGTCATTGATTGATGGGATTGCAAATATGGGCATACGTCCAACAGTGGGTGGAACCATGCCAGTATTAGAGGTTCATCTCTTTAATTTTTCACAAGATATATATGCACAAAGGTTAGAAGTAGATTTTAGGCACAAAATTCGTGAAGAAAAGAAATTTAAGAATCTAGACATGTTAAAATCACAGATTAAGAAGGATATAGCGTTAGCAAAAACACTTTTACAAAAATAATATGACAATTAACTATCGGGATACATTAAATCTTCCTCAAACAGAATTATCCATGAAGGCAGGACTACCTAAAAAAGAGCCTGAGATTTTAGATTTTTGGAATGACATTGGGCTATATGAAAAAATCCGCCAACAAAATCTTAATAATAAAAAATTTATACTTCACGATGGACCTCCGTATGCAAATGGAGCTATTCACTTAGGCCATTCCGTAAATAAAATTCTTAAAGATATAACTATTAAATCTAAGACTTTGCAGGGGTTAGATGCTCCCTACGTTCCAGGATGGGACTGTCATGGGCTACCAATTGAACTTAACGTTGAAAAAAAGCATGGGAAGAGAAGTGAGCTTGTTCAGAATAAGAAAATGTTTCAAGAGGCCTGCAAGGAATATGCTCTTACTCAAATCGAGAGTCAAAAAAAAGATTTTATTAGATTGGGTGTTCTGGGCGAGTGGGATAATCCTTACAAGAGTTTAGACTCATCTTTTGAAGCAAATGCAGTTCGTGCCTTAGGAAAAATATATGAGGCTGGGCATATAGAAAAAGGTGAAAAACCTGTTCATTGGTGCCAAGATTGTGGATCTGCTCTTGCTGAGGCAGAGGTTGAATATCAGGATAAGACCTCTAAATCTATTGACGTTGCATTTAAAGCAAATGAGCAATCCCTAAAGAAATTAAATGAAGTATTTGCAACAAATATAGTTGATGGCATTTCATTCGTAATATGGACAACTACGCCATGGACTATTCCATCTAATGTTGCGGTATGTATAAATCCTGAATTAGATTATGCGCTAATTAAACTAGATGGTGAGCATTTGGTTATTGCTGAAGCTATGATTGAGCTATGTATGGAAAGGTGGGGCACTACTTCAGAATTAGTCTCAAAAACATTAGGAAAAAACCTAGTTGATATTTCTTTGATACATCCTTTTATTGAGAGGAAGTCAGAATTACTTCATGGGGACCATGTCACTACAGAAGCAGGAACAGGTTGTGTACATACAGCGCCAGCACATGGCTTAGATGATTATTTCATTTGTAAAAAACATGGCATTGAAACGTTCAAAGCACTTAATAGTAAAGGTTTTTTTAAGGAAGAATTTGAATTTATTGCTGGTCTGCCAGCCTCAAAGGCCGATCCACTTGTTATTGAAAAGCTAAATGAAGTAAAAGCATTAGTTAATTGTGATGACTTTCATCACTCATACCCGCACTGTTGGAGGCACAAATCTCCACTAATTTTTACCTCAACTGCTCAATGGTTTATTTCTATGAATAAATCAGGACTATTGAATGAGGCTTTGCAAAGCATATCTGGAGTTTCATGGGAGCCATCATGGGGAGAGCAAAGGATAGAGGGGATGTTAACTGATAGGCCAGATTGGTGCATATCAAGGCAAAGAAATTGGGGAGTGCCAATAACACTAATTGTTCATAAAGAATCAGGTACAATTCATCCGAATCAATCAGAGCTATTTAAACAATTTGCTAATTTAATTGAAGAAAATGGTATATCTTCATGGGAATCACTAGATCTTAATGAATTCATAGATGATGGAGATTCATATATTAAGATCACAGACTCATTAGACGTTTGGTTCGACTCAGGCGTTACTCATTTTGCTGTTTCTGAGCAAAGGTTTGAAGAAGGCATTGTTGCTGATTTATATCTTGAAGGCTCTGATCAACATAGAGGCTGGTTCCAATCATCACTTTTAACAAGTATTGCAATGAATGGAAGGGCTCCTTATAAAGCTGTTCTAACACATGGATTCGTAGTGGATGAAAACGGAAGAAAGCAATCCAAATCTCTTGGCAATGTAGTTTCACCTCAGAAGGTTTGGGATTCACTGGGGGCAGACATCTTAAGATTATGGGTTGCATCTGCAGATTTTAGAAGTGAGATGGTTGCATCTGATGAAATTCTTAAGAGAGTATCAGACCAATATAGAAGAATAAGAAATACATTTAGGTTTATTTTAGGAAACTTAAATGATTTTGATGAAAGTAAGAAAATAGTATTTGAAGATCAAATTGAGTTAGATAAATGGATTGTGCTTGAGACATCTAAATTGCAAGAGGATGTTTTAAAGTTATATGAGTCATACTCATATCATAATGTTGTTCAAAAAATTCATAACTTTTGTGTGAACGAATTAGGAGGCATTTATTTAGACATAGTTAAGGACAGGCTCTATACCTGCAAAGATTCTTCTCATGCAAGACAGTCTTGCCAAACAAGTTTGAATTATGTTTTAAATACTATGGTCAGATTAACTGCACCTATTCTATCTTTCACCTCTGAAGAAATTTGGCAGACTCACCCCTCATTAAAAGGTCAAAATGAATCTATTTTCTTATCAAAGTATTTTGAATCTAAGCAAGAAGGTGAGTGCGTAATTAGCTCATCAGACTGGGCTAGAATTTTTGAAATCAAAGACATAGTAAATCAATCTATTGAAAGATTAAGAAATGAAAATAAATTAAAAGGATCTTTGGATTCAAATGTGATTATTTCTGCAAACGAGGAAGATAAGTCAATTCTTGACAAGCTTGGATCTGAATTACATTTTGTATTTATATCCTCCCAAGCCTCTGTTATAGATGGTGATACCCTGTCAATTCAGATCGATCAAATGTCTGATAACAAATGTACTAGATGTTGGCATAGGGATAGTACGGTTGGTGAGAGCAAAGATCATCCTGAAATTTGTTCAAGGTGCGAAGAGAATATTGATCAGTCAGGCGAGAGTAGGTCATTTGTTTAAGAAAAGATTTTATATAACTATTTTTTTTCTATTTATTTTAGATACTTTTACTAAGCAGCTTGCTCTTAAGTTTTTAGCTCAAGGCATATCAACAGACTTCCTGCCTTTTATTGATTTATATTTAACTTATAACTCTGGGGTAGCCTTTGGCTTTCTAGATCTTGGTGAAAAAAGTGTTTCTAATACTTTAACTTTCATTGGTTTTATCATCACTCTTTATTTATTTAAATTAATCAAAGATGAGAGTGACTATAGAAAACAATTTTCATTATCTTTTATATGTGGAGGGGCAATAGGAAACATTGCAGATAGATTTATGGATGGTTATGTAACTGATTTTCTTCATCTAAAAATTAATGATTTTTCATTTTTTGTATTTAATATTGCTGATGCATCAATAACTATTGGTGCAGTATTATTAATTTATTTTGAATTCTTTAAAAAAGATCATTTGAATCATGAAACAAATTAAACTGGCAAATCCAAGAGGCTTCTGCGCGGGTGTCGATAGAGCAATAGATATTGTGAATAAGGCCTTAGAAAAATATGGAAGTCCTGTCTATGTTAAGCATGAAGTTGTTCATAATAAGTTTGTTGTTGAAGATCTCAAAAGTAGGGGTGCAATCTTTGTTGAAGAGATTGACGAGGTTCCAGATAACTCTTTAGTAATTTTTAGTGCACATGGTGTTTCACGAAAAGTTGAAGAAACAACAAAATCAAGAAAATTAGAATACTTTGATGCTACCTGTCCTCTTGTTACCAAAGTTCATATGGAAGTAATAAGAAATGCTAGGGCAAATAACGATATTATTTTAATTGGACATGAAGGGCATCCTGAGGTTGAAGGAACTATGGGAAGGCACATTAAGAATGAATCCAGTAATATTTACTTAGTGCAGGATGAAAAAGAGGCAAAAAATATAGTAATTGATAAGCCAGAACAACTAGCAATAGTTACCCAAACCACTTTGAGTGTAGATGATACCAAATCAATTATTGATATCTTAAAAACAAGATTTCCTAAAATTAATATCCCTAAGAAGGATGATATTTGTTATGCAACTCAAAACAGGCAAGATGCTGTTAAGCAATTAGCATTAGAATCTGATTTTATGATTGTTGTTGGTTCAAGCAATAGCTCAAATTCAAACAGACTCCAAGAATTGAGTGAGAAGTGTGGTTGCAAGTCTGTTCTAATTGACAGTTTTGAAGACCTTGACCTTAGAGAGCTTGAAGGAAGGCAAAAAATAGCTATAACAGCCGGAGCATCTGCACCTGAGTCAAGGGTTCAAGAAATAGCACAAGCTGTTAAAGATTTTACTGGCGCATCTATAAGTGAACATGGGGTTGATGGGGAGAATATTTATTTTAAACTTCCTCCTGCACTGAGATAAATGATAATTAATAATCATCTGTTAGCTGATATTAAATTTTTAGAATCTCCAAACTTTAATACAAGGCCAAAAGATGTCTTAATAAATCTTTTGGTAATTCATTCCATAAGTCTTCCGCCAAAGGTATATGGTAACAATCATATAGAAAACTTTTTTTTAAATAAATTAGATCACTCCTTAGATCCTTTCTATGAAGAAATTAGAGAATTAAAAGTATCAGCACATGTATTAATAAAAAGGGATGGAGAAATTATACAGTTCGTGCCTTTTAATATGAGAGCTTGGCATGCTGGAGAGTCTTCCTTTGAAGGAAGGGGCAATTGTAATGATTACTCAATAGGTATTGAGCTTGAGGGTGCTGATGATGATGATTTTGAAGAGATTCAATATGATAAGCTTTGTGAAGTCACCATTGCTTTGCAAGATGAATATAAGAATATTACAAAGGAAAATATTAAAGGCCACTCAGATGTTGCACCCGGAAGAAAAAAAGACCCAGGGCTATTTTTTAAATGGGATAAGTACCTAGATTCTTTATGATGCCTTCGTTAAAAATCTTGAATAATAAGCAACTTAGTATGGTTTTGCTTGGGTTTGCTTCTGGTCTTCCGTACATGTTAATTTTTTCAACCTTAGCGACTTGGTTGGCAGTTGCAGATATTGATATCAAGACTATAGGTTTTTTTGCATGGGTTACATTGACATATTCATTAAAGGTTTTATGGGCGCCTTTGGTTGATAATTTCTCAATCCCTTTTTTAAATAAATATGGGAAAAGGAAGAGTTGGATTATATCAATGCAAATTCTTATAATTTTTGGTTTGTTTGCCCTCTCAATTACAAACCCAGCTTCAGATTTAAAATTCTTTGCATGTATTGCATTTTTTATTGCATTATGTGGCTCATTTAATGATATTGCAGTTGATGCTTTTAGGATAGAGCTTGCAGAAATAGAAGAACAAGCAAGCCTAGCAGCTGGATATCAGTTGGGTTATCGGGCAGCTATCCTCCTGGCCTCATCAGGAGCATTAATCATTGCATCAAGAACTAGCTGGGAATTTGTATACCAAGCAATGTCATTAATTATGATATTTGGAATTATTGGCAGCCTGATAGTTAAAGAAAATGATAATCCCAGTTTAGTTAAATTAAGCATATTAAATTCTTTTTGGATGCCTTTAAAAGACTTTTATAAAAGATTTGGTTTGTATTTAGCTTCGTTATTATTGTTAATAATATCAACCTACAGGTTGACAGACATTATTACTGGACAAATAACAAATGTTTTTTACATAAAGATGGGATTTTCTCTTGATGAAATAGCATTAGTAGTAAAGTTTATTGCACTTGGAGCCTCGCTAGCGGGCTTCTATTTAGGTACTTTTTTTGTTAAAAAATTTGATATATCAAAAGCTTTAATTATAGGAGCTTTTTTAGTGATGTTAACAAATCTATTTTTTGCTTATATTGCTATATCAGAAAAAAGCTTAATATCATTATCCATAATTGTAGGGTTAGACAGTATAGCTGCTGGAGTGGTGGGAACTGTGAATATTACTTTCTTAACAAGCTTGGTCTCAAAAAAATATACTGCATTTCAATATGCTTTGCTTACTTCAATAATGATGTTGATGGGGAAGATTTTGTCTGGTTTTTCAGGAATTATAATCGATTCTTTTAGATCAATTATTTTTAAAGCAATGACTTTAGTTAAAGATATTAAACCAAGTATTGGTGACGTGATTAATTCAGCAAGCTTAATGCCAGAAGAAATATCTAACATCGTAATCTCAGCTAATAATATTGTTATAAAGTCGCATGATTATGCATGGATGTTTTTTTATATAAGTACATCATTTCTTACTATTCCATCAATTATTTTTATAATTATTTATATTAGAAGGAATAAAAATCATAGTGAGTAAGGCTTATAAATTAATTTTCTTCTTATCTATTTTTGTAATATTTTATTTTAGTGTTGTTCCAGCATCTGATATTCCAAATATTGCTGCATTAAGTTTTTTAACTGATAAGGCTATTCATTTCCTTATATTTTTATATTTATCATCAATAGGGCTTTTAAGCAGGTTTAAATTTTCAAATATTTATTTATTAATAGCCATTTTCAGCTTTGGGCTGCTTATAGAGATAATTCATTTTTATCACCCTTATAGATATTTTGAGTTTGCTGATCTTGCTGCAAATTCATTGGGTATTCTTCTAGCCTCATTTATTTTTCAAAAAAAAGATTAAATTGTCTATTGATTTCTATTATTTCGACCTTAACTATTGTTTAAGTTAATAAACTAACTAAAATTCATAAAAATTAATTTTTATTGGGAGATAGAAAATGAAATTAAAACCTTTACATGACAAAGTTCTTGTGAAAAGAACAGAAGAGGAAGCAACCTCAGCTGGAGGTATTATTCTTTCAGGCTCTGCAAAAGAAAAACCTTCACAGGGTGAAGTTATAGCAGTTGGACCTGGTAAAAAAACAGATTCAGGCGATGTAATGCCATTAGGTGTTAGCGTTGGTGATACTGTGATATTTGGGCAGTATGGCGGAAATGAAATAAAACTAGATGGCGAAGATTTTCTCATATTAGGTGAGAGCGATATTTTCGGCGTTATTCAATAAGTAATTTAAATTAAGGGAGATATATAAATGTCAGCTAAAGATGTGAAGTTTGGAGACGGTGCAAGAAGTGAAATGCTTAATGGTGTAAATATCCTTGCGGATGCAGTAAAAGTAACATTAGGACCTAAGGGAAGAAATGTTGTACTTGATAAGTCATTTGGGGCGCCAACAGTAACAAAAGACGGCGTTTCAGTTGCAAAAGAAATTGAGCTTGAAAATAAGTTTGAAAACATGGGGGCACAAATGATTAAACAAGTTGCCTCTCAAACTAATGATGAAGCGGGTGATGGAACTACAACGGCTACTGTTCTAGCTCAATCAATTGTTAATGAAGGTAATAAAGCTGTAGCTGCAGGAATGAATCCTATGGATCTAAAAAGAGGCATAGATAAAGCTGTATTAGCTGCTGTTGAGCATGTTAAAGGTTTGAGCGTACCTTGCACAGATAACAAAGCAATTGCACAAGTTGGAACAATCTCTGCAAATGGAGATGAGGCAGTAGGTGCCATCATTGCTGAAGCAATGGAAAAAGTTGGTAAAGAGGGTGTTATTACTGTTGAAGAAGGAAGTGGTATTGAAAATGAGTTAGATGTAGTTGAAGGAATGCAATTTGATAGAGGTTACTTATCTCCTTACTTCATTACAAACCAAGATAATATGACAGTAGAGCTTGAAACTCCATTAATTCTTTTATTTGATAAAAAGATTTCAAACATTAGAGATCTATTGCCTCTTTTAGAGTCAGTAGCTAAAGCAGGAAGACCATTGTTAATCATTGCGGAAGACATTGAAGGCGAAGCTTTAGCCACCTTGGTTGTTAATAACCTTAGAGGTATTGTCAAAGCTGCAGCTTGTAAAGCTCCAGGTTTTGGAGATAGAAGAAAAGCTATGTTAGAAGACATTGCCATTCTTACTGGTGGAACAGTTATCTCGGATGAAGTGGGGCTTTCATTGGAAGGCGCATCTGTAGAAGATTTAGGAACAGCTAAAAGAGTTGTTTTGAATAAAGATAACGCAACTGTTATTGATGGAGCCGGTGATGAGTCAGCAATTGCGGCTAGAGTAAATCAAATAAGAGCTCAAATCGAAGAAACATCTTCTGATTATGACAAAGAAAAACTTCAAGAGAGGGTTGCAAAACTTGCAGGTGGAGTTGCAGTTATAAAAGTTGGAGCAGGTTCAGAAGTTGAGATGAAAGAGAAGAAAGCAAGGGTTGAAGATGCACTTCATTCTACAAGAGCGGCTGTTGAAGAGGGTGTTGTTCCTGGAGGCGGATCAGCATTAATCAGATGTTTAGAATCTGTTGAGAAAGTTGTTGGTGATAATGATGATCAGAATGTTGGTGTCAATATTGCTAAGAAAGCTTTTGAAGCTCCTTTAAGACAAATTGTTTCTAATGCAGGTGAAGAGTCTTCTGTAATAGTTGCAAATGTTAAAGATGGTTCAGGTTCATACGGATTTAACGCAGCTACGGGTGAATACGGAGATATGATTGAAATGGGTATTCTTGATCCAGCAAAAGTAACAAGAACAGCAATTCAAGCTGCTGGTTCAGTTGCTGGAATGATGATAACAACAGAAGCCATGGTAACTGATATACCAAAAGATGACGCACCAATGCCAGCTATGCCTGATATGGGTGGAATGGGTGGAATGGGCGGTATGATGTAGTTCTAAGTCTATATATAAAATGGGGCTTTTTGCCCCATTTTTATTAGATTTAAGGCACGTTTTAATTTAATATAAGGAATACACTTTTACGGAGCATTATGGATATCTTAACTGACCAATCTTTTTTTAGAGCTTTTCACATTCTTTTCGGTATTACCTGGATAGGATTACTTTATTACTTTAACTTTATACAGGGTGAATATGTAAAAGTTGCTAATCCGGATGCTAAAGCGGATGTATTCAAAAAGTTAGCTCCAAATGCATTATGGTGGTTTAGATGGGCTGCATTATTTACTTTTTTAACTGGTGTTATCTTATTACATCAAGTAACAGCAAAGCTTAGTACAGAAATTATCCTTGGCGCAACAATGGGTACACTAATGATGTTAAATGTTTGGGGTATTATTTGGAGAAACCAAAAAATTGTATTAGGTATGAAAGAAGGTGATGCTGCAGTTGCTGGTGCAAAAGCAGGGCTTGCCTCAAGAACTAATACTTTATTTTCAGTTCCAATGCTTATGTATATGGTTTACTCAGCTCATAGCCCAGGTGCATATCTAGCAGTAGATGGCTGGACCACTACAAGTCTATTTTTAGGACTGGCAATAATTTTTGCTATTGAAGCTAACGCCATATGGGGAAAAATGTTACCAGTTATAACGTCAGTTAGAGCTGTAATAATTTCATCATTTGTTTTGGCTGTTGTACTTAAACTAATCACAGATCTTTTATAAATAATAAAAAATTCTTAAGGAGAATTTAGATGCCTAACAAACCAACAAAAGAAGAAGCATTAAAGGCAGTGAGGACTCTTATATCATGGGCAGGGGATGATCCAGATAGAGAGGGGCTGATTGAAACTCCTGATAGGGTTGTAAGATCGTATAACGAATTCTTTTGTGGATATGAGGAAGATGCTGAGGCTGTCCTGGGAAAAACTTTTGAAGAAGTAGAAGGTTATGACGAAGTAGTTATTGTTAGAAATATTAGAGTTGAGTCTCATTGCGAACATCATATGGTTCCAATAGTTGGGGTAGCTCATGTTGGTTATATACCAAATAAAAAAGTAGTTGGCATAAGCAAGCTTGCAAGAGTTGTAGATATCTATGGCAAAAGATTGCAAACTCAAGAAACTATGACAGCTTTAATAGCTGATACTATCGATAGAGTTCTTCAGCCTAGAGGGGTTGCAGTAGTCATTGATGCCAATCATGAATGTATGTCTACGAGAGGCATTCATAAAACAGAATCGAGCACTATTACAAGTCGAATGCTTGGAAGTTTCAGAGATAATATTGAAACAAGGGCTGAATTTATGAACTTAATTAATTCTCCAAAAGCTTTTTAGATGAATGATGGTTCGATACTTTCTAGTATCAATCCTGCCACATCAATAATTCTCGCATCGGGCTCAGAGAGTCGAAAAATAATGCTCGAAGATGCGGGCATAAAATTCAAAACCATTACATCTGAAGTTGATGAAGATGCTTTAAAAATAAAAATCTCATCCATGCCATTTGATAAACAAGTCATAGAACTTGCTAAAGCTAAAGCTGAGGTGGTGAGCTCTAACAATCCTGGAAATATAGTTATAGGCGGAGATCAAATGTGTATTTTTGGAAACAAAGTATTTGATAAACCTGGCTCAACAGAAAAGGCTATAAGTAATTTAAAATTATTATCTGGAACAACACACTTTCAGCATAGCGGTGTTTGTATCTTTAAAGATGGCATGCCTTTATGGGAATACTCAGAAGTTGTTGAAATGAATATGCATGATTTATCTGAGGAAGAGATCATTAATTACGTAAAACTTGAAAATCCAATTCATGCAGCAGGCGCATATAAGTTTGAGTCGGTTGGATGCAACTTATTTTCAAGTGTAGATGGCTCATCATATACAATTAGAGGCATGCCATTATTACCATTACTAAATGAGCTTAGAAATTTAAAAATTATAGATCTAAATAGAATCTCAAATAATTAGAACAATGCAGCCTATTAAAATATTTAATACTCTTTCAGGTAAAAAAGAGGATTTCCATCCTTTAGATTCCAACCATATAAAAATCTATGCATGTGGGCCAACAGTCTACAATTATGCACATATAGGAAATGCCAGAATGGCAGTAGTTTTTGATACTCTTGTCAGGGTATTAAAATTTAAATTTGATAAGGTTACCTATGTCTCTAATATTACTGATATTGAAGACAAAATAATCGATGCTGCAAATGATCAAAAAGTACCTATAAATGAGATAACTGAAAAATATACCAATATTTACAATGAGGATATGGCAAAGTTATCTGTAAATATTCCTGATATTCAACCTAAAGCAACTCAATATATTTCAGAGATGATCGAGTTAATTGAGGATTTAATTAAGAAAGGGCATGCATACGAAATAGAGGGGCATGTCCTTTTTCATGTTCCTTCATATGAAAATTATGGAATGCTATCAAACAGAAATAGGGAAGAACAGGTAGCCGGAAGTAGGGTAGAGATTGCTCCATTTAAAAAAGATCCCGCTGATTTTGTTTTATGGAAGCCAAGCTCTGATGATCAGCCTGGCTGGGAATCTCCCTGGGGGTTTGGAAGGCCTGGTTGGCATATCGAGTGTTCAGCAATGTCAGAGAAAACATTGGGACTCCCTTTTGATATTCATGGTGGTGGTAGAGACTTAACCTTTCCTCATCATGAAAATGAAATAGCACAAAGTTGCTGCTCCACCGCTGATATTAACAACCCAAATTCCTATGCAAACTATTGGATGCATAATGGTTTTGTTACTATTAATGGCGAAAAGATGTCTAAATCACTTGGTAACATAATTTTGGTGAAAGACTTATCAAATGAGTATCACGGTGAGGTCATTAGACTCGCTTTAATGTCTTCGCATTACAGACAAGGCCTTGATTGGAATGAGAAAGTCATACATCAAGCCAAAAAGCTTTTAGACAAGCTGTATAAGGTTTTATTAGATCTTGAATTTGAAGACTTAGTGGAAATACAAGATAGTGAGTGGATTAATCCATTAATGGATGATCTGAATACACCAGGTTTCATAGCTAATATTAATGTTCTCGTTAAGGATTATTTGTCTGCCCAAGAAGAACAAAAAAGTATTTTAAAAAGTAAGCTCATTCTTTTAGGAAACCTTATGGGAATTTTGCAAGAAGATCCAAAATCATGGTTTGAAGTAAATGAATCTAATATAAATCTTAGTAAAGCAGAGGTAGAGGCTTTAATATCAGAACGGAATGAAGCTAAGAAAAATAAAAATTATGAAAGAGCCGATATGATTAGAGATGAGCTCATGGAACAAGGAATTGAAATTATGGATAACAGCTCAGGAACATCATGGAAAGTTAAAACATGAATGAGAAAGGAGTATTAACTATTCCTGATGCTTATAATGAGATATCAGAAACTCTGTGCACTGCAGAATCAATTCTAGATAACGCAGTTGATAATGCAAAAACACTTTTTCATACTCTAGTTCTATCTTCACATGATGAAGATAAAATAGTATCAAGAGTAGTGGTATTAAGGGAATTCAACCCTAAGGAAAGATATCTTCGGTTTCATACAGATGCCAGAGCTCCAAAAATTAAACATTTCCAAAAAAATAGTAATGCATCCATCCTTGGGTATGATCCCGCATTAAAAATTCAAATGAAGCTTCAAGGATACGTTGAAGTTCACTTAGATAATGATGTAACAAAAGCATCTTGGAACGAATCTACCACTAGGTCTAAAAAGTGTTATTCCGTTGATGGAGGGTCGTCGCTAGAAATAGATAATCCTGCTGAATATGATCTAAAAGATGGAAATATTGAAGATGGGTATTTAAATTTTGCAGTACTTAAATTTAAATATACGTCCTTGGAATTTCTTTATCTGAAGAGTTCAGGACACAGAAGGGCTATTCATTCATGGGATGAAGACCTTGTTTCCTCTTGGCTAGTACCCTAAAAGCTAACCTTTTCTAATACACCTATTAAAAAAGTATTATTAATGTAATATTAATAATCATATTTAATTTAGGAGAAAAAAATTATGAATAAATTTTTATTTAGTGGCTTATTAATATTATCAACAAGTTTTGTATTTGCTGATGGTCATTCATCTGCAGAAAAAGAAGTTTTAAAAACCCTTGCTACCTATTTTGAAGCAAGAAATGCAAGTGATTGGGAAACAGTTGTTGCTCACGAAAGTAAATCAGGAACCTATGGAACAAATTCAGATGGGAGCTTCCATAAACCTGTTGTAATGCAAACAGCTGAAGATTGGGCCACATCAGGCCAAGGCGGTTCTTTGAATATTCATTACCCTGAAGCTATTCAATTATCAGATGATGTTGTTTATGTAAGATTCTATTACGAAGGAATGACTGAAGTCGAAGGAAATTCAAAACCATATAGAACAAGAGTAACTATGAACTGGGTTAAAGAAGGTAGTAAATGGGTTGCCAAATCTCAACACTACTCGTCTGCTTCATACGGCGGAGTTCATGTTTCACTAGCTGCTGATTTCGAAGACTAATAGCAAAAAATTGAATTAATAATTAAAACCCTCTTTATGAGGGTTTTTTTATGGCGCCCTCTGCAGGAATCGAACCTGCAACTAATCCTTAGGAGGGATCTGTTATATCCATTTAACTAAGAAGGCATTTCTTAGATATATTTTATAACATTAGCAAAGAGTTTATTAGTTATAGCTAATACTGTTCAATATTTGCATATATAATGGTCAAATGAAAATCACATTACCAGATGGAAGCAAAAGGGAATTAGCTGATGGCTCTTCAGGGCTTGATCTTGCATCTGATATTGGCCCAGGGCTTGCTAAAGCTGCAGTAGCAGTAATAGTTAATGGTATTCAAAAAGATCTTAGTGACCCCATAGATCAGGACTCAGAAGTATCAATAATAACAATTGATTCTGATGAAGGTCTTGAAATAATGCGTCACACTCTTACTGCACAGGTCTTAGCTAGGGCAGTAAAAAATTTATACCCAGATACAAAGCTAGCAATTGGACCAACGATTGCTGATGGTTTTTATTATGATTTTGAATTTAAGAAAGCCATATCACCTGATGACTTAGCTTCAATTGAAAAAGAGATGAAAAAAATTATCTCAAACGGCTCATCTATAACAAAAACTCTTCATTCTAAATCCGATGCAATGAATATATTTAAAGGAGTGAACGAGTCCTACAAAGAATCGATTATCAGCGAATCCGAACAAGATGATAATTTCCAACTTTATTATCAAGATAATAATGAGTTTGTTGATCTTTGTAGAGGCCCTCATTTACCAAGCCTTAAGCATATTGGAGCCTTTAGGCTAACCAAGCTAGCTGGAGCATATTGGAAGGGCGATTCCAAGAATAAAATGCTGACAAGGATTTATGGAACTGCATGGAAAAATGATAAAGAATTAAATGCCTATCTTTTAAGAATCGAAGAGGCTGAAAAAAGAGACCATAGAAAGCTTGGAAAAGAGATGAACCTATTTCATTTTCAAGAAGAAGCTCCAGGAATGGTTTTTTGGCATCCCAACGGATGGACGATATATAGACTCTTAGAGAATTTTATAAGAAATAAATTAGAGCAATATAACTATCTAGAAATTAAAACCCCGCAAGTTGTTGATAGGAAATTGTGGGAAGCTTCTGGGCACTGGGATAAATATAGAGAAAATATGTTCATCACAGAAATAGATGAGGAGCATGCTAATGAAAAAAGAACCAATGCTTTAAAGCCAATGAATTGTCCTTGTCATGTTCAGATATATAACCAAGGGCTAAAATCTTATAGAGATCTCCCTTTGAGATATGCAGAATTTGGTTCATGTCATAGATATGAGGCATCAGGAACTATGCATGGTCTTATGAGGGTAAGGGGCTTCACGCAAGATGATGGTCATATCTTTTGTACAGAAGAGCAAATTGAAAAGGAAACAGAGCTTTTTATAAATTTACTATCTGATATCTATAAAGATCTCGGATTTGAAACATTCGATATTAAACTTTCAACAAGACCTGAGGTGAGAGTTGGAAGTGATGAGGTGTGGGATAAAGCTGAGGCAGCTCTAGAGGGCGCAATTACAAAATTAAATCTTCCATTTACTATTGAAGAGGGCGATGGTGCCTTTTATGGACCAAAGCTTGATTTTGTTTTGACCGATGCTATTGGAAGAGAATGGCAGTGCGGAACCTTCCAGGCTGACTTTAATTTACCTGAAAGACTAGATGCTGAGTATGTCGGCGAAGATGGGTCTAAGCATAAGCCTGTAATGATCCATAGAGCAGTATTAGGTTCTTTTGAAAGATTTATTGGCGTCTTAATTGAAAACTACTCAGGAAGACTTCCTTTTTGGTTAGCACCACTTCAAGTATCAGTAGCTACTATCATTTCTGATGTTGACGATTATGCAAAAGAAATAATCGGTTTACTAGAAGAAGCAGGTATCAGATGTCATGCAGATATTAGAAATGAAAAAATAAGTTATAAAGTAAGAGAACATAGCTCTGCAAAAGTTCCAGTGATCATGGCGCTAGGCCAAAGAGAAAAAGATAATAGAACAGTTTCGATTAGACGAATTGGAAGTGATAAGACAGAGACTATGGATTTAAAAGAGGCTCTGAAGATTCTTTCAATTGAAAACAGCAATCCTAAGTAGATAAGTATGAGATGTTTTTCATAAAGTTATTTATATTACCAATTCGTTTTTACAGATACTTTATTTCACCCTTAACCCCACCATCTTGTAGATTTGAGCCTACTTGCTCTCAATACGCAATTAATTCTATTGAAGAGTTTGGAGTTATTAAAGGGTTAGTCATGGCACTCAAAAGAATTTCAAAATGTCATCCTTGGTATAGAGGAGATTAGTTCCATTAATTTCCTAATAAATACTCGAAATAAATAAATATATTTAACATATATAAATATAGATATATGTGACTATTAATGCTATGTTTATTAGATAAATAAGTTCAATGAAGCCATTAGGGGGGTCAAATATGAACAAACTATCTAAATTTGCAGTAAGTTGCAGCGTAGGTTTTCTTTTCTTTTTTTCTTTAAATGTTATCTCGCAAGAGGTTGAAGAAGTAGTTGTTACGGCTACCAAAAAAGCTGAATCCGTTCAAGATCTAGCTTTGTCAATTCAAGCATTTACAGCTGAAGATGTTTCAGAAAATATGATTGAAAATATGAGTGACTTAGCTGAAGTCGTTCCTGGATTAATTATGGATAAGGGTATCGGATCAGGTGCTGCTTATTCAATTAGGGGCACAGGCTCATACGGTGTTGGTGCTGCGGTTGTTGGAGCTGTTGTAACAGCCTCTAATGGTCATAGTTATAACTCATCAAGTATTGCTGATATCGGCTTCTTTGATGTTGAAAGGGTTGAGGTTTTAAAAGGACCTCAAGGTACTTTATTTGGAAGAAATGCTGTTGCTGGTGTTATTAATATGATTACAGCCAGACCAACTGCTGAAGCTGGTGGTTATGTAGAAGTTGAAGCTGGTAATCTAGCATTAGTTAAAACTAATATGAACTACAACTTACCCATTACAGATAGCATAAGAACCAGGCTTGCTTTCACTTCTAAAAAAAGAGACGGTGTTACTAAAAACATTAATACTGGAAATATGTTTAATGATGTAGATAGCTGGGGTGCAAGACTTTCAATGGATGTAGATATTGGCGATGACTCAACACTTCAGTTTACTTATGAAACTTATGAAAGTGATGACAACAGAAATAATATTGGAACTTCTTTTTGTGCGCCGCATCCTATATATGGTTGTAGTCCATTTGAATTAGGAACTCCTAACACAGCAGCCGATTCAAGAGGAAGCACTGCTGCCTTATTCAATTTAATTGGTGCTTTAAATTATACTGCTGATAAGAGCTCCTATGAAGGTGCTGCAGTTGTAGATACTTTCAAAAAAGCTAATTTAAATAGAGAGCCAGTTCATCAACAAACTGCTGACTTTGCTACTGTTGAGTTTAATCACGAAATAAACGATGAGTGGAGTATGGTTGCTAAGTATTCTTACGCGACAAGAGATTACTATCATATGAATGATAATGATTATTCTGTAGCTGTTCAGCCATTCCCTGGATTAATCCCAACAACTGGAATACCTATGTCATGGTACGGTTGTTTTGGTGGAGAGGGTTATGGTTTTTGTGAAACTGTAGATTCAGACAGAACTTATGAGTTCTCAGTTGTCACTACTGATACTCAACAGGGAGAAATTACATTTATTTCTGATAAAGACGGCCCTGTAAACTTTGTTTTAGGTGCATATACATTTGATCAAAGAAATAATAATAGATATCAAGTTCAAACCGCTTCTTGGAATATGATTGCAAAAGCAGCTCAACATCCATATAACATGCCAATATTTGGTGGGGCTTTAACTGGATATGGTGGAACAGACTTTTTCACTGCTATGGTGCTTGGAGCTCCTGCTTCTTTGGCTCCTCCAGGAATCTTTGCATTATTAGGATTACCTAAGTATGAAGTTCCTACAGATATTCAAGGATTTATTAATGAAGACCATGTTAGAAGTAAATCTATGGCTGTTTTTGGTGAGATGTATATTGATCTATCAGAAGTAACTAAACTGACAGTTGGATTAAGATGGAATGATGATACTGTTAAAGATAGTGTTGCATCATGTTTAACATTCTTTAGTTGTCCTAAGTATCCACTATCTCAAAAATTAACAGGTGAATATGGGTTCTTCCCAACGCAAGTTACTGAGACAGATGATGCTTTAGCATACAAGCTAGCTATTCAGCATGACTTATCTGACAATCAGATGGTTTACGCTAGTTACACAACTGCTGTAAAAGCTGGTGGTAACAACCCAAATTCAACTGGTACCCCAGATCCATACGCACCAGAAGAGACAGCGGTATTTGAACTAGGTACAAAAAGTATTCTTATGGACGGCGCATTACTTTTTAATGCTGCTTACTTCCAAAACACTACAGATGGAATGTTAATTTCATCCATTGTTGAGGCTGGATCAAAGAATAATAATGTTGATGCTGAAATAAACGGTTTTGAAGGAAATGCAATTCTATTCTTAAGTGAAACTACTAGATTAGACTTCAGTTGGCTTGCAGTAAAATCAGAAATTGGAGATTTTGCTTTAGTTAATCCACTAAATCCTAATGGAGCAACTTCTGCTGGTAACGTGGGCATCAATGCTGATCCACAGGGTGTTGTCAGGTATGTGGTTACTGATGCTGGAGTAATATTTAAGTCTGCTGGATCATTATGTTTAGTACCTTTCAGTCCTGTCACTGGAGTGCCATGTGCTAATACAGGTAATCTTACAGATGTAACGGGCAATCAATTGCCGCAATCTCCTGAGCTTTCTTACAGTTTGTCTCTTAATCAAGATTTCAACACTGATGGTGGTGTAACTACATTTAGACTTACTTATAGATATCAATCAGAAAGATTTGGTGATGTATTTAATTCTGAAAGAGCGACTATGAATGAGCATAAGTATTTTGATACAAAAATTACTTATCAACCAAATGATGCAAATTGGTTTGTTTCACTTTATGGTAAGAACCTTGCAAATGACCAATTCGTTGGTACTTGGGCTGCAGGAAGTCCTCTTCAAGGTGGAAATACGTTCGCAACTTACACTGATCCAAGAACTTGGGGTGTGCAGTTTGGAACATCTTTCTAGTATTTAGATGATTAAAAAAGGCTGGAATATTTCCAGCCTTTTTTTTATATTTAGATAATCTTCATATTTATATATAATATTTGTACTCAATTTTTGTTTAAAAAAATCTGATATAGCCTACATTATGCACATTAATGACATTCATAAGGGGATCATTCATGTCGAAAATAAAATTATTCTTAAAAAATACTTTATTATTTAATTTAGTCTTCATTTCTTTTGCTACATCAGCACAAGAAGTAGAAGAAGTTGTTGTTACTGCTACTAAGAAAGCAGAGTCAACACAGGATTTAGCGCTTTCTATTGAAGCTCTAACCGCAGAATCACTTGATGTTAATCAAGTTTATGATGTTTCTGACCTTGCTGAGGTAACTCCAGGTCTTGAAACTTCCAAAGTAATCGGTTCTGGTTCAGGTTGGACAATCAGAGGAATGGGCTCATTTGGTATTGGTGCTGGTGTTATAGCATCTGTTGTAACAGCTGTTAATGGTCATAGTGTTAATGATAGTGTTGTTGCTGATACTGGGTTTTTTGATTTAGAAAGGGTTGAAGTTCTAAAAGGACCTCAAGGTACTTTATATGGAAGAAATGCAGCTAATGGTGTTATTAACTTAATTACTGCAAGACCAACATCTGAATTCGAAGGTAAGTACAGTGTTGATGTTGGTAATTTTGGAAAAATTCAAACTGAAGCAGTTGTAAATATGCCTTTTTCTGACTCTTTAAGAACAAGACTAGCTGTTATGTCTAATAAAAGAGATGGAATGGTAACCAATACAGTTACCGGTGATGATTTTGATGATAGAAATGATATGGCTTATAGACTATCTATAGATTATGACATTTCAGATGTTACTCAACTTCAATTTACATATTCAGATCAAGAAAGTGATGACAATAGAATGCAAGAAGAAGTTTCATTCTGTGCTCAAAGTTTATTCTTTGGTTGTAGTCCTTATGAAAGAGGTGGAATGAATGTTGCTGCAGATACTAGAGGTCACTTTGCTGGAGCACTTGCTTTACTTGCGCATTTACCAAATGGACAAGTAGAAAATTCTTTTGCTGGTCAAGTTGCTTCAAATGACTTCTCAAAAGTTGCTCTAAATAGAGTTCCAACGCACTATCAAAAACAAACTGTAGCTAATCTACAAATTAATCATGATTTAACTGATAACTTGCTCTTAACAGCCAAGCTTTCATATGAAACAAGAGATTTCCATACAATGAATGATCAGGATTTATCATATTCAACACGTCCTTTTGCTGGAACTGCCGCTGTCTTAGGCCAGCCTCCAGTTGAGGGATACTTATGCTTTGGTGGAGAAAGACAATTCTGTGAAACTGTTAACTCAGAAAGGATTTATGATTTTTCTGACGTAAATATGAATGGATCTCAAATGGAAGTTAACTTAGTTTCTGACTACGATGGTCCATTTAACTATACAGTTGGTCTTTATCAAATAGAAAATAGAAATGATAATGTTTATCTTGTCCAGACAGCTGGATCACAAATGATGACTAGTTTTGGAAATCATCCTTACAGCTCATTGGTCCAGGCTTTAGGTTTCCCTGATTGGTCAGCTAAAGGTGGATTAGGTTTCTATCAGGATATGTTAACTTGGTTAGGTCTTGCTGGTAATGCTCTTGCTTGTGGTGGCGCAGCACCTGGACCATGTAATCCTGCTTTAATTCCTGCTTTTAATGCACAAACAGCCAAGCAAGCTGGTTACCCTGACTTTACAGTCCCTACAGAACTAGGCGGAATCATAAACGACCAAAACGTTGATGATATTTCTACAGCTTTATATGGAGAAATGTATATCGATCTTTCTGAAGACACTAAACTAACTTTAGGCGCTCGTTATCAAGAAGATGAAGTCACTGCTACTACTTATAATGAAACTGGTGCAGCAAGTTGGCAGCCAGCCGGTGGATGGCTTGTTGAAAACAGAGATACTCTTCCATTTGTTACAACTGACACAAAAGAAGATGATCAGTTCTCATATAAAATTGCTCTTCAACATAATCTAAGTGATGATGTTATGGTTTACGGAAGTTATACAACAGCAGCTAAGGCTGGTGGTGTAAATGCTGGTGCTAACCCAACATCATATGACCCAGAAAAAGCTGGAGTTTTAGACATTGGTTTAAAAAGTATTTTACTTGATGGCGCTATGCTTCTTAACATGAATGTTTTTAATGCTCAAAATGATGGTTTCCTTGTTGCTGCTGTTGTAGACACAGGAACACAGAACCAAAACATCGATGCAGAATTTACTGGTTTTGAAGGTAATTTGATAGCATTCTTATCAGAGACTACTAAGCTTGAAGCAAACTGGTTATTCTTAGATCATGAAGTTGTATCAGATACTATGCTGATTGACTATCTTAACCCTACAGGAGCAACTGGAATATTAGGAGCTGCTCAGCTTCCTGGTGCAAGTGGTTTAATTACAGCTGCTACATTCAATGATGGCACAGTTTGGTATAAATCAGCTGGTTTTAACTGCTCTGTTCCAGGTCTTTATACTTTAGGTTGTGCTGGTGTTCCTGGTATAGCTCAAAGTATTAAAGGTAATAACCTTCCTGGGTCTGCTGATAAATCATATGGCTTATCATTAACTCAAGATATGATCTCAAGCAATGGTGTAACTTCAGCTAGACTTTCATACAGATACACAGGTGCTGCTGATCTGAGCATATTTAATATGGAAAGACTGAAAATAGATGAGCGTGTTTCAATGGATCTGCTTGTTAGATACACACCTAACAGTGATGATTGGTATGCTGGTCTTTATGTTAAAAATCTAAGAAATAAGCAAGATATCAGTGCATTACGTGAATCAAGTAATGTTGGTGGTGGTGCTTTATTAGGCTCATTTACTGACCCAAGAACTTACGGTGTTGAGTTCGGAGCAAAATTCTAAGAGATTAGAGATAATTAAAAAAGCCCAGTTTACTGGGCTTTTTTTTTGCTCCATAATAGCTTATGTTTAAACTCCCATACCTAGCAAATCAAATAACCGTAACCACAGACATGTGTGATCATAACGATCATATGAACGTTAATTATTACTATAAAATGTTTGATGAAGTTTATTCTAAACTCTATTTTGAAGAGCTTGATTTCTCTCCTGAGTATGTAGCAAGTGGCTTTTCTACATTTACTTTAGAGGATAATATTAGGTACCTTAAAGAGTTTCGTTTAGGAGATAAGATCTACCCTTCATTTCTTTTAAACAATGCAAATGAAAAAATGCTCCATTTTGTAGGTATCTTACTTAATGAAAATAATGAGCTTGCTGCAATTTTTGAAACCGTTCTAGGACACATAAATTTAAACAAAAGGAAGATGGTTCCATTTTCTGATGATAGATTAAAAAATATTCTTGAATATAAAGAGAGAACAAAACTAGATCAAGATCTTCCATTCGAACTTAAGCTTAAGATTAGAGACTTATAGATGAATATTCAATTTAAGCTCTACCTTTTAATGGCATTAATGATTCCAGCTGCGCAATCAGAATCTTTTACCATTATGACTTTTAATGCTCAAAATCTTTTTGATACCAAGGATGATGCGGGAAAGGACGATAAAGCATATTTGCCATTAGAGCTTAAACAAAATGAAGAACATCAGAGGTCTTGCAGCAATATAAATGTAAAAGCATGGAGAAATGAGTGCTTTTTTCTAGATTGGAATGAAGAAACCAAGAATGCAAAGTTAGATATACTTGTAAAAAATATCATCACTTATAATGATGGCGGTGCCGATATTATTGCACTCCAAGAGATTGAAAATAAAAATATCTTGGGACAACTTTTTGATTTGCTTAAACCCTATGGCTACATTGACTATGAGCTTCTAGACAGTACTGACAAGAGAGGTGTTGATACTGCTTTTATATCAAGATACAAGCTCTCTGATCCCTCCCTGCATTATGTAAGTTTTTCTCCAAAATTTGCTACCTATGACACAAGACCTATTTTTAAAATAACAGCATCTATAGATAACAAAGACATAGTTATTTATAACCTGCACTTTCCTTCTAACTTTAATGATATTCAAATGCGAATAGAGTCCTTTGATTTATTAAGAGCACTTTTAGAATCAAATAATGAACCATCAATTGCTCTTGGCGACTTCAATTTAAGCTCAAAAGATGACACTAAATTAAATATATATAACAAGCAGCAGGATATTTGGTATGTCTCACACCTCGAGGGATGCAAGGATTGCAAGGGAACTTCTTATTATAGCTATGATAAAACCTGGAGCTTTTTAGATGCAATATTTGTTTCAAGAGATAGAGGCATTAAGTTTAATAAAGAAACTATTCAATTACACAAAACTGAATCTAATAGCTATGCTGATACTGGAAGACCAATAAGATTTAATGCAAAAGCTAAAAAGGGTGTTTCAGATCACTTTGCAGTTGTAGCCGAAGTTGTTATTAATTAACCAGTTTTCAGTTTGTTATTCCAATAGTGGGAATAGATAAGCAAGCTACCAAAAATTATAGTCAAAAAAACCTCTAAGGTTGTATCAAAAAAAAGAGCAAGAAAGATGCCCACAGTTCCAATGGCTCCATAAGTCATAGGTCTTGGATTATGGTGTAGCCTATATGATGACGGAAAGCTGATTAAGCCAATCATCACAATAAAAATAAGAAGGATTGGATGCACTAGTTCCTCAGATACCCTTAAAAAGGCAGCACCAACTCCACCAAGTATTAAAACAGTAGATAGCAGACAGTGAACAACACACAATCCTGAGAAGAAGATCCCTATTTTATCTTTCATAAATATTTGAGTAAGGAGTTACTTTCTCCAACCACCTCTATCGAATATTCTAAGGTAGGTAAGCTGGTCATGATCCGAGTCATTGATAACTTTACAATAGTCACCCGATTGCACTAAGACAACATCTCCAGATGTTAGTTCATAAGAATCTTTGTGTTCAACACCATATGAAGGATCTGATCCATGACCTTCATCTGAATTCATATATTCGATGACTTCCATAGTTCCTCTTCCATTGGTAATGACATAAACAACGTCAGAATCAATAAGCTTATGACCATGCGTACCTTTACCAGGCTGAATCACTGTTTTACTTGCTATTACTCTAGTAAGAAGATCGTTTGTCCATACGGCATAATCCTCATTCACATTGTGTGGGGATCCGCCAACTCTAAAGTTATTATATTTTTTTGCCATAAAGTTTTCCTTTTGTTTTCATGATTATAGATATTAAACATAAACATGTCAGCATATTATTGCCATACTATTGTTATTTTATTAACTATAAATATAATAGGTAAGCGCTTTTTGATATCAGCTTGCCGGCGCATTAAAATAGGCTAAAGAGAACTTTTAACCATTTCTCAAAGTTGTTTACTAATTTATTTAAGGACAAATTATGAGCAAAACATACACAAACCCAGAAACCATAGGCCTTCATGCAGGATGGAGGAAGGATGAAAATACTAATTCTGTAGCTGTACCAATTCATCAAACTACAAGCTTTCAGTTTGATGATACTGACCACGCTGCAAATCTATTTTCATTATCAGAGTTAGGTAATATCTACTCAAGGATCATGAATCCAACAGTTGCTGTACTAGAAGACAGAATAGCTGCACTTGAGGGTGGAGTTGGTGCTCTCGCTGTCGCATCAGGACAAGCGGCTTCTACAGTAGCTATTCAGAACTTAGCTAAAAATGGAGACAATGTTGTTGCCTCTTCCCATCTCTATGGTGGAACTTATAATTTATTTAAAAATGTTATGTCAGATATGGGGATCGAAGTTAGATTTGTAGACCCATCTGATCCTCAGAATTTTGCAAATGCCACAGATGATAAAACAAGAGCCTATTATGGAGAGGTTTTACCTAACCCAAGTTTTGAGGTTTTTCCTATTTCTGAAGTTGCTGAAATCGGAAGACCCTTAGGAATTCCTTTGATTGTAGATAATACTGCAGCACCAGTGCTTTGTAGGCCATTTGATCATGGTGCAGCTATTGTGATGCATTCAACTACTAAATTCATTGGAGGTCACGGAACTTCTATTGGTGGAATTATTGTTGATAGTGGTAATTTTGATTGGGAAGCCGTTCCTGAAAGACAGCCAGCATTAAATACTCCAGATCCTTCATATGGTGGGGCTATTTGGACTGAGGCAGTTAAGCCTTTAGGACCAATAGCATATATTTTAAAAGCAAGGACAACTATTTTAAGGGATATGGGAGCAGCCATGAGCCCATTTAATGCATTTATGTTTATACAAGGCCTAGAGACTCTAGCCTTAAGAATGAAAGAGCATACAAGCAATGCAGAGAAGGTAGCAGATTACCTATCAAACCATGATGCAGTCGAAAGAGTAATCTATCCCTCTAAGATGGAAGGTTATGCCAAAGAAAGAGCTGATAAATATTTAACTCGTGGAAATGGCGGTTTAATGGGATTTGAAATCAAAGGCGGAATTGAAGCTGGTAAAAAATTCATCAATGCTCTGGAAATGGTCTATCACGTTGCTAATATAGGCGACGCAAGAAGTCTTGCTATTCACCCTGGCAGCACAACACATAGCCAATTAAATGAGGAAGAATTACTTGCAGCAGGAATTACTCCTGGTTTTGTAAGACTGTCTATAGGCTTGGAGCATATCGACGATATCATTGCTGATTACGAGCAAGCATTATCTAAAGTATAAGACAGAAATATTTTGAACCAGGAATTAGTAACTTATATAGTTCTTGGTTCAGAATCTAGATTAAAAAATATTAAACTACCATTAGCTAATAAATATGAAGAATATTTGTTAGCTAATTTTTCTTCAAATACATCTTATCAAAATCAATTAGATGATTTGGTTACAAGATCTAAGGGTGAGGTCGTTGTATTTTTACCTCCATCCTCATTTCCAAATATAGAAGCTAAAGAGGCATTAAAAAAAATTGCATTAATAGGTTTGTCATCATGGGGTTGGTTTGAATACAGTCTTAAGAGAAAAAATATTCTTCAAAATATAAAAAAAATAACGACTTTAGTAAGAAGCATTCCCGATATTGAGCAGGGTATTTTTTTTACGAAACGACTATATTTTTCTATTGGCGGCTCTGGTTCATTTTCCTCTGAAACCTTTTCTGAAATATCAAAAAGACTATATTCACGAATTGACCCACAAAAGCCACTTCCAGCTCTTATAATAAGAACTAAGAATCTTAAATTAAATTAGGTAATATGAAAAAAATTTTAGTAGCAGAAAACCTAAGCTATAAAATTAATGATACGAAGCTGTTTCAAAACCTTTCCTTTTCATTAAATGAAGGAGCTGCTATACATATTTTAGGCAGTAATGGGTCTGGCAAAACATCTCTTTTAAAAATAATTAGTGGTCTAACCAAACAAACCAAGGGTAAGATTGAAAAAAATTATAATAAAGATATTTGCTTTATTGGTCATAAAAATGCCCTAAAACAGTACCTTACAGTTGAAGATAATTTATCTTTATTGGAAATAGAAGCTCATGGCAACCTTAAAAGCTTTCTTCAACTATTGGGCTTGGAAAAGTTATTAGATGTTATGGTGGCTAATCTTTCGTATGGCCAGCAAAAAAAATTGGCACTGCTAAGGCTTTTTTTGAATGACTCTGATCTATTAGTTCTTGATGAACCATGCGTTGGGTTGGATAAGAAATCACAAGATATTCTTTGTACTTTTTTGAGCGATCAACTAATTGCCAAAAAGGCTTTAATTTTTTCATCTCATATATCTTTGGACATTAGTGCTGAAGTTCTTCAACTTGATAAAGCCTAGATTATGAAATTACTCAAATTTGAATTATTAAAACTGAGAAAGAAATCAAGAGGCTGGCTTGGACCAATTCTTGTATTTGTTTTAATTATGACTGCTTTTCCTTTAACTGTAGAAATTTTAAATAAAGATATAGATCAGTCTTTCTTTTCTGTTTTATGGATAGCTACATTATTAGTTATGATGTTGGCAACAGAAGATATTTTTCTTGAAGATTTTAATGATGGCACTCTTGAACAGATGGCAATCAAACACAATTCACTATCAGGTGTCATTACTATAAAGATATTTGTATATTGGCTGCTCATAGGCTTGCCAATTTCATTATTAGGTGCCTTATATGGTTTTGGTATTACAACTTCTGCTGATTTAGCCATTCAATTAATACCAATTTTGATGATTACAACCTATATATTTTTAAATGTTTTTAGCTTTGGAAATGCCCTTAGTCTTACAAAGGGATCAATATTAGGGATATTGATTACTATGCCACTAGTACTCCCATTACTTGTTGTTTTAGGGAAGGTAGTCATAGCTATAAATTTAGGTATGAATTTTTTAGGTTTTCTTTTTCTCTTATTAGGAATCTTATCGATTATAATATTCGTACTACCAATTATTATCTCTTTTGTTATCAAGGCGCATTTAGAGTAATTTTGGCCTAAATCTATTAGCTATATTGTGATAAAAAAGTTTATACATCAGTTTGCATCACCTAAAACCTATTTATTTCAGGTTGATAGGGCGTATCCCTATATTTTTTATACCTCTTTATCTATTTACCTTGTTGCTCTTTTTTGGGGTTTATTTTTAACATCAGAAGATTTCGTTCAAGGAAATTCATATAGGATTATTTACCTTCATGTACCAGCTTCATTTATTTCACAATCCCTATATTTAGCCATGGCATTTGCAAGCGCTATTTTTTTAATATGGAAAGTAAAATTATCAGCTTATTTAGTTAGATCAATCGCACCAATAGGAGCAATCACAACATTTATAGCTTTAGTTTCTGGAGCCATATGGGGTATCCCTACATGGGGAACATGGTGGGCATGGGATGCAAGAATTATCTCTACTCTTATTTTATTTATAATGTATTTAGGCCTTATTTCTCTTCATGACTCATTTACAGATAACGAAAAGGCAGATAAATTTTTAGCGATCTTAGTTATTGTTGGCTCTGTTAATATTCCAATTATAAAGATGTCAGTTGAGTGGTGGAGCACACTTCATCAAACAGCATCGATTACAGTAACAGAGAAACCTGCTATTGATCCTTCAATGCTTTATCCTTTATTTGGCTCAATTATTGGCTTTACTGGGATTGTTTTTTGCCTCGTAATCCTGTCTTCTAAACTTCAGATTCTTAAGAGAGAGAAGAACAAAAGTTGGGTAAAAGACTATGTTTAATTTTAAATTTAACTCTATTTCAGATGCTATTTTTATGCAGAGCTCTAATGGTCAGTATCATGGATTGTATGTCTGGTCTGTTGTCTTAATAGTGCTGTTATCTATATCAATAACTTTTTTAGTATATAAAGTGCAAATTAAAAATATCGGTAAAAAAATTAAATGAAGGCAATAAGAAAAAAAAGATTAACCACAGTCCTATTCTTGCTACTTACTTCAGGTCTTGGAACGATATTAATTATTAAAGCACTTGATTCTAATTTAGACTTTTTCTTCACTCCATCTGAAATATTTGCTGAAGATCTACCTGAAAATAAAAGAATTAAAGTTGGTGGAATGGTTCTCGAGGATTCTGTTGAAAGAGATGGAACCAATATAGTTTTTCAAATTACAGATTATGAAGAGTCGATTGAGGTTGAATTTAACGGTATTGTTCCTGACTTATTTAAAGAAGGTAGTGGTGTTGTTGTTTTAGGATATCTTTTTGAGGGCTCAATTAAAGCTGAAAAAGTTTTAGCAAAACATGATGAAAACTATATGCCTCCAAGCTTGGATATAGAAAAATAGATGTTGATTCAGATCGCTCATTTTTTAGCAATCCTATCTACTGGTTTATTTTTAACTACTTTTGTATTTTCATTTCTTTTCACCAAAAGAGATAAAAATATTACAAGGCTGATATCACGAATCTATTCACATGCGTTCTTGATGCTGACCTCATCTTTTTTTATTTATATTTGGTTGGCACTTAATGATAACTTTAGTGTTTTATATATTGCTCAGCATTCAAACAGCCAGTTACCCAGTTTTTATAAAATAACATCTATATGGAGTGCCCATGAGGGCTCTATGTATCTTTGGATAGTATTTTTATGCCTATGGGGATTTCTATATAGCTTATATTCTCCTAATGATAATATTCTCAAGGCACGAACCATCGGCGTTATCTCATTAATAGCTGTTGGATTTTTGTCATTTCTTTTACTAACTTCAAATCCATTTGAAACAATATTACCAATAGCGCCTATGGATGGAGCAGATATAAATCCCGTTCTTCAGGATCCTGCTTTAGCGATTCATCCACCAATGTTGTACCTTGGTTATGTTGGTTTTGTCATAGCTTTTGCTAATGCAATATCATTTTTAATAAATGGAGATAAAAGTATTAGGTGGGAAGAGTCTGTCAGAATATGGTCAATTTCAGCATGGGTTTTTCTAACTGTTGGCATAGCTCTTGGAAGTTGGTGGGCATATTATGAATTGGGATGGGGGGGCTATTGGTTCTGGGACCCCGTAGAGAATGTTGCTCTCATGCCATGGCTGGCAGCTACTGCGTTTATTCACTCACTAAGCGTCTCTTCTAAGTCACAACTTTTAAGAATTTGGACTATTCTTTTATCTATCATAGTTTTTTCACTGAGCCTGTTCGGAGCATTTATAGTTAGATCGGGAATCATTGATAGTGTTCATTCTTTTGCAAATGATCCTGAAAGAGGATTGTATCTTTTAAGCTTTACTGGAATTTTAGTTTTCTCATCTCTAATTCTATTCTCATACAGATTGCCATTATTGGCTACAAAAAAACTTATAACATCGTTTTCAAAAGAGTCTTTTATTTCAATAAATAATATTATCTTTGGAACGTTAATTTTTTCAACAATGCTTGGTATTCTTTATCCATTGATATATGAATATTTATATCTTCAAAAAATAAGTGTTGGAGCTCCTTACTACAATGCAATTTTTGTTCCAGCTACCATCCTTGCATGTATCTTCTTATTTTTTTCTATAGATTCTAAATGGCAGAGAACCTATAGAATTATAAATTCTTATACCTCAATGCTCTTCTCTGGGATATTCTCGTTAGCAATAACAATATCCGTTATGCTCTATTTTGTAATTTCAGATTTATGGATTCTTGTTTCTTTATTTACTGGTTTATTGATAATAATTAGATATCTTTTTGTAATATTTGAATTTCTTATAAATAAAAAATATTCAAACCCTTATAGTATTGCCGCTCATATTGGTTTGGGCTTGTTAATAATCTCAATCTCACTAAATAGCCAGTTTAGCTCTGAAAGGGCAATTAATATAAAAATTAACGGCGATGATATTTACAAGGATTATAGGATTAAATTTGATAATCTTGAGCTTATAAAGATGTCAAATCATGATTCTGTAATGGCATCATTTATTATAGATAGCCCAAGTGGCAAAACTTTTGTATTAAATCCAGAAAAGAGGAAGTATTTTACTAGAGGACAAATAACAACCGAAACTGCAATACATGCAACGCCACTAAAGGATATTTATGTAACACTTGGTGACCAACTTGATGATGGCAGTTGGATTGTTAACATCCAATTTAATTATTTCATACGCTGGATATGGATTTCAGCACTGTTAATGGCAATTTCAGGTTCATTTCTAGCCTTTTCGCTCAGAGGCACCTCAAGATGATTACTTTACTTAGGTTTATAATTTTTGTCATACCAATATCTCTAATAAGTTTCTTATATTTTTTTATAAACGACAATGATTATTATCCAGGAGCTGATTTCAAGGTATCAGATATGCCAGCTTTTGAGTTGAACTCCCTTTACGAAAATTCAGTAGTCAACAATCTTGATTTAGAAGGGAGCTACCTTATAAATGTCTGGGCTAGCTGGTGTATTACTTGCAGGATAGAGCATGGGTTTTTAGTTCAACTAAATTCTCAAAATATTCCAATTATTGGTCTGAATTATAAGGATGAAAGGAATGATGCGATTGTTTGGTTAGGTAAATATAAAGATCCCTATAGGCTAATTATCCATGATTATTCGGGTTCATTAGCTCTAGACTTGGGAGTTACTGGTGCTCCTGAGACGTTCCTAATTAAAAATGGGAAGATCATTGCTCATTTCAGCGGAGAAGTTAATAAAAGAGTTTGGGGTGATGTTTTTGCCCCCGTTATAAAAAAAGAAAAGGTGGTATGGAATGATCAAATATAGTTTCTTAACATTATTACTTTTCTCAAATTTCATCATGACTGAATCTTTATATAATTTTGAAAATGCAGCGGATGAAAAAAGGTTTTATAGCCTCATTAAAGAAATAAGATGCCCAAAATGCACAAGTGGTTCACTTGCAAGTTCAAATGCACCTGTCTCCATAGATATAAAAAATAAAATAATTGAATTAATAAAAGATGGAAAATCTGACAAGGAGATTAAAGAATATATAGCTAGCAGGTTTGGAAGTTCTGTTTTATATAACCCTGGGTTTAATCAAGATACTTATATTTTATGGATTGCTCCCTTTGTAATACTCTTGATTGCATTAAGCACTTATATATTTAGAAGAAAAGTTTAATGATATTTATTTACTTGTTATCTTTCTTTGCTTTGTTGCCTATTTTCGCTTATTTACTAAATCAGGGAACTGCCAACAAGGGTTACATCATTGGTATTTCAACTATTATTATTTTTTTATGCATTTTTAGTTTTATTGGAAAATTCTCATATCTTGGGTTTTTTGAAGAACAAATTTTAACAAATGAAATGAAAGATGATATAAAAAATGATACTAGTATTTCAACTTCAACTCTTAATAAATTTGATCAACTCATTGAAGATGAAAATAAAATTTATTGGATGCAAAGTCTTATCTTGGAGGCTATGGATAGTAAGAAATTTAATGCAGCAGAAAGCCTTATTACTTATTCTGAAAGGTATTTCAAATCTAGTGAAGAAAAATTCATTTTTTATAGCCTTTATAGGGACTTGAGAGACTCTAAATTCCCCTTATTTGCAAACTCAACAATTTTTATTGATTTCGATAGGCCTGCTGATTGTTCAAATTACAAAGGTCTAGTAGAGGTTTTTATTATGAATGGGCCTGATATACCAATTGCTAAAATTAATGTTAATAAAAATACAATGGCTATTTTAAATAACACTAGCTCTTCTATTCCCGGGTTTGATATTAGTTCTGCCTATCTAAATAAAGAGACTGTTGATATTCAATTTTCGCTAATGTGCACAAATAGCGATACTCAATACATAACAGAAGCATTAATATTACTTGATCAGAGCGAGCCTTCAAATACCTATAAAATTAGCTCAAATGAATGGTTAAAAAAGTAACAATAGTTTAATATATTCATAACAAAATAACTCTTCGCAATGCAGCTTAAACACATAAAACTAGCAGGTTTTAAAAGTTTCGTAGATCCAACGAAGATATCCTTTCCTACAAATTTAGTCGGCGTCGTCGGACCTAATGGATGTGGTAAATCAAACGTAATTGATGCTGTTAGGTGGGTGCTAGGGGAGCTTTCTGCGAAGAACCTGAGAGGCGAATCAATGGTTGATGTTATTTTTAATGGGTCTGAAAATAGAAAGGCGTCTGGCCAGTGCAGTATCGAACTTCTTTTTGATAACTCAAGCGGAAAAATAGGCGGTGAATACGCAGCATTTAATGAGATATCCATTAAAAGAATAATGAACAGGGATGCCCAATCAACTTACTTTATAAATAGTACTAAATGCAGAAGAAAAGATGTTCAGGATATTTTTCTTGGAACAGGTCTTGGCCCTAGCTCTTATGCGATCATTGAACAGGGTATGGTAAGTAGGCTTGTTAGCGCTAAGCCAGAAGAATTAAGAACGCATATTGAAGAAGCTGCTGGAGTTTCTAAATATAGAGAAAGACGAAGAGAGACCGAGAGCAGAATTAAGAAAACTAAAGAAAACTTATCTAGAGTAAAAGATATTAAAGATGAGATAGAAAGATTGATACGTAGGCTAGAGAACCAAGCTAATGCAGCTGAAAAATATAATTCTTTAAAGAAAGAAGAATCTGAAAACCAAACCAATACAGCGATATTATTTTCACTAGAAGCTAAAAAAAATAGAGATCAGCTTCAAAAAAGTCTTGATGCCTTAAATAGAGATTTAAAAATAAAACAAGCAGAGTCTGACACGAAACAATCTCAGATTGATGAATTTAGAACTCAAAATGAATCTGTTGTTGATTCTTACGAAACAGCTCAAAAGAATTTTTATACTATCGGTGCTGAAATTGCCAAGCATGAGGCTAACCTCCAGAATATATCTAAGTCAGAGGCATCTAATCTTGCGGCATTAGAAAGAGCAAAAGAGAGCTACGAGAAAGCTGTAGAAAAAGAATCTACTTTTAAGGATCTTAGTCCAAAACAACAAGAACTTAAGCTCAATATCTCAATAATTAAAGCTTTAGATGCTGTAAAAAATAAAGATGCTATTGGAGAAAAAATTAAACCTTTAGAAGATTCAATTGAGTCTAAGCAGTCTGATTTAGATTCTCGCGAAGAGGCAATAAATTCTGTTAAAGAAAAGCAAAAAACTGCAAACTTGAACCTAGATGAGTTAAAGGCATCAAGCTTTTCAATTGGTGGGAATATAGCTAGACTTGAAGGCAGTATTTTCAACCTAGAGAAAGTTGAGTCCCAAGCAAATAGGGATTTAGTATCTGCAAAAGAAAACTATAAAAAAGCTAAAGAAAAAGAATCTAGTACAGATAACTTAAGTCCTAAAGAAAAGGCAATTCATTTAATTGATAGCATTTCAGATTTATTGACAAATTTTGGGTCTGGCGCAAATGTAATAAATGATAAGGTCAAAGAATTAAAAGAGTTGCTTATGAGCATACTTAAAATAGCCTCAGATCAATCGAAATCATATACAGAAGAATTCCTTAAAAGACAGCATGAAGTTGAAGCTTTAATCCAAAAAACTTCAGAAGAAAAAATATCAGCAAAACAAAGTCTTGTAACATTAACCAGTCAACAAGAAAGCCTAAATGATAGCCTTTTAACCAGCTCATCTGCATTAGCTACACTTGATGCAGAGGTTAGAGAGTTGGATGGTGGTAAGTTGTTTGTAGCAAACGAGATGAGATCTTTAGAGAGGGATGTAACTAATCTCAGGTTAGATTTAAGAACCTATGAAATTAATCTACAAAATGCATCTCAAGTTCTAGATAAGGCTGAGATTAATATTTCAGAACTAGATCAAAATAAATATCAAGGAATGGATCTTGAAGGCTTAGAAGTGTCTCTTGAAGATATACAAAAAAATATCAATGATCTAGGTTCTATTAATCTGGCATCACCAGACGAATACCTTGATAGACAAAATGAACTATCTGAAACTATAAAAAATAGTAAAGATAAGAAATTAGAAATTCAAAATATAATGTCGGATCTTGTTAATAAGAGCTCTAATGCTGAGTCTATTCTATTAGAAATACGCCAAAAACAATCTAGGTTTAATGAAAGCATGAGAGAGCTTGAGAACAAAAAATCTATAGCTGAATTAGATCTCAAATCCATATCTGAAAAAGTAACTAATGTAAGACTTGATCTCAAAACCTATGAAATAAATCTTGAAAATGCTAATGCCAAGATAAAAGATGCTGGCCTAAAAATTGAAGATATTGATTACTCTCAATATGAAGGAATGCAAATAAAAGAACTTCAGGATAGGCTTGCAGATATCCAAGCTAAGATCATTAGATTGGGAGCAATAAACCTAGCAGCACCTGAAGAAATTGCTCAAGAGTCAAAAAGAAAAGAAGAATTAGATATTCAATACAATGACTTAACAGAAGCCCTTGATAAATTGTCAGGTGCAATTAAAACTATTGATACTGAAACTAAAACTAGATTTCAAGACAGTTTTGATGCAATTAACGCAAGAATGAAAGAGGTTTTTGCAAAACTTTTTGGTGGTGGTTATGCAGAATTGGCTCTAACAGAAGGGGATGCTCTTAATGCTGGCGTCATAATAATGGCAAGACCTCCTGGTAAAAAGAATTCGTCTATCTCTCAATTATCTGGTGGTGAAAAAGCCCTGACTGCATTAGCATTAGTTTTTGGGATATTTGAATTGAATCCAGCTCCTTTCTGTATATTGGATGAGGTTGATGCTCCTTTAGATGACTTAAATACAATGAGATTTATCAATATGGTTGAAGAGATGTCGAAGACCGTTCAATTTATTTTCATCACTCATAACAAAGTTTCAATGGAAAAAAGTGACCACTTGATGGGAGTTACTATGCAAGAAGCTGGAGTATCAAGAATGGTTTCGGTTGATGTAAATCAAGCACTTGAATTCGCAGAGGCCTAAATGCAAAGTAATCTTGATATTTATCTTATAGGCCTTTCTGTACTAATATTTCTAATCATTGTTTTTCTTTTTATTAGAAAGATATCTAGTGGTAATGAGTTAAAGGTGAAAATAGAGGAAGTATCCGATTCTTTTGAAATCAAAGAATTTGATGATGTTAGACTAGAAACCCAAAAATCATTTGACTTTGAAGAGCAAGAATTTATAAATGATCAAGAATTAGTGGTCCTCAATTTAATTTCTATGGATAAATCATCTTTTGATATTGAGCAGTTATTTGGTTTTATGGGCAACTCAGGAGCTAAGCTGGCTCATGGGTTTTTTTCACTTAAGGGTAAAAGCAATAAAGAAATTTTTAGGGTCGCCAATGCTTTAAATCCAGGAACTTTTGAAGAAAATACAAAGACTTTCGCTGTAATAATGGCAACAGATCTTAATAATGTTGAAGAGCCATTATTGGCAGTAAGAGAGATGGTTGCATTTGCTTATAACTTCTCTGAAAAATTCTATGCCAATATTTGTGATGGGGAAAGATTACCAATTACTAAACAAATGATTTCACATATTGAAACAAAAGCTCAAGAGGTTACGAGGCTAAGACAACTTAAAAATTTTGATTAGCATTAAAGATAATGGCAAATAAACTACTTCCCTGGCAAATCATCCAGAAACTTGAGAGTGATAATAGTAGACTCTTTAAAGAAGATGTTATTGAAGAGCACCTAAACAAAATAGTTATTCAAGAAGGGTTGGCAATGTGCTTAGACTCATTGATAACTTTCGGCGTTAAGCAAGTCCCTGAATCCAAAGAGGATGGACCTGGGCTTAATTGGGAGGATTTTAAATCGAGTGCTTTATTATTAATTGAGCGTGAAAAAACAGGACATGCTGCTCGTGATCTTATTATTGAATTATTAAATCAAGCAACATCAGAACAGTGGAATGATTGGTACAGAAGAATCCTAATCAAAGACTTGAGGTGTGGCGTAAGTGAAAAAACAGTTAATAACGTTGCTAAGAGAATGGATATTCAATACAGAGTTCCAGTATTTTCTTGCATGCTAGCTCACGATGGAGCTAAGCATCCAAAAAAAATTCAAGGCCCATGCTTGGTAGAATATAAATATGATGGAGTAAGGGTTATTGCTATTACAAAGAATAATTCAACAACACTGTATAGCAGGAATGGGAAAATCTTGAGTAACTTTCCACATATAGAAGAAGCGCTGAATAAAAAAGAATTCAATGGTCTTGTTTTTGATGGCGAGGTTATGAGTGATGATTTCCAATCCTTAATGAAGCAGGTTCATAGAAAAACAAATGCAAAAACTGAAGATGCATATCTTGCTCTTTTTGATGTATTGCCTATTATAGAATTTAATGAAGGTAAAAGTTCTCTTGATACACTCCAACGAAAAGAAGTTTTAACTACATTGGCAAATAATTTTAGTGATTGTATAAAACCAGTAGAATTTACTGTTATTGATTTTGATACAGAGGCTGGAGAAAAAACATTTGCTTCAATGAATAAAAAGGCATTAAGTGAAGGGTATGAAGGTTTAATGATTAAACCAGAAAAAGCTTTATATGAAAGCAAGAGAAGCCATGCATGGCTAAAGATTAAACCATTTATAGAGGTAACTTTAAAAGTAGTATCTATTCAAGAGGGCACTGGTAAACATGAAGGCAAGCTTGGCGCATTTAGTGTTGAGGGAGATGATGATGGTAAGTTTTTTTCACTGAGCGTAGGGAGCGGTCTCACAGATGAAGATAGAGAGAGTTTTTGGGCAGCAAAAGACTCACTTGTTGGGCAGCTTATAGAAATCAGAGCAGATGCAATCACTCAAAGCATGGAAGGTGAAAATTACAGTCTTCGATTTCCGAGGTTCAAAACTTTTAGAGGGTTTGATGTCGGAGAAAAAATCTAATGAATTCTAAAAAAATAAAATTTTTGAGCGTCTTGTGTATTGCTGTTTTCTTTCAATCATGTGTTACTAAACCACCTGAGAATCCAGATAATATTTGTCTTATATTTAAAGAAAAAAGGAGTTGGTATAAGGCTGTAATGAGATCAGAAAAAAGATGGAAAATTCCTCCTTATGTTTTAATGTCATTCGTTTACCAAGAATCTAGTTTTAAATCAGATGCTAGACCAGAAAGAGATAAGCTTCTTGGATTTATTCCATGGTTTAGGCCCTCAACTGCAGTTGGTTACTCTCAAGCACTTACTATGACATGGGATGACTATAAAGATGAAACTGGAAATTCTGGAGCAAATAGAAAAGATTTTAAGGACTCAGCTGACTTTATCGGCTGGTATGCCAGCAAAGGCTACTACCAAGGATTTGAACGAACAGATGCAAGATCTCTTTACCTTGCATACCACGAGGGTTATGGCGGGTTTAAGAAAAAAACTTATAGAAAAAAACAATGGCTAGTAAAGGTTTCAGATAGAGTTCAAGCCAGATCAACTAAATACCAACAGCAATATTGGGGTTGCTCAAAAGAACTAAAGAAAAAGAAATTCCTATTTTTTGGATAATTAAATATTTTTTAAATTAAAACCTAGGTCTTTTATTTCATCCTGGAAACTCTCTCCAGCAATTATAGATTTCTTAGATTCATTGAATAAGTACTTTTTAGAAACTCTAATCAAATCATCTATTGAGCATTCTTTCACTTTATTTCTAAATAGTAGTCTGTCTTCCTGAGTTTTATGATCCAGCTCGCTCATAAAATCACTCATAGCTTCACCATATGGCGACATGGGCTTATCAATGCTAGAAATCACACCCAAAACCCCTTCATCTAAATGCGCATTAGTAATATTTTTTAATGACCACTCTCTGGCATTATTAAATTCTGAAAATGTCTCAGAACATTTAGGATCTCTATATGAAAAGAATTTAAATACACTGTTATGGGAATCTTGCATGGCTCCAGCTCCATATGCACCACCTTTCTCTCTTATGGCTGAATGAAGATAACCATTACGAAGAACGGTCCCTAAAACTGATAGAACAGGTGCATCCTCATGAGATGAATCAACTGTTGGAAAAGCTTCTGCACAAAAACAAACTTGTGATCCAGTTATCCACCCAATAGATTTATCTTGAACCTTAATAAAATTCTGTTCATCAACATCAGCAGCATTTAAACCACTAAAAGATTTCAAGTCCATTTCATCCTGGTTCAAAGATGAAGCTGTAAATATTTTCTTTGGTGTAAGAGAGATTTTTGATTGAATAGATTTTAAATTTTTAATATAGATATCAAGACTACCTTCATCACCAATATTTTTTGATAAAAGACCTGTATTATTAATAAATCTTATGCCTGAAGTTAAATCATTGGTTGAGGCCACCTCAGTAAGCTGTGATGCAGCATTAGCCATAGCTAAAACGTGACCATTTTGAGTCAGTGATTGTTCGTTATCTGCCGAGATGAAGCTAAGCAATTCTTTGATTCTTTGATGCTCACCAAAATTGGCTTCTTGAACTGTTCTGATCATTAAATCTTGCATTAAATGAGCATTTTTTTCTAAACTTTTACCACTAATTTTAAGAGCTAGCTTATGTTCAGAATCACCTTTATTTGGAATCATTGTAAATGATGCTGAAATACCACCTGTAATAGAAGATTGATACTTTTGAACATCTTCATATGAATCAGACCCCAGACCTATATCTGTAAGAGAGCTCGTGAATAAACTAGCAATTTTCAGCTCATCAATAGTAAGCGCCTCACAAGGAAACAGCATTGAATGGTAAACCAAGCCATTGGTTCCAGATTTATAAAAATAATTTTCTGTATTATTTACTAAAGATATACTTGGATTTGGATAATTTCTTGATAAAGGAATATCTTCTTTAGTAACTTTAGGGAGAATTTCTGGATCATCAATTCTTTCTTGGCGTTCTTCTAGGGCTTCAGCCAGGGCTACAATTTTGTTTTTATCATCGACTGAAAGACTTTCAGTTTTTTGATGAACTTTTTCAACAATAGCTTCCTCATTTCTTCTATTAAATTCTGTGTCAGGGACTAAAGAGTAATTTAATTTATGGGGATTATTAATCAGATGTTTTTCAATCAAGCCTTCGATATAGCTATCTTGATTTAATCTTTCTTTAATAACATTGAAAGCATTATCTAAATCTAAGATATTCAAAGGATCATCATTGTGGATACAAGCAGGAAGACATGTCAGCATAATTTGAAGCCCGAATGGCATGCCTGAGCCTGTTATTTCTCTCTGCCTTATTTCTAACTGATGTAAAGAAGAGTCAACTAGTTCTCTTGGAATGCCATCACTAATAAGATTTCGTAAACAGTCAGTAATTAAACTTTCAACAGCAATGTGCTGATCTTTTTTAACACCCTCAAGGCCTGCAGCAAAAACCATTTCTTTTTGGTCTGCCTCAAGACCAGTTAGAGGAGAAGGCGATTTACCGAGTTTTGAGTTTTCTAAAACTTTCCTTAGTGGAGAGGCAGAATTATCTAAAAGAATATTAGACATTAAGTATGTCTCTAATAACTCAACAGGATCATGACTTTCATTTAAGAGCCAGCTAATAACAACATGGTGGTTGTCCTCATCTCCAGGCATTGGGTTATACAAATCAGACACTATCTTTGGTGACGAGATTCGCTCTTCATTTTTTACAGCAATAACCTCAGATGATGGTTGAAAGCTCCTCAAAACATTTTTTTTAATAAATTCTTGGATTTGAACTGGGTCAATTTTTCCATAGGTAAAGAATGTTGCGTTAGAAGGGTGGTAGTGTTTTCGATGAAAATTTACCAATTCTTCATGAGTTAGATCTAGAATTTTATCAGGGTCTCCACCACTGTTATGCTTATATGTAGATGAAGAATATAAGTGTTTTGACATTCCATGCCATAGCTGACTTGTAACCGAGCTCATAGCACCCTTCATTTCATTATAGACAACCCCTTTAATCTCAATTTCACTTTCAATATTTGCTTTATCTTTAAATTCCAATCTATGTCCTTCTTGGGCAAAGTCCAGACTATCAAGATTAGGAAAAAATGCCGAATCAAGATATACACCTAAAAGGTTATCAAAATCTTTATTATTTAAAGTTGCGAAAGGATATGCTGTCCAGTCGCTTGAGGTGAATGCATTCATAAATGTATTAAGAGACCTTCTTATCATCATAAAAAATGGATCTCTAACTGGATATTTTTTTGAACCGCATAGGGCGGTATGTTCAAGAATATGTGCAACACCAGTAGAATCTTCAGGTATCGTCCTAAAAGCAACCATAAAGACCATTTCATCGCTATCTGAATCTAAGTGAACATGCTTGCAATTGAATTCAGATTCATTATATATTTGAGCATTGAGATCTAATAAAGGGATATATTTTTGGTCTTGAAGTTTAAACATAATAAAATTCTATAAAAACATGTACACTTATTCTATGAAAATAATTACAAAATTAGCCAGTATATTAATTTTGGTAGGCTGCGCCACCACTCAATCCAACATCGAAGTTGATTCGATCGATACTTTTAACTTAAGCAATTATAACGACTTTTATATAAATATAAACGAATCAAATATAAGTGCAGAAATAAATCCAATTGAACTAGAGAGGTTTAAAAATAATCTAAAAAATGCTCTTGAATCGAGAGGCTTAAAATATTCATCCGACTCAAGCTTAGTTTTTAATATCAACTTAAGCAGTAAGGATAAAGTCCAATCTGATAGGTCTAACTTTCACTATTCAAGATATTATTGGAACAATTATATGTACGACAATAATGTACGAACTATTACTGAAAATATTTTAAGAATAAATCTCAAGGATGCATCCAAAGATACAACCCTATGGACTGTGGTTACTGTCTGGAGATCTGATTACTCAAGTGCTATTGCTAATGAGGATAAATCTGATGTTCTTGTAGATGAAATAATGATTAGTTTTCTCTAGGACCTTTCTATAAATAAAAATTAACATGAGACTATTTAATTTTTGTTTTATCTTTATTGCTTGTATTCTTATTTCTGCATGCTCTCAATCAGAGTCTGTTGAAGTTCCCAAGATCTCTAAAGTTGAAAAACTAATAAAGCACTCGGAGGAGTTCAATAAAGAAATATTAACCTATCAGACTCCTGGTGGGAGAGTTCATGTAGCTATTGGCTTCGGTATTGCCAATTCAATCATGGTTGAGGGCATAGATGGCAATATTATTATCGATTCGGCAGATAGCGTATTTGAAGCAGAAGAGATTTATTCATTTTTTAAGAAAAAAAATTCAAACCCCATAAAAGCTGTTATCTATACTCATAATCATGGCGATCATACCTTTGGAACATCATTTTATTTAACCTCTCAAGCAGAGAGACCAAAAATTATTGCACATGAATCTACAGACTATTATATGCAAAGAATATTAGGGATAATTAATCCTATTGTTTCAGTTAGAAGCGCCCGAATGTTTGGAACTCAATTACCTGAAGAGGACTTGATAAACGTTGGAATAGGTAAGAGTCTCAATGTATCTAAATCACCACCAGGTTATGTAAAACCAGATACCACCTTTAAAGATAAATTAATACTCGATATAGCAGGTATTGATATTCAATTATTTCATGCCCCCGGAGAAACTAATGACCAGTTATTTGTTTGGTTGCCAAAACATGAATCACTTATGCCGGGTGACAATATTTATAAGACCTTTCCTAACCTGTATACAATTAGAGGAACCACTCATAGAGATGTAATGGGCTGGATAGGTAGTCTAGATCATATGAGAAGACTAGACTCAAAATTTTTATTTCCAAGCCATACAAAGCCTATAGTTGGACCAGATGTATCAGAAGCATTAACTTTATATAGAGATGCTATTCAGTTTGTGCATGACCAGACTGTAAGACTTATGAATGAAGGTTACTATCCCGATCAGATTGTCGATATGATTGATTTACCAATAAAGGTAAAAGAATCACCATTTTTATATGAATTTTATGGAACAGTACGATGGTCTGTTAAAAGTATCTTTAACGGCTATTTAGGATGGTTTAACGGAAATCCATCTGACCTAGATCCCTTATCAAGAATCGAAGAGGCAAAACAATTCTCCAAATTAGCTGGTGGTAACGAGGAGCTTCTTAAATCATTAAATACAGCAATAGCTGAAGAGGACATGCAATGGGCTCTCCAGTTAAGCGATAGGTTGATTGCTCTAGAGTTTATGTTAGATGAAACAAGAGCTTTAAGAAAAAAGGCATTAATATATATTGGCGAGCGATCATCAAATCCTAACAAAAGAAACTATTTTTTAACTTCTGCTATAGAGCTAGATGAAAGTTTTGCTGGCTTTCCAGCTGCAGAACGCTCTTTAGATTTGGTTAATGAAATATCTACAGATACTTTTTTTAACCTTCTTTCGGTAAGAATAAACCCAGATAATATTTATAAGAATAACTATGTAGCTTGTTTTGTATTTACCTCAGGATTAGTAAAAACAATAACTATCAGGAATGATGTTGCAGAAACTTCTAATAAACTAGAAGAATGTAATATTACTGTTAAAAGTGACGAGTCAGAACTTAAACTAGCTCTATCAGGTTTGAAAAACCCTGTTCAGTCTATTGCATCAGGTGATATCGAGGTCGATGGAGGAAGGGTTGAGTTCCTTCAGTTTCTGGCAAGCTTTAAGTAGCTTACCATCTATATTTATCAAAATTCTCAGGGTTTGCCCATCCCTCAGAGTTATTCCATGATCTTTTATTATTATATGTTTTAAGATTATAAGAAAAGCACATTTTCTCTTCCTCTGTATTATTAAACTCGAGTTGAAAACCAAGCTTTGTCATCATTTCTTGGGTTTCAATAGATTTTTCTGACTTCGTACATATTAGAATCTTCTGACTTAGAAGGTTCTTTATTTTTCCAATATCAGTTGGTGATAAATTAACATCATCAAGAACAATAAAAATATCATCATCAGATTGAGGTATGTCAACCAAACTTGGACTTATATTAATATTTTTGACATGAGTATTTTCTAAGCTTTTGGCTAACCTTGATAAGTCATGATTTGTTATTAATTGAGCTGATTCACATAACTCGTCAATAAGGACTCCATATATAAATTTGAAAATAAATTTATTTTCTTGGATCATTTCATTAAATGCTCTACCGCTTGGCGCTCAGAAATGAGTTCATCAATCGATACTTGAAATTTTTGTTTAGCAAAATCAGATAATTCTAAACCCTTTTTGATTGTAACTACGCCATTGCCATCTGTAGAAAGCGGAAAACCACAAATCAAACCTTCAGGTACCCCATATGAGCCATCGCTTTCAACAGCAGCGCTAAAACTATCATTGCTATCAGTAGGGTTTTCACATGCAATTACGGTATCTAGAGCAGCCTTAGCAGCCGAAGTTGCAGAGGATGCACCTCTAGCATCTATAACAGCCTTGCCTCTTTGTTGAACAGTTGGAAGAAACTCATTTTCAACCCAACCCATGTCATTAATAACTGAAGAAATCGATTCACCATTAACTACTGCATTTTCTATATCTGGGTACATAGTCGGACTATGATTACCCCAAATAATCATATTAGATACTTGATCTACATTTACATTAGTTTTTTTAGCTAACACTGATTTAGCTCTACTAGAATCAAGCATAGTCATAGCCATCCATAGCTGGCTGTCTTTACCAGATGCATTTTTTCCAATTAGCGCATTTGTATTTGCTGGGTTTCCTACCACTAGTATCTTTGCATCATCTTTGGCGTTGCTGCCAATGGCTTTCCCTTGATTTACAAAAATACCACCATTAATTTTTAGAAGATCTGACCTTTCTTCAATTTTCTTCCCTTCATATACGATACCTCTTGGGATGCTTCCCACGAGTAAAAACCAATCAGCATCATGCGAAGCCTCTTCAAAATTATCAGTATACGTAACTTCACCCATATGAGGAAAATAGGAATCTTCTAATTCCATAACAAGACCTTCTAACTTGCTGACAACTTGAGGAATTTCAACAAGACATAAATCAACAATTCTATCCCCAAAAGTTTTGCCATCTACTAGCCTTGGTATCAATGAATATGCGATTTGACCAGCTGCGCCTGTTACAACTACTTTTACTCTTGAGCTCATTTTTTTTCCTTTATGAAATTTATTAAAATTAATAACTAATTATATTCCTAAAAGTTAAATTAATTCTTGGCTTTTTAAATTTTTTTGTCTTTTTTATTTCATGTTTCCAATATGTTTGTGTATCTCCATGCATAACAAGAAGCTGACCATGGTGTTGGGGGATTTTTAGACTAACATCATCATATTTATGTTTGAATGTGATCTCTCTTTCTTCTCCAAGCGACAAAGATGCAATAAGGGGTCTTAAACCAAGTTCTTTCTCATCATCGGAATGAAGACCCATAGAGTCAGAGCCATTCCTATAAAGGTTTGCTAAAACAGAATTAAATGTGCATTTACAAACTGATTCGATCAGTATTTTTATTTCAAACAATTCTTTATTCCAAATATTTTGATCAAGAACTTTTCCCGAGTATGAATAATTTATTCCATGATCAGAATACCAGGCTTGAAGGCGAGGAATTTTATGGATTTTCCCAAAAATTTTAATTTCTCCTTCTACCCAATTTATATTTTGTAAACATGTTTCATGCCAACTATTTAATATTGATATATGTTCAATATTTTCATAAATGGTTATACCAAGATTTGGATAATCCTCAGGCTCATATTTTTTTAACATAGTAAAAAATTTAAATTTTGATTAGAATAATTGTCTATTTTAAAACAAAGAATGACTTCGAACAAAAAGGAGACACAAGATGAGTATAAGATTTGATGATCAAGTTGCAATAGTAACAGGTGCGGGTGGAGGAATTGGTAAAGAGCACGCCCTAGAGCTTGCAAGAAGAGGCGCCAAAGTCGTTGTAAATGACTTAGGTGGAAGCGTTGATGGAAGTGGGACTAGTGATGCAGCAGAAGCTGTAGTTCAGCAAATTAAAGATGAAGGCGGCGAAGCTATCGCTAATGGCGCAAGCGTTACAGATTTATCAGCTATACAGGACATGGTTAAAGAAGTTATGGATAAATGGGGAAGAATCGATATTCTTGTCAATAATGCTGGTATTTTAAGGGATAAAAGTTTCCATAATGTTACTCTTGATGATTTCAATTTAGTCATGGATGTTCATTTTCAGGGAACATTAAATTGTACTCATACTATTTACCCGATCATGAGAGAGCAAGGATATGGAAGAATAGTCTTTACAAGTTCATCTAGCGGGGTTTACGGAAACTTTGGTCAAAGCAACTATGGTGCTGCAAAAATGGCAATAGTCGGTCTGATGAATACATTAAAAATTGAAGGCCAAAAATATAATGTTTTTTCAAATTCAATTACCCCAGTTGCTTATACAAGAATGACAGAAGGCTTAATTCCAGAAGATTTTGGAAAGAATTTACAGCCCGAGTACGTTACTCCTGCTGTAATTTATCTGTCAGGAAAAGATGCACCAAATGGAGTTATTATTGCTGCCGGAGCAGGAGTTTATGCCAGGATAATTACCCATGAAACAATGGGAGTTTCACTGGGCACTGGAGAAGACATGACCCCAGAAAATATAGCAGCTAACTGGGATACTATTTCAGATATGGATGATGCTAGAGCTCTTCAAAACGGAGGAGAGCAAACCCTTAAAATATTTGAGTTAATTAGTAAGCAGTAATTTATATCAAAAAACTTGGACGGCTGGAAACCTGAATAATATACTCATTCAGGTTTCCATAGTCCTCGATATTTAATTTATTTAATTGAACTAAAAACTGAAGAGAAGTTACCATTTGCAAGTCTGCATATGTAAATCTATCACCTGCTATAAACTCTCTTGACTGAATAATAGTGTCATAATTTTCAAGCTCTTTGATTCCTAATTTTCTTTGAGCAAGTCCATATTCCTCATTTTGATTCTCCATTGCACTCATGTGCGGATGAGTGTGCCTAAATCCATGCATCAAAGGCATCATCAATTCAAATGATACCCTTGAGTACCACATTTCAATTGAAGCTATTTCTATTGGGCTCTCTCCAAACATATTTGGTTCTGGATACAGGCATTCAAGATATCTGCACATCGCAGTAGTTTCTAATATAACTGTTCCATCATCTAATTGAAGGGCGGGGACTCTTGAGTTTGGAGCTATTGCTCTATATTCGGGAGTCTTATGCTCAAGCTTTCCGAGATCAAGATCGATGATTTCTATATCTGATATATTTTTCTCTTTTAAATATATAAGAACTTTTCTAGGACTTGGAGCAAATTTACTTGAATATAGTTTCATCATTTAGTTTCCAACTATTGAATAAATTACAATAAAGTGAAGTATTGCAGCTATACAGACCATCACATGAAAGAATTCATGATAGCCAAAGTACTTAGGACTAAAGTCTGGAAATTTCAAGCCATAACTTATAGCCCCAACTGAATATATGGTGCCTCCAGCTATGGTCAATGCTAGATTAGTAATACCCATCACGGATGACATTATTGAAAGGTAGGGGATTGCTACATAGCCTGCTGTTAGATATAAGCCTGCTCTTAGCATTCTCGGCAAGTTTGTAAATAATATAGCCTGTAATATACCAATTCCAGCTATTACCCAAATTATCAACAGGAGTTGCAAGCCTGTTTCTTTAGGAAGCACTAAAAGACATATTGGTGTAAAAGTTCCAGCTATCATTATAAAAATTGATGAGTGATCAAGTCTCCTCATGATTTTTAAGACTTTAGGTCTCCATTTTACTCTGTGATAAAGTGCGCTAAACCCAAACATCATGAATATACCAATCGAGTAAACAATAGTTGCTGTTAACTCAATTGAATTTGAACTTTTTGATATTAGTGGGATGCAGGCTCCGATAGATACGAAGAACATCCACTCATGAAAATAGCCCCTTAAAAGGGGCTTCTTCATAATTTTTATTGACTTCTTTATTCCCAGTTCAGAGCTCCACCAACTTGATATTCGGTAACTCTTGTTTCGAAGAAATTTTTCTCTTTTCTTAGATCTATAATTTCTGACATCCAAGGGAAAGGATTGCTCACACCTTTGAATTCTTCTTCAAGACCTATTTGCGTCAATCTTCTATTAGCAATAAATTTGAGATATTCTTCCATCATTGCAGCGTTCATACCTAGTACGCCTCTTGGCATCGTATCTCTTGCATATTGAATTTCTAGCTCCGTTCCTTCAAGAATCATTTGAGCAGCTTCGGATTTAAGTTCTTCATCCCAAAGATGAGGATTCTCAATTTTTATTTGATTGATAACATCAATACCAAAGTTTACATGCATTGACTCATCTCTAAGGATGTACTGGAATTGCTCTGATGTTCCTGTCATTTTATTTCTTCTTCCCATTGATAAGATTTGAGTAAATCCACAATAGAAGAATATTCCTTCAAGAACGCAGTAAAAAGCAATCAAGTTCTTGAGTAGTTGTTTGTCTGTTTCAACTGTTCCTGTTTTAAACTCAGGGTTAGAAATTTCTTGTGTATATTTTAATCCCCATGAGGCCTTTCTTGCTACGCAAGGTATTTCTCTATACATATTAAATATTTCACCTTCATCCATACCTAGCGACTCAATACAATATTGATATGCATGAGTATGAATTGCCTCTTCAAGACTTTGTCTTAAAATATACTGTCTGCATTCAGGATTTGTTATTAGCCTGTAAAGAGCAAGAACAAGGTTGTTAGCCACTAATGAATCAGCAGTAGAAAAGAAGCCTAGATTTCTTTTAACTATTGTTCTTTCATCTTCTGTTAGACCATCTTCTGATTTCCATAAAACAATATCATTTGTCATATTTATTTCTTGAGGCATCCAGTGGTTAGCACTTCCATCAAGATATTTTTGCCATGCCCAATCGTATTTAAATGGAACTAACTGATTGAGGTCCGCATTACAATTGATCATCATTTTATCGTCGACTTGAACTCTTGAACCCATCACTTGATCAAGTTCAGCAATGCCTGCTGCTTCATCAAGGTTCTTAACAGCTTCTCTTGCTGTTTCTGCTCTTGTTCCTTCTTCTATGATTTTATTTTCTGCAGAAGGCACTGGCGCTGCTGTATCCATTACTGGTTTTGCAGGAGCTTCTGCTTTCTGTACTTCTTTCACACTTTCGCTAACATTTACTACAGCGGGTGTATTGTTTTCTTCCTTACCGTAATCATCCCAATTCAACATTCTTTTTCTCCTTTATTATTGGCAAGCTTCGCAATCTGGTTCTTCCAAAGAGCAAGCTGAAGGAACTGGAGCCGGCGCCCCAAGTTCTTGTGGTGCAGCTTCAGTTTCACCTGAACTCACTGCGTTTAGTTTTCCTTGCTGTACTGTAGATTTCTCTGTTGATGTAGCAGCAATAGATCTTAAATAATATGTAGTTTTTAGTCCTGAATACCATGCCATTCTGTATGTGATATCAAGTTTTTTACCATCAGCATTCCCAATATATAGGTTTAATGACTGACCTTGATCTATCCATTTCTGTCTTCTGCTAGCTGCTTCAACTATATATCTTGGCTCTACTTCAAATGCAGTAGAGTAAATGGTTTTTATATCATCTGGAATTCTAGATATTTCTGTTAGACTGCCTTCAAAATATTTGAGATCATTGATCATAACGTCATCCCATAAGTTAAGATCTTTAAGTTTATTTACTAGATGAGGATTTACGATTGTAAACTCCCCTGATAGGTTAGATTTAACATATAGGTTTTGATAAGTTGGTTCGACTGATTGTGTTACACCTGTAATATTAGATATGGTTGCAGTTGGGGCTATGGCCATAACATTTGAGTTTCTCATCCCATCAGCTATAACTTTCTTTCTCAGTGTATCCCAGTCAAGAGTTTCAGACCTATCAATATTGATATATTCGTTTCCTCTATTCTCAGCTAGTATCTCAATTGAATCTTTTGGAAGAATTCCTTTGCTCCAGAGAGATCCTTCATATGATTTATAGCTTCCTCTTTCTTTTGAAAGCTCTGTAGAGGCATGAATTGCATAGTAGCTTATTAGCTCCATACTTTTGTCTGCAAATTCAACAGCTTCATCACTGCAGTAAGCTATATCTTGAACATATAATGCGTCTTGGAAGCCCATCATTCCTAAACCTATTGGTCTATGCTTAAGGTTTGAGTTTTTTGCTGTTTCTACGGAGTAGTAGTTAATATTGATAACGTTATCGAGCATTCTTATGGCTGTTGAGACAGTCTTCTTAATTTTTTCTTGATCAAGCTTTCCATCTTTCATGTGTCTTGCAAGGTTTACAGAACCCAAATTACATACCGCAATCTCATCTGCACTTGTGTTAAGTGTTATTTCTGTACAAAGGTTTGATGAATGAATTACACCTGCATGTTGCTGTGGAGACCTTAAATTACAGGCATCTTTGAATGTAATCCAAGGATGACCAGTTTCAAAAAGCATTGTAAGCATTTTTCTCCAAAGCTCTTTTGCTGGAAGTGATTTATGCTGATCCATTTCTCCAGCCGCAGCTTTCCTTTCATATTCTTCATATTTCTTTTCAAAATCTTTTCCAATAAGATCGTGAAGTTCTGGTGTTTCTCCTGGTGAAAATAATGTCCAGTTCTTGCCTTGCTCAACTCTTTTCATAAACAAATCTGGAACCCAGTTTGCAGTATTCATATCATGGGTTCTTCTTCTTTCATCGCCAGTGTTCTTTCTTAATTCTAAAAACTCTTCGATATCTAAATGCCATGTTTCAAGGTATGCACACATAGCACCTTTTCTTTTTCCACCTTGATTTACCGCAACAGCAGTATCGTTCGCAACCTTAAGAAAAGGAACCACACCCTGGCTTTTTCCATTCGTTCCTTTTATATATGAGTTCATAGCTCTAACTGAAGTCCAGTCATTACCAAGCCCACCAGCCCATTTTGAGAGCAAAGCATTATCTTTCATTGCTCCAAATATTCCATCTAAATCATCTGGTATTGTTGTTAAATAGCAAGATGATAGTTGAGGTCTTTTTGTTCCGGAATTAAAAAGGGTAGGAGTTGAGCTCATGTAGTCAAAGCTTGATAGTAATTTATAAAATTCTATTGCTCTATCTTCCCTATTTTCCTCTTCAACAGCTAATCCCATAGCAACCCTCATAAAGAATACTTGTGGTAACTCATACCTAACATCATCACTATGAATGAAATACCTGTCATAAAGAGTTTGAAGTCCTAAATATGTAAACTGATTATCTCTTGTGTGGTCTATGGCAGCCCCCATCTTGTCTAGGTCAAATGTTTTAAGTACTGGGTCTAGAATATCTAACTCTATTCCTTTATCTATGTATGCATTTAGTGCTTTTGGGTAATGATTTTCCATTTCATCATATGTTGCCTCATCAGCAACACCAAGAAATCCTAAAGCTTCGCTTCGAATTTGATCCATTAGTATTCTTGCTGTAACAAAAGAATAATTGGGCTCTTTTTCAACCTTTGTTCTTGCTGACATAACAAGGCTTGTTCTCATATCTGCCAGTGACACCCCGTCATATAGATTTTTGAGCGCCTCTTCAAGAACCTCATTCATTGAAACAGCTTCAAGTCCTTCGCAAGCATCGTTGATTAGCATTGCAACTTTATCAATATCTAAAGGAACTAAGGTTCCATCATTTTTTTTAATATTAATTTCTGGTCTATTAGCTATATCAATTTCTGGAGCCTCTTTTTTTCTTTCTTGCGTTCTCTCAGCTCTATATAAAATATAACTTCTTGCGACTTTTAACTCCTCTGTTCTCATAAGTTGCAATTCAACTTGATCTTGTATTTCTTCAATATGCAGTGTTCCACCAGATGGCATTCTTCTTTCAAAAACCTCAATAATGCCTGTTGAGATTTGATTTACTTTTTTGTGTATTCTTTCGCTTGCAGCTGCATTCCCAGACTCTGTTGCAAGAAATGCCTTGGTAATAGCTACCTTTATTTTGTCTTCTTCAAATGCAACTACTTTTCCATTTCTTTTTATTACTCTTAGTTTTCCAGGAGCTGTAGTTTCAATATCATTAACTAGTGGTTGTTCTTGGACGTTTATTGTTTTGCTTGCTTCTTGTTGTGTTTCCATCTTTTTTATTTTGTCCCCAAAAAAATACTTACTCAAATGAGTTTTTTATAACTGTTTGAAAGAGGTTTTGTATTTGCTTTTTAGCAATCACCTTAAATTTCTCTTACTGCTAATATTACTTGTTGTGGATAAAGAATCAAGTAAAAAAACACTATATATTGTGACAATTTCATTTTTTTTCACTATATAGTGTATATAAGGTGTTTTTTTGCTGTTGGTAATCAGTTGATAAATTGTGGATAATTATACAAAGGATGTGAAATTATGAAAAATTATTTAGCCATTGATCAGGGAACAACAAGTTCTAGATCAATCATTTTTGATTCAGATTTGAATTCAATTAAAGATTCTCAGAAGGCATATGAATTGTCTTATCCTAAGGATGGCTGGGTTGAAGCTGATCCTGGAGAAATTCTAAATACCGTTCTTGCAACAATAAAGGATGTTACTAAGAGTAATAATTTTAATATCACATCATGTGGCATAACAAACCAAAGAGAAACGACTATAGTTTGGTCAAAAAAAACAGGCAATCCTATTTACCCAGCAATTATTTGGCAAGATAGAAGAACTAGTTCAATGTGCTCCAATCTAAAAGCAGATGGGAATGAGGAAATGGTTTCCAACAAAACTGGTTTATTGCTAGATCCATATTTTTCTGCTTCTAAAGTTAGTTGGATATTAGACAATGTTCCAAATGCTAGAAGTGATGCAGAATCTGGTAATTTGATGTTTGGTACTGTTGATTCATTTTTGATATACAAGTTGTCCAAAGAAAAAAATCACGTAACAGATGTTACGAATGCATCGAGAACCATGCTTTTTAATATTCACACCATGTCCTGGGATTTAGACCTCCTGAATTTGTTTAACATCCCAATTTCGATGATGCCTGAAGTAAGGGATTGTGATTCTTTTTTTGGAACTTTAGATATTGATGGAGTTGATATTAGAATCAATGGGGTTATTGGAGACCAGCAGAGCGCTTTAGTTGGCCAAGCTTGTTTCAATAATGGAGATCTGAAGTCAACTTACGGAACTGGCTGTTTTTTAATGGTTAACACAAAAGAGACACCGGTAACTATTAAAGAAGGTTTGCTAACAACAGTGGGGTACAGACTAAACAATCAAACGAGTTATGCACTTGAAGGTAGCATATATTCTTGTGGCAACATTATTCAGTGGTTAAGAGATAAAATGAAATTTTTTAGCTCTTCCGTCGATAGCGAGGCATTCATTGAAAAAAATGGTGAGTCAAATAATGTTAAGTTTTTACCAGCATTTAATGGTCTTGGCACACCATATTGGAACTCTGATATCAGAGCTGGTTTTAGCGGCATCACTCAGAATTCAAGTAAGGAGGATATGATCACTGCTGCATTTAAATCTATTTGCTATCAAACAAAGGATATTATTACTATTCTTGAATCTAATGGTATTTTAATCAACAGTTTGCTTGTTGATGGTGGAATGACTGCAAACGAATCTTTTTTACAAATTCTTGCAGATTCCCTTGAAAAAGAGGTCGCAAAGCCAAGCAATACTGAATCAACAGCACTTGGGGCTTGCATAGTTTGTCAGATTGCTGATGGGGTTGCTATAGAAGAGATTAAAACATTAATCGAAGGCAGATATAGACCAAATAGTAAATTAAATAATTTCTATAAAAAAGATTATGCAGATTGGAAGATGTTTATAGATTCATCGTTAAAATAGGTACTATATTTTGGTTTATAAAAAGATATTTAAATCTTTTTTAAATATAGCTATATAATAATTTTTTTTATTTAACCCTTTAAAAAATGTATACATACAAAATTTATAACAACATCGCAGAGGATGGAATTGAGATATTGGCTAAAAATGATCTTCATATAGATGAAATTAATCCTGATTCACTATTAATAAGAAGCCAGGTTTTAACCGATAGCGATCTCAATCAATCATTAAAATGTATAGGAAGAGCGGGCGCTGGGACTAATAACGTTCCTGTTATAGACGCAACAAATAAAGGAATAGTTGTATTCAATACTCCTGGAGCTAATGCAAATGCTGTAAAGGAGCTGGTTGTGTGTGGCATGCTTTTATCCTCAAGGGGTATTATTCAGGGAAATGCTTACGCTAAAACACTGTCTGGCCAAGACAATGCATTGCTTAATGCCTCTATGGAGTCTCAAAAGAAGAATTTTAAAGGCAATGAATTAAAAGGTAAGACATTAGGTATCGTCGGTCTTGGAGCTATTGGCTCATTATTAGCCCAAACGGCAGAAGTAATGGGTATGAAAATAATTGGATTCGACCCTCATATTTCTGTAGATTCGGCATGGAGGCTTCCAAGAGACGTCGAAAGGGCAGAGACTATGGAGTACCTTTTAAGTAATTCTGACTATATTTCACTTCACGTCCCTCTGATAGAAGCTACAAAAGATCTAATCTCTAAAGAGACAATTAAATTCATTAAAAAAGGTGCAAAACTTATCAATTTATCACGGGGAGGAATTGTAAATAATGAGGATATTATTGATGCATTAAATCAAAAAATATTATCTAGCTTTGTTACAGATTTTCCGACCCCCGAATTGGTTGAAAGGTCCTCTTCATTTCATGATGTAATCTTGCTTCCGCATATCGGCGCAAGCACAAAAGAGGCTGAGGTTAATTGTGCAGTTATGGCTGCGGATCAGGTAACAAATTTTTTAAAAAATGGTGTGATAATAAACTCGGTTAATTTTCCAAGAATAAAGCTTGGAAAAACAGCAGAACATAGGCTGGTTATTATCAATAAAAATGAGCCTGGAATGATAGGTAAAATTACAGATGAGCTTGGTAGCAATAAAATTAACATTGCTGACATGACACACAAAAGCAGAGATTCAATTGGCATTAGTTTAATAGACTTAGATGAGAAGCCATCAAAAGAACTGGTAGAAAATATTAAAAATATTGACCATGTTATAAGCGTTAGACTCTGTAAATAGTTTACGGAAATTATCTCTAAATTCTTGAAATAATAAGAACTTATGTTCTTTTTTGTTAATATATAAAAATCATTATAAAAATTACTTGTCAACAGTGGATTTAAGTGTTATTGAGTTATGTAACTTTTTTACATATTGTGTACATTATGTTTGACATATTTTATCTAAGTTATTGATTTGCGGTATTTAAATGTATTATTGTATAAATTTTAGACAACTTTACCAAACCCTTATTTTATATAGGTTTGAGGTATTAAAAATAAAGTTATCCATAACTTTATCCACAGATTCTGTGGATAAAATTTCATAGAAAATGAATAAATTTAACCACCTACTTAAATTGCCGAGCGATTGGCATAAGACCCTTAAAGAAGGGGGTGTCGCTATCGATTTATCCAAGCCAATTGATGAACTAGACACGCTATTTAAAAATAATAAACATTTCTATCCGAAAGCTAATGATATCTATAATGCATTTAAATTATGTAGTTTTAAAGATACAAAAGTTGTCATACTTGGACAAGATCCATATCACCAAAAAGGCGTAGCAAATGGCCTTGCATTTTCTGTTAAAAAGGGAAATAAAATCCCTCCATCTCTAAGAAATATTTATAAAGAAATCCACTCTGATTTAGGGTCTGTAACTCATCATTCTGGTGATCTAAGTTGCTGGGCCAGTCAAGGCGTACTATTAATTAATTTCGCATTAACTGTAGAGGATTCAAAACCTGGATCTCATTTTTCAATTGGGTGGTCAAATGTAGTTGAATCCATCATCGAGATTTTAAATAAAAAGCATAATTTAGTGTATTTATTATGGGGTGCAAATTCTATCAGTAAGAGGCATTTAATAGACGAAAAAAGGCATGCTGTATTTACAGCTCCTCATCCATCGCCGCTTTCTTCGTATAGAGGATTTTTAGGGTGTAGACACTTCTCAAAGACCAATTCTTTTTTATTAAAAAATAAAATTAGTCCGATTGATTGGTAGGCATAGTAAATAACTCATGCTTGTTTGATTTGAGCAGCTCGTTTTGAATATCTTGCTCTATAAAACAATTATAAATTTTATAGTTTTTACATTCTAACTTTTCACCCAGAGGCTTGATATTATTTTCTATTGGGTGCTCAGTATTTTCAATAACAGCACAGAAAGATCTCCTATTCACACCCAAGTAATGCATTCTAGCTATTATTTCTTGTCCTCTAAAACAACCTTTAGTAAAGGAAACTCTTAACTTGTCATAATTAAGCTCTAGTGGCCTATATAACGCTATATCATCAAAACAAAGGGAGTGGTTAAGTGCTATTTTATTAGCAATTTGCCATTTATCTTGGCTTATTTCATTAGAAATAGATTTTTTATCTTCTTCAATCTCTACCTCAAGATTAAAACTACCATTTGTAAGAAACGAATTGCTGTTTGACCTTTCCAGGCTATCAACAACATGACCCATAACATTCTCGTCTCCCATATGAAAAGTAACTCCAAAAAATTTAGCATATGGCATTAAATCCTCAACAAATGTTTCTATTAAGGATTCTTCAATAATTATTTTAAAATTCTTATTAACTTTTTGAATCAAGAATCCTGCCATTACAAGACCTTTTTGGTTACATATGCAAGAGAGCTGAGATGACAAATTATTAAGCTCATTAATATCTGAAGAAACCTGGCCTTGAAGAAAGTCTTTTATCTTTTGATCATCACCTTTAATATGTAAGACTTTTAAAGATCTTAAATACAGCGAACCAAATGATATTAATTTATTTTGTATATCTATTTTCTTGTAAAATTATTCAACAACTAAAACTATATTAACTAATGAATCAACAAATAAACAGAATATACTGGAAATGCAGAAGAGGAATGAGAGAAATAGATCTTCTATTAAGAGAATTTGCTCAGGAAAAATTACCTATGCTGGATGAAAAGGATGTTAACGTCTTTGATTCGATCCTTGATTATGATGACCAGAAGCTTTTTGATTATATATTTAAGGGCGTATCTCTTAACAATCTGCAACATGAATCCTTTATCAACAACAACTTAAAAAAATTTACCAAGCAAGGAAACTTTTGATCTATTTGCCTGTCTTAAAGTAAAAGGAATTAATTTTAATGAAAACTAATGTCCACAACGAAGATGACCTTTTAATAATTAAGGCACAAAATGGAGATGAAGGAGCTTTTAAATTTTTGATGACCAAATACTATCCTAGAGTTTATGCATCTCTTTTTGCATTTACCAAATCAAGAGAGGACTCTGAAGACTTAACACAGCTAACTTTTATTAAGGTATGGCAAAAGATTAATTCGTTTAGAGGTGATAGTGCTTTTTTTACTTGGATATATAGAATTGCAATTAACCTTGCAAAAAATCATTTTGCTAGCTCTGCATCTAAAAAAGATAAAGTAAATATATCCTCAGATGACCTGGAAATAGATATCCCATCTTATGAAAATCCTGAAATTTCTTTAATGCATAAACAATCACTACAAAATATTCAATCATATGTAAAAACATTACCAGAATCTCTCAAAACAGCCTTTACTCTTAGAGAGGTTGATGGAAAAAGTTATGAAGAGATATCTGTTATTACAAATACACCTATTGGTACAGTAAGATCAAGAATTTTTAGAGCAAGAGAAAGCATCATTAATTATATTAATGGAGGAAACGAAAATCATGGATAAGAATAAAGAAAGACTATCAGCATTATTTGATGGCCAACTAAATGATGTTGAGTCTAGTGAAGTTTTAACCTTGTTGGAGTCAGACAAGGAATTGCAAAATGAATTAGCTGACTATGCCTTAATTCACTCAGCAATGAACGATAAAGATTCTAAAATAATATCAATAGACTCTATAAACAAAACAAAAAATCCAAATATTTGGCTAACAAGCGGCCTAACTGCAGCTGCATCAGTGTTAATGACCGTTCTAATATTAAACGAAGGCAGCTTTTCAAGAATGTCTGTAAATTCTGATGCTCAAGATAAACTTGCAGTTGCAATTAATAGCAATGAAGCACAAGAAATTATAGAAAATAGCGGCAATAATTTAGTGGATCATGTCTTGAATGTTATTAATAATCCGGATTTCATGAATGCAACAAGTCAAAATATTGATTTAAGAAATGTTGGCTTTGCATCTCAGAACGATCAAAGAAGAACTTTTAGAAGAGGTAATGAAAACTTTACCCTACGAGTTGAAAAAAAGAATTTAGGACTTAATAAGGTTAGATACTGGAAACATAATAATAAAATGATTTATCTAGTACCTTTGAATGACGGAACTGTTGTAACCATCTATGGAAACATTGATACTAAATCAGCTATAGAAATTGCTGAAAATATTAAAAAATAACATACTAACAATTATGAATATCACAAAAACTAAATTATCTTCATTGATTATATCTTTATCATTTGCATCAAGCCTTTATGCTTCAGGCTTACCAGAGAATATATCGGAATTAGTTGACGATGCTGCTCCTGCGGTAGTGAATATAACCTCAAAAAGAGAAGTAAAACAAGGTCAGTCATTTGGTTATGGAGGCATTCCGGAAGAGATGCTCGAAAGATTTGGCATCCCAAGACAATACAGAGAAGCTCCTGAAAGAACCAGAGAGTCTGTTTCATATGGGTCGGGCTTTATTTTAAAAGATAATTATATTTTAACAAACTACCATGTTGTTAAAGATGCAACAGAGGTTGTTGTTTCTCTCGCTGATAGAAGAGAGTTTGTGGCCGAGATTATTGGAGTAGATGCATTGTCTGATTTAGCAGTACTAAAGGTGGATGGCAATAAACTTCCAAAGGTCAAGGTTGGAGATAGCGATAAGCTAAAAGTTGGGGATTGGGTTGTTGCCATAGGATCCCCTTTTAGTTTTGATTTCTCGGTTACAGCAGGAATTGTTAGCGCCAAGGGAAGAAGTATTCAAAATAACAATATTGGTAATTATGTTCCTTTTCTTCAGACCGATGTAGCTATTAATCCAGGTAACTCTGGCGGTCCATTGTTTGATCTTGACGGAAATGTTGTTGGAATTAACTCGCAAATATATTCAAGAAGCGGAGGCTACCAAGGCCTTGCTTTTGCTATTCCAGTTAATGTGGCCATAGATGTTGCAGATCAAATTATTAATACAGGTGAAGTTCTAAGAGGATATCTAGGTGTAAGAATGAGTGAGGTGGATAGTGACCTTGCTGACGCGCTAGGCATGAAAAAACCTTATGGCGCACTAATCAATGATGTCGAAGAGGGAGAATCTGCTGATAACGCAGGCTTGCTTCCTGGTGACGTTATAATCGAATTCGATGACAAAGAAATAAAATTCAGCACTGACCTTCCTCATGTAGTTGGCCAGCTTCAACCAGAGACAAAAACATATGCAAAAGTAATCAGAGATGGTGAAGAAATACAGCTTAGTTTTTCTCTTGGCGAGCTTCCAGCAAATAAAGAATCCTTCGTTCCTGCTAAATCTCAGAACTCTTCTGATCCAATTGGTCTAAAAGTTGCTGAAATTGATAGAGACAACCCATCAATGTCGAGCCTTCCTGAGGGCGTTATAGTTTCAAGAGTTAATCAAGGTTCACCTGCTTCAGGAAAGATATCCCGCGGAGATGTCATCACAATGATGCAGCATAAAGGAAAGAAATTTAAGTTTGAAGATATCGAATCCTTTGAGCTAGCTTTAGAAAACTTTTCTTCTGGAGATAAGGTGGCATTTCATATAAATAGAAATGGTTCTCGTCTAATAAGATCAATAACTATTAATTAGCATATATAAGGAGCAATAGCTCCAAAGTTGCCCTATATGAATGTAAAATAGCAGCATCTTATGAAACATATTAGAAACTTCTCAGTTATTGCCCATATTGATCATGGCAAATCAACTCTGTCAGATAGATTGATAGAGCATTGTGGCGGCCTGACCAAAAGAGAGATGTCAGAGCAAATCCTTGATTCTATGGATATTGAAAGGGAGAGAGGAATTACTATCAAAGCTCAGGCAGTAACTTTAGAATATATAAAAGATGATGTTCAATACCTTCTTAATTTTATTGACACACCAGGTCATGTAGATTTTTCATATGAAGTATCAAGATCTCTGTCAGCATGCGAAGGGGCATTATTGGTCGTTGACGGCTCCCAGGGCGTAGAAGCCCAGACTCTTGCAAACTGCTATACAGCTGTTGACCAAGGATTAGAGGTGGTTCCTGTAATTAATAAAATTGATTTACCTCAGGCTGAACCAGATAGAGTTAAGCAAGAAATAGAAGATATGATTGGTATAAATGCAATCTCTGCACCTCTTGTTAGTGCCAAGACCGGGGCAGGAATAGAAGACCTCTTAGATATGCTGATATCAGATATTCCATCGCCCGAAGGAGACCCTGAAGCACCGCTTCAAGCTCTTATAGTAGATTCATGGTTCGATTCCTATTTGGGTGTGGTCTCTTTAATCAGAATAAAGAACGGCTCTTTAAGTAGCGGGCAAAAATTTAAAATTCATTCAACAGGCCTAAGTCATAACGCAGATGAGATTGGCATTTTTTCTCCAAAAAAAGTGAAGAAGCAAAAGCTTTCTGCTGGAGAAGTTGGTTACCTTGTTGCGGGAATTAAAAATATCAAAGGCGCCCCTGTTGGCGACACGATCATGAACTCAGCAGATGAAACTACAGAAGTTCTGCCCGGATTCAAAAAAGTAAATCCTAAAGTTTTTGCTTCAATGTTTACTGTGAACTCTGATGATTACGAAAGATTTAGAGATGCCTTATCAAAACTTGTTCTTAATGATTCCTCATTAGTATATGAGCCAGAGGTTTCTGATGCACTAGGGTTTGGCTTTAGATGCGGGTTCCTTGGAACTCTTCATATGGAAGTTATCAGAGAGAGGCTAGAAAGAGAATATGATTTAGATCTTATATCAACAGCTCCATCTGTTGAATATGAAGTCTTGAAGACGGATGGCACTGTCCTAAAATGTGATAATCCTTCTCAGCTTCCTGCTCCAAATGATATAGATGAAATCAGAGAACCTATTGTTAATACAACAATCCTTACTCCTAACGAATATGTTGGCAATGTAATAACTTTATGTACCGGTAAAAGAGGCATCCAAAAGGATATGACTTATTTTGGTAATCAGGTATCAATTGTTTTTGAACTTCCTTTATCGTCAGTGATTGTAGATTTTTTTGATCAAATAAAATCATCTACTAAAGGTTTTGCATCCATTGAGTACTCACTAATTGGGTTTATAAAATCTGATCTAACTAAGATAGATATCCTTATTAATAATCAAAAAATCGATGCTTTATCAATGATTGTTCATAAATCATTCTCGAATCAAAAGGCTAGAGAAATTGCAGCAAATTTACAAAAGTTAATACCAAGGCAAATGTTTGATGTCCCAATTCAGGTAGCGTTAGGTTCAAAAATTATCTCTAGAGAAACAGTAAAAGCTCTTCGTAAGAACGTTACTGCAAAATGCTATGGTGGAGATATTAGTAGAAAAAAGAAGCTTCTTGAAAAACAAAAAGATGGAAAGAAGAAAATGAAACAGTTTGGTAAGGTTTCAATACCACAAGATGCTTTCTTAAATTATTTTAAATCAGGAGAGTAATTTGTTAACGGATCCTTTATTTATACTTTCTTTATTAGGAATGGGTGTATGTCTTGGTGTTTGGGTTAATGACACCATAAAAAAGCCAGAGACTAAAAGTTTTCTTGTTGAGAATATCTCTTCAATTTCAACTGTATTTGGCATGCTTATGCTTGTCAGTATTTTTATCAACGCAGGTGACCTTGGAATCATTCTTTTATTTGGATCGCTTATTGCGCTTATCGTTCTTGTGATTGGGATTGGACTTAAAAACAAAGAGATAATATCAACTTCCAGAGGTTATTTTATTCCTTTATTTATTATTTTTATTTTAAGAACTTTTTTATACGAGCCTTATCAGATTCCATCAGGCTCAATGATGCCAGGTTTGAAGGTTGGCGACTTTTTGCTTGTTGATAAAAATTCATACGGCTTGAAGGTGAATAGAGTAGGTGGCCCTTTTGCATTAGATCATGACCCTGAATATGGCGATGTTGTAGTTTTTATACCTCGTAATAATCCTGTGCCTTACGTAAAAAGACTCATCGGTAAACCTGGCGACTCAATCAGAATAATAGATAAAAAAATATATATAAACGGCACGCCAGTTCAAAAAGATTTCTTAAAATCAGAGAAGGAAACTATTACTAAAAGGTTTAGAAATTCTTCTGGAGAAATCTTTACACGTGAGAAAGAGGTTGTAGTAGATTATTTTTCTGAGTCTCTTGGAGATGCGGTATTTACCACTAGAAATATTAGAGGCGAGAATGTTCAATACCCCTCTGAATGGACTATCCCATCAGGCCATTACTTTGTAATGGGCGATAACAGGGATAACTCAAATGATAGTACAAAAGATGTAGGCTTTGTTCCAAGAGAGAATTTTTTTGGCAGTGCAAGTTTTCTTTTCATGACCTGGGAATGCTGGACTTGTATTCCGCACTTCTCAAGAGCTGGTAAGATTAATTAATGTCATATAAGGAACTCCAAACCAAGCTTGGGTATAGCTTTAAAAATATTGAACTACTTAAACTGGCTCTTATCCATAAAAGCTATAGCAACACTACCAATAATGAAAGACTGGAGTTTTTGGGTGACTCTATTCTCAATACCGTCATATCTCAGTATCTTTTTTTAAAATTTAGTAACGAGAAGGAAGGGCTTTTGACAAGAATGAGGGCTTATCTTGTTAAAGCTGAGACTCTCACAATGAAAGCTGAGGAGCTCGGTCTTATCGATTATATCCAACTATCGAAAGGGACAGCCAATCTCTCAAGAGAACGTAAGAACTCAATTTTAGAAGATTCATTTGAAGCTACTATTGGTGCTATATTTTTAGACTCTGGCTGGGATCAGGTAAATATGATCGTCTTAGGAATTTTTAATAACGAACTTAAGCATTTATCAGCTGATATGAGTTTCAAGGATCCAAAAACTGAATTACAAGAACTACTTCAGTCAATGAAACTCGACCTTCCTATCTATTCCATTGAAGAAATTGTTGGCGGGGGATTTAATTGTAGAGTTAATTACGATGATAATGTCTTTACTTCATCTGGGATTACAAAGCGTTCAGCAGAAACATCGACTGCTACCAAAGTTTTAGAGTACATGAGGAATGTTAATGACTAATTACTGCGGTTACATTTCTATTATTGGCAAACCCAATGTAGGTAAGTCTACAATCTTGAATCATATTCTTGGAAAAAAAATATCTATAACTTCCAGAAAATCTCAGACCACTAGAAACAATATATTGGGAATAAAGACATCAGATAATAAACAAATGATATTTGCTGATACGCCAGGGATGCACATCAAATCCCCAAAGACTATGAATAAGGTTTTAAATCGTTCAGCTCAAAGCTTGATAGATGACTCTGATCTTATTCTATTTGTAGTTCAGCGACTAACCCTCGATGAACAAGACTTGTCAGTGCTTGAAAAGCTTAAAGAGGCAGGTTCTCAGGTTATATGTGTTGTGAACAAAGTAGACCAAATTACAGATAAAAATAAACTCCTTCCTATGATGGCTAGGTTAATGGATGAATATAGCTTCTTAGATATCATTCCTATATCTGCAATTAATGATGAGGGTATATCCAATCTAGAAGAGCTCATTCACAAGTACTTGCCTGAAAACGAACATATCTACGGTGAGGAGGGTATCGAGAGTCAACATAGGGATACTTTCATGATATCTGAGTTGATTAGGGAAAAGATAATAAGAATGCTTGGCGATGAACTTCCTCATGACACTTTTGTCCAGGTCGAGCTGTTAGAGGACGAGAAGCACATTTTAAAAATCCATGCAGTGATCTATGTTGTGCGTGATAGTCAAAAACAGATAGTCATTGGTAGAGGTGGTTCAACACTTAAAAAGATAGGGCAGCAGGCAAGAATAGAGCTGGAGGAATACTTTAGTAAAAAAGTATTTTTAAAAACCTGGGTTAAGGTAAAGAAAAATTGGAATACGGATTCAGATTACATTCAGAGTCTAGGAGTTGGCGGCAGCTATGAGTCTTAGTGACTGGGATGAGTGTTTCTTACTTCATCAAAGATCATTTGGAGAAACAAGCCTAATAGCAGAGGTCTTCAGTAAAAATAACGGAAAAATGTCTCTTATGGCAAGAGGCGCAAAGAAACCAAAATCCAAGTTCTTTGGATATTTAACACCCTTTACTAAGCTTCAGGTAACTTATTCAGGAAGGTCAGATATGAAAACTCTGACTAATATAGATAGGGACTTTTCGACTACAACCAATAGTTTTTCAAAAACTAGTTACAGCCTTTTATATATTAATGAATTGCTCATGAGGTTGCTCCCTAAGGATGCCGCACAGGAAGACCTATTTTTTTTATATGAAGAATTTTTACATAAGGTAGCTAGGGGAGATGAGCTAGAAATAACCTTGAGGCACTTTGAGTTAGATCTTCTAGACATGCTGGGATACGGGTTAGATTTTGAAAATGATATCGATAGAAATGAGGCCATTGAATCAGAGAAGAACTATTCGTTCATTCCTGAAAGAGGATTTAGAGAATCTATGAATTCAAATTTTTCTGGTGCTGATATTATTAATATAAGAACAAGAGAACTTTCAAAGGTATCAAAAAAATACCTAAAACACCTCACCCAAACAGCTATCCATTTTTGTTTAGATGGTAGGGATCTTGAGAGCAGAGATATCTTTAAGAGGATAAAGATATGATTCATGGAATTGGAACAGATATTGTTGAAATTAAAAGAATTGCAAAGATGAAATCTTTTGATGCTTTCGCAAATAAAATATTATCTGAAAATGAACTTAGTATTTTCCACGAGACCAAAGATGCTAAGAAAGCATCTTTCTTAGCTAAACAATTTGCTAGCAAGGAAGCAATCGCAAAAGCTTTTGGTACCGGCTTTAAAAATTCAATTCAAATGAATAACATAGAAGTACTTCGAGATGAGGCGGGCAAACCTATTTTCAACCCCTTAAATGAACTTGCAGAGAAAATGATAGATTTGGGAATTACAAAGACACATGTTAGTCTTGCAGACGAAAGAGACTACGCAACAGCATTTGCTATATTAGAAATATGAAAAATATTATTTTATTAGGTCCTCCAGGGGCTGGAAAAGGTACTCAAGCAGACTTGATATGCGAATTATGCAATATTCCAAAAATTAGTACTGGCGATATGCTTCGAGAGGCCGTTGCTTCTGGAAGTGATTTTGGAAAAAAGGTATCCCATATATTAAACACAGGTGGATTGGTCTCAGACGAGATCATTGGCTCTTTAATTGAAGACAGGCTAACCAAGCCAGATTGTGCCAATGGCTCACTATTTGATGGCGTTCCCAGAACGCTTGGTCAAGCTAGCAAGCTTGATGAAATGGGCGTAAATTTTACTCATGTCATTGAGATAAGTGTTGATGACGAAGTTATAGTGAATAGGATGTCTGGAAGAAGAGTGCACCCAGGGTCGGGAAAAAATTATCATATTGATTTCAACCCTCCATTAAATGAAGGTGTTGATGATGATACGGGTGAGCCCTTAATTCAAAGAGAGGATGATAAGCCCGAGACTGTTCTAAAAAGACTAGATGTCTATCATGAGCAGACCAAGCCTTTATCCGAATTCTATAAAAATAAATCATTGAGCAGTGATCTTGCATATTTTAGCGTAGATGGCTCAAGAACTGTTGAAACGGTATTTAAAGAAATATCAGACCAGATATAGTTAATGAAGGTTATCGCAGTTCAAAGTTCTGGGGATCAGACCTCAGTTAGTATTATTAATAATGATGACATTCTTTGTTATTCTTTAGACCATGAAAGGAAAGACAGACCTGACTGGAACAAGATGCTATCTAACCTAGGATTAAATTCAAGTTTTTTTCTTGCAGACATCGACCTCTTTGCATATGCCAACAGCACAGGGTCTTACACAGCAACCAGAAGTGTTGCAAGTTACCTCAAAGGAATTTGTGTGGCACTGGATAGGCCGCTTATGGCGATCAGTGCAGACAACATAGATAAGCTTTCAGCCGACTCAATTGCCAAATTAGCTTTAGATAATTTTATGCAATCCGATTGCGATGCGTCAATGTTTAATCCTGATGATGCCAATCCTATATATGCCACAGATCCTCAATATAAAAAAATAAATGAGTGATCTTTTTTTAAGTTTTATTCTTGGCCTTATTCAAGGGCTCACTGAATTTCTACCAGTATCAAGTTCAGCCCACTTACTGTTTCCAAGTTTATTATTTGGTACCAATGATCTCGGACTGTCCTTTGATATTGCTGTTCATGCGGGAACGCTAGTTGCTGTGATTTATTATTTTAGATCTGAGCTCACTGGTATGACAGTAGCTGTATTTACTAATACAGAAAATGTATTGGGCCACAGGAAACTATCCTATCAATTAATCCTTGCCACCTTGCCAATAGTTTTCTTCGGCTTGTTTGCGTCTGACTTAGTGAACAATAACAGGGATAGTATTGAAAATATTGCTCTTGCAAATATAATTTTTGCAGCACTTCTTCTGCTTGCTTACAAGTTTAGTTCCAGATCAAAGGAGCTCATACAGCTATCAGTACTTGCAGCGATATTTATTGGATTCTTTCAAGTTTTTGCGCTATTCCCTGGAGCTTCTAGATCAGGCACTGCCATCACAGCTGCGCTCTTAATTGGCTTAAATTTAAAGGATGCATCAAGATTTGCCTTTCTTTTAGCCATTCCCACTATTTTGGGAGCCTTGGTTTTCTTGTTAAAAGATATGATGTCTTTTGATGGGTCAATTGATTTGCTCCCAATGTTTATTGGTTTAATAACGTCCATGGTTTTTGCATTCATAACGATTAAATATTTCTTAGCATTTGTTGAGAGAATTGGTATGTATCCATTTGTTATCTATAGAGTTATTCTTGGGGTCCTATTAGTTCTTCTAATATGAGTTGTTGTATATTTGCTCACCCTGATCAAGATTCAGAATACATTCAGTATATTTCTGACTATCTGGATATGGAGATTGTCAATGAGATTCCTTTGTCTGGCTCTTTTATCGATTTAAGAATGAACGGCCTTCACTTTACAAAGGACTCTACTAATTTATCAAGCTCCCTCCATGTAGACTTTTTGTCTGGGTCCATGGGCTGGCGATTAAAAAGAACCGAGCATGAGACCTCCATAAAAAAAGCCATAGGCAAAAACAAGGAAGACATAACTATTTTTGATGGTACGGCCGGACTTTTATCGGACACTATTATTTTTTTAGCCCTCGGTCATAAGGTTGTTGCTTGCGAGCAGAGCAAGATCATATTTCTTTTAGTTAATGACGCTATAGAGCGATCCAAATCCGAGTTACCATTTCTTAAAAATTTGCTTTTTTTAAATGCCAAGTCGGAGACCCAATACAAAGAAACTGATGATATTGATATTGTTTATCTCGATCCTATGTACCCAGAACCAAGCAAAAACCTTCTTAGATCAGGAGATATAAGTACCATCAATCATATTTTAGATATTGAGAATATTGCTGATGATGGAGATGCAGTCTTTTTTGATATTAAGAATAGTAATTTTAAAAAGATTATTTTAAAAAGGCCTATCAAAGCCGACATAATAGACAAAAACATTAACTATCAAGTCAAAGGTAAGTCCACTCGATTTGATATTTATATATAATAAGACTTACAAAAAAGGAGTAATGCAATGAACCCATTTGCAATGATGAAAGATGCCAAGAACATGGAAAAAATGATGAAGCCGGCATTAGAAAAATTTATGAAGGAAGCAGGATTTGTAAAAAAAGATGAGCTTGAGCCAATGAAAAGAAGAATTGCTGAGCTCGAAGCAGAGGTAAATAAGTTAAAAGGTTAACTTTATTTTATGACCATGGAGCTTAAAGAATCAGATGTCTCAAGAATCATTGAAATGGCTTGGGAGGATAGAACTCCTTTCGATGCAATTGAAGCAACTTATGGCCTTAATCAAAATCAGGTCGAGGACCTTATGAGAGATAACTTAAAAAAGAATAGCTATACGCTTTGGAGAAAAAGGGCCCGAGGAAGAAAAACCAAACATGTGGGCTTGAGAGAATTTGGTGTTGAAGGTAGGCACCATTCCTATGATCAACACAAATATAAAAAATAGCCATCTCAGAATAGAAAACCTGTTTAAATCTATTTTTACAGAAGTTCCTAACACTTCAATAACCCTCAATGATGAATCAGTCATTATTGAGCATAATGATCAATCTAACCCAGACGCTGCATCAATAGAAATTATTAAATTAGAAGAAGTTTATAAGGTTTCATATTGGGATGGGTATTCTCTAGCTGAAGAGGAAATTGAGAAGGACCTCAATAAGGCCTTAAAAATCTTTAAAAGGTACTCAAAAAAAATGGCTAAGAACTTGGTAAGATTTAGTAACTAGTCGTGTTATCTTTTAGGTGCTGTGCCCATGTGCTTAGAAATAATTCCAAGCATAATTTCATCAGCGCCACCGCCAATAGAAGTTAGCCTACCGTCTCGAAAGGCCCTAGATACCGGAGTATCCCACATATATCCCATTCCGCCCCAGTACTGAAGGCAACTGTCTGTAACTTCTCTCCCAAGCCTACCTGCCTTTAATTTCATCATAGAGGCCTTCATGGTTACATCGCCTCCATTAATATATTCCTCGGTTGCGGTATAGACTAAAGCTCTTAAAAGCTCTACTTCGGTTTGAAGTTCGGCCAGTCTGAAATGGACAACTTGATTATCAAGAATTGATTTACCAAATGCTTTTCTTTGGCTGGTGTATTCAATCGTATCTTTAATAACTTGTTCCAGCATTTTCAGAGCTCCGGCCGCACCAAATATTCTTTCCTCTTGAAACTGCTCCATTTGGTACCTAAACCCATTACCTTCTTCACCAATTAAATATCTTTGTGGAACTCTAACGTCATCAAAAAATATTTGAGCAGTATCGGATGATCTCATACCTAGCTTATTGAACCTTTCTGAAAGAGTAATACCTGGTAAATCCATAGGTACAACAATAAGCGACTTGTTGCTATGAGGACTAGTATCAGATGTATTAGCTAGAAGACAAATGAAGTCGGCCTGAGTAGAGTTCGTTATCCACATTTTCGTGCCATTAATAATATAGTCATCCCCATCTTTAACTGCAGATGTTTTTATTGCAGAGACATCTGAACCAGCGCTCGGCTCACTGACAGCAATAGAGCAAACCATATCACCAGAGATTGCTGGAGCAAGAAAATCCTTTCTTAATTCATCACTTCCATATTTTGCGAGGGCAGGGGTTGCCATATCTGTTTGGACACCAATTGCCATCGAAACACCGCCACTGCTGATTTTTCCAAGCTCTTCAGAGAAGACAACTTGATAGCTATAATCGAGACCCATTCCTCCATACTCAGTTGGTTTAGAAATACCTAAAAGACCAAGATTTCCCATCTCTTTAAAAAGTTCATGAGCAGGAAAGATTCCTTCTTGCTCCCATTTATCTGTGTGAGGATTAATTTCTTTTTCAATGAAAGCCGAAACAGTTTCACGAATTGCTAGATGTTCTTTATTTAAAATCATATTTTTATTATATATAAAAAAATAACTATAAAGCTATACCAATATAGTCAACCTATGTTATTTTTATATATAAATAAATTTTTTTTTAACATGAATAAATTTTCATTTTTACTACCACTTATATTCTTAATATCTTCTTGTGGAGGTGGCGGCGGCGGCGGGAGCGCTTCCCCAGTTACACCAACAACGCCAGCACCAACTGTTAATCTTTCTGCTGATCCAGTTTCAGTTCTGCTTGATAACACTTCAACTTTAACTTGGTCTTCAACGAACACAACTTCTTGTTCAGCTAGTTGGACGACCCAGACATCTGCTTCTGGTTCTGAAGCAGTTTCGATATCATCAGCTGGCAATAATACTTTTTCTATTTCTTGTACTGGAGCTGGAGGTTCTAAATCTGTATCAGTAACAGTTGAGGGCTATAGAAACACTGATGGTGTAGTTGTTGATGGCTACATATCTGGTGCTGAAGTATGCATTGACGAAGATGAAAGTTGGACTTGTAACTCCGATGAAAGCACAACGACTTCAGATAATGATGGTAAATTTACTATTAAGTATGCAAATGGGAGTTTAATTTCCATTGGTGGAACTGACTTAGATTCTCAAACCCTTTTAGATAATCTTTTAATTACTCATAAACTTACTGGCCACTCAGACTTTAAAGCTGTAACACCTGTTACTTCGGTTGCTGCATTTATGACAGATGCTACTAATGTAAATGCTGCTCTGGGAATTGATTCTTCTATTGATGTTTCTATTTTTGATCCAGTGGCTAATAAGGGCGATGGTGGTATAAATGATTATTTATATGAAAAGGGCAACCAGCTAACGGTTCTTGCTTATGCACTGCAAAATATTACTAATAATTTAAATACCACAACCGAAACGACTCAAGATTACTTCAAGGCTATTACAGAAGAACTGGAAAAGGAATACACAGAAACAACCGCGAAAGTAGACATAGAAACTGAAGACTTTATAACTAAAACTGTAAATAATATTATTGAAGCAAAAACCTTAACTATTACTGATGCCGCTAAAGCCAATACTACAAAAGCACTATCAGGTGTCATGCCAGTTATTGAGGTTAAGTCTACTGATGATTTGACCACATCAGTAATCCGCTTTGCAGTATCAACCCTTCAAACAGATATTCAAGCTATTGCAAATGGAACCGCTTCAGATGAAATAATAGCTAGTTACACAGGTGATATTTTAAATTATATAGCAGAAGACCAAAACATCGATTCGGGTAATATTGCACCCTCAGTAACAGCTGTGGCTGATTCTGCTTCTACCTTAGAGGATACATCAGTAACAATTAATGTATTAGCTAATGATTCTTACTTAACGTCATCTCCAATATCAATAGTATCTGGCAACGGTTCTAATGGGACAACACTCTTGGCCGAATCTTCGCCCGAACAAGTTGTTTATACCCCGAACGCCGACTTCAATGGAACTGATATTTTTAGTTATTCTATTACTCAAGGAAGCAAAACATCATCTGCAAATGTTTCAGTGACTATTGAAGCTACTAATGATAAACCATCGATAAATACTGCTTCTGTTATTAGTATTTTAGAGGATGAGACCGCTATCACAACTATTTCTATTTTTGATATTGATGGAGATGAACTAACACTTTCTATTGAGGGTGTTGATGCTAATAGTTTTAATCTTTCAAATGAAAATGTTCTTAGCCTTAAAGAAGCAGCTAGTTATGCTGATAAATCCTCATATTCAATCACTCTCTCTTTAACAGATGGCACAGAAACCGTGACAAAAAATATTACTGTTTCTGTTATTAAGAAAGGTGAATATACTTTTGAAGGCAAAACAATAGATGGATATATTGAAGGAGCAGAGGTTTATCTGGATCAGAATTTCAATTTTAGACTTGATGATGGAGAGATAAGTTCTATAACTAATTCAGATGGCAATTTTAATATTTCTACAGATGATTTGGAGTTGTATAACTGTTTAAAATCAAGACCTATAGTTGCTAATGTGCCCGTTGGTGCTATAGATTCAAGCCTAGGTGATGTGACTAAGGCATATAGGATGGTATTGCCATCTATAAATGACACTGGCAATTCATCAATTGTAATTTCTCCTTTTACAAGCCTGTTGGGTGACGCTGTTATACAAGCCAAAAGGTCTTCTTCCATAACTGATGAACTAACTTTAGTTGAGGGTTGTAGTAATATTGGCAATAGCATTGCTTCGAGTATTTCAAATGAATTAACTCAAATTAAAAATACATTAAGCACAAGTCTAAATATTTCATATGATGATTTGGTTATTGATTTTATTGCTGACACTTCTAGCTCAATAATTACTGAGACATCTGCACAAAATATTGCGAAGTTTTTTCCATACTTTAAAGATTTAACAGATGAGTTTGATTCCGAACTTTCAATTATTCATGATAAAACAATTAATACTGATGTAACAATTGAAAAGGATTCAATCAACTCAATCTTGGCAAATTCATCTATTGAAGAAATACCAGTTAGCTTCTCTGCTATATATAAAACAGAACCTAATGATCAAGGGTGGTTCATTCAAGAAAAAATTACAGCCTTTGGCGCCAAGTTAAACAATACAGGTGAAATGAACCACTATACATGTTTTGGAGATAGTGATAACTGCTCGACTAGCGATATTAGTTTAGTTTCATTGAGAGATGCCTCCCAAAGATATACAAGAACAAGTTCCTTCATAAATAATAACTACAATCCATCAACATACAACTATCAACTTGTTGTTGAAGATGAACAAAGAGTTGACTTTGACTTTGATGGTAATCCTTCGAGTAGAATTTGTATTTTACAAAACTGGTTATATTTAGTTCCAGTCAATCAAAGAGAAAACTTTACTACTAACGATAGATATAATACAGGTGTTGCCTCAGGCAGTGAGGGGAATGATAAATGCGTTGAAGAGCTTTCAGGTAAAGATGAGGCACTTTTTGTAGCCCTTGTGGACCAGTATGACGATGGCGTTAATTTTGAAGAAATAGATATTAGGATAAAAAATGCTGATTACAGTAAATCAACATTTTTTACTAATAAGTTAAATGATGTTTATAACAATAGAAGCAATATTAATGTAGATCCATTGATACAGGAAATCGCATCTGTGCCCAGAACATTTAAGGCAATGAACATCTTGAGAGATAAGCTCAGCACAACATCTACAGATGTTATAAGAATATATTGGACAAAAAGAAATTCATCAAGTCAGATTACTGAAAGCTCAATGATGCTACTATCACATAATCCTGATAATGATAATTTTGAATATGCCACATATGAGAATTCAGATACAGGCTCTATAAGAACTGAGGTTATAAATTCATCAGGCCAGCAAGCTAGGGATGATTTATTTTCTACAATTAACTCTAAATCAAAAGCTTTTAATAATTCTGAGTTTAATGGGTCATCTGCTGTCACTGACCAAAGAACATCATTAACTGGTAAAACTATTGATGGCTATATTTCTGGTGCTACAGTCTTTTTTGATGTTAATTTCAATCAAAGACTTGATGCTGGTGAATACAACGCAATAACTAACGCAGATGGTACTTTTGAGATTAAGGTAAATGATGGCGATCTAGCATGTATCAAGGCTAGACCTATTGTTGCCAATATCCCTGTTGGTGCAGAAGACTCAACTTTGGGAACAGTAACAAAAGCATATCAAATGCTTTTACCTTCAGTTAACGATGCTGGCTCAAATGAGCTTGTTATTTCTCCTTTTACATCTCTTATTGGCGAGGCTATTTTAAAAGGGAAAAATGATGCAGATTTAACTGAAGATTTATCCGTCACTGAAGGATGTCAATCTGAGGGTGATGCAGTAGCGAATAAAATTTCTTCTCAAGTTTCGTCTTTAATTAGCAATATTGAAAACAATTATGGTATTACTTTTGATAACTTAATCGTTGATTTTATTGCTAGTGATGGTTCAAGTAGCATAACTGAAGAGCTAGCTCAAAAGGTAGCTGCATTCTTCCCATCTTATAACGCTATCAAAGAAGATATATCTTCTGAACTTTCAACAAGGTATGGTAAAGATGTAACTCCCAATGTATCTTTATCTAGCGACTCTTTAGATGCGATATTAAAAACAGGTGAGTTTACGACCCTTCCTCTAGAGTTCTTTTCAATTTACAAAACTAAGAAAAATTTAAAAGGGTTTTATAATATAGACGAAATAAGCTCGACTGGTGCCTCTGTTAATGCTGATGGAAGCCTAAAGAGATATTTATGCACATTAGAAAATAATACAAATTGTAGTATTTCTAACCTATCTCTAACTGGTGTTGCTGATGCATCAAAAAGGTATCACAGGCAGGTTAATATTAATAACGATAACTTTTCAGTTGATGGGGTTGTTGGAAATATCAATATAAGAGGTAGCGAGTCTAGCGGTATTAGAAACGAGGATTCAACTGCAGAGTCATATTGTGAGTCTCAAGAAACGATACAATTTGTAGGACCCCAAGATTCAAAAGGTTTACAAATGGAGTATAGGTACGGATTTGGAAGAGGTGTAAATAACCTTAAAACCTGTTCTTTACTTCCAAATTATGGTCCAGCAATTGGACTTAGAATTGAAAAACAAGGAAGAGGAGATAATTTTCCTGATACTGCTCCAACTTGGGCTATTCAATTTTCAGTAAATAACCATGGAACTTCCAGATTAACCGAAAGCAAAGTTTACAACATTATTGATAATGATAATTTAGATCCTGAATCCTTAATTAAAGAAGTAGCACAAATACCAGCAGCATTATCTGAAATTGATGAAATGAGAAAGCTTCTATCTTATGGAGAAAGTGCATTTTATTATTATTCTCCAAATACATCACCTGATCGAGATAATGGTGAAACATTTAAAACTTATAATTATCGAGTCTCATCTGTGCCTCGAGATGATCAGTATAGTGCTTCAGAATGCCCTGCTGAAGGAGGATGTAATGATATTGGTGAAACTTTATATGGCCAAGACGCTAGGGATGCTATTTTTAATATAATGAGTGGCTCTAAATATGATTATGATAATTTTATTGGAACCACCGCTCCCAAATCTAATATATTATTTGAATCAGAGAGTAATAATGGCATTATTTTTTACGATAGATTGATTGATGGTAAAAATAGAGATTATAGAATTTTTCCAAGATTAAATACTTCAACAAATTGGATTGATGCCTCTTTAGTTGGATCAGAAATCTCTAAAGCTTCAATGGATGCATTTATTGAGGGAAGCTATACAGCTGATACTAAATTTAATTTATCATTAAATGTGGATGCTCCATTCACAAGTGTTGAGGATTTTAAACTCCAAATTTTTTCAAATGAAGAGTATGCAAAAACATCAGAATATTTAGAACTCATTGTTGAGCTAAAAATTGAAACTCTTGCCTCTGGAGCTGTTCAAGTCACTTGGTTAGATCAAGGTAAGATTACATTTAAAATCATAGAAGGCGACACAGTTTTAACAAAGCAAGTGGTCAATAATCGTGGGGATATTTCAAGAACAATACCAAAAGGAAGCTATACATTTAGTGATTTTGATTTCCTAAAATCTTTACTTGGTAAGGTGAGAGATCAATTTAACTTATCTGAACTTCAAGCTGTGAAAAATTTCTTTAAAAATGATTCTGCATATTCATATAAGATTGATTTAGGTGAATATGCTGTTTTAGATGATTATGATCAGACATCATCAATTATTGCTGGGATATTTGGGGTGTCAGAAAATCCATCTAATTCAGTATATAGTTATTATCTGCCAATAATATTTGGAGAAGATAAGGATACAGATATTTGTTTTAATACTGCATGGGCTGCAGAAGATGATATAACTTTTAGAATTAATCCAGTGTATAGAAATAAACCTGGATTCCTAAAACCAGAGGAGGTAAATTTTGCCTCAACCACTCTAACTATTGATGAAGGTACTTCACAAAAATGTGTAATATTTAACTCTCCTGCAGATGATAACCTTCAAGAAAAACAGGAGTTTATTGAATTTGAAATCATAATGAACACTTCTAATGCCAAATCTGGAAGAAATATTCCTACTAGATTAACTGTTCAGGATGATTAGACTCTTATTAGGTTAGATTTAAGTGGTGCCCCATGCCTGAGTCGAACAGGCACTCCCAAAGGAACGCGATTTTGAATCGCGCGCGTCTACCAATTCCGCCAATGGGGCTTGCTGGGCATTGTAGCTAAGTATTATCTAATTTAAAATCAGCTTCTTATGAAAACCTCAGATTTTAACTATGATCTTCCTGAAAAGCTTATTGCTAATTATCCGTTAGATCAAAGAAGCTCGAGCAGGTTATTAGTTTACAAAGATCAGATAGATCATAGGACCTTCAGAGATGTTATAAATTATTTCGAAGAGGGCGATCTCTTGGTAGTAAATAATACTTCAGTAATTCCAGCTAGAGTCTATGGCAACAAAGAATCAGGTGGGTCTGTTGAGGTAATGCTTGAGAGAATAATGGAGGACAACAAAGCGCTTGTTCAGATCAGATCAGGTAGAAGCCCCAAAATAGGAACGGTTATTCATTTAGATACATTTAAAACTGAATGCATTGATAGGCAGGATAATTTTTTTATATTGCAGTTTGATAGACTGCCGCTAGAGGTCTTCAATTCAATAGGGCATGTTCCACTTCCACCATATATAAAACGCCCTGACGAGGACCTAGATAAAGATAGATACGCAACAGTTTATGAGGATAAGGATCTTCAGGAATCAGTTGCAGCTCCAACAGCAGGACTTCATTTTGATGATGAGTTATTAAATGAATTAAAAGATCTAGGCGTGCAAATGGCAACGGTAAATCTCAGTGTAGGAGCGGGAACATTTCAACCTGTTAAGGTAGATAAAATAGAAGACCACGATATACATAGCGAGTATTTAGAGGTTTCGGATGAGGTGGTTGCTTTAGTTAAAGCTACAAAAAAAGCAGGTAAGAAAGTTTTTGCAGTAGGGACCACAGCAACAAGGGCACTGGAAACAGCATTCATTGAAGATAACGAGAAGGGGTATAGTGGCTATACCAAGCTCTTTATTTATCCCGGATATACATTCAAGGCAGTCGACAGGCTGATAACAAATTTTCATTTACCACAATCGTCCTTATTAATGCTTGTATCTGCATTCATTGGCTACGACAATATGCGACATATATATAAAATTGCCGTTGATAAAGAATATAGATTTCTTTCATATGGCGATGCGATGCTATTAGAGAAAAATGAAATTTAACGTAAAGAATGAATCCGAGTTTGCCAGAAGAGCAGAAATAGAGTTCCCTCGTGGAAGTATTCAAACACCAGCATTTATGCCGGTTGGAACCAATGGGACTGTTAAGGGTTTAACCGTAGAAGATTTAAAATCAACTGGTGCTGAGATAATTTTAGGCAACACCTACCATCTAATGCTAAGACCGGGCGATGAGAATGTGCGTGATCTGGGCGGGCTTCATAAGTTTTCTAATTGGGACAAGCCTATTCTAACCGACTCTGGAGGCTTTCAAGTATGGAGCCTTGGAGATTTAGTCAAGATATCAGAAGAGGGCGTTAAGTTTAGCTCGCCATATGATGGCAGGAAGATATTTATGACTCCCGAGGATTCAATCCAGATACAAGAGAATTTAGGCTCAGATATTGTTATGGCTTTCGATGAATGCACTGATTATCCATCAACACATGAGCAGGCCAAGAAATCTATGGAGCTCTCCATGAGATGGGCTAAAAGATGCAAGGAAGCTCATAAATCTGATTCTGCTCTGTTTGGTATTGTTCAAGGCGGAATGCATGAAGACCTCAGAGAGCAATCTCTTAATAGCTTAGTAGATATAGATTTCGATGGAATAGCCCTTGGCGGCCTAAGCGTTGGCGAATCGAAGGAAGAAAAAACAAAAATACTTGCCTTCATGGCTGACAAACTACCTAAAGATAAACCTAGGTACCTGATGGGTGTTGGTAAGCCAGAGGATATAGTTGAGGCCGTAAGATATGGTATAGATATGTTTGATTGTGTTCTGCCTACAAGAAATGCTAGAAATGGACAGTTAATAACATCGACAGGAGTTGTAAACATAAGAAATGCTCCCTATAAGATGAGCGAAGACCCTGTGGATGAGAACTGTGACTGTAAAGTTTGTAAGGGCTATTCGAGAGCTTATTTAAATCATCTGCATAAAACGAATGAGATGCTGGGCAGTATTCTTTCGAGTTATCATAATATTTACTACTACCAGTCACTTATGAAAGGGATTAGGGAGTCTATTGAGAAGAATTTATTCGCGAAGTTTGTAAAAGACTTCTATAATATGCGAAATTTAGAAACGCCCGAAGGGCCAAACTAGGATTAGATTATGGAACCAGCTCAAGGATCATTATTATCACCATTAATATTTGTAGGTTTTTTATTTGTGTTTATGTACTTCATGATCATAAGACCACAAAACAAAAGAAATAAAGAAATAGCAGATATGGTTGCTCAAGTTGAAAAGGGCACTGAAATTATTGCTGCAGGCGGTATACTTGGAAAAGTAACAGAAGTTAAGGATCTATATGTTTCAATTGAGATAGCATCTGGAACTGTTATTAAACTTCAAAAGAGTGCCATAGCAAATATTTTACCAAAAGGAACCATAGATTCTATCTAGTTAAATATCGTGAATAAGTTCTCAATATCCCAATACCTCATAATACTCTTTGTTGTAGTATTGGGCTTTACTTATGCGCTCCCAAATCTTTACCCAACCCAGCCATCGATTCAAGTAGCTTATACAGAATCTGGTAAGTCCGCTGATCAGTTATTGATGAATGAGTTAACAAACATACTAGAGAATACTGGCTCAGAATATGATGAGATTTTCTTAAGAGATAATAAAATTGTTATTAAGTTTTCTACCCTAGATCAACAACTTAACTCTAAAACAGTATTACAAAATAAGCTTCTCGATAGAGTTATCATTGCTCTAAACCTTGAGCCCAGTACTCCTGATTGGCTTAAAGATTTAGGCGGTAAGCCTGTGAAGCTAGGTCTTGATTTATCTGGTGGAGTTCACTTCTTATTAGAGGTCGACATTGATACTGCTAAGCAAGGCAGACTAGAACTTCTTCTTGATACCTACAGAAAAACATTCAAGGAAGACAGGATTAAATTTAGTGATTCATCAATAAAAGATCTTGCATTGCACTTCACATTTAGAGATCAAGAGAGCTATAACAGTGCTCTTAAAAAATATAGGAACGATAGCCCTGGCTTAACAGGCCTTCAGTATATTATTACCGAAAGACCAAGTTCAAAAACATTGCTTTTAGAATACTCAGACATCGCTTTAAAAGAAATTAGGGATTATGCGGTTGGCCAAAATTTAACAACTTTAAGAAATCGAGTAAATGAGCTCGGTGTGTCAGAGCCAATTGTGCAAAGACAAGGTGCTACTAGAATTGTTGTTCAGCTTCCTGGGGTTCAAGACCCAACAGCTGCTAAGAAAATTATTGGTAAAACAGCTAACCTTGAATTTAGACTAGAGGCCAATTCAAGAACCTCACCTTTAAGAAAAGAAGAATTTAATTTTAAAGATAACGATTACGCAACTGCATTTTTAGAAAAAGCAGTGGTAGTTTCTGGTGATAGGGTAACAAACGCTAATACAGGCTTTGATGAAAGCGGCTTCTCTCAAGTAAATATTTCTCTAGATATGCAAGGCGGTAGAGCTATGCAGAAAGCCACATCAGGAAATATTGGAAGAAAGCTAGCAGTTCTATTTGTTGAACAAAAAAGTAAATCAGAGCTAGTAACTGACGAGAACGGCAATAACGTAATAGAACAAACGACTTACATTGAAAAAAATATTATCAGTCTTGCTACCATTCAGGCATCCCTTGGAACAAGTTTTCGAATTACAGGAGTCGGTAATCCTCAAGAAGCTAGTGAGTTAGCTCTTTTATTAAGGGCAGGTGCTCTGGCTGCTCCAATGAAGTTTGTGGAAGAGAGAACGGTTGGACCAAGCCTTGGAAAAGAAAATATTGAACTCGGTATGAGATCTATTATGATTGGATTTACTCTAGTTGTTATATTTATGACTCTTTACTATAGGGTCTTCGGTATTGCCGCTAATGTCTCACTATTTTTGAACCTAGTTCTTATTACTGGAATCATGTCACTCTTGGGCGCAACTCTTACACTTCCTGGTATTGCAGGTATTGTTCTTACTGTTGGTATGGCCGTGGATGCTAACGTTCTAATCTTTGCTCGAATACGAGAAGAGCTTAAAGAGAAAGACCCTCAGTCAGCAATTCATGATGGTTTCTCAAGGGCCTTTGTTACCATTTTTGATGCCAACGTAACAACGCTTATAGCAGCCCTTATACTTTATGTCATCGGTACTGGACCGGTTAAGGGTTTTGCAATAACACTTTCAATTGGAATTATCACCTCAATGTTCACAGCTATCATGTGCACAAGAGCTATGGTTAATTTAATCTACGGAAATAAAAACATTAAGGAATTAAAAATATAATGGATATTAGATTCCAATTCATGAAGTACAGAAAGATTGCCGCTATGGCATCTATCGCTCTGTTTACAGTTTCTGTTCTGTCTCTAACGTTCAGAGGTCTTAGCTTAGGCCTAGACTTTAGTGGCGGCACATTAGTAGAAGTCACATACGAGACTCCGGTTGAGCTTGAGTCAATTAGAAACACACTTATCGACAACGGCTATGACGATTCTCAGGTAGTCAACTTTGGAACTAACTTAGACGTACTAATTAAAGTTGCTGATCAGAACGGCAATAGCTCGGTTGGTGAAAATATTTATAATCTATTAGAATCCAATGGCTTTAGTGGAGAACTTAAAAGAGTTGAGTTTGTAGGGCCGCAGGTCGGAGCTGAGCTAAGAGACCAGGGTGGTCTTGGTATGCTAGTAGCGCTATTTATGATTCTTTTTTATGTAGCATTCAGATTCCAATATAAATTTGCATTGGGAGCGGTATCGGCTCTTGGTCATGATGTTGTAATTATTCTTGGACTATTCTCTATATTTGGTTGGGACTTTGATCTTACTGTGCTTGCAGCACTCCTTGCGGTTATAGGCTACTCACTTAATGACACTATAGTAGTATCCGATAGAATCAGAGAGAACTTTAGAACTCAAAGGGAGCTAGGTCCCCAGGGCATGATTGACCTATCTCTGAATCAAACTCTTGGAAGAACGGTCGTCACATCATTAACAACCTTGCTTGTACTTTTTGCCTTATTTATTTTTGGCGGAGAGATGATTAAAGGCTTCAGTCTTGCGTTAATCTTAGGTGTTGTTGTAGGAACCTACTCATCGATATATGTTGTTGCAAACATGCTTATGTCATTAACACTTACCCAAGAGGACTTAGCGATACCAGAGCCTGAAGGCGCTGACTTTGATGATATTCTTTAGGCTTTAAAGTAAGGCTTAACTGATTTTAAAATCGACTTATATACCTTTGGTGTAGAACAAACGAAGTGATCTCCATCAAGGTATTTTGGATCACCGTTAAAGTTACTAATCAATGCTCCAGATTCTTGAGCTATTAACAAGCCGGCAGCTACATCCCATAATCTAACATTGTGCGCCCACATGCCATCCAGTCTTCCTGTGGCAATATAAGCAAGATCAAGTGCTATAGATCCTGAATTTCTGATTGCTAGGTTTTGATTCGCTAGCTCTTTGTATGTTTGCTCAAAATCATATACATAATCCTTTGGAACATCTTTTGAGGTTGAGTAAGTTAGTATTGAATCATCAAGACCATTTTGTTTACTTACTCTGATCTTTCCATTGTTCAGATCAGCACCTGCACCTTTTGAGGCAGAGAACTCTTCTCTTCTAACAGGATCAATTATTACCGCTGTCGTTGGAACTGAGTCGATCATTGAGCACAAAGAAATTGCAAAGTGAGGATATCCATTTATGAAGTTTGTTTCACCATCAATAGCCTTTAAAAGCCAAGTGATATTTGAGTTGTTCACTTCTGAACCAGTTTCTGTTCCGAAAAAGTTGTCCTCAGGATAGAACCTTCTGATCTCTTCTATTACCATTTCCTCTACTCTTCTTTTTATAGCCTTAAGGTATCCCTCAGGACCACCCTTAGACGTATCGAGGCTGTGTACTTTTTTTACTGAAAACTCAAGCTCATGAGCTCCTTTTCGGGCCGCAAGTTGATTTACATTTAATAAAGCTGGTATAGACATGTCGCTATTGTAATGGAAATGGAGATAATAGGCATATGAGTTTACAAAGTAATTTAATTAATATTGTTTTAGTAGAAACATCTCACCCAGGTAACATTGGTTCGGTGGCAAGAGCTATGAAAACCATGGGTCTTTCAAGGCTTTCCTTGGTGAACCCTAGAAACTTTCCTTCGGGTGAGGCAAATGCTCTATCGGGTAATGCTACCGATGTGCTTGAAAGCGCATCGGTCTTTACTTCAATCGAAGAAGCAATTAAGGACAGTACTTATGTGTATGCAACTTCGTCAAGAAACAGAACTATCCAGTGGCCAACATTAAATTCAGAGCAAGCCGCATCAACTATTTGTGATCAATCAAATAACGAGAAGGGCGTCTCAATATTATTTGGAAGGGAGGATAGGGGTCTTACCAATGAGGAGCTTCAATTAGCTAACACCCATATCGAGATTCCCGCCAATCCAGAATACCCGGTTCTTAACTTAGCTATGTCTGCACAGATTCTATGTTATGAGATTTTTAAAGCCTCCAATAATACCGAGGCGAGAGATTGGCATGACTATCCGGAAGTTGATTCTGCTAACTTGCAGATGCTCATAGATCACTTTATTGAAACGGCAGTAAACATTGATGTCATTCATCCAGATAACCCAAAGAAAATTATTTCTAGAATAAAAAGAATGTTCAGTAGGCTCCATCCCGATGAGATGGAAGCTAGTTTTCTCAGAGGTTTTTTAGCAGCTATAAATAAGAAGATAAAATAAGTTTTTTCCCTTTGCTAATTGCTCTCGATTCCATATAATACGTTTCGCATCTAGTCCCGTTCGTCTAGAGGCCTAGGACACCGGGTTTTCATCTCGGCAACAGGGGTTCGACTCCCCTACGGGATGCCAATTTACTAAGAAGCCTACAACTGTAGGCTTTTTTTATGGGTGATGTTTCCATAGTGTTTCCATGCACCACCCTGATAGATTAAGCATTTCTACAAAACGCATGTTTCCACAAATGTTTCCATACATTATAAAAATGTGTCCACGGGGCAGGAGTACCAGCCGGGTGGGGTGGGTATATATCTAGTGGTTGAATATTTTGAAAGGTTTTGGGGTGTTAACTAGATTTGATTTAAGCAAAAATAACGCCACCCAAATTAAGACCAATACAAAAACCCATTACTAAATAAAAAATATCTCTAAGGTTTCTGTTTTTAATGTTTCTCATAGGTTCTATCTTAGCAAACGAACCAAGAAGGGTGTGAGTTTTTATTACACCTAGATTATGGCATTATTAAGGGATGAAAAAACTCCTAGCTCTATTACTTCTATCGCCTTTGGTTAGTGAAGATATGATTATAAAATGTGAAGGTGAATCTTGCATAAATGAAACACCTTCTTATATTCCAACCTTTAAGGTGAACCCATTTTATCCCTCCAAGGCATTGAATAAAAATCTTAGTGGGTATGTTGTAACGAGCTTCACAATCCGTAAAAATGGTTCTGTAAAAAATATCAAAGCCATTGAAGGTTTCTGCTCAACACACAAACCTGAATATGGTGAATTTAAAGAATTATTTGAATGTAATCTATTCAATAAATCTGCAATTAAAGCTACTAAAAAATTAACTTATCCAATGCAAGAATATGAAGTGAGTGATGTAATGCATAGATTTACTTATGTCATATAAATATTCAAATCTAATAAACCTACACCTATATTAAACTATCTTTTTTTAATCAAAAATAACCTCAATCTCATTATCACATGTTAATTCAATGCTTATCTGAAACAATATCTAACAGTTGGTGGAAAACCTATTTTGACTGGTCAGATAAATGCGCACCAGTAAGCCTTGAGTCGATAATTCTAGTTTTTATATTTTCTTACCTTCTTTTTCTTATTCACAAATTTATTTTTTATTATTTAAAATCTAATAACTTAGCTAATAATTTAACAAGCCGTATATCAATATTTTTTCATGAAAAGCGTATGAATGAAATTATAGATAACTTATCAGGTTATGAGCTGTTTAAGTTTTTTATAGCTATTCTTATAGCGACTCTATGTCTTTTGTTTTATTTAGCATGTTTATATTTCTTTGCTGACTTTGTTCTAAATTACTTTGGATGGACTGTAGATAATAGGACTACAATGAGAGGGCTAATTTCTAATTTATTAAACTAGATTGAGCCGTTCAATTTAAAGGTTCTATAATCTCGATAACAATAAATTTTAATACTACCAATGGCATCAGTTACAAACATAGGTGAGTTCAAGAAAGGAACTTTCATAGAGTTCATTGACCATATGACTCAAATATTAGACTTAGCTGTCGATCAGTATGATGAGTTGGTTATTGAAATAGAGGAGAGGTCACAAAATACAAGAGCAGATGTAGAGTTTATCTTTGGAGAACTTCATCTCGAAGAAAAACAACATGTATGGACATCTTTATCACTAACCATTGATGGTGTCTTTGCAAGATATAGAAAGAAACATGGAGACAACAAGGACTTCATAAAACTTTATGAGCTTTATAAAAGTTTAGAAGTTGAATACGAAGATCTCTTTGATGAATATATTTAACTAGATGATTCTTTTGAGGGCTCTAATTTATTTGGCTTAACAAACTCACATTCCATTTTGGCAATAACTTCGCCTTCAACTTTTAGATTAACTTTTGCTCTTCCTTCCATTGTTCCAGTTACAACACATTGCTCAATACTCTCTTCCACAATACTCCTAACGATCTCTTTTAGTTCATTGATTGAAAGTTCTGATACCAATCTCTTGTCTTGAGTTGAATCAGCAGTGATTATCAAAGGTAATGTCAGTAACAACAATATAAATTTTTTCATACCCTTATCCTAAACAATGAGTTTTATTTTGACAATTGGTTATGGCATTATTGATCGATGAAAAAACTCCTAGCTCCAAATACCAACTGCCAATTCAGCCCAAATTATCAGAAATACTAAAACCAATACCCCAATAACTGTTCCGCGATATAGGGTAGACTTCTGTCTTAATAAAACTAGATTTATACCGCTACTAAATAACAGTATTAGGGAACCCATAATTATAAAATCAAAAAAACTCCAATTAAAACCATCAACAAAAATATTTCCAATCAAAGGAATGCACAATAAAAGAAGGGGGTATAGACTAGATTTCCTCATACTCTATAAAACATTTTTTTTATTAAGATAGGTCAAATTTAATTTGAAATAGCTAAATATAAAGCCTCAACCTTTTCTCTAGCCCAGGGTGTTTTTCTTAGAAATTTTAATGATGACTTAATAGAGGGATTGCTCTTAAAGCAGTTGATATCAATTTGCTTGGAAAGAGCTGCCCATCCATAGTAGTCAACAAGGCTTGTAACAATCTTTTTTAATGTAATTCCATGTAATGGGTTGTTATTCTGCTTTTTTATCATGGTTTATCATAGCACCCATAATGTAAGATAAATCAAAGAGGAATTATTGAGGTTTTTCATAATAATATAAAATTATATTGATCAAATATCTTATAACTTTTAACATTCAGGTATGCAGGAGCTTCTCATTAGAAATTTAATAATTTATATATTTTTGATAATTAATTTAGTTGCTTGTAATTTAATAGGCCTAAGTTCTATAGACGCTAAATCAATGAATAACATCACGTTATGCGTGAATGCTGTTACTAACCAGTCCCTTTCTAAAAATGATCTTTCTAAACTTGAGGCTGAAATACAAAATAGGGATCTTGACTGTAATAAGTATAAGCAAGCAATTTATGCCGTGATGAGTTCAAGGCAAAGTCAAATCAATAAAATGCAGAGTCGAGCAATGGCAAGTGCTGAAAACAAGTCTATAAAATTACCTGTCAACCAAAGATCAACGCAAGCGCCAGCAAAGAAACAAATAGAAAAAACTTTTAATTTAGTTCATTCTAGAATTACTGATGATCGTGATTTTAGAGTATGTTTTTATAGGGAAAAAATTTCAGGCCAACAAAAAGAAGTTATTATTTCTAAAGACGATTTTTGCCAGTCAGTAAAACTTGATTTATAGAAATGAAAACCCTTCTTTATCCACTATAATTAACTTTTTAATAAATCAATCCATTATGAAAATATTAATAATTATCTCAAGCCTTCTACTTTTAGTATCTTGCAATATACCTATCATCCCTATTATTTAGATCTAAAAATTATATGTTTTTTTAATATTTGACATGCTCTTACCAAATGAGAGAATAAATATTCAATTACATAATAGGGAGAATTATGAAAAACATATTTAATTTTATTTTACCTTTGGTATTTATTGTCAGTTGCTCTATGGAGGAATCTAGTGACGCATCAACTAATTCAGTTGAGGATAGGCTTTCAAAGGTTTATTACACTGAATTTATGCCCTGCACCGCAGGACCAGATTATACATCTGAGAATATGACAAGTATGATCGCTGAATGGCAAAAGCTGCTTACCAATGAAAATCTTCAAGGTGTCTGGGGTTATGCACCAGCTGTAGCTACAAACTCTTTTCCAGATAACGGTTGGTGGGAAATTCAATGGGGCTCAAAAGAAGAGGCACAAGAAGCATGGTCAGAATGGTCTCAAAATAAAGAAGCTGCTGCATGGAATGAAAAGTATGCATCTGTACTTCAGTGCGATGAATCACTCATAAATGGTTTCGAGAGCGTTTTTCCTATAGCTTCTGCTCAATATGGTGAGCTTCCTGATTCAGGATACTTCTATGGTGAGGTTCATATCTGCGAGTTAAATGATGGCTCTTCACAAGAAGAAGCAATAAGTTTCCTATCAGGTTTTACAGAAGCCGTCGCTAATGCAGATTATTCAGATACCTCTTATCACTTAGGAAATTACTTCAATGTTGACGGAAGTGGTGGGTTTCTTTGGGCTAATTTTACAAATAGCGAGGAGTCGATGAACAAAGCAAATGATTCATTTGAGACAAGCGTTAGGGAAACAATGTTCCCAATATTTAGCACATTTGCATCCTGTGGAGAGGTCCCTGACTTGTACCATGGGTTCACTTTATATAATGCAGATGATAAAGATTTCATGCCCACTTTTCCATCCAATTAAGGGGAGCTAAATGAAAAAATTATTATTACTAACCATGCTGGTGCCATCATTTCTGATGGCTATGCATCACAAGTCTGAACCTATAATTTTTTATCTAGATATGGATGTTGCTGAGGGCAAATCTGGCAGCGTTCAAGGCTTCGTAGATTATCTAGTGAAAACAGTAAAAAAAACAGAACCTAAGACAATGTACTATAAGTACTGGATCTCAGAGGACAAATCAAAAGTATCTTTAATGGAGGTCTATCATAGTAATGAGGATGCTCTATTTCACATGAATGCATTTGATAAGGCTTCGCATAAGGAACAGTTTATTGATACCTTTATCATTACTAATTTTCAAGTAATGGGAGATACTAGCGATGAGCTTAAAGAGGCCATGTCAGCTTTCACCAAGGATCATAGAAGCTTAATAAATGGTTTTAAAAGGTAAGATGTTCTAATCGATGAAGGTCTATTAATTTAGGCCTTCACACCTGAACTTAGACTCTTCAAGGTATTTAGTCTTCAATGCAGGACTAATAGGTTCTAAATCATAGTTTCTATTCATTAGATCAAGAATCTTGTATATGTACTGCATTCCATTTGCTCTATCCCAATCCCATAAAGTATCCAGATCAACTACATAGAAGGTTTTATTTTCTGAGCCTGGTATCAGTCTCTGTAATAGTTTTTTTAATTCTAGATCGTCACTAGTATCATTAAATACGATCTGTCTTTCTTTTTTAGATTGATCAGATTTTAATATTTGAATTAAAGAATCTTTGATGCATCTAGATTCTTCCTTTAATTCATCAGCATGTGTATTAAACCCAATAACGGATATCACTAATACTGTAATAAATTTACTCATTAGCTAATCTTAATATAAAAATAAATTAATGTATGATGATTAATTCAATTTATAGATAGAGGTAAACATGGAAAAAGTATTAGTAACTGGCGCTACAGGTTTTATAGGCCTTCATTGTATACAACAGCTTCTTGATCAAGGCTATGCAGTTAACGGAACTCTGCGATCAATGCAAAGAGAATCTGAAGTAAGACAGTCGCTTGAAAAGCATAATACTTCTTGTGAAAACCTTACTTTATATCCTGTTGATTTGATGAGCGATGAAGGTTGGGATGAGGCTATGTCTGGCTGTGATTATCTTCTGCATGTGGCTTCACCATTTGTACTTTCAAATGAAACCGAAGAGTTTTTTGTAAAGCCTGCTGTAGAAGGCGCATTAAGGGCTTTAAAATTTGCTAACAAGCATGATATTAAAAAAGTGGTGTTAACCTCATCCTTTGCTGCTGTCGGTGACACTTTTGACGGTACTACAAGTTTTAATGAAACTCATTGGTCAGATACCTCTAATGACAAAATGACTTTCTATTCGAAGAGCAAGACTTTAGCCGAAAGGGCTGCATGGGATTATGTAAAGGACAATGATGTAAGTTATCAATTAACTGTAATCAACCCTGTTGGAGTTCTAGGGCCATCATTGTCAGATGATGTTGGCATTTCTAATTCAATGGTCCTAAGAATGCTTAACGGCTCCATGCCAGCTCTTGCCAAAATCCATATAGGTATTGTGGATGTAAGGGATGTTGCTAAGGCTCATATATTAGCTATGAAGAATGCTGATTCAGATGGTGAAAGGTTTATTGTTTCTGAAAAAGAGATGTGGATGAGTGATATCGCTAATGTCCTGAATGCTAATGGATACAAAGCTCCTGAAAAAAATATGCCGAACCTTTTATTAAAAGTAATGGCTTTGTTTAAAAGTGACTTAAAAACTATTTCTAAAATGGCTGGAAAACAAAGGGACTGCAATACATCTAAGGCAAAGGATGTGCTTGGATGGGATCCTATTACTGCAGAAGAATCTATTTTGGCCGCTGCAAAACAAATCGCTGATTACGATTTAATTTAGATTATTCCTGGAATGATAGCCTTTCTATTTTTAGGATAGTTTTCAAATTTTTCTTGGTACCATTTATGATGTGCTATGGCCCTTGGGAAAAGGTTAGCTATTGTCCAAAGTAAAAAAACTAATCCTGAAATACTCCAGGTTAATATTGCCCAGCCAATCCACTCTATGATTTCTCCAAAATAATTAGGGGAAGATACATACTTATGAAGGAACTTATTAGGCAAATGATAGCCTGGTCCCATTTTCCTTCTGAGGCCTACAATTAAATAATCTGATCTGATATTAATAAACATACCAACAAAAAATAAAGATAAGCCTATAAAAAAGGCATTAGATGAAAGCCAATCAGAAGAGTAACTCGTAAAATAAAATATACCAAAGGCCTGGATACTAACATTCACTAGATTAAAACAGAATGCTGATACAGCTATGCTTATTGGCATTTTTGGGTTTGTCATGTCAATCACAAATGGGTAAATAAATGTTCTATGAGTGTAGTGAGTTAACCAAATCATCAAGAATACTTCATGGACTAAATCTAGGTCATTCCTAACTATTAAACCAAATATGATCATCAATATGACGCAAGGCGATTCCATAATGACCCAGCCAGCTCTTGCTGATATATTTCTTCCCCATCCGTCCTCTATGTGCCTGCCATAGGGAGCATTATTAAAAAAAAGGTATATAAATGTAGCGACAGCCACCAGGATCCAAAAAATAATAAATATATTAAATAAACTCATAGGAGCACATAAACTTTATAGGTATTAATAAGTTTACAGATATAGAAGTTAAACATAAACTGTAGATAATGATTTTGGGGAGAATTTCATGAAAGAATATGATTTTATAATTTTAGGTGCGGGCTCCGCAGGTTGTGTTCTTGCTAACAGGCTAAGTTCAAACCCAGACTTTAATGTATGTTTAATTGAAGCAGGATCAAGAGATACTGACGTACGACTTCATGTCCCCTTGGGCTTTGCATTCCTTGGAGCGGGAAGTAAATACAGCTGGAATTATAATACTGAACCTCAAAAAGAGTTCGCGAAAGTAAAAGTAACCGAGCCAGTTAAGGCCATGGTAGATTCAGCAGGTGGCGTACATGAGGTGGAATCTGAAGTCGAAGACCATAGAAGAGGATATCAACCACGAGGCAAAACATTAGGCGGCTCTAGTTCAATCAATGCAATGTTATATGTTAGAGGTCACAAGTGGGATTATGATCACTGGTCTGAGCTTGGAAATAATGGTTGGTCATATGATGAGATCCTACCTTACTTTAAGAAAGCAGAGCACAACGAAATTCATCAAAATGATTTCCATGGCCAGAATGGCCCCTTAAATGTAGCTAATATTCGTCACAAAAATAAACCTGTAGACGATTTTGTTGAAACAGGATCATCGGTTTTTGGTTTTAATGAAGACTTTAATGGCGAAAGCCAAGAGGGCATTGGGTATTATCAAACTACTCAAAAAAACGGTAAGAGATGTAGTGCTGCTAAGGCATATCTAGTCCCCGCACTGGAGAGAGAAAACTTGACAGTTTTAACGGACACTAATGTAAATAAAATTTTAGTAAATGATAGTAGGGCCACCGGTGTGTCATGTATTGGAGAAGATGGCGAGGAGTTCACACTTAATGCTACTAAAGAAGTTTTGTTGTCATCGGGCGCTTTTGGCTCTCCTCAGGTATTGCTTAGATCTGGAATTGGGCCAGAGCAAGAGATTACGAAGCACGGTATTGAGCATAAAGTTGATTTGCCTGGTGTTGGGAAGAATCTTCAAGATCACATAGATTACTTATCTGTTCACAAATATAAGTCTCTTAATCTATTTGGTTTTTCTTTAGGAACAATTTTCTTAAAGTATCCGTATGAGCTTATTAAATACCTTCTTATAAAGACTGGAATGTTTACTTCAACCGTTGCTGAGGCTGGTGGCTTTATTAGATCAAGAAACGATATTACAGTTCCTGATATTCAACTCCATTTTGCACCAGGAATGGTTGTAGATCATGGAAGAGAAAGTGTCTGGGGCACTGGGCTAAGTTGTCATACGTGCCTACTTAGACCCAAATCTAGAGGGGAGGTTACGCTTCAATCCGCAGATCCAACAGATGATCCAAAAATAGACCCGAAATTTTTATCTCATCCAGACGATATGAGAGATATGGTTGCTGGTTATAAAAAAATGATGAAAGTTATGAATAAAGAACCTTTATCGAAATACACAAGCGGTCATGTTCAAAGACCAGTTGACTTAGATAATGATGAAGACATTGAGCAAGCTATTAGAGAGGACGCAGACACTGTCTATCATCCGGTTGGAACATGTAAAATGGGTAGTGATGAGATGTCAGTTGTAAATGAAAGATTGAAAGTTCATAAGGTATCTGGTTTAAGGGTAATAGACGCATCTATTATGCCTACCTTGGTTGGGGGCAATACAAATGCTCCAACAATCATGATAGGTGAAAAAGCATCAGATATGATTTTAGAGGACTGGGCTTAATGACTTTTTATAAGAGACTTCTTCTAGGTATGTTATTCCTGCCTTTAATAAATGCAAATATAGTAATTGATGTTAGAACTCCTGATGAGTGGTCAGCAGGCCACTTAGAAGGCACCAAAAATATAGAATGGCAAGATATTTTAAATATCAAAAACTCTGTAAACAAAGATGAACAAATCTATCTGTATTGCAGAAGCGGAAATAGATCAGGAAGAGCCACTCAAATATTAATTGATGCTGGATATTCAAATGTTACCAACGCTGGAAGCCTAGAGCAGGCCAGCAATCTCCTAAATTTAAAAGTAGTCAAATAATAGACTCATTATCTATATACTTTTAATGTATACAGTGCATACATATTTCTTTAGAATGTGTTCGGTGCTTACATAAGTAGGTCTAAATATTAATTTTCTAACCCCCTATAAAGGTATAAATATGAAAAAACTAACATCGATTTTTGCATTAACAGCTGTATTGTTTGCACTTCCTGCTTTTGCTGCAGATATGAACTTCACGCCTAAAGCTGATATTTCATTCTCAGGAAAAATAGCAACTGTAAAAACATCAAAAAAATTCAGAACAGTAGAAAGCTGTCAGGCTCTTTGCACTAGCAGATCATCTTGTGTTGCTTTTACGCTTGATTCATCAAAAGGCAGCTGCACAATCTTAAAAACAGTTACTAAAGAAACTGAAAACACAGATGCAGTTTCTGGGCTTAAGAACTAATTACCAGCATTAAATAAAAAGGGTCTTTGTAGGCCCTTTTTTATATCTAAAATTATTTATCTGTTTACAATAAAGTGATGAATAATTTTTTTAATATTTTTAAAAAATCTTCGCAGCAGCCTAAGTTTAAAAAAGTTCTTTCACTCGATGGCGGAGGAGTTAGAGCTATCGCTGGTATTGTTTTTTTAAAAAAACTTGAAGCAGAGTCTGGAAAAAAAATCTTTGATTCCTTTGATATGTTTGTTGGCACTAGTGCTGGAGCATTTAATGCAGCCTGCCTTGCTTATGATGGGATGCAAGCATCAGAATTAAAAAAATACTGGTCTAGAGAATATCTTGGACGAATCATGAAAACCTCATTTTTCTGGGATAAAGCATCTCTTGTTCAAGCCAGACCAAGATATGAATCTGAGGGGAGGGTCGGGGTATTGAATGAAATATTCTCGACAGACTTGCTTGGAAAGGTAAAAAAACCTTTAGTCACATTAGCGTATGATGTTGAAAATAGATCTCATGTCATTCATAGTAATTTTTCTTCTCCTGAAATCAGCATTATTGATGCAGTATGCGCCTCAAGCGCAGCACCAATGTATTTTCCAACATATCAAATGGAGAATGGTTTATGGATGATAGACGGTGGTGTGGTTACCAACAACCCGTCTATGATTGGCTTTGCGCAGGCAAAGGAGTACTTTGGAACAGACAAGATAAAAATTCTTAGTATTGGGGCTGGCCTCAATAAGATGAAAATTAATGGTGAAACATCATCTGTTTGGGGTGGAGTTGGTTGGCTACGAAATGATATTATGGGTATGATGCTCGACTCAGAAATTCATCACGATATCGCTGAAGATATCATTGGTGATTCATACCTTAGAATCAATTCACCGCTTGGCGATATCAATAAAATTCTTGATGACAGCTCTGATCTTAACTTAGAAAAAATACATTTGATGGGTATGAACTGGTGGTCAGAGTTTGGAGAGCAAACCTTAGAGTTTTTAAAAGATTAAATAATTTAACAATTAGTGTTATTTTTATTGTAAGATACGTTTTTTTTAATTATTGGATACTATGAATATATACGTTGGAAATCTTTCTTGGGGCATGAGCGACCAAGACCTTGAAAATCTTTTTGCAGAACATGGTTCTGTAACATCAGCAAAAATTATTACTGACAGAATGACTAATCGTTCTAGAGGCTTTGGTTTTGTTGAAATGAGTGATGGTGCTGAAGCAGCAATTGCAGCTCTAAATGACAGTGAAATAGAGGGCAGAAAATTAGTTGTGAATGAATCAAGACCTCGTGAAACAAGATAAGTAATCACTTAATCTTAAACAAATTCATTTAAATTAAACCCAGTCTTATTAGGCTGGGTTTTGTTTTTTATATACACTTACTTATTATTTCTTCTCCATAAATAAATGTAAAATATTTACATTTATTTTATCTTTCTTCATATTCTTGACGTATAAACAACAATGTTGTTTAATGGCCGCTGTTTTACACATAAAAGGGGAATAATCTGTGAACAAATATTTATTATCATTAATGGTATTACTACCACTATCAACGTTTGTAAATGCTCAAGAGGCTGAAGAAGCTGATGAAGCAGCAGTTGAAGAAATCGTAACAACTGGTATTAGAAATAGCTTAATTGATGCAATCAACATTAAAAGAAAAAATGTCGGTGTTGTTGATGCTATTTCAGCTGAAGACATTGGTAAGTTTCCAGACGGAAACCTTGCTGAATCACTTGCAAGGCTTGTAGGTGTTACAACTGAAAGAAGTAATGATGAAGGTACAAAGATCTCTGTCAGAGGTTTAGGGCCTGAGTTTAACTTGGTTACCTTAAATGGAAGGTCAATGCCAACAGTACCAGGAAGGTATGTAGGTGGAAGATCATTTAATTTTGGTGATATTTCAGCACACGGTATTGCTGCTGTTGAGGTTTATAAATCAGCTAACGCAACTTTGCCTACTGGTGGTCTGGGTTCTACAGTAAACATGGTAACAACAAAACCATTAGATATTGGCCAGGATACAATTGGATCAGTTTCTGCAAGAGCTTATGATCATTCAAAAGGGGATGTTACTCCTGAAGTAGACTTTTTATATGCTACAAAAAATATGTACAACGATATGTCATGGGGCTTCTCAATTTCTGGATCACATCAAGATAGAGAGAATAGAGAAGATGGTACTAACGAAATTGCATGGTTGCCGATGGTTGATGAAGGCTTAACATATAGATTTCCTAGTAACTCAGTTGTTACTAACAACAGTAAAAGAACTGATGGTGAAATTTTTTATCCTGAAGCTCTAAATTACAAATTTAAAAATAACAAAAGAGTTAGAAATAACGCTCAAACTGCTTTCCAGTTTGAATTAGGAAAAGTTAGAACTACTTTAGATTACACATGGTCAGATGTTGAATTTGAAACTGACGGTGTTCAGTTTGGATCATATTTTGCTGGTTGGAACAATAGAGAAATGGTTATCAATGAAAATGGCGCTGTAGTAAGTGGTATGGAAACTCATCAAGCTAATGACGTTTTTTATGGCGAAAGCTTTACTAACTCAGTTACATGGGGTGAAAACAAAAGCACTAATAAATCTTTAGGCTTAAATATTGAAATTGCTGCTTCAGACACTCTAACTTTAGAAATTGATTATCACAATTCAACAGCTGCTAAAAAAGGTAATCCAGATGGATCATATGCTGACAACAACGTTACCTTTACTGGCGGTTCATGGCCTGGGTTTGGTCAAGCTGGAATCTTTGAACAAGCAGGTTCAATGTTTGACAGAAGATTTGATTTTAACAACCCTGTTGGTGCGTTAAGCTGGTTAAATAAAAGATTTTATTGCTGTGATGCTAATGGTGTTGCTCAAATAAATGATATAACAGAATTCGATGCACAAGACATGGTTGCTAGAGAAGGTTCAATCGTATACGAAGATAAAAGAAGTGATAATTCACAAATTCAATTCAATGGAGTATGGGATAACGACTCTGGTCTTGTAATGGAATCACTTACATCTGTTGAGTTTGGTATTTCTAGATTAAAACAAAATTTTGTTGCTCAAAAGTATAGAAATGATATGAAAGGAAGTTCAAACTTAGGACCTGGTAATCCAATAATGTTGGCATATGCCCTTTGGGACGATGCAGCATTTACAAAAGTAAATCTTGTTGACTATTTAGGGTCAGGTACTAATACTCATTACTTAGCTATGGATCCTCAACAGGCTCAATACTTGTTTGAAAGAACTGGTTGGCTAAACTATTCATTCATGGGAGAAAATTGGTTCTCAGCTAATGGTCATGATACATGGGAATGTACTGCTGATGATGCTGTTGATGCTAACGGCAATCCTAACGGACTTACTAATGGAGCAACTGGACTTCAGACAACTACAAGAGGAGTCATGTGTAAAGGTGCGGTTGATAGCGATGAATCTGTTTCAGAAGTTATCGAATCACTTTATGCAAACTTTAATTTCGAATACGTAACTTCAAATGGTGGAGAGGTAAGAGCTCAGCTTGGGCTAAGATATGAAGATGTTACTAGATCATCTATTGGTGCAGCAGCATTACCTGTTGCAACAATTTGGGGATTCGGAGACTATGGCTATGAAGGTGTAGCATATGGCCCGCAAAGGATTAATATGGTTGATGGACCGGTACAAACTTTTGTTGATACAGGTGCGAGTGACTCATTCTTACCTAACTTCAATATTTCGTACGAATTTGCTGAAAATCAACTAGTAAGATTTAGTGCAAGTAAGACATTATCAAGACCTGCTTTAGAAACATTAAGCAGTTCATTTACTATGTCTTCATACACTCCATTTACACCTAGACAAGTATTTTCAGGTAACCCTAACTTACAGCCATATACTGCAGAGAACTTTGATGTTGCCTATGAACATTACTATAAAGAAGGCAGCTATTTTGCTGTGAACTACTTTAGAAAAGATATTTCTGACTATCATGGATCTGGTCAAGGAACTACATCATTTAATAATGTTGCTGATGTTACAGCCGGTGGTTTGAATGCTGGAATCGACAATAATGTAAATGATGCCTTTTGTCAGTGGACAGCAAGTCAAGGCTACTGGGGTTGTGCTCCTTGGGTTAACCAAGTTCAAGACTATGCGTGGATAGCTGGAACTGGGTTCACATTTGGTTGTGCCGCATCAGGTAGATCTGAAGCAGGTTGTGTTACAAGTACAGGCGGTGATGGTAATGCAGTATTTGTTGGAAGTGCAGCTGATGGAGATCCTTTAGCACAATTCGAAGTATTCAGACCTGTTAACAAATATGATGGAACTCTTGATGGTTTTGAAGTATCAGTTCAACATTTATTTGATAATAACTTTGGTGTTCTAGCTAATGCAACTCTTGTTGGTGGTGACACTGATGTAGACGCAGCTTATGTTGGTGAGCAGTTTGCTTTACCTGGATTTGGTGACGCAGCTAACTTATCAGTCTTCTATGAAGATGAAAAATATTCAGCAAGAATTTCTTATAATTTAAAAGCTGAGACATATGCTGGTATGGACTCATACAATCCTCTATTTGTTGAAGAAAGAGGTCAAGTTGATTTTAGTGCATCATATAATGTTAATGAGAATTCAGTTGTATTTATTGAAGCGCAAAATATTACAGATGAAGATGTAAGATTGTTTGCAAGACACAATGAAATGCTTTTCTTATATCAAGATCAAGGACCTGTTTACAAATTAGGTTTCAGATACAAGCTGTAAGACAATTTATTGGAATTAAAAAGAGGGCTTTTAGCCCTCTTTTTTTTTATTTAATATATAATTTTTTAGATGAGATTTTTATATTTTCCTCTAGTCCTTTTAATTGCTTCTTGTGGTGGAGGAGGTGGTGGTGGCAGTGATATGCCAGCACCTCAAATTCCCTCAAACCCCTTACCAACAGTTAATCTGTCGGCTGATCCATTATCAGTTTTATTAGACAGTACCTCAACGCTATCTTGGTCATCAACAAACGCAAATGCTTGTTCGGCTTCATGGACAAGTCAGACAACATCTTCTGGCTCAGAGACAGTAACTGTCTCAACAGCTGGCGATAACACATATTCTATTTCTTGTACTGGTGCTGGCGGCTCTAGTTCAGACTCGGTAACAGTAAAGGCATTTGCATTAACTCTTGCATCAGGAATTTTTTCTACAGATGAAGACACTGAACTAAGTGGTTCTATTGCAGCGTCAGCCAATGAGTCCGTTACTTTATCTTATTCCATAACGTCAGATGTATCATCGGGCAACTTAACTTTAAATAGTGATGGGTCTTTCTCATATAGACCAAATAGTAATTACTTTGGAACAGATCAGTTTGAATATACAGTCAATGTAGCTGAAAAAAACCTAACAGAAACTGGGAATGCAAATATAACAGTTAATTCGGTTGATGATAAGCCAACGATAGTATTTGAAGTTAGTAATGATTTTTCAAAAAATACAATGTTATTTGATGATGAGCAGACATTTAGAGTAATGGTAACTGACATAGATACTGATATTGCAAATCTAACCTTTGATACGCTTATTGGAGATCAATCAATAAATAGCACTTTTACTCTTGATACAGGTGAAAACATAAATGGTTCTGGTGTTTTTGAAGTTAATCTTTCTGCTCTTGAAAAAGCTGGTCTTTATAGTGCTCAATTGAGGGTTAGTGATAGCACTAGCAGTGGCACCTTAAGTTTTGAAACTTGGTTTGTGTCCAATAAAACAACCATAACTATTCAACAGGATGATGACCCAGAGGATGGTTTTGGGGCTGATGGTGGCACTAAAACACCGAAAGATTATACTGTTTATTATCTTTCTGGAAACCCAAGTTCGTTGGGAAAAACTAAATATTTATTTATAGCTGATTCATTGGATGGAGCATCTGATATTGTTCTTTATAGACGAGCCTTGCTAGCCTCAATTAATAAACTGAATGATTCAGATGCATCAGATTTTTTTAGTGAAGACTTCTTTACAATTATTTCTGCTGAGCCAGTTGATCCAGATGGAACATCACCCCTAGGAATCAGAACAGGCTGCTATGATTATGACGAAGATATTTATTGTATTGAAGATATGGATACAGGGATTTTTGCAGATCTACTTACAGATTATGTCTTGGTCTCTTCACTTACAAGAGTTCAAGGTAGAGGGGTAAATGTAGGCAATAGAAATATTCAAAGGATTAGAGATACTGATCCTGAAAGAACAAGCACGACTCTCATGCATGAGCTTGGCCATGCGCACGGGTATATGGGGGATGAGTATAGATCAGATGATGAGAGGGATGTTAGTGAATATGCTGAACTTAACGTCAACACATCAACTCAAAATGATGTTTCACTTTTAAAATGGAATCATCATATAGATAATCAATTAAACGTTTTAGGTAGAGATATTGAAGTGTGCTACAACGTTGGTGATGGAAGTATTTATGATCGAGACGCAGATGAGTATGTTGTTAATACCAATTGTGGTTGTCTCGCAAATATATGGGGTCCACTAACAGATGATGCAGATGGAGGCGAGCCATATTATCCTTTTATTGGAAAAAATCCTGATTGTGCGGGTGTAGGCCTTTTTGAGGGAAATTATTATGGGGAATTTGACAACTATAGACCAACATTCTGTTCAATAATGGACTCATGTTCAAGTGGTGGCTATGGGGATGTAAATCTTGAGGGCTTCGCAATTGGCTCAATTCAAAATCAAGGTTTTTATGATGCATTTGAAGATTTAGTAAATTTTGGATTTACTGATAATAATGCTGCTTGGCAGATGACTATTGATGCAGAATATGACACATCTAAGCTTACGCTTAAGTGGTATGTAAATGGTGTTGAGAGAGTTGCCTTTCAAAACCAAAAATCTGTTTCTTTTAACAGATCTACTGGAGTTGATATTTATACAGCCAAGGTGATAGATTTAACTGGCACTGTAACTGCAACTGATGATGTATTAGATAATAGTGACTTTTATGAAGGGATGCTTCAATCCTATTTTGTGTGGTGTGCTGATTATTCTAACGATAAATGTAACGACTTTAGATATGAACCTGATCCAAGTGAGTATAGCGAGTTCTCTTATGGCTATATGAACGGTCCTTTAGGTTTTACATGGGGGATAAATTGGGCGAAATGGTAAAAAAAATGTATTTAATAATCTGTATTTTATTTGCTTTTAACCTCATTGCAGAGGAAGCAGATTTAATTAAACAATTTGATAGGTTAGATTTAAAAGCTAACCCTCAGGTCGAAGCTAAAATATTTAGTATTACTGGCGGCGTAAATAATATTTCACTAACCAATGTAAAGATAGCAAAACCTAGCAGACAATCCTTAAAGAAATATGGACTGATATCTCGTAAAGATAAATACGCAATTAGAGTTCTTAATGAGGAAGGAAATCAAATTATGCTAGCTGGCCTAGGTGATCCTTTTACTTTGCATATTGACCATATAGGCTATGAAGATGAAGCTACTTTTCAAGCATATATTGCTCAAGATTTTGAAATAGCTATTCCTGTTTCTGTTAATGCTGCCTATTTTATTCTGCTTTCACAAGATGAATTTGGCTTCAAAGAAATTAAAAAAATTAAAGTAAATTAATAATTTAATTCAATCCTATTTTTTCGCGTATAGCTTTTAATTGATGCTTGAAAGGATATGTCTTAAAGGTTATATTACTCCTCAATTGCGGTACTAGCTCAGTTGGTAGAGCGTCTGCTTGCCAAGCAGAAGGCCGCCGGTTCGAGACCGGCGTACCGCACCAATTTCACCTTTGATTCTTTATCTTTATAAGTTAAATTATCTTAATGATCACTAAAAATTATTTATACTTATCACTGACATTGTTGATTATTGTCTCATGTGGTGGAGGAGGCTCATCAAGCAATGATATTGAGTCATCGCCAACACCACCTGTATCAGAACCACCTGAAACATGTGTTTCTTATTCCACAAACACAGAAAGATGTTCACTAACCCATAAGGGTCTAGATAGATACTATTTAATATATACACCAACAACCATAACCAATAATGACGAAGCCCCAGTTTTGTTTGCATTGCATGGCTATGGGTCATCTGCTGAAACGCATAAGGCCTATACGGAGCATGAATCTTTTGCGAACACTAACAAAGCTATTGTTGTATATGCACAAGGTTACAAATTAGAAACTGCTTTAGCATCTAGCTCATCGCATTGGAATGTTGGTGCCTGGACTATTGGCAGTACTGTTGATGATATTGATTTTATCAATACTGTTATTGATCTTATAGATGACAAAGCAGCAATTAATAAGAATAGAATCTACTCTTCTGGAATGTCCAATGGCGGCTTTATGAGCTATAACCTTGCATGCAACTTAAGCTCAAGAATTGCTGCAATCGTATCTGTAACTGGCTCATTCAGCACAGAAATGTTGACGGACTGTAATCCAGAGCATCCAACACCAGTTATGCAAATTCATGGGGCGCTAGATCCAACAGTCCCATTTGATGGTAATTCAGCTCTAGGAATGTTGCCAATAGAAACTACTTTGGAGTTCTGGTCTAATTACAACTTATGCAATTCAGCTCCAGATGTTGAAGTTATAGATTTTTTTGATCTTGGTATTTCTGTTGATCATAAAACATACAAAGACTGTCAAAATGATGTACGAGTAGAGCTATTTAAGAGTAGTGGTATGGGACACAGATGGCCTATAGAATCTATTTATGGTGTTGGTGCTACCAAAGAAATATGGTCTTTTATTAATCAATTCGATCTGTCAGGAAAAATAGACTAAATAATATATATATTTATAAGAACTTTTTTATCCAGCTGTATAGAGCTTCTCATGTATTATTAATAGACATTTAAATTAATATGGAGAGAAGAATGAGAATATTATTTACATTAACTTTTGTTTTTTCGATGGGAGTCTTTGCTGATCACCATGAAGAGAGCAAGAATAAATACGAACCAGAAACAAACAAAGCAGAATACTACGTAGGGACCTTTAATAAAGGAAAGGACATAGATGACCTTGTAGATTGGTATGAGGATATGGCCGAATGGATGGAAGAAAAAGGCGACACCTATAAAAATATGACGACTGCAATATTGCAGCCATATTTTCATTCAGATATGGCAGCACAAGATATTGTTTGGGTAAATACATGGCCTAACCCTTCAGAGCAATTTGCTGGACTAGAGGAATGGATTACAGGTGGAGGTGGAGATCTTCTTAAATCACTTCCGGTAACTAATTCTAGACAAATAGATACATGGCAATGGACAGTTTCATCGCCTAGCTCTATGGCAGCTGGCAATATGATGTACGCAACTTATGCTGATTGCAGTCTTGATGAGGGCTATGATATGAGAAAAGTTTATGATCTTTATAAGGATTTTGCTATTTATGCACAATCTCAAGGTGATACAGTTGGTAGAAAATTAATTGTTCCTGAAGCAGGCTTAAAGCTTGATGACGGAGTCGATTTTATTAGACTGATGTATTCGTCATCAATTTCAGAAAGGGGCTCAAATGCAGATTTGTTTTACTCAAAAATTAATGAATCTGAAGCTTCAAAAAATCTAAAAGGATTTTCTTGTAACAACGCCAGATCATACTTTGGTTCTTCAATGAAGGCTGCAGGTTAATTAGTAGTATTTTTATTATAAAAATGGGAGCAGTTGCTCCCATTTTTTTTTCTTAATTTTATAAAAGGTGCATAATATTTACATGAAAGATTATTCATCGCATATAGCAATTATTGGAGCAGGCATTTCAGGCTTAACACTTGGATGTGTATTAAAGGAATCAGGCGTACCAGTGATTATTTTTGAAAAATCATCAACTGCTAGTGAGCAAGGTGCTGGAATATCAATTTCTCCAAATGGGTTAAGAGTTATCAGAAACATTGGCATAGAAAAAGAGCTGCGAAACGAATCTGGCAACCCTAAAGAAGTTCAATTTTTCTATAAACAAAATAAATTAACCTCATTTCCAGTAGATATTGTGACCACATCACGACAATGTCTGTATAAAAATTTACTTAATAAGTATCTTTCCTTAGGCGGCGAAGTTTTGTTTGATCACGAAGTTTCAGGTATTAACTTAATTGATCCAAGTATATCTTTTACAAATGGTAATTCCTTCAATGTAAATCATATTGCAGCCTGTGATGGGATTAAATCAAAATGCAGGTCATTAATATATAAAGATGGTGAGCAACCAGTTTACAGTGGATATTCGGTATGGAGAGGGATTCTTGAAGAAAATCAAAGCGAGAATCATATCCATCTTGGACCTAACTTCCACATAGTGACGTATCCAATCAACAATACTAGAACCAGTTTTGTAGCCGCCATAAAGAACTCAAAAAAGACAGAAGAGTCCTGGAAGACTAAAGGGACATATGAGGGCCTATGTTATGACCTGCCAGAATCAACAAGGCATATCTATGAAGCACTTCAAGACAGCAATGAGATATATAAATGGGGCGTATATACAAAAAAAATACCCGATCAATTATTCGATAACAATATTACTTTTTTAGGAGATACTGCACATCCAATGGTTCCGTTTTTAGGGCAGGGAGGCTGCATGGCATTGGAGGATGCATATATCTTTGGAAAGCTAATTAAACTAAATGATAGTATGAAAACATCTCAAATAATGTATCAAAAACTTAGATACAAAAGAGTAAAAAAAATATATAAAGACTCAGCGCTACAAGGAAAATTAAATCATATTTCAAATCCTCTTATTGCCTTTTGCAGAAATTTTTTAATGAAGTACACACCGGTTGCCGCACTAAAACCGAATTCAATATGGGGCTATGACCCAGATGTTGAAATAAAAAAAATTAGTTAATATTTTTGCATGTTGGATAATCATATAAAGTTGCTATAATTTTGAACATGAATATCTTAAACAAAATAGCCTCTTTTTTTAAAACTCAAACGGACACTAGTTCAGTCAAATCTGAAAGCCAAGAACCACAATCTATGCAAGTTTCAGGGGAATTAAAAAGTTTTCTAGAGAATGAAGTTCTAGAAGGTTTAGATATTAGCCCTGAGCATTTTTGGAATTCACTTGAATCAATCCTTGCAGAATTTGGTCCTAGAAATAAAGCACTCTTGCATAAAAGGGAAGTTATTCAATCGCAAATCGATGAGTGGCACCTTGCAAGAAAAAATACTGAGCATAACCATGAAGAATATAAAGATTTCTTAAAAGAGATTGGGTATATAGTTCCTGATACTGGAGATTTCACAATATCTACCTCAGATGTTGATGATGAGATTAAGACAATCGCTGGTCCTCAACTTGTAGTGCCTGTTATGAATGCGCGGTTTGCTTTAAATGCAGCTAACGCTCGTTGGGGAAGTTTATATGATGCTTTGTATGGAACAGATGTGATATCTGAGGATAATGGCGCTACAAAAGCTGGTGCTTATAATCCGGTTAGAGGCGATAAAGTTATTGCATTTGCCAAAGACTTTCTTGATTCAACAATTCCTTTGGTAAATGGCTCATTTGCTAATGTTAATGGGTTTGATTTTGGTGATGAGACTCTTTCAATGTCATTGAATGATGGGTCGACTGTAAGTCTTGTTAATCAAGAGTCTTATATGGGATATGTTGATAGTGGAAATGATTCATTTGGATTGCTGTTCAAAAATAATAATTTACATTTTGAAATCCAGATAGATAAATCACACCCTATTGGGAAGTCAGACCCGGCTGGGATAAAAGATATATTAATTGAATCAGCTATTACGACAATCCAAGACGCCGAGGACTCTGTAGCTGCTGTAGATGGTGCTGACAAGACTGTAGTGTATAGAAACTGGCTAGGCTTAATGAAAGGAAGCTTGCAAGAAACATTTTTAAAGAATGGACAAGAAATGACTAGAGAGTTAAGTCAGGATAGATCCTATAAGTCTCCTCAAGGGCGAGAGTTTACTTTGCCAGGAAGGAGTCTTATGTTGGTTAGAAACGTAGGCCACTTAATGACAAATCCAGCAGTAATAGATGCAAGTGGAGAAGAAATACCTGAAGGAATTCTTGATGCAATGTTTACTATTTGTATAGCTATGCATGATCTTAATGGCAATAGTAATTTTAAAAATTCTAAAACTGGTAGTGTTTATATAGTTAAGCCAAAAATGCATGGGCCTGAGGAGGTTAACTTTACATGTGATTTATTTGCAGCAGTTGAAAAGGCACTCAATATTAAGCCTTTGACTATAAAAGTTGGCATTATGGATGAAGAGAGAAGAACAACAGTTAATCTTAAAGAATGTATCAAGGCAGCACAGGACAGAGTTATTTTTATTAATACAGGATTCTTGGACAGAACTGGAGATGAAATCCATACCAGTATGGAGGCCGGTCCAATGATTGCCAAAGCAGACATGAAGCAGCAACCCTGGATTGCAGCATACGAAGACTGGAATGTTGATACTGGTCTTGAGACTGGGTTTAGGGGTAATGCTCAAATTGGTAAAGGTATGTGGCCAATGCCTGATGAAATGCTAGGAATGTACAATACAAAAACAATGCATCCGAAAGCAGGTGCTAACTGTGCTTGGGTTCCATCACCAACAGCAGCATCACTTCATGCTATTCACTATCACCAAATACTGGTAGATGCTGAACAAGAAAAAATTCAAACACGATCCAAGGCAAGTATTGATGACATACTCACAATACCATTACATCCCAATCCAGAATCACTTACTGAGGATGAGATATCAGCTGAATTGGATAATAACTCTCAGGGTATCTTGGGGTATGTAGTCAGGTGGGTTGATCAGGGTGTTGGTTGTTCAAAAGTTCCAGATATTAATAACGTTGGTCTAATGGAAGATAGAGCGACATGCAGAATCTCTAGTCAGCACATAGCCAATTGGCTTCACCACGATATTTGTTCTGAGGAGCAGGTTATGCAGTCAATGAAAAAAATGGCAGAGATCGTCGATGGTCAAAATGTTTCTGATTCAGAGTATATAAATATGGCTCCATCTTATGATGGGATAGCCTTCCAGGCAGCCTGTGATCTTGCAATCAAAGGTAGGGTTCAGCCTAGCGGTTATACAGAGCCAATCTTGCATGAAATGCGACTAAAATTTAAGGCATAAATGAAAGCATATTGGATAGTCAGATGTCATGTATTTGAACCTGGAGAGTTTGCAAAATATGTCGAATTAGCCGGACCTATAGTCACTAAATTTAATGGCACATTTCTAACCAGGGGCGGTAAGCAAATTGAGCTAGAAGGAGAGGGTTACGAAAGGACTGTCTTAATCGAGTTCAATTCTATTGATGAAGCAAAGTCTTGTTATGAATCTGATGACTATCAACTGGCTCTAGAATTTATTAAGAAATCTGCAGAACGATTGGTTGTTATTGTAGAGGGCGCTGCTTAGTTCTTTATTTTTTGCTTTTGAGTTTCATCTCTATGCTTCTTTAAGTACTTCATAAAAGGAGTTCCACCAGTACCTGTGATAGTTGATCCTCCTCTACCAAATGGGTTTTTTATCTGGGATTGCTTATGAATATAGGTTGCAGCAAATTCAAGATGCATGGCTCTAAACTGTCTAATCTCTTCAAGGCATTTGTTATATTCATTTTTTAATTTCTTGGATTTATGAATAAATTCTTTTGCATTAGACCTAGCTTCTACTTTTTCGATCATTAATTTATGTTCTGGAGGCATATAGTCTCTCATTTCATTTAGATAGTGCCTTAGATGATCTTGGGTATGATAAATACCAAGTGCACCATCTAGGAAGGGCATAATGCTGCTTTGTGCGCCAGTTTCACCTCTATAAAATTGAGGTTTATTGTCAAACTGGTTTTCATAAATAAGTCCTTTTTTGAGATCTGGATTATCTTTAGTTCCAAAAATAAAAGGCCGCACTCTGTGATAATAAACATAAGGATCACATTTTTCTGGCATCCTGGAAAAAATCTTATTTACTTCTCGCAAGGAGGTGATGATGTCTTTCAGATGAACAGAGCAAGATTCTATGGAATCACTTTCTTTAAGGAAAGATAATTTTGTTGCTGCATCAACAGCCTTGCTGGCTGCATTTTCTATACATACATGAATGGTTACAAACCAATCTTCATCAACACCACCTAAAAAATTTGTTAAAAGAGCAACATTTTCTAAAGATATCTCTTCCTTAGGGTTTGGTCTATACCAGTTATCCAAGCAATAACTCCCATAGCTAAGAATGGGTGGTCTTCCAAGAATCTTAGAAACTTTTACCCATGGTTTTGCAATCACTTCTGGTAGTATTTTTTCTGGATTGGTGCCGCCCCAAATATAAGCATGTGCAATAAAGCTTAAATGCGTCATTGCTAATTTTAGTTCACGTTGATCATTATTCTTAATTACCTTGTCTATAGAAAGTGCGTTCACCGATAAAGATTGTATTGTTTTCTGAACAGTCCCGGTAAGAAGTAGCTTGGGAAGCTGATTAGCAATATGAGCTAGTGTTTCGAGAGACTTTGTAGAAGTTTTATATTTTTGTAACGGGTCTTTTTTTGGTAAGAATGTTTTCATGGTTAATATAGTAAACATATATTTTATATATACAAATAATTTAAATAGATAACAATTTGCAAATTAATTAATCTTTTTGCATTTTAGGTGTTGACAATAAATTTCATAGGCGTAATATTACTAGACCAACTTGATTCCGACTAAAGATCAACTGCAGACGGGACGTAGAGAGAATCAAAGAGGTAGAGCCCATAGGGTGAAAGCGTTTGTAAGAGTCGACGATAAAAAAGAGCTTATAAACCCACCAAGATTTCAAGAGAAAGAAATCAAGGAGCTAAGGATAATCTCACTTTAGACCCCTAAGGATCTCGAATTAAAAAGACAGAGCTAGCCTCTGTTTTTTTTCGTCTGGAGTTTGGTGTATTAGATTTCTATGATTTGTTTTCCGAAGTTTTTACCAGTCAAAACATCTCTAAGTGCCTGGGGTGCATTTTCAAAACCTTTGGTAATAGTTTCTCGATAAATTAAATCATTGCTCTCAATTAGTTTTGATATTTCATTCGTTGCCTTATCCCATTCATCGGCCCACTCAGTGACAACAAAGAATCTATGAACTGGTTTTGGATTAAGCTTTCCTAGTACATGAAATGGAGTCTCAGTTTCAAATATATCTTTTGCATTGTATTGAGATATGAAACCACAAACAGGCACCCTTGATCCTTTATTAAGAAGGGGAGCAATGGCTCTTGTAACTTCTCCACCTACATTTTCAAAATAAATATCCACTCCATTTGGGCAAGCATTTTTAAGGTCGGCTACCAAATTACCAGCTTTATAATCAATGCAAGCGTCGAAACCTAGCTCATCCTTAACAAAGGAACATTTCTCTGGTCCACCTGCGATACCAATAACTTGTAGTCCATATGATTTAGCTAATTGACCAACAACAGTTCCTACTGCACCTGATGCGGCTGAAACAACTAATGTTTCTCCAGCTTTTGGTTTGCCTACTCTATTAAGTCCAAAGTAAGCTGTTCTGCCAGGCATACCAACAGTTCCTAAATACGCAGATAAAGGTATTGAGGATTCTGGAACTTTTAACAATACTGGATTTGTATCTTTTGTTTTTATGTATGTTTGCCACCCCATGTGCGCACAAACTTTATCACCCACTTTAAATATATTTGAATTACTCTCAACTACAACACCAACGGTTTCACCTGCCATTGGCTCACCAATTTTTGTTGGAGCCGCGTATGAGGCCCCTTCATTCATTCGTCCTCTCATATACGGGTCAATTGAAAGATATTTAACTTCAATAAGAATTTCATTTTTTTCTAAAGAAGTAATGGATTCTTGATGAAGCTTCCAGCAGTCATCTTCAGGCATTCCTGATGGTCGCTTATCTAGAAGGTATTGAGTGTTTAAATAGTTCATTGTGTTCCTTTTATATTAGTTTGGTTCTTTTTCTAAAATGCTTTCTGCATACTGGAGTGTACTGATCATTTCCACCAATCTGTATTTTTGAGCCCTCAGTAACAACCCCTCCATCTTTATCCACCCTAACAACCATAGTAGCCTTCCTTCCACAGTCATAACAAATAGTTTTTAATTCAATGAGATTATCTGCAAGAGCAAGAAGCTCTGAGCTACCCTCAAAAAGCTCACCTCTAAAGTCAGTTCTTATCCCATAGCACATAACTGGGATATTTAATTTATCGGCTACTTCTCCTAGCTGCCTGATTTGAATTTTAGAGAGAAACTGAGCCTCATCGATAAGAATGCAGCTTAATTTCGATGTTTTATTTTTTTTAACGTACACAATAAAATTAAAATCTTTATCAGCTATTACGGCCTTGGCCTTTAATCCAATTCTTGAGACTATCTGGCCTTTAGATGACTTATTGGTCTCATCAGGAAGAAAAATTATTGTATCTAAATTACTTTCTAAATAGTTATGATTAGATTGAAGGAGTGATGTAGACTTTCCAGCATTCATTGTTGAGTAGAAAAAATGAAGTTTAGCCATTATTTTTATTTTATTAATTAGGAATGTAATAATAGTTCATGAACGTTTTTCAAGAAAGGGGTATTACACATCTAGATCTTCATGGGGAAAGACATTTTGATGTTGAAGGAATTATTCTTAACTTTGTATATCAATATCAAAGCGAGATTCCACTGATTATTATTTGTGGCAACAGTGTTGAAATGATAAGAATTGTTAAAAGTGAATTAGACAAAGATTCTATTACTTATTCTTCACCAAGATTTGGTATTATAAGAATTGAGAGGATATAAATTATGACCATTCAAGATATTTTATTATTAGACGACCAGTTAACTGACGAAGAACTCAGTATTCAAAAATCTGCGAGAGACTATTGTCAAAAAGAATTAATGCCAGGAATATTAGATGCTAATAGGAATGAAATATTTAATAAATCTATTTATAAAGAAATGGGCCAGCTTGGTTTTTTAGGAGCTCCTATAGACGGTTATGGATGCGCAGGCACTAACTATGTTTCTTATGGTCTTATTGCTAGAGAGATTGAAAGAGTAGACTCGAGTTACAGATCTGCTTTTAGTGTGCAAACTTCATTAGCAATGCATGCTATTCATAAATTTGGCTCAGAAGAACAGAAAGAATTTTATTTACCTCAAATGGCTAATGGTGACTTGATAGGGTGTTTTGGTCTTACAGAGCCAGATGCAGGTTCAGATCCTGGCTCAATGAAAACTAATGCTAAAAAAGTAGATGGTGGTTATAACTTAAATGGTTCTAAAACCTGGATAACTAATTCACCAATTGCTGATGTTCTAATTATCTGGGCAAAGGATGAGCAGGGCATACTCAGAGGTTTTATAGTTGATAGGGGAGTTGATGGTTTAAATACTCCAAAGCTTGAAGGAAAGTTTTCATTAAGAGCTTCTATAACAGGACAGATATTCCTTGATGATGTTTTTGTTTCTGATGAAAAAGTTTTACCAGATGTTCAAAGTTTTAAAGGTCCGTTTTCTTGCTTAAATATGGCTCGATATGGAATAGCCTGGGGTGCAATGGGAGCTGCAGAATTTTGCTGGAATGCATCCTTAGAATATTCGTTAGACAGAATTCAATTTGGAAAACCGCTTGCCTCAAAACAGCTTGTTCAAATGAAACTTGCCAATATGCAAACAGATATAGCTTTAGGCCTTCAAGGTGCTCTTCGCGTTGGGAGGCTAATTGATGATAATAAAATGAAACCAGAAATGATTTCACTTGTAAAAAGAAATAATTGCCAAAAAGGGCTTGATATAGCAAGAGAGGCTAGAGATATTCATGGCGGCAATGGAATTAGTGATGAGTATCACGTGATACGTCACTGTATGAATTTAGAAGCGGTTAACACGTATGAAGGAACGCACGATGTGCATTCCTTAATACTTGGTCAGAAACAAACAGATATAGCTAGCTTCTAGTCTAAATATTTAGCTAAAAACTTTTCATACCTCTGCCAGAGCTCTAATCTTGATGACTCTTTAGTATAGCCATGGCCCTCATCTCCCTTGATAATATATTCATGCTCAACACCATACTTTCTGAACTCATTAACCATATTAACTGTATCTTGGAACCTAACATTTCGATCTCGTCTTCCAGTGATAATTAAAACAGGCTCAGTAATATTCTCAACGAAATAGTTTGGGCTATTGTCATATAAGTTTTTATAATCCTCGGGATCTTTGGGATCACCTTTTTCAACATATTCTTGCTGCATTCCCCATTTGCCCCACATGAGCCCTCTAAGATCCTCGCTTTCGGTGAGGTCATAAACGCCAACATAGGCAATTATGCATTTAAACATTCCAGGCATTTTTGTTGCAGCATGCATTGCTGCATAGCCTCCATAACTAGCTCCAGAGATACAAACTTTATCCATATCAACATAACCTTGGTCTCTTGCCCAGAACAGCGCATCATATTTATCTGTTTGCATTGTTTTACCCATTTCATGATTTGCAAGAATCATTTCCGACCTACCGTATGTAGTAGAGCCTCTATAATTCATTTGTATTACACCGTACCCTCTGGATGCATAAAATTGAACTTCAGTATTATATTGATAGTAGTCTCTAGCATTTGGCCCGCCATGTGGGTGAACAATAAATGGTATTTTGGTTCCTTTTTCATAACCAACTGGCAAAGTAATATAACCATGAAGCTTCAAGCCATCTCTTGCTGTATATGTAAAAGGCTCGGTTTTTGCCATCTCATAATCATCCAACCATGGCCTTGAAGGTGATGAAACCTGTACAAGGTTTCCGGTCGTTGAATCAAAAAACCAGCTAGTACCTGGGTCAAATGAACTAGTGACCCTAACTAAAAACTTAGATAGATCTGAGCTCCAATCTGAAACTGAAACCTGATAACCTTCAAATACTGCCTCAAGTGATTTATTAATAGATGCAAAGTAGTTATCAAAATATATTTTCTTAGTTTTTTCAGCTTGGTATGAGAATCCAAAGAGTTCCGTTCCAGCTGTTGAGCTATTATCAAACCACATTCTTAAATATCCAGAGCCCTGAAGAGGAGCTGCAAGATCAAAGTCTGGATCATGATAGATCATTTCTATAAATTCCCTATTAATCGTATCGTATGCCCATAGCGCATTAGTATCAGTTTCATTAAGAATAGAACCATCTGGCTGAACAGCTTGGCCAACCCCTAATAGGGTAGTGTTATCGATATCAAAACGAAGCGGAGTAAAACAGGCTGCTTGGTGTCTGCAGCTATTTATTTTTTCGAAAGAACCATCCTGATTATATAAATAAAATGAATTTACCAAGCCCATATCTGGTCCTTCGGTTGTATATGTTGAGAAGCCTTTTAAAACTCCATTGTGGTCAAATAAATATCCCGCTGCTTGTTCATTTTTAATTGATGGCTCTCTTGCAATAAGTGTTGTTTTTTTTGTATCTAGATCAAGCCAATAATGATCTCTAGAATTAGATGAGCCTCTACTAAGGGTGACCATAACTTTCTGAGGGAATTTTGGGTAAATGCCAGTTACACGAGGAATTGAATAGCCAGCCGAACGTTTATTCATTGATGCTTCAATAAGTAGCTCACTGTTCTTGCCATCCTTATCAATTATGTAATAACTATATGAATCCATCTCTGCTCTGCCATCCCTAGTTAAAAGCAGCTGATCATTATTTAGCCACTCAAAACTGGCAACAGCAGTTGTTATTGAGGTTCCAGACAAAACTTTTGCTTCTCCTGTTTTTATATTAGTAACAACAAGCACCGCTCTTGACTGACTAAGTTGTTGGTCTGATAGGTCTTCGATGTCGCATTTGTTTTCATCTACCGGAACCATTGCCGCAACATAATCACCTGATGGTGAAAGATCAAAGCCAGTTCCTTGTCCATAACAGACAAGCTTTTCGATTGGAATCATTTCATTTTTAGCAGATGCATCTAAAGTAAATGTTGTAATAGTTAACATTAAAACAGCAAATGAAAGACCTTGTAACATATTGTTTAAGTTCAGTTTATACATAAGAAATACCTATAAGAATATACATTTAATCACTACCAATAATAATATCATTAAATTTATGTAAAGGTAACTTTACATGATTAATAATTTAACTTTTATTAGCTATAAGTATTAACTTTTATTAAAAAAATTAAATGACCAAAAATGTATACAAATATCTACTATTTATGTATATTTCAGGTACTACACGGCACAATGCTGTGTTTTTAACATAATCATATGGGGATATGCTATGAATAATTTTAAATATTTAACTATATTTTCTTTCTTAACTGTTGGCCTGGTTTTTGCTGACAATCCTGGAGAGGAGGTATCATCCGAGAGCACAGATACTGCAGCTCAAGAAGCTGTTGTTGAGCAAACAGTTGTTGAGTCAACTGTTAATACAAGTGACTCTTCAGCATCTGAGGGCTCTCAAGACCTCGGACGAGTAAGTGTTACGGGTTCAAGAATTAAGAGAACCGACGTCGAAGGCGCTACACCTTTAATAACTATAACTAGATCAGATATTGAAGCCCAAGGCTTTCAAACTGTTTATGATGCAGTTAGTAATCTAACTCAGAACACTGGTTCTGTTAATGGAGAAAACTTTCAGGCTGGTTTCAATAAGTCACTTCAACCTATTAATTTAAGAGATTTTGGTCCAGGAAGGACTTTAGTTCTTGTTAACGGCAAAAGAACGTCAGACTATCCATTCCCATATAATGGAGAGTCTGCATCATTTAACTATGCAGCTATACCGTTGGCGGCTGTTGAAAGAATAGAAATATTAACATCAGGAGCCTCATCAATTTATGGTTCTGATGCCGTTGCTGGTGTTGTTAATATAATATTAGTAGATGGACTTGAAGACAAAACCTTTAGAGCACAAGTCGGTGGTGGTGTAGGTTCAGGAACTGGTGGTGAGACTGTTAACTTTGAATTTGCTGGTGGTGGATTCACTGATAGGCTTGCATACACATACGCACTTGAATATAGAGACGAACAGTCTATTCCAATACAAAGCAGAAGTGAGCATGACTCATACGAGGATCAATCTTCAAGAGAAGTTGCTCTTTCATCAAGAGGCCTACTTATCAGAGATACTATTTACTATGGACTTCATCTAAACCCTGAATCAGGTAACTTAGGTTCATTAATAGACTGGTCAACTGGTGAGTATATAGACCAATCATGTTCTCAGGCTGATCCTGGATATACCATCTCTACACCTGAACAGCACGCCGCATATGCTGCAAGCTACTATGGTGCTTATTGTGGATTTGATATGAGTTCTAATGGAACACTTACCAATGAAAGGTCAAGAGCATCTGCTTATTTATCAGGTACATATGAGTTAACTGACAAAGTTGAGATATATGCAAAGTTCATTCATCTTAAAAATAAAACTGAAGGCACACTTGATAACTTATTTACACCATTCGTTTGGGTGGCAGGACCTCAGGCATTTGGTGGTCAATATACACAGAACCATGTTGTCCCAGTTGGTCAGCCCAATGCAGGTGCAACTGCTTCAATGATGGATTTTAGAATACAAAAAATATTCACTAATGCTGTAAGAGGATCTAGCTATGATGAGGATACAACTACTATCGATATAGGTGCGAGAGGTATATTATCGAATGGGTTTGAGTGGGACGTATCATATACAGACAATACCTATGACATTGTAAAAACTGGAAGAAATTTCTTAGCTTCAGCTTTATATGACAAAATTCATAACATTGGCGGTGTTGATGGCGCAGGCAATCCCTGTGTTCTTGATTCAGCAGATCTATTAGATGGTGATCTTTCAAATGGTGAGGCTACTGATTATGCAACGTCTATAACAAATGGATATTATGGCAATTCAGGGGTTTATGATTATGCTGCCAGCTATAATCAGCCAAATTGCTACAACTGGGATTGGTATCTAAGCACTCAATCTTCTGAGGAGCTTGAAGCTCTGAGAGTTGATAACGTAGAGCCAGCTGATGCATTTTCAGAGTTATTCCAGGCGAGTGTTACCGGTGATATTATGCAATTACCATATGGACCATTAAGTTTCGCTGCTGTAGTTGAAAAACAAACGAAAGGTTACGATGTTCAACTTAGTCAAGCAAACAAAGACGGGCTTCTTTGGGGTGTTGGTGGTGTAGACGGAGGTGGTGAAAGAGATAGAACTGCTTTTGGTTTTGAGTTAGCTATACCTCTAGCAGAAAATTTCCTAGTTAATCTATCAACGCGTCAAGATGAATATGATAGTAAAACAAGTAATGTCGATAGAAGAACAATGGGTGCTTCTTTTGAATGGAGACCTGTTGATAACCTATTGGTAAGAGCTTCATGGTCAGAGTCCTTTAAAGCACCAGATCTTCCATACTCATTTGTTGGAGAAAGAAGATTCTTTACAAGCGAAACTGATTTCTACCAATGCTACGCTTCAGGTGACTGGGGTCAATCAGGCGAAGGTTGTGCTATAGCATCTCCAGGTTACGGTATTATTAATATTGATGGAGTTACAACTGGTAATTTAAATCTTAAAGAAGAAGAGGGCGACTCATATTCAATAGGTATTGCTTGGGAGCCTGTTGATAGGCTGTTAATTACTGTTGATGCTTTCCATATTCAGTTAGCAGATATTGTTTCTACTAAAGATTTAGGTTCTATTGTGAGAGATGAGGCTATCTGTCGTGCACAAGAGGCTGGCGATACATCTGCAGGAGCAATTAATTATCCTGACTCATACTGTTCACAAGTATATGCTTCAATTGTTAGAGGTGGTAAGAATTTCACACCAGAATCTTATGATAATGTCTTAGCTGAAGGTTCAATTACAGCTCTTTATGAGACTCCTGTAAATATTGCTGGTCAAGAGTTTATAGGTGTTGATACTGCTATTTTCTACAACTGGGTAACAGATGCTGCTGGTGATTTCTCATTCAGTATTACAAGTACAAATCAAATTGATTTAAAGTATGCTGAAGATATTGGAGATCCATTGCTCAGCTATATGAATAACTTATATACTCCAAGATCCAGACAATCTATTAGATTCGGATGGCAGAGAGGTGACTGGTCTGTAAGTACATCTACACTAAGAGTTGGTCATTTAGAAGGGTATTATGGCAAGACTATGAGTCCTTATTTTGATACAAACCTTGCTGTTGGTTATGATTTATCTCAAGACTCGTTCTTATCATTGACTGTAACAAATATATTTGATGCAATCCCTGATACAGATGCCTATTATGATACAGGTAGTTCTTTCTACCCTTACGGTTTCAATTCATTCAGATATCCAAGATTTGGACCACAAGCATTCTTAACATATCAGTTAAGATTCTAAGAATTAAATAACACTAAAAGGGGGCTTCGGCCTCCTTTTTACTTTAATATACAAATATGAAAAAAAATTTATACTTTTTAACGCTTATCTTTAGCTCCTTCCATTCCTTTGCACAAGATGCTATGGAAGAAAACAATGTTGTTAATGATACGATTTTATTGTCTAAATCTAGCATTGAAAAATCAGGGCTTACACAAGAACAGATCGTCAAACTAGATGAAACAACTAGAATTTTATTAGCTGATTATCAGGCCACATCAAAAGAGTTTGACTCTTTAAAGCTTTACAATGATCAAGTTCAAAAGATAATCAATTCTCAAATAGAAGAGATAGAAAACATTATCTTAAAAATAGATGAATTAGATAAAACTAATCAGAGAATTGTGCCACTCATGCTTAAAATGATTGATGGTCTTGAGAACTTTGTGCTGCTTGACCTTCCATTCTTAATGAAGGAAAGATCAACAAGAGTATTAAATCTTAAAGAAACAATGGATAGAGGTGATATATCTACTTCAGAAAAATTTAGACTCATAACAGAGGCCTATAAAACAGAACTTGAATATGGCAGAACTATTGAAACTTATAGAGACAATATACTAATTGATGATGTTGAGACAAGCGCAGATTTTCTTAGAGTAGGAAGGATAGCCTTAACTTACCTCACAGTGGATGGTAACAAAGGTGGTTACTGGGATACACAATCATCATCGTGGCAGAAAGCGTCATCTTCAATAAGAAGAGCAACTGCAGACGCTCTAAAAATTGCTTCAAAACAAGCCCCTCCAGCCTTGATTAAAATTCCTTTATACAGAGATTCAAATGAATAAAAATATATATTTATTACCCTTTTTAGTTTTTTCAGTTAATGCTCAAGAAGCTAATTCTGCACCAATTACAGAACCCGTCATAACTGATTTAGATCTACTTGTCGAATCTGTAAAAACAACAGCCTCAATCAGAGCTAAAGAAGATAGGGCTCGACTTAATAAGTTCCTATCAGATAAAAATAACCAGCAGAATTTATTAGATAATATTAAATATAAGCTAAAACTTGAAGAGTCAAGAAGCGAACGATTAACTAAACAATATGAAGACAATGATGCAGAGCTTTCAGATTTAGAAGAACAACTAACACTTAAATTAGGATCATTTGGAGAGTTGTTTGGTATTGTTCGTCAAACTGCTGGTGAGTCTAAAGGTCAATTTATTTTATCTTTAACAAATATAGAATACCCAAATAGAATTGAGTTTTTGGGTGATTTAGCTGAAAGAAAGAGTTTAGATCTGCCAACAACTGATGAGCTTGAAAGGTTGTGGTACGAAATACTTAACGAGCTAAATCAAAGTGGTAAAGTTAAGTCTTATAATACTGACATTCTTACCAAATCTGGTGAGTTAGTTAACCAAGACGTTTTAAGAATAGGAGTGTTTAACTCGGTCTCAAACGGGAACTATTTAAACCTTGTTACTGAACAAAATCTTCTAGAATATCTCCCCAAACAGCCAGAAAGATCAATTCGCAGGTCTGCAAAAAAATTACAAAAATCTGATGAGTATGTAGAAATTTTTGTTGATCCAACGAGAGGCTCCTTGTTAACAAAGCTAATTGATAGAGCTACTTTTTTACAAAGAATCAATCAGGGTGGATTTGTCGGCTATGTGATAATTATTATTTTAATTGTAGGATTGGTTATGGGGGCTATTAGGTTCAAGTTTCTTTATGAAGAGGCAAACTCTATAAACAAAGAGTTAAAAACTAATAAATTTGCAGAAAACTCGATCCTTGGTAAATTAAATAATATTTATTCAGCATATGCAGGAAATAATCCAGAGGAATTAGAATCTCAACTTGAAGACATTCTTGCAAAAGCTACTCCTCCTTTGGAGAAGAATTTAAGTGTTATTAAACTTCTTGCTGCTGTTGCACCATTATTAGGTCTTTTAGGTACTGTCATAGGAATGATTGAAACATTCCAAGCAATTACGTTGTTTGGTACAGGAGATCCTAAGCTTATGGCAGGAGGAATCTCTCAAGCTCTTGTAACAACTATGCTTGGTTTAATTGCCGCTGTTCCATTATTATTTGTTCATAATATTCTTGACTCAAGAAGCAGATCTATATCTCAAGTTTATGAAGAACAAGCAATTGGTTTGTTGGCTTTAGTATCAATTAAGAAGTAATGTTTTATTACTTAACCCTTCCTTTCACATCTCTATTAGATTTTTTTGATAGAGGAGGACCTGTTATTATTGTCCTTTTTATTCTTGCAATAATAATGACCTCCTTACTTATAGAAAGGTTATTATTTTTTATATCGGAATTAAATGACTTGTCAGACATATCACACAAAGAAGTTATTTTATTCAAACAAGAAAATAATTGGGTTTTTAACAAGATTAAGTCTAAAAATATATCTGTTATAAATGTAGCAGCCAATAAAAATCTTTTGTTAATTCAGGGTTTAATTGCCTTGTGTCCGCTTCTGGGACTTCTTGGAACGGTTACGGGTATGATAGAGGTGTTTGATATCATGGCTATAACTGGTACAGGTAATGCCAGGGCAATGGCATCAGGCATTGCAAGAGCAACACTACCAACCATGACAGGTTTATTTGTATCAATTGTAGGGTTGTTCCTTCTTACGGCTATTAAAGCATCAATTGATAAAGCTACACTCGACATAAAATATGCTATTGAGCAAATATAAATATGATTAGAAGAAGAAATAAAGAAAGAGATGATTCAACCATTGATATAACTCCAATGTTAGATATAGTTTTTATCATGCTAATATTTTTTATTGTAACAACCTCATTTGTTAAAGAGACAGGTGTTGAGGTTAATCGTCCAAATGCCTCTACCGCAGTAAGAGATGAAAGGGGGAATATACTAATAGCAATTACTGCAAACGATGAAATCTGGATTGACAAAAGAAGAGTTGATCTTCGATCTGTCAGAGCTAACGTTGAAAGGTTAAAGGCTGAAAATCCAGAAGGGTCAGTAATCATTCAAGCAGACAAAGCATCTAAAACAGGTTTTCTGGTAGAAACAATGGATCAGGTGAGGCTAGCTGGAGTTCAAAATGTATCAATCGCTGCTGAGCAAGATTGATCTAAAAAATAAGAAATCTGCCTCAATTGTTGGTGGCATAGCGTCGTCTTTTTTAATTTTTTTGCTAATATACATAATTATACTTCCTGGTGGTAATAGTTTTGAATCAATAAAAGATACCAGTATGGTTGATTTTGTAAGACTTAGAAAAAACGATTACTTAAACGAAAGGGAAAGAGCCTTACCAGACAAGCCGCCGCCGCCAAAAAAACCACCTCCACCAAAATTAGAAATGCCTGATATTGTAGAACCGGTAACTCCTAACTTAGATATAAAGTTTCCCGACATCAAGACTCCTGTTGATCTTAAAGGTGCAATGCTTCAGGGATCTAATTCTTTAGCCTCAAATAGCGCCTTAATTCCGCTCGTAAGAATTGCACCACGTTATCCAAGAGAGGCATTGGTTTCAGGTAAAACAGGATTTGTTACTATAAAATTAACAGTAGATGCAGAAGGCAAGGTAGTAGATGCAGTTATCAGTGACTCAAGACCACCAAGAGTTTTTGATAGGGCTGCTCTCCAAGCTGTGCTTCGTTGGAAATTTAAACCTCGTGTAGTCAATGGAGTTGCTATAGAGCAAGTTGGCACCACAACAATTGAATTTAATTTATGATAAAAAGTATTATATTGGTATTTACCTTATTATTTTCACTATCACTATCATCCCAGGAAGCAATTCAGCAATGGGTTTACAATACATTAGAAAGAGCACAACTCAATGTTGATAACGGAAATTTTGAAGCCGCTGAAAAGATTTATTATGATTATGCAACCTCATCATATTCAAGTAATTCGTATGATCATTTTGTTATTCTGCGCTCTTATGCATATTTTCTTCTTCAACAGGACAGAAATGATGAAGCGCTAAAATATCTTCAACTTGCAGATCAAAAAAGAAAAATGCCGCCTCTTGATGTTTTTAATTTAAAGTTTATTCTTGGTCAGGTGCTTTATGCCGAAGGACAAAGGCAAGAGGCCAAAGCATCATTTCTTGAGTGGGTTGAAATTGGCAAAGATAATCAATTTGATCTTCGTCCTGAAGGTTATGCAACTTTAGCAACTATTTATGCTCAAGAATCAAATTGGGATAATGCATTAATATATATTACTCTCGCAATTGAGAATTCTTCAATTTTTGTAGAGAACTGGGCGCAGCTTAAATTCGCAATTCATATTCAAAAGGAGCAATATATGCCTGCTCTAGAAATTGCGCAAGATTTGGTAAGAATTAAGCCAAAAAATAAAGCATACATTGAACAAATGGCTGGTGTATATAATATTATAAGATTTGAAGAAGAGTCATTAGCGTCCCTTGAATTTAAACTCCAACAAAACTTACTTAAAAAACCATCTGAATATATTAACTTAGCTAATTTTTATCTATATAAAGGGCTTCCAATTGACTCATCTAAGGTAATAAAAAATGGGCTGTTGCTTGGAGTCCTTGATAACAATATTAAAAATAATGAGCTTTTAAGTAATGCCTACATTATTGCCAAGGATTTTGATAATGCAGTCAATTCACTAATTAATGTTACCAAGCTTTCGGATGATCCAAAATATGACTATAGAATTGGTCAAATTTATCTTCAAAATTCTGATTACAAAAATGCAATCAAGTTTTTAAAGATAGCTCGAAAAAAGAATTGGAATGGATCTAAAGGTTCTTTAGAGATGCTTATTGGTATTAGTTATATTGAGTTAGATGATTTCAATAATGCTAGAATAGAACTTGCTAAAGCAATTGCTTTAGGTAAGGAAGATGAAGCAGAGTCATGGATTGATTATATGGACTCCACTGATAGCTTAAGAGCTGCAGCGAACTAATTAACATAAACACTGTCTTAATAGCATGATCATTAAAACTACAGAACTAAAACGTTCGTTTGAAGTAGGCTCAGAAACTGTTGAGGCAATTAAAGGCATCAATTTAGAGGTTAAAGCTGGAGAGTTTCTTGCAATTACCGGACCATCTGGTTCAGGCAAAACAACTTTAATGAACATCATTGGCTGTTTAGATACTCCAACAAGTGGTGAATATTTTTTAAATAATAAATTAGTTAACGAACTCAATGAAAACGAGCTAGCTGGCATTAGAAATAAAGAGATTGGGTTTGTTTTTCAATCATTTCATTTACTTGCTAAAAATTCTGCTTTAGATAATGTTTTGCTACCGATGAAGTATGCTGGTACTAATATAGATGAGGCAACTATTAGAGCAAAACACGTCTTAGACCAAGTTGGCCTAACAGACAGAATGAATCATGGCCCAACTGAGCTTTCCGGTGGCCAGCAACAAAGAGTTGCAATAGCAAGGGCAATGGTAAATAAACCAAGTATTTTATTTGCAGATGAGCCAACTGGTAATCTGGATTCTAAAACAGAAGGTGAGGTTATGGGCTTATTTAAAGAGCTAAATGAGGATGGGCAAACAATTATAGTAATAACCCATGAAGAAAACATTGCCAATCAATCAAAAAGAATTATTAACATTAAGGACGGATTAATTGAATCTGATACAAACATATGAATACAATAAAAAATATGAAAATTAAAAATTTAATAACAATTTCTACAGTATTTATAATAGTGGTGGCTTGTGGTAAACCTGACCAACCTGCTGAAGCTTCAACTTTTTATAAAAAAGACAATGTGTCTGAAAAAAAACTCGAAGTTAGTATTGAAGCTTCTGGAATTATTGAGGCCATATCTTCTGTTGAGATCAAGTCAAAGGCCTCTGGTGAAATTTTATATCTTGGGGCTGAAGTTGGCGACACTGTAGAGAAGGGATCAATGCTTGGACAAATTGATCAAAGAACTCCAAAAAATATACTTGATCAGTCTGCATCAGATTTAGAGGCATCAAAGGTTAGGCTTGATAATGCTAAATCTCAGTTTGAAAGAGGATCCGAACTTCATTCTAAAGGGAGCATCTCTGATAAAGATTATGAGGATATTCAAGAGAACCTAGCTCAAGCTAAATCAACTGTTGTTAGAACAGAGGTTTCATATGAAAACGCTAAAATAGCTCTAGATGATACTGTGGTCAGATCTCCAGTTGCTGGAACAATCATCTCAAGGCCTGTTGAAGTAGGACAGGTCATATCTTCACCAACTATGGCAGTAGGTGGAGGGACGATACTTATGACACTAGCAGATCTATCAAAAGTTAGGGTAAGAGCTTTGGTTGATGAGATAGATGTCGGCAAAGTATCTATAGGTCAAGTTGTCTCAATAAAGGTAGCAGCATACAGAGATAAAGAGTTTTTTGGGACTGTTGCTAAAATTGAGCCATTGGCAAAGGTTGAGCAAAATGTTACTACTTTTCCAGTTCTCATTGATATTGATAATGATGAAAACCTTCTTTTATTAGGGATGAATACGGATGTTGTTATTGAGATTTTAAATAAAGATGTTTCGATGACGGCCCCATCTATGTCGCTTAGAACAAGAAAGGATATATACTCAGCAGCAACAATACTTAATATTCCTAAAGAAACTGTTGATTCATTCTTATTAGAAAAAGTTAAAGGCGAGAATTTTAATAAATTTATTGTTATAAAAGAATCCACAAAAGGGCCTCAACTTTCTTGGGTTGAAATAGGTGTTTCAGATTTATCTAATGTTGAGATAATAAGCGGTCTATCTCAGGGCGATACGGTGTTTATTCTGCCTAGTAAAAGTCTTTATGACTATCAACAAAGATTTAAACAGCGCGTGAACGCATCATTTAGTTTCGGATAATGCTTTTTAAAGAATCGTTAATATCGGCTATATCCTCGATAAGATCAAATTCTATAAGATCTTTTCTTACTTCATTGGCAATAATCATTGGTACTGCTGCAGTTATTGCGGTAATAGGAATTGGTTCAAGTGCAGAAAAAGCTCTTGAGGCAAGTATTGACGATTTGGGTGGGAGGACTCTATATGTCGCACCTGGTCAAAACAGAAGGGGCGCAGTTACCAAGGGTTTAATTCCCTTGGACATTAAAGATGCTGAGGCTCTTGCTAAATATAAAGAACATGACTGGGAAATATCACCAACTATTACTAGAAATAGGCAGGTCAAGTTCGGTAATGCAAACATTAATCAAAGAATAGGAGCATATCTACCTATTCATTTTGGCGTTCGAGGTTATGAATTAGAATCTGGAAGGCTTTTTGATGAGGATGATAACTTAGGAAGAAAAAGGGTGGTTGTTCTAGGATCTAAAATACCTAGTGAGTTAAAGACTATGGCTGGCAATTTGCTTAATAAAGAAATATTAATTGCTGGAACATCTTATAAGGTGATTGGTATTCTTAAAGAAGAAGGCTCAACGGGATGGCAGAATCCAGATGAGGAACTTTATATACCGCTTCTTACAGGATCACAAAGAGTATTTGGAACACCTAATGTTGACTCAATTAATGTTGGTATCTCTAATGATCAAAATGTCGATGAGATAATGATGTCAATCGAGCAGATACTAAGAGCTAAGCATGACATTGGACCAGGCCAAGATAATGATTTTAGAATCAGTGACTATAGTCAGTTTGCAGATCTTAGAAGACAAGCTACCGGCATATTTACATTACTTATTGCCGCAATAGCTGGGATAAGCCTTGTGGTTGGAGGTATTGGTGTTATGAATATAATGCTTGTATCTGTAACAGAAAGAACAAGAGAGATCGGTTTAAGAAAAGCTCTCGGTGCAACGCATAGTGCTATCATGCTTCAGTTTGTAGTTGAGGCAATACTGCTTTGCATCATAGGTGGTTTGATTGGTCTGTTAATTGGTACTGGTATATTGTGGATTTGCGCAACGTTATTTGATTGGCCATTCGCTCTTCCTATTGGGGCTATGATTGGATCCATAACTTTCTCTGCAATGGTTGGGTTATTCTTCGGTATTTGGCCTGCAAAAAAAGCAGCTAAATTAGATCCAGCTACATCTTTAAGGTATGAATAAATTAAAAGTTATTCAATTACTACCTGAACTTAATTTTGGAGGCGTTGAAAGAGGCGTTAAAGATTTCTCAAAAGCCTTAGTAGAAAAAGGCCATCAATCCATAGTAATTTCTAATGGTGGATTGCTCCAAGATGAGATAGAGAAGAATGGTGGCAAACACATCAATTTACCAATTCATAAAAAGAGAATTTCCTCATTATTGCTTTCCTCAAAATTAAAAGATATTTATGAAAAGGAGAAACCAGATGTAATTCATGTGCGCTCTAGGATGCCCGCTTGGGTTAATTTTTTAGCTTTTAAAAAGCTTCATCAAAAACCGTTATTAGTTTCCACCTTCCATGGACTATATAGCACTCCCATATACAGCCAAGTCATGTCAAAAGTTGATCATGCTATATCTATTTCTAAAACAGTAAAAAGTTATATCAAGTCTACTTATAAAATGACAGATGATCAGATAACCATTATTCCAAGAGGTTGTGACTCTTTGCAATTCAATCAAGATGAGATTGAATCATCATGGTTAGAGGATTGGTATAAAGAGTTTCCTCAGACTATTGGCAAAAAAATTTTAACGTTACCAACTAGAATCACTAAATGGAAGGGTGTTGATAGCTTTATTGATTTAGTCGAAGCTATAAATAGTAATGATATGCATGCCTTGGTTGTAGGGCCAGTTTCAGAATCTAAAAAAAGATACTATCAAACCCTCCTAGACAAGGTTAATAAAAAATCATTATCAGATAAAATTACTTTTACCGGATCAAGAAACGATATAGCAAATATTTATAAAATTTCTGATATTGTTTATAACCTTTCTATACAACCTGAACCTTTTGGAAGAACTACGATCGAGGCTATCAGCTGTGGAACTCCGGTGGCAGGATGGAGGCACGGAGGTACCCAAGAAATATTGGAAGATCTTTTTCCTCAAGGCCTTGCCGAGCTAAGTAACACAGATGAGTTAAAAGATGTGACGCTAAACATCCTCAATAATAATGACAAGCCACTAGAGAATACTTTTACATCTGAAAGAATGATTGATTCGACTATAAGTCTATACTACGACTTACTTAATAAATCCTCATAAACACTTAATACTTTATTGGATGCTTTATCTATTGAGTACTCTTGAGCAACGTATTCAAAAATAGACTCTTGACTCATACTTCTATCAATCCAGTTATCAATAAGACTTTTTAATGACTCCAGATTGTCTGGTTCTGCTAAAAGCTCTTTGGAAAGTATTTGACTCATGTGCCCAACATTCGTTGATATAACAGGAATATGAAGATAGAGGGCCTCTAGAGCCACCCTAGGGCCGCCTTCACGCCTTGATGACACTATTAAAAGTGAAGCTTTTTGATAGTATTCAATAAGACCCTCTTTTGAGACCGATGGTGTGATGGTAATAAAATCACCTAAACCATGTTTATCTATCAAAGAATTTAGTTTGCTGTGCTCAGGGCCATCTCCAACAATCAATAACTTCTTATTAACATTAACCCATGACTCTATTAAGAGATCAAAACCCTTAACTGGCTCAAGCCTCCCAATTGCAAGAACATACTCAGCAGTATTATTTATATTCTCAGGAAGAGAAGGGTGCCACCAGTTCTCGACAACTGAACTTTCAGTCTTCAATGAGTCCTTTATTTTTTGACTGCCTGCTATAACCCTGTGGGCCTTGTTATAGACCTTTGTCTTGCTCTTGATTCCATGAACTGAGACTACGTGTCTTAACTTTATAAATCTTCTGACAGAATTTATGATAGAGGTTGTTTTAGAGCCGTGAGAGTGAACAATATCAGGGCGGATATTTCTTAGAACTAGAATTAAACTAAGAATTCCAAATATAGATCGCCTTGATATATTTTTTACTACCTTAACTTCTATGTTTGTATAGTGATGAGAGATAGATTGGTTGCATATAACTACAATTTCATTATCTCTGCCCTGAATATCAGTCAACTCTTGGACATGTTGCTCAATACCAGCAAAGGTTGAGCTTAAAACGTAATGGGCTATTTTCATGAAAGGTTTAATTTATTTTTAATCTTATATGCAAGCTTCTCAACTTCAGCAAAAACTTCATGGTGAGGGTTTTGCATATGAATTTTTGTTTTATTTAACCCCTTCACCATCTGATTATATCCAATATAACCAACCTGTTTATTATGCAAAAGCTCATTCATTTGGTTAATAACTTTATTTTTTCTTAAATACTTCATATTAAATAATATAGTACTACCCTTTGTTGAAAGGCTCTCGTAAACCATATTCATACTATCCTGAGTAATAATTTTTATTGATGCCTTGGGTAAGATTTCATCAAAGCCATCTTCAGATACGATTATTTTTTTACTAGTTTGTGCAAGTTTTTTTATAGCTTGAATCATCTTATGGGGCGTTCTTCTTGATGAAAAAATATACCAAGCCTTATTTGGATATATTGAAGTCACAAATTCAATCTGTTCTATAATTTTTTTTATATTAAATAAATAGTGTTGGTTTTTACCGCCTATTGCAATCAAACCAATACTTTCATCCACCGCATCAATCGATACTTTTGCTAGAGACCCTTCAAAATAAATAGCTTCATGCCCAGATAGTTTATGTTGATCATGTTTTGGTGCACATATTAGATCGAAGTGTTGTTTAAAAAAACTTGGTACTAAAAGGCTAACAGCCAAAACTTCTTCATCAAATTCATGTTTTAAACCTCTTTTAATTTGAAGAATTCTTGCATGAATGTTACTACCGGCCCCAATTATTAGATGTATATTTTTTTTATGATATTTTACATGAGGTGGGACTAACACAGTAGATTGATTAGTTGCATAATTATAAATATCAGTAATTCGCTGAAAGGACCCAATAATATATTCTTCTTCATAAACTTTGATATCAATAGTTTTTGATAGCTCATCAAGTAGTACTTTTACTTGTTTCTCATGACCAAGCTTGCCATCTTTAATCCAAAGGATATTCATATATTATCGCCATCGTTAAGGTTGATTTTTATTCTTTAACAAACATAATGAGTCATGGAAAAATACAAGTCTATATTTATCTCAGACGTTCATCTTGGCTCAAAAGGTTGTAAATCAAAATATCTATATAATTTTTTAAAAACTCACTCATGTGAAAACTTATTCCTTGTTGGAGATATTATTGACTGTTGGAGATTAAAGTCAAAGATTTATTGGCCTCAAGAGCATAGCAATGTAATTAGGAATATATTGTCTATGGCTAAAAACGGTTCAAAAGTAACTTATATAACAGGCAATCATGACGATTTTCTTAGGATATACCAGCCCTTACAGCTTGGAAATCTAGAACTTAAAGAAGAGCATGTTTACGAAACGGTATCTGGTAAGAATTTTTTAGTAATTCATGGAGACCAGTTTGACATTGTTACAAAATATGGAAAAAGTCTTTCGGTTTTAGGGGATAAGGTCTATACATTTTTGTTAGCTCTTAATAAGGTTCTTAACTTTTTTAGATCTAGATTAGGTTTTGGGTATTGGTCCTTAGCTAAATACTTAAAAGACCTTACGAAGAAAGCTGTTAATAAAGCCTCGGACTATGAAGAAAGTCTATCAAGGGAATGCAAAACTAGAAATTTAGATGGCATTGTCTGTGGACACATACATAAAGCACAAATATCTGTTATCAATGGAATTGAATATTTAAACTGTGGTGATTGGGTTGAATCTGCTACAGCGCTTGTTGAAACTATGACAGGAGAGTTCAAACTTATTAATTGGGGCGACATCGAAAAGGCTAGAGAAAATATTAAACTTTTAAGTAATTCATAAATATGAAGGATGATTTACAGCAAATAGCCATCACTCTTGTTTCCCAATATGGCGAAGAGGCTCAGACCATTGCCATGCTAAGAGCGGCTGAGTATGCCGCTTCTTTAAATCAAGAAGAATGGATTAAATGGGAAAAGGTTGTGCAAATCCTTGAAAATTTTGATGAAAAAAGCCCACTCGATGGTTAAATTTTAATATATCTATTTATTTAAATACGTTAATGTATTTAATATGAAGAATATCCTTAAAATAAATCCTATTATTAAATTAAATATACTGGCTTCAATAGGGGCCTTTGTATGTATTTTTTGCCTTGCTTACCTTAATTCTCATGATCCATCGATAGTCTGGTTAATACCGCCGTTTGGTGCAACCATGGTTCTCGTTATGGCTGTTCATGAAAGTCCGCTAGCTCAACCCAAAAATATTATTTTTGGTCATGTTTTATCGGCATTAAGTGGCGTCATTATTTTTGCTTTAATGGGGTCTAGTCCGTTATCCCTTGGCATTGCAGTTGGACTGGCTGTCTTTGTAATGGCTTCATTTAATATTATCCATCCCCCTGCAGGGGCCAATCCAATAATTGCTATCCTTGGAGGGAAGGGAATCGCATTTGTTGTCATGCCTGTTGCTATTGGTGCAATATTTATAGTAATTTTTGCAATGTTTTATAACAGGATTATTGGAAGGAATTATCCATAATTCTTAATATTTTCTGCTAACTGCAAAACTTCTCACTATAATGATGCTGTGAAAAACGTTATTTCTAATAAAATTGTTGAAAAATTAAATATTTTTTTCAAACCATCTTCATTAAGGATTATTAATGAAAGTTTTATGCATAACGTACCAGCAGACGCAGAATCTCATTTCAAATTAGTTATAGTAAGTGATAAATTTATTGATATGTCTCTTATAGAAAGACATAGATCTGTGTACTCTGCTCTAGGCAGCATAATGAATGAAATACATGCTTTATCAATACATGCTTTTGATAATTTAGAGTTCAATAAAAACCCTATGATTTTAGACTCACCACAGTGTGCCAATAAAGAAAAATGAAAAATTTTATAAAAAATCTAGCGATATATACAACATCAAGACCTTTTCCAATCCTGTTTTTGACGTTACTCATAATTGTCCTTGCATCTTTTGGGATATCAAATTTCAAGTTAGATGCATCTTCAGATGCTCTAGTTCTTGATGGAGATGAAGCATTTAAAACGTATAGAAAAAATGAAAAAGAATTTGGAGACTCAAGCTTTTTAATCGTCACTTATGAACCAGATGCAGAGTTATTTTCTAATGACTCGCTAGAAAAATTAAAAAACCTTGAGAATGATTTATCTCAAATAAATGGAGTTGATTCTATTTTATCTCTTCTTGATGCTCCGATATTTTTTCAACCAAAGGTTGGGTTGACAGAAGTTGCTGATAATTTAAAAGACCTTACAACAGAAGGCATAGATCTCTTAGAAGCAAAAAAAGAAATTGTCTCTAATCCCATCTACAAAGATTTAATTATTGGTAAAGATGGTGCTTTAACAGCAATGCAGATAGTGCTGAAGGGCAATGATGAGTATGATCAGCTAATTAATGATAGGTATGAAATTTTAGATCGACTGTCATCTAAAGAACCTGACACAATTGCCAATAAACAGCTTTTAAATGATGATTTAAAAATTATCAATCAAAAAATTAGCAAGATAAATGATAATGAATCTACCTTTAACGCTAATCTTGTTAGTGAAATTAGATCAATTCTTGATAATTATCGCTCTGATGCAACTCTCTATCTAGGAGGGCCAACAATGATAACTTCAGATATGATGGATTTTATTAGATCTGATCTTGTCCTTTTTGGAACTGCTGTGGCGCTTATTTTCGCTCTCATGCTATATTTATTTTTTGGTAACATTTGGCTGGTGGTTCTTCCACTCTTGAATGCGTTTGCAACAACCTTTATAACTGCTGGATTTTTAGGTTTCATGGATTGGAAAATTAGTGTTGTTTCATCTAATTTTATTGCACTCTTGCTTATTTTAACTATATCTCTAACTGTTCATGTTCTTGTCAAGATTAATGAACTTAAAAAAGAGCATAATGATTACCAGGAAGCCTTAAGCGAATCTATCAACCAGATGTTTCTTCCTTGTTTTTTTGCAGCTCTAACAACTGCAATTGCATTCCTGTCTCTATTATTAGGTGATCTCAAGCCTGTTATTGAGTTTGGAAAGATGATGGCATTTGGAATATCAATAGCCTTTATATCAACATTTACTTTTTTACCAAGCCTCTTATCTGTTATTGGCAATACCTCAACCAAAGATAGATTAAATCTTCATAAAATAACTAATAGTATTCTTGAAATATCAAAAACTAGAACCTCGGTAATTTATATATTATTTTCACTATCATTTGTTGCTTTAATTTTTGGGGCTTCAAAGCTTGAAGTTGAGAACAGATTTATTGACTACTTTGATAAAAATACAGAAATACATCAAGGTATGCTGGAAATTGACAAACATCTTGGTGGAACATCAACCTTAGATATTATTATTAAACAACCAGTTATATTGGAATTGAATGACGACTTTAATGATGATCTTTTTGATGATGATCTATTTGAGGATGAAGGCAGTGATGCATCTGGCTATTGGTGGAATGTATATACTTTGGCCCAGCTTGAAGAGATACATGATTACTTAGAATCCTTGCCTGAAATAGGGAAGGTGCTAAGTGTCTCAAGTGGGATTAAATTAGCAAGACTTATAAATGATGGAAATGATCTTAATGATCTTGAGCTTGCCTTGCTTCGGTCTGTTCTCCCTGAAGATATAAGAGAAACCTTACTTTATTCATATATTAATAAAGATGATTCTATTGTTAGAATTTCAACAAGAGTTAATGAGTCATCCTCTGATTTAAATAGAAAAGATTTGCTTGAAAAAATTAATACCGATTTACAGACAAAGTTTAATTTAGCAGAAGATCAGTTTGAGCTTACTGGTCTTGCTGTTTTATACAACAATATGCTTCAATCCCTTTTTTCTTCTCAAATAGGATCCTTATCACTCGTCTTTATGGTAATCGCCTTGATGTTACTTTTAATATTTAAGTCTTTTAAAATTATGATAATTGGTTTAATTCCCAATATATTTGTTGCTCTTTCTGTTATTGGTTTATTGGGTCTTTTAAAAATTCCACTAGATATTATGACGATAACTGTTGCTGCAATAAGTGTTGGTATGGCTGTAGATAATACTATTCACTATATTTATAGGTACAAGAAAGAAATTAAGCTCACCAGGTCGACAAATACAGCTCTTATTAACGCGCATACAACCACTGGAAGGGCAATATTTTATACCGCTGCTACAATTGCTGCAGGTTTTTCAATACTTGCCTTATCGAACTTTTTCCCAACCAGGTTGTTTGGTATCTTTACAGCTTTGGCAATGTTAATAGCGTTTATTTCATCCTTATCATTACTTCCAAATTTATTAGTTAAATTTAAAGTTTTCCAATAAGATTAGATTATGGGACCCTTACATGGAATAAAAGTTTTAGAATTTTCAGGCATTGGACCAGGTCCATACTGTGGAATGATTCTGGCCGATCTAGGTGCAGAAGTTATTAGGCTAAGTAGAAAAGATCAAGCAGGCATTGATAATAAGTTTGATATTCATAATAGATCTAAATTATCCATTACTGCTGATTTAAAAAATCCAGATACTACTCATGAAATATTAAAATTAATTGAAAGTGTGGATGTTGTTTTTGAAGGCTTTAGACCCGGCGTTATGGAAAAACTAGGACTTGGTCCTGAAGAATGTTTATCTGTTAATAAGTCACTGATCTACGGAAGAATGACCGGGTGGGGGCAGGATGGCCCTATGTCCAAACAAGCAGGTCATGATATTAACTACATTAGTTTATCAGGAGCCTTACATTCAATGGGGAGATCATCAGAAAACCCTCAAGCACCTCTTAATTTAGTTGGTGACTATGGAGGAGGAGGCGCTCAGCTAGCAATTGGGATCTTATCTGCTCTGATTGGATCTATGAAGACTGGAAAAGGGCAGGTGGTGGATGCCGCAATGATTGACGGAAGTTTATCTTTAATGAGTTTTTTTTATTCCCTCAAAGAAATGGGCCACTGGGAAGACAAAAGGGAATCTAATCTCCTGGATGGGGCAGCTCATTTTTATGATACATACAAATGCTCTGACGGTAAGTTTTTAGCCATAGGCTCAATAGAACCTCAATTCTATACAATCTTATTAGAAAAATTAATGATCGATGATGACCGTTTTAATAATCATATGGATAAAAGTAAATGGCCTGAACTCAAGCAAGTAATTGCTAAAAATATTTTACAAAAAACTAGAGATGAGTGGGTTGAAATATTTAAGGGTACAGACGCTTGTGTTACGCCGGTCCTAGATATGACTGAGGCAAAGTTAAATGATCATAATCTAGCCAGAGGAGCCTTTATTGATATTGATGGGTTTGTTCAGCCAGCCCCATCACCAAGGTTTTCTGAAAACTCAGTTGAGGTAAAACACAATGCCAAAAAAATTGGGTCAAATAATCTAGATATTTGTAATAGGTTCAATCTAAACCCGAATTGCTTTAACTAAAAAATTTAATACTATTATTAAAAGTTTTATCAGCAAGCTCGTTAGGAGTAATTTCCATTAAACCAGAAATCTCTTTTGCAATATGCGGAAGAAATGAAGGCTCATTCCTATTGTTTTTAGGTTTATTATCAAGATTTCTTGGAATTAGGTATGGACAATCCGTTTCTAGCATCAACCTGTCTAAAGGAATATTTTTAATAGATTGTCTTAGTTCTACATTTCTTCTTTCATCGCAAACCCATCCGGTAAGACCAATATAAAAACCTAAATCAAGATAATCCTCAAGTTCAGATTGAGTTCCTGTAAAACAATGTACAACACTTTTAGGAAGATAGTCTTTGTATTCACTAATTATCTTTATAAACTCAGAATGCGAATCTCTTTGATGAAGATACAAAGGCTTATTAAAATCAATAGCAATTTTTATTTGTTCTTGAAAAGCAAATGTTTGCTCATCATGCGAAGAGAGGTTTCTAAAAAAATCCAATCCTGTTTCACCAATACAACTAGGATTATGCTCACCAACCAATCTCCTCATGTTTTTAATTTGTTCTGCATTAATCTCATCTGCATGATGGGGGTGTGTTCCAATTGAAAAGAATGCTTCTTTGAGATTACTTTTATAGATATTGTACGTTTTTTCAAAATCATTCAATGAGGCTGAAACGATTAAGAATTTATTTACATTATTAATTTTTGCTCTTTCAATAACAGCATCTAAATCTTTATCAAAACGATCACTTGAAAAGTTACAGGCTATATCAAATAAATTATTCATTTCCACTTGGTTGATTTTTAATAATATGAATTATGAACTAAAATTGCTGAATCATGAATCAATTCAATCAGTTTCAAGAAGCTCTAGCTTTAACACACATAGAAAAGAATGTTTTTTTGGTAAAACCCGATAATAGATACTTTGTTGGTAATACGCCTCATGGAGGATATTTACAGGCACTAATGCATAAGGCATTAGTAACCATTCTTCCTCATGCTACCGCCATAAGTTCCTCTGTTCAGTTTTTAGATAGAATTGAGAATGATGATCTCACTTTAACTGTCGATATATATAAGATCAGCAGAGGTAGCTCTTCAGGCGTGGTTAAAGCAATTCAAGATGATAAAGTATGTGCTGTCTTTACTGGCACATGTTCAGATTTTGAACACATGAAAGGTTACTCTGGACTCAATACTCCTTTACCAAAAATATTTGATGAATCTAATATGGCTAATTATGTTGAAATGAATTATGACAAAATATCCAAAGGCTTTACTCCCAACTTTATAAAGCAACTCAAATGTCTCGTTCACCCAGACCATGCATGGTGGAACAAAGAAGAGCTCGAGGAAGACGCAGAAGCTAGATGTTCAGCATTTTTAGAACTAGATGGAGGCATGCCTGATCAACTTTGCTTATCTTTTTATACAGATATATTACCTCCAGTTGTATCTAATAAATATGGGCCATTAGGCTGGATTCCAACAATTACTCTTACAACTCATATTAGACAGCTCCCAACAACAAATATCCTTTTTGCAGATTTCAAGGCATCTGATATTCATAAGGGATATTTTGAGCAAGATTGTAATATTTGGGATTTAAACAATAATTTAGTTGCTTCAGGCCGACAACTAACTAGAATATTAAAATCAGAAGAAAAAATTTCATAAAAAAAAATAAAATAAGGAATCCAAATGCAATTTAAAGGAACAAAAAATTATATTTCTACAGATGATCTCAGTATGGCAGTTAATGCTTCTATGGCTTTGGAAAGACCTCTTTTAATTAAAGGGGAGCCAGGAACAGGCAAAACTCTTCTTGCCGAGGAAGTTGCTAAGGCATTAAAAATGGATCTCATAGAGTGGCATATTAAATCTACAACAAAAGCATCGCAGGGCTTATATGAATATGATGCTGTTACTAGATTGAGAGATTCGCAATTAGGTGACGAAAGGGTAAAAGATATAGCCAACTATATTAAAAAAGGTAAGCTATGGGAGGCTTTTACAGCAGACAAACAGGTTGTTCTTTTAATTGATGAAATAGATAAAGCTGATATTGAATTTCCTAATGACTTGCTCCAAGAAATTGATCGAATGGAGTTCTTCTGTTACGAAACTGGTGAAACCATCAAAGCGAAGCACAGACCTTTGATTATTTTGACTTCAAATAATGAAAAAGAACTTCCTGATGCATTTTTAAGAAGATGCTTTTTCCATTACATTCAATTTCCAGACAGAGTCACAATGAATAAGATTGTCGATGTTCATTATCCAAAAATTAAAAAGAAATTAGTTAATGAGGCTTTAGAGATATTTTTTGATCTAAGAAAAATACCTGGATTAAAAAAGAAACCATCTACCTCTGAGTTAATTGATTGGCTAAAACTTTTACTTTCAGATGATATGCCCGATGAGATCTTAAAGAACGCAGATTCATCAAAAGCTATACCTCCATTATACGGAGCTCTTCTCAAGAATGAGCAAGATGTTCAACTTCTTGAGAGACTAGCTTTTATGTCTAGAAGAGAAGCGAATAGCAAATAAATGTTAATAAATCTTTTTCAAACTGTCAGATCATCTGGGGTTCCATGTACTTTAAGGGAACTTCTTGATTTGTTGGGTGCTCTTGAAAAACAAATGGTTTATGCAAACATTGATGATTTTTATTACCTATCTAGAGCAATCCTTGTAAAGGATGAAAAGCATTATGATAAATTTGATAAAGCATTTGATATTTACTTCAGAGGTATTGAAAAATTAGAGGATATATTTCAAGCCCTAATCCCAGAAGATTGGTTAAGAAAGGCTTTTGAGAAAGAGTTAGATCCTGAAGAACTAAAAAAGATTAAATCCCTAGGCGGCCTTGATAAATTACTTGATGAGTTTAAAAAAAGACTTGAAGAGCAAAAAGAAAGGCATGAAGGTGGCAATAAATGGGTTGGCACAAATGGGACATCTCCATTTGGTCATGGAGGCCAAAACCCTGAAGGTATTAGAGTTGGTGGAGAAGGTGGTCAAAAAACTGCTGTAAAAGTATGGGAGCAAAGACAATTTAGTAATCTTGATGACTCAGTCATAATTGGTACTAGAGATATTAAAATGGCCCTTAGAAGGCTCAGAAAATTTGCAAGACAAGGAAATGATCTCGAGTTGGACATGGACAACACCATTAAATCAACTGCAAAAAATGCTGGCTTTTTAGATATTCACATGGTCCCTGAAAGGTCAAATACTGTAAAGGTAATTGTTTTATTTGATGTCGGTGGTTCAATGGATCCATACATCAAACTGTGCGAAGAGCTTTTTTCAGCAATAAAAACTGAGTTCAAGCATCTAGAATACTATTACTTTCATAATTGTATTTATGAATCAATTTGGAAAGACAATAACAGGAGGTCCCAAGAGAGATTTCTTGTCCAAGACTTAATTAATAAATTTTCATCTGAATATAAAATTATTGTTGTAGGTGATGCAACAATGGCTCCTTACGAAATTACCAATGCCGGTGGCAGCATTGAACATTGGAATGATGAGCCAGGCCATGTCTGGATAAAAAGACTTGCCGATCACTTTGATAACCTGGCGTGGTTAAATCCAGTTCCAGATGATCACTGGGACTACACTTCATCAATTTGCATAATGAAAGACTTATTTGAGGATAGAATGTATCCTTTAACATTAAAAGGTTTAGAGGAGGGGATGTCTAATCTATCAAAATGAATAATTCAACAACCACAACAACTAGCAAAGGTCTCAGATGGGGTCCTTTTACACTAAGAATTCCATTTGTTCATATCAAGTTTAGGGCTGGTGAATTTTTCCAAGGAATGGTTATTTCTGGAGCTACAGCTTTTGCAGCAGTGCCAGTCGCCATGGGCCTTGGTTTAAGTTTTGAAGATGGCATTGCTCTTAGCTTTATATCGGGTACTTTAATTGCTTCAGGTCCTATTATTTTTGGTGAGCCTATGGCACCTGGATGGATAACGCCTGCACTGCCTATTGTTATAGCCGCTTTTGCAGCAAAGGGTCAGTTCACAGGTGTTTATGATGTAGCTACTTTTCAGTATATGGCAGCTATATGTATTGAATTCACTCTTCTAGTTTTTATATTGGGCGTAACAGGATGGGGTAAGAAATTAATACAAGTAATTCCAAATGGGCTAAAAGCTGGAATTATTTTAGGTGCTGCATTAGCTGCTTTCTATCAAGTATTTGTTACAGATATAGATAAGCTATTAATACAGCCTATATCTATGTTTATTGCTATAAGTGTTTGTATTATTACTACTTTTTCTGATCCTTTTAAGAAGCTTGCTGCTAACAATTCTTTTTTTAATAAAGTTGGATCACTAGGTTTATTACCTGGGTTTATTCTTGCGGCTTTTGTTGCCTTTTTATGCAACGAAGTAACATTCAATATTGAGTGGGGTTTTAAAATACCAGATGTAGTTACACTCTTTAATAAGACTTCTCCGCTTGCGATTGGTTTTCCTCCTGTAGAGATGTATTTAGAGGCGCTTCCTTTGGTAATAATTGGATATACACTTTTGTTTGGAGATTTAATAACTGCTAATGAAGTTCTTAACGATGCCCAAAAATCAAGACCTGATGAGCCTTTAGATATTAATCTTGATAGATCACATCTTTCTATTGCAGCAAGAAATCTTTTAGGCTTAATGGTTAATCCTTTTTTCCCAACTCAGGGGGCTTTGTGGACTGGTGTCCATGTTGTTGTCGTGGAGAGATGGAAGAAAGGTTTCAAGGAAATGCCATCGCTATATGATGGGTTAGGCTCATATTATTTAATGGCATTACCAATTCTATACTTCACTCTTCCATTTATAACGTTAATGAAGCCACTAATGCAGATGGCATTAACCCTCACTCTCATTCTTACAGGATTTGCATGTGCCTATGTTGCTATGGCAATACCTAAGAAGAATTCTGAAATGGCCTCAGCACTCTTAATTGCTGTCTTTATAACCTTTTTTAGTGCCTGGGTTGGTCTATTAGTTGGTATAATCTTAAGTATCTTTGTAGTCGGACTAGATAAAACTGAGAGTTAAACAATTATGGCATTCGCATTAGAGATCACTGATCTTAAAAAAACATATCCTGGAGGAGTTGAGGCTTTAAAGGGAATTTCTTTTGCTGTGAATGAAGGCGACTTTTATGCACTGCTTGGACCTAATGGCGCAGGCAAATCATCTACCATAGGTATTATTGGCTCTTTAGTCACCAAGTCCTCAGGAAAAGTTAAAATCTTTGACATAGACACTGATGGAAATAACGAACAGGCAAAAATGATGTTAGGGGTTGTTTCTCAAGAGATTAATTTTTCTCAATTCGAAAAAGTTATTGATATCGTAGTTACCCAAGCTGGATTTTATGGAATTTCAAAATCTGAGGCATTGCCAAGGGTTGAGTCTATATTAAAAAGATTAGGCTTATGGGACAAAAAAGATGTTCAAGCTAGAACCCTCTCAGGCGGATATAAAAGAAGGCTAATGATTGCCAAGGCTTTAGTTCATGAACCTAAGCTACTTATTCTTGATGAACCAACTGCAGGAGTGGATATTGAATTAAGAAGAGAGATGTGGACTTTTCTCAAAGAAATAAATGAAAACGGAACAACTATCATCCTTACTACTCATTATTTAGAAGAAGCTGAGCAGCTTTGTAGAAATATTGGAATTATCGACGGTGGTAAAATTGTGACTAATACTGGCATGAAAGATCTTCTTGGATCATTAAATGTGCAAGGTTTTGTTTTTGATCTAGACTCACCTTTAAGCGAAGCTCCAGAAATAGAAGGATTTCCTTTAAAGCTAGAAGATCCATTGACCTTGGTAGCTGCCGTAAATAAAGATAGATCGATCAATGCTTTGTTTGAGAAGCTATCTGAAAAGGGAATTAAAGTTAAGTCTATGAGGAATGAAGCCAATAGACTTGAAGAGCTCTTTATTGAAATGGTAAAAAAATAATGAAAAAAAACTTTAGTGTATCTACTGCCTTATGGACTTTAACAATTAAAGAGATCAGGCGCTTTTTGAGGATATGGATTCAAACACTTGTACCTCCAGCTGTAACAATGTCCTTATATTTTGTTATTTTTGGTTCTTTGATTGGGCCAAGAATTGGTTCTATGGATGGCTTTGATTACATTCAATTTATGATTCCTGGTCTTATCATGCTCTCTGTAATTACTAACTCTTATAACAATGTAGTTTCTTCCTTTTATTCTGTTAAATTTCAGAAATCAATTGAGGAATTATTGATCTCGCCAATGCCAAATTGGGTAATACTCCTTGGTTTTGTTCTTGGTGGAGTCTCAAGGGGTATCCTAATTGGGTGTATTGTTTTTTGTGTAAGCTTAATATTTTATCCGGATTTCACTGTTGCTAACCCCCCATTAACAATCCTGGTTTTAGTCCTTACTGCAGTTCTATTCTCGTTAATGGGTTTTATCAACGCTGTTTTTGCAGATAGCTTCGATGATATCTCAATTATTCCAACTTTTATTTTGACTCCTTTGATTTACCTTGGGGGTGTTTTTTATTCAATTAATATTCTCCCTGATATGTGGAGAAATATATCAATGGCCAATCCAATGCTATATGTTGTAAATACTTTTAGAGCTGGGATGCTTGGTGTAAGCGATGTATCAATATATTTCGCTTTAGGAATGATTTTTTCTTTCATCGGGATACTAACTGGCTCATGTCTTTATCTTTTAAATAAAGGAACTGGTATTAGACAGTAATGGCAAAAGTTCTTGGAAAAAAGGTTCAAAGCTATTCTCAAGCTTCATCAAAATCTCTAGACCCAATTGATAGAGGTCATAGACCTCAGCAGAATGGGGTTGATTATTGGAATGCCTATGAATTTACTTTCTTAGACAAGAACAAGGTGCCGGTGCTAAAGGTTTTAGAGATACAAATACCATCCACATCCAAGTTCACCGTTGAGTCAAAATCCTTAAAGATATATTTAAATTCTTTTTATAAAAAGCAATTTAGTAAAGATAGTGAAGTTCTTGATAAAGTTAAAAAAGATTTGAACAAGTTAACCAAGTCAGATGTCAAAGCAAAATTCATTACAAAATTTAGTGAAAGCCCTGATTGTATTAACTTAAACACACTAAGAGCAGTTAATACAAAACCCAACCAGGTATATTGCTTCATTGGTTTTCGCTCTATTTGCCCTGTAACCTCTCAACCTGATTTTGCAAATATCTATGTGACATCTAGTTCGGTATTAAATACTTCGTGGCTCATTAAATATTTTAAGTCTTATGCAGAGAGAGGTGACTTTCATGAGCATTGTGTAGAGAGTATGTTTGAAGATATTCAAAATCAATTCAGGTGCGCTTCTCTTGAAATTTCTGGTCGTTTTATGAGAAGGGGTGGTATTGATATAAATCCTACAAGATCTTCTTCTAAAAAATTATTTTTTAAAAACTTTAGATTCTTTAACCAGTAAAACTTCGTCAACTAGCTTCGTATCTAACAAGAAATATAGTAAATTAATAACTCATATTTTTTAAGGAGCAAATATTATGAAAAAACTATTTTTACTAACTTTGATGTCATCATCATTATTTTTAAGCGCTGAGCTATGGAAAGATTATGAGCCCTCAGAGCAGCAAATTCAGCTTACTGTTGTTGATGTTCAATCAAACTACCTTGATTACTATCTTGTTAACCTGAATAAGACATGGGTTAGAGCAATGGAAGTTCAAAAAGATCTTGGGCAAATTGTTGACTATGGCGTCTATACATCAGATGGAGCTAGCAGCCCCAATGTGTGGCTAACAATTACTTATGCAGATATGGCATCAATGACCCCTTCAAAAGAAAAGGAAGATGCTGTTAATGCTGAAATGAAAAAAAGATATGGCGATAACGATGAAGAGATGGAAAAAATTTCCAGGGGCTACGAGGAAATTAGAAAAATGGTTGATAACCAAAGAATTAATCAAGTCATATTTAAGTAAAGATTATAGCTATATAAACCCTCCATATTTGGAGGGTTTATATTTATTTAAGTAATAAATCATCTACAATGCCCATCTGGAGAGATGGCAGAGTGGTCGATTGCGCTACCTTGGAAAGGTAGTAACTGGGTAACTGGTTCCGGGGTTCGAATCCCCGTCTCTCCGCCAAATTACTCATCCTTTATATACTTTAAATATAACTATTATTTATTACATACATAGTTTAGTATTAGCTCATGTCAAAATTTACAAATCAATTAAACAAAGTTTTAATTATGCTTCAAAGTATTGAAGATGAAATAAACTTAGCAGGTTACACATTAACTGAGAAAAAAGTATTTTTTACAATAACTCAAATTAGTGAAAATACAGAATCCTGTAATATTACAGATGTGATCAAGGAATCTGGTTTATCTAGATCAACTGTATATAAGGCTATTAAAAAACTTGAATATAATAAAATGTTGGATGTCTCACAATCTTCCTACGATAAAAGAGAATTTTTCCTTAACCTTTCAATCTAATTAATTAAAAACAACAATTCATGAAAAACTTTATTGTTGGTTCGATTGCCCTGTATTGCTTCGGAATGATGGTTTACGCAATTTGGTCTTACCTTGCTTTTGTTGGACTAGAAAAAAGGGATTGGGTGGGGAGTTTAGCCTACATTCCCCATGGTGTGAGAGTTATGGCAATGTGTTACTTTGGCTATAGGTCAATACCAGCTCTATACGCTATCGAAATCACTGGGCCTATGATGGTCTATCCTGAACAGTACTTTGATGTATGGCCTTTTGCTAGTATTGCGTCACTGTTATCAGTTGTGGCTGCATGTGAAATAGTGAAGTGGTCATTTAGTAATACAAAAGGAACCATATTTATGCCTATAAACTTTACTAATTATAGGTCACTAGTTTTAGTTATTGTTTTGTCAGGATTATTGAATGCCATAAGTTCTAATTTAGTGACTTCATATTTGGCAGGTGTTGATCTTAGTGTGACTGTTATTGCAAGGTTTTTTATTGGAGATGTGATTGGGGCCTCCGTTCTTGTTCTCTTTTTATCAGCACTATTTACCACTTTAAGAGTCAATAGACTGCTCGTATCGGATAAATTATAACCTTTCTTGTGTACTGTATATACATACAGTATAATATAATAATGAATAATACATATAACAGAAATGCTAATGATTCTATTATTAGTGAATTAAATGAAGCAGTAGATATAAGCTCTTCAAAAAAAACAATTGCCTACAAGTACTTTAGAGGTAATCTAGTTGAACTTGAAAGATATCTAGAAAATCATTTATACCAAAGCACTGATATTTCATCATTAATCCCCTCAAGACAGCTAGAACTTTTTTCTTAATTTTTATCTAATAAAAAAGCTTTTAATAGTTAGTCTTATGTATATAATTTAAGAGGGTGTCTTATTTGTAGATTTTTTAAGGGGATTTACAAATATCATATTATTACCCTGACAAAGGAGGTGATCTTATTAGTATTTATAAAACAATAGGAAACGGAGGGTCTGCCTTTTGACACAGGGCAAATCTTAGGTTTCTGGCTAGTTAATTGAATTAATTCAAAAGACTAGATTTTTTTACTAACCCCCAAATTTATTTGGGGGTTTTTTATTTACAGATATGGAATTTAAATATTGGGTATTACTTGTTTTCTTAGGAGCTCTATGGGGTAGTGCTTTTATGTTTATTAAAGTGGCTACACCCGAATACGGGCCCGTGGCTCTTGTCAATGCAAGGTTAATCATTGCTTCATTAATTTTTTTACCGATTCTACTTAGAAAAAAGTACCTACCATTGCTTGCACCGATCTGGAAACATGTTCTTATTCTTAGTGTTATAAATAATATGATCCCCTTTACATTATTCTCATATGCTAGCCTTGGCTCTAGCTCTAATATTCTAGCCATTCTAAATGCAACTACAGCTTTTAATACTATGGTCATTGCTTATTTTTGGATTAATGAAAGTGTAACTTTTAAACAGATTGTTGGATTAATTCTTGGGTTTATAGGTGTTATTATTTTAGTAAATCCCCAAAACTCTGCAGCTACTTTGATATCTAGTATCTCTTGTTTATTTGCTGCAGCTTTTTATTCCTTGTCTACAGTATTTATCCAAAAGAATTCAGCAAAAACTAATAAGTTAGTACTAATAGGCTGGTCTATTGTTTTTAGTGCTGTGCTTATGATGCCAATATCATATATATATTTACCAGAATCTATACCTTCATTTGAAGCTAATATTGCTGCTGTATGGCTTGGTGCCATATCAACTGGATTGGGTTTCTTGGGCTACGTGAGACTGATTGATAAAATTGGAGCTGTAAAAACTTCAATTGTTGCATATTTCCTTCCTGTCTTTGGAATCTTATGGGGCTATATATTTCTTGATGAAAAAATATCTACTAGTGTTGTCTTTGGTTGCCTTGTTGTTCTGATAGGTATATTTTTAGCAACATCAAATAATAATAAATTACCTAAAAGGATTTTAAGATAATGAATATTTCATTGAACTCACTTCTTGAAGAAGCAAATAACCAAATACAAAGACTGTCATATGAAGAAACCATTGAGGTAATTAATACAAAACCCCATGTCATTATCGATGTAAGAGAAGAATCAGAAGTTCAAACTCATGGATTGATAAAAGGTGCTGTAAACATTCCTAGAGGAGTCATTGAATTCAAACTAGCTCCCAATTCTTTACATAATCCAATTAATATCAATGATGATTCATTTATCCTTGTTTACTGTGCAGGTGGATATAGATCTGCTCTAGCCGCCAAGGTTCTTGAAGATATTGGTTTTAAAAATGTTTTTAATATTGGTGGATTTGGTGAATGGCTGTCTAGTGGTGGTGAAATAGAAACTACTTAATTAAAAAAGCTAATTTTTAATTGGCGCGCCCGGGAAGATTCGAACTCCCGACCCCTTGGTTCGAAGCCAAGTACTCTATCCAGCTGAGCTACAGGCGCAATTTTTTTTTTGCAATTAAAGGCTGAAAATATCCGTATATTTTGGCTTATTTTATCCCCTAGTAAGTTTTTTGGAAAGATGTTGATTTCAATGATAATCAGTATTAGTGTAGATTTTTGTAAAAGTAATCCGCATCCATTTAGATTGACTATAGTTAGTTGAGTTGATTTAATTAATGTACACGGAGAGAATTACAATGAAATCAATTTTTATAAAGCTTTTAATAGCAGTTCCAGTAGTTTATATCGCCTTACTTATTGGGCTCTGGTCTTCTGTTGGAGACAAGAGACCAATTATGTCGCTCCTTGATATGATGAGATCAGATAGTGCTACTGAAATTATAGATTTTTCATCTGATGAAGAAAAATCATCTAAGCCAAAACCAAAACCAAATAAAGATAGAAATCCCTATTATGGTGATCTTCATGTTCATACTAAACATTCTTTTGATGCCTACATATTTGGTATCACAGCAACTCCAAATGATGCATATAGGTATGCTAAAGGAGATGGCATTATGCATCCCATGGGATATGAGATGAAATTACGAGAACCATTAGATTTTTATTCAGTTACTGATCATGGTTTTTTTATGGGTATGTTGAATGCTTGGTCAGATACTTCAACCGACATCTCTCAAAAAGATTTTGCCAAACCTTTTCATGATTTAAACAGAGTAGAGAATTTAACAGCTGAATCTGCTGGACCAAGATCTGCATTATTTAGCACAATTCTTGGTGGAACTGTGACTCAAACTTATTCAGACTTAAGTCCTAATGTATTAAAAGCTTGGCTTACAAAAAATACTCAAGCTGCTTTAAAATCTTTTGACTATAAAATTCATAAGTCTGCTTGGGAAGATGTTGCTAGAGCAGCGAATGAGCATAATGATCCTGGTCATTTCACAACTTTTATTGGATATGAATTCACAACTTCAACAAATGTAGAGGGTGGTAATTTACATAGAAATGTTATTTTTAATTCTTCAAAGGCTCCCATCAGGCCATGGACAAGAATAGATTCAATTAACCCCGAAGATTTATGGACATGGCAAGATAAATTACGTGATAAGGGTGTCGATACAGTCTCAATACCTCATAATTCTAATGGATCAAATGGGCAGATGTTTGAAATGGAAACATTTTATTCTGATCCAATTAATAGTGAATATGCTGAAAAAAGAATGCGAAATGAGCCTCTGGTTGAAATTACTCAAGTCAAAGGCACTTCAGAGACGCATCCTTTACTTTCACCAGATGATGAATGGGCTGACTTTGAAATTATGGATGTTAGAGTAGGCAGTAGACCGCCAACATTCAGCAAGCCTTCTGGTAGTTATGTTAGAGAAGCTTATTTAAACGGACTAACATTAGATTTCACTAAACAAGGTAACCCATATAAATTTGGTCTTATTGGCTCCTCTGATACTCATACTGGTGCTGGCGCCTTTGATGAATCAAATTACTGGTCTAAGGTTGGTATTTTAGATGGTGATCCTGAAAACAGAGGATCCGCGCCTCTCACTGAAGAGAATATTCAAAGAATGGATGACTACATGAGAGCATTTAATCAACCAAGAAGCACTATTTCATTAGATCAAGGTGAATATGCAAATACTGGGTTCACGCAATGGGGTGCATCAGGTCTGGCTGCTGTTTGGGCAGAAGAAAATACTAGAGATTCAATATTTAAAGCTTTCAAAAGAAAAGAAACTTTTGCAACAACAGGAACACGTATTGCTGTCCGTTTCTTTGGTGGCTTTAACTTATCTAGCATAGATCTAAATTCTGAGATGCTCGTTAGCCAAGCTTATCAAAATGGAGTCACTATGGGTTCTGATCTTATGGGTGATGGTGATAGGGCTCCTGAGTTTATTGTTTGGGCACAAAGAGATAAAAATGGTGCACCACTGCAAAGAGTCCAGATCATAAAGGGTTGGTCTGATGCTTCAGGCAGAGGCCATGAAAAAGTTTTTGATGTTGTTTGTTCTGATGGTCTTCAAGTTGATCCTATAACAAATAGATGCCCAGATAATGGAGCTAAAGTTAATATCAATGATTGCTCTATAACTAGAAATGTTGGTTCAGCGGAATTAAAAGCAAGCTGGATAGACCCGGAATTTGATAACGAAACTAAATCTTTTTATTATGCAAGAGTATTGGAAAATCCTACCTGTAGGTGGAGCACATGGGATGCAATTAATAGAGGTTTTAAACCTCGTGAAGACTTACATGACACTATACAAGAAAGAGCATGGTCATCACCGATATGGTATATTCCACCAGCTAGTGATGTTGATGTTGTTCCTCTTGGAGGAACGGTAAGAATGATTAATTTAAGTACTTAAATTTAATAACTTTAGATAATAAATTGAAATACAAAGTATTTATATTTTTTGTTATCGGTATTTGTTTGTATTTAGTTGATACCACAATGAATGCTGATAAAGATAAAAGTATATTTATATCAGATCAAGAAATCCTAAGTTTAATAAACGCATGGAAATCTCAAGTTGGTAGAGATCCGACAGATGATGAGCTAGCAAGAATAGTCAATAATTTAATTGATGAAGAAATTCTTTACAGAGAGGCTCTCTTCTTGGGACTAGATCAAGAAGATACAATTATTAAAAGGAGACTTGCTCAAAAGATTTCATTTTTAAAAGAAGAATCCGTACCTAAAATTCCATCTGTGAATGAGTTAAAAGAATATTACGAAAATAATAAAGAAAAATACTTTATTGAATCTTCATTTACATTCACACATTATTATTTTTCAGAAAATAACAACTCCCTTGATAGATCTCAGCGAGCTATTAAAGCTCTTCAAGAAAACAGTACTTTTAAATCTGACCCTTTTTATTTAGGTAAAGCTTTTGCAAATGAACCGTTAAGAAATATAGAAACCAATTTTGGTAAGGCTTTTAGCAAAGAATTAATGGAAGTCAATCTCAATCAATGGACAGGCCCATTTGAATCTACCTACGGACATCATATTGTCTATCTAAATTCCACTAATCCAGGATACATCCCTGAAATAGAAGAGGTATTAAGACAAGTAGAAGTTGATTTCTTGCAAATGAAAAGAGAGGATGCTGTAAAAGGGTTTTTAAATAACATTAGATCTGAATATACAATCTTTATTAATCCAGATCTTAAATTTTAATGAAAAGATTTCTATCTTTTTTTCTTTTAATTTCATCATTTAATCTGATGTCGCATGAGTTTAATCCTGCTCATTTAATTATTGACCAGTCTAATGATTTTCAAAATACCTATGTTGCTACTTGGATGTATCCGGTTAAAAACATAGGCAAAAGGGCTGATGTAATATTTCCAGATATCTGCAACTTAAAAAGCTCAGACCCTTTTGTTCAAGGGAAATATATTATTGAAAAAATCACTCTTGAATGTAATGAAACAATCAAAGGTAAATTTATAGAAATTATTAATCTAAGCGTTTTAACAGATGCTCTCGTAACTATAAATTTTAAAGAAGATACTTTTGAGGGTTTGATCAACGTTCAAAGAAATAAAATAGAAATCCCGTTAGTAGAGCAATATTACCCAACTGCATATTTATATCTTGGAGTTGGCCATTTATTTGATGGCCTAGATCATATTTTATTTATATTCGGTTTATTATTTTGTATAAGCGGTCTTGTAAATATCATTAAAACAATTACAGCTTTTACTATTGCCCATAGCATAACTCTTGGCTTATCTGTTTTTAATATTATTTCATTACCACAAGCTACCGTGGAGGCACTTATAGCACTAACAATTGTTTATTTAGCGTTAGAGATTAGTAAATCAAATTTAAAACTGAAAACTCCATGGATGATGGCTTTTGGTTTTGGCCTATTGCATGGACTTGGTTTTGCTAGCGCTTTAATGGATATAGGTATAGCGAATAACCAAATGCTTTTATCTTTATTATTTTTTAATATCGGAATTGAGCTAGCCCAAATAGCACTTATACCAATCCCGTTATTTTTTATTTATTTATCAAAGAGATTCAATCTTTCAAAGCATCTAAAAATTCTAGCAAGCTATTCGATAGGTGGTATGGGCTTCTATTGGTTTATAGACCGTGTTATTGGTATGATTTTATAAAGATTCAATATTTATATTGAACTGATATCTTACTAATTAGCAATAGATTATTTTAATAAAGATTGACCCGAGTCATCCTTAACTATAACCTTCGGGCATAAATAACAAAGGACCAGATGAAATTTAGTGATCTGAAATTATCAGACCCCATATTAAGATCATTACAAGATCAAAATTATAAAGAACCGACACCTATACAGGCTGATGTCATACCAGCTATTTTAAACAAAAGCGATGTAATGGCTGCCGCTCAGACTGGTACAGGAAAAACTGCAGCATTTGTTTTGCCCATTTTAAGCATTCTTTCAAATCCTAAAAATAATTATAAGGGCCACCAATTAAGAGCCTTGATAGTGACACCAACTCGAGAACTTGCTGCGCAAGTTAGGGAGAGTGTAAATACATATAGTAAATATTTAAGTATTCGGTCTACAGCTGTTTACGGTGGTGCTAGGATACACAATCAACAACTTAAATTAAGAAAGGGAGTAGATGTCCTCGTAGCAACTCCAGGAAGGTTATTAGATTTATATAATCAGAAATCTGTAAATTTTAAAAATATAGAGATGTTCGTGTTAGATGAGGCAGATCAGATGCTTGATATGGGTTTTATTCATGACATAAAAAAAATTGCTAATTTACTCCCTGAAAGAAGGCAAAATTTAATGTTTACAGCAACTTTTTCAAATTCATTTAGATCTCTAGCAAGAGAGATGGCTGACAAGGCAATAGAAATTTCTGTAACCTCTGATGGTGAAACTGGAGAGAATATAGAGCATTATGTTCACCCTGTAGACAAATCACGTAAAGCTGAACTTTTAATCGAACTTATTGAAACTAAAAAATGGGATCAAGCCTTGGTTTTTACTAGAACAAAGCATGGTGCGGATAGGCTTCAAAAACAATTGGATAAGGTTTCTATAAAGTCAAAAGCCATACATGGAAATAAAACTCAAAATAATAGGATGAAGGCACTGGATGACTTTAAAAATAACAGAATTAAGATACTTGTAGCAACTGATGTTGCGGCACGTGGAATTGATATAAAAAAAATGTCACAAGTTATTAATTTTGATGTACCAACAGTTGCAAAAGACTATATTCATAGAATTGGAAGAACCGGCAGAGGCGGGGACAAAGGAACTGCAATATCTCTTGTAAGCGCAGATGAGTTTAGATTATTACGAGATATTGAAAAGCTTTTGAATCAGAAGCTAGAAAGAATTGAAATCGATGGGTTTGAACCTCAGCACCTTATTCCAACAAAAGAAAAACCACAAAAAAAGAATTTTCATAATAAAGCTGGTTTTAGAAACAGGAAAAGAAACAGAAAGGGCTAGTTAAATATAAGTTATGAATAGCATCAAGCAATCTTATGATGTCGTTATCTTAGGTGGCGGTGCTGGCGGCTTGTTTTGCGCTTTAACTGCTGCCAAAAAAGGCAGGAAAGTTCTTGTTTTAGAAAAATCTAACAAAGTAGGAAAAAAAATATTAATGTCTGGTGGTGGTAGATGTAATTTTACCAATCAGTTTATTAATCCTAGTAATTTCCTTTCTACAAATAACCATTTTTGTAAATCAGCACTTTCACAATATACAGCTCAGGATTTCATATCCATGGTTGAGGATCATGATATAGAGTATGAAGAAAAAAAACATGGACAACTTTTTTGTGTAAATTCTGCAAAGGACATTGTTGCAATGCTGGTTGCAGAGTGTGATAAATATAAAGTTAAGATATTAACTCATGCCAATACGACTAGCGTTAAGCATATTGCAGATAACTCATATGATCTTAAGGTAGACATAGAAAATAAAACTGAAAATTTATCATTTGAAGTTCATTCAAGAAATCTTGTTGTTGCAACAGGAGCTTTGTCAGTCCCCACATTAGGAGGCAGTGGATTTGGTTATGATATTGCTAAACAATTTGAATTAAAAATCACTAATCTACAGGCAGGCCTTGTTCCATTTATGTTTAGCGATTATATAAAAAATATTTGTGAAACTCTGTCGGGAGTATCTCATGGCATAGAAGTTACATCTAATGAGGTTACATTTAATGAGGATATGTTATTTACTCACAGAGGGTTAAGTGGTCCTGCTATTTTGCAAATATCGAATTATTGGAACCTTGGTGATTCTGTTAGCATTAATTTAATGCCATCAATCTTGGCTTCTGACTATATAAAGAGTGCAAAAACTAATAATCCTAAACTTCTCTTGAAAACTATTTTAGCAAATAAGATGGCAAAAGCACTGGTGTCTGAGTTAGAAAATTTGTTGTGGAAAGAATTTGCAAATAAACCAATTGGCGAGTGGTCAAATCATCAAATTGAGGAGACTGGGTTTATATTAAATAATTGGATATTAAAACCATCTTCAACAGAAGGATATAGAACTGCAGAGGTCACCTTAGGTGGAGTTAATACAGACTCAGTCAGCTCAAAAACTATGGAAGTTAAGAATAAAAAAGGATTATATTTTATAGGTGAAGTTCTTGATGTCACTGGTCACCTTGGTGGATTCAATTTTCAATGGGCATGGGCTTCGGCATATGTTGCAGGAAATGATTTATAAATGAGGTTTTGTTAAGATAATAAGCATGGATACCTCAGTTTATATTATTGGAAATATTATTTTTATAGGTTTACTTTACTGGGCTGTAAAAGACAATATTAAATAACATCCATCTTCTGATACACTAGCATTTTTTAAAAATCACATAATGCTTTCATTTAATAATTTAGAACTAGTTCTTGGTGGTAAAACACTTTTTGATGATGTTTCGTTAACCATTCATCATCACCAAAAAGTTGGACTTGTTGGTGCCAATGGAACTGGCAAAACTAGCTTATTTAAAATAATAAAAAAAGAAATCGAAGTCGATCAAAGTACTGTAAGTTTTCCATCTGACTTAAGAATTTCGTATCTTGCTCAGGAAGTGAAGGGTACTGATGAAATTGCTCTCGATTATGTTCTCTCAGGTGATTCAAATCTTATTGATATTCAGAAAAAAATAGAAAAAGCTGAAATTGATGAGAATTATGAGATTCTTGGAGAGCTTTATGAGGTTTATAGTTCATTGGATGGGTACTCGGCAAAATCAAAAGCAGAACAATTAATGGTTGGTCTCGGTTTCAAGTCAGATGATTTTGATAAGCCACTAAAAGATTTTTCCGGTGGATGGAGGGTTAGATTAAATCTTGCAAAAACATTAATGCAGCCATCAGATTTAATGCTTCTAGATGAACCAACAAACCATTTAGATTTAGATGCGATTCTTTGGCTTTCTAATTGGATTAAATCATTTAAGGGCGCAATGATTCTTATATCTCATGATAGAGATTTTCTTGATGATTGTGTCTCATATGTAGCCCATTTGTATCAACAATCAATTGAATTGTATTCAGGAAACTATTCTCAATTTGAAATTCTTAGAGCGGCAAAGATGGCAGAAATTCAAAGTAATTTTATTAAGCAGCAAAAAGAAGTAGCTCATATGCAAAGCTTCATTAATCGATTTAAAGCTAAGGCAACAAAAGCGAGACAGGCACAAAGTAGAGTTAAAGCATTAGAAAAAATGGAATTAATTGCTCCTGCTCATATCGATTCCCCATTTAATTTTACAATCTCTGAGACAGATAAAATCTCTAACCCCTTGGTTACTCTTAACAGAGCTGGCCTAGGTTATTCAGAACCTATTCTTTCAAATGTTGGGTTCACGATTTGCCCTGGAGATAGAATTGGCTTACTAGGTCCTAATGGTGCTGGTAAATCTACTCTTATAAAAAGTATTGTTGGGACATTGCCAATATTGGATGGTGATAGAGAAACAGGTACTAACATCAAGGTGGGGTATTTCTCTCAACATCAAGTTGATGATCTTGATTTATCAATATCTGCATTTGTTCATATCCAAAGGCTTGATGAAACTAAAACAGAAAAACAGATTAGAACCTATCTTGGTGGCTTTGCCTTTAAGGGAGACAAGGTAAAAGATCCTATCAGATTATTTTCTGGTGGCGAAAAGGCTAGGCTTGCTTTTGCAATTATTTCATATCAAAAACCAAATATTCTTTTAATGGATGAACCAACTAATCATTTAGATATGGAAATGAGACATGCATTAACAGTTGCAATCCAAACATTCAAAGGAGCTATTCTTCTTATTTCTCATGACAGACATCTTCTCAATAGTTCTGTAGATACTTTTTATCTTATCGATAATGGAGCACTAGAGATATTTGATGGTGACTTAGACGATTATAAAAATTATATCCTGGATATTAAATCCTCTGATAATAAACAATCAAAAAAGAAGAAATCAGCAAAAGATGGGTCAAAAGAAGATAACTCCGAAAAGATTAAAATACTTAATAGCTCTATATCTAAACTTGATAAAAGATTATTTAGATTAAATACAAAACTTACCGAAGCTAATAACAAATTAGCTGATCCAGAATTATATTCTGATGATTCCAGCGAAGACCTTCAAGACTTAATAAGAAATCAATTAGAACTTACTAATGAGGTAGAGGCTGCTGAGAAAGAGTGGATGGATAAAGCTGCTGAGCTTGATATCCTAAAATAATATAATGGCGCGCCCGGAGAGATTCGAACTCCCGACCCCTTGGTTCGTAGCCAAGTACTCTATCCAGCTGAGCTACGGGCGCTATCTAAAATTTACGAGCTTCTTCAGGAAGCATTACTGGTATCCCATCCTTTATCGGGTAAGCTAATCCAGCTTCCACAGAAACCAGTTCATTGGCTTCTTTATCATACTCAAGAGGGCCCTTGGAAACAGGGCATATAAGAATGTCTAGTAGTTTTTGATCTAATATTGTCATATTTTTGCAGTATACAATAGGATTTATATTGTTTGTATATATGTTATTGTAATTACACAAATTCACAGAACTTCAAGCTATGGATCATTTAAAGTTAATAGCATTAAAAGACTTTCCCCTAGTGCAACCAAATGATAATTTGGCATCTCTGATACTTAAATCTTTAAAACTAAATAGTGTTGATCTTGAAGATGGTGACGTTATTGTCATTGCGCAAAAAATTGTATCCAAATCAGAGAATAGGTATAAAAATATTGATGAGGTTGTTGCCAGTAAAGAGGCAGAGGAACTTGCAAAAAAATTAAATAGAGAGCCAGGTTTTATACAAATAATCTTAGATGAATCATCAAAGATTCTTAGCACAGAAAAAAATGTCATTATTGTCGAGCATAAACTTGGCTTTATTAATATAAATGCTGGCTTAGATAGATCTAATATTGAGCAAGATAATAATATAGTTCTACTTCTTCCAGATGACCCATCAGCAAGCGCCATCAATCTGCAGGAAAGTATATCTCGTAAATCAAATCAATCTATATCACTAATTATCTCTGATTCAATGACAAGGCCTTATAGATCGGGCGTCACAAACTTTGCTCTTGCTAGCTCTAATTTACAAAGCCTTATTGATCTTAAAGGAGAGCTTGATATTTATGGCAATACTTTAAAAAGTACTGAAATAGCTATTGCTGATGAGCTATCTGCTGCCGCTGGTATTTTAATGGGGCAGGGTGATGATGGGCAACCAGTTATTATTATAAAAGGCTTCAATAGAGATCAATATTCAAAAAATGATGCATTTAATTTAATAGTTAATGAAGAAGATGACTTGTATCGATAACATTGTCTAGATTGTCTACTATAATTAGCGCATGAAATTATTTAGCAAAGAATCAATTATTTTTTATAGTATTTTGGGTGCTTTTACTGGGTTTGTTATTGCACCATTTATAAGAAGTTTAATGGATTTATCAACTCCCATAGAGTTGGTAATTACAACTTGTTTTATTATTCCTATGTATGTGATTGCAAAAAAATTATTGCTTAAATATTTTATTAAAAATTAGCTTTTAAGAAGTTGATGAAGAAGCTTAGGCTTGTCTGTAATAATACCATCAACATTCAAATTGATTAATTTTTTTAATGTTTTCTCATCGTTAATAGTCCAGACCATTATTTTAAGATTTCTTCTTTGTGCATATTTTATAAATCTTTTTGTTACAACCCTTATTCCATGAGAATACATAGGCACCTGAAGACAATCTCCAGGAATATTCCCTCTATAAAGACCAAAGCTTGCTAATAACAATTTAGCCACCTCATTTGGGCCCATTGAAAGACACATCTCTGGATAATTATCCTGAACTTGCTTGAGTCTTTTACTACTAAAGCTAGCAATACAAACTCTATTTTCTGCATTATTTTGTTTGATGACTTTAAGGGCAGGGGCTGCAACCATATCGGTCTTAAGATCAATTTGAAACAACAGGTTAGGGAAGGCTTTTAAAGTTTGATCAAGTGTTGGTATTACATGATCATCGAATATTCTTAATTCATCAATTTGGTGTGATGTCAGAGAACTAAAAACTTCATCTTTACCTGTAATTCTTTTTAAAGACTCATCATGGAATATATAAGGAATTCCATCTGAAGAAACCTGAACATCTGTTTCTATATACGTACAACCAACAGATTGAGCATATTCAAAAGAAGTTAATGTATTTTCAAACGATTCAATTGACCCGCCTCTATGCGCCAGGACGGCTAAGCCAGAATAATTTAGATAAGCTTTCATGAAGAGATATTGTATACATTATTGATGTAAAATAAATAATCTAAAAATTACATTAAATATTGCTTTGAATAAATTTGATTCCATAAGGCCCTATCAAGACCACGAAGTTAATAATACATTAAAGAAATTATCCTTCGATAGAAATATCATAGACACCATTCTCGATACTAATACGTATCCGTTAATAAAAAAATTACCTTTTTCTAGAAGCTTAATCTCATTAATGCTGTGGATGAAAGTAAGAAATATACAATCAATTAAAGAGTATCAGGATATTTTTGAAGGCATAGTAACTAATATTGTTGATAAATCCATAGATAATTTTTCAGTCTCAGGCATTGAGAATCTTGATAAAGATAAGTCATACCTATTCATATCTAATCACAGAGATATCACTCTTGACTCAGCTCTATTAAATCTTACATTACGAAAAAATGGGTTTAGTACAACCAACAATGCTGTAGGTAATAATTTACTAAATGAAGAATGGGCTTCAGATCTTATGAGGCTTAACAGGAGCTTTATTATTGACCGTAGCGATAAATCAAAAAAGGATATATATAAAAGCTTATTTTTAGCTTCAGAATTTATATCTATGTCATTAACAGAAAAAAATGAATCTATTTGGATTGCACAAAAACAAGGCAGATCAAAGGATGGAGTTGATTTTACAGACCCATCTGTTTTAAAAATGATTCACTTATGTGGGCGCAAGACAAAAATTAATGATTTCCTTAATAAGTTGTCCGTAGTCCCAATTTCTATATCCTATGAAAAAGATCCAAATGATTTGCTGAAAGCAAAAGAAATTTATCTCACATCGATTAATAGTGAATACAAGAAAGAACCAAGGGAAGACTTGCAGAGCATTTCAGATGGAATTACTGGGCATAAAGGGAATGTACATTTATCAATAGGCAAAGTTTTAAATTTTGAAGAAGACTGCTATGAGGCATCAGCTAAACTACTAACATCTAAAATCAATAATTTATATAAATGCCATGCAACAAATGAAGCAGCATGTGTTATTCAGGGATTTCCTTTAAACGATCCTCATTTCTCAGAAGAAGAGGTAGAACATGCTATGTCTTATTTAAGAGAAAGGTTGCAATTAGTTGAAGAGGGGATGCAACCTTTCTTGTTAAGACAGTATAGTAATTCTAATTATAAGTTGTAGCCTTGTTCATTATGCTCACTCATATCTAGGCCTATTTCTTCATCTTCTGAAGAAACCCTAATATCGGTTACAAATGAAATTACTTTTAAAGTAAATAGTGTAGCTATAGCAGTCCAAGTACATATAATTAGTATTCCTTTGATTTGAATGATAAGTTGATCAAGAACTCCAGAATCAGATATACCCGCTGAACCAGATCCTAAAAACCCATCTGGAGTACCAACAAAACAAAGCATTATTATTCCAAGCATTCCACCAACACCATGAACTGGAAATACATCAAGCGAATCATCAATTTTAAAATATGACTTAACAGCCTGGGTTGCATAAAAACAAATAACTCCAGCTAATAGACCAATTAATATAGCTCCAGCTGGTCCTACTGTTCCAGATGCTGGTGTGATTGTGGCTAAACCAGCAACCATCCCAGTTGCTATGCCAATAATTGTAGCCTTTCCTGATTTTAGCCACTCAATAGCCATCCAAGAAAGAGCACCCACCGCTGCACTAATATGAGTTACAAGCATTGCCATTCCCGCTGATCCATCGGCAGCTAATGCGCTACCTCCATTAAACCCAAACCATCCAACCCATAACATTGATGCACCTATCATGACCATGGTTCGGTTATGAGGAGGCATAGGAGTTTTCATAAACCCATTTCTTTGTCCAAGATATAGAGCAATTACCAAAGCTCCAATCCCACAGGTTGCATGAACAACAAGCCCACCAGCAAAATCGATTACACCTAGGTTTGCCAGATATCCACCACCCCAAACCATATGACAGGCTGGCAGATAGACTAAAGTAAACCAAACAACAGAAAATAAACACATTGCACCAAATTTCATTCTTTCAGCAAAAGCGCCCACTACTAGTGCTGGTGTTATTATTGCAAATGTCATTTGAAATGAAATAAAAACAGTCTCAGGAACATCCCCAACAAGAGAGTCTCTGCCTACACCATTAAGAAAAGCTGCACTTAAATTACCAATAAAAAGGCCATCCCCTTTGAAAGCAAGACTATAGCCATAAACAACCCAGCAAACTGAAATCAGGCATGCTATTGCAAAGCATTGCATTAACACAGATAACACATTTTTTGATCTAACCAAGCCGCCATAAAATAAAGCTAAGCCCGGTAAAGTCATAAATAAAACTAAGGCTGTTGAGGTTAATATCCATGAAGTGTCGCCACTATTTAGTTCAGCTGCATAAACCCAAGGAACAAAAAATAAACCTATATTCAGTAGTAAAAGTTTTTTTAACATAATATCTCCCAAAAAAATATATCTATTCTAGTAGCATGCAATTTATATGCCATTTTATGAAATGTGGATTGTTCAAATACAGTGCAAAAGAAAAGGAGTTGCTATTTTGGGTAACAACTCCTTCAGGGGACATAAATAAGGTAATTAGGGGGGGACCTTATTTACATTTAAAAACTAGAACTCTGGATAGGCTTCGACTCCAATTTCAGACTTATCTAAACCATCATATTGTTCTTCATCAGAAGCTCTGATTGGTAGGAATTTATTTATAACTAATATAGTTATTAAGCTAGCAATAAATGTAAAACTAGCAATCGATACAACTCCAATGAACTGTATTACGAATGATGCATCATTTGAAAACGGTACAACCATTACACCCAATATTCCTACTATTCCGTGAGCAGATATAGCCCCAACTGGATCGTCTATTTTTAATCTTTTATCAAAAAATAAGATAGAGAAATAAACTAAAGCACCTCCAGATGCTCCTATTAGAACTGCTACGCCTGCAGATGGATCTAACGGGTTTGCTGTTATAGCAACAAGACCAGCAATTGCTCCATTCATTGCCATTGTTACATCCATTTTTCCAGTTAATATCAAACTTAAGAAAATGGCCGTAACAACACCACCACAAGCTGCCATATTTGTATTTAAGAATACTTGACTAACAGCTATAGCACTTCCTTCACTAGCGATGGCTAATTCGGAACCACCATTGAATCCAAACCAACCTAACCATAGTATCCAAACACCTAATGCTGCCATTGGTATATTAGAGCCTGGCATTGGCAAAGATGTTCCATCGGCAGCATATTTGCCATTTCTAGCACCAAGAACAAGAGCTACCGCTAATGCTGCTGCTGCCCCACAAAGGTGAACAGTACCTGACCCAGCATAATCCGAATAACCCATTTGATTTAGGAATCCTTCTCCCCAATTCCAATATCCTTGAATTGGGTAAATAACTCCAGTTAGAACAACTGCAAACAAGAAGAATGGAACTAATTTCATTCTTCCAGCAACAGCTCCTGATACTATAGACATAGCTGTGGCTACAAAAACAACCTGGAAGAAGAAGTCTGCCTGTTGTGAATATGCCATTCCATATGGAATACCAATATCTTCATTGGCTAGGCTTGTAGATAAGCCGAGTGAAGCTAAGCTAAATTCTGGTAAAACACCACTTATAATAGTTGCATCACCAGGGTACATAACCATAAACCCACATACTAAGTACATAATGCAAGCTATGGAATATAGCCCTATATTTTTAGTAACAATTTCTGATACATCTTTTTTTTGAACAAGTCCTGCTTCGAGCATGGTAAAACCAGCGGCCATAAACATAACTAAAGCTCCTGCCATTACGGCATAAAATGTGTCTAATGCAAATGCAATTTCCATTTCTTACTCCTTATACTGCTTCAGAACCAGTCTCACCGGTTCTGATTCTGACGACTTCATCGACAGTTGTTATAAATAATTTTCCATCACCAATTTTTCCAGTTTGAGCTGTTCTTACGATAGTCTCTTTAACAAGCTCAACCTTCTCATCATCGACAAGAATTTCTAGTTTAATTTTTGGTAATGTATCAACAGAATATTCAGATCCTCTGTACATTTCTGTATGTCCTTTTTGTCTTCCATAACCTTTGACTTCAGTTATTGTCAGACCTTCAATTCCAGCTACAACTAAAGCCTCTCTAACTTCTTGAAGTTTGAAAGGCTTAATGATGGATGTAATTAATTTCATAATAAAGTGCTATTAAAATTAAAGACTTGCTGAAATTGAGAATACAAATGCATCTTCATCTGCACCATATCCACCATCAGAAAAATCTGAGTAAGCTAGACCGCAATCATATGAACCGCATGAGAAGCCATAAGAAATACCAAAATTATCACCATATTCATCATATTCGCCATATGAGAATCCAAAGTCACCTAAAGCATATGAGATTTCAGTATAATCAGGCGCTGAATCTTGACCTAAAGCAAATGTAAGGCCAAAGTCACCCATTGATAACCCAATAACAACTTCTTCAAAATCTAAACCAGTATTATTTTCAGGATAATCAAAAGCTACATAACCTAAATCAACCCCAACTCCGCCAACTTCGAAACCATAACCAAAGTAGTAATCTAATTCACTTCCAGCGCCATCATTAAAGTTCACATTTGAACCCCAAATGCCGGCATAGAATCCATTTTCTGCTGCATAATCAAAACCACCTGACATAGCAGGGCCATCGGTTTGCGTCATGCCTCTCCAAATATAATCAGATGCAAAACTTACATTTGCACTAACCGATGCAAAAGTAGGAAGAGATACCAAACTCACCAATAATAATAATTTTTTCATTTTTTACTCCTTTTATAAAAAAATAATTGATATTCATTAATACCTAATGCAATTAGCGTGCCAATATGAAATAGTTTTATGAAATGTATTTTGAAGATATAATAAACCTATAAATTAAAGGGGAAATCTGATGGATTTAAAAAATAATGTAGCACTCGTAACTGGTGGAGCTTCTGGCTTAGGAAGAGGAACTGTTGAGTATTTAGTCTCTAAAGGAGCAAAAGTAGCAATACTTGATATCAATGATGATAAAGCTAAAGAAGTTGTTGATTTATTAGGTTCTGAAAATGTTTCTTATTTTAATACCAATGTTATGGAAGAAGAATCTGTTCAAAATGCTATCGATGGCATTAAAGAAACTTTTGGCAAACTCAATTTTGTTATTAACTGTGCTGGAACTGGTTATGGTGCAAGAATATTAGGTCGCAAAGGCCCGCACCCCTTAGATATTTTTAAATTTATAATTGATCTCAACCTTGTCGGCACATTTAACGTAATGAGATTAGGGGCAGAGTTAATAGATAAAAATGAGCCTGATGCAAAAGGTGAAAGGGGTGTGATTATTAATACGGCATCTATAGCAGGCTATGAAGGGCAGATTGGTCAATCAGCTTATAGCGCTTCAAAAGCTGGAGTTATTGGTCTTACATTAACAGCTGCTAGAGACCTAGCTCGTCATAACATTAGAGTTTGCACTATTGCACCTGGGATATTCGATACTCCTTTAATGCAGCTAGCAAAAGATGAAAATAAAGAGACCTTACTTGAAGCTACTCAGTTTCCTCACAGGTTTGGACATGTCGACGAATATGCTCAATTAGCTGAGCACATTATTAGTAATACTTATTTAAACGGTGAGACTATCAGGCTAGATTCTGCAATGAGAATGGGACCTAAGTAATATTTACTGGGCAGCAACCCAATAGGTCATAGCTATAACGACTACAGTGACTAGAAAGAGTATAACTTTTGTGTCTGACTTACTATCTTCGTTTGCTTCTGCAGATTCGTAATATTTTTCAAATTCATCTTTATTCATTTTTATGCTCCATGTTTAATGACTATTCTTCCTACCTGTTGACCTTGGAGAATTTTATTAACTTCCTCTCCAATAGTATCAAGACTAATTTCTTTCGTTTGTGATTTAAGATCAAGTTGCCATTCTGAGGACAAAAGTCTCCATAATTCTTTCTTTAATTCGATTGGGGATTCAGCAGAGTCAATACCTATTAAAGAAACTCCACGTAATATGAAAGGAAAAACAGAAGATGTGAACTTCATACCTCCGACATTTCCACAACATGAAATTGCACCCTCATTTGTAATCATAGAAATAATCTTTGCAAGCATGTCACCACCAACAGTATCTACTGCTCCAGAATATATTGCCTTATCAAGAGCTCTTGCTGGTTCTGCCATATAGTCAGATCTTTGAATGATTTCTGTTGCTCCCATATCTAGTAATGTTTTATCCTCATCTGTCTTGCCAGTTATAGCGTGAACCTCATAACCAAGCTTGGATAATATATTAACTGCGACAGAGCCAACTCCACCAGTAGCCCCAGAAACCAAAACTGGTAAATCTTTTGATATTCCAGAATCAATAATTTTTTTAACACAGGCTGCAGCTGTTATACCTGCTGTTCCAATGCTCATCGCATCAAACATTTCCATATTTTCAGGGAGATGAAGAACCCAGTCTGCAGGTAAATGAACAATTTCACCAAAACCTCCATGAACGGCCATTCCAATCTTATAGCCAGTGGCAACTACAATATCGCCTTCTGAAAATCTTTCATCTGCGGATTCCAAGACAGTTCCTACGACATCTATTCCTGGAACAAAAGGGTATGCCTTTGCAACACCTTTAACCCCAGTAGAGGCTAGGGCATCCTTATAATTTAATGATGAGTAATGAACACTTATTATTAAATGGCCTGCTTCTATTATGGGTTTATCTAGCTCTTTCACTGACCCATTAAATTGATCGTCTGTTTGCTCAATGAGATAAGCCTTATATTTCATTCCTTACTCCGATAGAAATTTTTCTGCGTCAAGTGCTGCCATGCAACCAAAACCAGCAGATGTAACAGCTTGTCTGTATATTTGATCAGATACATCACCAGCAGCAAATACACCATCCACAGATGTTGCAGTAGCAGAGCCATTTGTACCTGATTTAATTTGAATGTAGCCATGATCCATATCTAGTTGATCAATAAATATTTCGGTATTTGGCTTGTGACCTATAGCAATAAATACACCCATAACAGGAAGATGTAATTCAGAACCATTTTGATCTAGCATGACACCATTCACTCCCATCTTATCTCCCAGGACTTCTTTTAGTGAAGAATTCCATAGGATATTAACTTTTCCATTTTTTTGTTGATCAAATAGTCTGTCTTGAAGAATTTTTTCAGCTCTTAACTCATCTCTTCTGTGCACTAGATGAACTTTTGAGCAAATTCTAGATAAATACAAAGCTTCTTCTACAGCTGTATTACCTCCACCGACAACAACAACCTCTTGATCTTTATAGAAAAATCCATCGCAAGTAGCGCAAGCAGAAACACCTTTACCTAAGAATTCTTTTTCCGAAGGGAGTCCAAGATACATTGCACTTGCTCCTGTAGAAATAATCAATGAATCACATGTGTAAGAGTGAGTTCCTTTTAATACAAAGGGTTTTGATGACAGGTCAACTTCATTGATATGATCATTTATAATTTCTACATCAAACTGTTGCGAATGCTTCTTCATTCGATTCATTAATTCAGGCCCTTGAAGTCCATCACTATCACCTGGCCAGTTTTCAACATCTGTAGTTGTTGTTAATTGACCACCTTCTTGCGAACCAGCAATGATAATAGGGTTTAAGCCTGCGCGAGCTGCATAAATACTAGCAGAATATCCTGCAGGACCAGAACCAAGAATTATTAATTTATTATGATTATTAGACATGGTGTAGATTATAATTGAATATTGCTTAATATGTATTTGATTAAACTAAAATTTAAATAAAAAATAACTATGATTCCTATATATGTAAAAAATACTCTACTAAATTTTTTTAGCTTCTTTTTAATAGCTTTTTCACTATATATATTTATTGCATTGGTCTCGTACAACGCAGGAGACTCAGGTTCTTTTAATATTAATTCAAACCCAACAATTGAGAACCTTGGCGGTCCTTTGGGTGCAAAAATATCAGATTTTTTATTTACACTTATTGGTACAGGGGCATATTTAGTTTTACTAATGGGTTCTGTCTGGGCTTTGCAGATTCTTTTTTTTAAAGATCCATATAATTCTCGAATCAAAATAGCAGTTAGGTTAATAAGCTCTCTAATTTTACTAACAAGTTTTTGCTCTATAACAGAGTATTACTTTTCAAATAATGCTGGTGGATATCTTGGCAAATCTATCTTTATTAATTTATCCAATGCTCTAGGTTATATTGGTAGTTTAATATTCTTAGTAATTTTTATAATTCCAGCTTCGTCGCTCTCTTTCAATTTTTCATGGCTCAAAATTATAGATGTGCTAGGATCATCTATTTTTGCTGTTGCTAATTTTATAAAGGTTCATACTGGGCTCTTATTTTCTAGACTTGTACATATCATTAATAATTTGATGGTAAATATAAAAGAAAAGAAAAATTCTCTTGCTGAAAAAAGAGCAGAGAAACAAATCGAAAAAACAAAAACTATTTTAAAACCTAAGAAATCTGAAAAAAGTCCAGATTTTTCATCCAAAGTTATTTCATCAGAAGTAAAGCAACCTGATCTGCCTAATACAACTGAAACTAAATTAAAAGAAATAGACAATGTTTCAGTAAAAGAATCAGAATCTAAGGCAGTCATGCCCAGCACTGAATTGCTAGACAGGGCTTTGGATGATGGCTCATCTTTAACTGAAGCAGAGCTTAGCCAAATAGCAGATTTACTTGAAACTAAGCTTGAAGAATTTGGTATAGAAGCAAGTGTAGAGTCAGTTCTCCCGGGTCCCGTAGTTACAAGATTTGAAATTCAACCTGCACCTGGAACCAAGGCGAGTAAAATTACAGGTATTGCTCAGGACATTGCAAGGTCCTTGTCGGTTAGTAGTGTTAGGGTTGTAGAAGTTATTGAAGGTAAGTCTTATGTGGGAATAGAGATCCCTAATACCAATAGAAAAATGGTAAGACTAACTGAAATTCTTTCCTCACAAGCATTCAAAAGCTCTCCATCAAACCTCACATTAGCTTTAGGTCATGATATTTCTGGAAACCCTGTTGTTGTTGATCTTGCCAAAATGCCTCATCTTCTTGTTGCAGGTACTACAGGGTCAGGTAAATCAGTTGGTGTTAATGCCATGTTATTGAGTTTGTTATTCAAATCTGATCCAAAAGATGTTCGCTTAATTCTTATTGACCCAAAAATGCTAGAGCTGTCTGTTTATGATGGGATCCCTCATTTACTTACTCCGGTAATAACAGATATGACAGATGCCTCTAATGGTCTTAGGTGGTGCGTTGTGGAAATGGATAGAAGGTATAAACTGATGTCGATGATGGGTGTTAGAAATCTAGCAGGATTTAATAAAAAGATTGAAGATGCAGCAGCTAATGGCAAACAAATTATTAACCCACTGCGTCCTGAAGATGAAGAGTATCTTGAAACTCTTCCATCTATAGTAGTTGTTGTGGATGAGTTTGCTGACATGATGATGCTCGTTGGCAAAAAAGTTGAACACCTTATTGCAAGGATTGCACAAAAAGCTAGAGCGGCTGGTATCCACCTTATTTTAGCAACACAAAGACCATCTGTAGATGTTATTACTGGTTTAATCAAAGCAAATATTCCAACAAGAATTGGTTTTCAAGTTTCTACAAAAATTGATTCAAGAACAATTCTTGATCAAGGCGGGGCAGAGCAATTGCTTGGTTATGGAGATATGCTTTATCTTCCACCCGGGGTAGGTGTTCCAATTCGTGTTCATGGTGCTTTTGTTGGTGATGATGAGGTTCATAGGGTTGTTAATGATTGGAAATCTAGAGCTGAACCAGATTATCTTGAAGATATAGTTAACTCAGCTCAAGAAACTGGACCTATACCTGGCTGGTCAGGATCAGAAACTGCTTCATCTGAAGATGCAGATGATTTATATGATGAGGCTGTAAACTTTGTTCTTGAGTCTCGAAGAGCCTCGATTTCAGCTGTTCAAAGAAAACTTAGAATAGGTTATAACAGAGCAGCTCGCCTAATAGAGACTATGGAAGAAGCAGGACTTGTATCTGAAATGAGTTCTAATGGCTCAAGAGAAGTTTTAGTTCCCAAAAGGGATTAATGACAAAGATCATATCATCACTGGTCTTATTAATTTGCTTTAATCTTAGTGCGCTTGATTTGGTGGATAACCTTAATGATTTAATCCAAAATGATCTAAATTTTATACAAAAGTCTATCAACCCCAAGACAAATAAAGTTGATAATTCTGCTGGCAATATTATTAGAAAAAATGATGTTATAACCATAAACGTAGATTCTCCTTTTAAAGAAAGATATAAAATTACACAAGATGTAGTTGAGATTTATGATTATGATTTTGATGAAACGAAAACTATTCTTTTAGAAGATATAAATGCAAGAACAATTAATTTTTTACTAAGTGGCATAAGCCTAGAAGACATTTCCTCTTTTACCGAAAATGCTGTTTATCTGAGCAGTTCAACGCATGATGTTTATATAGAATTATTAAGTGACGAAGCCTTTGTAATTAAATTTAAAGATAATTTAGGCATTAATAATATTATTAATTTTGAGGCTATAAAATAGTATGAACCTTTTATTAATAGGTTTCGGTGGATTTATTGGAGCAATATCAAGATATAGCTTGAATGAACTCTTAATTAAAATAATACCGACAATGGCATCTTTGGGAACCTTATGTATTAATATTTTTGGTTGTCTATTAATTGGAATGTATCTAGGTAATTCAATGCCAATCAAAGATTCTTCATATTATTTTTTTGTTATTGGTTTTTTAGGATCATTCACAACCATGTCAGCCTTCACACATCATACAATCCAACTAATCAATACAAACACATTAATTGCAACATCATATATAATCTCATCTATATTTTTATGCATATTTGCAACCTATATTGGAACAGTTATTTCTAGATAAATGATAAACATTAAAAATTTAAGAGATGATATCGATACCGTAGCATCAGCATTGGCTACTAGAGGTTATGAGCTTAACAAAGCTGTCTTTATTGAGCTTGAAGGAGAAAGAAAAGTTCTTCAGGTTGAGGTTGAGTCATTACAGTCTGATAGAAAAAACCTTTCAAACGAATTTGGTAAACTCAAATCTGAAGGAAAAGATACAGGCGAGCTTAAGAATCATATTGATGAAATTAATAATGCTCTTAAATTAAATGATTCTTTATTACAGGCCATACTAGAAAAGATGAATACCTTTTTGTTAGATATTCCGAATATTCCTCATACATCAACACCGGTTGGTAAAAATGAAGATGATAATGTTGTGGTAAGAAAACATGGCGATATTCTATCTTCTAACACGGTCGATCATTTAGACATTACATCAAAAATTGATACTGACCTTGCCGTAAAGCTTGCAGGATCTAGATTCGCAGTTTTAAAAGGTGATGTGGCTAAATTACAAAGAGCTCTAATAAGCTTAATGCTTGATACAGCTATAAAAAATGGATACGAAGAATACTATGTTCCTTTTATGGCTAACAAAGACTCTCTAACAGGGACTGGGCAATTACCTAAGTTTGAAGAAGACTTATTTAAAACAACTGAGAATCTTTATCTTATACCTACTGCAGAAGTACCTTTAACTAATGTTCACAGAGATACTTTAACTGAGATTGGTAAATTGCCATTAAAACTTACCTCTCATACCCCATGCTTTAGATCAGAAGCTGGAAGTTATGGAAGAGATACAAAGGGCCTTATTAGACAGCATCAATTTGAAAAAATTGAATTAGTACAAGTTACTCATGACGATGACTCAATGAATGCTCTTGATGGGTTACTTGGTAACGCCGAAGAAATATTGCAACTATTGGAGCTGCCATATCAAGTCGTAGAACTTTGTACCGGCGATATTGGCTTTTCATCATGTAAAACCTTTGACATAGAAGTTTGGATGCCAAGTCAAAATAAATATAGAGAAATATCATCCTGCTCTAATTTTAGTGATTTTCAAGCCAGAAGGGCAAATATAAAGGTTAAAGGTGAAAATGGTAAGAGTTTTGCGCATACCATTAATGGTTCTGCACTTGCTGTTGGGAGAACATTAATAGCTATTTTAGAAAATAGATATGATGGCTCTGACACAATTATCTTGCCAAAGGCTTTAAAACCATACATTGAAGATTTAACGCTCTCAATTTAGCAAATTTATACTGTTAATTGAGATATATTTCTTGTTTTATTTTACTCAAAAGTAGATAATAAATTCCATAACAACTTTATGGGGATAAATCCATGTTTAATCAAACTAAGTACCTTTTTTCAGGTTTCTTTTTATTATCACTTTTTAGTGCAAGCATCTTTGCAGCTAATGACACAACTTCAGCTCTTAGAGGGCAATCGAATGTTGGGTCTGCAACTGTAGAAGTAACGCACATACCTACTGGAATAACCAAATCTTCAACTTCTGATGCAAATGGTGTATTTTCAGTTGGTAACTTAAGACCTGGTGGTCCATACAAAATTACAGTTTCAAAAGCAGGATATGCGACTGAAACTATTAATGATGTATATCTATCAGTTTCTGAGACTGCAAAACTATCTGTAGCACTAGCTTCTGATAGTGATATAGACGATGTTACTGTAGTTGGTTCTAAATCGGCAAGAATTCAAACATCTTTAGCTGTAACTTCAGAAGATATTGAAAGAATACCTAGTATCGAAAGATCTATTTCTGATTATGTCAAAAAAGATTCAAGAATATTTGTTGAAGGAACATCAAGAAATGCAACGATTTCTGTTTCAGGTACTAATAACAGATATAACAACTTCACAGTTGATGGAATTGAACAAAACGACCAATTAGGTTTGAATGCAAACGGTTTCCCGTCAGTTAGAAACCCTATTAGTATTGAAACTATTTCACAAATTCAAGTAGACATAAGCCCATTTGATGTATCAAAAGGTAATTTTACTGGGGCAAGTATCAACGCAGTTACTAAATCAGGAACAAATGAATTCACAGGTTCTTACTATAATTACAGCACTGATGAAGATAATGTTGGAAAGCTTAATGGTCAAAAGCCTAGCCAATTTAGTGATGAAACTAAAGGTTTCGTTCTTGGCGGCCCAATCATAAAAGATAAATTATTCTTTTTTGCATCTGTAGAAGAGTTCACATCAGTATCACCTGCCGAACCCTACACATATAAAGTAGCCACTCAAGCGTTAGTAGATGAGATTGCTGCTCAAACTCAAGCTTTATATGGCTATAATCCTGGTTCTACTTCATTTTTACCTCCACCAGAAATGGCTGATAAAGAGCTAGTAAAATTAGATTGGTATATTAATGACAATCATAGAATTGAATATGTTTATAGTTTTTCTGAAGACAATACTGTAAGACCTTACAACTATGACATACGATTTAGTTCACATTATTACAACTATCCTGCTACTACTGAAAAAGACACTATTGCTTATTATGGAGATATTTCAGACAACCTATATGTTCAAGCTAAATACTCTGAAGTTGAATGGGCAAATGACCAAGACGCACTAGGTGGAGAAGACTTTCCTGAAGTTAGGATTAAAATTTCATCTGCAGATGGTTCTTTTAACGGCTCAACTAATGAAAATATTTTCCTTGGTCCTGATAAGTACAGAAGTGCTAATGAAGGCTATGCAACTGATGAAATCTTTAATTTGAAAGCTGTATATACAATGGGTGATCATGAAATAACTGTTGGTTATGACAGTATTGATAAGACACTTGGTAATTTATTTATTTCAAGAGAAAATGGCGCTTACCAATTCGAAGGTGTAGATAACTATTATGCAGGTATTCCTTCTTATTTTAGGTTTAATAAATCTGCTACTGGCGACCCATACTATGCAGCCTCTGCCTTTGACGGATCTTTTGAGACTTTATATGTTCAAGATAAGTACTATGTTTCAGATATCTTAACTGTTAACTACGGCCTTAGATATGATAGTTTCGAGATGGCCAATGGTCCAGCATATAACGAGTATGGTTCAAGTCTTTTAGGCTTTAGAAATGATACTCCTGCAAGCACAAGTATTGTTCAGCCTAGATTTGGCTTTCAACTTGATGCAACTAATTTAGATATGTTTAGTAGTGACAGGATTGTCGCTGCTGAAATAAGAGGTGGTTATGGATTATTTGCAGGTCGAGTACCTAACGTATGGTTAGCAAGTCCTTTTGCTAATTCAGGTGTTGTTCAGTACGGATCAAGAAGTGGTAGATTTGCTGCTGGTACTCCTGAATGTACTACTGGTGCTGAAATAACTTGTTTTAAAGCTCCTGAAACGATCTATCAAGATTTTCCATATTCAGATTATGCAAGCACAAGTCCAGCTCAGGCTATAGATCCTAATTACGACACTCCATCAACATGGAAGTTAAACTTAGAGTTGCTATTAACAACAGCTAATGGCTACGACTTAAAATTAGCTTATAACAGAGATGATGCAAAAGATGGTGTTGGCTTCTCAGATGCATCTGCTACTGTAGATCAAGTAGGTAAAACAGGCGTAGTTAAGTATGACTCTGAAGGTGCATACTATATAACTAATGGTCCAGGCGCCTCATCAGACTCACTTACATTATCTCTTGATAAAGAATTTGATAATGGAGTCAGTGTTTTTGCAAGTTATACAGGTCTTGACGCTGAAAATGCTTGGAATGGAACGTCATCACAGTTATCTTCAAACTTAGAATATAATCCTAGAGTTGATTTAATGAATGTATCTGTTGGAAAAACTCCATGGGCTATTGAAAATAGATTCGTTGCTGGCTTAAATTACACCGCTAATTGGTTTAACAATGCTCCAACTAGTTTTTCACTATTCTATAAAGCTTATTCAGGCAAGAGATTTAGCTATGGATTTGACGGTCTTTATGATGGCTATGATGATGGAAATACACTTTTATATATACCAACTGCAAATGACTCAAATGTTGTCTACAGCGGTGTAACAGAAGGCGAGGTTTTACAAGCTGTTTCACATCTAGGTGCAGCTGGGCAACATCTTCAAGCTAATTCAGGTTCTCTTCCATATACAAGACAGCTTGATCTAAGAATTTCTCAAGAAATTCCTTTGCCTGCTCTTAGACTTGGTGCTTCATCAGGAGACAGAAATCTTGGAATTGGTTCCGATAGTCATAAAATACTTGTGTACTTTGATTTATTGAATGTAATGAACTTTATCAATGAAGATAAAGGTCAATCTTACTTCCAAAGCCAAGGCATGAGACGTGTTCTTAGTTCTGGTGGTCTAGATTCAGATGGCAGAATTATCATTACAGGTGTTAATACTAGAGGCGCCTCAATTGATAGTTATGCTTCTAGATATAGAATGCAATTAGGTTTTGTATATAAGTTTTAATATATAGAATCATTAAAAAAGGCAGTTCAAACTGCCTTTTTTTTTGTTAAAATAAAAATATGTCTAATGTAATTCCAAAACTATCTCTTCATGATCTTTTGCAAAATGATCGACCTTCAATAAATTTACTTTCTGAAGCTCTAGAAAATCATGGGTTTTTTGTATTGACTGATCATGGTATTTCAAATGATCTATTTAAAGAGGCTTATCATTTTTCTGAGAAATTTTTTAACTTAGAATTAGCAATTAAAAATAAACTTTCACATCCAGAAAAAGCAGGAGCTAGAGGATATACCCCATTTGGTAAAGAGACTGCTTTAGGCGAAACTGTTCCTGACTTGAAAGAGTTTTGGCATCATGGTCCTGTTATTGATGATTCGTATGACAGAAGAATTATGTCTAATGTTGACGTCAGTGATTTAGAAGGCTTTGATGAATTATTTGATCAGCTGTTCAATGAAATGAAACACCTAGGTATGAAGCTGTTATCTTCAATAAGCTTAACTCTTGATAAGCCTGAAAACTTTTTTGATTCAAAAGTTGAAAAGGGCAACTCACTTTTACGTTTAATACATTACCCACCCTCAGATAATGAAAATATGTTTAGAGCAAGAGAGCATGAGGATATCAATCTTATTACACTGCTTATAGGTGCTGATGAGCCAGGGCTTGAAGTTAAAGATAAATCTGGAAATTGGTTACCTGTAAGTTCGTCAATCAATGAAATAGTTTGCAACATTGGAGATATGATGCAACTTATTACAGACGGTAAATTAAAGAGTACACCTCACAGGGTTGTAAAATATAACTTAGATGAGAAGCGCTCAAGATATAGCATACCTTTCTTCCTTCATCCGTCTCCAGATACTATGCTGAGTTCTATATATGATGAATCTGACAAAGGAGTCTTAGCTCATGATTTTTTAGATGAAAGATTAAGGGCTATTAAGTTATACTAAATCATGACAGCACCATACATAATACAAATAATAATTGGCTTTATTGGGCTCATAGCTCTAGCCGTTCCTTTCTCTAATAATGCAAAAATTATTAACTATAAATATATAGCTTATGGTGTTCTTTCGCAGATTATATTAGCTGCTATATTATTAAAAATTCCACTTGTGGTAGATGCTTTCGCAATGCTTGGCGAGGGAGTAACCATACTTCAAAAAGCAACTGTTGAGGGTGCTGGTTTTGTATTTGGTTATCCGCCATCTGACAGCGCAGCTCTTTTTCCATCTCTTCTCCAAACCTTTGCATTTGGAGTCCTGCCTTACATAATTGTTATGTCATGTATTTCAGCTATTTTATGGTATTGGGGGGTATTGCCTTTTATTGTAAATATACTTTCAAAAGTTTGTCAGAAATTATTTAACATAGGCGGTCCAGTTGGTTTAGGCGCAGCTGCTAATGTATTTGTTGGCCAAGTTGAAGCACCACTTTTAATAAAACCTTACCTAAGCAAGCTATCGAAAAAAGAAATTCTTATTTTAATGACAGCAGGAATGGCTACTGTTGCTGGTTCAGTAATGGTTGCACTTATTAGTATTCTAGAAAGTCAATTTGCTAATGAAAATCTAATTCAGCATTTTATTACTGCATCTGTATTATCTGTTCCAGCAGCAATAATGTATGCAAATATCATGATTCCTTCAAATGAAATTACTGAGTTTGGCGAGAATAAAACTCCAAAAGTTTACAAAAGCACCATGGATGCAATAACAAGAGGTACTAGTGACGGGACTAGTATTGCAGCTAGCGTTGCGGCTATTCTCATAGCAGTCATAGCTCTTGTATTTATTGTTAATTCTTTTTTAGGTGTTATAGGATCCTATTTAGGTCTTGATATGTCTATACAGATTATTCTTGGTTATTTATTTGCTCCTGTTGCATGGTTAATGGGAATACCATGGGGAGAAGCAGTTGTAGCAGGGGAGCTGCTTGGTCTCAAAACAACTCTAAATGAGTTTGTTGCATACCCAGCATTAGCTAGTTTAGAACCTGGTATATTGTCGGATAAATCGAAGTTAATAACTTTTTATGCATTATGTGGTTTTGCAAACTTTTCTTCAGTTGGAATTTTAGTTTCAGGATTGGGCGCAATGGCTCCCGAAAGAAAAGAAGATTTAATTGAGGTTTCTTTTCAAGCCCTTGTGGGTGCTACTCTGGCATCTTGTATGACTGGCTTAATAGTCGGATGCTTGATCTAATTATTTATAACGATAAAGAGATTTAGGTAAGAGGCGAACATCAGCCATATTACGTATGGACAATATAAGGCAGCAGATAAAACATCAATTTTACTCATTTTATAAGCAAGATTAATATTTAAGTATATCAATAGCCATATATTTAAAAGGGCAATAAAAGGCATATGAAATGAGAAAAACACCCATGACCAAGCTGTATTAAAAATTAGTTGTATAAAAAATACTTTACTAGTTACTGAGAAAGTTCTGTAGGCTGATATCGACATTAATATATATAAGATAGGCCATACTATTCCAAAAACATAACCAGGCGGGTTCAAATCTGACTTGTTAAGAGCCTGGTACCAGACATCAGTAGACGTATTAGATGAGGCCAATCCACCCAAGATGAGGGCTAGAAAAACAAAAGGGAAAACAGATACTTTTTTAGTTAATAGCAAAAGATTATCTTTTACGAAAAAATCTAGATATTGTAGATGTGATATCTTTAGTAAGTGTTGATCCGCCAGGTCTTGCTTCTAAAAATATAAAAGTACCTACAAAAATCGTAGATATTAAGAAAACCCATACTGCATCATATTCACCCATGGCGATATTATAAATGTTTTATATTTAATTGGTGAGATAAATTATATTTTTTCTACAATGATTGAGCACACAGAATAACCAGCACCAAAAGAGCAAATTACTCCTACATCACCAGGATTAAGATCATTATTTAAATTAAATGCAAATAATGATCCAACAGATGCAAGATTACCAAATTGCTTTATTGGCATAGGAATCAATGAAGGATCAAAATCATCCTTATTTAAGATCTTTGAAGCTATTAATCTAATCATCTTGCCATTAGCTTGATGTAGCCAAAATCTAGATACATCATTTGGATTAATATTATTTTTTTCAAGCTGATTGGATATTAAAGATGCAACAAGAGGACAGACATCTTTAAATACACTCCTGCCATTTTGATCAAATAGAAGCTCGTCCATTGTTTTTTGGTCAACAGCTGCTCTATTGAGATAACTAAAATCACTTCTTATATTATTAGAAAACTGAGTGTGAAGTTTTCTATCTATTACTTTAAATGCATGTTTTGAATTACTATCCTTCTGAACAACAGTAGCAGCACACGCATCACCAAATATAAAATGTTTATCTCTATGGGTAAAATTTACAAAAGGAGTAGATATTTCTGGATTTATAACCAGTACAGTATTGGCAAGCCCGGATGCTATATCACTATATGCATTATTAATTGCAAAGGTTGTTGAAGAGCAGCCTACAAGCATATCGTATGCATAACCATTAATTCCAAGCTCTGATTGTATCTCTATTGCTACGGCAGGATAATTTCGTGCAGCATGAGATGTCCCAACTATAATTGCATCTATATCAGATGCGGTTACTCCAGCCTGCTCCATTGCTCTGTTTGCAGCAATAATTCCTACTTCAGCATGAACTGATAATTTATTTTCATCTTCATTTGATACTCTAGGCATCATTCTTGAGGTATCAAGAGTTCCTTCCTTGTCTATTACATATCTAGTTTCAATTCCAGATGCTTTTTCAATAAAATCCGAAGAGGAATGTAGCATTGGTTCAATAGCACCATTATCGATTTCAATTTTATTTTTTTCATTGAACTGATCTACATAAGAATTATAAGAGTGAACTAACTCATCGTTAGTGATCATGTTATCTGGGTGCCAGATTCCTGTTCCAGCTATATGAATATTATGCATAGGTATAAATAAATAATTTGATGTATTATAAATTATGTTGAAAGAATACTCTAATATACATTCTGTTAAAACAATTAGTTTAACTAACGATGAAAAGGCTAATGGTGTTGTCATAATAAGCCATGGCATGGCGGAGCATATGGGTCGATATAGTTGGCTTATTAATAAACTAAATAATGATGGCTATCATGTTATTGGACATGACCATAGAGGTCATGGGAAGTGGATAGAGAATGGTTATGAAGAGGGTGTATTTCATTCATCAAATGGTTGGAATTTGGTTGTGGATGATTTAATCAATTTAATACAATTTTCTCATGAAGAATTTCCAAACCAAAAGCATTACTTGTTAGCTCATAGCATGGGGTCTTATGTTGCTTTATCTGCCATTACTAACAACCTTCATTTGTCGGGCTTAATTCTTAGTGGCTCATCTCATATATCTCCAGTAACTTTATTTATCCAAAAAATGCTTATTAAAATTGTAGTTTTGATTAAAGGGCGTGATAAAAAAAGTAATTTTTTAGACTCAATTACCATGAGAACTTTCAATGATAAGTTTAAACCAACTCAAACACCAAATGACTGGATATCAACAGATATGACCAATGTTGAAGACTACACCAATGATCCAATGTGTGGTTTTATTGCATCCAATGGTCTGTGGGATGATATGGCGAGCTCCTTTAAATCAATCTACAACAAAGATCATTACTCCTCCTCTGATCATGAACTACCAATTTTAATAATATCTGGAGACAAAGATCCTGTAGGCGAAATGGGCGCTGGTGTTAATAGGCTTTGTAAATTCTTAAAATCTATTTTTAAAAATACATCATTTATTTTATTAAAGAATGAGAGGCATGAAGTTTTTAGTGGTTTAGATAAGAATAATACATACCTAAACTTAAAGTCTTTTTTAACAGATACTAAGTTTACAAATTAATAATTTTTTGAATTAGTTTATTTAAATCATTAGGCCTTTCAAAAAAAGGAAAGTGACCTGTTTCAGGCATGATATGCACCTTGGTATCTTTATCTATGTTTTTTAATAGAGTACTGTCAGGATCAAATCTAGCTAACTTATCCTTGCCGCCATATACAAAGTGTATTTTTGATAAATTATTAATTGCGCTTTCGTTAATCCTGAAGGGGGCGCAAGCTTTTAAATCAATTGATAGAATTTCTTTATAAGTTTGGTTAAATATTTTTTTTAATGGGTAAAGTTTAATTTCTTTTTCAGGGTCTGACTCAATATTTTTGGTGCCATAAGGTGACTTAATAGTCCCTTTGGATCTTCCGTAGAAACCAGAGCCCATAACACCAAAGCCTTTTGATTTTATTTCAGTCTCTGGAATATTAACAACACCATATTTAGTAAAAAATTCACTTGCTTGATCTAGGTTTCCTTTAGCGTGATCAAGAAGCATTTCTCCAACAGCCAGCGGATAACTTGTATTAATTAAAATCGTTTGCTTTACATCAATTTCTAATGACAGATTTAGGGCGATCAGACCGCCCATGCTGTGTCCAGCAATTATTGGATTAGTTATTCCAAGCTTTGAAAGAACGTTAATACAAAAATCTGTGTGATCCTCAATAGAGGTCAATGCAGGTCCGGGAGTGAATCCATGACCAGGTAGGTCTATGCTTATAAGATTATGGTTTTTAGAAACAGAATTAAAATCAAACATTTTTGCAATTCTATGATCCATACCCGCACCTGGAATCAATATTATTGATTCAAGATTGATATCTATATCTTTCTCAGTATGAATATAGGCCTTATGTCCTTCTATTTCTATTTGCATTACGTAAGTTTAAATTTATGCAAATATTGTAAATGATATTCTGTGTCTTTAGTCATACAATATGCCAGTACTTTTTGAAATAATTTTTATGAACAATAACAAATATAATTACCCAATCTTAGAGAGAGTTGATACCGAAATAGGCAGACATTATTTAGATTCAAATAATAAGGCTGTTCCAAGTGTTACGACTATATTATCTGGAACTTCGCAAAGTAAAGCAGGTATAGATCAATGGAGACAACGTGTTGGCGATAAAGAGGCAGATAGAGTTATAAAGCAAAGTACAGATATTGGTACGGCTGTTCATGAGGCGATCGAAAAGCATTTAAACCAAGAGGAGTGGGATGATTTTACTGATCATGGTGATCAGTTAATGGCGAAAAGAATGACTGGTAAATTTATTACTGATGGCTTGAAGGGAATCACTGAGGTTTGGGGTTTGGAAGTGGGTCTTATTTTAGATGATTTATATGCTGGCACAGCAGACTGTGTAGGAACTTATAATGGGGTTCCATCTCTTATAGATTTTAAAACTGCTAAAAAAATTAAAAGACGGGACTGGATAGAAGACTACTTTTTACAAGGTAGCGCCTATGCCAATGCCCATAATGTAATGTTTGGGACGGATATAAAGCAAATAGTTATTTTGATGGTTGATAGAGATTTAATATTCCAAGAATTTCTTGTAAAGCCAGCTGAATTTAATGTTCTCACCGGTAAATGGAAAAGAAGGCTTATCGACTTTGATAAGAAGTATAATAAGAATTAACAAAACAAAAATACTAACATGAAACCATACATACTTGATTCTGCACTTGGTACTGAATTGGAAAATAGAGGAGAGTATCTTCCTAGTTTTAAGACATCAATCTGGTCAGCATACTCGTTGATACATAACCCAGAAATTATAAAACAAATTCATATTGAAAATATTGAAGCTGGAGCTGATGTGATTACAACATCTAACTATCAAGCAACTCCAGAGCTTTTAAAACGAGAGCCTTCAGCACCTTCATATGAAGATTTAGCAAAGCGCGCATTAGAATTATGCCAAGAAGCTGTTAATGAAACTAATTCAAATACTATGATAGCGGGATGTTACCCACCTATTCATGTAACCTTTAGACCAGATCTTAGCTCTAAAGAGAAAACTTTAAGAAAATTTTATTCAACCTTGGGGAGTATCTATAAAAATAATGTAGACATCATTATTTGTGAAACAATGGCTTCAATATATGAAGGCGTTGTAGCAGGGTCTGTTGCTAAAGATTTTTCTAACAGGGTTTGGCTAAGTTGGACTACTAGAGGCAATAAACTTAATAGGCTTCCTAGTACAGAACTTTTAGCGGATGCTCTTCAGAAAGGAAATGATCTTGATGTCGAATGCCAGCTTGTTAATTGCATTCATGCAGATACAGCATCTCTTGCTATAGATAAATTTAAGGATGTAGATAACTTTGGAATATATGCAAACTCTTCAATTTATAAGAAAAATAAATTAGAAGGTTTTGTAAGCGATGCCGATGAATGGCATTATCATAATCATCAACCTATCGATCATATTGAATACAAAAAATATGTTCAAGAATGGGTTGATAATGGGGCATTTGTTATCGGTGGCTGCTGCAGAACAACGACTAAACATATAGAAGAAATAAAAAAAATAGTTGATAAAATATGAAGCAAATAATAGCAATTGGTGGCGGTGGTTTTGGAAGAGTGATAAAAGATTTAAAAATTGAAAGATATATCAAATCTCAGTCCAGTAAAACTAATCCTAAGATTTGTTTTATACCAACAGCTACGGGTGATGATCAGGGTTATATAGATAATTTTTATAAAGCTTTTAACGAACTTGAATGTGAAACATCTCATATTAATTTTTTTAAAAGAACCATTGATTTAAAATCTCATATTCTTAACCAAGATATTATTTATGTAGGGGGTGGTAACACCAAAAGCATGCTTGCCGTATGGAAAGAGTGGGGTTTAGATTTAATTCTAGAAGAGGCATATCAAGAAGGCATCATCATGAGTGGTGTTAGTGCAGGAGCAATCTGTTGGTTTAAAAAAGGAATAACTGACTCATGGGCCGATCATCAAGCAACAATAGATTGCTTGGGTTTCGTTGAAGGTATATGTTGTCCACATTATGACGAAGAACCAGAAAGAATTCCCTATGTAAAGGATATCTTAACTAACAAAAAAATTGATTCATGCCTGGCAATTGAGGGGTATACAGCACTTCATTTAATAGATGATATGCCAGCTTATAGTGTGAGTTTTGGCGATAAAGAAACGGATTGTCATCATGTAGTGTATAAAAACAATATTGTTGACCACGCTAGTATAAAAAATACTGTTAAGATTAACTTATGAAAGTAGAAAATATTCTCTTAAGTATCCTTGGTTTAGTAATGGCTATTTTGGCATTAGGCTGGTTAATATCTCCAGAAATCTCAGCTAATTCCTTGGATATGATTTTACTTGAAGGGAAGGGCAGAAATACACAAATCAGAGACTTTACTGCACTGTTCTTAGGAACATCAATAATGTGTTTTCTATCTTTAATCACTCGGCAGTATCAATGGGTTATGTCTGCAGGAATAATCTACATTATAATGATTGCTGTATCAGTGCTATCAAGCTTTTATCACGAATCAATAATCTCACATCAATCACTAGTAGCAGAGTTAATATTTGCAATTATGTCCATATCTTCAGCTTTATTATTAAAGTTTAAATAGTTAGAGGTTTGTAACAAAATTATCTATTTCCATATCATGAACCTTTTTATTTTTCCCAGTATTAGTCCCAATATATAAAAATCCTAAAATTTCTTGACTCTCATTAAGGCCTAATGCTTCTGCAACAAAAGGATTAAAAGCTAATTTTCCAGTTCTCCAAATAGCTCCATACCCCATTGCATTTAGTGCCAACATTATATTTTGGGCCGCTGCAGCCGTTGATAGCTTTTGTTCAATCGCAGGTACCTTTGGGTGCTCTTTAAAAGTATTAACTAAAATTATAATCATTGGAGCTCTATATGGAGCATCCCTGTATTTTATAGCTGTTGTTCCAGGAATATCTGGATTAGAAATAGCATATTGTTCAAAAATATTTGATAACTTAGAAAGACCATCATCTTTTACTTCTATAAAGCTACTTGGTCTAAGCCAGGCATGATCAGGGGCTCTAAGAGCTGCTTTATAGGCAACAGTCATTTCTTCGGGACTAGGGTGAGGCAGAGAGAGCTCTCTTGAGGAGACCCTATTCAGTATATTATCTAACGCTTCCATTTATTTTTATTTTATAAGAGTTAAGATAGGATAAATCACATATTTAAATAAAGGAATACAGAATGGGATATCAACTAGGATTAATACTTATTTTGATTGTTGTAGCTATATTAATTTCAAAGAAATTTACAAAAAAAGATTCTGATAATGATCAGTTAATCTATGAAGATGAAATGAGCACAGAAGAGCTCAACGACATAGATAAAGAGCTTGATTAGAAAGCTATTTATCTAGTTCTTTTTCAAAAGATCTAAATAACTCTTTGCATGCAAATATTGTTATCACTGAAAATGGTAATCCAAATATAACAACAGCAGTTTGAAGAGCTCCAAGTCCACCAGCCTGCAATAATACGGCAGCAACAACTCCCAATAAAATAGCCCATGTGATTCTAGAAATTAATGGGGAATCGCTACTTATATCTATATGTTTCTTTGATGAAAGCATTGATGCAACCAAAGCACCAGAATCAGATGAAGTTACAAAGAAAGTCACTATTAAAATTAAAGAAATTATAGAAAGTGGTTTTGCAAATGAGAGTGAGTCAAACAAAACAAAAAGTGCAGTACTTGCATTGCCGCTAACCGCAGCACTAATGTCACCAATTCCATTTAATACTAAATAAATCGCAGCGTTACCAAAAACTCCCATCCAAATAAATACTATTAAAGATGGAACAATAAGAACACCAATAACAAATTCTTTTATAGTTCTTCCATATGAAATTCTTGCTATAAAGAGAGAAACGAAAGGTGCCCACGCAAACCACCAAGTGAAGTAAAATAAGGTATAACCATTTTGATATACAGAGCTATTATAAGCTTCTGTCCAAGTTGACAGTTGAATTAACTGATTTAAATATACCCCGGCATTCTGAACCATTGCATTTAATATAAATACGGTTGGGCCTAATAATAAAACTAAAACTAACAAACAAATAGCTATGAGCATATTCATTTGAGATAGTCTTTTGATACCAACATCAAGACCAAGACAGACGCTAATAAGACCAATGATTGTTATTATTACAATAATTATAAATTCATTAATTTGTATATCAAAAACATATTGAAGACCACCATTAATTTGTGAGGCCCCAAGTCCAAGAGATGTTGCTATACCAATAACTGTTGTAAGAATTGCAATAATATCAATCGATGCTGATAGTATTTTATTATTTTCAACTTTAGTTCCAAGGAGTGAGCTAACTCTAAAAGCCTTACTGTTATTGTAAGAAGCAAAGGCAAAACATAATCCCAAGGCTGCATAAATTGCCCAGCCATGAAGACCCCAATGGAGGTTAGTTAAACTTAGTGCCTTACCTGCATTATAGGAAAGATCTCCAGGTATCATTTCTGGATAGTCGTTAAGGTTTCCTATAGGTTCTGCAACACCATAAAATAATAAACCAATGCCCAATCCTGCGCTAAAAAGCATAGCAATCCAATTAGTATAAGTGTAAGCAGGCACGGCATTAGCACCGCCTAGCCTTATTTCGCTATACCTTGTAAAGGTTAGATAAATTGTAAAAATTAAAAAACCATTAGCTACTAAAATAATAAACCAACCCAGGTATTCAGAAAGAAGAAGTTGTGTTTGTGCAAATAGTGCTGCAGAGGTTGGCTGATTGAAATAAACCAATCCAGTTATCAGTGTTAGTAAAAAAACAGACGAAAGAAACCTAGGTTTATTAATATTATTCATAGTTTAATTTTTAAATTTTTAGATATTTAATATTTAGTGAAACATAAAAAATTTTATTTTTCTATATGAACTCTATAAGGCTATTTTAATAATTATGCATTTTGGTTATATACAAAGAACAAAATTGCATATTTAATTAGGACATAATTTGCATACATAACTCAAACTGTTATGATAGACATAAGACCATTTTACTGAAATTGCTGGTCTATAAACAAAGCTAAACTTCTCTGATGACATTAGGGGTTTATCTTTATTTATTTAGCAATTTTTAAATTAATAAATAAAGGAATAATTTGTTATGTTAAATTACAAGAAGATACAAACAAAACTACTACCTTCATTATCTGCTTTGGCTTTGCTAAATACCTCTATATATACAGGTGTTTTAAATGGTCAAGATACTGTTGAAGAAATTGTAGTTACCGCAAGGAAGAAGTCTGAAAGCCTTCAAGATGTGCCACTTTCTGTTTCTGCTTTAAGAGAGTCAGATCTAGAAGAAAAGGGCGTTAATGTCTTTGAAGACTACTTATTACAGTTACCAGGTGTTACTGCTGGTGGTTCTGGTCCAGGCCAAAGCACTATCTATATAAGAGGTCTTGCTTCAACCACACCTAATTTAACAACAGCAGGTGTTGCTGGTTTGGCACCTAACGTATCTTTTTATCTTGATGAGCAACCTTTAGGACAACCAGGAAGGAATTTAGATGTATACGCAGCAGATATGGCTCGTATAGAAGTATTATCAGGCCCTCAAGGAACACTTTTTGGTGCTAGCTCTCAGGCTGGTGTTGTAAGAATGATTACTAACAAGCCTGTTATGGGAGAGAGCCTAAGTAGCATTGAAGTAGAATCAAGATTCACTTCAGGTGGAGATGAAGGTAGTAAATTAGAGTACATGACTAACGTTCCTTTAGGAGAACGTTCAGCTTTAAGATTTGTAGCATATAGAGATCGTAGAGGCGGATATATAGACCAAGTTGCTGGAACGCTCAATGCAAGTCAATCTGCTAGATTTAGAGCAGCTGGAACTGTTAGAGCAAATGGCGTCCCTGTATCAAACCCTAGAGGTGGATTTCAGCCTAATGCAGATCTTTCAGGTGTTACTCTTAATGATGCAGTAGCAATAGAAAAAGAAAATGCTAACCCTGTAACTTACGAAGGTTTTAGAGCAAGTGTTGCCCATGAAATTAACGATAATTGGAATGCTCTAGCAACTGTTGCTAAGCAAACAATAGATGCTGATGGTGTCTTCTTTGTTGATCCAACATTAGATGACTTAGAGATTCAAAGATATACAGATGACACAATTGAGGATGAGTTTGAAAATATGAGCCTTACTTTAGAAGGGTCAGTTGGAGATCTTGAGGTTGTATATGCTGGTGCTTATACAGACAGAGTTACTGATCAAAATATTGATTACACTGACTACCTATTTGTTGGTCAATACCTTCCTTACTATATTTGTGATTACTATGTAACTTATACATCAAACGCACCTGGCAACGTTCCAACTGGAACATGTGGAGCTCCAAACTTATTGGTTGATTCAACAACAAACACGGAAGTACAGACTCATGAATTCCGTATTAGCGGCCCAATAAACGACACTATGAGTTTTACAGCTGGTGCATTTTTAAGCGATCTTGAATTAACGGAGTTAAATTTATTTAATTATCCAGGTTCTGTCGGTAATGATATTACATATGCTGCAAACTATGCTTTGACCGATACATCAGTAACAGGATCAATAAATAATGCAAGTCCTGGCTGGTTCTCAGCTGGACCATACAGCGAGCCAGTAATATTCTTCAACGATATTAAAAGAACTGATAAGCAACAAGGATTCTTTGGTGAAATCAGCATGGACGTATCAGAAACATCTGAACTGACTGTAGGTGCCAGATGGTATGACATTGAAGTTGATTTTGAGGGTAGTGCCAATTCATCATTCTATAATGGATTTGGAGCTCCTGATACTCAGCAATTTGGTTCTAATTTATCAGCTCAATACGCACCAGGAAATGCTAATGGGTATCCTGATAAAGCCATAAGTGATGGTGTTATTGGAAAAGTAACTTATTCATGGAATCCATCAGAAGATCGTATGTATTACGTAACATGGTCAGAAGGTTTTAGACCTGGACTATTAAATCGTCCTGTTGGAGCATCTAATTCAGATGGCTCATATGTTGTTAAGCCTGAAGTTAAATCTGATGAAGTTACTAACCTTGAGTTTGGTTGGAAAACAGTCTTAAGAGATGGCAAGCTTAGATTTAATGGTAGTGCATTTATGGTTGATGTCTCTGGACTTCAAAGTACTATTTTTGATCCAAGTATTGTTAACTTATTCTTCTCAGACAATGCAGCTGATGCAGACATAACTGGTCTTGAAGGAGACTTTGTTTATTATACAAATGTTAACGGCCTGGTAGTTTCAGGAGCATTCTCAATGCTTGATACTGAAATAACAAAAAGCTTAGTTCCTACAAATGATGTGATTGTTGGGTCAGACCTTGCTTTTGCTCCGGGTAGCCAAGCAAACTTAACTGCTAGAAAAGAGTGGGGAATGTCATCAGGTAACACTGGTCATTGGCAACTACAAATGGCTAGGTCTGAAAAGAGTTTTTCAGATATTATGGCCCCAAACAAAGCTATCCAAAAAAGTCATCATTTTGTAAACATGAGATACGGAATGAGTAATGATGAATGGACAGCTGAGTTATATATCGATAACGTAACTGATAAAAGAGCTGAGATTAGTAATACTTTTGTATTCGATAGATCTCGCTTGAGTGTCATTAAGCCAAGAACTCTCGGGCTAAGATATAAGAAAAGCTTTTAATTAAATAAATTAAAAAATAAAAAGGGAGTTTATGCTCCCTTTTTTCTTTTTATAGGATTCTATTTAATAATTTTGTTAAAGTAACTTTAAATGACTGAAAATAAATTTAATATCAAAGATACAATACTTGCTGTAGATATTAATGAAGCTACACAAGCCGTTAAAGAAAATCGTTTTAAAGATGCTATCAAGCTTCTTGAAATAAATTTAATTGAACACCCTGACCATATAGATAGCTTATATCTTGCAGGTGTTTGTTCTAGATATCTTAAAGAGTTTGATGATGCAATAAAATATATTGAATCATTATTAGTGCATGCACCTGACATGGGTCGAGCATATCAAGAGTTAGCTCATATAAATCGAGATATGGGTAATGAAGAAAAATCAATTTCAAATTATAGGCAAGCATGCGAGCTTAACCCTGCGTTAATTTCTTCATGGATGTCTTTGTATGAATATTTTAAAAAGAATAATAATAAGCCTGCATTAGATCATGCTACCGAACAGATAAATAAGCTTAAATCCTTGCCTAATATATTGCTTTATATTGACCAAGTTATGAATGAGGGCAGGTTAGGTGTGGCAGAATTAAAATGTAGAGAGTTCTTAAAAAAGAATCCGACTCATACTTATGCAATGTCGCAGTTATCAGAAATTGCGAATAGATTGGGTCATTTTGATGATGCAGAGCTTTTGCTTGAAAAAGCAGTTCAATTTAATCCAGATGACGGTGAATTAAGAATGAAATATGCTCTTGTCTTAAGGAAAAAGCAGAAATTTGCGAAGACCATGGAACAAGTTAATATTCTGTGTGATAAGTATCCTGATAATCTTGCTTATCAGGCTCAAAAAGCAAGTGAGATTATGCAAAATGGTCAACATGAAGATGCCATAGACTTATTTGACGATATTCTGAGTAAGAACCCGCATAATTTTAGTACCTTTACTTCCAAAGGCCATGCACTTAAGACTCTTGGTAAAACTGATGATGCAATTGAAAGCTATCAATCTGCTTATAAAATTAGACCTGATCATGGTGAGGCTTTCTTTTCGCTGGCTAATTTAAAAACTTATTCCTTTTCCAATCCAGAATTCATGAATATGAAAGAACAAATAAAAAGGGTTGATCTTTCATTAAGGGATAAAGCATATTTTCATTTTGCTTTAGCTCAAGGTTATGAATCCAATAAACAATACGATGAAGCTTTTTTCCATCTAAAAAATGGTAATCAAATCAAAAGAGATCAAAGTAAATACTCTATAGAACGAATGGATAATGAACTTCAAGCCCAAATAGATGTATGTAATGATGAATTCTTTAAAAACTTAGACATTGGAGGCAATGACACTAAAGATCCTATTTTTATATTAGGGCTACCTAGAGCTGGATCAACCTTAATAGAGCAAATCTTAGCATCTCATTCTATGATTGATGGAACACTCGAATTGCCAAATATTTTATCTCTTGCTCAGAGTTTAAGAGGTGGTGATATTTACGGAAAATTAGGCAATTATCCAAAAAGCATGGGTTCTTTATCATCAGATCAAAGAATTGATATGGGTAGAAGATTTATTGAAGACACTCAAATGCACAGAGGTAGTGCTCCAATGTTCACAGACAAGATGCCTAATAATTTTAGACATATTGGGCTAATTCATCTCATTATGCCTAACGCAAAAATTATAGACGCAAGAAGATATCCTCTTGATTGTTGTTTTAGTATGTTCAAGCAACTATTTGCGCAAGGCCAAGAATTTACATACGGTCTAGAAGAGGCTGCAAGTTACTATAATAGCTATATAAAGCTTATGAATCATTGGGATAGTGTTTTACCCAATAAAGTTTTAAGAGTTAATAATGAAGATGTTATTAATGATTTAGATGGACAGGTTAGAAGGATATTGGATTATATCGGAGTTCCTTTTGAAGAATCATGTATTTCTTTTCATGAGACAGACAGATCAGTAAGAACTGCTAGTTCAGAGCAGGTTAGACAACCAATAAATAAAAAAGGAATGGGTAGATGGAAGCCCTATGCCAAGCATCTAAAGCCGTTTGTAGATACATTAGATACAGATCTTCTTCTTCCTGAGGATATAGCACTTATTAAGTCTTAGTTTCGTTAATATTGAATATATTTAGAAAATCAGTAGTATTATAAGTAATCTAATAGGGAGATTATTATGATAGATTTGATTATATGTGTGGGTATGTTCTATATCCTTCATTTATTTTTTAAGATGAGCTTTTCTTTGCACAAGGTTCCTTTTGTTCAGTGGACTTATACAGATGGAGATACTTCAAATTTAACAGCTCTATCCTCAAGAATGGTTCTTGCATCTGACAATTTAAGACAATCGCTACCAGTTTTTCTAGTGTTTGCTATCTTGTCCGTTATACAGGATGTAGATAATTTAATGTTAGCTCAAACTTGGTTTGGCCTCAGGGTTGTTTATCTTTTTGGTGCAGTTTTAGATCTTTACAGGTTTAAAATGGTCCGACCAGTTATATGGTTGCCATCTGTTATTGTGCTAGTTTGTATGGGATGTAATTTATATTCTTAATTCTTTAATAGCAGGGCTTTAATAGGTTCTGCTATTCTTTTAAAAACTTTCTTTCTGAACGAGCTGTTCCTCTGTGAACACAGCTTAAATTACTTGTATTTGAATCAATCAAAGTAATAATTTCATGATCAAACATGCAGTATGTTTGGATTATATCGGTAATATATATTTTACTAACCGGCATTTCTAGAAAACTAGTGACTGATAAAATGTCATACTGACTGCACTGTTTGATCTTATTAAGAGCATCTTTGTACGCATCTTCGGTTGATTGAAGTCTTTTTGTTAAAAGAATAGAACATTTTATATCAAATTCTGCGTATAGATTAAATGTTAAAAAGAGAATGGATAATTTAAGATAAGATTTCATATAACAATTTTAGCATCTTATATTTTGATTGAATATTTTTTAAAAGGGCATTAATGTTAAAAGTAATTTATTAAGAGTTGAGGTATTGGTGTCTAATTCGAATGATTTTGGTTTTGGAACGCAGATAAGAAAAAGCCCTTTTTTTGATGCAACTGTAAAGTGGGGCGCAAAAGATTTCTCTGTATACAATCATATGTATATTCCTAGAGATTTTGGAAATCCAGAAGAAAATTTTTGGAGCCTAATAAATGATGCCATTCTTTGTGATGTAGCTGTTGAGAGACAAGTTCAGATAAAAGGACCAGATGCATCAAAGTTTGTTCAAATGATGACACCTCGTGATTTATCACAAATGAAAATAGGTCAATGTAAATATGTTATTTTGATCAATCAAAAAGGCGGCGTTCTAAATGACCCGATTTTATTAAAAGTAGAAGAGGAGTGTTATTGGTTTTCACTTGCAGATAGTGATGTTTTATTCTGGGCTCAAGGCTTAGCAGTAAACTCTAAATATGATGTTGAAATATCAGAACCTGATGTTTCTCCTCTGCAACTCCAAGGGCCAAAATCTAGAGATATCATGGTTAAAGTTTTTGGTAATAAAATTTTAGATCTTAAATATTATTGGTTTAATAGGTTTACCTTAAATGGAATTGATTTAGTCATATCAAGGACTGGCTGGTCTAGTGAGCTTGGCTATGAGATATTTTTATTAAATTCTACTCAAGGTAATGATCTTTATAATCATCTTATGAAGTTAGGTGAACCAATGGGGTTAAGGCCTGGACATACCTCTACAATTAGAAGAATCGAAGGTGGAATGCTCTCTTATCATGCTGACATGACAATTAATACAAATCCTCTTGAGCTTGGTTTAGATAAGTTTATAGATTTAGATAAGGTTTTTGATTTTGTTGGTAAAGATGCATTAATTAGCATCTTGAACAAAGGCATTAAAAGAAAACAGGTTGGAATTATCATTGATGATGATCCAATGCCTGGTCCAAATACTAGATTTTGGAACATATATGTAAACGATAGTCTTGTTGGTAAAGTTACTTCAGCTGTTTATTCGCCAAGGCTAGATAAAAATATAGCTCTTGGCATGGTACAAATAGATTATTCAAATATTGGTCAAGAATTAAGCATTGATAATGGCATAAAAAAATTACATGCTGTCATTACTGAAAAGCCATTTTATGACCCTAACAAGAGCTTAACTAAGGCTTAACAGCAGGAATTGAGGTATTTTCTATTGAAAAATTATACTAAAAAAAATATCAAAAAAGTTTGGTCTATAGGGGACTCAAAGAAAGATAGAAAGGGTAGGCTTATATATTTTAATGGCTATTCTAAGGACTCAGATGCTAAAGGTAATCCATTCGAGCTATGGCAGCCAGAACCTATTTTAAATAAATAATTAGATACTTTATAAATAAAAAGGGAGCTATTACTCCCTTTTATAAAAATCAAATCTGAGCTATTTGTTCAACGATCTCATGGTGAGTTTTGCTAATTGTGACATATGGACTTCGTCTGGCCCATCTGCAATCCTGCAAAATCTACTTGTGGTAAAAAAATGTCCAAGAGGCGTGTCTTGGCTAACTCCCATTCCACCAAAGATTTGTATTGCTCTACTTGAAACATCTTCACACATTTTTGGAGCAACAATTTTAAGCATAGATATGTAGTCTCTTGCCGCATCTATTCCATGCTCATCCATTTTCTCTGCTGCAGCCATTACTAAAAGCCTGCATTGCTCAATATCACACCTACTCCTAGCTATCTCATGCTGAACACTTGTTTTTTTACTCAATTCCTCACCAAAGGCTACTCTGCTTTGTGCTCTTTCACACATTAATTCTAAGCTCCTCTGCGCCATTCCAACAAACATCATGGCATATTGGAAACGTCCTGGTCCCAATCTGCCTTGAGCTATCTCAAAGCCTCGTCCTTCTCCTAAAATTAGGTTTGAAACAGGTACTCTCACATTTTTAAAAACCACGTCTCCTTCGCCTCCAGGTGAATGGTATTCACCTAGAACTCTTAATGATCTAACAATTTCTACACCAGGCGTGTCAGTTGGGACTAAGATTGTAGAGTGTTGAGTATGACGTGAATTCCCAGGATTAGATTTGCCCATTACTAGCATCAATTTACATTTTGGAGTAATAACATTAGTAGTCCACCATTTCCTACCATTAAGAACATACTCGTCACCATCCCTTAGAATTTCTAATTCCATATTTGTTGCATCTGATGAGGCAACATCAGGTTCTGTCATTGCATATGCAGATCTAATTTCTCCAGCTAATAGGGGGTCTAACCATTCTTTTTGTTGTTCGGGTGTTCCATACTTTGCTAGAACTTCCATATTCCCTCTATCTGGGGCGTTACAATTAAAAATCTGTTGACTCCATGGTGCTCTAGACATTGTTTCAAATAATAAAGCTATCTCTACATTGGTAAGGCCGGGACTCCATGGTGTGTATTCTTTGGGTAAGAATAAATTCCAAAGGTCTTGTTTTTTTGCTTCATTTTTTAAACCCTCATACCAATCTGGATATTGCCAAAGATTATCTTGATTAGACGTAAATTCATCGTAGTCTTTTTCATGAGGGTAAATATATTGCTCCATGAAAACTTCTAGTTTTGCATTGAGCTCTATTGCCTGATCGCTAATTTTATAATTCATAATATTTCTCTATTTTATAAAAACTATATTACATGATACTTAATTTGTATCTATAAGCATTTGCAAATAACAGAATATTAAAAATGCTCATGAATAATTCAATATGATTCAAAATAGAACTAGTTCATAATATTTTCATGAATATATGGAATGACCTTAGTTGGGTTGAATCTTTGAGAAGCCCTTTATTAACTCCTTTTTTTGAGGCAATAACCTTAATGGGTTATCCAGTATTTTTAATACTATTTATATCTTTTGGATATTTTTATTGGTCACCATCAAGATTTACTCGTGTAGCAATGATGTTATTTATTTCAGGACTAATAAACAGTTTTTTAAAAGACTATTTTCAAGATCCCAGACCTGCAATTGAATTCATGCTTGATCCAAAAGTTGGAACCTCATACGGCCTTCCAAGTGGTCATGCACAGATAGCCGTTACGCTTTGGGGGTTATTAGCATATGAATTAAAAGATAAACGGGTATCACTGGGGGCTCTAATATTGGTATTAGCAATATGTTTTAGCAGGCTGTATTTGGGAGTTCATGATATACAAGATGTATCATTGGGATTATTGGTAGGGTTATTAATTTTACTAATCTGGCATGTTGTGATTTCTAGTAATTTCTTTAAAAACCTATCGAGATTAAATATTTTGATTTGTATACTAGTATTCCAACTTGTAGCGTATGTACTTTATCCAACTCACGATGGTCATGAGATAAGTGTTTGGTTTTTAGGCGCAATGATGGGTTGGTATATAGGATCTTCGAATATTGATCTTATAAATAATAAGTTAATAAACCTTTGCTTATCATTCATTAGTATTGGGGTTGTATTTTTTGCAATGATAATTTTAACTAATTTAGCTGGTAATTTTTCCTCTACAGGAATAATAGATTTTTTATTCGTTTATATTTTAGGGATTCTTTTTTCCATTATCGTTACATATCTTATTCCTCGATTATGGGTATATTTTGGCTTTGCAATAGATGTGCATAAAACATAATTATGCTCACAGATAAAAATAACGAAGTGATGGCCAAAATCCTTGAGGCTTTAAAAAATAATTCAAACAAAGATATAAATTTAATTAATCATATTAGCGCAAGGTTGAATGATATTAAGGATGAGGATTTAAAGCTGGAAGAATCATTAAAAATACTTAAAGAAATTAGAGAAAGTTAATTATTTTAAATGTAATATTTTTGGTATATTAAAATCTCATAAATATATTTTTTTAGGAGAATATTTTGAGTCAATGTAAATTATTTTTACTATCTCTTTTAATTACAACATCACCCCTGTATTCCTTTGATAGAGTTTCTGGAGTTGATTTTGCTAGTCGATCTGAAGTTATTGCACAAAACGGTATGGTGGCAACGAGTCACCCTCTAGCAACACAAATAGGATTGGATATCTTAAAAGACGGCGGAAATGCTATCGATGCTGCTATTGCAGCTAATATTGCATTAGGTCTAATGGAACCAACTGGAAACGGGATTGGTGGAGATTTATTTGTAATTCTATGGGATGAAAAATCACAAAAACTATATGGTTTAAATGCCAGCGGTCCTGCTCCAGAAAAAATAACCATCGATTACTTTAGAGATAACAATCTTTCAAAAATACCATCCTATGGTCCATTACCAGTTACGGTTCCTGGAGTGGTTGATGGGTGGATAAAATTACATGAAAAATTTGGCTCAATTGATTTTAAAGATTTATTTTTACCAACAATTAACTATGCTAGAAATGGATTTCCAATAACTGAAACTATCGCATTTTATTTAAATTCTTCGTCTAAAAGATTTAAATCATATCCAAACTTTAAAGACGTTTACATGCCTAAGAACAAAATATTAGTAAAAGGTGATGTATTTAAAAACCCTTATCTTGCAGATACTCTTGAAGAGATATCCAAGACTAAACGTAAAAGTTTTTATGAAGGAAGTATTGCTAAAGTTATGGCTGATTTTGTGAAAGAACAAGGTGGGTTTTTATCCGCTGAAGATCTTTCAAATTATCATGCTGAATGGATTGAACCTGTTTCAACTAACTATAGAGGCTATGACGTATGGGAGCTTCCACCAAACGGTCAAGGCATTGCAGCACTTCAAATTTTAAATGTATTAGAAAATTATGATCTAAAAAAAATGGGGTTATTTAGCAGCGAGTATATTCATCATTTTGTGGAAGCTAAAAAATTGGCTTTTGAGGATAGAGCAAAATACTATGCAGACCCTAAATTTAATGATATTAATATTAATTATTTAATTTCTAAAAAATATGCCAAAAAAAGAATGAAACTCATTGATCCTATAAAAGCAATGGATGTTTTAGATGCAGGAGTTCTAAAAGATGGCGATACTATATATCTAACAACAGCTGATAAATACGGCAATATGGTTTCATTAATTCAAAGTAATTATAGAGGTATGGGGTCTGGAATGGTTCCACCAAATACAGGATTTATGCTTCAGGATAGGGGGGAGCTTTTTAGCTTAGATGAGAATCATGTGAATGCCTTGAAGGGGGGCAAAAGACCTTTCCATACTATTATTCCTGCCTTCATAACAAAAGATGGCAAACCTTTTGTTAGCTTTGGTGTAATGGGTGGAGGAACTCAGCCTCAAGCTCATGCCCAAATTGTAATTAACTTAATTGATTTTGATTTAAACCTTCAGGCAGCAGGCGACGTATCAAGAATAGTTCATACAGGATCAAGTCAACCTACAGATGAAATTATGGTTGATGGGGGTCAAATAAATCTTGAAAGTGGTTTTGATTTAAAAATACAAAATGATCTAAAAAAAATATGGTCATAAAATAGGTGATCAAAAAGGTTTATTTGGTGGCTATCAGGCTATTATGTTAAAAGATGGTGTTTATTATGGCGCTTCTGAATCTAGAAAGGATGGACAAGCAGCAGGGTATTAAATTACCTCTACAATTTAAGTTAAGGGAAAAATAATGAATAATTGGGTTAATTGGGTAATATATGGATGTCTTGCAATATCCTTATTTTTTTACGTTGTTAAGCTTGCCTACAGCTAATATAAAAGAATTAGTAAGGTAAATTATTAGAAATAATTTATATATCAAAAAGACAAAGGTAACAGCCATTCACTAACAGCTAGCTAATAAATAGCCTATCTTGGCAAAGAACCTAGATGCTCTGAAGCTCTTGTTTATATAGTATAGGTTCTTCTGGAGTAATGCACTGAGCAGGTTGGATACTGCTTTCTTGTTGTAGAGCCAGAGGTTTGCTATTCGCCGTATTTACGAGTTTTAGTCTTCTAGAGGTGGTAACTATTCCTACCTTATCGAAGAGTAGGCAAGAGATTTGCCAATGCATCAAATGCGGAGTTCTTATATTTCGGATTAAATCCAACCATAACTTCTCCTTTAACAGCGCAACTCCTATAGGCGGTTACTCTAGCCGCTGGATCAGAAAACTTTAAGTTAATATTATTTGGATCATAAACTTTCTTGGTCACAGCGTTGAGTTTAAATTTACAATTATTCCAGCTATATGCATCCGGATTCAGACGCAATGGATTGGGTCCATCAAATGAATGAAAGGAGCGCGGATAGAGTGTAATTTTAGCATTCCCACCACCACTATTAATCTCAGATACTAGCTCAACACAAGGTTCTGGTGGCACATAGTTATCCTCCTCCCCCATGTAAATTTGAAAGACATCACTGTCCCAGTCATTATTATCAGGCAAAGCTAAGCATCCTGGGTACCATAAGAGATAGCCTGCATATGAAGCCCCTGGTTTATTTAAAGCTTGTTGCAGCGGCACCCATGCATTGAAAAGAGCTGCTGTGCCACCCAAGCTCCAGCCTGCAGAATAAATTTTGGTGTTATCAAACCTTGGGTCATCCCACAATAGATTTAATGACATAGCCATTTCGTAAATCATTGTTTCGCTGGTAACATTCATCTGATTGCCGACTGTGCTATTGACTCCCCTAGAGTCAAAAGGATGCATAGCAAAAACTATAAAATCAGCTTGTCGCATTTGCTCGATGTACTGTAAATGATGCTCTCTCCAATTTGATGATCCGTGAGAGGCAACAATTACAGGATAAGCCTGAGCTGCATTATAGTTATTGGGGAAATGTAGGACGCCAAAAACTTCTAAACTCTCTTGCTTGTTAAGATCATCATTAAAAAGATTTTCAATCCCTAAAATATTCTTTGAAGGGAACGAAATAGTTTCTTTTAGATATGATGTTGCATCCGCAGTTGGCCCTGAGCAACCAATAAGTAAAAGGGGGATAAGTAATAGTTTTTTCATAATGTCGTCCATGGAAGCAATTTACATTTACCTACCAACAAAACTCTAAACATCCAGCCAATAAGAATTGGAAAACTAGATGCAATTAGATGAATAATTAACTCATCCTGACTTTGGTCTAAAAAAGAAAACACAAGCATAAAACAAGTTGCAATTAATCCAATCCAATGAATAACTAATCCAAGTCTATCCATAAATCCTTACATAACTCCTACTTATAAATACGGTTGACTTATCTTGCCATAATCTAGAAACAAAAAGAAATCGCAGCCTTCTATTTAGTGTTCAAGTAACTTAGAAGATAGAAGGGGGGGGCTCATCTAGGAGCATCACAGCTATTAAATCTAAGGCTTTATCTACCTATCTGGCTTCAAAAAAGATAGTGAGCCAACTGCATTAGCAAATTCCCTATTTTCAATATATACACTTGTAACACCTGCAAGTTCTAATCTTTTATCTATAGCTGATGTAACGGATTCAAGTAAAGAAACTCTTCCTACAAAATAGACTTTATCAACACCAACAAGCAAGGCATTCAAATAAGCTACAGTGCCTATTACCTCTCCAGTCATATTCATAAGAGATGCTGCTATATCTTCATCAGCGAATTTTTTTAAATCCCTTGCTTTGGAAAAAATTTGATGCAGTTATGTCAGGGTCAAGAGAGCCAATATTATTTACAACTTCACCAATAAGCATATCTAGACTATTTTTATCTCCATCAAAAGCCATACTGTTTATTTTTTTAGAATCTTTGGTATCAACTAGCAAATTTGATAATCCCTGAAGAGTCCCACCACCAAAAGAAATACCACCTAAATGATGAAATTCCCCATTAATATAACTTACACATGCAGTTCCGGTTCCAGTACTTACAACAACATATGAATCTTCTTGGATGTTATAAATTGCCTTTGCACCACTCCCTATAGCAAAAACTTCATTCACCTTTGTTATGGGTATTGAATTATAAGATTCTGGTAGATTGCTTGATTTACCCCCAGTTACTGCAATATTTTCAATCTCCAAGTCAGTGAGATTCAATTTAGAAAAGATAGTATCTAATAGCTTAGTATCAATACTCTCTTTAGATGCAAATGTATGAAATGTAGAAGTACCATTATCCACAATGACTAAATCAGTGTTGGTGATTCCAAAATCTATACCAATATCCATTTTTAATTATGAGAGTTGATTTCTTTGTCTATAAGTATATTAAATTTGATTTAACTTAGATATTGATAACTTTTTTTTAAATAACTTATTTTTAATTATATTGGTAAGACCAATTAATATATATTGTTAAGCCAAAATGATTGCTTTTGTCAAATAAGTTTGTATTATAAGGATTGATTTAAATTTTTTTTGGGGGGAACCAAAACATGATGAACATATATAAGTTTAATTTTAAACAGTTATTAACCATCGCATTTAGTCTTTTATTAACAGTGCCTTTCACTGTCTCAGCACAAGCTGTTGAAGACTCAAAGGACGACGCAGTAGAAGAAGTTGTTGTAACAGGAATTAGATCGGCTCTTGCAAGTGCAGTTGCACAAAAAAGAAGCTCTGATAACTTAATTGAAGTAATTGTAGCCGAAGACATTGGTAAGCTACCTGATCAAAATCTTGCTGAGGTTCTTGAAAATATTACCGGTGTTCAGATTACAAGAACTGCTGGTGTTGGTACCGGCGTTCAAATTAGAGGAACTAACTCTAATAGAGTAGAGATTAATGGAGTTTCAACAGTTGGTTCTGGTTCCGGAAGAGGTGGCATAAGTTTTGAAGATGTAAATGCTGCTATTATTTCTTCCCTTGAAGTAATTAAATCACCAGAAGCTAAAACAACTGAAGGTGCTATTGGTGGTATTGTGAATCTTAAGACAATACGTCCATTAGATTTATCTGAAAGGTTGGGATCATTAAGATACCAATTAGAAGAAAGTAGCTTGAGTGTTGAAGATGCTCTTCCTAGAATTTCAGGTGCATTTGGAGATACATGGTCCAGTGATGCTGGCGATTTTGGTTTTGTATTTACAGGCAGTATTACTGAACAAGAAGCAGTTTCATTTCGCCCTCGTGCTGACAGAGATAACATAGCATCTCCTTCAGGATCGGATCCTTCAGAATACCTAGGTATTCAATTCTTATTACAAGAGCAGGAGAATGATGATTATGAAACTAATAACATATCTACAACATTTGAATGGGCTCCTTCGTTTAATGAGAACTTAACACTTTCTTTTGATGCGGTAATTACTGAGCAGGAAAGAAGCAGAGACCAATATAGACTTCAAGGCTCTGGTGTTAGCTCATTAAAGAATATAAGTATCCCTAGCGCCTTCGAGTATGTAGATTTTGGTGTCGGTCCAGGCAGATATCCAGCAGCTTATAAGGGAGAACTGGTTCCAGATTTAGCGAATGACGACGATGATCCAAATCTTCGTTTTTCAAGTGAAACTAACTCACGTGTCACTGATACTGATGTATTTTCATTTAGAGGCGAATTGGAGGGAGATAGATTATTCACTACATTTGAAATTTCAAAATCTAGTTCAGACACTCTAAATCCTACTTTAAATACAACTGTTAACTTTATTAACCCAAATTGTCCTCTTGATGGTAGTAGTAATGATAATTGTGTTCCTTATATATATGACTTTTCTGATGGTGCTCTAGCATTTGGGGTTAATTTTAATTCTGCATATGCACCTTCACCGTCTGATTTATTAGACCCTAATAATGTTGTATTAGATCAAGTTGATATTGGAAGAAATACAAATACTAATGAGCAATCAAGCATGAGACTTGATTTCACATATGACCTAGACTGGAATTCAATAACAACTGTTGACTTTGGTATTCGTTCAAGTGAACAGTCCAGTGTATTTGATAAAGTTAGTGGAAAAATAGGTGGATTTAGTAAAATGGTTGATAGCCCTAATGGCTCTTTATTTTCTCAACTATTAGTTCCTGGTCCATCAAACTTTTGTTCAGGCGATGGAAGAAGTCTATGTATTAGAAACTTCTTGCTAATAAATCCTGACTTATCATTTTCTGATCCATTTGGTGTTTTAAAGATATTACAAGATGCTGTTATAGCTCATGATCCATCTAGCCCATCTATTGCGAATATCAAATCTGATACCAATTCATACTATGATGTAAGTGAAGAGTCGACTGCTCTTTATGCTCAAGCAAACTTTGAACATGGTATATACAGAGGTAATTTTGGTTTTAGATATGTTGATACTGAGGTTGACTCTGTTGCTTATGGTCCTGCAAATTCAAGTGGTGATAGAAGTTTAGTATCAACTAAGGGTTCATATGACTATATCTTACCTAGAATTAATATTGTTGCTGAGTTAAATGATGAGATGCTTGTTCGTTTTGGTTACACATCAGACATTAGAAGACCTGGGTTTAATAACCTAAATACTGGTTTTACTTTTAACACCAGTGAGAATGCTTCTGTCAGTTTGGGAAATCCTGGATTAGAGCCTGAGGAAGTTGATTCTATTGAAATTGGTTTTGAGTGGTATTTTGCACCAGCTGCTGTAGCTAGTGTTGGCTATTTTACTAAAGATAGAACTAATATATTTGGACAGGACTTTGAGGGTGCTCTCTTGGTTGTAGATCCTTCTACTACTGATGGATTTGCTAGAGAAACTGATCCAACATGTCCTGGTGGAGGAATATATAACCCAATTGTTCAACCAAATGTTTTAGGTGATCCTAATACCACTGGAATGTGTGTTGACTTTACAAGGCCTGGAAATGATTCAGATACTACAACTCAATCAGGGTTTGAGTTTGCATTTCAATATGATCTTTCAAGTTTTGAAGAAAAATTAGGATGGGCATCTGGTTTTGGTGTTCTTGCTAACTATACGACTCAAGACTTCAGTGGTGGATCTACACAAGATTGTACTTCTGGAAGAGGTTTAACTGTATTGGGTGATGTATGTATTGATAGAGGTCTTTTAGATTTCTCTGAGGATGCTTACAACGTTACTGTTTTCTATGAAAAGAATAAACTATCAGCAAGAATGCGTTATACATGGCGTGAGGCTTTTAGAACTAATGACTTTGCTGGTGGTGCTAATACAAGTGGTAGTAGTACATTTAGTTTCCCAGTTTGGACATTAGATAGAGCGCAGCTTAATGCAAGCGTTAACTATGATGTTAGTGAAAAGCTGAACATAGGCATAGAAGCAGTTAACTTAACAGAAGAGGGCATAAGCCAACACTGTGTTAGTCAATCTGGACCTTTGTGTTTTGCTGGTATCCCAGACAGAAGGATTACAATTGGGGCTAGTTATAGGTTCTAATTTAATAACCCCGATCTAATCGGGGTATTGTTTTTCTTTTTTTTAGTTTGCTTTGTTTGATGGCAAATTAATGAAAACTTAAAAAGCTTCGTGTCCCCTCATGAAGCTTTTTTTTATTAAGAATTAGAAATAATAAATCGTTTTCTCATATCTAAGGCTTTATTTCTAGCCTCATCAACAACTTTCTTTTCAGTAATTTCATGCATAGCATGTAATAGATCAGTAAAGTGCAATTGCATTGCTTTTTTAGCAGCTTTTGAGTCTCTATTTTTTATAGCTTCAAATATAGCCTCATGATCTGCTATTTTTGAGTGCCTATCCTCATCAATACAAACTGATTCACGTTTCTGATTGATATGATTTAGATTGTCTTGCAAATCCCAGAGATGGGTAATTTGTTTAAGTAAGACTTTGTTATGTGTTCCATGCGCTATTAATGTATGAAATTCTCTATCTGCTTTGGAACATTGCGCATTTTCAGTCTTCATATTTTCTAGAGAAGCTTGTAATAAATCAATTTCATCAGATGTTATCATTCTAGCTGCCAGTGATGCAGACTCACTTTCTAATATCACTCTGGCTTCCAATAGCTCAAAAGCACTAATATCTCCAGAAAAATCCTCAATCTTAAGAGTATTCCCAACTACATAAACTCCTGATCCAGCTTTGATCGAGACTATTTCCTTTACCTCTAGAGCAATTATTGCTTCACGAATAGTTGGTCTACTTACATTAAATATTTCGGAAAGTTCTCTCTCTGTTGGCAGTCTGCTCCCAACAGGAAACTCACCATTATTAATAAGCAATGCGATACTTTTTGAAATTTTTATATATAACCTTTCTTTATTCTTCATATGTATTTAATAATGAATGATCAGAGATTGTATTACAATTTTTGATAGAATAGATAAAAAAAAAATATTTAATTACTTTTAAAACAATTGCTGTAATATCAATACAGTGCATCATATGTACGATATAGTTTGTTAATTGGTATTACAAAATATATAATATTTATATATTTTTATTAAGATTTGGTATGACAAAAAACTTTATATTACATAGCTTTGGTATACAAAATTTAAGTGGGCTTATATATATTTTGAATTTACTAAATAAAACAATATCCTCTAACTTTATTGTTCTTTGTTTAACTTTATTTTCTTTGAACCATTTAATTGCTGAAGATTTTTTAGTGTCAACACAGCTTGAATATGAGGATAGAGTTAAAAATGTCAAACCAGGCGACACTATTATTTTAAAAGATGGTGTCTGGTCTAATTTTGAAATTCTTTTTGTTGGCCAGGGAAGCAAAGACAAACCAATTACATTAAGATCTCAAACTAATGGAAATGTTCTGATTACAGGAGAGTCAAATTTAAGAATAGCTGGCGAGCATCTTGTTGTTTCTGGTTTAATTTTTAAAAATGGATTTACGCCAACTAGTTCTGTAATAGAATTCCGTCAAAATAAACTATTGCTTGCTAATCATTCAAGAGTTACGCAAGTCGTTATTGATAACTTTAATAACCCAGAAAGAACAGAGAATGATTCTTGGGTCACAATTTATGGCAAACATAATCGCTTTGATTCCAATCACCTAGAAGGCAAGAAGAACAAGGGAGTAACTTTAGCAGTTAAACTTAACACTCTGGAAAGCCAAGAAAATTATCATATAATTGAAAATAACTATTTTGGACCCCGCCAAATTCTAGGTTCAAATGGTGGTGAAACACTAAGAATAGGAACAAGCCATTTCTCATTATCTAAATCACACACTCTTGTAAAAAATAATTTTTTTGATCGTTGTGATGGAGAGCTTGAGATTGTTTCAAATAAATCAGGTAATAATAAGTTTATTGGAAATATCTTCTTCGAATCTCGAGGCACTTTGACCATGAGGCACGGTAACGATACTGCAGTAGAAGAAAATATTTTTCTTGGCAATAATCAAGATCATACAGGCGGTATTAGGGTAATAAATAAACGCCAATTAATTAAAAATAATTACATGGAAGGCCTAAAGGGATATCGATTTGGTGGAGCCTTGGTGGTAATGAATGGCGTTCCTAACTCAAGTATTAATAGGTACCATCAAGTCGAGGATTCAATTATTCAAAATAATTCAATAATAAATTCCGACCATATACACTTTGCATCTGGCAGTGATCAAGAGAGATCAGCAGTCCCAAAAAACTCAGAGTTTAAAAATAATCTTATTTACCAACAAAATAATAAAGATCCATTCAAGGTATTTGATGACATTAGTGGTATTAAATTTACAAATAACTTAATAAATAAAATAAGTAATTTTCAATTCAACGATGGCTTTAACTCAGTTAGTTTTGATTATGTCCGTCTAGCTAACAACCTGCTTTACCCAAAAGATATCCTTATTAAAGAAGGGGTCTCTAGATCACTTAATCCCATTACTAAAGATAAAGTTGGTGTTCAATGGTATCCAAAGCCATCAATTGAGGATACTTTTGATTCCGGAAATGTAATAGAGGTTAAGCCAGGTGATAATAATATTTTTAATGCCCTAAAGCTTACCAAATCTGGTGATATCTTACTCTTAGCTCCAGGTGAATATACAGTTAACAAAATATTACAAATTAATAAGTCCATAACAATCAAGTCAAAGGCAAAAAATACAAAAATATTTTTTGAGAGAGGAAATCTTTTTGAAATAAAAAATGGAGGAAATTTAAAGCTATCAGGGCTTCAGATTTCTGGTTCAGAATCGCCAGATAGTGCTGGTAATAGTGTAATTAGGACTCACAAATCAATATTAGATAATTACCAACTTATAGTTGAAAACTGTTCAATATATGATTTAAATATCAATCATTCATTTGATTTTATAAATCCTTCAAAAGGCTCATTTGCTAACTCTATTACTATAAAAAATTCAGAATTTACGAATATTTCAGGATCTGTTCTCTTATTAAATAAAGAGTATGAGGATTATGGTATCTATAATGCTGAATATGTATCTATTTCTGATTCAATTTTTAAAGACATTGGCGGTTCTCTTGTAAGTCTTTATAGGGGTGGTACAGATGAGAGCACTTTTGGACCTCATTTTAATTTAACTAACTCAACATTAACGAATGTTGGTCATGGCTCTAGGAATAAATCTAAAAGCTCGATACTCTTACACGGGGTTCAAGTTACTAATATTGAAAAAAATAAACTCTTGAAAAGCCCTGGTATCAAAATTGCCCATACTGTAGGTGAACCCATCACCAGAGTTTTCGATAACCAATTTATCGGAACAGAGAAGACCAATATAAAAGAATTAAATAGCTCAAAAATAAACACTGCATTTTTGCAAAATAATATATATCAATATTCTAATTAATAATAAAAATATGCAACTTAATCACAGAAAGCCATTAATAAATTTTATTTGCTATTTATTAATAATCAGTATGCATGCAAGTGCTGAACAGCTAAATCCGAATTTGGCTATTACCCAGAAAGATATATTAAATATATCTCAGAATATAACTCAGATTCCTTTAGCCCAAAAAGCATTAGTAACTTTAGTTAAAGAGACTGACAAGCATATTGATAGCCCTCCAGTTGTTCCAATCCCAAAAGATGCTGGTGGAGGCTTTACACATGAGCAACATAAACGTAATTATAAACTTATCTATGATCTCGGCTTGCTATATCAAATAACTGAAAACAAAAAATACCTAGATTACGCAAAATCTATTTTTCTAATTTACGCCGATATTTACCCTACACTGGGTATACATCCTAAAAGAAAAGAACAATCTCCAGGTGTTTTGTTTTGGCAAAGTCTAAATGAAGCGATGTGGTTGTTTTATGCTATACAAGGCTACGATATGATAATTAGTTCTTTGTCTAGCTCAGAAAAAAATATCATTGAGCAAAATCTTCTTATTCCAATGGCAGATTTTTTATCATCCGGGCAGCCAGAGACTTTTAATAAAATTCATAACCATGGAACTTGGGCTGTTTCAGCTGTTGGAATGACTGGATATACCTTGAATAACAATGACCTGGTTACAAAAGCTTTATATGGTCTTGATAAATCTGGTGATTCAGGATTTTATAAACAAATAGATGAATTATTTTCTCCTGATGGATACTATGCAGAAGGTCCCTATTATCAAAGATTTGCTCTTCTGCCATTTGTTATTTTTGCTAAATCAATTAATACCAATGATCCTAATTTAAAAATATTTGAATATAAGGACAATGCTTTAATAAAAGCTATCTACACAACAATTCAACTAAGCTATAGCAAACTATTTTTTCCAATCAATGACGCTATCAAGGACAAAGGAATAGATACCATAGAATTAGTTCACTCTGTTGCAATAGCATATGACATTAATAAAGATCCAAGTCTTTTATCTATTGCTAAGCTTCAAAACCATCTCTTGCTAACTGGTTATGGTTTTAATGTAGCAAAGGCGCTAGATGCAAAACTTGAAAAACCTTTTATATATAAAAGTCTGCAACTAAGGGATGGTATTGAGGGTGACATGGGTGCTCTGAGTGTTTTTCGAAATGGTTTTGAATCAGGACATCAGGCTCTTGTTATGAAAAATACATCTCATGGCCTTGGGCATGGGCATTTTGATAAAATGCATTGGCTTTTTTATGACAATAATAATGAAATTATTAGCGATTATGGCGCAGCTCGTTTTTTAAATATTGAAGCTAAGTACGGTGGTCATTACTTGCCAGAAAATAACAAATGGGCCAAGCAGACAATTGCTCATAATACAGTTGTTTTAAATGAATCTAGTCAGTTTAATGGAGACTGGCATGAGTCTCAAAAAACTGCTCCAGAGATATTATTTTTTAAGGAGGGTGATTTAATAAATATAACCTCATCAAAGCTCATGGGAGCTTATAAGGATTCAGTTCTTACAAGAACAATGGCTATGATTAATCTTGATTTTTTAGAACATCCTTTAATTGTTGATATTTTTGATATTAAATCAAAACATAAAAATCAATATGATCTGCCTTTACATTATCAAGGCCATTTAATATCTCATTCTGGAAAAATTCAATACAACCCAGTTCAGGAAGCGCTCGGGAAGTCAAATGGATATGAGTATCTATGGAACAAAGGCACTGTTGCCCTTGAAAATGGCTTGTCGCAAATGACTTGGCTAAATACCAACAGGTTTTATACCTATAGCACCATGAGTAACACTAATGAAAAATTTATATTTTCACAGATAGGTGCTAATGATGAATCATTTAATCTTAGAAACGAAAACCTAATAATTCATAGAGTTCCTTCATCACAAAACCATACCTTTGTATCTGTTCTAGAAACACATGGCGAATACAACCCAAGGCTTGAGTTTACAAAAAATGCAAAAAGCTCAATTGTAAAAATAGAACATAGTAATTTTGTTAATAAAAACGTAATTAAGTTGCATTTTATTAATGGAGATACATATATATTAGCAATTTCTGGCGAAGGTGATTGGGAATCAAATCACAATTTAAATGAAGATAATATAAACCTAGAGTGGCAGGGTCACTTCACGTTTGTTAAGTCAAATTAACTTTAAGAGACAATATTAATGATAAAAAAGAATACAGTATTTAATAAACATAACCCCAAATCAATAGAGAATGTTGATATTGGTATTAACCGTCAAATACTAGCCTATGGCTCAGATTTAATGGCAGTAAAGGTATGGTTTGATGAAGGTGCAATAGGTTATGAGCATAAGCATTACCATACCCAGATTAGTTATGTAGAGAGTGGAGAATTTGAAGTAGTTATAAATGGGGAGATGCAAATTCTTGGTGCTGGAGATTCATTCTTTGTTGAACCTCATGCATTACATGGAGCTGTTTGTAGAAAAAAAGGGGTACTTATTGATATTTTTAGTCCGCATCGTGAGGATTTTATTCAGGGAGAGGATAATGAAAATAAATAATTTAAGATGGTGGGTTGTCAGTTTAATAGCATTAGCAACAGTTATTAATTATATAGATAGGCAAGCACTTGGAGTTCTATGGCCAGAAATTGCAAGTGACTTATTTCCTGACAAAACAAATGATGAACACAAACAAATATTTGCTGTCATATCAGTAGTATTTGTTTTCTCATATTCTTTCGGTCAGGCAATTTTTGGCAAGATATTTGATTGGGTCGGAACAAGAATTGGGTTTGCTATATCTATTAGTTTATGGTCATTAGCAACAGTGCTTCATGCTTTTGGAAGAGGCTTAATAAGTTTTGCAATTTTTAGATCTATTTTAGGTTTAGCTGAAGCTGGGAACTGGCCTGGAGCTACAAAAGGAAATGCTGAATGGTTTCCTACAAAAGAAAGGGCATTTGCTCAAGGTGTTTTTAATTCAGGTGCTGCAATTGGAGGTATTATTTCAATACCTTTGATTGCATTTTTAACTATATATTTTAGCTGGAAGTTAATATTTATAATTGTTGGAGTCTTCGGTTTTTTATGGTTGATTCCTTGGTTATTCTTAGTTAAATCTCCTCCTTCGACACACCCATGGATTACTGAAGAGGAAAAAAAATACATTCTAGACGGTCAAATAAGAGTTGATGTCGATGATGAATCAATATTGGATGACTATAATCCCAACACAAGGGAATTACTATCTCGGAAAGAAAGCTGGGGAGTAATAATAGCTTCTGCTGCAATTGATCCTATTTGGTGGTTATTTGTTTTCTGGATACCTATCTATTTATTCGAAGTATATGGAATGGATGTTAAGACTATTGGTCTTTACGGATGGGTCCCTTACGTTGGTGCTATGTTTGGAGCCTGGTTTGGAGGCTTATTAGCTCAAAATAGAATAAAAGCAGGCTGGTCAGTTAACAGAACACGTAAAGTAGTTATTGGTCTTGGTTGCTTGATAATGCTTCCTTCATTACTAGCCATGTCTAATCCCGGCAGCCCTTCGACTGCAGTAATAATAATGGCTGTAATTTTATTTGGATTTCAAACTTCTATAGGTAATGTTCAAACTTTACCTAGTGATATGTTTGGAGGTAAGACTATTGCTACTCTTGCAGGGTACTCTGGAACAGCTGCCAAGCTTGGTGCGGTTGCTTTAACATCACTGGTCCCTTGGCTAACATCTGGTGGGAACTATGCTCCAGCGTTTGTGATTGGTGCCGCTTTAGCAGTTATTGCCATGTTAAGTGTCTTGATACTAATTCCAAGAATCAAGCCACTAAAAAAAAGATAAACATAATTTAGAATTTAAACAATCTTAAGGAGATTAAAACAATGAAATTTAAAGATAAAGTAGTAATAATTACAGGTGGAGCAAGGGATATAGGTAGAGCCGTTTCATTAGATCTGGCTAATCATGGTGCAAAGCTTGCTATAAATTATTTTGGGAGTGAAGACCAAGCACAATCTCTAAATCAAGAGCTTAAAAATAACAATTCAGATGCTTTTATTTTAAAAGGTGATATGACAAACAAGGATGATGTGGTTGCTCTTGTTGAAAAAACTATATCTCATTATGGAAATGAAATTCATGGCTTAGTTAATATTTCTGGAGGCCTGGTTCAGAGAAAAAAAATAGATGAAATGGATGAAAACTTTTTAAATAAAGTAGTCCAATTAAACTTCAATTCAACATTTTTAGCTACCCAACAGGTGATACCTTATATGACGAGTGGCTCTTCCATTGTTAATTTTGCTTCTCAAGCAGGGCGAGATGGCGGCGGTCCTGGAGCATCTGCTTATGCAGCTTCGAAGGGGGCAGTAATTACATTCACCAGATCAATGGCTAAAGAACTTGGACAGCAGGGCATTCGTGTTAATTCACTATGCCCCGGAATGATCGCCACAACATTTCATGACACTTTTACTAAAGACGAAGTCAGATCTAATGTAGCTAATGCTACTCCTTTAAAACGAGAAGGTAGGCCAGATGAAATGGCAACAACAGTTAGCTTTTTATTGTCTGATGAATCATCTTTTTTAACAGGTGTTAATCTAGACACCAATGGGGGTTTGGTCTTCTCTTAGTCTCTACTAGCAGAAGATTTAAAAATATAGCATGTCTATCTCTGTAGCTATTTTAGGTGAATGTATGCTGGAACTTTCAAATGAAGAAAGTTCTATAGGCAATGATAACAACCTAAGAAAATTATCTTTTGGAGGAGATACATTGAATACAGCTATATATTTATCTAGGCACGACATTGATGTTAGTTATGTTTCAGCATTAGGCCTTGATTCAAATAGCAACTGGCTTATTAAGAATTGGGAAAGAGAGGGTATTGACTGCTCGTTGGTTAAAAGAACTCCTGGTTTACTACCTGGGCTCTACATGATTGATATTGACGATGAGGGTGAGCGTTCATTTATGTATTGGAGAAGTAGCTCTGCTGCAAGAGAATTCTTTAACAACAAAACATCAATTGAAGAGGCGCTCCTTGAACTGATTAATTTTAATTATATTTATTTATCTGGAATCACCCTGGCTATTATGAATAAGGAAACCCGTAGTGTTTTATTTCGCTTACTTGCCAATTATAAAAATAAAGGTGGGAAGGTTATTTTTGACAGCAACTACCGCCCAGCTTTATGGCCAGATGAAGAAACAGCACAAGCTGCCTATACAGAAATGTATCGTTTAACGAACATCGCACTTCCAACCTTTGAAGACGAGAAAGAGTTATTTAGCTTCCAGTCAGAAAAAGAAACGGTGATTTCACTTACCAAACTTGGAGTTGAAGAAGTTGTTATAAAGCTTGGCGAAGAAGGGTGTATGTTTTTTACAAATCATGAGTTTGTCTATATTAAATCTAATCTTGTAGACGTTGTTGATACAACTGCTGCAGGAGATTCATTCAATGCAGCTTATCTAGCCTCAAGATTTAGTGGATTAAATCAAGATGAGGCTTGTAAGGCGGGGCACTTTTTGGCAGCAAGAGTTGTGCAAACAAAAGGAGCAATATTACCAAAGAGCAACTTAAGTTCTCTTAGTGCTAATTCTAATGAATCTTAGATGAGAGAGTCTTGGAGGTGGTTTGGTCCCAACGATCCAGTTACGATCGATGATATTAAGCAGACTGGTGCAACCGATATTGTCAGTGCACTTCACCACATACCTATCGGGGAAACTTGGTCAGAAGAGGCAATCAAAGATCATCAAAAATTTATTCAATTCACAGAGTCAGGAGAGAGCAATCTTTCATGGACGGTAGTTGAAAGTATTCCGGTGCATGAGGATATTAAATTGGGACTTCCTGGTAATGATATCTACATAGAAAACTGGATTTCATCAATAGAAAATTTGGCAAAGTGTGGGATAAAAACAGTATGTTATAACTTTATGCCTGTTATTGACTGGACTCGTACAGACCTTAAATACAAGCTTCCAAACGGGGCATATTCTCTTAGTTTTGATCATAATAAATTTGCTGCCTTTGATTTATTCATTCTTAAACGAGACAATGCAAAAGATGATTACTCTGACAAGGATGTATCAATAGCAAGAGATATTTTTAACTTAATGTCGGAGCTCGAAAGAAAAGAACTTACTAATAATATTATTGCTGGCCTGCCCGGGCGAATGACAGAATCTTATAATATTAAAGATTTTAAGACTATGCTTGGTAAATACAAGAACATTTCTGCTGAAAATCTTCGCTCTAATTTAATTAGTTTTCTTAGTAAAGTACTTCCAAGATGTGAAATGTTAGATGTAAAACTTGCAATCCATCCTGATGATCCACCTAGAAATTTACTGGGTTTACCTAGAATTATTTGTACAAAGTATGACCTTAATATGCTTTTTAATAGCTTGCCGAGCGAATCTAATGGGATGACATTGTGTGTTGGAACTTATAGTAGCCGACCAGATAATGATATTCCTGAACTAGCTAGAACATTTGCATCTCGTATACATTTTTCTCACTTGAGAAATGTATGCATTGATCTAAACGAACATAGATCTTTTTATGAATCCTCTCATCTAGATGGTGATGTTGATATGGTTGAGATAATAAGTGAGTTGCTTAATGAAGAGAAAAGAAGAAAATCCAATGGGTTAGTTAATAATGAGATATATTTTCGTCCCGATCATGGGCACTTGATGATGGATGATATTCATAAGGTTGTTAATCCTGGCTACTCCAAGATAGGAAGAATGAAAGCTTTAGCAGAAATTCGGGGAGTAATAAGAGCTTTATCTTCAGATAAGATTGGTAAATCCTTATGACTAAAACTAATACAGCCAAATTAACTAATATGAAAACTTTTAAACAGAGATTTTTAGCTGGATTGTCTTTATTTCTTCCTGGTATTTTTTTACTTGGCTTTAATATAGGGACGGGAAGTGTAACTTCTATGGCGAAGGCAGGGGCAGATTATGGAATGTCCCTTCTTTGGACCATTGTTATATCCTGTCTTTGCACTTTTTTTATGATCAATCTATATGGCCGCTATACATTAATCACAGGAGAAACAGCTCTTCACGCATTCAGAACGCACATACATCCAACACTAGGACTATTTTTTATAATAACCTTAACCGCTGGCGTCTGCGGAAGCGTTATGGGCGTTATGGGTATAGTTGCTGAAATATCATCTGAATGGTCAAAATCTATTTTTGATGAAGGTATTCCGCCTATCTATTTTTCAATTGTATTTATATCCTTGGTTTATTATATTTTTTGGAACGGTAACACTCAGTTTTTTGAACGAAGTGCAGCAGTAATCGTTGCAGTAATGGCGATCTGTTTTATAGCAAACTTTTTTATAATGATGCCTCCTCCTATTGATATCTTTCGAGGCTTGATGCCAAGCATCCCTGGCGTTTTAGAAGACTCAAATAAAAGCGCTTTTCTTGTTATCGCATCAATGGTTGGTACAACTGTGTTCTCAGGATTATTTATTATTCGCACAACGCTGGTTAAGGAAGCTGGCTGGACTTTAATTGATTACAAAAAACAAAGAAATGATGCAATTGTTTCTGTATGCCTAATGTTCGTTATTAGTGCATCAATTATGGCAGCATCAGCAGCTTCACTCCATACCGAAGGTTTGGTCTTATCCAAAGCCTCTCAAATGATTACACTTCTTGAACCATTAGCCGGTTCATTGGCTGTCTCTATTTTTGCAATTGGTCTTATTGCAGCAGGCGTATCTTCTCAACTGCCAAACGTTTTAATGTTGCCTTGGCTTATTTGTGATTACACAAATACCGATAGGGATATGAGTTTGCTAAAATTTCGATTAATGGTATTAGGAATCTCTCTTTTAGGTCTGGTAGTGCCTATTTTTGATGCTAGACCTGTATTAGTAATGATAGTTTCTCAGGCACTTAATTCACTTATTTTACCTATAACGGTGACAAGTATTTTTTATCTTACTAATAAGAAAAGTTTGATGAATGGTTATGAAAACACATGGCTAACTAATAGTGTTCTGATTATAATTTTTATTTTTTCTCTATTCACAACTTACATTGGCATTAATGGCGTGAAGCAAACTATTAGCAACATACTTTTGTAAAATTTTAAATGACGTCAGAAGGCTCAATAGAGCGTAATGAGATATTGCATTTAGCCACAAAGCCTATAAAATAAGCGTTCGCAATCAGGAGGGATGGCAGAGTCTGGTTTATTGTAACGGTCTTGAAAACCGTCGTGCCTTCATCGGCACCGTGGGTTCGAATCCCACTCCCTCCGCCATTTTACGAGCAACACTAATGACATCAGACAGCGATTTTGCAGATAGCTTTAAAGAGATTCCTCCATTCTTAGAAATTCTTGGATTTAAAGGCGCTAAACTTATTGAAGATGATTCATTTGTATGTGACTTCTCACCCTCAGTTGACCTAACACATTCGAATGGAATGATAGTACAAGGTGGCTTTGTAACCGGCATGTTAGATGCATGTATGGCTCAGTTTATTATATTTAAATACCGAGGAACAAAAATTCCACTAACGCTTGATATAGATGTAAAGTTTTTTATGCCCTGTGCGCCTGGCGATGTAAGAGTCATATCAAAGATTACTAAAGAAGGTAAATCTATATCTTTTACTGAAGCGAAGCTGTTTCAGAACGATCAACTTATAGCGATTTCAACCGCAACAAATAAAATAGTTCCAACGAAAATTTAATATATAATTTTTCCATGGATGAAGGAAAATTATATAAATTACTAGAGGAAGTTAAGCCAGATAATTCTTTTGAGAATTGTTTCACACCTGCTACACCAGATTATTCAAACTTAGATAATTGGGCCGCTTATCCTGAAAAAACTGCTCAGCAATTCCACTTACCAGACCAGAACTTAACTCTTAGTAAATCTGAGAATAATGTTGATGTTTTCTATATTCATCCGACTGGATTTTTTGAGAAGGTCTGGAATTCAAATATGGATAAATCTAGAAGTGCTTATGAAAGAACTGAAATGATGCTGGGTAATCAGGCTTCTGCTTTTAATGATACATGTAATATATATGCTCCTGAATATAGGCAAGCTACTTATTATTCATTTTTTGCAAAAGATAGCGATGGCACTAAGGCATTGGACTTGGCGTATGAAGATATAGAAAGTTCTTTTGATTATTTTTTAGAAAATTTTAATAATAATAAGCCTTTTATCATCATGGGTCATAGCCAGGGAGCACTCCATTCTCACAGATTGATAGCCAATAAGATCCAAGGCACTGAGCTTCAAAAAAGATTCATATGTGCTTATGCCATTGGGTATATGATTCCAGAAAAACATTATGCCTCTATGTTTCCTTTAATACCTCAATCACAATCACCAATCGATACAAATTGTATTATTAGCTGGTCAACTGTTGTTGAGGGGTTTAAAAGAGAAAGAGAAAGAACAGTTTTTTGGCAGCCATCAGGCTGGTCACTTGAATTAATGAAGCAAAAAATTATTAGCACTAATCCCTTTTCTTGGACGAATGATAATAATTGGGTTGATGCGCCTTCATGCCATAGCTCTGTAATAACTAAATCACCTAATTTTGATTTTGCTGATCGTTTATCTCTCCATCATTCAGGAGCTAAAAAGAGTTTGGCATATGCACGTGAGCAGAGTTTTTCAACGCGAATTAACCCAGACAATGGCTTAATAGAAACAAAAGGTCCTCTGATAGAGAAAATGAGGAAAATGGCTACTTTTACAGGTGATCTGCATAGCTATGATGTGATGTTATTTTGGGGTTGTTTAAGAGAGAACATAAAGGATAGAATAAATGCGTTTCTTTAGCATTTTATTTTTAATGACCGTATCTATAAATACTCAATCCTTTGAAGAGGGTTCCGTTTATAACAATGATATTGAAATTATCTATAGAGACTATGGACCAAAAGACGGTGATCCCATTCTTCTTGTTCAAGGCTTAGGTGGCCAGTTAATTAATTGGCCTGATCATTTGCTGGAATTTTTAATTGAAAATAACTTTAGGCCGATAGTTTTTGATAATCGTGATTCCGGTTTATCTTCTCGCTTTGATACTGAGCTCTTTGAAGAAAAAAATAGATCAAAAACAATTAACTCCACTTATATAAAGTACTTTTTAAGATTGCCAATAAACCCTCCATATAATCTTGATGATATGGCTAATGATTCGATTCTTATTTTAGATGAATTAAACATCACCAAAGCTCATCTACTTGGGATGTCCATGGGCGGAATGATAGCTCAAATTATAGCTTCTAATCATCCAGATCGAATTAAAACGTTTACTCTTATAGCCTCATCAACTTCTGCTCCTAGCCCATTTAATGGCCCTACAAGGGATGTTAGAAAGCTTTTGATGAAAAGGTCTAATAATCCCAATTCTACAGTTGATGAACGTATCGATAGGAGTAAAAAAATATTCTCTCTAATAGGTCTTGAAGGCTACGATTTAAATACTCAAGAATTTTATGATAAGTCAGTAGAATCAATTAAAAGAGCTGGACCAGATGATACTGGTTTTAGTAGACAGATTATGGCTATTCTAGGTTCAAAAAATAGAATCAAAAAAGTAAAAAGTATTTCTGCTAAAACTTTAATTATCCATGGAAAACAAGATCCTTTAATTAAGGTTAAGAATGCCTATAAAGCAAATAAGCTAATAAATAATAGTGACCTAATTATTATTGATGAAATGCGGCACCTTATTGAGCCACCAGTTTTTGATTTATTTAAGAATGAATTGCTTACCCATTTAAATTACTAACGTGCTATCTACTCAATTTAAAAACAATTATGCCGTTGGTGCTGTGGCAAACGGAATCAAAACAGATGCATTTACTTTTTTTCTTCTTTTTTATTATTCAAGAGTTATTGGGTTAGACCCATTGTTAGCTTCCTCAGCTATAGCTCTAGCTTTAATTATTGACTCATTCACCGATCCAATAATGGGGGCTCTGTCTGATAGAACAAATTCTAAGTATGGAAGGCGACATCCTTATATGTTTATTTCATTTGTACCGGTTTCTATATTCTATGTTTTACTCTTTTCACCCTCACAAGACTGGGAGCTTTCCCAGTCACAATTATTTTGGTGGATGTTTGTATGTGCATCAATGACAAGAATTGGAATGACTTTATTTGATGTACCTCATCGGTCATTTGGAGCAGAAATATCTAAAGATTATTATGAGAGAACTGAGCTTTTTTCTCGTCGTGAAATGTTCCAATGGATTGCCGGTATATCAAATGCATTTTTAGCATATTTTATTTTTTTTAAATCAACTCCTGATTACCCATTTGGCCAATTAAATCCAGAAGCATGGTTTCCGCTTGCACTTACAGGTGGGATATTTATGGCCTTATCTATTTTTTATTCATCATGGACTACACGATCATATATCTCAGAACTATCTGAATGGAAAGGAAGAAGCACTTTTAAGATCATGGCTAAAGAGATCTATATAGCTTTATCAAATAAATCTTTTATTATTTTTTTCTTAGGCAACCTCACACTTTCAATAGCCTGGGGCTTACTTAATAATCTAACTTTGTTTATAAATACAGATTTCTGGCAGCTTAATGGACCACAATTAACTATATTTTTATTTGTATATATTTTTGCTCCATTTGTAGCATTTAAGCTAACGCCTATGCTAGTGAAGTATATGGATAAAAGAAATTTGGTTTTAATTTGTATTTTAGGAGTAGCCATATCAAGTCCTTTTGCATTTATTTTATATAATCTCGGCTTAACACCAGAGAAGGGTACTAATGCATTGGTATTTTTTTTATGTTTGCCTTTAATTTTTATATCTTCGCTATCAATTATGGGAAATATGACAAGAGATTCTATGATAGGTGATATTGCAGATGAGGTTGAGTTACATAGTGGAAAAAGGCAAGAGGGTGTATTGTACTCATCAGTCTCATTTGTTCAGAAAGTTAATACAGCTCTTGGGAGCATTACCGGAGGCCTAGTTTTATCTTACTTAAGTTACCCCAAAGATAGCCCATCTTATGAACAGACATATTCATTATTTTTTGTTCAAGGGGTTGTAGGACCAATACTTCTAATTATTCCTTTATTTATATTTTATTTTTATGGGCTATCAAAAAATAAACACAAGAAAATTTTAGAAGCCCTCAAAAAAACTACTTAACTAATATCTCTAAGGTCTTTTTAATTCTGTTCCAAAGAGTTTTTTCTGGAGCACCAGATTCTGACTTCGAGAAATTTTCAATAAAGTGAATTATCAAACCATCCAGATTATCAAGCTCATTATTCTTGCTTTTGTTAAATTTACTGGTAAGCATTTCTAACTGAATTTCTTGTCTAAGCCCATTATCCTTTTTAAGTGATTCTATATTTGAAAGAATCTCTAATTTTACACAACTATATAAAAGGGCTTTTTTATCTGTCTTTTTATTAGTCTTTGATTTTACTATTGCCGTAACAATATTTTTAGAAAGAGATATAGATTGATCTTTATCATCATTTAGCGATTCAAATATCTTATTGTATTCTCCAAGACGTGAAATTTTTGCCTCTTGAATTTTTTCGTTCTTAATATTTCGAATTGCAGATAAGACTTCATTAAACTCTTTAGATTTTTGAATGTTCTTAAGTTCACTTAATTGGATTTCGCAATCTTGTACAGTAACTGATTGGTCTTTAAGATTCTTTAGCAACTCTTTGGCAGTAGATATTTCTGCATCAAGCACTTCCTTCTTTGCATTAAACAATCTGTCGGCAGACTTATTAAATTTATCCCATAACTTATTATCATGTTTTCGTCCTGCTGAGCCTGCTTTTTTCCAATCATTTTTTAGATCATTAAATTTCTTAATATTTAAATCCCCATCTTCACCATCAATAGCTTCAACTTTAGCTATAAGACCTTCCTTAATAGCAATAACATTAGATTCTTGTTTTTTTATGAAATCATTTATAGGTTTTTTTGCTTCAAAATATGCCGACTTAAGCTTGTTAAGATCTTTGTCTAAAACAGGTGCAAATTTTTGCCACTGATCGAAAGTACCACGCATATATTGTATTAATGTTCTTACATCAGGCCACTTTGATGAATTTTCCTGAACGTAAACATTTATTTCATCAATTATTTTTAATCTCTGATTAGCGTTATTTATTTTGATTGCCTTAAGCTCATCGAAGTACTCACTACATGGCTCCCAGCCTTTATTGCATAACTCATTAAACTTAGACCATTGCTCCCTAGAAGCAGGCCTACTTGAAAGATCAAGCAGTTGCCATTTAGTTTGTAAATCATGAATCCTATGGGCTTGTTTTTTAGGGTCGTCAATAGGGTTGCTAATAATAGAAGTAATTTCCGATATTAGTTCTTCTCTTTTTGGATTAGTGGCAAATGATGACATTTCATCAAAATATCTAGACTGACCTATAGCAAAATTAAGTTTATGCTTTAGAGCATTAGGTACTTTTTTAAAACTTTTAGTCTTGGACATGACATCCCTTACTAACTTCTGAGCACTTTTAATTGATCCATTAGAAAAAAGTTTTTCAGCTTCTTCTAACTGTTTAAATAAATCTTGACTACTTTCCACATTAATCTCTTTTGATGTTTATAATTATACTAAATGAAAAAGCGAATTCTAACAGGTATTACAACAACTGGTACTCCTCATATTGGAAATTATTTAGGAGCAATTAAACCAGCCATTAAAATGGCCAGCGAATTCGATGAGTCATTTTATTTTTTAGCAGATTATCATGCAATCATAAAAAATTCTAATAGTAATGAAATAGGGGATTCAGTTAAAAATGTCGCCCTTGCTTGGATAGCATCTGGCCTTGATACAGAGAAATCATATTTTTATAGACAATCAGATGTTCCTGAAATTTTAGAGCTCAGCTGGGTTTTAAATTGCGTTACAGCAAAAGGTCTCATGAACAGGTCTCACGCTTACAAAGCTGCAACAGCATTAAATAGTAAGGATGAAGATAAGGGTATCAGCATGGGTCTGTTCTCCTATCCAGTATTAATGGCAGCTGATATTTTAATGTTTGACGCTACACACGTTCCAGTTGGTGCTGATCAGAATCAACATATAGAGATGACAAGAGATATAGCAGCTCGTTTTAATCATACTTACAAAAAATCATTTGAATTACCTGAAGCAATTATCGAGTCAGAGAAAGATGTTGTCTTGGGTATTGATGGCAGAAAAATGAGTAAGTCATATGGAAATATCATCCCACTTCTTTCTACAGAAAAAGTTCTAAAAAAATCTATAGCTAAGATTGTTACTAATTCACTAGAGCCTGGAGAGCCCAAGGATATAGAAGGCTGCTCTGTGTATTCTCTTTACTCTCATTTTGCCTCTAAAGACGAATTATCTGAGCTTGCAGATGATTATAAAAATGGTATTTCTTGGGGAGATGCTAAAAACAAACTATTTAAATTAGTAAATAATGAATTAACGCCTATCAGAAATAGGTATGAGGAGTTTTCTAGCGACAGTAAGTATATTAATGATCTTTTGCATGAAGGCGCTACTAAAACAAGGGTACTTGCCAGAGAAAAGATAAATTCAATCAGAGAATTAATCGGCATTAAAACCATTTCTTAATGAAATCATCAGGATCATCATGGCTAAAGTTTGGCTTATTTACTGTTGGGTTGGGTCAATCGTTTGTCTTTGTAATTGTTCCTCCCCTTGCTAGGGAGCTTGGTTTAACCGAGGTTCAAGTATCACTTGTATTTGCCTTTTCTGCTGTTGCATGGGCTTTAACTAGTGCTTCATGGGGAAGGGCTAGTGACAAGTATGGCCGAAGAAATATTGCAGTTCTTGGGCTGGTTGGCTATGCATTGTCCTTAATTGCAATGATCACTCCTTTGTTTTTGGTTGAACGTAACTTGTTAGATGTTGCCTTTTTATTTCCACTGTTAGTTTTAGGTAGACTTTTAAATGGTTTGATTGGATCAGCCTCAAGACCAGCATCATTTGCCTATATTGCAGATAACAGCTCTGCGGATAAAAGGACTTTAAAGTTTGCTAGGCTGGAATCCAGTTTTCTCTTGGGGACAGTAGCGGGTCCCTTGTTTGGCGGCTTCTTAATTCTAATAACAAAAGAAACACCTTTTTATGTATTTAGTTTAATGTCACTTATAGCTTCTGCTGGCATATTTTTAAATCTTAAAAATACAAGCATTCATAAAAAATCTGAAAAACCACCTATTAAGGCCTCATGGAAATCTAGCACTATATGGCCATTTTTATTAATAGCTTCTATAGCAAGTCTTTCTCAGGCTTCCTTGCTTCAATCTATAGGGTTCTATGTCTATGATATATTTCCAACATTAGATGATCTTCCAATCGTGGTTAGTATGAGTTTTGCTGTTTTATCAATCTCAACAATTGTGAGTCAATACTTATTTACAGACGCATTTCCTTTAAACAACTTTAAATTGTTGATATACGGCACAATTTTAATTATTTTTTCATTCTTTACGATGGCTTATTTTCAAAAAATATCTATTTATTACCTATCATTGCTTATAAATGGATTGGGCGGCGGAATGATTAGACCTGCCATTTCATCATCATTGTCTCTTTCACAGTCTCCAGAAAATCAAGGTTCTGCTGCAGGTTATCTTGGTTCTGTATATCCCATTGGGCATATATTGACTCCGTTTGTCGCTATGCCAATATATGCAACAAACCCAGCCTATCTATATCTCTTTAATTCGTTATTATCTATATTTATAATTATATTTATAATAATTCATCCAATTTTTAAAAATAAAAGCTAATAATGAAAAAAGCATTACTTATAGTTAATCTCGGAACCCCAGATAACCCAAGCTACTTTGGCGTATTTAAATACTTAAGAGAGTTTTTGTCTGATGAAAAGGTCTTGAATATCAATCCGGTCTTAAGGTTTATTCTTGTTAATTTTATCATTTGCCCGTTAAGATCATTTTCCTCATCAAAAATATATAAGAAAGTTTGGGATAAAGATTACGGATCACCGCTTTTACACAATACAAAACTATTAGCTGATAAATTGGATCATAAGTTAGCCAATGTAGATGTGCAGTATGCTATGAGGTACCAGTCACCATCTATAAAGGACACTTTAAATGATATCTTATCAAGAAATCCTGATGAGGTAGTTATCCTTCCTCTATTTCCACATTATGCAGCAGCAACAACGGGTTCAGTATTTAAAGAAGTAACATCATGTTTATCAAACAAATGGGTAGTACCTAAAATCACATTTATTAATCAATTTTATGATAATGATAAGTTCATTGATGCATGGTTAGAAAAAGCCAGTCAATTTGATATGAACAGTTATGACAAAATTATATTTAGTTATCATGGCGTTCCTAACAGCCATGTAGACAATGTTTATCCTGATAGCCTGTGTGAAGACAATGATTGTGAAGAAAAAATAACAGATGAAAATAAATTTTGCTACAAAGCTACTGTTTATGAAACTACAAAAATCTTAGCAACAAAACTGAATCTTAATGCAGATCAATATATCGTTACATTTCAATCAAGACTTACCAATAAATGGCTTTCTCCATTTACTGACGATGTGTTGAAAGCATTACCTCAGGGTAACAAAAAAAATGTTCTTGTTTTTTCACCAGCCTTTACAGCAGATTGCTTAGAAACAATCATAGAAATAGGTGACGAATACAAAGAACTTTTTTATGAATCTGGTGGTACGAATCTTGATTATGTCCCGTCATTGAACTTTTCAGATAAATGGGTTGATGCTATTGTTGATATAACAAATATGAAGCAAGGAGATAGTGACAAGAATGTTTAAAGATGATTTGTTAAAAGGCAAGCGAATATTAGTTACAGGTGGCGGAACAGGATTAGGAAAGGAAATGGCTTCACATTATGCTCAGCATGGTGCTGAATTATATATATGTGGCCGAAGAGAAAACGTTTTAAAAGAAACGTCTGATCAGCTCAAGTCTGAATATGGTGTTGATGTTCACTATGAATCTCTTGATATTCGAGCATCGGAAGATGTTGATGGTTTTATACAAAGAATCTTTGATGATGGCCCTCTTGATGGGTTAGTAAATAATGCAGCAGGTAATTTCATTTCACCAACAAAGGATTTATCACATAAAGGTTTTGATGCAATTGCTAATATTGTCTTCCACGGTACTTTTTACATGACACATTCTGTCGGAAAAAGATGGATAGAATCTAAACATAAAGGATCTATCATATCGATATTAACAACTTGGGTGTGGACTGGTTCTCCATATGTGGTCCCATCAGCCATGTCTAAGTCTGGAATTAATGCAATGACTCAGTCACTTGCAGCTGAATGGGGTAAATATAATATTAAAGTCAATGCAATTGCTCCAGGCCCATTCCCAACAAAAGGAGCATGGGAAAGACTTAACCCAAAGGGTGATGATGAAAGTTCAATGGGCAGTATTCCACTAGGAAGAGTTGGCGAAATGAATGAGTTGCAAAATTTAGCTACTTTCTTGATGGCCGATGGCTGTGATTATTTAACGGGTCAGACTATTGCAATAGATGGTGCGCAATATCTAACAGGTGGAGGAACTTTTTCAGGCTTAGATAAATTAAGTGAAGAAGATTGGGAACAGATGAGAGCTATGATAAGGTCATCTAACGATAAAGATAAAGCTAACAGAGGTTAAGGGTAATTATTATGGAAAATACTAAACAATCGATGAATGAAGTTCTAACGTTACAAAAGAACTATTTTATAAAACATGGATCACCATCCATTGAATTAAGAGTAGATCGTTTAAATCGTTTAAAAACAATGATTATGGACAACAGGTATGATTTTGTTGATGCACTCAATTCTGACTATGGGAATAGGTCAAAAGATGCCTCATTAATGACCGATGCATACTCAATAGTCCCTGATATTAATAACGCAATAAAAAATATTAAAAAGTGGACTAAAGAAGACAAAAGATCAGCAAATTTTCCTTTCGGTTATCTTGGTGCAAAATCTTACGTAAAATATGAACCACTAGGAACAGTTGGCATGATTTCTCCATGGAATTTTCCAGTCAATTTATCTTTTGGTCCTTTAGCGGCAATATTTGCAGCTGGTAATCAGGTGATGCATAAACCTAGTGAGCTCACACCTTTGACAGCAACATTAATTAAAGACTTATGTGATAAGGCTTTTGATCAACATGAGTTTGCAACCTTTTTGGGTGGACCTGAGGTTGGCGAGGCATTCACAAAACTACATTTTGACCATCTTTTATACACTGGAAGTGGCAATATTGGTAAACATGTAATGGCTTCAGCAGCGGAAAACTTAGTTCCTGTTACTCTTGAGTTGGGTGGTAAATCACCAGTTGTGATTGGTGAAAGTGCCGATTTAAAAACTACTGCAAAAAGAATTATGTTTGGTAAGACAATGAATGCAGGACAAATTTGTTTGGCTCCTGATTATGTGATTATTAAAAAAGACAAAAGGGACGAGTTTATTGCAGAAACTGAGAATGCAATTAATGAATTTTACCCAGATATTAAAAATAACGATGATTACACATCAATTATTAACCAAAGACATTACGATAGAATCAATTCGTTGATTGATGACGCAAAAGAAAAGGGTGCTCATGTTCATCAAATAAATCCTGCAAATGAAGATTTTTCTCAACAAGAATTTTATAAAATTCCGCCAACAATCATTACTAATACAACCGATGATATGAGAGTTATGAATGAAGAAATTTTTGGACCCGTATTGCCAGTTGTTGATTACGATAACGTAGACGAGGCAATTGCAAAAATAAATGCTAAAGACCGACCTCTAGGTTTATATTATTTTGGAACAAACAAAGACGAAGAGTCAAAAGTTATTAATAAAACCACTTCAGGCGGTGTTACTGTTAACAACGTAATTGGTCACATTCAACAAAAGGATTTACCTTTTGGGGGTGTGGGGCCATCTGGAATGGGTAGATACCAATCATTCGATGGTTTTAAAAACTTCTCAAATCATAGAGCTGTCTATAAAGACGTTGGTTTTAAATTAGATAAGTTTTTTGACGGCATTAGGCCTCCATATAGTTCAAAGAAAATTGAGGGCCTACTTAAAAGTCTCTTAAAATAATACAGTGTTTTCTTTACCGTTTAACTTAGCCTATAAGTATTTTAAGTCTAATAAGGGTGGAGTATTTTCTTTTACTTCATTTCTAGCTATTTCAGGTCTTGGTATTGGTGTTTGCAGCTTAATTGTTGTTATGTCTGTAATGAATGGTTTTGAAAAAGAACTCCAAGATAGAATATTGGGTGTAGTTCCACATGCTGTTATTTATTCAGACGAATCAATTCCTGAATACACAAATACAATTAAGGTATTAAAAGAGAATAAGAATATATTAGAAGCAGCGCCATATATATCCCTGCAAGGCTTAATTTCTTCCTCATCATCAAGCAAGGGTGTGTCTATAACTGGAATAGATGTAAATGCTGAACCCAATATGTCTATTATTCCAAATTATATGGTTTATGGCACTTTAGAAAACCTTAATGAAAAGAATTCTATAATAATTGGAAGCTGGCTTTCATCATCGCTTGGAGTTTTTATTGGAGACACTTTAACAGTCACAACGTCCGATATCCGATCCTCTATCATTGGCTCTTACCCAAGGTCGGTAACCCTTAAGGTTGTTGGAATTTTTGAACTAAGAGCTGAGATTGATCAATCTTTAGTATTGATTTCCCATTCACTTGCCCAAAAGCTTAAGGGAATTAAAAACGAGACTACTTCAATCAGGATAAAAACATCAGATTTATTTAAAGCAGATGAAATCGCATATAAGGCTGCAAAATCAATAGATTCGATATCAATGCCTTATTACTCATCATCTTGGAAGCAGACTCACGGAACATTATTTGAAGCCATTCAATTTGAAAAATTATTAATAAGTTTAATGTTGTTTTTAATTGTAGGAGTTGCATCTATTCTTGTTCTTTCAACAATCATCATGACTGTAAAATCTAAAGAAAGAGAAATAGGCATACTTAAAACTATCGGTGCATCAGATAGTCAGCTTATCTTAATTTTCTTTTATCAGGGCCTCATGGTTAGCCTTATTGGAATTTTTATTGGGATTTTATTTGGCATATTAATAACTCTAAATATCAACAACCTTATACTTTGGCTCGAACAGCTTCTTCAAAGAAATTTATTAGAAGCGTATTTTATTAATTATTTTCCATATTTTATTGATGTTAATCAGATTGTATTAATTTGTTTTTTATCATTTTTATTTAGTATATTCTCCTCATTAATACCTGCATTGAGTGTTACTAAGCTTAATCCTATAGAGATTCTTAGACATGAATAATCTTAAGTCAGTAGATCTCTCAAAGTCTTATACTACTAACGAAGAAAGTATCGATGTACTACACAACATTAATTTAACTATTAATCTCCATGATCAAATTGCAATATCAGGAAACTCAGGTTCTGGTAAATCTACCTTGCTACATCTTCTTGCAGCACTCGACACTCCAACTTCTGGAAAAATTTGTATTGATAATGTTGATATCTCATCTTTTACTAAAAATGAGCTAAGCAAGCATAGGTTAGAAAATTTTGGTTTTGTGTATCAATTTCATCATTTGATGGAAGATTTAACAGTCATAGAAAATATTTTAATACCTGGTCAGCTGGCAAATACCAATCCCAGCCTTAAAGATGATGCGCATGAGCTTGCAGAACTAATTGGTCTGTCTCATAGATTAAACCATTTGCCTTGGAAGCTTTCTGGTGGTGAAAAGCAAAGAGTGGCAATAGCACGAGCATTAATAAATAAACCTAAAATTATTTTTCTTGATGAGCCAACTGGAAATTTAGATGATAAAAATGCACAAATTATTCAAGACTTACTTTTTGATATATCAAACAAGCATGGTGTTGCTTTAGTTGCAGCTACTCATGATAATAACTTTATTAAAAACTTTAAAACTATCTATAAAATAGAAGATAAAACAATAAGTGAGATTTAAATGACAGATTTTATTTTAGCCGGCGGCCCATTTATGTGGCCATTATTGGCATGTAGTGTCTTGATAATCACTATTTCAGTTGAAAGACTTTGGTTTCTTCAAGAAAGGTTAGTTACACCAAATGGATTAACCAATCAAATAGTTAATCTTTTTAATAAAAACCTTATCAATAACAAACAAAGTAATGAAATTGCTGAGCTGTCATCTCTTGGCTTCCTTTTAGTCTCTGTTATTCAATATAAAGATCTTCCAAGACAGAATCTTGAATCTAAGATAGAGGAAAAGGCTATTGAAGTTAAGTTTCTTCTTGAAAGAAATCTAAATATGCTTGGTACTATTGCAACAATAAGTCCTTTACTAGGCTTGCTTGGGACTGTTGTTGGGATGATTACAGCCTTTACAGGTCTTACAGAGACTTCTGGGGCAAATCCTGATCTTCTTGCGCAAGGAATATCGCAGGCGCTTATAACAACTGCTTTTGGTTTATTTATAGCTGTTCCTGGTTTGGTACTTCATAAATACTTTGAACATAAAGTCTCTTTTTTATTAATAAGTTTACAAGTTGAAGTTTCTAGGTTTATTGACGTTATAAATAAATGAAATTTTTAAATACTGAAAAATCATCTTTTTCTGTTGAGATTACGCCTCTTATTGATATAGTTTTTTTGCTTGTTATTTTTTTTGTAGTTACATCTAAAGTTGGAGATTCTCAGTTTTTATCATTAGATTTACCTGAATCAGAATCCTTTCAATCAATACCAAATCAATCATTTAACGAAATAAGTATTATTAGTGATGGCAGTGTTTATATTAATGATCAGCTCATAAATATTAATAATACAGAAGAATTGCAGAATGCTATTTTTTTACTTAATAATACGAATGAGTCAGTTATATTAAACGCTGATGCGACAGCTATTCATGCTTGGGTTATCAAAATAATGGATATTCTTGGTAAAAATGGGTTTAATGAAGTTCAAATTAGAACAATAGAAAAATGAAAACTGGAAGTTTAAGAAGAATCCTTGGTTATACCTTTAGATATAAATGGTCATTTCTTATAAGTGTTGTTGGTTTTATTATGTTTGCAGCGGCAGATATAGCAGCAGTTGATTGGATTAGACGTATTATTAAATTTATCAATGCTGAAGATGAAAGTCTTCATACATTATTAGCATTATCTTTAATTTTTATAGCTATGGGTAGAGGAATAGGGTTCTTTATTGGCAATTATTTCATGTCTAGAGTTGGTTTTGGAATAGTTCATGACTTGAGAGCAGAACTTTTTCAAAAACTTCATGACCTTCCTAAATCTTATTTTGATTCTAATCAGTCTGGCCAACTTATTAATAGAATCACTTTTACAACTACACAGGTTTCAGGTGCTGCGTCGAATGCTGTTAAAACATTTGTAAGAGAGGGTTTTCTTCTTATAGGGCTTTTTGCTTATTTAACCTTCTTAAATTTTAAACTTACACTTTTATTAATTGGAACAGCACCTTTAATAGCAATCATTGTTTATATAGCTGGCAAAAGGTTAAAAAAACTAGCGACTAAAATACAAACAGCTATGGGTGATGTTACTCACATAGCATCTGAAGCAGTGGATGGACATGTTGAGATTAAAAGTTTTAACGCACAAGATTATGAAAATAGTCGATTTTTAGTAGCCAATGCATCTAACAAAAATCAAAATCTTAAGCTTGAGGCTACAGGCAATATGGCTACGCCAATTATTCAAGTACTAGTATCTGTATCTTTATCATTAGTTGCATACTTTGCTTTAGGGTCTCAGCTAGGGATAAGTCTTGATGCAGAGACCTTTGTTGCTTTCTTTACCGCAGCAGGGCTTATGGCAAAACCAATAAGACAACTTTCTAACATTAATATTATTGTTCAAAAGGGTCTTGCAGCTGCAAATGAAATTTTTGATCAATTGGACCAGGAAAATGAAAATAATGAAGGTAGCATTGAGGATAAAATTTCAGGAGATATAGTATTTGAAGGTGTAGACTTTGCTTACAACACAGGTGGCCAGATACTCAAAAACATATCTTTTTCAATATCAAAGAATGAAACAGTAGCTATAGTTGGTAAATCTGGTTCGGGTAAATCAACAATTGCTAATCTTATTCCTAGGTTCTACAACCATACATCTGGTGATATTTTAATTGATGGTATTTCTGTTAATGGCTATTCTTTAGACCATTTAAGATCTTCTATATCTATAGTTAACCAATCACCATCATTATTTAATGACTCTATAGCTAAGAATATAGCCTATGGAGATGATGATATTGACTTAGCTAAACTTAAAGAATCTGCATTATTAGCAGGTTGTAGTGATTTTATAGAGAATTTGCCTGAAGGATATGATTCTGAAATAGGAGACGATGGTGTTCTTCTTTCTGGTGGGCAGAGACAGAGACTTGCAATAGCTAGAGCTTTCTACAAAGATTCACCAATTATTATTTTAGATGAAGCTACTTCTTCATTAGACACTGAATCAGAGTTGATTGTCCAAGAGGCTTTAGAGAAACTAATTACAAATAGAACCACTATAGTAATAGCACACAGATTATCAACTATTGAAAACGCAAATAAGATTATCGTTCTAGATGACGGGTCTATATCTGAATTTGGTACTCATGATGAATTAATTGAATCAGATGGGATTTATAGATCTTTATATAAAAATAACTTTGAAGATAGTCCTTCTACTAAAAAAACTATCACCAAATCTAAATCATTATATGTTCCAAGATTTGATGATGAGTTTAATTCAAGCTTAGTAGTCGATAGCTGGTACAAAAAAAGCTTGTGGTTATATTTACTCTATCCTTTTGCTTTGGCTGTTTCTTATTTCACTGGAAGAAAAAGAAGAAAGTTTTTAAAAAATTCTCTTAAAAAATATAAATCTGAAGTACCAATAATTATCGTTGGCAATTTAACTATTGGTGGGACTGGTAAAACTCCACTAGTTAAATATATAGCCACTGAGTTAATAAAGTTAGGTTATAAGCCAGGTATTGTAAGTAGAGGTTATGGTGGTAAGTTCAAAGAAACCTTAAGGGTTACAAATGAAACACCTGTTAAACAAACTGGTGATGAAGCTCAAATACTCTCAACACTTAACATTCCTTTTTATATAGATAAAAATAGGGTAAGAGCCCTAAAGACATTAAATGATAATCATGATTGTGACGTCATTATTTCTGATGATGGCCTTCAGCATTACAACATGAATAGAGATGTTGAGATAGTAGTAATAGATGGCAAAAGAAGATTTGGTAACAACTTATCTTTTCCAGCTGGCCCATTACGCGAATCTTTAAAGAGATTGGATTCTGTTGATTTTATTGTAAATAATAGTGGGCCAACAGAAGATGGAGAGCATTTAATGAATGTAAGTCCTGCTAAATTTATACATCTCAAATCAGGTAAATCCTACTCAGTAGAAGACTGGCCTATGCATAAACAAGTTCATGCAGTTGCTGGTCTCGGCAATCCTGGAAGATTTTTTGATCTACTAGCAAGACTTGGCTTTGATATCACTAGAAATCCATTTCCAGATCATCATAATTTTATATCTGAAGATGTTCATTATCTAGATCATCTTCCTATAATCATGACAGAAAAAGATGCGTCTAAGTGCAAAGACTTTGATAATAATAAAATTTGGTATTTAACTATTGAAGCAGAAGTATCATCTAAGTTCATGGAAAAGTTAGACAGCAAACTAAAAAATCTTTCATAAATGAGTTCTAATTTAACAATCCTTATTCCGTCAAGAATTGGGTCAACAAGATTGCCTAATAAGCCGCTTGTTGAAATTCATGGTTTGTCTTTGATACAAAGAGTATTTATACAAGCTTCAAAGCTAACAGATGATGTGTACATAGCTACAGATTCTTCTTTAATTGAAAATCATGTTAAAAACTTTACTAACAATGTTGTTATGACCTCAGAATCCCATATATCTGGAACAGACAGGGTCTGTGAGGCCGCTAAAATACTTAATTTGCCTGATAATAGGTTTATTATAAATTTGCAGGGAGATGAGCCTTTTGTGCCTATCGACCTTCTAGAATTAATACAAAACGATTTTAACAAAAATACTTGTGATGTTATTACAGCTTCACAGAAGATTACTAATGTGAATGATCTTCAAAACCCAAACTGTGTCAAAGTTCATACAACTAACAATTATGCGGATGATTTTCAACGAATATGCAAAGTTAATACTAAAAACGTATCTCATCATCTTGGTATATATGGATACAGATTATCAACTTTAAATAAGTTAGTAGAATTAACTCCTACGGAGCGTGAGCTTGAATTAAAGCTAGAGCAGCTAAGATTTATGGATAATAATTTTTCTATTTATGTGAGCTCTTATACTAATACTGTTCAAGGTGGAATAGACACCCAAGAGGATGTCGATAATGCTATTTTATATCTTAAAAATCTATGATTATTGAATCCAATAAGCCGATCTTGAATTCTTTAAAACTCAACTCAATTGCAAAAGAATCTGTTGTTGTCTCCAATATAGATGATCTTCATGAGGTATCGAGATACATAAATAACAATAATCTTAAATATCTAATACTTGGGGAGGGCACCAATATAATCCCTCCTGAGTTTTTTGATGGATTAATAATTAAATCAAACTTTAACTTTATGTCATTTAGTTCTCCCAAAATTATTAATGTTGGCTCAGCAGTTAACTGGGATGAGTTGGTTCAATTTACACTTGAAAATAAGATTAAAGGATTCGAAAATCTATCGTTAATACCAGGGTCTGTTGGAGCCTCTCCAATTCAAAATATTGGTGCTTATGGAGCCGAGGTATCTTCGTTAATAGATGAGGTTGAGTGTTTCGACTTTACAAAAAATGAATCAATAAATTTATCTAACAATGAATGTAATTTTGCTTACAGATCATCATCTTTAAAAAACTCTTCACTATTTATTCAATCAATCAAATTTAAAGTTGATGAATCTAGGACCCTTAATTCTGAATATAAATCTATTAAAACCTTCATGAGTTCTAATAATATTGATGCGAAACAGCTTACTTCTAAAAGCTTGGCAAAAATAGTTACAGATATAAGAAAATCAGTACTACCAAATCATCATGAGATATTTAACGTTGGCAGTTTTTTTAAGAACCCAGTAATTAACAGAAATACAATTAGCTTTGAAATTTATAACATCTCAGAATTACTTATCTGGGATACTGGTAGTGATCTAGTAAAAGTTGGGGCTGCTAGGCTTATTGAATTAATAAAAGATCAAATACCCCCATCTCCAAATGTATCCCTTTATCATAAACACGCATTAGTTTTAGTTACAAATGGCAATGCCAATCAATCTGAAGTTCTTTTATATGCTAAATCAATCCAAGATAAAGTATTTTCTACATTTAATATTAAATTAGATATTGAACCGAATATAATTTCTTAATTATGTTTATATGGTCATCAATTGCTCACTTTATAGCGCTCACAAGTCCAGGCCCTGACACCGCAATCATCATCAGACAAGTTACCTTGCATGGACGTAAATCTGGTTTTATTGCAGCTTTGGGAATTGGTTTTGGTATTTCTTTTCATTGTTTTTTAGCGATTAGTGGAATATCTTTATTTATTTTATCTAACGATTTATACAAGCTTCTTATAAGTATATTTGGTGGCTCTTACATAATTTATTTAAGCATCATGATGCTTAAGCCGTCAGAGAATCATATTTCTTCTGGTGCTGAAGACTTTAAGCCTCTAAATAGTTTTACCACTGGATTTATTACAAATATTTTTAATATTAAAGCTTTTATTTTTTTTGTTTCTTTATTCACTATTCTTATTGAAAATATAGACGGGGTTTATTTTTATATATACCCAGTGTATTTTTCAATAACTTCATGTCTTTGGTTTATGTTAGTTAGCTATATGCTGAGCTTAAAAAATAATAGTTTTAATATTCATGAAAATAAGATTATTAAATACATAATGAGCTTTTTACTTTGTATCATTGGTTTATCAATTTTTTTCAGATCTATTTATGAGTATTTCTAAAATTACTAAAAGCCTTGAAAGCTCAAAAGATATAAAGTTTCCTCCAGTTCACTTATGGAACCCTGAGTTATGTATTGGGCAACAAATATCAATTAATCGAGAGGGCGAATGGTTTTATAATAAATCAATTATCAAAAACCAAAAATTGGTTAATTTATTTGCCAGTGTTTTAAGAAAAGATGATGACGAATATTTCCTTGTTACACCAAGTGAAAAAGTCCCTGTTGAGGTAGAAATTGCACCATATATGATTATTGATTTTAAGCACAATGAGAATACTATCGAACTTACAACAAACCTAAATTATTCATTTGAATTAGAGCGGCCGGAAAGCATGAGACTTATTGATTTAGAAGGAACAACACTTCCTTTGATTAAAGTAAGAGATAACTTAGAGGGTTTTTTTAGTAGAAGTGTTTATTATAAAATTATTGATTTTGCACTTGAAGCCAATCACGTTAATAACGGCATTCTTCTTTTAGAGAGTAATTCTAATTTTTATCCAGTAGGAAAAATTGCATAAAAAAATTAACTTAGAAACTAAAAATTGTTTAGTTTGTAAAAAAGATTTCTGTTGGCGAAAAAAATGGGAAAGAGACTGGGATAATATTAAGTATTGTAGTGAGAGGTGCAAACGCTCTAAGAACCCAAAGAATCCTCAATCCAGTCGTTAATATACATCTCCAACATATTCAGAGGTATAGATCCTCGTTTTAAAACTTCATAATGAAAATCTTTTATATCAAATTGATCCCCTAACTTATTTTCAGCTTTAGTTCTTAATTCTAAAATTTTCAATTGGCCAATTTTATAAGCTAAAGCTTGCCCTGGCCATGCTATATATCTATCCACTTCATTCTCAATATCAAGTTGTGATTTTGCTGTGTTTTCAAGAAATAAATTTATAGCGTCATCTCTAGACCAATCCTTGTAGTGCATACCAGTGTCTACAACAAGTCTAATGGCTCTCCACATATCATAAGTTAGTTGTCCAAACTTATCATAAGGGTCATCATATAAACCTATGTATTCTCCTAGTTCCTCACTGTAAAGCCCCCAGCCTTCTACAAATGCTGTAAAGCTTAGGTATTTTCTAAAAGTTGGTACATCTTCGAGTTCTTGAGCTATAGATATTTGGAAGTGATGACCTGGCACAGCTTCATGAACAGTTAAAACTGGTATTTCATATTTTGGTCTTGATTCAGGCTTATATAAATTAGCATAAAAATAGCCAGGCTTACCCTTGGTTGCTGAACTGTAATAAGCTGTTGTTGTGAAAGGGGCGCTTTCATCTGGGATAGGCTTAACGCCATATGGAGCCCTAGGAAAAGTTTTAAATAGTTTTGGTAGAAGAGGGTCAATTGTTTTTGACATTATTAAATAAGCATCAAATAAATCCTCTGGATTATCATAATAAAATCTAGGGCTTGTTCGTAGGTAATTAAGAAAAGAATTAAAATCACCATCCCAATTTAGGCTTTCAATAATTTGCTCCATTTCTAAGCGTATTCTTTTAACTTCAGATAAGCCTATATTATGAATTTGATCTGGAGTAAGGCTGGTAGTAGTGTGGTATTTAGCAAGATCTTCATACCATTCCATACCGCCAGGAACATCACTAATACCTATAGTATTCCTTGATTTAGGTAAGTATTCATCATTTAAAAAATTATAGAGATTTTGATATGAAGGCAGTATGCTTCCTTCTACTACAAGGGTTGCTCTTCGAATAAGATCAGCTTTTTCCTCATCATTGAAGAATTCTTCATTAGCATTTCTAAAAATTTTCATATATGGATTGCTGCTTATATCTGAATCAAGAATTGCTTTTATTTGAGCAATAACTCCACTAGTAACAATTTTAGGTTGAGAGTAACCTAATTTTAATCCCTCCTTATTATTGTTTAATGAGTTGGCTATGTTGACAGCGTAAGATTCAAGCCTAATTAACCAGTCCTCATAATCTTGTTTTGAAGTATATATAAGCCTGTCACCTGTTTCGTAATAACTTTGAACTCCACCTCTTTGATTTAGTTGCATGAAGTAGGTTGGGTACTCCATTCTATTAATATCATTCTGCATTCCAAGCTCAGCAAGTCTAAAATTTAATTTATTGGATTCATTTAAAAGATTAATATCAAAAGACTTTAATTTTTTTAGAGCTGATAGTGATTTATCCTTATTTATATTAAATTGTTCGATGCTATTTGATGATATCTGCTTGTTGTATTTTTTAATGCCTAGCATTGAGGCAAAGACAGGACTATCTTCCAGTCCTTCATCCCATTGGTTATCTAAGAAGTCTTCAAATAATATATTCTGATCTTTAATAGCAACATCTAACACCTTAGGTTCAATGTTTTCGATAACAGTATCTATGTCTAAGCTAACGCATGAAGTCAGTAGCAGAATGGAAAATAAGAGCAGAAAATCATTATATTTATTCATAATTACATATTTGGATAATTTGGACCTCCAGGTCCTTCAGGGCTAACCCAATTAATATTTTGAGAAGGGTCTTTAATATCACATGTTTTACAATGAACACAATTTTGTGCATTGATTACAAATTTTTTCTCTCCTTCTTTTTCAACAATTTCATATACGCCTGCTGGGCAGTATCTTTGAGCTGGCTCATCATAAAGTGGCAAGTTAACCATAATTGGTATTGATGAATCTTTTAATTGTAAATGGCAAGGCTGATCTTCTTCATGGTTTGTATTCGATAAATATACAGAAGATAACTTATCAAATGAGTAAACTCCATCAGGCTTTTCATATTCAATTTTCTTAGCCTCATCTGCTTTAACCAAACATGCATGATCAGGCGTTTTATGGTTCATGGTGAAAGGTAAATTTCCTCTAAATATAAATTGATCAATTGCATTAAATGCTGCTCCGACCAAAGCTCCAAACTTATGAAATATAGGTCCAAAGTTTCTTGATTTATGAAGTTCTGTATATATCCATGATTGATAAACTTTTTCTTCATAAGATATACCAGAGGAGAGTTCACTATTTATATTTTCATATATATGCTCTCCAGCAATTATTCCTGATTTCATAGCTGTATGAGAGCCTTTGATCTTAGAAAAATTAAGCATTCCAGCATTATCACCAATCAACAGACCTCCTGGAAAATCTAATTTAGGTAATGATTGAAGTCCGCCCTTGATAAGTGCTCTTGCACCATAGGATAGTCTTTCTGCTCCATTAAGATATTTGCATATTGCAGGGTGTTTTTTCCATTTTTGAAATTCATCAAATGGACTAAGATATGGGTTCTTGTAATCAAGAGGTATGACATAACCAACGTAAGCTTCATTATTTTCACCATGATAGAAATAAGAGCCAGATGGTGTATCTGTTGGAGTAGGCCAGCCATTTGTATGTATGACAAGCCCTGGATCATAATGTTCATCCTTAAGTTTCCATACTTCTTTAAAACCTATTCCATAATGTTGAGGGTCTTTACCATCATCAAGCTCGTATTTTTTAATAATTTCCTTTCCGAGATGTCCTCTACAGCCTTCACCCAGAACAGTATATTTAGCTCTAATTTCTATCCCTGGCTCATGACCAGGCTTAACCTCTCCAGATGCTGATATTCCCATATCTCCAGTTTGAACCCCAACAACCTTATCGTTCTCAAAAATTAGTTTACTAGCAGGAAAACCTGGGAAGATTTCAACTCCTAAATTCTCAGCTTGTTCAGCAAGCCATCTACAAAGATTACCAAGACTAATAACATAATTACCATGGTTATTCATTGGAGGCATTACAAATGCCGGAACTGGTATTGCTAACTTGCTAAGTAAAAATAACAACTTATCTTTTTTAACTGGAACATTAAGTGGTGCGTTGAGCTCTTTCCAGTTAGGCAGTAATTCATCAAGTGCAGTCGGTTGAAAAACATTTCCTGACAAAATATGAGCTCCTATTTCAGAACCTTTTTCTAACAAACAGATACTATAGTCAGTCCCATTCTCTTTATTGAGTTGAGCAAATTTTATTGCTGTTGATAATCCTGATGGTCCACCACCAACAACTACAACATCATATTCCATAACTTCTCTTTCCATGTGTGCGCCTCATTTAGTTAGTTATTGTAAAATGTAAAAAAGTTACTACAATTATACCGTATATTTAATTATAGCTAACGGTTATAATACAGCGAATTCAAGTTAACAAATTTATATAATAAAAATTATGAAAATACTAGTACCGATTAAAAGAGTAGTTGATTACAACGTCAAAGTTAGACCCATGGCTGATGGTTCAAATGTTGATTTAAATAATGTAAAAATGTCTGTAAACCCATTTTGTGAAATAGCTTTAGAGGAAGCGGTTAGAATTAAAGAGGCTGGAAATGCTGATGAGGTTATTGCAATTTCTATTGGTAAAACTGAATCTCAAGAACAGTTAAGAACAGCTTTAGCACTAGGAGCTGATAGAGCTATTTTAGTAGAAACAGATTCTTTGTTAGAGCCTCTTGCTATATCTAAAGCTTTAGCAAAAATTATTGAACAGGAACAAGCAGATATTATTATTTTGGGTAAACAGGCAATTGACGGAGATAACAATCAAACAGGTCAAATGCTTGGTGCGCTATTAGATTATCCTCAAGCTACAAATGCTTCTGAAGTAAATATTGATGGTTCTACATTAAACGTGACTAGAGAAATAGATGGCGGTCTTCAAACGTTAAAACTAAAAATGCCTGCTATTGTAACTACTGATTTAAGACTTAATGAACCTAGATATGCCTCTTTACCAAATATAATGAAAGCTAAGAAAAAAGAGTTGAATGTTATTCCACTTAGCGATCTAGGCTTCGATGCAGCCCCAAGAACAGAGTTGCTATCCGTTGAGCTTCCTCCTTCAAGAGAGGCTGGAATTATAGTTGAAACAGTTGAAGAGCTTGTAGATAAACTTAAAAATGAAGCAAAGGTGATTTCATGAGTATTTTAGTAATAGCAGAACACGATAATAACAACCTCAAAGGAGCTACTTTAAATACAGTAGCTGCTGCAGTTAAACTTGAAAAAGAAATAACTTTATTGGTAGCTGGATCTGAATGTAGCTCAGTAGTTTCTGAAGCTCAGTCAGTTGACTCTATTTCTAAGGTAATTTCTGTTGATGACAGTCTATACAAAAACTTTATTGCAGAAGATTTATCAGCTTTAGTATTAACTATTGCAAATGATTATTCATACATAATGGCTCCTGCAACCACATTTGGTAAAAATCTTTTACCAAGAATCTCAGCTAAATTAGATTCACAACAAATATCAGATATTATTAGTATTGAATCAGATGACACTTTTAAAAGACCAATTTATGCTGGAAGTTGTATTGCTACAGTAAAATCAAATGACTCTATTAAAGTAATATCAGTTAGATCTACTGCTTTTGATGCAATAGGGATGTCAAATTCTGATGTTGAGGTCGCAACTATAGATGCTGTTTCGGGTTTAGGTCTTAGTGAATTTGTTTCAGAGGAGATAGCAAAAAGTGATCGTCCTGAGTTAACCGCTGCCAATATTGTAATTTCTGGTGGAAGGGGTATGCAATCTGGCGATAACTTCCATCTTCTTGATTCTATAGCAGATAAGCTTGGAGCAGCTGTTGGGGCTTCACGTGCCGCAGTGGACGCTGGTTATGTTCCTAATGATTATCAAGTTGGACAAACTGGAAAAATTGTAGCTCCTGATTTATACATAGCTGTAGGTATTTCTGGTGCAATACAACATTTAGCAGGTATGAAAGATTCAAAAGTAATTGTTGCAATTAACAAAGACGAGGATGCGCCAATTTTTCAGGTAGCAGACTATGGTCTTGTTGGAGACCTTTTTAATGCTTTGCCTGAGCTTGAGGCTAAACTATAAGAATTTATATTTTTCTATTAGCGTTAGTTTTCTCAATTAACGCTAGCGCTTTAAATGGTTATTTATCAGTAGAAAAATCTTTAACTGACAAAAATTGGGATTTTCTTCCTGAGATTAATAATTCTTTCAACACAAGTGAAACAAATACTTATGATATTTTTTTATTACACAATAATTATGGATTAAGCTACAAAAACACGAATTTTAATCTTGATCTAATAAGGTCTATTCAGCCTAAATATCTTGAATTAGATGCTAAAGCACAATATATAGAATTCCTTTACCTTTTTAATGATAAAAATGCCTTAATAATTTCTTTAAAAGAGCAAATAGCCGACACGCAGTCAATTAACTGTTATACATTTTCAAGTTTAACCATTGGTTTTTGCGATGAAGCACAAATATCAATAAAAAATTCAAAAGAAAAATATAACTCTTTGGGAGACTCATCAATCATGATGATTGATGGAATGAACCAAGAGCTACAGATCAAACTAATAAAAGCATTAGATATTAATATCATTGATGAATACGAAGTATATATTGGCTTTAGTGAAAATAAATTTAACTGGTTATCGCCGATTGAAGAATTAACCAGTGGCTTTATAAGTAATTTGTCATTTCAAGGAAGCACCATTGGAAATTTGGTTTCAAATGAAATAAGAAGGCTCCCTCAAAGAAATAAATGGATCTTTTATAAACTTGGAATAAATCTAAAAAAAGATTTTGTGCTTAGTAAAAATATTTACTTTTTTTATGATTTTGATTATCGTCTTATTGAAACAGATGGCTATGAAGCACTAAATTCAACTCCAAAGAGCAACATGTCTATTAAGTCAGGTTTGAAGTTTTCTCTTTTAGACAATTTTACACTTTCTATTTCAGCATCTCTATTTAAAAATAATCTATTTGGCTATGAAGATATCTCGTTTACGCAGAGGTCTGAGCATCAGTTTGATAAAGCTTTTGGGTCTATAAACTCATCTTTAATGTACAAATTTTAATAAGTTTTTTTTTAAAACGTTCTATTGTTTTAAACCGCTACCCTGTTATAGTTAAAAAATAAAATTTTAATTAATACATACTTATTACACATTTATGTATTACGTTCAACAAGTGGGTTAGCTTATGAAACTAGGTCTTAAAAATACTTTTCTTTTTTTATCAACATTTATAATTGTTTCTTGTGGAGGTGGCGGCGGTGGCGGCGGAAGTCCAACTCCAGCTTTGCTATTTCCTAGTATTACTTTCTCAACTTCCTCGTCTTCAGTATTGATTGATGGAACGACAACACTAACATGGTCATCAACGAATTCATCTTCATGCTCTGCCTCGTGGACAAGTCAGACATCAACTTCAGGAACAGAAACGATAACTATTTCAAATGCTGGTAATAATACTTTTTCTATTTCTTGTATTGGTGAAGGAGGGTCATCAAATAAGTCCCTTACTGTAGAAGGTTACAGGAATACAACTGGTGTAATTGTTGATGGCTATGTAACTGGCGCTAATGTTTTTATTGACGAAGATCAAAATTGGACACTGGATGCTTCAGAAAGCTCTACAACCTCAGATAATGAAGGTGAGTTTACAATTAAATATTCAAATGGCTATCTCGTTTCTTTAGGGGGTATTGATCTTGATTCTCAAACAGCACTAGATAACCTTTTGCTGACTCATAAACTCACCGGGCATACTGACTTTAAAGTTGTCACACCACTAACATCTGTTGCTGCTTTTATGAATGATGCCTCTAATACAAATGCTGCGCTTGGAATTGATTCAGAAATTAACATAGCTACCTTTGATCCTGTTGCAAACAAAGGCGATGGCGGGGTAAATGATTTTTTATATGAAAAGGGAAATCAATTGACTGTACTAGCCTATGCTTTACAAAATATAACGAATGATCTCAAAACAACAACCGATTCAACGCAGGATTATTTTAAAGCTATAAGTGAAGAAATCGAAGCAGAATTTACTGAAACGTCATCCAAAGTAGATATTGAAACAGAGGCTTTTATTATAAAGGCTCTTGATAATATTATTGCAGCTAAAGCTCTGACAATAAGTGATGAAGCAATGACTAATACTTCTAAGGCACTTTCAGGAGTTATGCCTGTTATTGAAGTTAAATCTAGAAACGATTTAACGACTTCGGTGGTACGATTTGCTATTTCAACTCTTCAAACTGATATAAAAAACATAGCCAATGGCTCTGCTTCAGCTGAGACTATTGCAAGCTATAAAAGTGATGTTCTCAACTATATTGCAAAAGATCAAGACATTGACTCTAATGAAATAACACCTGACATCAATGCTATAGCAGACTCTGTATCAACAAATGAAGATACAAACATCACGATTAATGTATTAGCCAATGATTCATTTATTAGTTCGTCACCTTATGTATTATCAGCACTTAATGGAAGCCATGGACTTGTTGAAGTTTCTGACAATAATATAATATATTCACCTGATTCAGATTTTAACGGTTCTGATTCATTTTCATACACTATTACTCAAGGCTCCAAAACATCCAGTGGGGCTGTAAGTGTTACTGTTATTGCAACGAATGATGTTCCATCTATAAATGCTGCCTCAGTATATAAAGTCGACGAAAATCAAACATCAGTCGCAACAATAGCTATTACAGATGTAGATGGTGACGAGTTATCCTTAACAATGAGTGGTGCTGATGCAGATAGTTTTAACCTCTCAAGTGCAAACATACTCACATTTAAGACAGCACCAGACTTCGAAACCAAAGATTCATACTCTATCAAATTAACGCTAACTGATGGTATCGAAACAGTTGAGAAAACAATCATAATAAATATAACTGATGTAAATGAAAGTGTTGGTTATAAAGTTCCATCATCAATTGATGTCATTGAGACAAAGGAGTAAATAATGAAAATTACTAAAACAAGCCTACTGCTAGCTTTATCATTTGTATTATATGATGCATATGCAACAGATTATGATAATGCATCATTTGATAACTATGTAAGAGGACAAGGCGTTAATGAGGTTTTAGCTGAAGCACAAACAATTATTTGTGCATTATCTCGAATGGGCACTGAAAGTCTTGCGGGCGATGGTTCTTACAAAGCAACAATATATATGAACGAATGTGAACAAGCTGCTGCTAATAGTACGTCAACGGAACAAGGATCAGCACCTAGCAGTGCATCCGCTTCTTCAAGCTCCTCTTCTACTGCAACTGAAGGTGCTGGTGAAGCAGCTCCTGATATTGAGACTGTATTTCTTAATAGTGGGTTTACTACTGCTATAAAACAGTCAACAAAAGGTTGGATTGTTAATGACAAGCCGTATGACGATGAAACAAATAATGAACCTAAGAATATTCTTTATTTATTAAATGAACAAACTGCATCAGTTGCTGATGATAATAAATTTGGTACCTTCATTTTAAGATACCAATCAGCTACTTTTGGTAATACAAGAGAAACTGTGCCGCCATGGAACCCATGCCCTGAAGATGTTACCAGCCAAGAATATAAATACTCATGGTGCTCTGATGGTGTCGATTTAGGTAGAGGTCTTCTTATTGCTGATAAAGGTAATATTAAATTTAAAAGTAACCAAGTTGGATCAGCGCAGCAAAATGTTGTTGCCACTTATTCCAGTAATGGCGATATTGCTGGTATTTATACTAGAGAAACAGGCTTCTCAAATTATTCCTTACAAGACCCAACTTGCGATGATGTTGCATTAAAAGAAGATGGTTCTTGGGATCATGAGGCTTGGTGGGCATGCCAACCTCAAGAGTTCAAAGATTCTCAAGTAAATATTTTAGGTATATTTTCTTTCGGTATTGAGGCTTCAACAAGCTCTTATTGCACTGTGATGTCTGAGCTTTATACAGTAGATTGGTCTGTTTGGGATGAGGAAACACAAGGTCCAAAACTTTCACCTTATGAGCTTAGTGAATCTGCTAAGAGTTATCTTGGTGATAGTAATTCATGGGACACAGAAGAAAAATGTTTTTCAATTGCAAAATCTGATTCTATTAGAAATATATGGGATTACGGAGTTTTTAATGCAGACGGTTCATCACTTGAACTTGAAAATCAATCATTTCCGATAAGAACAACAATAGAAGTGGAAGAGCAAAATAAAAGAGTTCATGGCTATGCTAGTTATTGGGGGGTACATGTCGACGAAGAGTACCAACCCTATATAACAGATACAACTGAGTGGGTTCGTGATGATTGGAGGGATAATGATTCATCTGAAACTCAAGATAAATTTAACTTAAAAGTAAAATCTATTGAGGTAGAAAAAAGAGAGAAAACATTTGCCTCGCTTAACAGCTTAGATGCCACGGGATTTAGGTTTTGGGTGAATGACTCATGGTGGTCTGACGAATTTCAAAAACTAGGCTTCCCAAAAGTTGAGCCTTGGGAAGGAAAAATTCAATTTAAATCTTCAAAAGCGGTATTTACTGACTATAACGATGGTAATGCCAATGAACCACTTACATATGGTCTTTATGGCAAACATGATGGCAAAAGAACTTATGTTGCTGATCTAGTAGGTGCCAAAATTGATAAAGATAATTTAAGAAAAATTATAAAGAATGATTCAAATGATCCTGGAAAAGCCATGAATTTAACAATGGAATTTGCAGATCTTCCATCTTATCCTGATGGTAGTAATCTATGGGAAAGAAATGATTATGTAAGAATTTATTTATGTAACAAAACTTTTGATACCCCAACTGTTACAGATGTTTGGAATTGGGATCATCTAAATATGTCTGATGGTATGTGTATGCGAGTTCAAGGACATTTAGAGTTATCTTCTGATGGAACAGAAATGGTTTTATCATCTGAACTGGCCGATGGAGATAATAAAAAATATTATGCTGGCTTTAAAGATATGGAGACTGGAAGTGAGCTCTACCTAAATGCAGAAAATTGGAACAACAGTGGCTATCAATACGACTTCAAAGTTACCTTAGATGGTGTTGAAAGACCTGCTGGTATGGAATTAAAACTCCAGTCATTACTTTCAGCTTTTAGTAATATAAGCCAATATGGACAACTTGGTGACAATGGTGGAAACATCCAAACTGGACTCGAAGCATTTCTTGATAGCTCAGAGACATTTACCTTTTTAGTTACAAACCAACTTGACCTTTATGATCATGAGGGCAATAGATTTTGGAATGTTAAAGGAACATTTGATGTGTCAGAGACTCCTCCAGCAACTGTATTTATAGATGATGTAAAGGTTACTGAACCATCTACAGATTCTGTTTTATCAGGTTATGCAGTGACTCTTTCAACTGCTCAAGCATCGGATGTAACTTTTGATTATACGATTGCAAATAATAGTAGTGCTACCTCAGCGGATTACTCATCATTTGAAAGTGGAACTTTAACTATACCAGCAGGAACAACTTCGACAACAATACCGGTCACAATTGAAGCAGATAATATTGCAGAAGGGCAGGACGATGAAATTCTTACAATCTCATTATCTAATGCAACTAACGCTGTTCTAGGAAGAACATCTGCAAATTTATACATCTATGATCCTGACACAAACAGAGTAATATATGATGATTATTACGGAAGTTTTGATGCTGAAACATTAACCTTCACAATATCAGAGGGAATTAAATACAATCCTCGATACGAAAGAGAAGATCTTCCTGCGCCTATTTCATTTACTGCTTCTGAATGGACTACCAATATGATAAAAATTATTGATGAAGGTCAAGAATGGGAAAGAACTGAATACAGAGACTTAAACTTGTATTCTGATGAACTAGCAGCTGATTTTACTATATCTCATGATGCTATGAATAATCCTGTTTCAGCGACCAAAGAGGCTGGAGTAGTCTCAACTAAATGGTCCAGAGTTTCACTGTCTGATCTACCATCCACATTAAATTGCATTAATGAATGTCTTACCAGTTCTGCGCTTACTGCTCATTATTCAGATGTTAAAAATCAAGCAGACCCATTAGGCGATAACACATATACTGGTAATGTAACTCAATCTTCTCCATCACCTTACGCTGATGTTGGTCCTTATATCAGAAAATCTCAAGAAGTGACTGTTATCTATAACGAGGGTCAAGATGATGAGTGGACCAATACAGAAAGCTTTGAAAAAGGACAGCATAGAGATGGAATCGTCGCGAGTGAAGTCTATCAATATACTGTTTCAAATTCCGCACTAACCGATGCAGAAGGTAATAAAGTTGAGGTCGGGGTTGACTGGGGTATATCTAGAATACAAGAAGCTATAAGAGGGGCTAATTATGCAAATCCTGATGGCTGGACTAGGGAAACTCATTGGGGTATCAATACAGGGATGTTGCTTGCTACTGAAGATCTTCAATACATAGAATGCGATTATCGATTGGATGATAGCGGAAAGAAAATTTATGATGAATATCATCCTGATTTTACTGCTGCAAATGAAAAACTTTATGAGACAAGGTATTGTAATAATAAGCAATGGGGAAATGATGATATTTTAGTTTCTTACAACATAAATATTAGACTAGAAAAACAGTATGAAATTTTTGATGCTACAACTGATGTAAAGCTTGCCTTAAGTCCACCTTTAACCTTATTCTTTAAAGCTCCTAATGATGCAGCTATATTTGGCGATGATGCTAATAAAAAATTTAGATTAGACTATCACGGCGACCATCTTGGCGGCATACCTGGAGATGTTATAGACCTAGATACAGGTGAAAGTTTAGGTGAATGGGTTGAAGAATGGAAGGATAACTATAGATGGGTGCAAAGGTTCTCTATTCCAGATGGCTCTAAGCTTACTGACTCATCAGGAGCTGAATATCTTGTAAAGGCTCTTAGGGGTGAAGAATGGTTGGGTAAAAAAGATTCAGCCATTGGCTCATTATCGACTTTACTAAACTCAAAATCAAAATCTGATTTGCTTACTAATGTTGATATTGATTTTGAAATTGCCCAAAGAAAAGAAACCTACTATGACTGCAATTTAGTTGAAACCGTAACAGACACATGGACTTATGTAGATGAAAATGGTGAAACTCAGACAGATTCAAATACTTATGAGCGAACTGATTGGGAAGCTTGTAATGAACTTGAATACGGATCTGATGAATGGAGTGCTGCATGGACAGTAAGAGCAGAATTTAATAACTGTTCAGAAAGAATCAATTATGATTACAATCAAGAAGCTTCAAGGATAGCAACAGAAATTGCCAATGCTGAGGCGGATGGGAGAACATATGAAGGTCCTGCCACTCCAGATGATAATCCAGGCTTTATGGGAGATGCTTTTACCTATACCTATACTGATCAAGATGGCAATGAGGTTGTTGAGGACTTCCCAGCAAACCGAAATGGACATAGAGGAATGAAAGCTCGATGCAAGACTATTGGTAATATACCAACTTCATTAATAAATGGCGGCAATGCATCTGTTGTGAATGGTGTCGTAACATACGATCCAACACCTTAATAAAACTTGTATAAAAAATAGGGCGTTAAGCCCTATTTTTTTATTAAGCCTTGTTCTATTTGCATCACAAATATTGATCTTGTTTCTTTTTTTTAACTATTTGGTGGTAAAATTTTTTACATGAAATATATATATACAATTCTTGCTGTTTCTTCCTTTTCAATACACGCATCAACAATAATATATTCATCTACTTATGTAGATGTTCTTAATCTTAGTGAGGTTAAAAATCATTCTATTGTTATTGATGGAAATAAAATTACTTCAATAAAACAGGGCTTCATCAAAGTTGAAGATAGCGATACCCTAATTGACCTCAGAGGCATGACATTAATGCCTGGCTTTATGGATATGCATGTTCATTTTGGGCAAGAGTACCTTTCCAAAGCAGAGAGGCCTGCTAAGGTTGAAAGGGAGACTAGTGCTATTTTAGCAACATCTCATGCATTAAAGACACTGAAGGCTGGCTTCACAACTGTGAGGCAAGTTGGCGATAGCGGCATGGTTGCAATATCGCTAAGAGATACAATTAATTCAGGTAAGATTATTGGCCCAAGAATATTTACATCAGGCAAGAGCATTGCTACTACAGGAGGACATGCTGATCATACAAATGGCCTTAGTTCAGATAGTTACACATATCCAACAGCTGAAGATGGTGTTATCAATGGCCCTTATGAAGCATACACAGCGGTAAGACAAAGATATAAAGATGGGGCTGATGGAATTAAATTAACTGTTACAGGTGGTGTTTTAAGTGTTGCTAAATCAGGCGATAACCCACAATTTACAATTGAGGAAGTTGATTCTATTGTAAAAGCTGCAAAAGATTATGGAATGTGGGTTGCTGTTCATGCTCATGGGGCTGAAGGAATGAAAAGGGCAGTTATAGCAGGTGTAGATTCTGTTGAACATGGAACGTTTATGACCGAAGAGGTTATGGATTTAATGATTCAAAATGGTACTTATTATGTACCCACCATCTCAGCAGGTGAATTTGTTGCAGAAAAATCAAAAATTGATAATTATTTTCCTGAAATTGTTCGCCCAAAAGCGGCAAATGTTGGTCCTCAAATATCTGCTACTTTTGCCAAAGCATATAAAAGAGGTGTAAAAATTGCATTTGGAACTGATGCCGGTGTTCAACCCCACGGAACAAATCTAAAAGAGTTTATCTATATGGTTAATAGTGGCATGCCTAATATAGAAGCAATTAAAGCGGCTACTATTGAAACTGCAAAATTACTAAAGATTGATTCGAAGCTTGGTTCTATCTCAAAGGGCAAGTTAGCTGATCTTGTTGCAGTAAATGGAAATCCATTATTAGATATTAACGATATTGAAAATATTTCTTTTGTCATGAAAGATGGAGTAGTTATAGACCATGATTAATAAATTAAATCCTTTTTATATAGCCCTATATTTATCAATATTTTTTCTTGTTTCTTTTTTTGCTTTAAGCGCATTGGGTATCATTCAGGAATCTGTTGCTACTGAATTGTTTGGTCAAGCTTCTAGATGGTGTGAAACTCTTTCTGATGGTCTTTTTAGAGAGCCTGTTAATACTCTTAGTAACTTAGGATTTATGGTTGTTGGCCTTTATATTTTTTGGGTCATTTCAAATGAAGATGTTGATGCCAATAACGAATTTTACGGACCCTCAAAAATAGCTATTCTTTATGCATCAGCAGCAGTATTTTTAGGGCCTGGATCAATGCTAATGCACGGGACTAATACTCTTTGGGGAGGCTGGGCTGACAACCTTAGTATGATTATGTACATAGTCATTCCATGGCTCTATAACGTATATAAAATGAGTAAATGGTCCCAACAGACTTTTATAAAAGTTTATTTGTCTATAATAGTAATCTACTCTGTATGGAGATGGTTTACAGATTGGGGATTAGGAATTAATTTTAATTTATTCTCAGTTTCTATAGGTTTATGGTTTATCTCTGAGGTTTTATATTTCTGTAAAAACTTCTGGTCAGGATGGATTAGATTTTTTTCAGGTTTTGTAGGCTTTGTGGTTCTTGCATTATTTGGTACATTTCCTGCTGAAGTATTTGAGAATATTAATGAATATTGGTGGATTATATTTTTCTGGTTACCTGGATTATTAGCTAACTCCAAACCAGAGGGTAAACGAACTTATATTTATTATTTATTAGGAATGATTACTTATTTTGCTGCATTTTTTATTTGGAACTATGGAGTTCCAGATAATGAATACTGTAAACCAGACTCATTAATTCAAGCACATGGTATATGGCATTTATTATCAGCTGTAGCTACTTACTTCTTTTTTCTACACTACAGATCTGAAAGAGTTTAATTTGCTACACTATAAAATAGTTTCACAGCCGGTATCATCAAGAAAATTAAGAACTCTTTTTTTATCTTCTTGATTTAATAGGTCGAACTCATTTTTAATCCATTTCAGGCATTTGGCTTGATAAGGAAAAGTTTTTTGTTTCCACACAGCATTATCTATCTTCATTTCCCATGTCTCATCGCCTTTGATCAAAGCCTCAGAATTAGCCAGTAAGGCAGGTATGTACATTTTCCCTACTTCTTTTAACATATTTTTTAGTGATTCTGGACTATCCTCAAGGTTTGTCCATGAGGTATTTTCAGCATCGTGTCCTGAAAGGTCATCTAATACGTCAACCCATGCAACAGTTCTCAATGAATATTCATATGCTATTTTTCTTGGTGTTGGATCAAATCCAATTAATTGGGTAAGTTGTCCATAAAAAGAAAAATCAGATGAAGAAGGTTTTGTACCTAATAGAAAAGGACTATTTAGTAGATGATCCTCCATAAGATTTAAAAATCTTTTATAACTAGAATCAATAAAATCAGCAGTCCTATCATTAGAACCCACAACCCATAACCTACCTTTTTGCCTCTCAGTCACAATTTTCTTATATTCTGTAAGTGTGTCATTTGATGTATTTATCGCAATATCCACCAATGGAAGTATTGCTCCAGCCACATCAGCGTCTTCTTCAAAATACCATCTGTAGTGAAACATGTATTTGGTAACCCATTCATCTCCAAAGTCTTCAAGTAAATAATTTATAAATGCTAGGGCAGGGTCATCTGGAATTATTTTTCTTTCACTAAAATCATTTTCTAGTCTTCTTATTATTGGAGTTGAATCAGTTGTCGCAACTAATGCCCCATTATCATTTGGTAATAAAATCGTTGGAAGTAGAACTGGCTTTGGTAGATCTATACCTAGTTTAGTAATTTTTTTAACAATATTACCGTTATAAACAATATAAGGAATATGCCTATATCTGAATGCAGCTAATATTTTTTGAGTATATGGAGAGGGTGTTGCACCAAAAATCTTAATTTTTTGAGTCATTTCCATAATTATATTTTTACAATTATTCCTTCATTAGGATTTATATTACCAATTATAATTTGATTATAAGTTTCTATAAAATTTTCAATACCATCAATCTCAATAACACTCATCCAGTCTTTACTTTGATTGGATCTCTTGGTCATAAATTCATTAGTCCTTTGGTTGTAGCCTTCATAGCCCCAATCTTTAAATCTTTTTTGGATATGTGCTGGCGCAAAAAAGAACTCAGTTCTTTCTCTCAACATTGCTTGGCCTAAAGCATCTTCTGCTGTTACCTCATTATCCCAATGTGTCATCCCAACTGTGTAACACTTGAGCATATTGTCTCCTAACGAACCATGAAGTGTTCCTAAAATTTCACGACTTCCTGCCATATCAACCATAACGCTTTTGAGATCATTATTTACTGATGAAAGTTGATCATATGATATAACCTTGTCATAACAACCCAATTTATTTACAAAATCAGTATTTTTTGGAGAGGTAAGCCCTATTATATTTGGTGTTTGCTCTGAGTCTTTAAGTCCTTGAGCAAGACCAATTGCTGTTTTGCTGGAAGCGCTAACAATAATAATTTGGTCTGCATCAAGATAGGATTCATCTTCTAATGCATCACATATGCAAAAGGAAGTTATATGAAGAGGGAAAAGTAGTGATTTAAGATTGTCCATAGAAGGATCGTAATTAATATCCCCATTAACTCTTACATAGTTATTGTATACAGCAGGTAAATCTTTGCGATGATCTTTACCATCACTAAAGCCCTGATCAGTGATTTTAATTGGGTTAATGATCAACGAGTCAGCAGGGGGGAAGTATCCAAATAACCTTTCACCTTCCTTAATACAACTATTTTTTGATTGAGTAACATTCGCAAAACCCCAGACTGGTATACAACCCCATTCATTATCCAAATCCTCTGTAGTCTTAAAGAATTGCCAGTAACCAATTGTATCTCCAGCAACCCCATAAGTAACATTGTTTGATGTGAAAGCAAAACTTTCTATTGATACAGAAATATCTCCCTCATCCAATACGTTTAAAGAGGATTCTATAATTCGAGTTTTTGTTAAATCACTTTTTAGTGTTTGAAGTTGTCTAAACATTACTTTGTTTCAATATTTAGTTGACCAGCAAGCCCTGCTGTTCTGTGGATACTGCTTTCTATGTACTCTGGACTCATTATCATATCGAGCATAGCTTTTTTGCTTGGGTATCTTGCTATTGCAACCATATCCCACAGTTCTTCAATATCACCTAGCATTAAGCGTGTCACATCACCTGAATATATCCATTCAGCTCCAACACTTTTTAAATGTTTAACAACCTCTTTGCCGTAAATTGCATATGCTTCTGCACCTGTGAGATTAGTATCTCTTCCATCTTCATACTCAGCCTTATCTTTAAATTTTAAGAGGTTAACCATAGATATAGGCGAGTTATCATCACCTTCAAGAAAACCATCCATCTGCTCTTTAGTTGGATAAACGCTATTATTAAATTCCATATTTTATTCTCCCATTGTTATTGCTTTTTGAAATGCCGGCCTATCTTCAATTTTAGAAACATATCTCTTGATGTGTTCCATTTCATCTGAGACACACCCTAATCTGTTTGCCATAAAACATGAATGTCCAAGCATTAAATCAGCTGCTGAAAAATCACCAACTAAGTAATCTTTGTCTTTAAGATTTTCGTTAACTGGTGCAAGTGATTTAGTTATTAAGTTTTGAGCTTGTCTTAATACATTTTCATCTCTTCTATCAGGTGGTAATAAAATTGTCTGAACAACAATTTGATTCATAGGCGGCATAACCATTCCCTCACAGTAATGAAACCATTGTAGATAATATGGAAATTCAACACTATTAGTGTCTGGCTTTAAGCCACCAGTTTTATGTCTTTCAAGAATATATTGAATAATAGCTCCAGACTCAAATATAGAAACTTCATCGTCCTCAAGAACTGGAACCCTTCCTAGTGCATGCCTAGATCTATGCTCTGCAGATTTTAAACCCTCTTTAGTAAAAGGCATGATATTTACCTCATATTCCAAACCTAATTCCTCAAGAAGCCATATAACTCTTCCAGCTCTTGTTCCAGCAGTGAAATGAACTTTCAACATAGGTAATCTCCGTTTATTTTTTTACCATTTTCTGAGCGTTTTTAATGAATTTCTTTTCATCATCCTTATTTTTTAAAACACTCTCCCTGTCATGAGGAATCTTAATGCCTTTAAGCATTCCAGGTTGCTCATACATTTTATCTTTCCATTTTTCTAAATGAATAAGACCTTCAGTAGACACTCCAGACCAATTATGAGTTCTGACCCAACACCAATTTGCTATGTCTGCAATTGAATATTCACCTGCAACCCATTCATTCATTGCGAGCTGCATATCAAGAACCTCAAAAAGTCTCCTCGATTCATTTTGATATCGTTCAATTGCAGGTTGGAGTTTTTCAGGAAAGTATCTAAAAAAAACATTTGCTTGACCCATCATTGGTCCAATACCGCCCATTTGAAACATAAGCCATTCTGTAACTTTAGCTCTACCAATTACATCCTTTGGAATAAGTTTCCCAGCTTTATCAGCCAAATAAAGCATGATTGCACCTGATTCAAAAATTGATAGATTATTATCTGTATCTACAATTGCAGGTATTCTTCCATTTGGACTTATTTTTAAAAAATCTGGTTTGTGTTGATCACCATCGCCAAGATTTACTGAATGTATTTCATATGGCATTTCAAGTGCTTCTAATAAACAAGAAATTTTATGTCCATTAGGTGTTGATGCGGTGTAAAGATGAATCATATAAGTTATGCTTTAATAAAATTTACTATTACCTTAGATAGTTGTTTTGGTCTTGTCCACTGAAAAAAATGTCCTCCACCTATTTGTGGGGCACTTATTGCATTTGGAGCCATCTTAAGTACATCTTTTTCAATTCCATTTGTTACTGGATCATCACCAGCAAAAATAGATAAAAATGGTTTATCTGATGTTTTAAAAAATGCACGAGCTTCTTTTTGAGCTTCTAGTGATTGATCTGGAATTATTGGGACATGGCTAGGCATTGCTCTTGGCCCCATTTTATATGATGCGTTAGGAAAGGGAGCCTCATATGCTTTCATTAAATCAGTATAAAAGGGTGATATTTTTTCAAGCCCAATACTTTGTAATAGGTAATGAACAAAGGTTGCAAGTTTTGATTTGAAAGTCTTCCCCATTTGCATTTCAGTAAGCATACCTATTGGAATATTTTTTGTATCCCAGGTGTACTTTTGCCAATACATGAATTTTGTTGCAGGATGAGTTTCACCATCCATTTTTTGTATTTCATTTGCCAATTTAAATAGCGTAATTTTTTTATTAGATGTTTTGAATACTTTTACTTCATCAATAACTTGTTGAGGAGTATCTGGATTATACGGAAGGCCTGTATTTCCTATAGCAATTTTTAAAAATCTATCTGGGTCTTTGGCAACCATGCGTAAGCCAATTAATCCACCCCAGTCTTGGCCAAAAAAAGTAAGATTTTTAAAATCATTTACTCTCAACCACTCACTCATCCAATCTACTTGATTTTGGTATGAGTAATCTTCTCTTGCAGTAGGTTTATCTGATTTACCATAACCTATTAAGTCTGGTGCAATAACTCTTATTCCGGCCTCATTTAAAATGGGAATCATTTTAGCGTATAGGTAACTCCAAACAGGCTGACCATGCATAGCCAATAAAATAGGACCGTCTTTTGGTCCTTCATCGATATGGTGAACTCTAACCTCAGTGCCATCTTTGCTAACTATGCTTGTATATATTGGATTATAGGGATAATCCTTAATATCTTTAAAGTGTGAGTCAGGTGTTCTTAGGATTTCCATCTATATATCTCCATGCAATTTTATATTTTCAATAAGATCATCAAATTTATCCTGACCAAAAAAGTAGTTTCCTTTATATACAGAAAGTGGAACGCCATGATGACCTGCTTCTAATTGATCGGCTTGATTCTGTTCAATCTGCTTAATTAACTCATTTTCATTCTTTTTTATAGTCTCTTTAATTTCTGCAAACTCAACGTTGAACCCTAGTAATATTTCAGCAATATTTTCTTCTTTATTCCAGTCTTTTTCTGTCCAGATAGTTGTTGAAAGTTTTTGAGCAAATTCTAGGCCATGACCTCTGTTTGTCATTTCTTGACCCATATGACTTATATCAAATATATATGGTTGGTCTTTTGAAATTCTTCCAGTAAATGAATTTTGTTTAATTGGATCAGGTTGTATGGGAAGTCGAACAGGTATGTTTAATTTTTTGGCTTTTCTTTTAAAATCAATCAGCAAGGGAATAAAAAATAATATATTCTTTTTATCAAACCATTCCGGCATTCTTATAGCTATTGGATAAACAATTTTAAAGTTTATATTAATATTAGATTCTTTCTTAAGTTTTAGCATTCTTGGAAGAATTAAATATGAATAGGGGCTTCTGTATGAGAAATATAGGTCTAGATTTTTTTTATCATTCATTTGTCTAATAACTCCATAATTTGTTGAGATATTTCATGTCCAGCGTTTTGATTTTGTCCAGTTATAAATCTTTTTTCATCATCTACAACCACATGGTTGGCAAAAAATTCTATGCGTTTAGATTTTGATTCAAAAAGTACTCCAGCTTTTTTTAGCTCATCTTCAGGGTGCATTGGTGTAAAAAATATACCGAGTTCTTGTAACTGCTTGTTAGTTACTCCGGTCATTTTTCTATTTTTAATTAATAACTCACCATCTTTATTTTTAATATTAATTAAACCCAAAACACCATGACATATGGCGCCAATTAAAGACCCAGACTCATAAGCTGTAAACATTTTATCCGCTAGTGATTCCGAAAATCCAAGATCATATGCTGCTCCCCATCCGCCAGATAAAAAAACGATATCAAATTCTGTAAAATCTACATCTTCAATAGACAGTGAATTTGTTAATAGGGAGGTAAGTTCAGCAGATTCATTAAACATTTTATCCTCCTTTGTTTCTATGAACCAAGGTGTTGGCTCCACAGGAATCAAACCTCCATTAATAGAGGCTATTGTTACATCAATATTCGCATCCTTAAACTCAAAGTATGGAAGGCTAAGTTCAGATAGCAATAAGCCCGTTGGAGCACCATCAGTTTCATTCGGTTTATTAAGAACCCCGTGATTAGTGGCTATTATTAGAGCTTTTTTGTTATTAAAATTAAACTCTTTACCGTCATATTTTGGGTGTAGACCTGCTTTTGTTAATAACATAGGTAATGCCATTACAACCACTACAACTAATATGCTTATGCTTAATGCTATTTTTTTTAATTTTTTCATGTTTTACCTCTTATTTAAAAATTTAGTTTGGCCAATAAATTAGCTCATCTCCATCTTCATAATCTGTTATTGGTCTATTTGTTGTGATTGGCATATAAACTGACTGTGGCCACTTTACCTTTGGCATTGATTCAACGTGTTTGTCCAACATATTGTTTAATAGTTGCTTTATTTCAAATTCATTTCCGGCTACATTACTTAGCTCATATGGATCATTACTAAGATTGTATAAAAACTCTTGCTTAAATGGGTACTTAGAACGCATTAGCTTCCAGTCATTGTGAATAATTGCTTGGTAGGTTGAGTTTTTCCAATAAAGAGTGTCATGCGGCTCACCTTCTTTTTTATCAACTATATAGGGAATCAGATTTTTACCGTCTATATACGTATTTTTAGGTTGTTCAATATTCGCAGCTCCTAATATAGTACTAAAAATATCTGTATGATGAATTCGTTTACTAAATACCTGATTTTTATCTATCATTGATGGCCACTTTGCAAAAAATGGTACATGAACACCGCCCTCAAAGTGAGTAAGCTTCCATCCTCGATAGGGCTTATTTATGTCATGAAGACCAATATAACCGGCACCGCCATTATCAGAAGTAAAGATTATTAAAGTATTATCAGTTAATCCATTTTTTTCAAGTGCATCAACAATTTTCTCAATTGATCTATCAAGAGCCTCTATCATCCCAGAATAGACTTGAAGCGTATGGTTTTGCATGTGTTTGTGCTTTTCATAATCTTTCTTAAGTGACTGTAAGGGGTTGTGGGGCGCAAAATGACCCAAGTAAAGAAAAAATGGGCTATCTTTATTATTATTTATGACATTTACAGCTTCATTAGTATAGTAATCCGTTATGTACCCACCAGGCTTAAAGGGCTCACCTCCATTAAAACTTACTGCAAATTGTGATGATGCCCAAACCATATCTTCAATACTGGTATCTATTTTTGCATTTACAACATCTGGATGATTTTTAGGAAGATATAAACTGCTATTAAGCATTAAACTATCATCAAAGCCTTGATCATTAGGTTTCATTCCATCTGTAAATCCACCTAAATGCCATTTTCCAATATGAGCAGTATAATAACCATTATCTTTAAGCAATTCTGCAATTGTTATTTCGTTACTAGGAAGCCCTCCAATTGTTAGACCAACTTCATCCCACTGAACATCATCGAGCTCTATGGTTTCCAACTCTCCGTCGCGTCTAAGCAAATTCATTATCCGGGCTGCATTTGCAGGGTAGGGGGTATACTCAAACCCATATCTACTTGAATATCTTCCTGTCATTATAGAAGCTCTTGAAGGTGAGCATACTGGGCTTGCTGCATAACCATTAGTAAAAGCAATACCGTCTCGTGCTAGCTTATCAATATTTGGTGTTTTAAGTGATCCATCAGCTGCACCACCATTATAAAAAGAAACATCATTAAACCCTAAATCATCGGCTAGTATTAAAATAATATTTGGCTTGTTTGATACGACTATTTCTTTATTAACTGGCCAAATAATTTCTCGGTTTTCTGCAATTGGATTACTAAAATTTAGTGACAAAGGAATCAGTGTGAGTGCAATTTCTTTTTTAAAGTTCCACCCAACTACAATAGATAGAAGTATTAATGATAAGGTAATTTTTTTTTTCATTTCATTATAAATCTTATTATATTTTTAGTATTAAGGTATGAGATTTTTTGAAAACCATTTATGCAAATATATTTAGAGATAAATTACTATTTGCAAAATTATGCAATCAAGGGGGGAGCGCCCCCTCATTACCCCCTTAATCTTTATGCATTATTAAACAATGACTATGCATATAAACAAATTTACAGAACATCAAGTGATATATAGAATTAAGACATCCTTATTTTTAATAAAAGAGTGACTTGATGGTAAAAACATTTAAATATTTAGTCTTGATTTCAATATCTCTATTCATCTTAGGCACTCTGTCACTAAAGAATCATTTTATCCAAGACAAGCTATTAGGTTTTGCTATTAAGTCATTGGCCACACCTGAATCAAATTTGCCTGAAGAGGATACATTAACAGCAATAGTTTGTGGTTCAAGAGCACCTATAGTAGACCCAAATAGAGCTGAGGCATGTATTTTAGTGCAAGCTGGTGACAAGATATTTATATTTGATACTGGTGATGGAAGTGTTCAAAATTTAGTTAATTGGAATATACCATTTGATCGTGTAAAAGGTGTTTTTTATACCCACCTTCACTCTGATCATATTGCTGATATAGGTGAAATTCATATGGATACATGGCTTGCTGGAGCAAGGAAATCTAAGCTAAAGGTCTATGGCCCTGAAGGCGTTCAGCTTCTTACAGATGGAACTGAGTTGGCTTACACGAATGATTACATTTTTAGAAATGAACACCATGGTGATCTATTAGCCCCCCTAGACGTTGTTGGCTTTGATACCCATACAGTTGATCTAAAAAACCCTATTCTCATTGATGAAGATAATCTAAAAATAACTGCTTACAGCGTATCACACGATCCTGTTGAACCTGCTCTTGGTTATAGAATAGATTATAAGGGAAGATCTATGAGTATCAGTGGAGATACAACTTATGATCAAAATCTTGTCAAAAATTCAAAAAATGTAGATGTTCTATTTCATGAATCTATGTCGCTTGAAATCTTAGATCTCATAAATCAAGTTGCTAAAAGTAATAATGATTTTATAGCAGATACTGTCACAATCGATATTCTTGATTATCACACCCCTGTTATGGATGTGGTAAAGGGAGCTAATGAAGCCAATGTTAAACATCTTGTTTTCTATCATCATCTTCCAGCACCGCGAAATAAATTGATGGAAGATATAATGTATAGAGGTGTTGATGATGTTATGGATGAATGGACTTCATCACATGATGGAACAAGAGTCATTCTTCCTATAGACTCAACTGAAATATTAGTTGATCGAATTGAAGAGCGCTAAATAAATTTTATATATTTCAACAAATTGCTTTAGTATGTTGTTAATTTATATAGGAATAAAATTATGAATAGAGTACTAAGAGATACAGGCGCAAAATATCCAATTATTCAAGCACCAATGGGATGGATTGCAAGAAGCCAGTTAGCTTCTGCAGTATCAAATGCAGGTGGTTTGGGTGTTATAGAGACTTCTTCTGGTGAAGTGGATGCTTGTAAACAAGAAATAAAAAAAATGGCAAGCCTTACAGATAAGCCTTTTGGTATAAACCTCCCACTATTATTCTTAAAAGACTCATCTATGGTTGATTTTTGCGTTGATAATAATGTAAATTTTGTTACAACTTCAGCTGGCGATCCGTCTAAATATATTAAAGTTTTAAAAGATGCGGATATTACTGTTTACCATGCTGTGCCAAACCTACAAGGCGCTCTTAAAGCTTATGAGGCTGGTGTTGATGGTCTTGTTGTTGAAGGCACTGAAGGCGGTGGCTTTAAGGGCTATGAAGAAATTGGCTTAACAGTTTTAATACAAGCTATTAAAAATGAAATAGATTTACCAATCATTGCTGCTGGTGGAATAGTGAATGGTATTGGTATGGCTTCAGCCTTTGCCGCAGGTGCTGAGGCTATTCAGATGGGAACACGCTTTGTCTCCTCAATTGAAAGTCCTGTTCATGATAATTTTAAAAACTCAATTAAAAGTGCTGGCACTGATGGTACTTATATTCTTAATAAGTCTTCAAAACCTGTTATAAGAGCATTAAAAACAGAGCTCACAAAAGATATTTTTGAGAAGGGCTCAATGAGCATGGGTGATTTGGCAAAAATTAAAGATCTATATTTTGGTGGCGATATGAACGCAGCGCCAGCTCTTGCAGGACAATCTTCAGGTTTGATTAATGAAATTAAGTCAGTTAAAAATATTATTAACGAAACTATTAGTGAATATAATGAAGTCTGCTTAAGGCTTTCAAAAAATCTTTTTTAAATACGTATTTTTTACACATAAATCATTCTTTTTCTTATTGCTAAGCTCATATATAATTTTGAGTATTATTTATTTTATTAATAGGGGATTAGAATGAAAAATTCTATTTACACACTAACTATATTGCTTTCAATGTCTATATTTTTGGATGCTCAAGATGTTGAAGAAGTAATAGTTACGGCGACCAAAACTGAAAAAACACTTCAAGAGGTTCCAATAGCAGTTTCAGTTGTAACTGCTGATGTTATTGAGAAAGCTAATGTTGTTGATATTTTTGACCTTAAATCAGTTGTACCGTCACTCGATACAAGACAATACCAATCATCTGTTAATACAACTTTTTTTATTAGAGGTTTCGGAAATGGATCAAATAATCCTGGTATTGAGCCTTCAGTTGCTGTTTTTATTGATGGTGTATACAGATCTAAAACGCAAAGCCAAATATCTGATTTACCAATGCTTGAGAGGATTGAAGTTCTAAGAGGTCCGCAAAGCACCTTGTTTGGAAAAAATGCTTCTGCTGGTGTTATAAATATTGTTACCAAAAAACCATCCTTTGAAAAATCTGGGAATGTTTCTTTTGGAATAGGTAAATATAACTCAAGAGTTGGCAAGCTCTACTATACAGGTCCTTTAAACGAGAATCTTGCTTATAGTTTCAGTGCTAACTTTAACAAAAGAGATGGGCATTCAGAAAACCCTATAACTGGTAATGCTACCAACGATAGAGATAGGGTAGGCTATAGAGCAGAGCTGTTATATGTTCCATCTGATGATTTATCGGTAAGGATTACAGCTGATTACGATGATTATGATGAAATATGCTGTGCTGTGGGAAGTACTTCTTACGGGGCAGGAAACCAAATAACTGCAGCTTTCGGTGGCCAAATTATTCCTAATGATCCATTTACAAAGAAAGCGTTCTACGACAGTGATCCTATCTCACAAGGAGATAATTCAGGCTTATCTATTCATATTGAAAAAAATCTAGACAATGCAACAATTGAAAGTATTACTTCATATAGAAATTCATATAATTTTGAAATCCAAGATGTTGATTTTGATGCTGTAAATATTGTTGCCCCAAGTCCAATTAAAAAAGATTTAAATGGTATAACCCAGGAAATAAGGATTTATTCCGAGGATAACGAGAAATTTAATTGGTTATTTGGTGGTTTTTATTATCAAGAAGATATGGATTTTAATGAATCTATTTATTTCGGACCCTTATGGAGACCTTACATAGATGCATTTTTACCTGTAGGGACTATTGCAGAAGTTGCTTCAGCATTTGGACTTCCAGATAGTCTAATGTTTGCAGCTGGTCAAGGTAATATGGAGAGCGCAACACAAGACAATTCAACTAAATCAATTTTTGCACAATTTGATATTCAACTTTCTGAAAGACTGAATGCAATTATTGGTGCAAGTTATATGGAAGATAAAAAGTCTGTTTCTTACAATCAAATTAATACAGCTGTATTTTCAAATCTTGATTTTGTAGGTGCAGGTGCAATGGGACTAATTGCTGCAGGCTTCCCTCCGGCACAGGCAATGGTTTTAGCAACAGACCCTGCTTATAACCCTCTATTGCCATTGCAGGGCCTCCAATTTATTCCTCAATTCGTTAATTTTCCAAATGCTGCTCAAGATGGAAAAAGTAGTGACGATAATGTCGACTACACAGCCAAATTATCTTACGCATTAAATGATGCTGTAACAATTTATGGTGGAGTTTCAACTGGTTTTAAAGCAACTGCTTGGAACATATCAAGAAACTCACTTCCAAATGCAACTGAAACTGCCGCACTTGCTGCCGCAGGAACTCCAGTGGGTCCGAATACTGGTCTTGGTCAAAGATATGCTGACCCAGAAGAAGCGGAAGTATTCGAATTGGGAGCAAAAATATATCTACCATCTGGCTATCTCAACATAGCTATGTTTGATCAAGAAATTAGAGGCTTTCAATCTAATACATTTATTGGAACTGGTTTTGTATTAGCAAATGCTGGATCTCAATCAGCTGATGGTTATGAGTTTGATTTAGTACTTTCACCAAGTGATAATATTGACTTAGCAGTAAGTGGTTTGTTTATTGATCCTGTGTATGACTCGTTCCCTAATTCGGCTTCTGGGGACTTAACAGGAACAACACCAACAAATATACCTGAAGATACAATCTCATCCAATATTACTTGGAATTGGGAAACTAATGGTTTTGATGGTTATGTAAGATTAAGCCATTTATATTCTAGTGAAGTTAAATTGCTTGAGAACCCATCATGGCAAGCTATTCTTGAGGCCAATGGAAATGGAACCAAAAAACAAGATACATTAAATATTTCTATGGGTATAGAAAAACAGGGTGTTGGTGATGGTGTTCTGTCATTAATGTTTTATGGTAAAAATATTAATAATGATAAATTTATTACTACTGCATTTCCTGCTGTAGCTGATCCAACTTCAACAACATTCTTTGGATATCCAAATAACTACAAAAGTTACGGTCTAATGGTGAATTATAGTTTTTAGTATTAAATCTTATAGACAAAGGGAGCATTAGCTCCCTTTTTTATTCTTCAATATCTTTTCTCATCTTTAGCTTTTCCAAGCTTATTTGATCTTTTAAAGTCATTATGTAAGCTGCTCCGGCCAAAATTAATATTCCTGAGGCCTCATAAATAATATTTAATGAATCAAGTTCTTTGCTTTGAAGAATAATCATTCTAGTTAATGCTGTCATTGCAATAATTATTGGTAGCGTTACTGGAAGTCTATTACTTGCATAAAAAGAACCAACCATACCTAGCACCTCTGCATAGATAAATAAAAGAAATAAGTCACTTAAAGTAACTACTTGTTCAGAAATTAATCTAAAGATTTCAATACCAGTTGCATACAAAGTAGCTACTGCAATTATCATTAAAATAGACCTTTCAGAAAGATCTATAAAGTTTTGCCATATATTAATATTTTTTTTCATCTTTAGATTATATGTAACTTTTTGTAACTATAGAAATTTTATATATACATAAAATATATACTTCAGTGTGTAAAATATAAACATAAACGTTTATATTTAATGATTGTTAATTTAATAATAGGGAGAAATTATGAATAAATTAAAAATACTTTTTATATTAATTTTTACTTTTAATATAAGCGCGGCGCCAGAAGGGGCCTTTAATACTCTTATGGTTAAAGCTAAAAATGTAGATGCTTATGTTGATTATATGAAAAATAATACCGGGCCGTTTGAAGCTATTGGTGCTGATATGGCGGGTGTTTGTGTTACTCGGTCAGGAAATGATTATAAAGGCCAAATGTTTGTATGGAATGCATTTCCATCTGTTGAGAGGGCATTAGCTGCCTCTGACTTATATGACCCAATGAATGCATCTGCAAGCTTTAATAAACTTAGAAAGGTCATGTATTCTGCTACATTTAAACCCATTAAGGAATTTGATCTTAAACCAGGATCAGAAAGATTATGGAGACTAAAACTTAATAATCCAAGAGCTTATGTTCAAAAGGTAACAGAATTAGAAATGGCAATGAATAAAGCAGGTCATGATATGAGAATAGGTGTTTTTGCGCCAATAGCTGGTGGTAAAGAAGAGACTGGGATGTATCACGTAAGAGCAGTAAGTAATACTGCTTCAGAAAGTGGTGCTGCTCTAGATGATTACTATGCAGGTGCAAAATGGGGAGATATTTGGAGAGAATCTCTAAAATATGTAGACGAGGTTGTTACTGACACAATGGAAAAATGCGAAATAATATATACAGCTAATTAGTATCGTAAAATTATTACTAAAGGGAGCTTAGCTCCCTTTTTTATTAAGAAGTTGAATCTAAAAGACTTAATTCCTCATCATTCATTTCAGCCTCAATATCTTCAAATAAAAGACTAGATAAATATCTTTCCGCGGTATCAGCTAACATACAAAGTATCTTTGAGCCTTTTGGTGCTCTGTTAGCAACTTCCATAGCAACAGCAAAAGTTGATCCACCAGATATACCAGTAAGGATACCTTCATGTGCAGCTAATTTTTGAGACCATTTAATACCATCTGCTCCTGCAACAGGTACTATCTCATCTATAAACTCTTCATTAATAGATTCTTGAAGAACAAGGGGAATAAAATCAGTTGTCCACCCTTGGATTGGATGCGGCTGCCAATCAGGATGAGATTGAGCAGGAGCCCCATCATCTGTTCTCTCTTGTGGATTACCATTTATTAGAAGCGGCGCGACATCAGGTTCAGCCATTACAAGTTTAGTTTGAGGCATTTCTTTTTTAAGTGTTCTTGCAACTCCAGAGAATGTTCCACCAGTACCGTAGCCAGATACCCAATAATCTAAACCAGTATCTTTAAAATCATTAACTATCTCATTTCCGGTGGTTTTTTCATGAATATTTGCGTTAGCTTCATTTTCAAATTGTCTTGCATAAAACCAACCATTTTCATCAGCAAGTTTTTTTGCTTTGTTATATGCTCCAGAGCCAGCTTCAGCTGCTGGAGTTAACAGAACTTTTGCTCCTAAGAATCGCATCATTTTTCTTCTTTCTATTGAAGCACTTTCAGGCATTGTTATTACACATGGATAATTCTTAGATGCGCAAACAAATGCTAGCCCAATACCTGTATTTCCACTAGTTGCCTCAACTACGGTTTGGCCTGGTTTCAATGTGCCATTAGCCTCAGCTTCAGTGATAATGCTTAAAGCCAATCTATCTTTTACAGAGCTGGCAGGGTTAAAGAATTCTGCTTTCACATACAAATCAATTCCTTCAGGCGCTAAGTTATTAATTCTAATACTAGGCGTATTGCCTACTGTTTCTAAGATGCTGTTAAATTTCATATTAAATAGTTAAAAAAAATTGAGTTTATCATAAGCTTTAGTTTTAGGTATCCTCATCTGCTAAATTAAGAATAAAACTATATTCTTCAGCTATTTCTGTAAATTGATTCAACCTGCCGCTTAACCCTCCGTGACCACCAATTAGATTCATTTTCATGATAATAGTATTAGTTGATTGGTTGTATTCTCTCAATTTTGGTACATATTTAGCTGGTTCAAAATATTGAACTTGAGAATCATAAAGACTAGATGTAACAAATACAGAAGGGTAGTTATGTTTATCAATATTGTCATATGGTGAGTATTGCCTTATGTAGTTATATTCTTTTTTGATGGCAGGATTGCCCCATTCTCCATACTCAAATGTTGTAAGCGGTATTGATGGATCTGACATTGTTGTTAAAACATCAACGAATGGAACACCTGAAAGAATGCCTTTATATAATTCAGGTTCAAGGTTTATTATAGAACCCATTAACAAACCACCAGCACTACCTCCTCTTGCAAAAACCTTGCTTGAATCGCCTATATTCTTTTGGATGACTTCATTAACAGCATCATTAAAATCATTAAAAGTATTCATTTTATTTAAAACTCTACCTTGTTCATACCAATGTTTGCCCATCTCACCACCACCACGAATATTGACAATAGCAAAAATAAAACCTCTATCAACTAAAGGCAACAGACTAGACCTAAAGGTTGCATCAACATTAATTCCGTATGAGCCATAACCATAAAAGAGTATAGGTGCATTTTTTAAATCAGTTTTTTTATTAGAAAAAATTACTACAGGAACCTTTGTATTATCCCTGCTTTTAATAAACAGTCTTTGGTCAATATAATTATTTGACTTGAATCCAACAATTTCCTTTTGCCATAATATATTAGATTTATTGGTTTTTAGATCGTAACTGTATATTGTTTCTGGACATGTAAGGCTTGAGTAGGAATAGTTAAAAACCTTAGAATCAGGCTCATTATTAAATGCTAATGAAACATCATATGCATTATCTTTAAAAATAACTTTCGAATATATTTTTGTATGAAGATTTAGAATAGATATCTCAGGTAACCCATTTTCTCTTATCCCTAATACAAGGTGTCCATCAAGATAATATAAATTATTTATAAATATAGTTTCACTTGATGGCACTACTTCATCCATCTTATTAATTGCTCTATCTAACTCACTATTCGAAAATAATACTTTAAAATTAGGCGCATCATGGTTAGATAAAACATAAAAACTATCGCTATTAAGGTGTTCTAAATAATACAGATGGTCGTCAGATCTTTTAATAAAAAGTTTAGGTTCTAATAGTGGGGTTTTTATATCTATTAATCTAATCTCGTTAGAATTTGTTGAATCAATATTTATGTATATAAAATCTTTAGATTTAGATAAAGATAAAAATATATTAAATTCAAGATTTGTTTCTTTATATAAAAGGATATCTTCTGATGAGCATGAACCAACTTTGTGAGCATATACAGAATCTGATATCAGCGTTACCGCATCTTTTTTTGAATATATTAAATACTCGTTATTTTTACTCCAAATAGGCTTACCTGATGTTGACTCGACCGTATCATCGAGCAAAGTCATAGTTTCAGCATTAAGGACTTTAATAGTAAATTCTCTTCTGCCGTTATTATCCTCACTATATGCAAGATATTTATTATTTGGAGAAGGAGATATTGATTGAATAGAATAATATTCCTGACGCATCAATTTAATATTTGCATCTATCAGCATTTCTTCATTTTTACCTTCAGTTTTTCTAAAATATCTCGGTAGTTGTTCACTTTTCTTTATTTTTTGATAGTACTTAAATCCATAATTAATTTGTCCATATGAAGATTCCTCGTTAGGTATTTGGTCTATGAGCTCATTTGTTATTTCAGTTGAGTAGGGGTGTTTACTGTTAAACCAACTTTCAGCATAAGCATTTTCAGCTTTAAGATAATCAAGTACATGGGAATCTGACCTGGTGTCATCTCTTAACCAATAATAGTTATCAGTTCTTACGTCACCATGCTGTTCTAATACATGTGGTATTTTTTTTGGTTTTGGTGGGTTGTTGGTCATAGTTTTTATAAGTTATTATCTCTTTAGTTAAATAAATATTTATTACATTTTAATAAGGTAAAAATTTTAATGCCATACTTAATAGGTCTATTATTAATAATAATATCTGCATATACAGGCTCTGCATTTATTTCTTTATTACTTGGGGTTGTCTTTGCCTATAGTTTCAATCTATCTGAACAATTTATTACAAAATCAATAGGATCAAAACTAATTCAATTAGGAATTATATTATTAGCATTTTCCATTCCTCTGTATGATGCATATGAGCTAACACGTACATTTCTTCCATCAATATCTGTATTTGTAATTTTAATTTTTATACTCGGTTTATTGCTTGGAAGATTTCTAAAGGTGGATAAAAATCAAACTATTCTAATAGCTTCTGGCACCGCAATTTGTGGAGCAACAGCAATTGCAGCAATCGCCCCTATATTGAAAGCCAAACCTAAGATAATAATTGCATCAATATCGTTGGTTTTTTTATTAAATGCATTTGGGTTAATAGCCTTTCCTCTATTGGCAACATATTTAAATATGTCACAAGATTTTTTTGGAGCTTGGGCTGCATTGGCAATTCATGATACCGCATCTGTTGTTGGTGCTGCTATGACATATGGACAAGATTCAGTTGAGATGGCAACAACTATAAAATTAACAAGAACTTTATGGTTAATACCTTTAATGGTTGTACTTTCCATCTCGTATAACAAAAAAACTATGCTCAAATTACCTATATTTGTGTCTATTTTTATTTGTACATTAATTTTAAGTAACTATTTAGTACTTACGGATACAGTAGATAATCTTATTAAAGCTATTAGTAACATATGCTTGTTCACAGGCCTTTTTTGTATTGGCACTTCAATAGATAAGGAATCAATAAAAATATTTGATAAAAAATTAATTACTTTGGCTGTTAGCTTATGGATGATTGCCATTTTAATATCTTATATATTAGTATCTTATTTAATATAAATTTAAATAGTAATTATGAAAAATAACCTCGAATCACATATAGAAAAAAATAAAAACATTCTGATTTATGTTGATGGCAAATTGATGTCCAGGGATGAAGCAAAAGTTTCTGTTTATGATAGTGGTTTTATGATGGGCGATGGTGTGTGGGAGGGTATTAGACTTTATAACAATAAGTGGCTTTTTTTAGATGAGCATATCCATAGATTATACGAGGGCGCAAAAGCAATTGACCTTGATATAAACCTGACAAAAGATCAGTTAAAAAATGCTCTTTTTGATACTCAAAAAATTAATAAAATGATTGATAGGGCGCATGCACGAGTAATGATAACTCGAGGTATAAAGAGTAAACCTTTTCAACGTCCTTCTTACTCGCTTGATGGGCCTACGATAGTCATCATTATGGAGCACTCAGAAGATAATATTAAAAGAGAACCAATTACTCTTGCTACCGTTTCTCAAATAAGAGGGAATCCAATGGTACAAGACCCTAAGCTTAATAGTCATTCAAAATTGAATTGTATTTTAGCTTGCATACAGGCTGAAAAAGCAGGAGCTGATGAAGCATTAATGCTAGATCCATTAGGTTTTGTTAGTACTACTAACTCATGCAATTTCTTTATAGTAAAAGGGAGTGAGGTTTGGACGAGTACCGGTGATTATTGTATGAATGGTATAACCAGGAAAAAAATTATTGAAATATGTAAATTAAATCAAATTAGTATTTATGAAAAAAACTTTTCTCTAGTTGATGTTTATTCTGCAGATGAGGCATTTATAACTGGTACTTTAGGCTCGTTGGTTTCTGTTAAGTCTATTGATGGAAGGTTAATCGAAAATAAAAATAATTATTCTATGACTGAAAAGCTTCTTAAATTATATGAAGAGTTAACTCAAATTGACTGATAGGGTTAATATTGCAATGTGGTCTGGACCACGGAATCTATCTACCGCTTTGATGAGGAGCTTTGGAAATAGGAAGGATGTTTTAGAGGTTTATGATGAACCATTCTATGCTGCATATTTAAAGACAACAAACAAACAACATCCAATGCTTAAAGAAGTCCTTGACTCACAAGAGCAAAATTACAATTTAGTAGTTAAAAATTGTATTAGCCAAGAAGGTACTGGTATTTGCTATCAAAAACATATGGTTCATCATCTCTTACCTAGTTTCAATTTAGATTGGGTTTTACTATCTAAAAATTGCTTCCTTATTAGAAAGCCAGAAGATGTTATATCTAGCTTTCTTAATAAATGGCCAATTGCAACGTTTGAAGATTTTGGGTTTAAAGAACAGTTAAAACTTTATAATTTTATTAAAAAAAATTCTGAAAAAGAACCAATCGTTGTTGATGCTAATGACTTGAGAAAAGATCCAAAAAAAAACATTAAAAAAGCTTTGTGAATCTTTGAGAATAAAGTGGGATAGCTCTATGCTAAGTTGGACTCCAGGTTTAAAGAGATATGATGGGGTATGGGCAAAACACTGGTATACATCGGTGATGTCTTCTGATTCATTTAAACCTTTATCTAATACTAAGAAGACTTATAACCAAAATATTATGAATTATGCACATATGGCACAGGATTATTATGAAGAATTGTATCAATATAAAATCTAACCAAAATGCTAAGCTATATAAACTAAAGGAAAAAAAATGAAAAAATTTTACATCACATGCATAATATTTATATCCACCTTGATTGCTGCTGAAGTTGATTCAACAACTAATCAGTGCGAGGCAATAAATTATACTAAACTGGGACTAGGAACTAGCATATGAATTCAGAAACTATCGTTTTAATTGTCCAGGTAATAGCTGCCTTTGGTGTAGTTGTCTCAGTTATATATCTTGGTATACAAATACATCAACAAAATGAAATCACAAAGGCTCAATTTGGCCATTCTTTAACCCAAAGACAATATGACAGATTTTTTCAAACAACTAAAGATCATGAGTTTTCAAACTTTCTTGCTAAAGATTGGGCTTCAGATGATTTAACTCATACTGATAAATGGAGAATCAATCACTTTGTAATGACATGTCTTGTAGATGTATTTGATGTCTATGACAAGGTACAAAAAGGTTTTGTTGATGACTCTCATCTAAAATCTAGAATTTCAGCACTTAGATTGGGTGTTATGAAGACTGAGCAGGGTAAAAGTGTTTGGAATTTCATGAAAATTAATAGATCTAAAGAGTTTGTAAAATGGTTTGAGCATGAAATTTACGAAAAAGAAATATATTCAGACCCAGAAAGAGATCAGAAGTTAGAAGGAATGAATATCATTAGAAAATAAAAAAGGGCCCTAAGGCCCTCATTTATATATTTAATGGTTACTATTCTTTTGTCCAAACAAGAGCTAATTGGAAAACAAGAACAAACAAAACAAATATTTTTTGAACTGGGCCACCAATAATCATTGGAGATGATAGATAAGCAGACATTCTTTCTGCTGAAGCTGCACCAACATCTACTAGCGAGTTAACACTAGATGAGAGTATCGATCCACCAATTGCATTAGTTTGCGTCATGAATAGTGCGACAAACATACAGAATATAGATGTAAACGCCTTGCCAACCATATTTGTATTCGGGTTATTCCTCACGTTGTTGCACATTCTGAAAGCTAGCCATGTCATTAAAACCATTCCAACAAAGTACATAGCATTTTGAATAAATCCAACATGCATAATATTTAATATTTGATATTCAGTCATTATTTCTCCCTATTAATAAAATAAATGACTTTATTTATATCATATATAGAGTAGTAGGGTCTATTGGGAATATATATCACTTCGCATAATATATATTATGTTCAATTATATAGGTTGATTATGTTTTATAATAAATCTATTGGTATCAGTTAATTGATACTGTTTAGATTTGATATTACTTACGTACATGAATTTTGCTTCAATTTGGTTGGAATCTATAGCTAACTTAACAAAACCTTTACCTGAACCATTTGTCCACTTCAGGTTTTCATTTTGCTTTATAAAGCCTTGATCAATATCGTTGGTTATACTTTTAAATAGATCAACGGAATTTGGCGATGATATTGAAGGTGCTGCAATCTCTACACCAATAAAATTTTGACTATCACCGAACAAATTTGATATCCATGAGTTATGTGTATCTCCTGTAAGAACGATACCAGATTGTGCTTTAGAAAGTATTTTAAGTAACTTGTTTCTTTCTTTTGGATAACCATCCCATGAATCAGTATTGTAAGGAATATCCATTCCTCCAATTTTTAAGTATTTATGAAGGATTTTAGGAAAAGAATTTTTATCTAACTCAGAAAATATTTTAGGCAATACTGTTGGCGAAAGGAGAATTTGTTGTCCAATAACCGACCATTTAAATTTATTATTAATATTTTTATCCAGCCATTTAAATTGTTCGGCACCTACTAGATTTCTTTTCTTTTGAAGGTCTTTCATATATTGTTTTTTATTAAATTCATTGTCTTTAAAGTAATTATCAAAATTTAATTGTTTGTCTCTATATATAGATCTTGTATCTAGCATTAATAATTGAAATAAAGACCCTATTTCAAACTTTCTCCATATTTTTAATTTTGAATTTGATTCTCTAATTGGCATCCATTCATAGTAGGCTTTTAATGCATTGGCCTTTCTTGTTGAAAAATACCCTTCATCATATGTATGGTTTTCAGCTCCATTTTTCCATGAATCATTAGCAAACTCATGATCATCCCAAACTGGAATCATTGGTTTTTTTGAATGCAATAATTGGAGGTCTTCATCAGTTTTATAAAGCGCATGGCGTTTTCTATAATCATCTAGGCTAACAATCTCAGTAATTGGATCAACCACCCTATTAAGTCTTTTAGCGTCCTCTGTGGCATATCCATCTTCACCATACTCATATAAATAGTCTCCTAAATGCAAAACTACATCAATATCACTATCAAGAGCTATCTCTCTATATGCATTAAAAAAACCAGCTGGATAATTAGAGCAACTACAAAAAGCTAAATTAAATTTATCAGGATTTGAGATTGGTAAAGTCTTGGTAGTCCCAATTGGAGAAAAGATATTATTTACAATAAAACGATAATAAATAGGTTCATCATTATATTTTAATGGAATTTTTACATCAATTTTTACAGTAAAATCTTTATAAGAATGTGTTCTTGTTAATCCTTTATCAATTATATTTGAGAAGTCTTCTTTATTAGATATTTGCCAATTAACATTAATTTTTTTATTAGTATTTTTTGTAATTTTTGTCCAGATTATTACCCTATCATGAGTTGGGTCGCCGCTAGCAACACCATGATTAAATAATACTTTTTCATTATTATCCTGTGATAAAAGTCTTGTATTAAATGCCGATACGGTCAGCCCTAATAATTTAATAAAAAATCTTCTTTGCATAAGAAGAAATATATCACCCAACTAGGCTTAAATGTTAACTATTTATAGCAGCTAATTAAAAATTATATTTTACTTTGACTTATGTCCTGCTGTTAAATTAGATGATTCAATACCCGCAATAGCACAGATTTCATCTTGATCAGAAACATCGCCTGTAACGCCAACGGCACCGATATTCTTACCATCTTTTTGAATCAACATTCCACCAGGTGTTGGAACAAGCTTGCCGCCTGCCATTGTTTGCATTCCAGTAACTGCTGGAGCTAATCGTGGCTGTCCTTCAAAAACATCTCTCAATGTATTAGATGAAACGTTAAAAGCTAAGCATGTCCATGCTTTTGCATATGCAATATCAGATCTTATTAGTCCTGAGCCCTCTTCTGATAATGATGCCCTAACCACACCTGCTACATCAACAACGGTTACAGTTAAAGGCATTAAATTTAACTCTCGACCTTTTTTTAATGATTCTTTGCAAATATTTAATGCTTCATCTAAGTTAATTTCACCTGGGTTAATTATCATAATACTGTCCTATGTTTAATTTATATTAATGATTATATAACTATATGAACCCCCTATTAGCAGAAATATAGTTTAAAATGTGACCATGTCAAAAGAAGATAATCTAGAGTTTGAAGGAGAAGTTATTGAAACTCTTCCTAATACAAAATTTAAAGTTAAATTGGAAAATGATCATGTGATTACTGCTCATATTTCAGGAAAAATGAGAAAACATTACATCAGAATATTAACCGGAGATAAGGTTAAAGTTGAAATGACGCCTTATGACCTATCTGTAGGAAGAATTACTTTTAGAGGAAGATAATCTAGACTTTAACTTTCTTTTTCACTTCGCTGAACTTTAAACTTCCATTCTTGATATCCAGGCTAATTTGACCACCGGATTTCAAGTTACCAAACAATAATTTATCCACTAATGGTTTTTTAATGTTTTTGGATATGAATCTTTCCATTGGTCTAGCGCCCATTTCTTTATCGTAACCATTGTCTGCAATCCAATTAATAACATTGTCAGAAACGATAATTTCAACATTTCTTTTATCTAGTTGTGCTTGAAGTTTTGTTAAGAATTTATCAACAATAGATAATATTATTGTTTTATCAAGATAGTTAAACTGAATAGTTTCATCCAATCTATTTCTAAATTCTGGTGAAAATAACTTATTTAAGGAATTCATAGCATCAGATTCATTGGAGGTTGAGCTAAATCCTATATTTCTTCTACCTAAGAGCTCGGCACCAATATTGGTTGTCATAATCAAAATAACGTTTCTAAAATCAGCTTTTCTGCCATTATTGTCTGTTAATACGCCAGCATCCATAACCTGTAATAATATATTGAATATATCAGGATGCGCTTTCTCTATTTCATCCAATAGAAGCACACAATGAGGAGATTTAACTATTGCTTCAGTTAATAACCCGCCTTGATCAAAACCAACATAACCTGGAGGTGCACCTATAAGTCTTGAAACAGTATGTCTTTCCATGTACTCACTCATATCAAAACGAACAAGATCAATGCCCATAATGTCAGCCAGTTGATTTGATATTTCAGTCTTTCCTACACCTGTTGGTCCTGTAAATAAAAATGAGCCTATAGTTTTATTGTCGTCCCTTAAACCAACCCTGGAGAGCTTAATTGCGTTGGATAAAGTTTCAACAGCAGCATCTTGACCAAATATTACACGCTTCAAGCTTTCTTCTATATTTTTAAGGTTCTTTTTATCAGCAGCTGTAATGCTTTGTTCTGGAATCTTTGTTATTTTAGATATAGTTTTTTCTATATGTGATTGATTTACAGTAATTTTTTTAGAATTCTTCCTGGTAATATTGAGCATAGCTCCTGTCTCATCAATAACATCTATTGCTTTATCTGGTAAAAATCTATCATTAATATATTTAGAGGATAGATCAATTGATGTTTTTATGGCCTCGTTAGAAAAATTAACGTTATGATAATCTTCATAGATTGACTTTATGCCATCTAAAATTTCAACACACTCATCATAATTTGGTTCAAGGACATCTACTTTTTGAAACCTTCTTGATAGCGCCTGATTTTGATCGAATATGCCTCTATATTCTTGAAAAGTTGTAGAACCTATACATCTAATCTGACCTTTACCTAGAGCAGGTTTTAGTAAGTTAGAAACATCCATGGACCCACCTGATGCTGAGCCTGCTCCAATAATGGTATGTATTTCGTCTATAAATAGAACGGGCTTATCTTCTTTATCTAAAAATTTTAAAACTTCCTTTAAACGTTTTTCAAAGTCACCCCTATATTTTGTGCCAGCAATTAATGCTGCAATATCTAGTGCATATATGGTTGAATTACTTAGAATTTTAGGAACTTTGTTATTTACAATAAGATAGGACAATCCTTCTGCTATGGCTGTCTTTCCTACACCGGATTCACCGACTAAAAGAGGGTTGTTTTTAGTTCGTCTTGATAGAATTTGAACAATTCTTTCAACCTCTTTTGTTCTTCCAATTAATTTATCAATTTTGCCCTCTTCAACCTGACTATTAAGATTTATTAAATAAGAACTTTCTTTCTTTGCTTCTATAGGATCTGATTCTGATTGCTCCTCATTTACAGATTCTTCAGTAGTTGTTTTTTCAGGACTGCCGTGAGAAATATGAGTAACAACATCTAGTCTATTAATGTTATTTTTATTTAGTAGATAAACAGACCGTGATTCTTTTTCAGAAAAAATTGCTACAAGTATATTTATTGGCTTTACCACACCCTTTCCAGATGATTGAATATGAAAAACAGCTCTTTGAAGAACTCTTTGAAAACCTAGTGTTGGTTGAACGGCTTTTTGTGCATCGGTTCTGAGTATGCTTGTTTGTTTTAGATGGTCATTAAGACTTTCTTTTAATGACTCTATTTGAATATCTTTAGACTCAATAAAATCTTTTACATCATAATCATTCAAGATCATCAAAAATAAATGTTCAACAGTAAGGTATTGAATATTTATCTCTTGAGCTTGATCAAAAAGACTCGCAATTGAAATTTCTAATTCTTTACTAAACATACTAATCCGTTAAAGGTTCTATTTCACTCAGTAGAGGATGATTGTGATGTTTTGCCATCTCATTAACCTCATATGACATCATCTCAGCTATCTCTTTAGAAAATATACCACAAACTCCCATACCTTTAGTATGAACCGCCATCATTATTTGAGTTGATTGTTCATGGGTGTGGTTAAAGACTGTTTGAAGGACATAAACAACAAACTCCATAGGAGTATAGTCATCATTAAGAAGTAATACTTGATATAGAGGTGGTTCTTTGACTTCTGGGTCCTGCTCTAATACAGATGACCCATAATCATTATCGTTATCTATCTCTTCTATAGAAAGATTGATCATTACATCCTTTTAATCATCTCATCTGCAAAACCAGAACACGAGACAAGATCAGCGCCATCCATCATTCTTTCAAAATCATATGTGACTTTTTTGGCTCCGATAGTTCTTTCCATTGAACTAATAATTAAATCTGCAGCTTCAACCCACCCCATGTGTCTAAGCATCATTTCTGCTGATAGTATTAAACTTCCAGGATTGACTTTATCTTGACCTGCGTATTTTGGAGCTGTTCCATGAGTTGCTTCAAAAACAGCATAATCATCTGAAAGATTTGCACCAGGCGCTATACCAATACCACCAACACAAGCTGCAAGGGCGTCAGATATATAATCACCATTAAGGTTCATAGTTGCAATTACATCGTAATCTTTTGGTCTTAGAAGAATTTGCTGAAGGAAAGCATCACATATTACATCATTTATAACTATAGACTTTCCAGTATTTGGATTTTTAATAACCTGCCATGGACCTCCATCTAAATCTTCTGCCTGATAACTAGATTTTGATAATTCATAACCCCAGTCTCTGAAAGCACCTTCTGTATATTTCATAATATTACCTTTATGCACAAGTGTTACAGAGGACCTATCATTTTCTATTGCATAGTCTATAGCTTTCTTAACTAATCTCTCTGTTCCTTCTTTTGATATTGGTTTTACACCTAACCCAACTGTATCCGGGAAACGTATTTTTGATATAGCAAAGTCATCCAGTAGCGCCACTAAATTTTGCAAGTGGTTTAATAGCTTTTAATATTTGTATTTCCCTTGCAAGCCTCGCTGAGAAAACTTTAAGTTCCTTACCTAGGGTAGATGGAGATGCTGCCTGACCATGTGTTCTTGCAAGAAAAGATATATTAGACCAATTTTTTGTATATTTGAGCAACGTTTTGTTTGTATTTAGACTCTCATTTATAAATAATGAAATACCGTTTTTAATTAAGCATGCATAACTTAGAGAGTTAATATCCTCACTAGTTAAGCCAAAATGGATTAGATGGACATACTTGCTTAACACCTTATCTTTATTGAAATAATCAGCAATAAAATATTCAACAGCCTTAACATCATGATTAGTTGTAGATTCAATTTTTTTAATCTGAAGAACATACTTATCATCAAAATTACTTTTAAAACTATTTATTTTTTTTATAGATTCGTTACTTAGCGGTTTAAACGATTTTGATAATTTTGTGCATAAAAATAAAAGCCATTCGATTTCAATTTCAAATCTTATTTTTATTAAAGCAGACTCACTAAAATTATTTCTAAATTGAGATATTTTATTGGCATACCTATTATCCAGTGGTGAGATATTGTCATGATCATATTTCATAATTTATTTTATCATCCTTTAAATTTTATTTTAAAAAGTTTCTTCAATTATCCCGCCGCCGAGGCAGATATTATCTTTATAGAGAACTGCGGATTGACCTGGCGCAATAGCCCTAATTTGTTTATCAAATTTAATTACTATTCTGTTTGATTGTTCATCAACAAGACATTCAACAGGGGTATGCTGATGCCTTACCTGAACTTCACAGGTTAAAGGTAACTGATAATCTATTTTATTGATCCAGTTTATTGACTCGACAAATAAACCATCATTCATTAATAGATGATTATCAACTCCCTGACATACATGAATTTCATTTTTTTTGATATCTTTTTTGAAAACGTACCATGGCAGCTCATCAGCACCCTTAACACCACCAATTTGTAGGCCTTGCCTTTGGCCTTCTGTATAAAGAATTGAGCCATGATGCTCACCAATTATTTTACCATTTTCATTCTTTATAGGCCCCTTAGAAAAATCTATAAATCTATTTAAGAAGTCTTTCAAGTTTCTCTCACCAACAAAACATATTCCAACTGAATCTTTTTTATCAGCTGTAATTAGACCCTCTCTCAATGCAATATCCCTCACTTCATTTTTATTTAAATCTGCAAGTGGAAAAATACATTTATTAAATTCTGTTTCATTGACCTCGTGAAGGAAATAAGTTTGGTCCTTAAATGCATCCTTAGCTCTAGATAGAAACTTTGCTCCATCTTTATCTATTATTTTGGCGTAGTGACCGGTTGCAATAAAATCTGCTCCAATTTTAAAAGCATATTCTAAAAAAGATTTAAATTTTATTTCTCTATTACAAAGAATGTCTGGGTTCGGTGTTCTGCCTTTTTCATGCTCGCTTAAAAAATTAGTAAATACTCTCTCCCAATATTCATCTGAAAAGTTTGCCCTATGAAGCGGGATATCTAACTTATCACAAACTTCAGATGCATCTTTAAAATCAATTTCTGATGTGCATATTTCTCCAGGTTCGCTTTGCCAATTCTGCATAAATAAAGCTTTTACATCATATCCTTGTTGCTTTAATAGATATGCGGAAACAGATGAATCAACTCCACCTGACATTCCAACTACTACAGTCTTATTTTGCATATTTCTTGTCTTATCTAAGTATTATATTAAATTAATTAAGAGTATAATTATGACCGATTTGGAAGCTAAAATCTTAATACAGAGGTCAATAAGTAAATGAAATTCGATAAAATTAAAGAACCAGAGTCAGGATCAAAGATTACTATAACTGACGGTCAAATAAATGTACCAAACAATCCAATTATTCCATTTATAGAAGGTGACGGGATTGGAGTCGATATTACGCCTGCAATGTTAAAAGTTGTAGATAACGCTGTAAAGGTTGCTTATGAGGGTGAAAGAAAGATTGAGTGGATGGAGGTTTATTGTGGTGAAAAATCTACAACTATTTATTCAGAAGATACATGGCTTCCTGATGAAACCATTGAGGCGCTAAGAGAGTATGTCGTTAGCATTAAAGGACCACTAACAACTCCAATTGGAGGAGGCATAAGATCATTAAATGTATCGTTAAGACAAATCCTTGATTTATATGTATGTCTAAGACCGATTAGATATTTTGATGGAGTACCTTCTCCAGTTAAAAGACCACAAGACACAGATATGGTTATTTTTAGAGAAAATTCAGAAGATATCTACTGCGGCATTGAATTTCAGGCAGGCTCTGACGAAGCCAAGAAAATGGTTAGTGTTCTTCAGGATGACTTTGCTATATCAAAAATACGTTTCCCGGATACAGTTGGGTTAGGTGTAAAACCAATATCAAAAGAAGGAACAGAGAGATTAGTTAAGA